>NZ_QENX01000001.1:4027500-4331524 GCF_003096795.1 Flavobacterium sp. 103 | reverse complement strand
GCTGTTTTGCCACAAATGCGTTCGCAGCAATCGGGATTAATAATAAATATCACCTCAATTGCTGGTTATATGGGCTTGCCTTATCGTAGTATTTATTCGGCTTCGAAAGGGGCTTTGGAATTAATTACAGAGGCATTACGCATGGAAGTGAAGTCATTTGGTATTCAAATTGCAAATATTGCACCTGGTGATTTTGCCACCAATATTGCGGCGGGACGTTTTCATGCTCCTGTAATAAAAGGTTCTGCTTATGAAATACCTTACGGAAATAATCTTAAAACTATGGACGAGCATGTGGACTGTGGAAGCAATCCAAATGAAATGGCCGAAGCGGTATATGCAGTTATCCAAAATTCAAATCCAAAAATTCATTATAAAGTAGGCGCTTTTATGCAAAAGTTCTCCATTGTATTAAAGAGAATTCTTCCTGATAAAGTATATGAAAAAATGCTTATGAATCATTATAAATTATAAAATTATGGAAATGAATACCGAAATGTTGCCAATTATTTTATGGGTTTTAATCATTATAGTTTCTTGGTTTATTATTCGAAAAATTTTGAAATCATTGAGTGACAGAATAAATAATTCAGAACTTTATAACGCAGACATGCTTAATGTTCTTGAAGAAATTAGAGATGAACTAAAAGAATTAAATAAAAAGAATTCTGATAGATAATTATAAGTTGTAATTTTGCAAAAAAATTGCGTGAAGGATTGAAGCGACATCCTTTTATTTTTTTCTTTAAAAAATAAAAGATATAGCGGAAAGCCTGGTTTGCTTTTTCGGCAAACACGCCCAAGAAATGAACACAATTAAATATATTATATTATGAAATTTTTTATTGATACGGCTAATTTAGCTCAAATTAAAGAAGCACAAGCATTAGGTGTTTTAGATGGAGTTACTACTAATCCATCTTTGATGGCTAAAGAAGGAATTACAGGAAAAAACAATATTTTGAAGCATTATGTCGACATCTGTAATTTGGTTGAAGGAGATGTAAGTGCCGAAGTGAATGCGTTGGATTACGACGGAATGATTAAAGAAGGTGAAGAATTAGCTGATTTGCACGATCAAATCGTGGTTAAATTGCCAATGACAAAAGAAGGTGTTATGGCGGCTAAATATTTTTCTGATAAAGGAATTAAAACTAATGTTACTTTAGTATTTTCTGCAGGACAAGCTTTATTGGCAGCCAAAGCGGGTGCTACTTATGTTTCTCCATTTATTGGTCGTTTGGATGATATTTCTACAGACGGTTTGGCTTTGATTGAAGAAATCAGAGAGATTTATGATAACTATGGTTATGAAACTCAAATTTTGGCTGCTTCTGTACGTCACACTATGCATATCGTAAACTGTGCAAAAATCGGTGCTGATGTAATGACAGGACCATTATCTGCAATTTACGGTTTATTGAAACACCCATTGACTGATATCGGTTTGGCACAATTTGTTGCTGATTTCGAGAAAGGAAACAAGTAATAAAAGTACTCAGTTTTCAGACTGCAGAATTCAGTCGAGAGAACTAATAAAAATAAGTCCCATTTCGCGATGAAATGGGACTTTTTTGTTTTTGCTGAAAATGGTCAAAAATTCAATATTTGATTCTATGTTCAAACGAAAATCATATATGCGATTCTCAGTGATTTGATCTTATAAAAAAAATCCCATTCTGTTTTAGAATGGGATTTTTTGAATTCATTTTACTGTATACTAAAATCTGAAAACTTCTTTAGTGTCCTCCAGATACTTTTTTATCAAAATCAATTCCATGTGATTTCAAAATACCGCTTACTTTCCAAGCATAAAATGCAAGATAAGCGAAACAAATGATACCAACGATATAGCTGCTTTGTATTCCAACGAAATCAGCAATTTTACCTTGAAATACACTTACAAAACCACCACCCATAATCATCATAATCAAGAAACTACTTCCTTGGCTGGTGTGTTTACCTAATCCACTTACTGCTAAAGTAAAGATACATGGCCATAAAGTACTACAAAATAAACCTACACTTGTAAAAGCATATACACTAATCATTCCGCTAGTTGTTATTCCTACAGCAGTAGCCAAAATACCTAAACTTGAAAAAATCAGAAGCATTCTGGCAGGATTTCCTTTACTAGCCATATCTGCTCCGATTAATACTAAGATTACTAGTCCGTAGATATAAAAAGGAGTTAAATCGTGATTTGCCATTGCATTTACTGCTAAAAACACTCCAAATGCTAAGTAAGGCGCTAGAAATCTCAATATTTTTAGTAAGCTCATGTTTTCTGTAAAAGCTTCAACTGCTCCAGTCCAACGACCAATCATTAAACTTGCCCAATATAAAGATATGTATGGGGCAACATCTTTGGTTAAAAAGCCTAATTTGCTTTCCATGTAAGCCGGTAAATTACTGGCTGTAGATACTTCAACACCAACATATAAAAATATTGCAATCATCCCCATTACTAATTGTGGATATTGCAATGCTGATGTTTTTACTGATACTTTATCGATAGAATCATCTTCTTCAATTAATTCTGGTCGCTCTGGCAATGATGAGAATTTTAATAAAATAGCAACTATCAAAAATGCAAATCCTAACACTAGGTAAGGAATTTTTACACTTTCAATACTTGCATTGGTGTTACCACTAGCACTTGAGCCAAAAATTGCAAAACTAACAATTAGTGGTCCAATAGTAGTTCCGAAATTATTAACTCCACCAGCTAAAGTTAAACGTTGTGAACCTGTTTTGATTGGGCCTAAAGCAATTGCCAATGGATTTGCAACTGTTTGTTGCAGAGAGAAACCCAATCCAACAATAAAAAGTCCAGCAAGCATTAATGTAAAGGAACCTGTATTGGCAGCTGGATAAAATAAAAGTGTACCCAAAGCAGATATAAGTAATCCTAATGATAATCCATTTTTATATCCAATTTTGTTTACTAAATCTTCTTTTATTAAAAAAGAAACTCCCATATAAATAAGAGAACCAACAGTATATGCTATATAGAATGCAAAAGCTACTAGTTGACTTTCACCTTGTGTTAAATCAAATGCTTTTTTGAAAACCGGGATAAGAATATCGTTACTTGCAGCAACAAATCCCCAAAAGAAGAATACGATGACTAAGGGGATAAACTGTCCCCATTTGGTTTGTGAATTTTCTGAACTCATAATTTTTAAAAATTTAATTTTTTTTGGTTATTATTAATTTTTTGATGCTGCAAGACTGTAAATATATTTGTTAAGAATTTCAAAAAAAAATTTTATGATATAAAGTTTTTCACTTTTATATAAACGACATTATTTCGTCAACAAATGGCGATTTTATTACTTTTTATTGAGTTAAAGTCTAGGTTATATGCAGAAATTATTCCAAGATTTTGCTTTTAACTTCTTTACTGTAATTTCGGCCGATAGGAATTGTATAAGATGAAATTTGTATTCTATTCCCCTCAATAGATTTAACTTTATTCAAAGCTATAGTATATGATTTGTGAATACGCATAAATCGATCAGTTGGTAATTCTTCTGTCAATGAAGTTAATGATTTATGGGTGATATAAGTTTTTTCGGGAGTGACCACTTTGATGTATTCTTTCATCCCTTCGACAAAAAGGATTTCATCGATATTAATTTTTACCATTTTTTTATCGACTTTGATAAAAATGTGTGGTTCAATACGATGGTTTTCAATTTTGATGTTATTTTTTAAATTGTATTCTGCTTCAATTTTGTGAATACATTTTATAAATCGAGGTAACGGAATGGGTTTTACTAGATAATCCAATACTTCCAAGTCATAACTTTCGGCGGCAAATTCCCTGAAAGCTGTTGTAATGACGATTCGAGTTTTATTTTCAAGCAAACTGATTAATTCAAAACCAGTCATCATAGGCATGTTGATATCTAGAAATACGGCATCAACACTATTTGAATTTATGAATTCGAGTCCTTCTAATGAATTATTAAATGTACCGATAATCTCAAAGTCTGAAAAATTTTCAAAATAATTGAGCAATACTTTTATAGCTAAAGGTTCGTCGTCAATTATTACACATTTAATCTTCATTATATAAAGGTATTTGTATTTTGATTATATAAAAATTGAATTTTATCATTTGGTTTATGATAAAATTATTTTTGTAAATTAGTTTTAGTCTTTTTTTAGTGTTGGACAAACCAATTCCCTTTTTTGTTTTTAAAGGTGGTGAAATTACAAAATTATTTATTATTTCAAATTCAAGATCTGAATTGACAATTCTAAAATTAATTTTTATTTTTAGTTTTTCATTGTTTGCGCCTCCATGTTTAAAGGCATTTTCTAGTAGTGAAATAAAAAGTAATGGAGGGACTTTAATATTATCAATATCGGATTCAAGATTTATTGCAACTTCTACATTTTCAAATCGTAATTTTTCTATTTCGATATAATTTTGCATATAATCGATTTCATTTATCAAAGGCACAAATTTAGTGTCATTTATATCATACAGAACATATTCCATTAAATTGGATAGTTTAATGATAACATCTGGAACTTTATCCGAAGACTCTAATGAAAGCGCATAAAGATTATTTAAAGTGTTGAAAAAGAAGTGTGGCTGAATCTGATTTTTTAGATATTTTAATTTTATTTTATTTTGATTTTCCATTATCGCTTTGTTGCGATCTCTTTCCCTAAGCCAAGTTAGCATTAAATAAATAGAAGATGCAATTGCAAGGACGTATATTTCTCCAATAGTAACTGCGACAATATGGTTGATTTCAAAGGGTCTGTAGTCTCTATTGGCTTCCGGCCAAATATTTTTTGAAATTATATAATACGTCATTACTGTTTTTAATAAGTATACGACAGCTAAGCTTGCTAATAGGGAAATGGTATATTTAATATATTTTGATTTTAATACATACCTAGGAATGAGTATTAATAAATTGAAATATACAAAAGGTATGTGAAGTGCGTATTCTAATAGATTCGACTTGAAGGAATATTTATAATCATTGAAGTAAGCTCCCCAACGCAAAAAGTTAAGAAAAAACCAGATTCCCCAGAACCATACGTGATTAATAAGTTTAATCTCAAAGCTTATTTTTTTCATTTATTACAGTTATATGTAGAAATATATATAATAGAGTTATTTGCTGTTTTGTTTTGCAACAATAATCATTTTGTCATTAAAAAAAGCATTTTGATGAAAAAAATGTTGAAATATGAGAAAAACAGCTAAAAATATATTTTAGAAAACGTTTTCGAAAAACGTATTGTTGATTAAAAGATGTCGTTCGTTTAAAAAGTAATGCTGTTGGTTTAATTTATTTTTTTAAAGAGTACGTTAAGAATAATTTTACCCTATAACTAACAAAAATAATTTAAAAATGAGAAAAATTTTTTTAATCGTGATGATTATTTTTACGACGCAAGTAACCCTTGCGCAGGTAAAAAAAATCAATGGTTTTGTTTCAGATGCGACGGGTACTCCGATACCAGGTGCAAATGTTAACGTAAAAGGCGAAGCCAATGGCGCCTCAACAGATTTTGACGGTAAATTTACAATTGAGGTTAAGCCTGGTGCTACATTAGTGATTTCATACTTAGGATATGAAACGCGAAATGTAGTAGTAGGAGAGTCTTCAACGATCGATGTAAAGTTGAATTCAGCAGCTTCTACTGCATTGACAGAGGTGGTTGTAACTTCATTAGGGATCAAGAAATCTAAAAAATCTTTGACCTATTCTGCGCAAGAGTTAAAAGGAGAAGATCTTGTTAGAGCGAAGGATCCGAATCTTATGAACACAATTGCTGGTAAAATTGCCGGAGTTGCCGTAACTAAAAGTGCTGGTGGTACTGGAGGTTCTACAAAAGTTACTATTCGTGGAAATTCATCTACTACAAACAACAACCCTTTATATGTTGTTGATGGTGTACCAATGTTGAATATATCTTCTATTCAGCCAAACGATTCATTTGGTTCTACTCAAGGTGGTAACCGTGATGGGGGCGATGTTATTGGTTTATTGAACCCAGATGATTATGAAGGAATGACAGTGCTTAAAGGTGCTTCTGCAACGGCTTTATATGGTAGCCAGGGTGCTAGAGGTGTAATTTTATTGACTTCTAAAAAAGCAAAAGAAG
The DNA here is from genome assembly GCF_003096795.1 of Flavobacterium sp. 103. NCBI lineage: Bacteria > Pseudomonadati > Bacteroidota > Flavobacteriia > Flavobacteriales > Flavobacteriaceae > Flavobacterium > Flavobacterium sp. 103. The sequence continues at coordinate 4,325,383 of NZ_QENX01000001.1, read as the reverse complement.
GGGTTTCATCTTTTAGAGCGTCTTCAAATACTACAGTTGAAACAGCTGCTTATTTACCTAAATTTCAAACTTCTTACATCGCTAAACCAGGAGCAGATGAATCATGGGGAGCTGCACAAAGTACACCGGATCATACAAGAGACTTTTTTGACACGGGAGTAACTCAAATATCTTCTTTTGGTTTTTCTACAGGATCTCAAAATTCTGCGACAAATATATCTTATGCCAATACTTCTTCTAATGGTGTTTTACCAACTAACAGTTTGAGTAAAAACAACTTTAGCATCAGACAAATGGGAAAATTCTTTGGAGACAGATTGACAGTAAATGCTAATGCAAATTATACTTCTCAATATGTAACAAACAGACCTACTAGTGGTTTGTATTTTAATCCGCTTACAGGTCTTTACTTGATGCCAAGAGGATATGATTTTAACGAATATAAAAATAATTTCGAAAAATTTGACCCAGCAAGAAATTTGATGGCTCAAAATTGGATGACAGATAGAGACATCGAACAAAATCCATACTGGGGATTGAATCGTAATAAATCTAAAGATGGTAGTCAATATATGAATGGGGCTGTTGGATTAAACTACAAGGTTAACAACTGGCTTTCTATTGGATCAAGATATAATTATGATAGAATTACTTCAGAATTTGATAAAGAGATTTATGCTACTACACAAGGTACGTTATCGCATCCTAATGGTAGATACATCAATATTAATGATGTGAGCACACAAAATTATGGTGATTTGATTGCCACAATTAATACTAAAATTACTGATGATCTTACATTTTTTGCAAACGTAGGTACCAGTTTTACAAAAACTTCACTTAATGATGAAACAGTTTTAGATTCTGATCCATCTGGTTTAGGGATTACAAACTGGTTTACACTTCATAATTTTAATTCTAACACTGGTAATTATCAAAATTACGGATACCGTAGAGAACAACAATCTGTTTTTGCAGCAGCTACTTTTGGTTACAAAAACATGTTGTACGTAGATATTACAGGACGTAATGACTGGTCTTCTACATTGGCAAATACTGGAAACATGTCTTTCTTCTATCCTTCTGTAGGAGCAACTTGGCTTATTTCTGAAAGTTTTACAATGCCAGAATCAATTACATTTGCTAAAGTTCGTGCTTCTTATGCGCAAGTTGGTAATGACGTTCCAGCATTCTATACTTCTCCAACTTCTGCATATTCAGCCGCAAATCCACAAAATATCAATCCAACTGTTGGTCCAAGACCAGGTACAAATTTGAAACCTGAAAGTCAAGATTCTTATGAGTTAGGTACTGAATGGAGATTTGTTAACAACAGATTTGGAATAGAATTAACGTACTATAATAAATAAGACCAAAGATCAATTGCTTACAATTCCTGCTCCAGCTACAAATGCTGAAGGATACCAAAATTATGCTTATAATGGTGGTGTAATTAAAAATAACGGTATTGAGATTTTAGTTAATGCTAAAATTATAGACAATGATAAATTTAAATGGGACGCTACTTTAAACTATTCAAAAAATAACAATGAAGTTTCTGGATTACCTGAAGAATTGGGAGGTACAGTTATTTTGACTCAACCAGGAGTTAACAGCTATAGATATTCATTAATAAATGGTCGTCCATTTGGAGTTATTGAAGGGATTAATCTTAAGAAAGATGCTGAAGGTAGAGTTTTATTGAATGAAGATGGTTCAATTCAAAAAACTGATTTCGAGGAAGTAGGAAATGCAAATCCAGATTATATGTTAGGTTTTAATAACTCATTCAAATTGGGTAATTATTTCTTAAACTTTACAATTGATGGACGTTTTGGAGGAGATGTAATGAGCTTGACTGAAGCAGTAAATGATCAATTTGGTGTTTCTAAAACAACCGGAGATGCAAGAGATGCTGGTGGTGTAGATATTAATGCTGTTTATGCTCCTGGAACAACAAAAGCAGGACAAGCTTATGCTGGCAAATATAATGCAGAGAGCTACTATAGTCAAGTTGGTGGTAGAGCTGGTATAACTGGAGAGTATGTTTATAGTGCTACCAATGTAAGTTTAAGAGAATTAGCTTTTGGATATACATTTGACCTTAAAAACAGCAAAATTTTCAAAGCAGCTAATTTATCGTTAGTGGGTAGAAATTTATTCTTCTTCTACAAAGATGCACCATTTGACCCAAATATTTCTTTGAGTACAGGTAATGGTTTACAAGGGATTGATGTTTATGCAGCACCTTCTACAAGAAGTATCGGTCTTAATTTAAATGTAACTTTCTAATCTATATCATCATGATACTAAATAAAATAAAAACAACTGCTATATGCGCGACATTGCTTGCCGCAATAAGTTGTACAAGCGATTTCAACGAAACGAACACGAATCCAACTGGGATTACCGCTAAAGACCTTGAGCAGGATTTTAATCATGTAAAAGTTCCTTTCAGTACTGTTTTTACAGGGATTTTCAATACAACACACTGGAAATACCAATTGCAACAAAACCTTAATGCTGATATATGGTCAGGATATATGGCTACTCCAACTCCTTTTAAAGGAGCAGCAGGAGATAACTCAAACTACAATCTTGTTGATGGTTGGAATGGTTTTATCTGGAGTTTGCCTTATACGGATGTAATGGCAAATACTCTTAAAATCGAGCAAAGAACCAAAGGAAAATACGATCAATTTTATGCTATTTCTTTGATCTTGAAAGTAGAAGGAATGCACAGGGTTACAGATGTCTTTGGACCAATTGTATATTCTCAATTTGGAACTACAGACGCTACAATTCCTTATGATTCACAGGAAGAAGTATATACTAAAATGTTTTCTGAACTAGATTTTGCTGTTACAGAATTAACTAAAAGAGTAAATGCTGGTGAAGCTTCAACTTTTGTAAGTACAGATATGAGTGGTTATGCTGGGGATTATAAACAATGGGTTAAATATGCAAATTCATTGCGTTTGCGTTTGGCTATGAGAATTGTTAAAATTAAACCAGCCTTGGCTAAAACAGAAGCGGAAAAAGCAATTAGTCATCCTTTTGGTGTAATGACTACAAATGCTGATATCGCTAAAGTTATTATTCCTAATTATATTGATCCAATTTTAACAATCTCTTCGGCATGGGGAGATATTAGAATGTCTGCTGATATGGAATCAATTATGAATGGATACTCTGATCCAAGACTTGCTAAATACTTTAAAGAATCTGCTGATTTTCCTGGCGAATACAGAGGAGTTCGTACAGGTATTAATATGATAGCTAAGTCTGATCGTACAGGTATGTCTGAAATTGGTTCAATTGTTGGATCAAATGAAAAAGTGTTAATGACTACTGCTGAAGTTTATTTCTTGAGAGCTGAAGGTGCTTTGAGAGGTTGGAATATGGGTGGAACTGCTCAAGCTTTATATGAAGCGGGTATAACAGCTTCATTTACACAACATGGAGTTTCAGGAGCAGCTGCTTATATAGCTGATAATGTTAGTACAGCTAAAGATTTTGTTGACGTTAAAGATGCTGCTAATAATGGAGCAGCAGTGAATAATGTGACTATTGCTTGGGATGGTGCAGCAGCAAATGAGGTAAAGTTGCAAAAAATCATTACTCAAAAATGGATTGCTAACTTCCCAGAAGGTCAAGAAGCTTGGTCAGAATACAGAAGAACTGGATATCCAAAATTATTCAGAGCGTTACACAATACAAGTGGTGGAACAATCACTACGCAATTTGGTCCACGTAGAGTAAATTTTGTACAAACTGAAAAAGACGGTAACCCTGGTGGTGTGGCTACAGGACTTGCTAAATTAGGAGGGCCTGATAATGGAGGAACCAGACTTTGGTGGGATACTACTGGAGCTAATTTCTAAAATATACAAATAGTTATTTTTTATTCCAGACAGGTGAAAGCCTGTCTGGATATAAAAAAACTGAAGAATTGAAAAATGATGTTGCAAGATTTTTTAATTGATTTTTAAAGGTTTTATAACCAATCGCTCCGATTTGTAAAGTAATTTTACTTTGTTTTAAGAGCCTATTACTATTGAAATTTCTTTTTATTTTTTTAGAAAATAAAATTTATATATAAACAAAGCTGATTTCGCTTTGTTTCAAAAAAAACTAGAATTAAAATTATAAGCACAAGATATAAATATTTCAGATTTAAGAATTTAATGTCTTAATTGTATTTATATTACCATTCCTTAAGATAAAAATATATAATTATAAAAAACATGAGAACTACATCAATTATAGGTAATGACATAAGCTTCAAAAAAGCGGGTCAGTTTGAAGATACCCGTTTTGAAAAAATCCACAACGTAATTTTTAAAAACTCAACGGATGCTTCAATAATTGTTGCCCAGGAGATTGCCGATTTAATTCGTTCCAAACAAGAAAAAAACAAGAAGTGTGTATTAGGATTGGCTACTGGTTCATCACCAATTAAAGTATATCAGGAATTGGTTCGTATGCACAAAGAGGAAGGCTTGAGTTTTGATAATGTAGTTACTTTCAACTTGGACGAATATTATCCTATGCCTAAGGAAAGTAACCAAAGTTACCATTATTTCATGCACCAGCATCTTTTTAATCATGTTGACATTAGACCGGAAAATATCAATATTCCTGACGGAACTGTAGCTTTGGAAGACTTGAATCAGTTTTGTGTTGATTATGAAATGAACATTAAAAATGCCGGAGGATTGGATTTTCAATTGTTGGGAATTGGTCGCACGGGTCACGTTGGTTTTAATGAGCCGGGTTCGCATATCAATTCTGGAACTAGAATTATTACTTTGGATCATATTACAAAAGTAGATGCCTCGGGTGATTTTAACGGAATTGGGAATGTCCCTAAAAAGGCTATCACGATGGGAGTTTCTACAATTCTTCGTTCTAAAAGAATTGTCTTGATGGCTTGGGGACAAAACAAAGCATCCATTATCAAGAGAACCATTCAAGGCGATATCAGCTCGGAAGTTCCTGCGACATTTTTGCAAAATCATAACAATACTACTTTTGTGTTGGATGAAGGAGCAGCTTCGGAATTGACTAGATTAGAAACGCCTTGGTTGGTAGGGGAGTGTATTTGGACGGAACAATTGAAAAACAAGGCTATCGTTTGGCTCTGCCAACATACCGATCAATCAATCCTTAAATTGACTGACAGAGATTACAACAACAATGGAATGTCCGATTTATTGGCAGCAGGAAGTTCGGCTTACGATTTGAACATCAATATGTTCAATGTATTGCAACATACCATTACTGGCTGGCCAGGAGGAAAGCCGAATACAGATGACAGTAATAGACCGGAACGTTCGAATCCTGCCAAGAAAAGAGTGATTCTGTTCAGTCCGCATCCGGATGATGACGTTATTTCGATGGGAGGAACATTTGCCAAATTAATAAAACAAGGTCACGATGTACATGTGGTGTATCAAACTTCGGGAAACATTGCGGTTACTGATGATGAAGCTTTGAAGTTTGCTGAAGTTTGCAATGATTTTGTTGAAGGAGATAAATCGGGAATCAATTTTCAAGCTGTAATAGATTCAATCAATTCAAAAACAATTGGTCAAAGCGATTCTACCGAAGTGCGCAAATTAAAAGGTTTGATCAGAAGACGCGAGTCGTATGCCGCAACGAGATACATTGGTTTGAAGGACGAAAACACTCATTTCTTGGATATGCCATTCTATGAAACGGGTATGGTTCAAAAGAAACCATTAGGACCAGAAGATATTGCTATTGTAAAGGAAATTATCGAGAGAATTAAACCACATCAAGTATTTGCTGCAGGTGATCTTGCCGATCCGCACGGTACACACGAAGTATGTTTGAATGCCATTTTTGCGGCTATGAAAGCATTAAAATCGAAACCATTCATGAACGATTGTTGGTTGTGGTTGTACAGAGGAGCATGGCATGAATGGGATATTCATGAAATTGATATGGCTGTTCCATTGAGTCCTGATGAAGTTATGTTGAAAAGACAAGCCATTTTATACCACCAATCCCAAAAAGACAGAGTAATGTTCCAAGGAAATGATTCAAGAGAATTTTGGGTTAGAGCCGAGGATCGAAATAAAAGCACGGCAAAATTATACGATAAATTAGGACTTGCCGAGTATGAGGCAATCGAAGCTTTTAAACGTTTTGAGTACTAAATACCACTTTTTGTTTTGAGTGTTTACTGGAGAGCTAAACTCAAGTTTAAATATTAATTCTTGAGTTTAGCGCTTGTTTTAAGCTAATTTTTCGAAGTTCAGATTTTTAATATCTTTTTTTTATAAAATGAAATACATCATAATTTTTTTATTTGCCTCTATTATTTCATCAGCTCAAATTAAAAAAGAGCAATTAAATATTATGCCGTGGCCTCAAAACATTTCGCTTTCAGAAGGTGTGTTTCCTTTGACAAAAAATTTCAAGGTAAATATCACTGGAGCTCCAAATTCAAGGATATTTATTGGTGCGACAAATTTTTTAAGAAGATTGGATGGAAGAACGGGTTTGTTCTTTAATCAAGGCTTTGTAACAGGTTTAAATGAAGTTCCTGATGCCGAATTACAAATCAATTGTGTTAGAGCTGGAAAAATCGAATTGTATGAAGATGAAAGTTATTTGTTGGATATAACTCCGAGTAAGATTACCATAAATGCAACTACAGATGTGGGCGCTTTGCACGCGTTGGAAACTTTACTTCAACTATTGCAAAACAACAGTAATTCTTTTTATTTTCCCATTTCCAAAATTTCGGATTTTCCAAGATTTACTTGGAGAGGATTAATGATTGATGTTGCCAGACATTTTATGCCTGTTGATGTAATTAAAAGAAATCTAGATGGAATGGCAGCGGTAAAAATGAATGTTTTTCATTGGCATTTAGTGGATGACCAAGGTTGGAGAATCGAAATGAAAAAACATCCAAAACTTATTGAAATGGCATCGGATGGGAATTATTATACCCAAGAAGAAATAAAAAGTGTTGTAAAATACGCTTCAGATAGAGGGATTTTAGTAGTTCCAGAAATAGATGTGCCTGGTCATGGATCGGCTATTTTGACTGCATATCCGGAAATAGGAAGTAAAGTTGTCAATTTGAATTTAAATTCAGGTGAAAAAGGACAACAGTTCACGCAAATACAGTCATATAGTATAGAAAGAAATGCGGGGATTTTTTCTCCAACGTTGGATCCTTCAAATCCAAAAACGTATCAATTATTAAATGAATTTTTTGATGAAATTTGTCCGCTCTTTCCTGGAAAATTTTTTCACATAGGAGGTGATGAAAACGAAGGGAAAGACTGGGATTCAAACCCTAAAATTCAGGAATTCAAAAAGAAACATGGTTTAGTGAACAACCACGAATTGCAAACGTATTTTACGATGCAATTGATTCCTATGCTCAAAAAACACAATAAAGTATTAATGGGCTGGGAAGAAATTATGACTAAAAACATGTCCAAAGATGCTATCATTCATTCGTGGAAAGGCAGTAATGAAGGGCAACCTGCTGGAAAATCTCTTGCTGATGCTGCAAAAGGTGGCTACAAAACGGTCTTATCAAATGGATATTATATCGATTTGGTTTTTGGGGTTGAAGATCATTATTCAGTAGATCCAATGCCTAAAAACTTCGTACTGACAGATGAAGAAAAAGCTAGAATTTTGGGTGGTGAAGCTACTATGTGGACTGAATTGGTAACGCCAGAAACTCTTGATTCCAGAATTTGGCCTAGAACTGCAGCCATAGCCGAACGTTTTTGGTCAAATGAAAATATTGCAGATATCAATAGTTTGCGTAAAAGACTGAATACAGTTTCATTCCGATTGGAAGAACTGGGTTTGACACATTTAAAGAGTAAAGAGGGATTGTTGCGAAACATCAGTAACAATCAAAAAAATGAGGCATTACTTGATTTGTCAAATGTTTGTGAGCCAATTAAACAATATTCAAGAAATAAAGGAGGTACAGAATACCAAATGTATTCACCATTGACATTATTTGCTGATGCCTGTACTCCAGATGCATCCGATGCGCTCGGATTTGGTTTGGCAGTAACTAATTATTTAAACAATAAAACAAATGAAAATCAAAGCATTCTTGTTGCTTATTTAAGTAAATGGGTTAAAATGCATACTGACTTAACAGCTTTAGGCAATAATGCGCCTTTAGTTCAGCCACTTTTGCCTTTGTCTGAAAGTTTAAAAAATATTTCTGAGCAACTTTTGCTTAAAATAAATAAACAAAGTATAGATGCTTCTGCATTGAATGAATTACTGGAGAAATGTAATTCAAAAGAACATGCCGATGTTGAATTAGCGGTATATAATAGCTTGAAAAAGTTAGTTCAAGCTTAATTTAAATTCAAAAATAAAAGTTGTAATCGTTAAGATTGAGTTTGGTTATTTATATTTTAATATGATTTTTTTATTTTGAATTATTATTGTTTTTATGTGAAAACAATATTTTAACCTGGTAATTCGTTGCCAGGTTTTTTTTGAAGCATTTGCTTGCTAGTAGGATTAAACGTGTTATAATACTTAATTTGCTAATGATACACATCAAAAAAATAGTTGCATTTTGTTGCATTTTATTTTGTCAAATGTCTTTTTCACAAGGAGATTGTGCCAGTGCTCTTACTATATGTGGCAATACAACTTTTACAGGAGTAATAAAAACATATCCAGATGATTCTCAATTTAATGGTCATGTAAGTTGCGGAAATTACGTTCATTCTCCAATGATATGGTTAAAAGTAACTATTGTAACAGGTGGAAGTTTTGGGTTTGTACTGACTCCCAAAAGTCTAGATCCTAAAGCAGATTTAAACTTTTTTGTTTTTGGTCCAAACGTTACTTGTGGCGATATCGGGCAGTCCATTCGTTGCTCTTATACTTCACCTTTAGAAATGTTTTCAACAAAAAACAAAACTGGATTAATTCCAGGTGCTTACGGAGTTAGTAGGCAGTCTAACGAAGGGAATGGCTTTCTTGAAATGTTAGACGTAAAAGCAGGAGAAAGTTATTATATTGTTGTTATGGATGCCGGGGCTCCTTATAATCAGTTTTCAATTGATTTTAATGGTACTGCAACAATAGACGCTCCTCCTGAGATAAAAACGCCAAAAATATTTGGTAGTTATGGTGCGAAAATCTGTGAATCGGACGGTGTAAATGATTTTATTACAAATATTGATCTAAATGAAATTGCTGCTACTGCTGTAGGAAACCAAAATAATGTTGAAGCTTCTTTTTACATAAGAGGTGAGGATGCAATAAAAGACATCCGAAGGCTTCCTAATGGATTTCGAAACACCGAAAGTCCACAAAAGGGATATATTAGATTAACCAATACTGTTTCAAAATGTTTTGTAGTTGAGGAATTTATTTTTACGGTAGAGCCATTGCAGACTCCTTTTCCATTAAATGTTGCTGGATGTGATGTAAGTCAAACGGGGTTTGTACATTTCAATTTGGCAGAGAATGATTTGTTATTACAAGACAATAATCCAAACAGAATTGTAACCTATCATCCCGCGGCAAATGATATGATAACATTGCCAAAAGATTATGTAAACAAAGAGGCTTATCAAGAAGAAACTGTTTATGCTAAAATATTGGATACACAATCGCTTTGCAGTGTTTTTAAGCCTTTCAAATTAATAATAAATAAAACACTTCCGAATGTAAAACCTGTACAGTTAACACAATGTGATATTGGTAATGTGCCAAGTGATATAAAAACATTTAATCTCTTGGAAGCATCGGAAGCATTGACTTTAAAAGATTCTCTGTTTTCTGTAAAATTTTACCTTAACAATTCAGATGCTCAAAGTGATGTAAATCCCTTAGATTTCTTGTACACCAATAGCACAAATCCACAAACAATAATTGCCAAAGTAACAAACAAAACTACAGCTTGTTATGCTTTTACAACAGTAGATTTGAAAGTAAAAAAAGGAATTACACTAACCCAAACAATAGAAAAATGTGATGATGATGCCATATCCGATGGTATTGTGAAATTTAATCTAGCTGACGCAGGCTTCGAAAATAACGGAAACAAAGTCACTTATTTTCTAACATCAGAAAATGCACAATTGTTTCAAAATCCAATAGCTGCAAGTTTTACAAATACGCAGCCCTATCAGCAAACGGTTTATGCCAGAGTCCAAAATGAAAACGATTGCATTGGTATTAATACTATTGAGTTAAAAGTGGCTGTTTTGCCTAATCTTGAAAAAAATGAAACATTGTATTTATGTTTAAATAAAACAGAAGATTTAATAAAATTAAATACAGGAATTTCCAACGTAGATTTAATTAATTACCAATACAAATGGTCTCCAAACGGAGAAACAACTTCTGAAATAGATGTTAATAAAGCAGGAACCTACACGGTTGTCGTTAAAAATCAAAGCGGATGTACAAGAGAGCGGATATTTACTGTGAAGAACTCAGAACTTGCTGAGATTTATGAAATTATAATAGACGATTTTACCGAAGTAAAAAAAGTTACTATTTCCGCATTAGGGCAAGGAATTTATGAGTATTCTTTAGATAATATATCCGAAAATTATCAAGCTTCCCCCATTTTTGAAAATGTTGCCACAGGTATCCACGATTTGTACATAAAAGATCTTAATGGTTGCGGTATTCTGCATAAGACAATTTCTGTTTTAGGTGCCCCAAAATACTTTACTCCAAATGGAGATGGTATAAACGACAATTGGAATATTTGGGACTTAAACACTCCATCAAATTCAAATGCAATTATCGATATATTTAACCGATTTGGTAAACTTCTAAAACAAATTTCACCAAAAGACGTAGGATGGGATGGTACGTTTAACAATCTTCCTTTACCAGCTGACGATTATTGGTACACTTTATATTTATCTGACGGAAGATTTACAAAAGGTCATTTTTCGCTTTTACGATAAGAATAGGTATATTTTAAATGTAAAAAAAAATATAATATTGATAACCTAATGGAATTTTATCAGGTTTTTTTTGAATAAAAAAAGTCATTATTTTTTTGTACTTTTGCGCAAAATTTTAATAAAGAGACATTCATGTTAACAGTCAATAATTTATCAGTTCAGTTTGGCAAACGAATTTTGTTTGACGAAGTAAATACAACCTTCACACACGGAAATATTTATGGAGTTATTGGAGCCAATGGTGCTGGAAAATCAACTTTTCTTAAAATAATTGCAGGTGATATCGATCCTACTTCGGGGCATATACATTTGGAACCAGGAAAACGTATGTCGGTTTTAAACCAAAACCACAATATGTTTGACGAACATACAGTTTTGGAAACTGTGATGATGGGTAATAAAGTTTTATATGCTGTAAAAACAGAGATGGACGCCCTTTATTTGGATTACAATGATAAAAATGCAGATAGAATAGGGGAGTTACAAGTGCAATTTGAAGAGATGAACGGTTGGAATGCCGATTCTGATGCTGCTTCAATGCTTTCTAATCTTGGTATTTCAGAGGATAACCATTATACATTAATGGGGGATTTGGAGGGGAAAATCAAAGTGAGAGTTCTTTTGGCACAAGCGTTGTTTGGAAATCCAGATTTGTTGATTATGGATGAGCCTACCAATGACTTGGATTTTGAAACCATAGCTTGGTTGGAAAATTTCTTGGCAAATTATGAAAATACAGTAATTGTAGTTTCTCACGATAGACACTTCTTGGATTCAGTTTGTACACATATTTCGGATATTGATTTTGGTAAAATAAACCATTATTCAGGAAATTATACTTTTTGGTATGAATCCAGTCAATTAGCGGCTAAACAGCGTGCACAGCAAAATAAAAAAGCTGAAGAAAAGAAACAAGAATTAGAAGAATTTATTCGTCGTTTTTCTGCGAATGTAGCCAAATCAAAACAAGCTACTTCTCGTAAAAAAATGATTTCTAAATTGAATATTTCAGAGATAAAACCTTCTAGCCGTCGTTATCCTGCCATTATTTTTGATCAGGATCGTGAAGCTGGGGATCAAATTTTAAACGTTCAGAATTTGAGTGCTTCTGTGGATGGAGAAACTTTGTTTAAAGGAGTGGATCTGAATATGGCAAAAGGAGATAAAATTGTTCTTTTTTCTAAAGATTCTAGAGCTACGACTGCGTTTTATGAAATTTTAAACGGGAATCAAACTGCAGATTCAGGTACTTTTGATTGGGGTGTTACGACAAATCAGGCATATTTGCCGGGTGATAATCATTCGTTCTTTGAAAATGATTATACTTTAGTTGATTGGTTACGCCAATGGGCAAAAACAGAGGAAGAACGTGATGAAGTCTTTATTAGAGGTTTCCTTGGGAAAATGATTTTCTCAGGTGAAGAAGCTTTAAAAACTAGTAGAGTTTTATCAGGAGGAGAGAAAGTTCGTTGTATGTTATCCCGAATGATGATGGAGCGTGCTAACATCTTGATGTTAGACGAACCTACCAATCACTTGGATTTGGAATCGATTACTGCTTTCAATAATTCATTGAAAAACTTTAAGGGATCAGTTATTTTTACAACACATGACCATGAATTTGCCCAAACCGTAGGTAATCGTGTTGTTGAGTTAACACCAAACGGAGCTATCGATCGTTACATGACTTTTGATGAATATTTGGATGATGAAAAAGTTCAAGAATTAAGAGTTAAAATGTATTCATAAGAATAAATAAGTTTCAATAAATTATAAGCTTCTACATAAATGTAGGAGCTTTTTTTTTGGGCGATAATGTTCAAAATGAGTGTTTTATTTATAATGAATTTAAAAATTAATTTTTAGTTATTTATAGAAAATTAAGATACTTTTGAGAAAATAATTGTTTCATTTTTTTACCGTGTCTATGTCAAAGAGTACTTTTAATTTTAAAACACCAAGAGTAGAAGTTGTTGATGCCTTGAGAGGATTTGCAATTATGTCTATTATGTTATTGCATAATATTGAACATTTTGATTACTATTATTTTCCGGAAGCCTTACCTGAATGGATGAAAGTCTTGGACAAAGTAATTTGGGAAACCTTATTTTTTCTTTTTGGAGGAAAATCGTATGCCATTTTTGCACTGCTTTTTGGCTTTAGTTTTTATATTCAAAATGATAATCAGGAGAAAAAAGGAAAAGATTTTAGAGGTCGATTTATATGGCGTTTATTGCTATTGTTAGGTTTTGGATTTGTAAATACAATTTTTTACGAAGGCGATATATTAATGATTTATGCCGTTTTGGGACTTGCATTAATTCCTGTTTGTAAATGGAATGATAAAGCTGTTTTTATTACTGCGGTTATTTTGATGTTACAGCCTTTGGAGTGGACAAAGTTCGTTTATATGCTATTCCATCCAGAATATGTTCCAATGCCAAATTTATCAGATCATTATTTTGGAATGATGGGCGAGTATCTCAAAAGCACTTCTTTTATGGACTATGCGATAGGTAATCTCAATATTGGGAGATTTGCATCAGTTGCTTGGTCATGGGAAAATGGACGTTTTTTTCAAGCTCCTGCCTTATTTATGTTGGGTATGTTAGTTGGACGCAGAAAACTTTTTATTGCATCGACCGAAAGTAATTTGTTTTGGATAAAAGCTTTGCAATATGCCATTGTTCTTTTTTTACCATTATTTGCATTAAAGACTTTTTTACCAGATATGATAGTTCGAAAAGCGACTATGAGTAGTCTTTCGGTGATTATAACATCTTGGTCAAATCTTGCTTTTATGATTGTTTTGGTGTCCACATTTATTTTGATTTATCAAAAAGAATCGATTCATAATCTTTTGTCAAAACTGATTCCTTTCGGAAAAATGAGTTTGACCAATTACATCATGCAGTCTATCGTTGGTTCCTTTATTTACTACCGATACGGATTGGGACTTGTTGAATATACAGGAGCTACTTATTGTTTACTGATCGGAATAGTTTTGTTTGTTTTGCAATTATCATTTTGTACTTGGTGGTTAAAAACTCATAAGCAAGGACCATTGGAGTATATTTGGCATAAGGCAACATGGATTTCTTTTAGAAAAAAAAGAAATAATTTTTCTGGTGTTGCAATGAATAAATCCTAATTCGGAATTTGTATATTTGCTTAACCAAACTTACGGATGTTTTGAAATTGCTAATATTAAATATTGTATTTCAAAAATAATACTAAAGATGCCGTAAATCTTTTAAAAACAAATAATTGCTAAATATGAATCAAAAAGTGTTACTCAATTCAAAAGAAGTCAATATTATTTTGAATCGTTTGGCTTGTCAATTAATTGAAAAACATCTTGACTTTTCTGATACTGTTTTGATAGGGATTCAGCCTAGAGGAACTTTTTTGGCAGAACGATTAAAAGAATTATTAGAAAAAGAATATCACATACCAAATGTATCTTTAGGATATTTGGATATCACTTTCTTTAGAGATGATTTCCGAAGAACCAATAAGCCTTTGGAAGCCAATAAAACACAAATTGATTTTTTAGTAGAAGACAAAAAAGTCATATTCATTGATGATGTATTGTATACAGGACGTAGTATTCGTGCTGCTTTGACAGCTATCCAATCTTTTGGGAGGCCTTCTGGAATTGAATTATTGACATTGATTGATCGTCGTTTTAGTAGAGATTTACCTATTCAGCCAGATTATCGTGGTCGTCAAGTAGACGCGATTAATGGTGAAAAGGTAAAAGTTTGTTGGGCTGAGCAAGATGGAGAAGATGGAGTTTATTTAGTGACCAATTAGATTTGGAAATTCAAAAATAAAACGGAACTCCATATTAATAATTATAAAAATCTGAAAATCTAAACTATAATGAGCGAATTAAGTGTAAATCATTTATTAGGTATTAAATATATTAATGAAAATGATATTAACCTGATTTTTGAAACTGCCGATCATTTTAAAGAAGTAATTAATCGCCCAATAAAGAAAGTACCTTCGTTGCGGGATATTACAATTGCTAATATTTTTTTTGAAAACAGTACACGAACAAAATTATCATTTGAATTGGCTCAAAAACGTTTATCAGCTGATGTTATTAGTTTTTCGGCAGCACAATCTTCGGTAAAAAAAGGAGAAACATTAATAGATACTGTAAACAATATTCTTTCGATGAAAGTGGATATGGTAGTTATGCGACATTCGAATCCTGGTGCGGCTTATTTTTTATCAAAAAATGTTAAAGCAAGTATTGTAAATGCAGGTGATGGTGCCCATGAACATCCTACACAAGCCTTATTGGACAGTTATTCGATTAGAGAAAAATTAGGAGATGTAACGGGAAAAAAAGTAGTTATTGTTGGTGATATTTTGCATTCAAGAGTAGCACTTTCGAATATATATGCTTTACAAATGCAAGGTGCCGAAGTTAAAGTTTGTGGACCGAAAACACTTATTCCAAGATATATCGAATCACTTGGAGTGACAGTTGAACCTAATTTGCGTAAAGCACTTGAATGGTGTGATGTAGCTAATATGTTGAGAGTTCAAAATGAAAGAATGGATGTTAATTTTTTTCCATCAACTAGAGAGTACGCCCAACAATATGGCGTTGACAAGGCTTTATTGGATTCACTCGATAAAGAAATTGTAATTATGCATCCAGGACCAATAAACCGTGGTGTTGAAATTACAAGTGATGTAGCCGATTCTCAACAATCGGTGATTTTAAATCAAGTAGAGAATGGAGTTGCTATTAGAATGGCAGTTATCTATCTTTTAGCATCAAAAATCCAATAAACAACGACGATGAAAGTTACCACAAAAGGACATACAACTATAATTAAAGATACAGAAGGGGATATTGTAGAATTTCTTGATAAAATAAATAGCCAATACAATAGTTTCAAAGAGTATAATCTTATTTTGGATATTTCGCACGATAAATCGGTTGATGTAAAATCAATTAAGATTTTTTCAGATTTAATCAAACGCCATAAAAAAGAAAAAAAATCCTTGGTTTTTGTTGTTCAAGATTTGGACTATAATAAAGTTCCGGTTTCTATTACGGTTGTTCCCACCCAATTGGAGGCACTGGATTTGATAGAAATGGATGAAATTGAAAGAGATTTGGGGTTTTAAAATTGTTTAACCGTTTATTTGTTAGATAAATATAAAATTGGATTTAAATAAAAATTCTAGAAAATTATTTTTTAAACAGGCTTTCAATCAACTTTAAACGATTAAACAAATAAACGATTAAACAAAAAAAATTGAAACTTACCATCTTAGGCTGTTATGCCGCTACCCCCCGTACTTTAACCAATCCCACTTCACAGGTTCTAGAAATTAAAAATAGACTTTTTTTGATTGACTGTGGAGAAGGAACCCAAGTTCAGTTGCGTAAAAACAAATTGAAATTTTCAAAAATCAATCATGTTTTTATTTCTCATTTGCACGGGGATCATTTTTTTGGATTAATTGGTTTGATATCCACTTTTGCTCTTTTAGGGCGGACTACAGATTTACATATTTATGGTCCAAAAGGGATCAAAGAGATAATTGATTTGCAATTAAAATTATCAAATTCATGGACTAATTATCAATTGTTTTTTCATGAATTGCAATCTAAGGAAAGTGAAATCGTTTATGAAGATGATAAAGTAATCGTAAAAACGATTCCATTAAAGCATCGTGTTTACACCAATGGTTTTTTATTTCAAGAAAAAATGGGGGAGCGCAGACTCGATTTGAACGCTGTCCATGATTATGAGATTAATACATGTTATTATCAGAATATAAAGAATGGAAGAGACATTACACTTGAAGATGGCCGAATCGTTGAAAATGCTAAATTGACTTTTGATCCAATTCCCGCTTTGAGTTATGCTTTTTGCTCGGATACCAAATACTGTGAGGATATAATTCCTTTAATAGAAAATGTTACTGTATTATATCACGAATCTACATTTTTGCAATCCGAAGAAGCATTAGCAATGAAAACGATGCATTCAACGGCGAAGGAGGCAGCAAGAATTGCTTTGAAAGCCAATGTTAAGCAATTGATCTTAGGACATTATTCTACTCGTTACGATAGTATTGATTTGTTTAAAAAAGAAGCCGAAACCATTTTTAAAGAGGTACTATTGGCAGAAGATGGTAAAAGCTTCGATTTTGAATAACCATTTTAGAAAATTTTAAGTTTAAAAAAAATGAAGGATTTAAGTAGCTATAGAAAATCATACGAGAAAAGTGAATTATTAGAATCTACCATTCCGGAAGATCCTATAAATCTTTTTAATAGATGGTTTCACGAAGAAGAAGATTTTGATGAAAGTGGAGAAGTCAATGCTATGACAGTTTCTACAATTGGATTGGATGGATATCCGAAATCACGTATTGTTTTATTGAAGAAATTCAATGAAGAAGGTTTTATTTTTTTTACTAATTATAATTCTGAAAAGGGTAGGGCTATAATTAATAATCCCAAAATTTGTCTCTCTTTTTTTTGGGAAAGTTTGGAACGACAGGTAATAATAAAGGGGATTGCCCAGAAAACTTCCGAGAATATTTCAGATGGATATTTTGAGTCAAGACCAGATGGCAGTAAATTAGGAGCCATAGTATCCAATCAAAGTGAGGTAGTGCCCTCAAGGGACTATCTTGAAGAAAATTTAAAGCAATTAGAGAAAGATTTTGAAGGAAAAGGAATTCCACGACCAAAGCATTGGGGAGGTTTTTTGGTAACACCTTTAGAAGTAGAGTTTTGGCAAGGAAGACCCAATCGTTTGCATGATAGGATTCGCTATACGCTTCAGGAAGATTTTTCATGGAAAATTTCTCGTCTTGCTCCATAATGTAAGAATACGCTATTATCTTTTGCAATTTTTATGTAGTTCATCGATTTTATTTGGTACTTTTAAGTTTAGTGAGTTTATTTGGATTAAAATTCAACCTAAACCGTTAACATTAAAGCAGTTTGCCCCCAATCTACTTTAAACTTAAACTACTATTTTTATGAATTCGAAATTACTTCGTTTGTCTTTTTTTGCTGCAGTTTTGTGTTTTATGGTTTCCTGTACTGCCGAGGACAGTGCTACAACAAGAGAAACTTCCGAAAATTCTCCAATTGTTTTGAACTATGATTATAGTCCGGTTGAATTAGAAACAATGGCTTTGATTAACAATTACCGAGTAAGTATAGGCTTGAATGCGTTGGAAAAAATTAATCATATTTCATATAAATCCGAAGAGCATGATAATTATATGATTGCCAATAATGTAGTGAATCATGATGATTTTGATGCACGTTCAGCAAATATTATAAAAGTTTTGCATGCAAAAAATGTAAGTGAAAATATAGCCTACAATTACAATAGTGCCAAAGGTGCATTTGATGCTTGGCTAAAAAGCGAAGGACATAAACAAAATATAGAAGGTGATTTTACACATTTTGGAATTTCAATCAGAGAAAATCCAGCAAATGGTAAAAAATATTATACAAATATCTTTGTTAAGATTTAAATTCAAAACTGAATAAAAAACAAAAAAAAAACTACCTTAATGGTAGTTTTTTTTTTTAAAAGAAGATCTCTTTATAGAGCAGTAATGATAAATTCGCTACGTCTATTTTGTTGGTGTTCTTCTTCAGTACATTCTATTCCATCGGAACATTTATTAACTAATTGGGTTTCTCCATAACCTTTGCTGGTTAGTCTATTAGGACTAATACCATTTTTGATTAACCAATCTTTGGTTGATTTGGCTCTTCTTTCAGATAATCCTTCATTGTATTTAAAAGAAGCACGACTATCGGTATGTGAACGGATATCAATTTTCATGTTTGGATATTCAGCCATTACGTCTAATATTTTGGCTAAATCCAGAGCGGCTTCTGATCTAATATTTGATTTGTCTAAATCAAAATAGATCCATTTAATTCCAAAGCATTTACCTAAATCATCACCAACCGCCACTTTGCATAGCGCTTTTTCAAAAGCTAAATCCAATTTAGTTTTACAATCGGGAGTAGGGGCTATTGTTATGGTTTTTTCTACAGTAGTATAATCTCCTTTTTCAGCTCTTACACTATATGTTTTTTTCTTTTTTAAATTAGTAAATGAATAATTACCATTAGAATCAGATTGAACACTACTGATTATTTTATGTTGATCATCATAAAGTGTTACTTTGGAATCTGGAAGTACTTGTCCTGAAACCAGTTCTGATATAACTCCCCCTAATTCAGGTTTACAAAGAGGTTTTACTTCTAAAAATTGATAAATATCATCATATCCTTTCCCACCATCTCTATTGGAAGAGAAAAAACCAATTTTATTCTTTGTATTTATTAAATAGGCAAAATCATCCTTTGGGGAATTGACATCAGCACCCACATTTTGCACCTCATCGAAAGTTCCGTCTGGATTAATTTTTGATACAAATATATCCAAACCTCCAAGTCCAGAATGCGTATCGGAAGAAAAATAGATTTCGTTTTCATCGCTCACAAACGGAAAGGTTTCTTTTCCTACGGTGTTAATAGTTTGTCCTAAATTTTGAGGGGTCCCGTAGCTACCATCGCTATTGATGCTGACTCTAAAAATATCTGATTCTCCCAAGGTTCCAGGCATATCTGAGACAAAATATAATGTTTTTTCATCAGGACTAAGAGCGGGATGAGCAGTACTATAATTGTTGCTGTTGAATGGCAACTCAGTAACATTTCCCCAATCTTTGTCTCCAAAACTGGCTTTGTATAATTTAATCAATGTAACTTTATTATCATCTTTTCCTTTTTTTCCTTCCAAATAATTATTTCTGGTGAAATACATAGTCTTGCCGTCTTTTGTAAAAATTGCACTGGCTTCATGAAATTTTGATTTCACACCTTTTGAAAATTTGCTTACTTTTTCAGCCTTTAATGAATCACCACTTAAGTTAGCTTCATATAAATTTGTAAAATACTGATCTGTCCAAGTATGTTTTCTTTGTCCTAAGCTTCCTGTATCTCTTGACGAAGTAAAAACTAATTTATTTTCATTGTAGAATGAACTTCCATAATCAGAATATTTAGTGTTAATTCCAGCGTCCTTAACTTTATATCGTCCTGAATTTTCTTTTATTTCATCTAAGAAATTTACTTCCTGGATATAAAGCTCTCCTTTTTTGGCATTGTCTGATTTTTCATTGTAGATTTTAAGCATTTCATTTGCCTTTTCATTATCACCTGTAGATCTTAGGCAGTAGGCATATCTGTAATAGTATACAGGATCAACATTTGTTGTTAAAGCAAATAACTGGCCATACCAATTAGCAGCCTTATCTAATTCAGAATTAAAGAAATATGCATTACCCAATTTTTGGAACATATCAGGTGATTGATATCCTTTTGCAGCAATTCTTTCGTATGTTTTTATTGCGTCAATATAGGCGTAATTGTCGTATTTTTTATCCGCATTTGCTACTTTAGCTTTTTGGGCATAATTGCTTAATGAAGAGAAGTAAAGTATTGCTAAGTAAATTACTGTAATGTTTTTCATAATATTAATTTTTTAGGAATCTTTAATAATATTTTTGATTACTATAAGAGTTTTTCATCGAGTATTGTTACTAGATAATTGATTGAATTTTTTTAGATATTCATTGGCCTTATCCGTTTTTCCAATCGATTTTAGCGCAATAGAATAGCGGTAATAATATTCAGGTTCTAAATCCGATGTTTTACTAAATAGTTTGCCATAACATTTTTCAGCTTTATCTAATTCGTCATTAAAAAAATAGGAGTCTCCCATTTTTTTTAACATATCAATAGATTCATATCCTTTTTCTGCAACTCTTTCATATGTTTTAATAATATCTATATAAGCATACGAATCTACTTTTTTTGGTGCATCGGAAATTGAAATTTTTGCATTTTCAGTTTTCAATGTTGTATCCGATTTTAGAATAGTTTTTTCATCTTGTAGCCCTTCTTTAAATACAGGTGTAACAATTCGTTTGCTGTTTGGACCTAAATCATATGTTCGAATTAGTTTTGGGTTACTTACATCATAAACTGTTTTGTAACCTCCAAATTTCATGGGGACGGTTTCTTCTACATGATAATATTTCACTTTCATGTTAGGATGGTAAATTTTATCATCCATTGCTAAACTATTTGTAGAATCACCTATTTTTTTTTCATTTAATGAAACCGTACTTTTTTGAGTCCAACTATTGAATGAAAATAAACTTATAATTACCGTGTAAAGAAGTATTTGATTTTTCATGACATTTATTTTAAGAGTAAACACTTTTTATGATGTAATTACTATTTGCTGACTCTTTTCATTGATAGACTAAACTATTATAGGATTAAAAGAATCTAGGTGTTGTGATTTTGTTATTTTTCTTAAATATCTCATAACGTAAGAAAATCTCATGAGAACCAGAGTTGTAATTATCTAGTTCAGTAGTTTCAAAATCATAGCTATATCCAACGTAGAAAGCGTCTGAAATTTGGAAACCAGCCATAGCACTCACTGACGCACTCCATCTATAGGCCAGACCAACAACAAATTTTTCGTTGAACATAAAGTTACCTGAAAGATCAACTTGCAAAGGAGAACCTTCCACTAATTTGGTCATGAAAGTAGGTTTAAACTTTATTGATTGGTTTAAATCAAAAACATATCCCCCAATCAAATAATAGTTTATTTTTTCTTTATAAATAGCTACATCATTATCATTGTATGCATCTGTCTCTATAAAGTTAGGAATTGAAAATCCTAAATAGGCTTTATGTGAATGTAAATAAATACCAGCTCCAATATTTGGGGAAAATTCATTGTCAAAATTTTGAAATTGGGGATCCGTTTGATCACTTGGATTTAATTTATTCACATCTATGCTAAATAAATTTGCGGTTCCCTTCACACCAAATGACAACTTATACGATTCAGAAACTGGAATAGTATAGGATATATCAGCCGATATGGAATTGGTAGTTGATGGCCCAATTTCATCATTAACTATAGAAACTCCTAATCCTAATTTGCTATTGTTGAAAGGAGTGTTTACAGATAATGTATTGGTTATAGGAGCACCATCAAGGCCAACCCATTGCGTACGATGCAAAGCGAAAAAGCTTAAGGCACCTCTCGAACCAGCATATGCAGGGTTCACATTTATTGTGTTGTACATATATTGAGTATATTGAGCATCTTGTTGCGCATAACTTGCAATGGCTGTAAACATCATAACGATTGAAAATAATTTTGTTTTCATAGTTAGCTATTTGTTGGTTTAAATTGGCTATTTTTCAACAGCATAGTTTTGAGGATTTATTTATTAATAGTATTATTTTTTATAAAAGATAGTTGAAGATGCTCTGAAGAGGCAATCCTCAGAGCATTTTCAATTCCTATTTATTTTACTAAATAGAGATATCCATCTTTTTTAACGTTTAGTGTTTTGCCAAGGCCATCAACGGTGTCGTAACTTATTATGTAGAAGTATGTTCCTGTTGGCAAACCTTCGTTTTTATTAATGGTTGTTCTTCCCTCGGATCTTCCTCTAAATGCGTTACCTTCATTATTATAATTGTCTTTCTCGAAAACTAAAACTCCCCAACGATTGAATACTTCAACTCTTATATTTTTATAGCAATCGTTGTTTTCTAAGTTTTCAATTTGGAAATAATCATTTCGACCATCTTCATTAGCAGAGAAGGCATTGTGTACAATTATAGTTTTACAAGGAAGCACTTTACAGTCATCATTAATTGGCATTATGAGGATTAGACTTCTTGGACAATCACCTGCAACTTTATATTCAAAATGGTATGTGTTTACAGGTATTCCAAAAGCATTTAGAATATTCCCGTTTAATACTCCCACATTATCAGTGTTGATCCAAGTTCCATCTGTTGGTATTCCTTCAGGTAATAATTTTGTCAAATCAATCGGAGTTGTATCAGCATTACAAAATGCAGGGCTGGTGATTGTAATAGGCTCAATTGCAGCAACATTGATTGTGATTGTTGATGTACCGCAGTTTGTAGGATTTGCAGCTTCACAAACTTGATAGTCAAAAGTGTATTGTCCTGCTGCTACTCCTTTTATGAATGTTACATTTCCTTGTTCATCTATTTTGATGTATTGTCCGAGTGCAGTTAACAATTTGAATTTAAAATCACTCAAATTTGCTGGTGAACCATTCAATAAATCGTTGCTTAAAGCATTTCGGATTGCATCACCAATTGTACATTGCGTTACACTAAAGAGGTCAGCGGTCGGTTGTATGTCGGCAAACATTTTACAACTGATACCAAAATCGATATCTAAATGAACTTGGTTATCAGCACTTACAACAGCCGTTTGTGGATTAGCATTTGTAGGTCCACAAACTTCAAAGCTTGCTGGTTTACCAGTTTTTGGAGATTTTCCATTTTTAGTTGTACTTGGTAAAACTTTTACTAATCCTGTAGCACCCATTGCTGAAGATTGCGCTTCTAAGTTGGCATCCATTTTTAGTTCAACTTTATAGTCTCCGAATGCACCAACAGGCGGTCTGTTTCTCCAGAAACCTTGAATACCAATAATAACACTGGCAGCGTAATCATTAGGGCCTGTTACAAATATATTTGAAGATTTTGCGTTACCAAAACCAGCCGCATTCAATTCCCCAACATTCGTTGGACCTTGATAGCTACCATCACCATTAAGGTCAATCCATTCCCATTTGCTATAATCAAATGATCCATTGGCATCAGGTATGTTTTTAGTTACCAAATTATCATTGTTGGCATCAAACCATTCGTCTTGTATTCCATTGTTGTTTGCATCGTACCAAACAAAGTCTCCTAATACAGGCAAATCAGATTTGTCATATCCAAAATCATGTGTTTGATATATACAGTTTTCTAAAGTTGTAAAGAATAAACTTGAATTTACTGGATATAATTGATAGGCACTATTTAAGTTAGCATCTTGTACTTGTACTAAATAATCACCGGGAACCATTCCTGTAAAATTATAATACCCTTGTGCATTAGTGATTCTAATTAATATTGGGCCAGTTGTTGTTCCTTGAGGAACTAACGTTACTGGGACATTTGCTAGAGGAGTGTTAGTCCCTGCATTGAAAACAATACCGGCAATTTTTGTAGTATTATTACAAATTACAGTTATAGTCACAGTCGCAGTATCACAATTTCCATTGTCTGCAATTTCACAAATTTGATACACTAAGGTATATGTTCCAGCTGGCGTGCCATCTTTTAAATCTATAGATCCATCTGTATTCATTGTCATATAACCTGTTGCATCTGGTGTTACTAAAGTTAAAGTAACATCGGCAGGATTTACAGCCGCAGTATTCAAAGTATCATTGGTGAATACATTAAGAACATTAGAAGCACCATTTATTCCGTCTATAGGCCCAGCTGTGTCATCTACAGCATCAATTTTAAATGTAGGTCTAGAGGTGCAGAATGGATCCGATGGAGGATAATTTGCTACTATTGTTTGACTTGGATTTAATGTAAATGTCACAGAAGCTGTTGGTCTAAGGTTTTCAAAACCATCAGGGCCTTCAATCCATTTTCCGTCTACCAATAACCAACCAGGCCAATCGGTTCCATTACCATTTTCATCAACAATTGCTCCTGGCCAAAGTACTTTTCCATTCAATGGTAAGTTAGTCATTGTTGCAACTACATTATTATTACTATCAGTCCATGTCAATGTCAATCCATTTACAGGAGTGAAATTATTGGCAGTAGTTGTATAGCTGAAGTAAGGAACATCATTAATACAAATTCCTTCCCCAGATACTGTCATGGTTGGTCCTTCTATATTTACGGTTACTGTAGCGGTATCACAATTCGTGTTGTTTAATTTTTCACATATTTGATATGTCATTGTTTGAGTTCCAACTGGAGCATCTGGTAATACATCAATTGAACCATCAGGATTCATTTGTAAAAATGGGTTTGATGTTACAGTTGTTAAAATTACATCTGCTGGATTTACAGGCAATGCATTCAATGTATCATTAGTGAAAACGTTGATGACATTTGGTGTAGTTTGATTCACACCAACAATTGTACCTGCATTATCATCTACAGCATCAATTGGATTTGTTTTTTCGTTCACAATTTCATCATCTGATGCACTTATTGGTGTTTCATTTGGCGTAAATCCATCCGCTTTTGCAACATTAGTAACTGAACCTGTATTTAAATCTTCTTGAGTTACAGTATAACTTTGTGTATATTCTGAACTCGCACCTGGAGCTAAATCAGCTATAATTGTGTCTAATCCAGTAAGTGGATCTTTTACGGTTATTTGATGTAATGTTTGGTTACCTGTGTTTTTTACAGTTATGGTATAATTAATTACATCTCCAACAACACTATAACTTGCAGTTGTTGCGGTTTTAATAACTACCAATCCAGGAGACTGAGTTAGCGGTGTAATTGTACAATCAGGACATTCTGGATCTATTGGACAAGTGGTACAAGGTGTAGGATCTGATGAAGTATCCGTTACAGGATTTCCTTTTGGATCTTTTGATGTCACCGTTGCCAAGTTATACACATATCCAGTATTGATGTCTTCTTGAGTGATAGCATGCGAACCAGAAAATGTTGTTGAGTCAGTTGACCCGACAGCTAAGACTGCAATTGGTCCGCCTGTAATAGTTGCATTATTATCAGTGACTGTTACATTGGTTAATGTTACATTTCCAGTATTTTTCACTACGAAATTGTAAGTAACCATGTCTCCCACATTCGTAATACCATCATTATTACTATCTACATAAGTTCCGTCTTTAGTAATGTTTATACTAGGAGATTGTGTTAGTGGTGTAATTGTACAATCAGGACACTCAGGATCGATTGGACAAGTGGTACAAGGCGTAGGATCAGAAGAAGTATCCGTTACAGGATTTCCTTTTGGATCTTTTGATGTCACCGTTGCTAAGTTATACACATATCCAGTATTGATGTCTTCTTGAGTGATGACATGCGAACCGGAGAATGTTGTTGAGTCAGTTGCCCCGACAGCTAAGACTGCAATTGGTCCGCCTGTAATAGTTGCATTATTATCAGTGACTGTTACATTGGTTAATGTTACATTTCCAGTATTTTTCACTACGAAATTGTAAGTAACCATGTCTCCCACATTCGTAATACCATCATTATTACTATCTACATAAGTTCCGTCTTTAGTAATGTTTATACTAGGAGATTGTGTTAGTGGTGTAATTGTACAATCAGGACACTCGGGGTCGATTGGACAAGTTGTACAAGGTGTCGGGTCTGAAGATGTGTCGGTCACAGTTTTATCTTCAGGATCTTTTGCTGTTGCCGTAGCTAAGTTGTATACATATCCTGTATTGATATCATCTTGAGTGATAACATGTGAGCCAGAGAATGTGGTTGAGTCGCTAGCTCCAACAGCTAGTGTAGCAATTGGCCCACCTGTTATAGTTGCATTGTTATCTGTAACTGTTACATTGGTAAGGTCTACACTTCCAGTATTAGTAACTACAAAGTTGTAAGTGACAATATCTCCAACATTGGTGATACCATCATTATTACTATCCACATAGGTTCCGTCTTTGGTAATATTGATACTTGATTCAGAAATTATATATGTATAATTAGCTTTACAACCTTTGCTATCAGTAATTTCAACACTATATGTACCATTTGGTAAGTTTGAAATATCTTCTGTTGTTGCTCCATTTGACCATAAGAATGTATATGGAGCTGTTCCTCCCGAAACTGTTAGATTAATGGAACCATTGCTGCAACCAATACAATTATTGTTATTAATGATTATTGCTGTAGCGCTTAAAGTGGCACTTGGTTGGGTGATGGTAATCGATTTGGTTGCTTTACAGCCTTTGCTATCCGTCACGGTCACTTCATAAGTTCCAGCACCAATGCCTGATAAATCTTCAGTAGTGGCGGCAATTGTATTTCCGTCTTTTTTCCAAGTAAAAGTATAAGGAGAAGTTCCACCAGTGATAGTCAAGTTGATGGCTCCAGTAGTATCATTATGACAGTTTACGTTGGTTTGCGAAGTTACGGCGATGCTTAACGCGGCATTTGGTTGAGTTATTATGATTGATTTGGTTGCTTTACAACCTTTGGCATCGGTTACGGTTACTTCATAAGTTCCGGCGCCAATTCCAGATAAATCTTGAGTTGTGGCTGCGATCGCGTTTCCGTCTTTTTTCCAAGTATAAGTATAAGGAGAAGTTCCTCCAGAGATAGTCAAATCTATGGCTCCAGTGGTATCATTATAACAGTTTACGTTGGTTTGTGAAGTTACGGCGATGCTTAAACCTGCGTCTGGTTGAGTGATTGTAATCGATTTTATTGCTTTACAACCTTTATCATCGGTTACGGTTACTTCATAAGTTCCGGCGCCAATTCCAGATAAATCTTGAGTTGTGGCTGCGATCGCGTTTCCGTCTTTTTTCCAGGTATAAGTATAAGGAGAAGTTCCGCCAGAGATAGTCAAATCTATGGCTCCAGTGGTATCATTATAACAGTTTACGTTGGTTTGTGAAGTTACGGCTATACTTAAACCCGCATTTGGTTGAGTAATTGTAATCGATTTTATTGCTTTACAACCTTTATCATCGGTTACGGTTACTTCATAAGTTCCGGCTCCAATTCCAGATAAATCTTGAGTTGTGGCTGCGATTGCGTTTCCGTCTTTTTTCCAGGTATACGTATAAGGAGAAGTTCCGCCAGAGATAGTCAAATCTATGGCTCCAGTGGTATCGTTATAACAGTTCACGTTGGTTTGTGAAGTTACGGCTATACTTAAACCCGCATTTGGCTGAGTAATTGTGATCGATTTTATTGCTTTACAACCTTTATCATCGGTTACGGTTACTTCATAAGTTCCGGCGCCAATTCCAGATAAATCTTGAGTTGTGGCTGCGATCGCGTTTCCGTCTTTTTTCCAGGTATAAGTATAAGGAGAAGTTCCTCCAGTGATAGTCAAATCTATGGCTCCAGTGGTATCGTTATAACAGTTCACGTTGGTTTGTGAAGTTACGGCTATACTTAAACCCGCATTTGGTTGAGTAATTGTGATCGATTTGATTGCTTTACAACCTTTATCATCGGTCACGGTTACTTCATAAGCTCCGGCGCCAATTCCAGATAAATCTTGAGTTGTGGCTGCGATTGCGTTTCCGTCTTTTTTCCAAGTATAAGTATAAGGAGAAGTTCCGCCAGAGATAGTCAAATCTATGGATCCAGTGATATCGTTATAACAGTTAACGTCGGTTTGAGAGGTTACGGCTATACTTAAACCCGCATTTGGTTGAGTAATTGTGATCGATTTGATTGCTTTACAACCTTTATCATCGGTCACGGTTACTTCATAAGTTCCGGCGCCAATTCCAGATAAATCTTGAGTTGTGGCTGCGATTGCGTTTCCGTCTTTTTTCCAAGTATAAGTATAAGGAGAAGTTCCTCCAGTGATAGTCAAATCTATGGCTCCAGTGGTATCGTTATAACAGTTCACGTTGGTTTGTGAAGTTACGGCTATACTTAAACCCGCATTTGGTTGAGTAATTGTGATCGATTTTATTGCTTTACAACCTTTATCATCGGTCACGGTTACTTCATATGTTCCGGCTCCAATTCCAGATAAATCTTGAGTTGTGGCTGCGATTGCGTTTCCGTCTTTTTTCCAAGTATAAGTATAAGGAGAAGTTCCGCCAGAGATAGTCAAATCTATGGCTCCAGTGGTATCGTTATAACAGTTCACGTTGGTTTGAGAAGTTACGGCTATACTTAAACCCGCATTTGGTTGAGTAATTGTGATCGATTTGATTGCTTTACAACCTTTATCATCGGTCACGGTTACTTCATAAGTTCCGGCGCCAATTCCAGATAAATCTTGAGTTGTGGCTGCGATTGCGTTTCCATCTTTTTTCCAAGTATAAGTATAAGGAGAAGTTCCTCCAGTGATAGTCAAATCTATGGCTCCAGTGGTATCGTTATAACAGTTAACGTCGGTTTGAGAGGTTACGGCTATACTTAAACCCGCATTTGGTTGAGTAATTGTGATCGATTTGATTGCTTTACAACCTTTATCATCGGTTACGGTTACTTCATATGTTCCGGCGCCAATTCCAGATAAATCTTGAGTTGTGGCTGCGATCGCGTTTCCGTCTTTTTTCCAAGTATAAGTATAAGGAGAAGTTCCTCCAGAGATAGTCAAGTCGATGGCTCCAGTAGTATCGCCATAGCATTTAATGTCGGTTTGAGAGGTCACGGCTATACTTAAACCCGCATTTGGTTGAGTAATAGTAACTGATAATTCGCTTGATGCACAGCCGTTTTTATCTGTTGCAATTACAGTATAAGTGCCAGCTCCTAATCCAGTTAAGTTTTGAGTGGTTGCATACGCTGATCCATTTTTTTTCCATGCATAAGTATAAGGGCCTGTTCCTCCTGTGGCATCATTAATTGTTATTGCACCGGTAGTATCTCCAAAACAATTCACATTAGTTTGCGAAGCTAAAGTAACAGAAGGGCAGGGGATATTTGTGGAAGGTGTTGCAATGTCCAAGAATGTATTTGTACATGCTGAATTTTTATAATCAAGTCTTGAAGTACTAACCGTTTTTGTACCACAGACATTTGATTTTGGAGTCAATTCATATTTTAATGTAATAGTTTCAACATTCAAAAAATCTATATTCCAAGAAATAACTTGTCCAGAAACTGATGCTGTTCCTTTAGAAGGGGTAATAGCTCCAATTGTAAAATCAGCACTTACAGTTTCTTTGTCAAATGGGGTGCCCGAAATTTGTTGAGCGACCCAAGAAAGTTGTGTAAATATATTTGAGTATATACCGGTCAAATCTGCACCACTTTCTGTAAAAAATGCTCCTGCGGATTGAATATTGTTTAAAGTATATTCAGCATTAGTTTGATCAGTACCGGAAATAGCACCAAAAAGGCCTACGCTAAATATTTGATTATTATATACAACACTTGATACAGTTGTTGTTTTAGCATCAGTTGCAGCCGTTATAGCTGATTGGATACAGCTACCACCTTGACCTGCCGTGCAAGATTGATCGTTACCAGTCCTATTAGCAACACCATCTGTCAATAATACAATACTTCTAGAGGTTACACAATCAAATGTTCCATGAGCTGTTAGTTCATCGTCTGCTTTTTTAATACCATCTTGAATATTAGTACTACCATTTGCAGTCAATGCATTTATTGCACTTATTAAATCGGCTTGGCCAGTTGATAAGGTTAATGGTTTTACAATGGTGGCAGTATTACTATATTTAACTATGGAAATTTTGTTTTTTCCAGTTGGATTATTAGCGGCTAGAAAAGTTTTATTTATAAAATCTATAGCTGCATCTTGTGCATGGGCTAAAGGTTTTGGATTATTACCATCACCCATACTCCCAGAAACATCGATGACTAAAACTACTTCAAGAGGTCTTGAAACTGGATTGGCGCCTTGAATTTTTAATTCTACATCAATTTTCCCACAAACACCTGGTCTAACCGTAACTGTTTTTGTAGGGGTAATTGTTTGTGCAGAACCTAGTACAGATGACAGAATTAAAAGAATTGCAAATAATTCTTTTTTTAATCCTTCTATATAATTGCTGAAGTGTAAAATTTTTTTCATTTTTTAACTATATTAAGGTGAATAACCTAGGTATTAGAAGTATGGATTCTTAAACAATTATTCTTGATTAGGATCACTAACTAAAGTATGTAGAATTGTACTAACTTTATAAGAAGAACAAGCTGTAGCTGTTGCAGTTATTTCAGTGCAGTTCCATCTGCTTACGGTTGTCCCTACGGGAACTTTGACATTTACCAAAAAACTTGCAGTTTCTCCTGGACTTAAAGAAATTTCGGAGATTGAATTTAGAGAAGCATCAGAAAAGGAGACGTTTAAATTTACATTGCCAGAGACATTACTTCCGTCATTATTTGAACAACTACTATTTACATTCGAGGAACTCAAAGTATAGGTTGAATTTGATGATCCTGTATTTGAAATTTGTATTGTATAAGATGTTCCCTCGGGAGGAACACTTTGAGTAAATCTGTTTTTTTCTACTTGAATGGTTGCTTTACAAGAGCTCGACTGAGAATAAGTAATAGAGCTATTTAATAATAAAATCGATGCAAGAAATAACATTGAAGGTTTCGGTGACACTTTTTCATATGCAAATGCTAAAAACAATAAAAGATGTTTTTTAAGTTCAATTGCTAAAAAGTTTTTGAATAGGTTTAGCGTAGTTTTAGGTTTCATATTCTTAGTTTTTTTAATTGAAATTATGGTTAATGATTAGAGTTGAAAACTTGACTGCTTTTGCCTATAATGAACAGGCAAACTAACTAATACATGCAGTAGGTTCGAGAAAGACAATTTTGACTTGATTTGGATTTGGGAAAGAAATCAAATTAAAATTTTGTTTTGTCTAAATTGAAAACTGAAGCTTAATATCAGTTAACAATGAATTGAAGTAGGTTTTTTATTAATTCTATTTTGATTCAGATTTGGGAATTAAATCAAATTAAAATTTTTTTGTCTAAATTGAAAACTGAAGCTTAATATCAGTTAGCAATGAATTGAAGTAGGTTTTTTTGTCAATTTAATTTTGATTGAGATTTGGGATTACAATCAAAACTTTCTTTTTAATTTGCTAACACATACGTGGTTAACAGGTACTTGTAGTAGATTTTTTTTATTTTGATTGAGATTTGGGAATACAATCAAAATTTTCGGTTTCAGCATTAAAGCTTGCAGTAGGTTACAAAATAATTTTTAAAACATTTTTTATTTGGGGTTAAAAAACTAATAAATTATTTATATACCAAAATTATAAAGAATGTTCATAATACAATCTGATTGTCTTTGAAAAACCTAAATACTCGTTGAAGAGTTAAAAATATAAGTAAAATACCTTAAAAAAATAATATTTTTTTTGATCTGTTTTTACTTTTTTCTAACAAAGTGATTCTTAAAAATGGTAATTATATTTAATTGTCTTTAAAAAATTGTGTCTTATGATACGAATAGTTTAAGAATGTGCCACTTTTGATGTAATAAATATAGTATTATAAAATGCTGATAACTGAATAGCTAAAATTTATAAATCACCTGCAAATCAATGTTTTGACCATAATTTAAAACATTGTTTAGACTACTGTTTAAAACTAAAATGATAATTAAAAAGCGGTTAATCTTAAATTTAAACATACTACTAAAAAGTGTGATTTGGTATCTCAAGAATTTCTAGTTCTTGAAGAAAGTTATAACTTAAATTTTTTAAATTCTATTTGAAGTTATCTATTTGTAAATTAAATAGTTAAGTTTTAATTGAAATATTTTACCTATAAAAATATAAAATACAGTGTATTTCAACGATTATTTTTTGCACTTAAACGAATATATTGTTTATTTGACAAATGAAATTTAATAACAATTTAAGTTTTTGCCCCACATCTACCTTAAATTTAAACCTATACTATTTATGAAAACAAAATTTATCCGTTTTGTAACCATTAGTTTTCTGCTTTCTATTTTAACATCATGTACATCTGAAGATAATTCAAAGGAGACTGAAGCAAAATTGCCAATAGTCACTGTTTATAATTATAGTCCAATGGAATTGGAAACAATGACATTAATAAATAATTATAGAGTGAGTATTGGATTAAATGCTTTGGAAAAAATAAATCACGTCTCTTATAAATCAGAAGAGCATGATGAATATATGATTGCAAATAATGTTGTCAATCATGACGATTTTGTGGCTCGATCAGAAAATATAATAAAAGCATTGGGTGCGTTAAGAGTAAGTGAAAATATCGCATATAATTATAATAGCGCACAAGCTGCATTTGATGCCTGGATGAATAGTCCTGGCCATAGAGAAAATATTGAAGGTGATTTTACACATTTTGGATTATCTATAAGAGAGAACCCCGTTAATGGAAGAAAATATTATACAAATATTTTCGTAAAAATCTAAGTTTTGTTTGTTTTGTATGTTTGTAATAGGGCTGTCATCTTTTGACAGCTTTTTTTTTGCAATAGTTTCAAATAATAAATATCCGAGAATGATTTGTTGGTTTTGATTCAGCTCAATAATTAAGAATAAAATTGTATTACATTGTTATTGCCGGAAGTGTATTTTTATAACTTCACTGAAATTGATATTTAACTTTAAATAAAAATTAAAATTAAGATTTTAAACTTTTTTTTGTAAATTGTAGCTCCCTAAGATTTTCTAGTTCAATTTGTTTAATTGAAATCTAACCTAATTAAAATAGTTAATTTATTGAATTTCACCTAATTAATTTTATTGTGGTGTCATTTTTGTTTTATAAAATAAAAGTTGTGATGTATGAAAAATTTAATTTTAATTCGGCATGCAAAGTCTAGTTGGGAAGCACCTTTACATGATAAAGATAGACCGTTGACTTCACAAGGAATGCAAAGTGCTCATTTAGTTTCTTCTCATGCTATTAAATATTTGCCCAAAACCTTTAGTATTTGGAGTAGTACAGCTGAAAGAGCGATAGAAACGGCATTGATTTTTGCTCAAAATATAAATTTCCCTTTGGAAAGCATTATATATAAGGACGAGCTATATACTTTTGATGAAAGAAAATTGGAAAAAGTTATCAAATCATATAGTAATGGTTATGATAGTATAATTATATTCGGACATAACGAGGCTATTACAAATTTTGTTAATAAATTTGGGGATGTTAACATTGATAATGTTCCTACAGCTGGATTTGTTCATATTGAATTTGATAATGAAAGCTGGGACACTATTAATAAAGGCAAGACAAAAAAAATACTATTCCCCAGAGATTTAAAATAAATAAAAAGTGTTTGAACATAAATATATTGATAGAGAGAAAAGCTGGTTGGCTTTTAATGCTCGAGTGTTACAAGAGGCTGCCGATGATACGGTACCATTATTAGACAGGTTAAGGTTTTTAGGAATTTTTTCCAATAATTTAGATGAATTTTTTAGAGTTCGATTTGCCGCCATAAGGCGTTTGAGTTTGAGTGGCATTTCTGGCGAAAAATATTTTGGCGGAGTTACTGCACAACAATTGATTAAAGATATAACAGAGATTGTTATCCAACAGCAATCCGAGAGTTTAAGAATTCTTAATAATATAGAAGAACAATTAGAAACCGAGAATATCTTTATTATTCATGAAAATGACATTAATAAAGAGCAAGAAGCCTTTTTGAAAGATTTTTTTATTCAAAAGCTAAGTCCTGAGCTTGTAACCATTATATTAAATGATTTAGCAGAATTTCCTGTTCTTAAAGATTCATTGGGATATTTGGCAGTAAAACTCGTGATGAAAAAAAATCTAGAAGTTCGTTACGCCATTATTGAGATTCCTAAAATGATTAATCGTTTTGTTGTATTACCTTCCAACAATGAAAAACAATATGTTATTCTGATTGACGACGTTATCAGAATGCACTTGAGCAGTATTTTTAATATTTTCAATTACGAAAGTGTTTCGGCTCATATGATTAAAATAACAAGAGATGCTCAATTGGATATTGATAGCGATTTGAGCAAAAGCATGCTTGAAAAAATATCGTCTAGTGTAAAAGACAGAAGAATAGGAGAGCCAGTTCGTTTTATTTATGATCAGGAGATAGACAAGGACACACTAAAGTTTTTTCTGGACAAAATGAATATCGATTCTACGGATAGTATTATTCCGGGAGGAAGATATCATAATAGACGGGATTATATGGATTTCCCGAATCTTGGAAGATTTGATTTATTGTATAAAAAAAACGATCCTCTTCCAATACCTGGATTAAGTCTTGAAGGCAGTATTTTGGAAAAAATTGCCGAAAAGGATTATTTGTTAAATGCACCATATCAATCTTTTGCTTACTTAATAAAATTTTTGCGTGAAGCGGCTTTGGATCCCAAAGTAACTTCAATCAAAATTACTTTATATCGATTAGCCAAAAATTCTCAAATCATAAGTTCTTTGATTAATGCGGCAAAAAATGGAAAAAAAGTTATTGTTCAAATAGAATTGCAAGCCCGATTTGATGAGGCTTCTAATATTTCTTATTCCGAACAAATGCAAACCGAAGGAATCCAGCTTATTTTTGGAATAAAAGGATTGAAGGTTCATAGCAAAGTCTGCGTGATTGAAAGAATGGAGAAAAATAAAATAAAGCGATATGGTTTTATTTCGACAGGAAATTTTAATGAGGCTACAGCAAAAATTTATACGGATGTTACACTTTTTACATGTCATCCTCAAATATTAAAAGACATATCAAAAATATTTGAATTTTTTGATATCAATTATAAAGTGCAACGCTATAAACACCTTATTGTTTCGCCTCAATATACAAGACATCGTTTTGTGAAACTGATCGATCGAGAAATTGCACACGCAATAGCTGGTAGAAAGACTTACATGAAATTAAAAATGAATAGTTTGTCTGATTTGGCTATGATTGATAAATTATATGAAGCGAGCAAAGCAGGTGTGAAAATTCAATTGGAAGTAAGAGGTATTTGTTCATTAATTCCTGGAGTTAAAGGGTTGAGTGAAAATATTGAAGCTATTAGTATAGTCGATAATTATTTGGAACATTCAAGAGTTTATATTTTTGGGAATGCTGGATTTACCGAAGTTTATATTTCATCGGCCGATTTTATGACCAGAAATATAGATGCAAGAGTAGAAGTTACGTGTCCAATTTATGATCAAGAAATTAAAAATGAATTGATTGAAAATTTTGATATCGGTTGGAAAGGAAATGTAAAAGCAAGATTTCATTCTTATAAACTAGATAATAAATACAGGATAAGGAATGATAATCCAATTTTTAGAGCCCAGTTGGAAACCTATAATTATTACCTAAGAAAAGTTGAATTGACAGGGGAATTAAAAGAAGATTAAAATAACGCAAGAATAGAATTATTCTAAACCATAAATCGCATCCTAGAGAATATGATTAAAATTAAAAAATATGCTGCTATTGATATTGGGTCGAATGCTATGCGTTTATTAATCACCAATATTGTAGAAGAAGAAGGGAAGGAAACACAATTCAATAAGAGTTCATTAGTGCGTGTGCCTATTCGTTTAGGGCAAGACGCTTTTACTGTGGGGGAAATTTCTCAAGAAAATATAGAGCGAATGATTGATGCCATGAAGGCATTCAATTTGTTAATGAAAGTGCATAAAGTAGAACGATATATGGCCTTTGCAACATCGGCAATGCGTGAAGCCTATAATGCAAAAGAAGTGGTCGCTTTAATAAAAAAGAAAGCGGACATTAAAATAGAAATTATTGATGGTAAAAAAGAAGCCGCTATAATAGCTTCTACAGATTTACATCATTTATTAAAAACTGACGAAACCTATCTGTTTGTAGACGTTGGAGGTGGAAGCACTGAATTCACATTATTCTCTAACGGAAAAATGGTAAATTCAAGGTCATTTAAAGCAGGAACGGTTCGATTACTAAATGATATGGTTTGCGATGTAGTCTGGGATGAAATTGAAAAATGGATTAAAAATAATACTGCCGATTATGAAGAGGTTACCTTAATAGGATCTGGCGGGAATATTAATAAATTGTTCAAAATGTCGGGTAAAATTCAAGAAAAACCTTTATCATACATTTATATGAACTCCCAATATGCTTATTTAAGTTCACTTTCTTATGAACAAAGAATTTCTCAATTAGGTTTAAACCCTGACCGAGCAGACGTAATTGTTCCAGCAACTCGTATTTATTTGAATGCAATGAAATGGAGTGGCGCCAGACAGATTTATGTTCCAAAAATTGGACTTTCAGATGGAATAGTAAAAGCTATGTATTATGGGAAAGTATAGTAAAATAGATTAATTTCTTACTGTATTGTCAAAAACAAAGTAAAAAAGCAGTTCAATTTGAACTGCTTTTTTGTGTATTTTCTAAATAGCATTAACTTGAGTTCGATTATTTTTTTACAGCAGAAACATTAAGCATTTTTGTTAATATCGTCCCGCTTTTCGCTGCAATCTCCCGAAAAAAAATTCGGGAGGATTTCCACTTCAATCGGGGCTAAAAGGAGATATTTTGCTTTTTTTGCCACTATCTAATAAAGGAGTAATAGCAATAATCGAATTCAGGTTATTAAGTAAGTTTTAATAAAAGATTTTTTAGCCACAATCCAACAAATAAAGCAATTACAAGCAATATAGCAAACAGATAGAAAATTGTGATTTCGGTGCTTAAGCCTAGTAATAATGGTCCAACAAAAGCTGCAGCCGACCAAGCAGTTAATGTGTAACCAAGAACCGGTCCATATTTTTCTGTTCCAAAAATATTTTTTACAAATGAAGGCATGGTTGCAAATCCAGCTCCATAACCTGCAATAATAATAAAGGTTAGAGCTTGGAACGAGATTCTATCGGTTGAAAAAGTAGGTATTAATGCGAAGCAGGCAGCGTTTATTCCAATAAAGATCATAAAAGTTCTCCAACAACCTATTTTATCGGAAATGCTTGACCAGAACAAACGCCCCAATCCATTAAACAAACCGATGATAGCCACAAACATTGTTGCTTGTGTAGCACTCATTCCTACAACTTCTTCTCCTAAAATTGCAGCTTTAGAGATTATGGCAATTCCTCCACATACGTTTAGGAATAACAATAACCATAATGCAATAAAACGTTTGTCGGTTATAATTTGTTTTGGAGTCAAATCTACATGTGTATGTTGATTTTCAGATGTGCTTATCGGATTGGACAAATATAAAGCACTCAAAAGCATACAAATTCCGTAACAGATTCCTAAAGTAGAAAATGCACCAGACAGTCCCATTGAAGTATATAAAGGACCAATTAAAAAGGAAGCCAATAAAGAACCCAAAGCAAATGACATTATGATAATCCCGGAAGCCAACCCTGGACGGTCAGGAAACCATTTTACAACAGTATAAACAGGGACAATATACCCAAATCCTAATCCGATTCCTTGTAAAACTCCAAATGTTAAATAGAACAAATAGATGGAACTCATTTTGACTGCCAAAGCACTGCCCAATAAGCCAATAGTTAAAAATAGGGTTGCTATTAATCCAGCTTTTGTTGGGCCAATTTTTTGAGTAAATTTACCCATAAAAGCAGCTGTTAATCCTAAAAAGCAAATTGCTAAGCTAAAACCTGTTTTGGTATCGTGAGCATCCCAGTTTAATTCCTTTGATAAGGGTTCTATCCATTTG
Source organism: Flavobacterium sp. 103 (assembly GCF_003096795.1). Classification (NCBI taxonomy): domain Bacteria; kingdom Pseudomonadati; phylum Bacteroidota; class Flavobacteriia; order Flavobacteriales; family Flavobacteriaceae; genus Flavobacterium; species Flavobacterium sp. 103. Next base: position 4,287,095 of record NZ_QENX01000001.1, on the reverse strand, counting down.
CTATAAGCGTATATAGACCCGATTGACAGTTGCATAATCATTCCTGCCAATACGATCAAATATTTATTTTTTGACATGATTGTATTGTTATTAAGACCTTATTTAATTTTTACATTTTTGAAGTAGAGCCTGAATATTTTGGCAGCTTTATTTACTTCTTCTGCTGTATGAGGCACTGTGTCTGCTAATTGATACTCCAAGCCTAAGATTTCCCATTTGTGCTTTCCTAATTGATGAAAAGGAATAATTTCGACTCTTTCCACTGTTTTATACGAAGTAAAATGCTGTCCCCATTCATGTAGGTATTCTTCCTGATCGCTCCAACCTGGAACCAATACATAACGCAGCCACATCGGCTTTCCAGTACTTTCTCTGTATTCTGCAACTCGTAAAGTGGTTTTATTTTTTAGCCCTGTTAGTTTTTTATGCCATTCTTTGTTGATGTGTTTAACATCCAATAGCAATAAATCGGTTTTTTCTAATAGTTGTTCTGTTTTGGAATCTAAAACCCTTCCATTGGAATCCAAACAAGTATGTATTCCATTTTCGTGTAAACGGTCAAAAAAGTGAATTAATTTTTCACGTTGCAATAACGGTTCGCCACCAGAGACGGTTATACCTCCTTTCTTTCCGAAATAAGATTTTTGGTGCAATGCCTTTTCGATTAGTTCCTCTATAGGCATAAAAGAACCCCCATGAATATCCAAAGTATCTGGATTTTGACAATACAAACATCTGAATTGACATCCTTGTACAAAAACTACCATTCTAATTCCAGGCCCATCATGAGTCCCTAATGTTTCTATAGAGTGGATTCGTAATAATTCGGGGTTTTGTGCGTCGATCGAGTCGTCAATATATTCTTGTTGTGGAAAGTACATTCGAATAAAAAGATTTAAAAAAAACCTGTCTAAATCAAACTCAATTTAGTTTCTTTAGACAGGTTAGTGTGGTTTAATTCAAAATTTATAGTTCAGTGTTAATTTACATTGTTTCGTGAAAAGTTCTTGTAATAACTTCCAATTGATGTGCTTTGGACAATCGAACGAAATTCACTGCATAACCAGAAACTCTAATGGTTAATTGAGGATAGTTCTCCGGGTGATTGTAAGCATCCATTAAGGTTTCTTTATCCAAAACATTGACATTCAAGTGGTGCGCATTTTTTCCAAAATAACTGTCTAAGATGGTTTCCAAATTTGAAATTTGTTCTTCTTTGTCAGATCCTAAAGATTTTGGTACCATTGTGAATGTGTATGATATACCATCTTGAGCATCTTCATAATTCAATTTACTTACTGAATTTAAGGAAGCGATAGCACCATTTACATCTCTACCGTGCATTGGATTTGCTCCAGGAGCAAAAGCCTCACCAGCTTTACGACCATCCGGTGTGGAACCTGTATTTGAACCATACATTACATTTGATGTAATTGTCAATAAAGATAGAGTAGGAGTGGCATTTTTATAAGCCTTGTGTTTTCTTAATTCCTCAATAAAAATAGTAGTGATTTCTTGTGCAATGCTATCGACTCTGTCATCATCATTACCGAATTTTGGAAAATCACCTTCAATATTGAAATCTACTGTTAATCCGATATCGTTTCTTACTGGAGTTACTTTAGCATATTTAATTGCTGAAAGTGAATCGGCAATGATAGATATTCCAGCTGCACCATAAGCAATATCAATATTAGGATCACTATCAATCAATGCCATTTGGGCTCTTTCATAATAGTATTTGTCATGCATATAATGAATGATGTACATGGATTTTGCATAAACTCTTGCCACTTCAGCCAAAGTTATTTTGAACATATTAATAACAGAATCATAGTCTAAAACACCATCTTCCATTTGAGGAATATTTCTAATAACTACTGATCCTTTATCTTCTTCTCTACCGCCATTCAAAGCCATTAATAAGGCTTTTGGCAAATTGGCACGGGCTCCAAAGTGTTGAATTGTTTTTCCAATTTTTTGGTAAGAAACACAACAAGCAATTCCGTAGTCATCAGAACCTCTATTGGTACGCATCAAATCATCATTTTCATATTGTAGGGATGATGTGTCAATAGATACTTGTGCACAAAAATCTTTAAAACCTATTGGTAAATTTTGAGACCATAAAATTGTTAAATTTGGCTCCGGAGAAGCTCCTAAGTTATAAAGTGTTTGCAAAAATCTAAAAGAGGTTTTAGTTACTTTAGTTCTACCATCATTAAGTTGTCCACCAATGGCTTCAGTCACCCAAGTTGGGTCTCCACCAAAAATTTCATCATAAGCACCTGGACGTAAATGGCGCACCAAACGAAGTTTCATCACAAATTGGTCTATAAATTCTTGTGCTTCTTCCTCTGTTATTAGACCTGATTTTAAATCATTTTCTATATAAATATCTAAAAATGATGATACATTACCAAGTGACATAGCGGCACCATCTTGTTCTTTTACAGCACTTAAATAAGCCAAGTAAGTAAATTGTACAGCTTCTTGTGCGTTGGTCGCAGGAACAGAAATATCAATGCCATAAGAATTGGCCATGATTTTCATATCCTGTAAGGCTTTTATTTGCTCTGAAATTTCTTCTCTAAGACGCACTTTGTGATCGGTCATTTCACCAGCAACAGCTGCAAAATCATTTTTCTTGATTTCAATCAAACGATCGACTCCATAAAGAGCGATTCTTCTAAAATCACCAATGATTCTTCCTCTAGCATAATTATCAGGCAGACCAGTTAATAAGTGTTTTGAACGATAGGCTCTAATTTCGCTATCATAAGCACTAAAAACAGCTTGATTATGATCTTTTGCATAATTAAAAATTTTAACCACTTCATCAGATACCTTCAATCCTCTTTCTGCTACAGCAGATTCTACCAATTTAATACCGCCGAAAGGCTTCATAGCTCTTTTTAAAAGAACATCGGTTTGTAAACCTACAATAACTTCATTTTCTTTATTAATGTATCCTGGTCCAAATGAGGTTATATTTGAAATAACGTTTGTGTCAATTGCCAAGCATCCATTGTTTTTTCTTTCCTGAAGTAAATTTTCTTTGCAAACACTCCATAGCGTTTTAGTTTTCTCTGATGGTCCCACTAAAAATTTGGCATCTCCTTCATAAGGAGTAATATTTTGCAAAACAAAATCATAAACATCAATTGCATTATTCCAATTTCCTGTTTTAAAATATAGTGTTTCTGTCGTACTTTTCATTTCTATTAAAATTATTAGTTAACGTTTTTTTACTTGTAATAAACTGAATTATACTAGTAAATTTAGTGATTTTATGGGTTGAAAAGACGCTTTGGTTGATTTTTAAACAATAATTAAGGTATTCATTTTTAAGTAGTTGTTTGTTTAAGTTTTACTTAGTTTTTGTGATTATTTCAAAAAACTATTACGTTATCGATAAAATTTATAGCAATTTATTTTTATAAGATTATCTGGGTTAAAAAATATTTATCAAATATTTTATTCTGGAAATGATTTAACAGCAATAAAATTTAAATCATATTATAGACAAAGTCAATTGTTCTTTGGTTACAATAAGATGATTTCAAACCTAATTATCGAGTAATCGTCTGTGATAATTTATTTGTCCCAAGTGATAGGTAAGGTGTGTTGTGAGGTGAATTAACAGAAATTCTGTTGAAGTTTTAGCTTCAAAAACTAAAATTGGATATTCCTTTTTTAAATCTTCTTCCGTTAAAAGTATAAGAGCATCATTAACGGTTTGTCTTGTTGCTTCAATTTGGGCTATAAGTATTTCTTTTGGAATGTCTTTATTGGAAAATTCTAGTTCCCGATTTCTGATATAGTTTGTTTTTCCAATTTGAACTCCGATATAGGTATTTAGATTCCCAATTAAATGCAAGCAAAGATTCCCTGCCGAATTAGATATATTTCGATCAATACTCCAAATCTTACTTTCATTCTGGAATGATTCAATCTCCAATTTTAGTCTATTTAGGTCCCTGTTAAACAAAGTTTTTAAAGTCTCTATCATCTCTATGAAATTGTTTTAGTATAGTTGTTTAAAGAAGTTAGCGCTTGTTCTTGTATTTTCTTTTGCATAAAACCTGTCCAACCAAACAATAATCCTTTGAAACCTAATGCTTGTTTAGCCCATTTCCAAATGTCAAAATTATCAGTATGTCTAATAATTAAACCATCCTGAAACTTAAATTCACCATGAATAACATTAATAACTTTTCTATTGGTTTTGCTAAAATTATAGGTAGCGATCCATTTTGCAGTTCCTATATAATCATCAGCTTTAATATCTGAAAATTCAATTTTAATATTCCCTTTACTTTTTTCAATCAACATTTTCCACATTTGACTAGCATCATTTCCTTTTAGTATACCAAAAGCAGGATCTTGAAATTGAATTTCGGGATGATAACATTCACACATCGTTTTGGCATCACCATTTGCAAAAGCAGTATAGAACTTAAATATTAGTTGTTCGTTTGGATTCATTTTTATAAAATTTGAAAGTAAAAATAGTAATTTTTTTCATACTAATTGAACCTGTTTCTTATCAATATTTGAAAAAGGTAAGCTCTATTTAATACTTGATAAACTTATTATTTTCCAAACAAAAAAGGATAGGCTTTTTTAATTACCTATCCTTTGTATTATGAGTAGTCTTTTATTATTAAAACATTTATGGCTTAGAAATAATATTAGTATGCGTCATAACGATAGAACCATTTCTGGCTAACATTCTACCTTGGACAGTAGCATGTGAATTCAGTGTTATAGATGTCAATGCCAATATGTTTCCTTTAAATATAGTATAGTTTCCAATTGTCGCAGACCTACCCACTTGCCAAAAGATATTTTTGGCTTGAGCACCTCCGCTCAAAATAACATTTCCGCCGGCTCCACCTACAGTTGTAAAGTCTGAGGCTACTTGAAAAATCCAAACAGCATTAGCATCTCCTTGTGCGTCAAGAGTTAAATCTCCAGATTGTATTAAAAGGGTAGAAGTCGATTTATAAATACCAGGGGCCAGTGTTTTACCACCTTGATCACCAGATACCGTTGCTGGTGCTGGTGTTGAAGCACCTTCTGCAAAAAGATAGGCATTTGTCAAATCTTGCTTGGCTTTTATTAGCATAGCGCCTATTCCAGGAGGAGCAATATCATCAGAAGCGTAAATAGCACCTTCTACGATTATTGCAGGCGGAAAGCCAGTAATTGAAGATCGAACTCCCGGACTTATTCCTACGTCCATATTTCTTATTTCGCTAAAACCTGCATTATTGCTTACTCCAACACCAGCCAGAATTCCGAATCTCTCTGCTGATCCAAGGTTTACGGTGTTACCAACTAATGTAGAACTCGTGCTGAAATTCCATATATAATCGTTAGCTAATGCAACACCCGCCAAATTTTTGGCTCCAGAAATTGTTGCAGTATAAGTTGTTCCTGGCAAAAGATCACTACTTGGATCAAAAGTGGCTGTAGTACCTGTATAGGTAACAATTCCTATCACTGCTGTATTTCCATTTTTTACAATAAATGTTTTGTCATTAATAGTTTTAGGATCTATAGCAATACTGAAAGTAGCAGAAATCGATTTGTTAAGCATTGTTGCTGTTGCATTATCTAAAGGATCAGTAGAGACTACCGTTGGTGCTGTTGTAGCTCCAGTGGTAAACGTCCAAACATAATTAGAACTCAAAGCTGTTCCTTGTATATTTTTGGCTTCTGTCGTAATTGTAGCTGTATATTGTGTATTAGCCATTAAAGAAGTATTTGGCTTAAAATACGCTATTGTTCCATTATATGAAATACTTCCCTCAACTGTTGCTGCTCCTTGTTTGACAGTAAAACTATTTGCATTTATAGTAGTTTGATTCATTGGCATATTAAAATTAACAGCGACTACTTTATTAAGGACTACATTGGTAGTTTTATTGATAGGATCAGATGAAAGCACCATTGGGTTTAGGGTGGTTCCTGTACTAAAAGTCCAAACATAATCTGCTTCTAAGGCTTGGCCCAGTATATTTTGCACAGTTGTTTTAATAGTACCTGTGTACGTTGTATTGGCGGTAAGCGGAGCAGTTGGAATAAACGTAGCTGTTTTTCCAGTAATGGAAACTGTTCCTGCAACCAATGTTGTTCCTTGTACTGTAAAAGACGAGGAATCAAATGTGGAGGCTTTCATCTCTTGATTGAAAACTACCGAAATTTTTTGATCCAAAGGGACATTTATAGATCCATTTTCTGGATTAGCGGAAGTAACGATAGCAGATTCACCAGTTACTTGTTCTACATCGTCCTTTGAGCATCCAGTTATTAAAACAACAAGTGCTATCGCAATTGTCGTTATTAGTTTTTTAGTATTCATTTTTTTTGGGGATTTGATTATTTATATTGCAAAGTTTGCTTGATTAGCGCAAAAGAGTGTTATAGAATTCGGCCTATTAGTTGTATAATTCGCTGTTATCAAAAAATAGTTGCTTTACTATTTACTCCATAAAAAAAGCCAAATTGTACGAAATACAATTTGGCTTTTTGTTGTAGAGAAACCGATTAAAATCTACTTAGAACCCTAAACTTTTTCTATTGTTTTTTTATAAAAACTTTTTTCTTCAAGACAGAGCTATATGAAGTCAATTTTTGATTTCTTTATTTGTCATTAGCAGTCATGACACTTTTTTTCTCTTTTTCTTTATTTTTAATGAGAAGCTCTTTATTGGCAATAGTCAACTCTTCATTGCACTTTTTATTTTTCTGATAATGAAACATTAATACTTTATTGATATTTTTTAATTCTTCAATACATTTTTCGTTTTCATCATTTTGACAGACTAATTTTTTATTGTCTAAAGCCAATTTTGCTACTCTATTTTCTTTCTGCTGAACTTGAAAGGCCAATTTTTTATTTGCGCTTAATAATTCATTTTCATTTATTGAATCCATAAAATTTGTTGTTTTTAAAATTTAACCATAAATCTTCAAAGGATACAATCCAAATCATAAAAAAGAGTTTTAATTTATTTGTAATAAAAAAAAACAGCAGCAATAGCCTTCTTCTTTTAAAGAATATCTCTATTGTTACTGCCTTAATGATTTAAATTCAAGGATTGATACTTTTAATATCATCAAATTTTGATCTACTTTCAGCAACTAAGTCTTTTCCATTATGAACAATTTTTTCATAATTGTTTTTTAATGACCCAGATAGATTTTCCAATTTATCTTTCAAATTATCGGCATAATCACTGCCTTTTTGCTGAATTTTTTTTCTTGTATCTGCTCCTTTTGCAGGTGCAAACAATATTCCTACAACTGCTCCTGCGGCTATACCGCCTAATAGGCCTAATGCGATTTTATTTGCTTTCATAATATGTAAAATTTATTTGTTATCGATATATGGCATCGTTTTCTTTATTAATGTTTATCTCACAATCTTTTCTTTTCATCGGAGTTCGATGATTTTTCAATTGTTTACAACAAAAATGGTTTTAATGGCGATTCCCTATTTCTGTCTTTAAAGATTAATTATAAAACTTTTCTGCCTTGAATTATTCTTAATATTACTGCAATTAATGCAATTACAAGTAAAATGTGTATTATGGATCCTGCACTATAGGCAAAGAATCCGATTGCCCAAAAAATAACTAGTATTACTGCTACTGTATAAAGAAGATTACTCATGATTTCTATTTTTTTTAAAGATTAATTTTTAGCTGCAATCATCACTATTACAACTATATAACGCATTTGTTTAATTTTTGTTATTTACGGTGAAGTCTTTTAAGCTTTGTCCAAGTTCATCCATATCATGGTTGAATTCTCTCTTAAAAGATTGCCAATCGCTATTGACATCATTTTTATAGGAATCCATTTTTGCTTTTAGATTCTTATTTTTTTGTTCAATTGTATCGATGTTTCTTTGATATGCTTTATCGATGTCTTTTCCCGTTTTTTTGATTTTCAATTTCAATTCGGCTATTTTGGCATTGTTTTCTTCAATTTTTACATTGGTACTATCTTTAAATGCTTGCCATTCTTCAGCTGTTGCGACTCTTTTGGCTTCGTCCAAATCGTTTTCTGCATCTGTTACTGCAACTTTTGCACTGTCAACACTATCTTGTGCAGTTTGTTCTTTTTCTGTGTTTGGTTTACAACTCGTGACCATTGATCCGATCATGAAAGTTGCAATTGCAAGGGTTAAAATTGATTTTTTCATTTTAGTATATTTAAGATTATATTTTTTTTGTAAAAATTGTATCCATTTAAACAGTTGAAAATTATAAATGGATACAACTTGCAGCAACGATTTAAAGATCTTGAATAATTTTGTGAAGTTCTTCTTTGGTTTTACCCAATTTAATTTGAAGTTTTCCCAGCATTTCGTCTTTTTTTCCTTCAACAAATAATAAATCATTATCCGTTAAGGCAGCAAATTTTTGTTTCAATTTTCCTTTTTGCTCGTCCCAGTTTCCTTTTAGTTCTGTTGTGTTCATCTTGTCCATATTATGTGTGAAACCATTTTCACAACATTACAAAGGTGGGGTAATATTGACATAAAAGTGTTTCAAAATTCTTGAAAAGAGTTACATCATTTACGGTTTTACGTATAGCCCATTATTTTTCTCTGATATGATTTTCTTCTGTATCCAAGGCCTTATCAAGTTCTTTATTAAACTCTACTTTACATTCATCATCCAATTCCTTAATTTGTTCTGCTAAGTCAGAGTATTCTTTGGATAATTCGGTGATTTCCTTTTCGGTCTTGATTTCGGCATTCAATACGGCATTACTGGCGGTTTCATGAGAGGACACTAATTCATTTATTTTTAGATTCAAGGAAGCTGAGAATCGATTGAACGATTTTTGGATAATGAATAAACTCAGGAAAGTAACACCAAAAATGATATCCCCGATAATAAGATGTGCGTCATTTTTTATGAATAAACTATTGATCCACCAGAAAAGCACTAAACATAATGCTATTAAAAACGAAATGGAGTTTCCTAATATAGTTGTTGCCACAGATACCAATTTTTCGAAAAGATTTTCGGAATGGTTGTATATTTTATTCATGATATTTTATTTTAGAAAGTATAAAAAAGCCCTACCAATTTAATAGCAGGGCTTATTCTAAATTTTCAACAAACGTTCCCGTTGTCTTAAATTTAATTTTTTTTGTAAGAACGTTTATGCTTTTACGGTCTCAAAATAATCTGAAATAAAAAAGATTTTTTGAGTGTTACTCATTTTGTCTGCTTCTTTTACCACTATTTTAATATTAGCAAAGCGATGATCCTTTTGTGTTTTATTGAATAGTTCTGTTTTTGCATTGGTTGCACCAAAGAGCAATACGTCATCATATTTTAAAATGATTTCTTCTATTTTTTTATAGAATTCAGTTTGCAGTTGCTGTTCTTTATTATGCATCAATGATTCACTTTTAGTTAAACTTTTAACTTTATCTAGATGGGAAAAATTGGATTCAATTGTTTTCAATTCATTCCATTGATCCGTAAATTCTATGATGTGAGCTATTGAATGATCCATCCAAACGCCTAATTTTTTTTCTGTTTTCATTTTTTTGTTTTCAAATATTTAGAATATCAATTCCGTGATTTGGAGCATATTTATCTAAAATTTCTTTTAAAGAATTTAGATATTCATTTAGAACTTTTTTGTTCATTTCAGGATTTTCAATACCTGGAATGGTTTCTGGCATTTCTAGAAGATATTTTGACAATTCGGGATAGTCCTTTCTTATCAACATTGTGACCTTCAAGATTTGGTTGTTTAGTTCACTTTCAGCTTCCATTTTTATTAGGAATTAATGTTTACCATTTTTATGGCCATCATTACCATGATTGTCGTTATGCTTTTGGTTTCCATTATGATTATCATTATCATGTTTGTTGTAATTAGACGCTGTTCTGTAGTTTTCCTGATGTCCCTTATTATAGCCTTTGTAATATTTTACTTTGTGCTCATTGTAATGGGTATAAGGTCTTGTACCATGATAATCATTTAATACTACTTTATATCCATTGTACAAATCATAGTTTCTATAACGATTAGGCAGATTGTTAGATCTAATCCAAGCGCCATTGCTTAAAAAGATGAACTGTTGTGCATGTACATCATAATAGGATTGCACATCTGGAATATAATAATACGATACTTCGTTATAGCCAACCGGTCCCCATTGAGGCGGTGCTCCTACATTTACGTTTATGGATACTTGCGCATGATTTGCAGTTGATGCAAATAAGAATAGGGCTAGGGCAATTAGTTTTAGTGCTTTCATTTTTATTTTTTTTATTTTTTTATCTTCATTTATGAGGCGATTTATTCTCCTCTCAATTTGATATTACAAAGTTCATTCATAAACATTCAAACCTTGTTATAGTATTTCTAGTAAAGATTTCATAATTCACGGATTAGTTAGCTTTTGCTTTTAAATCTTTTTCCTTTTGTTTTTCTTCTTGTTTCTTGGTTTTGTCTTTTTCTTTTTGAATCTCTTCTTGTTTCTTGGCCTCGGCTTTTTCTTTTTTATTGAAATAGCCTTTCAGCAAAAAGTTGTGTTTTGCTGCTTCCATATTATCATCAAAACCTTTGGTTCCTTTTTCTAGGTTTGTCATAGTTGCATCCAATTTGTTGCCCATATGCTCATCCATTAACAGTTTGGATAAAGTTCCTTTTCCATTGTTTATTTTAAAACTGAACTCGGCCAATTGATCCGTAATTACAGCGGCATTATCTACTGTCGTTTTTACCCCTTTCATGATATCCTCGATTTCAATTGCTGTGAGCGAGGCAATTGTAGCATTGTCTTTTACAGTACTTTTTGATGTTGTTCCTGGAGATATAGTCAGTACTTTATCGCCCATCAGACCATCAGAACCGATGCTGGCTTTGGCGTCTGTTTTTATAAAGCGTCGAACTTCATCTTTAATCACTAATTTGACTACAACAGCAGAATCAGTAATGAGTTCAATTTCACTTACGGTCCCTACATTTATACCTGAGAATCGAACATTATTTCCCACCTTCAGTCCTGATACAGTTTTGAATTGTGATTGCAGCGTAAAAGTTGATCCAAATAAATTTTTCTGTTTTCCAACAAAGTATATGGTGCCAACAAAGAGAATCAATCCGATTGTTACAAACATTCCTAACTTCCATGTAAATCCTGATTCTTTATACATAATTTGAGTATTTTGTCTATTTATTTATTAAATGAAAAATGAACGAACCCATTCGTCTTCACTTTTTTCTAATTCGGCATAACTGCCTTCTGCGCAGATTACGCCATCTTTTATAATCATAATTCGGTTTGCTGTAATTTTGGCGCAGGCCATATCATGAGTAATAATAATAGAAGTTGTTTTGTATTTTTTTTGAACATACAATATCAGTTCACTAATTTCTCTTGAAGTTATAGCGTCCAAACCTGTGGTAGGTTCGTCATACAAAATGATTTCAGGTTTGATAATAATTGTTCTGGCTAAACCAATCCTTTTTCGCATACCACCAGACAATTCGGAAGGCATTTTGTCAATGGCTTCTTCTAAGCCTACACTTTCCAGTGCTTCTAGAATGGCTTCGTCAACTTCAGCAGAGGATACATGTGGAGAGTGGTGTTTTAAAGTAAACTCCAAATTCTGTCTAACAGTCATGGAATCATATAAAGCACCATTTTGAAAAAGAAAACCTATTCGAACTCTGATGTCGTTTAAATCATCATTCCTTAATTCGGTGATATCGGTTCCAAAAATTTTTATTTCACCTTCATCAACATGAATTAAACCTACTAAACATTTTATAGCTATTGATTTTCCAGAACCTGATCGGCCTAAAATGACCAAATTCTCTCCTTTTTTTACAGATAAATTAATGCCTTTGAGAACATCATTATCCCCAAAAGATTTGCAAACATTTTTCAGTTCTAGGATTGTTTCTACTGAATCTGTTGCCGTTTTTTTATTCTTTAATGGTTTTGCCTGTGTCATAATTTAATAAAATAAGTCGGTTATTTGCACGGCAATCATATCAAGGATGAAGATGCTTAAAGAAGCGGTAACTACTGCTGTGTTTGCTGCCTTTCCAACACTTTCAGTTCCATTTTCGGCATTAAATCCTTTATAGCAGCCCACTAGACCAATAGCAAATCCGAAGAAAAAAGTCTTTACTATCGCCGGTAGAATGTCCAGAAATTCAAGATGTTCTAATACATTGGAGAAATAACGGTAAAAGCCCATATTTTCATGAATGTTGTAACCTATATATCCACCAAAAACTCCAATGAAATCTGCGTAAATGACCAAAATTGGAATCATAATTGTGGTTGCCATAATTCTGGTTACCACTAAATATTTATAAGGATTTATAGCTGAAACTTCCATCGCATCAATTTGTTCAGTAACTTTCATAGAACCCAATTCTGCTCCTATTCCAGACGCAATTTTCCCGGCACAAATTAATGCCGTGATTACGGGGACAATTTCCCGTATTAGTGAAAGCCCAACCATACTGGGTAACCATGATTCGGCACCAAACTTCGCCATTGTTGGGCGAGATTGTATGGTAAGTACCAAACCCATTATAAAAGCAGTAATACTTACAATGGGTAAGGATTTGTATCCAATAGCATAACACTGCCAAAGAAATTCTTTGAATTCGAAGGAGGTCTTCGCAACTTCTTTAAAAAATCGTGTTGTAAATAGTGTAGCCTTTCCAATATCTTCAAAAATGTTTTTCAGATAGGTTTTTACAATCGATACTTTTATAATTTTTGCAGAACTATTCATGATTTAAAAAAAATAGAGTTGTTAAGTTGATTAAGCAAATGGATAGTCGTTAGGTTTGAGTTTCTAAATTGAATCTTCTGCAAGTCACCATCAAATCACCAAGACCTTTTAAGGTATCATGATCTTTCTTTATGGATTGATGTTGTGCATTAATTATGTTTTGATGTTTTGGAGACAAATGCTCTATATTATTATTCAAAACAGTGGTGTATTTTTTTAGGGTGACATCAGCATCGTATTCACATCTGTTTAGAATATCTTCACGATCTTTAATTCTAAATTTTGATCTTACTTCCCTGTAAATTTTAGATACTAATAAAATTATGGGGGATTCCATTGTCGGTTTTCCTCCTAATTTTAGAATTTCAGAAACCAATTCGGCTTTATACTGTTTGTTTTTTTCTTGAAATCCTGTAAACAACGTTATTAAATCGTATTCATTGATTTGCTTCGAGGCCATTATGTAACTTTCAAATCGGTTCTTATTTATCCCGATAAAAGCATTTAATGCATCAATAGATTTTTTCTTATTCATCAGATTCAAATTATGGTTGGCCTGTTTGATATCAAAAAAGCAAAATTTTCAATAAACAAAGGTCAATACTTTGGTATCCAAAAGTGTTTCATAACTTTGAGTAAATCTTATATAGTTCACACATTAAGCCAATGTTTTTTTATGGTTTACTTTAGAATAAAGCTCTTTTTGAGAACCATTGAGAGCATTTAGAAAAGACTTTCTGGTATTTTTTTCTATACATAATCTAGACATTAAGTAGCTTACGGTAGATTCTGCACCTTGATTTAAATTGACGTATGTATCTTCTAATCCGTCATAACAACCACCAGTACAAGGATTGTAAATAATTTGATGCAGGTGGTTGTTTCCTAAAAACCAACTGAAAGCAATTTTTATTTTTCGTTTGTATTCGGGGTCGTTGAAAGCTTTAGAAAATTTGCTTAACGCCAAAATAGTATAGGCAATATCTATAGGTTGTTCACCACCTATTGCTCGAATTTTTGCACTGTTGTTTTTTAGCAGCCACCCTTTATTGGATATTACTTTGATACTGTTGTCATTAAAAATTTTACCCAAAAGAAAGTCAAATGAATTTTTAGCTACAGCTTTATAGTTTGTGTCACCAGTACTCAAATAAGCACAAAGCATCGCTTCTGGCAAAATACTGTTGCCGTATGTCAAATAACTTTCAAACCAGTTCCAATTGGGTTTCGATTCATGCTTGTACATTTGAATCATTCTATCGGCCAGTTCTTTTATTATTATGGTATTTTGTTGTGATTTTTCTTTTGTGTTGACATAATAAAGCCCTTTTATTACAAAAGCCATTGCGCGTGTCGAATGCATTTTTAAAACATTGACAGAAGCTCGTTCCAAAGTCTTTTTTGCTTTTTCTACCAATGAACCTGGCAAAACTGATGCAAAAGAAATCAAATAACCTAAAGCCCAAATGGCTCTACCGTTAGAATCTTCAAGGTTAGTCTCGTAGTTTTGATCTGTAAAATCACCATCTTCATCTACATAATTTAGGAAAGAACCATCGTCCTGTAGACAAGAGGTGATAAAATTTAAATAGATTTTGATGTACTCTAAATCGGTTTTGTCTTTCGTTAATTCAAAATGTTCACACATCGCTACCATGGCACGGGCATTGTCATCTATGGTATATCCTGATTCAGAGTCGGGCTGATTGATAATAGAAAACTGAATCATACCAAAATCGGTCGTTAATCTTTTGATGTGGTCTAAATTGATTTCAGGAATTTTATATTCTAAAGTCAAATTTTCATCATCAATTTTCTCGAATAAAAAAGCATGGGCAATAGCCGAATTTTCCCAGGCTGTTGGCACAATTTTATGCAATCCGTTTGCGCTTATGTTTTTTCTTAATTTATTATCGAGTAACAAACGATTTACTTCTTTGGCCAATTGCTTAGAATTTCCAAAATCAATTATGATTCCAGCACCATCACTTAACACTTCACATGCGTGTGGAATAGGTGTGGAGACAATAGGGCAACCACAACTCATGGCATATGAAAAGGTTCCACTAACTGCTTGATTTGGGTCTTTTGAAGTAAACAAATAAATATCCGTAAGCTGCAAAAAGTCTAGAAGTTGGGGCAGGGGCAAAAAGGCATTGACAAATAATACGTGGTTTTGTAATTGCAGGCTTTGAATTTTTTCCTCCAGCATCATTCTGTATTTTTCACCTTCTACTTTTACTACAGATGGATGTGTTTTGCCAATTATTAAAAATAAAACATCATTGTTTTCTTTGATAATACTTGGCATGGCATCAAGTGTTGTTTCGATGCTTTTTCCTGAATTTAGTAATCCAAAAGTGGACAGTATTTTTTTCCCGGACAAATTATATTCTTCTTTCAAAAGTTCTTTGTCAGAATGGGGCACCAAATGAGTTCCATGAGGTATTACCGATATTTTTTCTGAATCGACTCCATAATCATTTTTCAAGATTAAAGCTGCCGAATTGGTCATCACAATTATCGAATGTGCTAGCTGTCCTATAACTTGAACATTTTCTTTAAGCGAATCATTCGGATTAGGTAATACTGTGTGAAATACAATTATTGAAGGTTTTTCAATTTTATATAGAAATTGTATTAAATGGGCTTCGTTATTTCTAAAAAGGCCAAACTCATGCTGAAGCAATACTATTTGAATCGAATTATTGGCATTGATTTTTTCGGACAAATTGCTGAAAGAATCGGGTTCATCAGTGTTGAGGATATATTTTACAGGTTCCTCATAATGATGTTTTTCGGCATCCGATTCCAATGCACAAATTTTTATATTAAATGAATTCTTAAATTTATTAATTAATGATTTAATCAAATCCTGAGAATAAGTTGCAATACCACATTCTCTAGGAGGGAAAGTGGTTATAAACAGTATTTCTGGAAGTTTTACGACTGTATTAGGAATCAAATGATTGATAATTGACGTTTTAGATTCTGTGTTTAATACTCCCATTGGAAGGATATTAGGGGTCTGTGTGGTGATTCTATTTCTCATCTTTAAAGGTATTAAGCATTAATTCTTTTAATAATTCAGATATACTCACAGAGGCAGTTCCAATTCGTTCATCGGCAGCTCCATAATATATATAAAGTGTATCTTCAAATAAAGCGGTTCCGCTGGGAAAACACACATTATTGACTTCACCTTTCAATTCCCAAACTAATTCGGGTTTGAAAAGGGGATAAGGCAATCGTGCAATTTCCTTCATTGGATTTTTTAAATCCAGTAAGGTTGCACAAGCAGAATAAACAAATCCTTTGATAGTATCCTGTACACCATGGTAAATGACAAGCCATCCCAAATGGGTCTCAATAGGAGGACAGCCTCCGCCAATATAACTGGCTTCATGTTCGTACTTGGGTTTCATTGCAATGCGTTCATCAAAATTTTCAAAATAATTTTCCCAAAATTCAGAGTTGAGTTCTTCTAAGCTTTTTACAAAAACGGCAATTTGTATATCGGGTTTTATACGATGCAGAAAAACGAATTGATTATCGATCTTTCTTGGGAAAAAAATGATATTTTTATCCCACAGCAGTACTTTTTCTCCTTTTTTCTGGGCTACTCCTTCATGATTATTATAGCGAAAGTATTTATCGTTCTTTTTTCTATCGTTTGTGGTATCCTCATCAAACTCATTGTAGGTAATTTGAGGAACAATTATCCCTTTTTTATCCCATTTCACTAAATCTATTGATGTTGCCAAAGCGCCCAATGCGTTCACTCCGTCATATGCAGTGTAGGTCATGTAATAGATGTCTTCAATTTTTACAATTCTGGGGTCTTCAACACCGTGAGATTCATAACTAAATTCGGAAAAAATAATAGGAACTAGATTACGGCTTTCGATGGTCAGAGGGCCTTTTAGTTTACAATATCCTATATTAGAATAATTTCCATTGCTTACAGCTCTATAAAACAAATGAACGTGTTCACCAATTCTTATTACAGCTGGATTTAATACTCCTTCATTCTCAAAAAGAAGTTCCGTTTTTTGAATAAGAACCCCTTCTTTTTTTACAGTTACCATGATTTTTTATTTGATTTTATTATAAAAAATTAGAATTATAAAGGTCAATTTTTATCGACTAAAATTGTTGCAATACTTTTTTAATAAGTTATATTATTAACAGATTTATAGATAGTTATACTATGGTGTTTAATTACTCTAGTTAAATTTTGAGTTGGTAGTAATAATCTTTTAAATAGAAAAGGGCCGTCGTTTCCAACAGCCCCCTTCACCCAAACCTATTATTATTTTTCCTGCCTAATGAATTCTTGTTTCCAAATGCTATATTTTAAATGTCTTTGCAAAAGAGCTGTGCATTAAATTGTATCTCTTGTTTGATATGAATGTAAAGGTCTATTTATAATGCCAAACAGGGTTACAATTTTATTTTAATAAGTTATACTATTTACTGTTTTGAATGAGTCTCTTTTTATATGCCAAATTTGTTATTTAATATGTTTTAGATTATAACAAAAAAAAGAGGTTGTTTTGCAACAACCTCTTTCGGAAAAAAACATTCAAAAAAAAAAATAAACTCTTTAATAAGTTGTTTTTAACTCAACTCTTCTGTTTTTGGCACGACCAGCAGCAGTTTTATTGCTTGCTATTGGTTTACCTTCTCCAAATCCTAAAGCAAGTAATCTACTTTCAGAGATACCTTTGCTAACTAAATATTGTTTTACTGACTCCATACGTTGTTGTGATAATTTGATGTTATATGCATCACTACCATTACTGTCTGTATGACCTTCAATTTGTAAATTGGTTGCTTCGTAACGATTTAGTATGAGAACTAACTCGTTTAGTTGTACGTAAGAAGATGTTTTCAACTTAGCGCTTGCATTTTCGAAGAAAAGTTTACCAGCGATATAGGCAATTCTTTTAACATCTTTTGGTGCAATTTCTGGACATCCTTTGTTAATGATGTTTCCTTTCACGGTAGGACAACGGTCATCAATATCCGGAACACCATCACCATCTGAATCAGGACAACCTTTTAGGGCAACTGGTCCAGCAGCATCAGGACAACGGTCTTCACTGTTTACAACACCATCTTTGTCATTATCCATAGGACATCCAGCAGCGTCAACTTTTTGACCAGCAGGGGTATTTGGACATTTATCATCGATATCTGCAACACCATCATTATCTACATCAGGACAACCTCTTAAAGCGACTGGTCCAGCAACATCAGGACAACGGTCTTTGGCATCGGCAACACCATCTTTGTCTCTGTCTGGACAACCATTTAAGGCTGGTGATCCCGCAACTTCAGGGCATTCGTCTAAATAATCGGCAACACCGTCATTGTCTTTATCAAGAGGACAACCGTTTTTGTCTACAACTATACCTGCTGGTGTGTCTGGACATTTGTCATTTCTGTCTGAAACACCATCTTTGTCGGCATCTTTTTTCTCTCCTAAGTTGAAAGATAATCCCACAGTATGCATTAGGAACGAATCTTTGCTTCCGCCAGAAACACCGTCTCTATCATCACCATCCGTAAACATAAAGGTTTCTTGTACATTAAGCATAACAACAGGGCTCAGCCTAAAGGTTAATCCACCACCCGCTGTTGGCAAAATATAATCGATTTTTTTACTGTTAACATCTAGTTTTTTATCAAAGAGCATAACTCCTAATCCTCCAAAAACGTATGGTCTTACCACGTAATCTGGATTTAATAAATTGATTTTTAAATTTAGGGCAAGAGATGAAAACTCACTGTTGAAATATCCATCAGGTCGATTATAAGCAACAGTTCCTTTATTTGCAGCTAAGTTCAAATCAAAATATTTTCCTAAATATCTGGAAACTGACAAACCTCCAACTCCATAAAAAGTCATATCGGTTTTATAGAAGTCATTTCCAAGATCTCCATTATATTGAGTTGCTCCACCAGATATTCCGATATTCCATTTTCGGTCTTCGGTTTGTGCATTCACAATAAATGTAAATGCTAAGCACGTACATAAGAATAGTAATTTTTTCATTTTGTGTTATGTTTAATTATTTAATCAAAGGTGACTCATAAATCGATTTTTTGAGTTACAAAACTTTTGTTAATAGTTGCATCATTCACACCTTTATTGAAAGAATCAAAAGATTTAATTGATTTTATATATTGATACTCAATTATTTATAATAATTCTGTAAAATTGCAATATATTCCACTTTACGGTTTTAGTTTTTGTATTTAAATTATTGTTGCAATTTTATTCTGGTTTTAAACAAAAAAAAAGAGATCGTTTTTTACAACGATCTCCCCTTAAAAATAAATATCCAAAAAAATAGAATAAACTATTTATATGTTGTTATCAATTCAACTCTTCTGTTTTTGGCTCTGCCTGAAGCAGTTTTGTTGTCGGCAATTGGTTTACCGTCTCCAAATCCTAAAGCAGTAAGCCTAGTTTCAGGTATTCCTTTGCTGATTAAATAAGTTTTTACAGATTCGGCACGTTGTTTTGATAAGTCTATATTAGCGAGGTCACCACCCACATTATCAGTATGACCACCAATTTGCAAATCAGTCGCATTATAACGTTTTAATATGACCACCAAATAATCAAGTTGAACATAAGACGATATTTTTAACTCTGCACTGCCATTCTCGAAGAAAAGTTTACCTGCAATATCAGCTATTTTTTTGACGTCTACTGGTGCAATTGTAGGACAGCCTTTGTCAATAATATTCCCTTTCTCGCTTGGACAACGGTCAACATTATCTGTTACACCATCGCCATCAGTATCTGCACAACCTTTTAGTGCTAATGGCCCAGCAGCATCAGGACAGAGATCCACTTCATTGGCTACACCATCATTATCATTGTCTAAAGGACACCCAGATGCATTTACTTTGTAACCTGCAGTTGTATTCGGGCATTTATCATCAATGTCTGCAACACCGTCTTTATCAACATCCTGGCAGCCTTTTAAGTCAACTGAACCGGCAACATCAGGACAACGGTCTTTGCTGTCAGCTATTCCGTCTTTATCAGTATCAGGACAACCATTCAAGGTTCCTAATCCTAGTACATCGGGACATTCGTCTAAATAATCGGCAACACCATCTATATCTTTATCAAGAGGACATCCAGTTTTGTCAACAGCGACACCAGCAGGAGTATTAGGACATTTATCATTTCTGTCGGAAACACCGTCATTATCAGTATCCTTTATTTCATCAAGAAGCGTAGTTGCTAAGTTTCCAACTCCATAAAACGGAATATTTGTTTTATAAAAATCATTTTCTAAATCTCCAATAGGTGAAGCTTTAGTTTCAGAAATTTTAATATCCCATTTTAGTTTTCCCGTTTTTGCTTCTGTACTATATGTAAATGCTAAACATATACATATGAATAATAATTTTTTCATTTTTGTGTTTTTTTAATTGTTTATATCAAAGGTCATTCACAAATTGATTTTAAGTGTTACATAACTTTTTCTATTAGTTACATGATTCACACCTTTTTAAATAAATTATAAAATGAGTTTGGATGTTTGCGGTTCTTTTTTGGAATAATAAATTGACTTTTACTATTCGTTATAATAGGGCTTTTATTTTTTTGAAAAAACTTGAATTTGTAGATTTTTTGCTTTCAATTTCTCCTATCAAAAAGCCATAAGGTTTCAATGCTTCAACATGATCACAGATGATTTTTAGCATGGCAGTTAATGGTATTGCCAAAATAATTCCAGGAATTCCCCAAAGTAGTTCACCTAGTACTAGTGCAATAATCGTAAATAAAGGATTAATTTTTACTTGAGGTCCTAGCATCAAAGGCTCAAGCAACCAGCCTTGTATAAATTGAACGATTCCGTATGTAATGGCAATACCACCAAGTAGAATTAAATTGCCTCCATGCATGGCTGCAATTAAAATCGTAAGTGCCGTTCCAGTGATGTTACCGACAAAAGGAATGATTTCTAGGAATCCACATAGTATGGCAAAAAAGAGTGCGTTTTCTAATCCAATAAAGCTAAAACCGATATAATACATAATCCATAAACAAACGATCATTTTTGAAAGGCCAATCAAATACTGTTGCGATACATTGGCCACCTTGTGTATTACTTGTTCCATTGCTTTTTGCTCTGAAATGGCAGTAAGTTTTAAGATAAATTGTTTGATATGCGAGCGATAGTACAACAAAAATAAAAAATAAGCCGTGACCAAAATAAGATTAGTTAATGTAATCGCCAGCGAACTTAATAGCATTTGCACCATATTTGAATAAGAAGGTTTTTCCTCTTTCAAAATTTTGTACTGTTCTTCTATCGAAATATTAAAATGGCTGTAAATGTATTTTTGAATGTAGACAACAGTATCAATGGCCTTATCTTTTAAAAGAGTGATATCGTTCATCACTTCAGATATTTTCCAACTCAGTAGTGCAATTAAGCCAGAAAGAAAAAGGAATAAAGCAAAAAAACAAAGAAATACTGCTATTCCTTTTGGAATTTTCTTTTTTTCCATCCAATTGCAAAAAGGTAAAAAAAGGGTAGCCAAAATTCCTCCAATTACAAAAGGCATAAGGAAAACTTTCCCATAATATAAACCTGTTATAAGAAGAAAAAATAGGAATAATTTCTTTGTGACAATAGTTGAGGAGGCAGTCATTTTTTATTTTTTATTTTAAAAATTATAGTATTGAGTTACCCCAATTAAAAATTCGAGTGCCTTCTTGCGGAAAACACTCGAATGAAACTCTTTTTCTTTATATGCTAATTACGTCCGATGAATAAAATTCTTTTTTGACCAATTTTATTGACCAAAGCAATTCTTTTATGAAAGCAGACGCCAGTTTATCAGTTGCGGCTTTGTGGATGGCATTTCCTAAATCATCAAATTCATTCTGAACTTTTGCAATCTGAAAAGTTGCAGGAATGGTAAATGCTTTAATTTTCCAAAGTACGAATTGTAAAAAAATCAAGACTTGTGATCCAGCATATCCTCCGGACGAAACAGTGGAAATTCCAATAGGTTTACGTTCCCATTCGGCGTACAAAAGATCAATAACATTTTTTAAACTAGCGGGATAACCTCCATTGTACTCCGGTGTAACGATAATAATACCTTCTGAAGCTTTGATTTTATCAGTAAATTCAAGTACCTGAGCTGTCGGTTTAACTTGAAATTCCAATCGCTCTTCAAATATTGGGAAATTATAGCTTTTCAGATCTAATATTTCGACTGCCGCCAATTCATTTTCTACGAGATACTTTTGCAAGTACAATGCGACACTGTGGCTTTTTCTACCTGTTCTTATACTCGACGAAATAATTGAAATATGATACATGACTTTTCTTTTTATATATTTTTATAGAATGAAGTGAACCTAAAGAGTTCTTATTTTTTCTATAAATAGAACATTGGATTTTTTAAAAGCTTCTGTTTTAAAATCAAATTGAATGGAGCCAGTATCAACTGCAGCATTTTTTCTAGAAGTTACTTTACCCACTTTGCAATGACTTTTGGAACTGAACCCTAATTCTTTTTCTACTTTATACATTTTTATAGTTTTTTTGTATTGACTTAACTTAAGTATCTTCTAAGTTTCCAGGCCATTGTTTCGTGGTCTTCCATTAAGCCAGTCAAAAAATCTGCTGAACCAGCATCATTATTTTCTTCAGCACAGACTGTTACATCTTTGCGTTGTTCAATAATAATGGTTTCATGATCTTCTAATAGTTCCAGTAGCATATCCTTTTGTGAAGGATATTTATTTGGATTTTCTTTAAGTCTTGTCAGTTCTGAAAATTCTTTCATGGTGCCAATAGCTTTCCCTCCCAATTTACTGATGCGTTCAGCAATTTCATCAATTGAAGATTCTAATTGTTTGTATTGGTTTTCAAATAATATGTGTAATTCCATAAAACTATTGCCAGATACATTCCAATGGAATTTTCGTATTTTTATATATAAAGTCATTTCATCTGCTAAAACTGAAGATAAGACTGCAATGCTTTTTTGTAAATTTTGTTTCGTAATTCCAATTTGTGGTTCCATATTTTCTAGTTTTTAATGCTGTTTTACGACTATTTTTTTTTTTAAAATTCTGATCTAGATTATTCAAAATCAGAAACCTTTAGAATACAAAGATGGAAACTTAAGCATGAAATACTGTTGTATAACTTTTGATAATAGTTATAGAATTTACAGATATTATTCGTTTTTATTTACTTATAAATCAATATTTTAGATTCTAAAAATAGAATTTATTTATCCTGCATTTCATAGAAATTTTACCAAAATTAGGATGTTGAATTCTCAATCAAATTCGCTGGTATTTCGGGTTTAAAAATGTAATAAAGAAATAAGTATGGCAATATTGACACTTATTCGGCACGGACAGTCGATTTATAATTTAGAGAATCTATTTACCGGTAATGTAGATGTGGCACTTACTCCTTTGGGAAAAGAAGAAGCAAAACAAGCAGGAATCAAGTTGAAGAATTTTGAATATAATATTGCATACACTTCTGTTCTAAAACGAGCAGAGGAATCTTTGAGAATAATTTTGGAAGTAATTCACCAAACTACGATCCCTATTATAGCAGATAAAGCTTTAAATGAAAGAAGATATGGAAGTTTGCAAGGACAAAACAAAGACGAAGTCTCAAAAAAATACAGTTCTAAACAAGTAGAAATTTGGAGAAGAAGTTATGATACTCGGCCGCCAGATGGCGAAAGTTTAGCCGATACTTACGATAGGGTAGTCCCTTATTTTAGAAAAGAAATAGAACCAAAACTTAGAACTGGACAAAATGTTTTGATAGTCGCTCACGGCAATAGTCTAAGAGCTTTAGTAATGTATCTGGAAGGTATCAGCAAGACTGAAATTGTCAATTTTGAAATCCCTACCGGCTTACCAAGACATTATATTTTTGATGCTAATCTAAATTTAAAGTCTGTAAAATACTTATAAAAAGCCGCAAAATATGTAATGGTTTAAAGCAAAGGAGAATATTTTTAACTGATTAACGGTTATCAAGCTCGTGTACCATTTCGTTGGTCATAGATGTAAGGTTGGAAAACTCCTATGTTCTTGATGCCGTTGCGCCAACCTGGCAAATCAGTAAAAAACACTATTGTTTTTTTGATGGGAAATATATTTATAAAGAATTTTTTAGTTTGTGTTATACAAATCTAAGATTCATCTTTTGTAGTACGCACTAAACTAATTCCTGCTATAAAGAAAACAGTTCCTAAAATTCCATAGATGATTAATGCTTTAATGTCCCTTTCACTGCCAGAAGTGTTAGTAAATATTACTGCATCATAAATAAGCCCACCGATACCGAGTGCTGTTAATAATGCGCCGAAGATTCTTTTGATATTCATAATGTAGATATTTATTGATTATTATTGTTGTATGTAATTCGCATATCGTCATTAGTGTTTATCTCATCGGTTACTATTTTATATTGGTATTCGATGATTTTCAATTGCGACCAATTTACGTTCATGCTCATTTCATGATTTTTATTTTTAAAATTTATAATGCGATAGAATTTGAAATTATTTTAATTACATCCTGTCCATATACCAGCTTAGTTCTTTTTTCATTTTTCTAAACTCGTAAAGAGATGATATTATTTTTTGCAAACGAACAAAAGCCGTTTCGCTTTTAACCACATAATCAAAGGCCTGATGATGCATACAATCGATAGCTACATCAATTTTATCCTGAGAAGACAGCATAATAACAGCAATTTCAGGATTGAATGCTTTTATTTTGTCCAAGGTCGCGATACCGTTTATCGCATTTCTATCAATACCATCCAGATGATAATCCAAAATAATAACATCTGGGTTATTGGATAAATTGGCAAGGCAAAGTTCACCGGTAGAGTAGGTTTCTATTTCAAAATCAGCATGATCCAAAAACTCAATTTCCAAAGATTTCAAGAATAAGGCGTCATCATCGACTAAGAACAGTTTTATTTTGTTTGTGCTATTCATTTTAGGGATTTTTTTAGTGTTTCTAATTCTAGCTCTAATTCTTTACAGGCCTGCGTACATGCATCTTCAAGTTTCAATACCATACTTTCCATTTCATCATTTTGTTGTTGTATTGCCACAAATTCCTGAATTTTTTTTGCCATATTTTCAAAATCGGAATGCATTCCCATAATTGAAAATGAGGGAATCATTTTGTGAATGGCAGCATTTAGCATACTCCAATCTTGATCTAACAAACTTTGTTTTAATGTACTGATTAGCTCAGGCGTTTGTTCCAGATATAGCCCAATCATTTCAATCATCAATTTTGGATTGGATTTGGTGCGGTGGTTCAAGTAATCTAAATTGATGTATTTTACTTTTTCCACTTCTGAACCCCCTGTTTTGATAGTATTCTTTGGTTTTAAATTTTTAGGCTTTTGTATTAAACCTACAATTTTGCTGTATAATACTCTTTCATCAATGGGTTTTGCAATATAATCGTTCATGCCCACAGCTTTACATTTAGCCAAATCTACAGTTGTGACGTCTGCCGTCAGAGCAATTATTGGGATTGTCAATTTCAATGTTTCTCTAATGTATTCTGTGGCTTCAAAACCGTTCATTTCAGGCATTTGTAAATCCATCAAAACAACATCGTATTGATTTGTTTTGAGTTTTTCGATGGCAATTTTTCCGTTTTCGGCGATATCACGTTCAAAGCCAAAATCATCCAATACCGTTTTCATCAACAATTGATTGAGAGCCATATCTTCAACAACCAAGACTTTGATGCCTTTGATTTCATTATCCAATTCCATAATTTCATTTTCTAGTTCTGCATCTTCTTTCGTTTTTAGAAAAGGTAAAGTAAAACTAAAACGGGAATACTCGTTTATTTTACTTTTGACCCTAATACTTCCTCCTTGAGATTCTACCAGTTGTTTTACAATAGCAAGTCCAAGACCTGTACCTCCATATAATCGGGAAGTTCCACTTGATGCTTGTTGGAAATTTTCAAAAATTCGGTCAATTTTATCTTCTCCTATTCCTATTCCGGTGTCTTTGACTGCAAATTCAATAATTACTTTTTCGTCGTCTTCAAACATTAAATGAACGCTTACGGTAATGACCCCTTTATTTGTGAATTTTACTGCATTACTAACCAAATTTAAAATAATTTGGTGCAAACGAATTGCATCTCCAACTAAGACTTCTGGGATTTTATCGTCGTATTCAGAAACTAATTTTAAGTTTTTTTCCTGAATTTTTGTTTCAAATAAATGAAGCATAGAAGATAATGATTTTTTTATTTTGAAAGGACTTTGCTCAAAAGTCATTTTTCCCGCATCTACTTTTGCTAAATCCAAAATGTCATTTATAAGCACGATTAGCGCATCGCCACTCATTTTTATCGCCATCAGATATTCCTTTTGTTTGGCTGATAATTCTGTTTTTAAGACCACTTTCGTAAATCCAATTATGGCATTCATCGGTGTCCGAATCTCATGACTCATGTTCGATAAAAATTGCTGTTTTGCTTTTACGGCATTTTCAGCAATTTTAGTAGCCAATTCTGCTTTACTTTTTGCTTCTTCGGCTATTACTGTTGCCAATTCAGCAAAGACTTTGGCTTCAAATAATTCTGTTGCAATTCGCTTTTGTTCGGTAATATCTCTGGCAACCACAACTGCACCAACCACATTTCCTAAATCATCTTTGTAAACCGAGCCGTTAAACAAAACATCGGTAAATTTTTCGTCTTTTATAGTTAGCGGATAATCGACGACAAAGCCTTTCGTAAAAACTTTTTTATATCCATCCCGAGCTTTTTGAGGCTCTGTGAAATAATTAATAAAATCAGAACCTATAAGTTTTTTTCTGGATACACCAGTAACTCGAACTGTTGCATCATTGGTGTCCGTAATTTTTCCGTTTGGTGAAATGGTAAATAAAGGATCCCGACTGGCTTCAATTAAACTCAAAGAATATTGGGAAGCCAATTTAAGGGAATAACTATGGGCCTCTAATTCTTTGTTGGCAATCTCACGTTTCTCTTTCTCTTTGCTTTGAAATTCAAGTTCCAGATCAGCAATTACAAGTTCGGCTGCTCTGTTTTCTTTCTCACCTGTTTGAAAAATAAGCTCTTTGTTGGCAATGTATAATTCATCTGCTCTTTTTTCTTTTTCATCATTTTGAAAAGCCAATTCTTTGTTGGCAATAACTAACTCAGCAGCTCTTTTTTCTTTGACTTTATTTTGGTAGGCCAGCTCTTCATTTGCAATAACCAACTCTGCAGCTCTTTTCTCTTTTTCTGTATTTTGAAAAGCCAATTCCTTATTGGCAATTCCTAATTCATCTGCGCGTTTTTCTTTTTCATCATTTTGGTATGCCAATTCTTTGTTGGCAATACCTAATTCGGCAGCACGTTTTTCTTTTTCTTCGTTTTGAAAAGCTAATTCTTTGTTGGCTATGCCTAATTCATCTGCACGTTTTTCTTTTTCATCATTTTGAAAGGCCAATTCTTTATTAGCATTTCTCAATTCCAGCGCCCATTTTTGTTCGGCTATATCTCGTGCTACAATTACTACTCCCTTTATATTCCCATTATTGTCACGATATACAGAACCATTAAATAGCACTTCTGTTAATTTTCCATTTTTGTGGCGAAGTGTAAGCGGAGAATCAGAAACTGAGCTTTTAGAAAAAACTTCTTGATAAACATCGTGTGCTTTTTTTGGCTCAGTAAAATAATCTTTAAAATAAGTCCCTGTCAATTCCTCTCTCGATATTCCAGTAATATGAGTCAATGCTTCATTCATATCCGTAATCTTGCCTTCGGTACTAATGGTAACCAAAGGATCCAAACTGGCTTCTATTAAACTTCTGGCATATTGTGATTCTTGCATTGGGAAACGTGGTATTGTTGGTTAAATTTATAGTGGAATTTTAAAGATGAAGTTGTACTTAATTCCCAATTTCCTCAATTGGGCTTCGTCTTTTGTCTTTTAATTGTTTAAAGTGGGTAGGAGATAGGCCTGTTACTTTTTTGAACTGACTCGATAAGTGAGCTACGCTGCTATATCCCATTTTCCAAGCGATTTCAGTGATATTGAGTTCGCCATAAATAATCAATTCTTTAATTCTTTCGGTCTTGTGCGAAATGATAAATTGTTCGATTGTAGTTCCTTGTACTTCCGAAAAAAGATTGGACATATAGGTATAATCGTGATTTAATTTTTCATGCAAATAGTCGGAAAAATTAATTTTAATGTTTTCATCAGTATGATGTACCAATTCAATAATTACATTTTTTATTTTTTCGATAAGCATGGCTCTTTTATCATCCATCAATTCGAGTCCCGAATCGATTAAGCCTATTTTGAGTTGCTCTCTTTGATACATAGAAATAGTTTCCATGATTTCCACTTCGCCTAAATCAACCACAATAAAGTGCAGACCAAGTTTCTTCAATTCTTCTTTTACCGCCATTTTGCAGCGATTACTAACCATGTATTTGATGTATAATTTCAAGTTGTTCTTGTTTTAAAGGATAGAGTAAAGGTCGTCTAGAAATCAACAATCGATGTTATAGAATTTACAAGATTGTTGTATAATTCACTGATTGTTGCCTTTTTAAATATAAGCCATTAGCAAAATTTTAATTGCAAATCAAAAAAACTAGATGCATATAATTTTGTCTAGCATCTAACCTTTGTCAAAGTTGTAAACTTTGACAAAGGTTAGAGTTCTATTTCTTAGGAAGTGTTTTTTTAAGTTGTTTGACTATTTTCTCATACAAAAGCTTTTCATCAATGGGTTTTGAGATGTAATCATTCATTCCCACGGTTTTTGATTTTTGTACATCTACGGTGGTCACATCTGCAGTAAGCGCAATGATAGGAATTTTGGAATTCATTGTATTTCGAATGAAATCTGTAGCCTCAAACCCGTTCATTTCAGGCATTAGTATATCCATTAAAATAATGTCATAGCTATTCTCTTTTAGCTTTGCAATGGCTACTTTACCATTTTCGGCAATATCACATTGAAAACCAAATTCCTCTAAAATGATTTTTATCAAAAGTTGATTCAACGGTACATCTTCTGCGACCAAAACTTTTACATTTTCTAATCCTTCGATTGTAGTGTAAATATTTTCTGTTTCTGCAGGAATTTCATCGCAGAATTTTTCAAAATCCATGACAAAACCAAATGTGGAGCCGATACCTTCTTCACTTTGTACAATTAATGTACCTCCTTGATGCTCTACCAGTTGTTTGACAATGGCAAGACCTAAACCGGTTCCCCCATATAATCGTGAAATTTCGGTAGATGCTTGTTCGAAATTATCAAAAATAGTTGCCAGTTTGTTTTTTGGAATTCCAATACCTGTATCGGTTAATTTGAATTCTATTGTGGTTTTTTCTGAATCTTCTTTCAGCATTTGAACACTCAATATTATTTTTCCTTTTGAAGTAAATTTGATAGCATTGCTTATTAAATTTAAAATAATTTGTCGTAAACGCATACAATCGCCTACAATAAATTCAGGAATTCGACTATCATATTGTTGTTCTAATTTTAAATTTTTCTCTGAACATTTAGATTCAAACAAATAAAAGATATCGGCAATAGATTCAAATATGTTGAAGTTTTTTTTGTCAAAAGTCATTTTTCCAGCATCTACTTTGGCAAGATCAAGAATATCATTAATTAAAACAATCAATGCGCTTCCCGAAGATTTAATAGCTGTGATAAATTCTTTTTGCTCTTTATTCAATTCAGTTTTCAAAACCACATTTGTAAACCCAATTATGGCATTCATCGGAGTCCTAATCTCATGACTCATATTCGACAAAAATTGTTGCTTAGATTTTAATGCATTTTCGGCAATTTTTGTGTTTTGTTCCGCTACGCGCTTTGCTTCGATTAATTCGGACTTTAAATTAATATGAGCTGTAACCTCGTAAGCAATAACGGTTACCCCCAAAATGGTTTCATCAGCATCGAGATAAGGTTGATAAACAAAATTAAAATAAACATCCTCAAATTGGCCATTGCGTTTTATGGGAACAAGGAGTTCATATCCTTCTTGAGGAATACCTGTTGTATATACCTCGTCTAGCATTTTTGGGATCGGACCATCTTTTAATTCGGGTAAAACGGTAAGAATTGGCTTGCCTTCGATATCATTGCCTTTTCCCCAAATTTCTTTAATACTATCATTGGCAAGTTTGATGACCATCTCTTTTCCTTTTAATATGACAAAAGAGAAAGGAGAATGCATGAGCATCATACTATACCGTTTATTGCTGTCTTCAATGGCTTTAAGTGCTTTTTTCTCTACTTCAAGTTGTACTTCCAGTACTTTTTTCTCTTTGATTTGGAGTTCAATGGCAAGATTTCGAACATCGGTAATGTCAATAATCGTAAGGACAATTAATTCTTCATTTTCTCGTGCTTGGATGATCCGGTGGGCGTTGAGCAACATTATTTTTTTTCCAATAACCGGAAAAACATGTTCTACTTCAAAATCATGAAAGTTCTTGTTTTCAGAAACAATTTTTTCTATTAGCGTTCTTAATTTTGGAATGTTCCATTGGTTATTCCCTAATTTATATAATGATTTTCCAATGCATTCTTCTTCGGTTACATGAAATGTTTTGCAAAATGATTTATTGGCTGATTTTATTTTTATGTCTTTATCAAGAATGAGCACAGGTTCATGAACTGTAGAGAGTATGGCTTCATTATATTGGTTTAATTCTTCGACTTGCTGAATTCTGGAATGTAATTCCTGATTACTGGTTACCAATTCCTCATTGGTTGATTCAATCTCTTCCTTGGAGGTTTCGAGTTCTTCATTCAAGCTTTGCAATTCTTCATTACTTGAGACTATTTCTTCGTTGGCACTTTGCAGTTCTTCATTGGCGGCTTCCTGATCATGGGTGATAGATCCCATATCAGCTCTGGCTGCAGCAAGTTCGTCTTCAAGTTTTTTTATTCGACGATCTTTAGCAATCGTGTTGTTTTCTTGCCCTTTTATTGAGTCTTCCTCTGTTTCATGTTCGATGTTTCCTGTAAAAATAACAATCAATAAAGGCTCTTCTCCTTCAATGTTAAGCGGAATAACCTCGAGATTTACAATTTGAATGGTTTTGTCTATCGGGTTTCGATTCATTTCAATCCCCATTTTTTGGATCGGAAGTTTTGTTTTAATGGCATGATGAATGGCATTTCGCAACTCAAATGTGATTTCTATATGTGCCATTTTCAAAATATTAAAACTGGCCTTACCAGGGGAATGCTGTAAATACAAGGAAGTAGATCCCCTAAATTGGAGAATTTCTAAATCGTAGTTGATAATGACACTGGCAGGTACATGATGTTCCAGTAAAACGGCATCAAAAGCCATTCCGATAGTGCCGTTTACAGATGCAGATACTTTTTTGAATGTAGTAGGTGGTGTAGTGTTTTTATCAGGCATGGTAGAATGGGATAGACGTGAAGTAAGGTCAGGAATGGTGAGTAAACCTGAATTTTTTTTTCGGGAATAAAATTTGAATTTTTTATCGAGAATCGAAAAAAGCTGTGCTGTTGTTCCAATTGTTTCCGATTTTCCCAACATCAAACAGCCTCCATCGTTTAAGGCATAATGAAAAGTGGAAATTGCTTTTTTCTGAGCAGCTGTGTCCAAATAGATTAGCATATTCCTGCAACTAATGAAATCCATTCTTGAAAATGGAGGATCCCGCAAAATGTTGTGTTTTGCAAATACACAAACATCTCTTAACTGTTTTGAAATACGGTATTTATTTTTGGATTTTACAAAAAAGCGAACTAATCTTTCTGGTGAAATAGCTGCCAATTGCGAAGCAGAATATTCACCAATTCGAGCAATCCGAATGGCTTCGGCGCTGAGATCGGAAGCGAAAATTTGAAAAGGAATACTGTTAGGATTGTTTTCTTGTAATTCTAGTAATAATATCGCTATCGAATAAACTTCTTCACCGGTGGCACAAGCAGCAACCCATAAGCGAAGAGTCTCACCTGTGGTTTTCGCTTCGATTAATTTAGGCAGAATTACATTTTTTAAATACAAAAACGGTTCAGCATCTCTAAAAAAAGCGGTTACATTAATTAATAGATCCTGATAAAGAATATCGACTTCATTGCTTTGATTAGTAAGTATTTCGATGTATTCTTTTAAAGTTTTAATTTTATGAACTAACATCCTGCGAAGCATTCGCCTTTTGATAGTATTCATTTTGTAATGACTGAAATCTACATTTTTTCTTTTGTGTAAAAGTTGTAGAATAACCTTCAACTCTGGATTGCTATTTTCTATTTCGGCTTCAGGGATTTTTTTTATGGCAGTATTGACTATTAAAGGATGCTGACTGATTCGTGTTAATTCAATTCCAATCTCTTTTGGAGATAATACAAAATCAACAATACCTTCAGCAATTGCAGAATTGGGCATGCTGCCAAATTTCGCCGAGTCATCCTGGGCGAAAGTAATTCCTCCGGCCTGTTTTATTTCTTTCAATCCTCGTGTGCCGTCGTTGGCAGATCCAGACAGAATAACACCAATAACATTTTCATGATGGGTTTCTGCCAAAGAAGAAAAAAGTAAGTCGATTGAGAAGTTTGAAGTTCTGTTTTTAGGTCGGGGAGTCAATTTTATATGTCCATCAATAACCTCAATTTCTTTATCATTGGGAATAACATAAAAATTATTGGGTTTCAGTAATTCCATGTTATCAATCAACTGGACCTTCATTTGAGTCACTTTAGATAAAAGTTTGTCAAGTAAACTTTTATGATCTGGACTTAGGTGTTGGACATATATAAAAGCCATACCTGTGGTAGGAGAAATGTTTTTCAATAATTGGGTTACTGCTTCAAGACCACCTGCAGAGGCACCAATAGCTACAACAGTAAAAGATTTTTTTTTGAGCTCCTTCTTTGAAAACGGATTTTTTTTTGCAGGGACTTTCGAGACTTTGATTTCTTTCGTTGCTATTACTTTATTATTGGGTAGTGATTTAAGTAAACTATTATCTTCTATGGTCAAAATTGATTTCATGGTACCAATATTTACTTTGGACAGCAGTATTAAAAAGTAATATTCTTCTTAATACATCCATAAATAGGGTATATCCGTATCAAATGTAGGTATAAATACAACCAATAACTATTAATATGGGATTTATCTTTTGGGAACAGAGATATATAAGTAGTCTGTTTATTCGTCTGAAAGATAATATTTAAAGAAACTTTATTAGTAAATTTTCAATAGCAGATTGGGATCTGGACAATTTTCCAAATAATAATCCAATTTGCTTTTACTGCAAACTCCTGGATAATCACCATAATTATCTTCTATATTTTTTATAATTTGAAAATGTAAATGTGGAGAATAGTCGCCATTTACACTATTATCTCCTAATGTAGCCAAGTGTTGTCCTTTTGAAAAAAAATCACCAACTTTCAGATTCGCAATACTTTCTAAAGACAAGTGACCATATAAAGTATAAAAAATTTGGTTTTCCAATTGGTGTTCCAGAATTATGGTGGGACCGTAATCACCCAGGTTATTGTTGTATTGAAAACTATGTACTTTTCCGTCTAGAGCAGCCAAAACAGCAGTACCAGCTTTAATCCATAAATCCAATCCGATGTGAATGTTTCGTTCCTCTGTGTTTAGATCATTAAAGACAGCACTTCGTTTATACAAATTACGAATTTCATTGTAACCACCATATGTGACTTTTGCTTTGTTTTTAGCTAATAAAAGTTCGATATAAGCTTCAAATTGTGAAGAATCAGTAATATTCAGTTGATTCAATTCCAGATTGGAAGCCGATAAATCCAATGGAGTGTATTCCGAATAGGGAATAGCGCTATCGATTACTTTGATGTCATTTAAATCTAAAAATAAAGTTTCTAAGGGTGTCATTTAAAATGGTGATAATAGTTTTTGAATAAAGATAAAAAAAAATCCCAACCTGAAGATTGGGATTTTGATTATTGTATTTTAAGTTTAATACAAACTTGGATATTTTGAAGGATTTACTTCGTGCATCATTTCATATATTTTTTCGTAAATATCTTCCGCAGACGGTTTTGAGAAATAATCGCCATCTGTACCATAAGCAGGTCTGTGTGCTTTTGCAGTCAAAGTTTGTGGTTTGCTGTCTAAATGATTGTAAGCATCTTGTTGTTCAACGATTTGTTGCAAAATGTAAGCAGAAGCACCACCAGGTAAATCTTCGTCAATAACCAATAATCGATTGGTTTTGGCTATACTTTTCACAATGTCACTATGAATGTCAAACGGAAGCAATGATTGTAAATCAATAATTTCGCAATCAATACCAACTTCAAATAATTCTTTGGCAGCTTGTTCTACTAATCTCAACGTAGAGCCATAAGAAACAAGCGTAATATCGGTTCCTTTTCTTAATGTTTCCACAACTCCAATTGGTGTTTTGAATTCACCATAATTCAAAGGTGCTTTTTCTTTCAATCGGTAACCGTTCAAACATTCGATAACCAAAGCAGGTTCGTCACATTCCAATAAAGCATTGTAAAAACCAGCTGCTTGTGTCATGTTTCTAGGAACCAAGACATGGATTCCTCTAATGGCATTGATAATCATCCCCATTGGAGAACCTGAATGCCAGATACCTTCCAAACGGTGTCCACGGGTACGTATAATAAGTGGTGCTTTTTGTCTACCAACAGTTCTGTATTGTAATGTAGCCAAATCGTCACTCATGATCTGAATAGCATACAATAGATAATCTAAATACTGAATTTCGGCAATCGGACGTAGTCCTCTCAATGCCATTCCAATTCCTTGACCTAATATAGAAGCTTCACGAATCCCAACATCGGCAACTCGCAACTCACCATATTTTTCTTGCATTCCTTCCAAACCTTGATTTACATCACCAATATTTCCTGCGTCTTCTCCAAAAATTAGAGTTTCTGGATATTTAGAAAAAATAGCATCAAAGTTATCTCTCAAAATCATTCTGCCGTCAGTATCTTCTGTGGCATCACTTGGATATTGAGGTAAAACTTCTTTAACAGAAAAAACATTTTTATCCGATTCAGAAAATAAATTACTACTAAATTTTGGTTGTGTTTTTTTGATATAATCAGTAATCCAATTGGATAATTCAATTTTGTCTTCTTCATTGATAATCAAACGCAATGTTTTTCGGGCGACTACCATTATTTCCTTTTTCAAAGGAGATTTGATACTTTTTAAGGTAGCAGCATTTCTAAGAATTTCTTCTTTTTTGGCACTGGTTACCGCTATTCTTTCTAAAATAGCAACTAATTCGTTTTGCTCTTCAATTATTGGTCCAATAAAAGCGTTCCAAGCGGCTTTTTTACCCTCAAAAACTTCTTTTTTGGCTTCCAAATCGATCGCGTCAATTTCTTCTGGTGACGCAATATTAATGGCAATCATCCATAATTTCATTTGACGAATACAGTCAAAATCTTTTTCCCATGCCAATCGGGCAGCATTTTTATATCTTTCGTGTGAACCAGAACTCGAGTGTCCTTGAGGTTGCGTAAGTTGATCAACGTGAATTAAAACAGGAACGTGATTTTCACGGGCGATTTCTGCCGCTTTTTCATAAGTGGCAATCAAATCAACATAATCCCATCCTTTTACTTTTAATATTTCAAAACCATTCGTATTTTCATCTTTTTGGTATCCTTTTAAGATTTCCGAAATACTTTCTTTAGTAGTTTGGTGTCTTGCATGTACAGAAATTCCGTATTCGTCATCCCAAACACTCATCACCATAGGAACTTGTAAAACTCCGGCAGCATTCATGGTTTCAAAAAATAATCCTTCTGATGTGCTTGCATTTCCTATAGTTCCCCATGCAATTTCATTTCCTTCTATTGAAAATTGGTCTGCATTTGGAATTCCTGGAACGTTTCTGTATATCTTTGAGGCTTGCGCCAATCCAAGTAATCTTGGCATTTGTCCAGCTGTTGGAGAAATATCGGCACTAGAATTTTTTTGTTGTGTTAAGTTTTTCCAAGATCCGTCTTCGTTCAAACTATGGGTTACAAAGTGACCACCCATTTGTCTTCCTGCAGACATTGGCTCCAAATCAATATCAGTATGACCATATAAACCGGCAAAAAATTGTTCAATAGTCAATTCGCCAATAGCCATCATAAAAGTTTGATCGCGATAATATCCTGAACGGAAGTCTCCATTTTTAAAGCATTTGGCCATGGCAAGTTGTGGAACTTCTTTTCCATCACCAAAAATACCAAACTTGGCTTTTCCAGTTAATACTTCTTTACGTCCTAATAAACTACATTCTCTGCTTATTATGGCAATTCGGTAATCATTTAAGACTTCGGTTTTAAAATCTTCAAATGTTAAACTAGTATTGACTTTCTCTTTTATCATAATTTAAAAGTATAGCTTTAATGGTGCAAAAGTAATCAAAAACTACGTATATATCATTATGTGATTCTGTATTTTTATAATTTTTTATGAAATAATTTCCAGTAAATCGAATGTATTTTTATCATATATGTAATTTAAACTTAAAAAATTGTGTAATAGTTTAATATTTTAAAGTTTTTGTTTTGAATTAAAACCATTTTCGGGTAAAAAGATTAATTAATGATTTTGGATTAAAAATAAAGATAAATCGTATTTTTTCACTGTAATTTTTTTGGCTTGGCTCGAATCCATTCGAAGAATACACAGGAAAGAATAATTCGAAGTAATCTTGAACCAAATTTAGCCGTATTCCACTATCATAAACAAAGTTATTATGAAACCCTTTATTTTTTACAAAACCAAAATCAGCATACGCATCTACCCAATTCCATAATAGACTATAGCTCAAATTTGTTGTTACCAGCCATTGATTGGATTCCGAAGGATTAACGAACGATTTAAGTCCTCCTTGGCCCATAACGTATTGCTGGCTTAATATTCCAGTTTCATCAGATCGTGCATAAAGAGGATAATCAAACAAATAATCATTAACTCTGGAAACTCCAAAATTATAGTTTTGGGTGTTGTTCGTGTTGTATAAAAAAGTACCAGCAAATGCACGAATATTAAAATAACGATTGTCATTAAACAACTTACGATATTCCATTTCAGCTGATATTTTACCAAAATAACCTGAAAACTGTACATCGGTCAAGAATTTAACATGGCTGGCAACCTCTGTTTTTATATTGGAATATTTAAGGTTCAAAATGGAATAATTATCTGTACTATCAATCACAACAGCAGATGGTTCTTTGTAAATGATATTGTATTTTACAAATATGGCCTGTTTTCTATTGTCTCTGTACCTAGGTTCCCGAAAGTATAATGACAAACTTGGATACAATTTTAAATAAGCGGCATCCTCGGCATAATGATAATAAGAACCATTCAAAGAATAGCGCATATTATATAGTCTACTTTCTCTTAAATAATGATTTAGGATTAATTGATAACTGCCCACAATTGATTTGGTATTGATGGAGTACATCGGATTTAAGGAAAACATGAACGGTTTGTCAAAGAAACTATAGTTGTAAAAACTGATTCCAGGTGCAAATCCGTCATATTTATTGTAAAATATAGTGGGAACATAAAATAATTGGGAACGATGCGGATCTTCTAAATCCTCAAAAAAAGTAAGTTTCAATGGACGGTTTAGTGAAAATGGATACAATGATTTCCAATTGTTTCTCAAATTAAACTCAGGGACTTCGTTATTATAATTCAATACCAGTTTATCAATGCCTTTTCTCTCAAAAATGAGTGTAGTATCTATTTCATTGGTTTCGATCCATTTTTTGAAAATAATTTGTTTGTTTTTGATACCAAATACAGGCATTGGAACCAATGGAATTCCTTTGTTTTTAACAGTAAAAGTGATGGAGTCTTTTGTTTTGGAAAAATCGCCAAATTTATAGTCAATAGGTACTCGACTATCAATAATATATTTAAAAAACCAATCAATATTTTTTGGCGCTTTTGATCTCAATATATTTTCAAAATCATCCCTGTTCGTTTGTCCCTCTTTATTAAGTTTATAGAATTGCTGAATTCCGGATAAAACCAAATCATTTCTAAGGTAATCGTTTAGATATTGTAGGCTCAAACCAGCTTTGTATTTGTTCGCAATTTGCACATTGAATTTTATCAACGTATTTTTTGGCTCATTAAGTGCTTGATCGAGATTTTTACGTGCCATCAACATATAATAGTAGCTGTATTGATCATTAAAATCAGTTTGCGCCATTTTGAATCCCCTGAATAGAAAAAACTTGGAAGCCGATCCCATCATCTTGCTGTCAGGATGGTATTGGTCAATATAATTCATCATGGTAAATATCTGAATGCCGTCATAAATCCAATTGTCTTTTCTGGAATCCAATAGCAAACTATTCTTGAGAAAATTATTTAAATAGGTTTTTAAAAATTTTATTTCGAATAAAAAATCAGAATGAAAAGGGCGCATAAATTTTGGCAACTGATTCAGACCATAAAACGGATTTTTCTCATAATCTTCCTCCGAAACGATGATTTTCCCAAAAGGATATTGTCCAATTTGAGTATTGGCAAAATCAACCACTCGCTTGATGATTGCTGTTTTCAATGAGTCATCAAATCTTCCCGAACTTAAATTGGTCATGACTTCAAAAGCACCAATTTTATAACTTCTGTAACTCGATTCTTTTTCAATAATTAAATCAAAATCGGTTCTGTTTTTACCTGAAAGATTGACATTGGTTTCTTGTTCGGTTGCAGTGAAATTGTTAACAGTTAAATCCGTTGTTACTGCGTTTTTATTGGTAATTTTCAAATCAACATCAAAATCCGAAACTCCATTAGCAATATCGTCAAGGCTTTCATTACTGTATTTTATAAATTGATGATTTTCATAACGGGCAGGGGTAAGGAACCAGTTTTTGAGATGCATGCCATATTTTTCAAAATGACCATATTTGGTAAATTTGTTGCTTGGAATCATGGAAATATAAGTAAGATGCAATTTTACTTTTTGGTTTGGAGCCAATGTATGATGTAGTAAAACCTCAATATAATCAGGATTTTTTTTGGTTCTTTCCCATGTAAAAACATTTTTATCGTTATCCTCGATAATTAAATTAACGGTTCCTCCACGATCTTCTGCTAGCGCCATGTGAAACTTATTGTAGAACTCGTCCGAAAAACGTTTCCCCAATGGACTCTCTCTATCTGAAAAAGCATTGTTCCAATCATTCAACACTATAGAGGTTAAAGTGTCATTAGTCTGGTTATAAAAGGTAATTTCTTGATCAACTGTCAGGGTATTAGAATTCATATTCACTGCCACAGACATTTTAGAGTGATGCTGTGCATATTGTTTGTGGAAAACCAACAAAACAATTAAGAATAGTATGATTTTACCGTGAGTTTTCAATCTGGGGTGATATATAAGTTTCTAAAAAAGTATAAATCTAAGACAATTTACAAAAAATTAAGAAAAGGCCAGTATTTAATAGTCAAAATACACTAATATGCGTTAAAAAAAAAGAGCCGTTTGTAAAACGGCTCTCAGTATTAAAAATTAGGACTTAAATCGTACTTTTTATAGAAATTATCCAGTACCGCGACTACTTCATCTTCGGTATCTACTATTTTAAAGAGATTCAAATCATCTGGACTTATCGTGTGTTCTCTTTCTATCAGTACTGTTTTTATCCAATCAATCAAACCAGACCAAAATGCAGTTCCAACCAATATAATCGGGAATTTGCCTATTTTTTTGGTCTGAATTAGGGTAATCGCCTCAAATAATTCGTCCAAAGTTCCAAATCCTCCTGGCATTACCACAAATCCCTGTGAATATTTTACAAACATTACTTTTCGAACAAAGAAATAATCAAAATTCAAGTTTTTGTCCCTGTCAATATAAGGGTTAAAATGCTGTTCAAATGGTAATTCGATGTTGAGTCCTACCGAAATTCCTCCACCTAAATGTGCACCCTTGTTTCCGGCTTCCATAATTCCGGGACCACCTCCAGTAATCACGCCATAACCGGCCTTACTGATTTTGAAAGCAATTTTTTCAGCCAGTAAATAATAATGATCCTCCGGTTTTATCCTTGCCGAACCAAAAATAGTCACACAAGGTCCAATACGGCTCATCGAATCATATCCGTTTACAAACTCGGCCATGATTTTAAAAATGGCCCAACTATCGTTTGTTTTTATCTCATTCCAAGTTTTTCTTTTTAATTTATCTTGGATTACTCTATCCTCATCGTTGTCAAAATCTTCTAATCTCATATTAATATATTTATTTGGAGCTATTTACTTTGTCAGTTCGCTTCGCTCGTGCCCCGCTATTCGTTTCAATCTCCCGAAGAAAAATCGGGAGGATTTCGCTGCTATCGGGGCTAGGGCATCGGTTTTCAATTTACCTTTAATTTTTTTTTAAAGATGTATAACTAAGATAACTCTTTTTTCAAAAACTGCGCCGTATAGCTTTTTTTATTTTTCACAATTTCCTCAGGAGTTCCTTTGGCTACAAGTTGTCCACCGCCTTTTCCGCCTTCGGGGCCAATGTCAATAATGTAATCGGCTAGTTTGATTACGTCCATATTGTGTTCGATAATCAAGATGGTATTTCCTTTATCAACTAGTTTATTAATTACATCCATCAACACTCGAATGTCTTCAAAATGCAAACCGGTTGTCGGTTCGTCAAGAATGTAAAATGTATTTCCGGTGTCTTTTTTTGACAATTCACCGGCCAGTTTGATACGTTGTGCTTCACCGCCCGAAAGTGTGGTACTTTGTTGTCCAAGCGTGATATACCCTAAACCAACATCCTGAATAGTCTTTACTTTTCTATAAATTTTAGGTATGTTTTCAAAGAAAGGTACCGCTTCGTCAACGGTCATGTTCAACACATCCGAAATGGATTTTCCTTTATAGCGAATCTCTAATGTTTCTCTATTGAAACGCTTTCCTTGGCAGGTCTCACATTCTACATACACATCAGGCAAAAAGTTCATTTCAATGGTACGAACTCCAGAACCTTCACAGGTTTCGCAACGACCTCCCTTTACATTAAAACTAAAACGTCCCGCTTTATACCCACGAATCATACTTTCGGAAGTCATTGTATATAGGTTTCGTATTTCGGTAAAAACTTCAGTGTAGGTTGCAGGATTGGAACGCGGTGTTCGTCCAATCGGGCTTTGGTCGATATCGATCACTTTGTCGATATGTTCCAAACCTTCTATTTTTTTATACGGCATCGGAATTTTAACACCATTAAAATAATAGGCATTCAAAATAGGGTAGAGGGTTTCGTTAATCAATGTTGATTTCCCGCTTCCCGAAACTCCCGTAACGCATATCATTTTACCCAAAGGCAATTCAATTGAAACATTTTTTAGGTTATTTCCTGTAGCTCCGGTTAATTTCAGGAATTTTCCATTCCCTTCACGGCGTTTTTCGGGAATTTCCAATTTCATTTTGCCATTCAAATACTGAGCAGTAA
The DNA here is from genome assembly GCF_003096795.1 of Flavobacterium sp. 103. Lineage (NCBI taxonomy): Bacteria > Pseudomonadati > Bacteroidota > Flavobacteriia > Flavobacteriales > Flavobacteriaceae > Flavobacterium > Flavobacterium sp. 103. The sequence continues at coordinate 4,245,715 of NZ_QENX01000001.1, read as the reverse complement.
TCGTATCCGAAGCCAATGTTTCGGCCGGAGTCCCAATACTGATGATTTCCCCTCCGTATTTTCCTGCTTTTGGACCAATATCGATTACATAATCCGCGCGTTCGATCATGTCTTTATCGTGTTCAACCACAATAACAGAGTTACCAATGTCTCGCAATTGCTCCAAAGAATGAATCAGCTTATCGTTGTCTCTTTGGTGTAAACCAATACTTGGTTCATCCAAAATATATAAAACACCCACCAATTGCGACCCAATTTGTGTCGCCAATCGAATACGTTGTGCTTCACCGCCTGAAAGTGATTTGGAACTTCGGCTTAAAGCCAAATATTCTAATCCTACATTCATTAAGAAAGCCAAACGGTCTTTGATTTCCTTAATTACTTCGGTAGCAATTCTTTTTTGTTTGTCTGATAAATGTTTGTTTAAATCCAAAAACCAAGCTGTCAAATCCGAAATATCCATATCACACAACTCGGATATGCTTTTTTCGTTTATTCTAAAATAATTGGCTTCCTTTTTCAAACGGGAACCTTCGCAAACAGGACATTTTATTTCGTCCATAAATTCCTTGGCCCAACGCTTAATGGTTGTCGAACCACTTTCATCATGTTGGTTTTTTATGAAATGGGAGATTCCTTCAAAGTCAATTTTGTAATCTCGAGCAACTCCTAAAACTTCAGAATTAATGGTGAATTTTTCTTTTCCGCCATTCAAAATCATTTCTATTGCTTCTGAAGGAATTTTTTCGATGGCATCGGTTAATTTAAAACCATATTTCTCACCTATAATCTCCATTTGTTTGAAAATCCAAGATGATTTGTATTCACCTAAAGGCGCAAATCCCCCAGCTTTGATGGATAATTTAGGATTCGGAATAATCTTGCCAACATTAATTTGATTGACAGTTCCCAATCCGTTGCAATTATCGCAAGCTCCTTTGGGTGAATTGAAAGAAAATAAATTTGGTTCTGGATTTTGATAGGATATGCCGGTAGTCGGACACATTAAGTTCCTACTGAAATAACGAACTTCATTGGTGTCCTGATCCAAAACCATCAAAACATTTTCGCCATGATGCATTGCAGTGTTGATACTTTCGGACAGGCGTTTTTCGTTATCAGGTGTGTTTTCAATCAGCATTCTGTCGACAACAATCTCGATATCGTGGGTTTTGTAACGATCCAATTTCATTCCCGAAACCAAATCCAGAATATCTCCGTTGACACGAACTTTTAAGAATCCTTGTTTGGTTATTTGCTGAAAAAGTTCGGCATAATGTCCTTTTCTTGCTCGAATAACCGGAGCGAGAATATTGATTCTTTTCCCAGTAAAGTCCTGAATAATTAAATCTTTGATTTGGTCATCGGAGTAAGAGACCATTTTTTCACCGGTATTGTAACTGTAGGCATCGGCACCACGGGCATAAAGCAAACGCAGGAAATCATAAATTTCGGTAATGGTTCCCACTGTAGAACGAGGACTTTTACTGGTAGTTTTTTGCTCGATGGCAATAACAGGCGAGAGTCCGTCAATTTTATCGACATCGGGACGTTCCAAACCACCAAGAAATTGCCTCGCATAAGCTGAAAACGTTTCTACATAACGGCGTTGTCCTTCGGCATAAATAGTGTCGAAAGCCAATGAGGATTTTCCAGAGCCCGAAAGACCCGTTATGACTACCAGTTTTTCACGGGGAATGGAAACATCTATATTTTTTAGATTGTGAACGCGGGCACCTTGAACCTCAATCGTATTGTTTGTATCTAGCATAATTTTTGCAAAAAAGCAAAGTTACCATTTTGATTGCTACTTTTGATAGAACAGTATGGAAGATTGTGTTAAAAAAAAGAGTGATTTATGATTTAAGAATAACGATTTTATCTTTCAGATTTGAAAAATTTAAAAGTTCTTGAAAAATGAAAAGACTTCGTTTTCTGTAAACTTCTTGTGTGTACGTGAGGGATAGAGCAAGGCGCCATAGCGCTCGTGATAGCCCGACGCTGTTCCCTAAATGGGCCCTTAACCACTACTGTATATAAGCCCATTTAGGGAACAGGGTCACGCCCAAATTATTCTATTGTCATAGATTTTAACTTGGTTCTATATGCTTCGAGCGCCACAGATTTGGATATAAAACCATAATATTTATCATCACTTATTACAGGAAGGAAGGCTTTTTTGGAAGCTTCAAATTTGTCCATGACAATTTCCATACTATTGGAAGGATTGACAATGGCAACTGGTTGCACCATGATTTCTTTGACTAAAGTGTATTTCACTCTATATGGATTGAAAATTATCTCCCGAATATCATTAAAATGCACAATTCCCAATAACCGATTGTCAGGTGAAACTACAGGAAAAATAACTTGATTAGAATGTGAGATTAAATCAACCAATTTTTCAAGATTTTCATCTGGAGAAATCTTCAGATAATCAGTTTGAATTATTGATTGTGTCTCTAATGTCGATAAGACGTTAGAATCTTTATTACTTGTAAACGCATGTCCTTTCTTAGCCAGGTTCTTAACATCTAAAGAATGTTTTTCAAACCGTTTGGAAATAGCAAAACTAATCGAAGCAACAATCATAAGAGGAATCATCAATCCATAACCTCCTGTTATTTCAGCAATTAAAAAGATTGCCGTTAAAGGCGCATGAAATAATCCGCTCAAAATTCCTGCCATGCCCACCATAGTAAAGTTACCGACCGGTAAATTTGTCAAACCTATTAGATTCAATAATTTTGAAAAGAAAAAACCAACATAAGAACCTAAAAAAAGGGAAGGGGCAAAATTACCTCCATTACCGCCACTGCCTAAAGTTATTCCAGTAGCAAAGGCTTTTAACATAAAAGAACAACCAACAAAAGCCAATAATGCCCAATTGTTATTTCTAAATCCGCTAAAAAAAGTATTTTCTAATAATTCTCCTGGATCACTACCAGACAAAGTCCTGATGCTCTCGTAACCTTCTCCAAAAAGTGTTGGAAAAATAAATATTAAAAGCGCCAATATAGAAGCGCCAATCAACGCTTTTGTATAAAGTGGATATCGAATATGGGCAAAAAAGTGCTCCGTTCTTTGGAAATTACGAGCATAAAATACCGATACAAACCCAGTAAATACACCGAGAAGCACATAATATGGCATATTATGGTAATTAAAAGTTTGTCTGCTTGGGAAATTTAATAAAATCGATTCATCTAAGGCAATTGCCGATACTAAAGCCCCTGTGGCAGCTGCTATCATTATTGGGGTAAAAGCCGAAATACTGACATCAACCAATAGAACTTCAATAGCAAATAGAACTCCTGCTATTGGGGCGTTAAATGCAGCAGCTATTCCAGCTGCAACTCCGCAACCAATGAGTAATGTTCTGTCTTTATAGTGCAGTTTATATCTTTGGGCATAATTAGAGCCAAAGGCTGCCCCGGTAACCACGATCGGACTTTCAAGACCTGCCGAACCTCCCAAACCTACGGTAAGCGAACTTGTCATGATTTGGGCATACATCTGTTTTTTTGGAATAATACTCGCTTTTTTGGCTACAGCATATAGAATTTGTGAAGTTCCTTTTTCAATAGTTCCTCCCAGAAAACGTTTTACGACAAATACCGTAAGCATAATACCAATTACAGGCAATAATATCTTTATAATTCCTATCTTAAAAAAATTGGTGTGAAAAGTTATATATGTCGCAAACCTGAAAACCCAATGGGCAAATGTTTTTAATACAATAACAGCTAAAGCAGATGAAATTCCAACTAAAACACTGGATAAAAAGATAAATTGCTTTGGGCTGAAAGCAGATTGGGATAAAGCAAGCAGCTGTTCTATTTTTGAAAAAAACTTTTTAAACATTATCTCTTTAAAGTTGGTTTATCACAAAATTAAGCTTTTTAATGCAAAAAGTACAAACTATTCCATCAAAGACATAGCGTGTTTGGCAACAATTCCAAAATTATATCCTTGCGCTTCATCATAGCCTGCATAGTTGATTGCAATAAGTTGACCACATTCGTTAAATACAGGAGAACCACTCGCGCCATGAGTAGAAGTTACGTTATACTGTACACTAACACCGTCTGATTCTTTATTGATTTGTCCCTCATAAACTTGCACTTTTATCCCTCTGCGCGTGTTCGCCAATTGTAATCCCATTGGATAACCAATCAAAATGGCATTGGTTCCCGGTTTGATGCTTGCATCATCTTTTACGGCATCGTCTAAATCAACTATATCCGAAACCGAAGCTGGCAAACTTTCGCTTATCAATTGCAAAACGGCAACATCAACTTCATCTCCGTCGGCTATTTTGAATACTTTGCATTGTAACCAATTGTCTTTTGAACCGTGTAGCGCTATGCTAATTTCAACTGTTTTAGGAACGATTTTGATATCCTCAAGGTTTGTATATGTAATTTGGCTAGTTACAGCTTTTTCTTCTGTTTTATTATCTGCTATCAAATCATTTACTTCACTATTTACACTCGAAGAATCAACATTTGCAATAGGTGCATTGTTTTCTGCAGCAGCTTCTTCTTCAGAATAATCTCCTTCGCCTTCTTCATCGTAATAGTCATTCCAGTGTGATTCAAGATAAGTTTTATAGTCTTTTTTATCAATGGAATCAGGTAAAATAGATGCGATATGGTCTTTTAAATCGCCAAAATCTTCATTTTTAGATTCGGTATATTTCCAAGGTTCGGCAACGTGATGATTGGTAACTATTTTTCCATCCTCAGATACAAAAAATCCTGTTCCAGAAATTGTTTTTTCTCCCAATGAACTATCGTCAACAGCAATTTGAAAAGGTTCAGAGCCTTTGATTGAAATTTGCAAAGCGTATGTATGTTTGACAAGTACAACAGCATCTTTGTATTTTTCATAAATCTGAGTTTGATTATTAAGGCAGACAACTTCTTTTTTATTGAATTTGGCCCAAACTCTTGGAATTATGATTAACCCCAGAACAAATAGTACGCCAATAATTAATGCTATTTTTTTATTTCTTGCTTTGTTATTGGTTTGCAATGGATTTGTATTGTTATTTTCTTCTGAAGTTTGATTTTCTGACATTTTGCTAATTTTTTGAAAGCAAATTTAGTAAAACAAAACGTACTAATTATATGCTGGTTTATTTAAATTGAAACAATTTTTACTTAAATATATAAGATTTTGCAAATCAAGTCATTGTGTTTATTTCAAGAATAAAAACATGCTTATTTATTTTATATTTTTCAAAGCTTCTTTTTCGCTCATTTTTTTTAGATTGGAAACGGATACAAAATCATTTACTGCTTCGGGATTTGTTTTGGCATATTCTCGTAATGCCCAACCAATGGCTTTTTGAATGAAAAATTCAGTTGAAGTTTTATGTTTCTCGCAGATTGATTTTAATAAATCAAAATTTGTTTTTTCTTTATAACCCAGCTGGAAAAGAATAGCGCTTCGATTCAACCACATATTCTCGGAGTTTGAAAAACGACTAATGACAGCATCAGTTTCTAAAGGGAATTTACGCAAATAATCGCCCAAAAGGAATTTAGCAATAACATCAACAGTATCCCACCAAGAGTTTGTAATTATAAGTTTTTCGATAAGCTGAATATCCTCTTTTATATAATTATCTTTTAGATTTTTTATCAAAATTTCTAGGGCGCAATAATGTAGCTCCCTTTCTTTTTTCGAATATAAAAACAAAGAAATTTCCCTTGGATTGTCGGAAACTTCTTTTTGGTTTTCGGTCCAAATAGTTTTGAAAATTCGTCTTCTTTCCTCTGTTTTTATTCCGAAAAACTGAAAATTATTTTTCATGTATTTTGACATAGCAACAGCATTTTCGGTATTGCTGTTTTCTGTAAAAGCTTTCTCTAAAGAAGGAATAAAATTCATAATAATAAAAAATTCAATGGCAATAGCAATGCCAATTTCAATGACAATGAGAAAATTTAAATTCCAAAATTAAATAGATAAACTGAAATCTAAATTCTAAAATCTGCAATCTAAAACCCTGCAGCCTTATCATCACCTCTGTAATCAGCACCTCCTTCAATTTTGCCATCAGGGAGAACCAAAATGGCATCTACTTTTCCAATTACAGGCGTTGTTTTTTCATTGATGATATATCCTTTGGCTTTTAATTTTTCAAAAGTGTTTGTGTCGAAAGTATTGGGCTCAAATGTAATGACATCCGGCAACCATTGATGATGAAATCTTGGAGCGTTTACTGCTTCTTGCATGCCTAAATTGTATTCATAAACATTCAGAATCGTTTGCAAAACCGAAGTAATAATGGTAGATCCTCCAGGGGAACCAACGACCATAAACAATTTACCGTCTTTTTCTACAATTGTGGGTGTCATGGAACTCAGCATTCTTTTTTGCGGAGCTATGCTATTGGCTTCATTTCCGACCAATCCAAACATATTGGGTTCGCCAGGTTTGGCACTGAAATCATCCATTTCATTATTTAAAAAAAAGCCCAACTCATCACAATAATACTTGGATCCATAACCGTCGTTTAAAGTTGTGGTTGCCGCGACTGCATTCCCAAATTGATCTACGATAGAGTAGTGGGTAGTCTCGGTGCTTTCATTATAAGTTACTTTTCCTTCCTTAATTTCAGATGATAAAGTAGCTTTATTTACATTAAAACTAGACATTCTTTGTTTTAAATAATCATCGGCCATCAATCCTTTCAAAGGAATTTTCACAAAATCGGGATCACCAAGAAAATAACTTCTGTCTGCATAGGCACGGCGCTCGGCTTCTACAATTAATTGAATCGATTCAGCCGAATTATGTCCCATTTTGGATAAGTCATAAGGCTCGATCATTTTTAAAATCTGTGCCAAACAAATACCACCACTGCTTGGAGGTGCCATCGAAATTATTTTTAAATCTTTATATGCAAAAGATAGGGGAGTTCTCCATTTGGCTTCGTATTTTGCCAAATCTTTCATCGTAATAATTCCGCCTTTTTCTTTAAGGTATTTGACCAAAATTTTTGCAGTTTGGCCTTTATAAAACTCATTTCGCCCATTTTGGGAAATTCTTCTCAAAGTGGATGCCAAGGCTGGATATTTTATGGTGTCATTTTCTTTGTATAAAGTAGAATATAATGAACTTGTTCCGTTTATTTTAACCAGTTCATCATGATAATCACTCAAACGGTTTGCTTGTTTTTTAGTAACAATAACTCCTCTTTTGGCTAAAGCAATAACGGGTTTCAAAATTTCGGACATTGGCATTGAGCCAAATTTTTTATGAACAGCAAAAACACCTGCTATAGTTCCAGGAACTCCAATAGCAAGCGGACTTTCGGTACTTTTTCCTTTAATTACTTTACCATCTTTGTCTAGAAACATATTTTTGGATGCAGCCAAAGGTGCTTTCTCCCTATAATCTAAAGAACCAATTTCTCCATTTGCTTTTCGAAATACCATAAATCCTCCCCCTCCAAGATTTCCCGCATACGGATAGGCGACCGCCAAAGCCAATTCTGTGGCTACCATAGCATCAAAAGCATTTCCGCCTTTTTGCATAATTTCTGTTCCAATTTTGGAAGCTTCTTCCCGTGCCGAAACGACCATAGCTTTATCAGCAATAAGACCTTTGACTGTTGTGTTTGTCTGCGCAAAACTATTTAAACAGATAAATAGTATTGGAATGTATAATTTTTTCATTTTTAAAATCGATTAATATCCAGATGCATTATTATCTCCTCTTTTATCAGCACCACCTTCTAATTTGCCACTTGGAAGCACCAAAATAGCATCAACTTCTCCAATAATCTGGTTGTTTTTCTCATTGATAATGTAGCCTTTCTTTTTTAAATCATCCAATAAAGATTTTGAGAAAGAATTCGGCTCAAAAACAATTTCATCAGGCAGCCATTGATGATGAAAACGTGGAGCATTGACGGCTTCTTGCATGCTCAAGTCAAATTCGTAAACATTCAAAATAGTTTGTAAAACCGAAGTTATGATAGTTGATCCTCCTGGAGTTCCAACGACCATAAAAAGTTTTCCGTTTTTCTCAACAATAGTTGGAGACATCGAACTCAACATTCTTTTTTCGGGAGCAATGCTATTGGCTTCAGTTCCTGTCAGACCATATAAATTGGGTACTCCGGGTTTTGCACTAAAATCATCCATTTGATTGTTTAGAAAGAAACCCAATTCATCACAATAAATTTTAGAACCATAATTATCATTTAAAGTTGTAGTTACCGAAACCGCATTTCCCTTGGAATCAACTATAGAATAATGGGTTGTCTGCTTACTCTCATAACCTTGAATTGTACCGTGAGCAACATCTGAAGATTTTGTGGCTTTATCAAATGAAAAATTACCCATTCTGTTTTTTAAATAAGTTGAGTCTTGTAACTCTTTCATTGGAAGTTTTACAAAATCAGGATCGCCTAAGAAATAGTTTCTATCGGCATAGGCTCTTCTTTCAGCCTCGGTAATTACCTGAATCGCTTTCATGCTGTTATGACCCATTTCGGCAAGATCAAAAGGTTCAATCATTTTCATAATTTGGTTCAAACAAATACCACCACTGCTTGGAGGAGACATCGATATTATCTTTAAATCTTTGTATTTAAAAGTAATTGGCGTTCTCCATTTTGCTTGGTATTTAGCCAAATCATCAAGAGTAAAAAGACCTCCTTTTTTTGTAATAAAAGAAACTAATTTCTGTCCAGTTTCACCTTTGTAAAATTCAGCTGCCCCATTTTTTGAAATTCGTTTCAATGTTTCTGCCAAAGCCAAATATTTAATGGTATCACCAACTTTATATACTTTCGAAAACAAACTATTTGGTCCATTTGCTTCTATAAATGAAGCTCTGTATTCTGCTAAACTTTGTGCTTGAAATTGGGTAACTACAACGCCTCTTTCTGCTAAAGCAATTACAGGTTTTAAAATTTCGCTGATAGGCAAATAGCCATATTTTCTATGTACTTCAAATACCCCGGCAATTGTTCCGGGAATTCCTGAAGCCAAAGCTGTTTCGGTGCTTTTACCCTCAATAACGTTTCCTTTTTCATCGAGATACATATCTTTTGATGCTGATAAAGGTGCTTTTTCTCTGTAATCCAAAGCGCCTGTTTCGCCATTGGATTTTCTGAAAACCATAAATCCTCCACCGCCAATATTTCCTGCTTGTGGATGGCTTACCGCCAAAGCCAATTCGGTGGCAACCATAGCATCAAAAGCATTTCCGCCTTTATGCAAAATTTCAACACCAATTTTGGATGCTTCTTCTCTAGCCGAAACGACCATAGCTTTCGAAGTCACCAGACCTGTAGGTTCAACTATTTTTTCATTCGATTTGCAACTTAAGAACAGTATTGCAGCTAAGAATATTATTTTTTTCATAATGTCATTAATTTTTGTTTTGAATGTATTCTTACGTCTTCAAAGAATGTGATAAATTCGTGTTCGAACTCGGTATAGAATTCAATTAGTTCAGCAGATGAGAATCGCATTTTAGATTCATTTTTGGTTCGACTGTCCATTTGTGTCAGAATCCTATTGATTCCTTCTACAGTTTGGTAACTTACCAGCCAGTTGTATTCAATCATATAAGGCATCATTCCTTTGGTTCTTTCAGATAAAAAATCATAATTGTCACGTAAAGATTGATAAAAACGATTTGTAAAATTTACCAAATTTTCATCCGAATAATTACTCCAATTTTTGGCTAAAAAATGATCATAAAAGACATCTACAATTACCCCAGCATAATGATGGTACTTTTCATGTAATCGTTTGGTGCTTTTTCTAAAAACGGGGTGAGCATCAGTGTAAGTATCAATAAATCGATGCAAAATAATTCCTTTTTGTATTTCTGGGGGATAAGTTTCAAATTGTTTTCCTCTAATTCCGTCCGCCATAAAGTTTCCGATTTTTATCAAATCATTGTCTCCAGATAAATAAATGTGGGCTAGGAAGTTCATTGGGATTTTTGATTGAAGATTAAGGATTTCTGATTTTCGCTTTTTAAATCAAGTCTGAAGATGTTTGTAGTCTATCTTCGTTTGATAAAGATATAAAAAAACAGTAAACCCTTTAGTAAAAGAAATAGTAGTCCAAAATTCAATTCCTTTTGCAATTTTCTTCTTAATAAAGACATAAACTTTTTTATATTTGTCCCTATAAAATAATTCAAATTTTGAATTGCAAAATGGAAATCTGCAATTAAAAATCCTTAATCAAAAATCATAATTCACAATGACTTTAATAAAATCAATATCCGGAATTCGAGGAACTATAGGTGGGAAAGTAGGAGATAATTTAACTCCGGTTGATGCCGTAAAATTTGCTTCGGCGTATGGAACTTGGCTGAAAAACTATTCAAAAAAAGATAAACTAACAGTTGTAGTTGGTCGTGATGCCCGTATTTCGGGGCCTATGATTCATAATTTGGTTATCAATACACTTATAGGATTAGGAATTGATGTAATAGATTTAGGTCTTTCTACTACGCCAACAGTTGAAATTGCTGTTCCATTGGAAAAAGCAGATGGTGGAATCATTTTGACAGCTTCTCACAATCCAAAACAATGGAATGCATTGAAATTGCTGAATGAGAAAGGTGAATTCTTAAGTGGTGCTGCAGGAGAAAAAATCCTTGAGATTGCCGAAGCCGAAGCTTTTGACTTTGCAGATGTGGACAGTTTAGGCGAAATTACTGTAAATGATGCCTATATGGATATCCATATCGATGAAGTATTGAACTTGCCATTGGTAGATGTTGAAGCTGTAAAAGCTGCTAAATTTAAAGTAGTTGTGGATGGCGTGAATTCTTCAGGAGGAATTATTATTCCAAAATTATTGGAATTGATGGGAGTTGAAGTAGTAAAATTATACTGTGAGCCCAACGGACATTTTCCTCACAATCCAGAACCTTTAAAAGAACACTTAACAGATATTTCGGAGTTGGTGGTAAAGGAAAAAGCACACTTGGGAGTAGTCGTTGATCCAGATGTAGATCGTTTGGCATTTATTTGTGAAGACGGTGAAATGTTTGGTGAAGAATATACTTTGGTGGCTTGTGCCGATTATGTTTTGAGTAAAACTCCAGGAAATACGGTTTCGAATATGTCATCTTCTCGTGCACTGCGTGATGTGACCAACGAACACAACGGAAGCTACGAAGCCAGCGCAGTAGGTGAGGTGAATGTCGTGGAATTGATGAAGAAAAACAATGCGATTATTGGGGGCGAAGGTAATGGTGGAATCATTTACCCAGAATCACACTATGGGCGTGACAGTATGGTAGGTGTAGCTTTATTCCTGACTCATTTGGCGAACAAAAAAATGTCAGTTTCGGCATTGAGAGCTTCATATCCAGAATATTATATGAGCAAAAACAAAATTGAGCTGACTCCACAAATTGATGTAGATGCGATTCTTGTGGCGATGACAGAAAAATACAAAAATGAAGATATTACCACAATTGATGGGGTCAAAATTGACTTTGCCGATAATTGGGTGCATTTAAGAAAATCAAACACCGAACCGATTATTCGTATTTATACCGAGGCGTCCAGTCAGAAATTGGCAGATGATTTGGCCTTGCGAATTATCGACGAAATAAAAGCAATAGCTGGAATATAAAAACTAAAAACCGACTCGTAAGTCGGTTTTTTTATGCCTTGTCGGGATGACTGGATTCGAACCAGCGACCCCTAGCACCCCATGCTAGTACGCTACCTGGCTGCGCTACATCCCGGGTATCTTCGATTGCAAATATATTTTTTTATCGAAAAAAAAGAAAATTATAATTCGGATTGTTTGCAATCATAATTAAGTTTTATTACTAGAATATCCAATATTTAATGTACGAATTTTCAAGATCATATTTTGTATTATTCCTAAAATTAGTGACTTATACAAGTTGAAAATGATAATAGTTTGCTTTTACACTTGAAATACTTTCAAAAATGAAAAGATTGGAATGTTTATATTTTAATCAAAAAACAATATATTTGGTGCCAAATTAAAATGAAATGGCTTCAATTAAAGTAACAACTCAACTAGAACAATATTTTCAACAATTTCGAGATAATATTATTGGAATTAACCAAGAATTTGAATCTCCCTATGGGGCTCAAAAAATTATCTATACAGATTGGACGGCCAGTGGTCGTTTGTATCGTCCGATCGAAGAAAAGTTGATGAATGAGTTTGGACCTTTTGTTGCCAATACTCATACCGAAACTACCGTTTCAGGTACAGCAATGACCAAATCGTACCACCATGCCCGTAACATTATTAAGCGTCATGTAAATGCTAATTCAGACGATGTTTTGATAACGGATGGAACCGGTATGACAGGTGTAGTAAATAAATTTCAACGCATTTTAGGCTTAAAAGTACCGGAGAATCTAAAAGATTATATCAATATTCCAGCCGAAAAAAAACCAATTGTTTTTATTTCGCACATGGAACATCACTCCAACCAAACTTCATGGCTTGAAACTATTGCAGATGTAGAAGTTATTCCTTCCTGTGAGGAAGGGCTTTTTAGTATCGCTAATCTTGCTATTTTATTAGATAAATACAAAGACAGAACATACAAAATTGCCTCTATAACTTCATGTTCTAATGTAACCGGTATTAAAACGCCTTACCATGAAGCTGCTAAACTAATGCATCAGCACAACGGGGTTTGCTTTGTGGATTTTGCCTGTTCTGGTCCTTATGTAAAAATAGATATGCATCCAGAAGATTCTGAATCATATTTGGACGCTATTTTCTTTTCTCCTCACAAATTTTTGGGTGGGCCGGGAACTTCTGGAGTTTTGGTTTTTAATAAAAAATTATACCATAATATGGTACCTGATTGTCCAGGTGGAGGAACGGTTTCTTGGACCAATCCTTGGGGAGAACATAAATATATTGATAACATAGAAGATAGGGAAGACGGCGGTACTCCGGGATTTCTTCAAGTGATCAAAACAGCATTGGCTATTCAATTGAAAGAGCAAATGGGAATTGAAAATATTCTCAAACGCGAACACGAAATTGTGGAATATGTTTTTGATTCATTGGGAAATATTCCAAATATCAAGATTCTTGCAGGACAACATCACGATAGGTTGGGAGTAATTTCATTTTTTATAGAAGATTTGCACTTTAATTTAGGTGTAAAACTATTGAACGATAAATTCGGAATCCAAACTCGTGGCGGTTGTAGTTGTGCTGGAACTTATGGCCACTTCTTGTTGCACGTGGACCAAGAAGCTTCAAACAAACTGATTGATGAAATTAGTTTGGGAGATTTAATCAGAAAGCCAGGTTGGATCAGGATGTCAATACATCCAACAACCACTAAGGCCGAAATTGAATATGTTTGCAACAGCATTAAATCTCTTGCCGAAAATCATAAAAATTGGGCATTGGATTATGATTATAATAAAGACACCAATGAGTTCTTACACAAAAACGCTCATGCAATTGAAGATACACTAGTTCATGATTGGTTTTCTTTATAAGAAGCCAAGAAACTAAGATGATAAGATTCTACGTTTAAAAAAAAATCACTTAATCAAAACAGCTTGTCTTGAATAAGTGATTTTTTATTGAATCAAATTCCTGAAATCTTAATTCTAAAATCTGCAGTCTTAAATCTTATCTCTTCTGTATTTCCATCTCTTATGTGTCCATAAATAGAATTCTGGGGCTTCGTAGATTTGTTTTTCCAAAAGCTTCAAATACTGGTCAGTGAGTTCAAAGTTTGGAACCTCTTTAGGGTTATCAGAAAGAATTTCAAGGGTCGCTTCGTAATGACCTCGTGATACTTTTTTGGTATTGAGATAAACCAGATTCATATTGTATCTTTTGGATAACATTTCGGCGCCTACATGAACAGGGACTTCAATTCCCATAAATTTTGACCAATGCATCGCCCCTTTTGCTTTAGGTGATTGGTCACTGGCAAAACCATACAAAGCCAATATGTTATTTTTATTATTATTTATAATCGTCGGGACCGTCTGTTTGGTCGTGATTAATTTGGCATTAAATCTGGAGCGAATCTTACGGACTAATTTGTCAAAATAGGGATTTTTTAATTGTTTGTAAATTCCGTACCCTACAAAATCCGAATAATAATTCATTGATATAATCCATTCGTAACTGGCATAATGCGAACAGATAACAGCTACACTTTTTCCCTGTTTTTCAAGTTGTTTATAAACTTCAATGTTTTTAAAAACAAATCTTTTGCAAATTTCTTCTTTCGAAATATTCATTGTTTTTATCATTTCAAGGAACATATCGCACATATGATGGTAAAATTTTTTTTCTACAATCAATCGTTCTTGGTCAGATAAATGGGGTAATGCCAGGATAAGGTTTTCACGAACCGTTTTTTTACGATATCGAATAACTCGGTACACGATGAAATAAACAAAATCAGAAAATAAATATAATAGTCGAAAGGGAAGCATCGAAATTACCCAAATTACTGGATAGGCTACTAAATATATGAGGTATTGCATTTATTAAAATTTAATGCAAATATAATTAAATAATCTTTTTCAGAATTGTTTGAAATTTGAGAATTACTAATTTTACGCTTTTAGTCCATTTTTATAGCAATCGTTTATGTTTCCATCTTTTATGAGTCCATAAATAATATTCTGGAGATTCATAAATTTGCTCTTCAACTTTTTTCAAAAATAAATCGGTCAATTCATAGCAAGGGACTTCACTTGCGTTTTCTGATAGCACTTCTAAAGTTGCCTCATAATAACCGCGCTTTACTTTTTTTGTTTTAAGAAAAACAACATTCATGTTGTATTTTTTAGCGAGCATTTCAGCACCTGTGTGTACTGGCACCTCAATTCCCATAAATTTTGTCCAATGATGGGCGCTATTCTCCTTTGGAGATTGATCACTCGCAAAACCATATACCGACAGTTTTTTATTTCTGTTATTCGTTATAATTGTGGGTATTGTTTCTTTGGTAGTAATCAAAGTTGCATTAAATTTAGAACGAATGGAATGAACTAATTTATCAAAATGGGGATTTTTTATTTGTTTGTAAATTCCGTAGCCGTGAAATTTTGTGAAGTAGTTCATTGACACAACCCATTCATAACTGGCGTAATGAGCACACATAATGGCTATACTTTTTTCCTGTTTTTCAAGCTCTGCATAGACTTCAAAATTTGTAAAAACATATCTTTTGCATATTTCCTCTTTGGAAATAGTCATCGTTTTTATCATTTCCAGAAACATGTCACACATGTGGTGGTAGAATTTTTTTTCTATGACCAATCGTTCTTTATCAGATAAGTGGGGTAGGGTTAGCGCTAAATTGTTTCGTACTGTTTTTTTTCGATAACCAATAAGTCGATAAACTATTATGTAAACAAAATCTGAAAAAAGATAGAGTAAGCGAAAAGGTAAGATTGAAATACACCATAGAATAGGGTAAACAATTAGGTAAACAATGTATTTCATTTGATATATTTCCCCAAATATAGTTTTTTAAATTTCATAGGGAAATAGTTTATGATTTCTTTATTAGGACAAATTATAATATTAAGTAGATTTACACTAAATTTTAAAAACCTACATTTTATGAATGCCATTTTGCTTGGAATTATTGTCGCCAATGTATTAATAAGTTATAAAGGATTTAACGATCTTTCTTTTTTTAGAAAATATGAATTCCATGTTGGCAGTATTCGCGCCGGAGAACAAATCCGAATGATTTCCTCTGGATTTCTGCATGTTGATATGACTCATTTATTGTTCAATATGCTTACTCTTTATTTCTTTGCTCCTGTTGTCACAAATTATTTAGGTAATGTTTCATTTATCATGGTTTATTTCGGCAGTTTGATTTTTGGCAGTTTATTAACGATGCTTTTTCACAAAGATGAGTATAGTTATAGAGCTGTAGGAGCATCTGGAGCGGTAACGGGAGTTTTATATTCTGCTATATTATTGCAGCCTGATATGATGTTAGGCCTGTTTTTTGTGATTCCAATTCCAGCTTATTTATTTGGTATCATTTATTTGTTGTATTCAATTTATGGAATGCGATCCAAAAATGACAACATTGGCCATACAGCTCATTTTGGAGGGGCTATGGGAGGCTACTTGATTACTCTGTTGAGAAATCCTGAATTAATACAAGAACATGCTTTAATGACCGTTTTGCTTGCAATTCCTATTGTAATTCTTTTTGCAATGGCAAAAATGGGTAAACTTTAAAATTTAATTTCAATCTTTAAAAATCAATATTATGAAAAAATCGATCTTGTTTGTTATCTGTCTATTTACTGTTTTGGCACACAGCCAAGAAATCAAACCTATTCCCCAAGTAAATGTATCAGGTGAAGGAAAAATCAAAGTAGTCCCTGATCAAGTTACCATTTTGGCTACAGTGGAAACTAAAGGTACAAATGCCAAAGAAGTTAAAAAGCAAAATGACCAACAAATGGAGGCTGTTCTAAAATTGGTAAAAAGCATGAATTTGGCTCCTGCAGATTATAAAACAAAAAGAGTTTCTTTGAATCCTCAATATGATTATGAAAAAAAGAAACATACTTATAATGCTACGCAAACCATCGAGATTCTTTTGAGAGATTTATCAAAATATGACGAATTAATGGAAGGCTTGGTTGATCAAGGAATCAATCGTATTGACAATGTAACTTTTCAATCATCAAAGTTGGCTCAATACCAATCTGACGCTCGCAAACAAGCCATGAAAGATGCTAAATTGAAAGCTGATGACTATGTGTCGGTTTTAGGGCAAAAAGTAGGAGCAGGGTTTACTATTACGGATAATTCACAAACGTATTATCCACAACCCGTATATGCAATGAAATCAATGTCTGTTGAATCTGATAATGCTGCTCCAAGACAAACCATGGCTGTTGGTGAAATCGAGATTATAGCCAATGTTAGTGTAAGTTTTAAATTGGAATAAAATCATATCCATTTATTATAAAAAAAGTGCTTGAAAATTCAAGCACTTTTTTTTATGATTTAGTTTCGTTTCGAAGTTTACTTCTTTTCTTGCCATAAAAGAAATAGATTATAAAGCCAATGGCCAACCAAACAAAAAGTCGCAACCAAGTATCAAATGGTAAAGAAACCATCATAACAACACAAGTAATAATTCCTAAGATAGGAACAACGGGAACGAATGGTGTTTTAAAAGGACGTTCTAAATTGGGTTCTTTTTTTCTAAGTATTAAAATTCCTAAACAAACCATTACAAAAGCCAATAAAGTACCAATACTGGTCATTTCACCCACAATGCTTATTGGAACTAATCCTGCAAAAAGGCTTATAAAAATGCATAAAACAATATTTGATTTATAAGGTGTATTGAACTTAGGGTGCAATTCTGAGAAAACTTTTGGCAACAATCCATCTTTACTCATCGAATAAAATACACGTGATTGTCCCAATAAATCAACTAGAATAACGGAAGTATAACCAATTAAAATGGCTAAAATTACAGCAATTCCTAACCATTCATAAGGTGTATTTGCTATAGCAATGGCAACTGGTGCTGCACTATTCTTAAATTCGGTGTAATTAGCTAATCCTGTCATCACATAACCAAATAGGATGAAAAGAACTGTACAAACAAGTAAAGATCCAAGTATTCCGATAGGCATATTACGTTGCGGATTTTTCGTTTCTTGAGCCATTGTTGCTACAATATCAAAACCTATAAAGACAAAGAAAACCACACCGGCTCCTCGTAAAACTCCAGACCATCCAAATTCTCCGAATGTTCCCGTATTATTTGGTATGAAAGGGTGATAATTTGCAGGATCAATGTATTGCCAACCCAAAGCGATAAAAACAATCACTACACCTACTTTTAATGCCACAACTATTGCATTAAATAGGGCAGAGCCTTTTGTGCCACGAATGATGATAGAAGTAATTAAGGCAATAATTAAAATAGAAGGTAAATTTACAATACCACGAACAATACTTCCATCGGCTAATGTGGCGGTTTCAAATGGTGATAAAACCAATTGGGGCGGAATGAAAATATCGAATTTTTCTAGAAATTTTACCAAATATTGTGACCAGCTTATTCCAACCGTCGCAGCACCAACCGAATATTCTAGGATTAAGTCCCATCCGATAATCCAGGCGAAAAGTTCTCCCAGAGTTGCATATGCATAAGTGTAGGCGCTTCCCGAGACAGGAACCATAGAAGCAAATTCGGCATAGCACAAAGCACTGAATGCACAACCAACAGCTGCTATAACAAATGATAGTATTACAGCGGGGCCAGAATTATTTGCAGCCGCAATTCCGGTTAATGAAAAAAGACCTGCACCAATAATTACTCCGACTCCAATGGCAACTAAATTAAGAGCTCCTAAGCTCCGTTTTAATGAATTTTCTCCTGTATTCGCTGCTTCAATTTTTAAAGCCGCAATTGATTTTTTTAGCATAATAAATAAATTATATAAACTATACGGATATAGTAGATTTTTAGATAAAAAAAAAGCCTCAATTACTTGAAGCGATTTTGTGGGGAGAGCAGGATTCGAACCTGCGAAGTTCACACAGCAGATTTACAGTCTGCCCTCGTTGGCCGCTTGAGTATCTCCCCAGGCCTTATTTGGTAACGCTTATTGCGTTATCCGGGTGCAAATATAGAGACTGTTTTTAGTTTTACAAACTTTTTTTGCACTTTATTTTAGTATTATTTTTAATGCATTGGTATTGAATAAAATAAAAAATCTCCATAAGGGAGATTTTTTATTTTGGAATACTAAAAAGGATTATTTACCTAATAATTCTATGATTTTTGCTTTAAGTTCATCGCCTCTTAAATCCTGCGCTACTACATTTCCTGATTTATCAAGGATGAAGGTAGCTGGAATTGATTCTACTTTGTATTGCTTTGCAATCGGATCTTCCCAACCTTTAAGATTCGAAACCTGAGTCCAAACTAGTTTATCTTTTGCAATAGCTTCTTTCCATTTTGCAGGATCTTCGTCTAGAGAAACACCAATTATATTAAGACCTTTAGAATGCAATTCAGCATAAATAGCCACTACATTTGGATTTTCTTTTCGGCAAGGACCACACCATGAGGCCCAAAAATCAACGATTGTCACTTTTCCTAAACTTTCCTTTAGACTGATTTTTTTGCCTTGTGGGTTAGGAGCAGAGAAATCAGTCCTTCATTTAGCAGCTGGAGCTTGTGGCATTGCTGTAGCACCAACAGAAGGAGTTTTCAATTCAGCAAGTTTTGTTTTAAGAGCTTTACCTGGCTTAGAGTTTTTTAAAGACTCTTCAAGGCTATTGTACATAGTTTCAATTTTTTTAGAATCTACAGCTGGGTCATTGCTCATTCCTTGGATAATTAATACACTGATAAAAGATTTTGGGTGTGTATTTGCATAATCTACATATTTAGTTTTTGAAGTAGCTCCAATTTCAGTTTGAATTTTAGTATACTCTTTCATTAAACCATTGATAGTTGCAGTATCTTTAGTTTGCTGTGCCATTTGCATTTTTTGCATGTTAGCTGTTTGGAAATCCATTAAAGGTTTTTGAACTTTAGTGATTTCTTCGTTGAATTTCACATACTCATCATTGTTGTAAGTACCAGAAACTTTAGATTTTTGAATTGTATCTTTGTTTACAACGATTGTAATATCTCCATTTTCTAAGATAAATGGAATTTTACCTTGAGTTCCTTCAATTTGCAAAGTATGAAAAGATGGTTCAACTGCTTTTCCTTTAATTTCAAATTTACCGTTTTCTATTTTTACTGTATCTACAGCAATTAATCCCATACCTTTCTCATCTTGAGTTTCTAGGATTACTGTTTTACCGTTTTCAAAACCAGTAGCAGTTCCTGAGATAGTGTATTTGTCTTTGCTACAAGAAGTAAGTAATACTGTAGCAGTAAGAAATAAAATAATTTTTTTCATTTTTATTAGTTAATTGTTTTTAAGGTTACAAAAGTATTTAAAATTATAAATTAACAATAACTTTAGTCCCTAAATTTATGTTATAATTTTCTCGCTTCTAAAGTTCTTAGAAACCAGTAAAATTCAATGTTTATAATTTTATAAAAGTTTAAATATACATAGCCTGGAGAAGTATAGAGTATGTATAATTTTTTTAATTAATGAATTCAGGATTCGCATTGATGAATATGTGATTCAATATGTTCGATTTCATTTAATGTTATCTTAATATCTAAATTCACTGTTCTCAGATCTTTGTGCAAATGTGAACAAACTGGATTTGATTTTAATTTAAAATCAATTTCAGCCTTTATTTTTTCAAGCTTTTCATAGGTTTTCAGGGCATTTTTATATTGCCTCTGGTACCGATTAATATAATCATTCATGGTTTTTTGGGTTAAGTTAGTATTATTTGGGTATGCTAATTTATTAAAAAACCTGTTAAAAAAACGTTAAGTCACTTCAATTTTAAAATTTATGAAAATATATGCAGCAATTTAGAATTAGTATGGATATAAAAAAAGCACTCTTTTGAGGGAGTGCTTTTGTGTATATTATATTGAAAACTATTCTTGATTGATAGTTTTTCTCCAAGGAAATGCATTAAAGATATGTCTTTTTGCAAATCTTCCAGGAGAATCGGCATTTACCATTTTTACGTAAGTAGCTTTAGGAACACTAATGTATTCGTAAACACTTCCGTTTGAGAAATTGACAATCAATCTTCCTTCAACAAATTTGTAGTCTGTAATTGTTGATGTAGCGATTGTCTCAGTATATTCAGGTAAAAGTTGTTTAATGGTCTCTGCATTAATACTTACCAAGAAGTGATAAGCCTCGATTATTTTTTTACTGTTTTCTTCAGCTTCTTTTAAACCAGCTTCATCGCCTTGAAATTTGTCAGGATGAGCATCTTTCATTGCATTACGATAGATGGTTTTTAATTCTTTAAGCTCTACTGTTTTTTCTACGTTAAGTAGTTTGCGGTATTCAACTATTTTTTTCATAAATAAGGTAACTACTTGTCTTTTACTATCAAACCAAATGTATTTGGCTGGAAATTGACAATTTTTTGCAAAGGTACACTTTTTTTTAACTTTTTACTTTAGCTAAAAAAAAAAATCAAAAAAAGTACTTTTTTGATTTTTAAAAATAATTTTGATGAGCTAAAAGCCTATTGTTCAGGCTTCATATTAGCCTTGTCAAAGTTTTTTGATTTTTTTGGATATTTATTATAACTGATATCGCTTGGGTTTTCGATGACACTTTTTATGGTAATCCAATCACCAACGTTATGTTTTTGAGCCATTTTGAAGTCCAAAAGATAAATACCACAAAAATAATTGTTGTTTTCATCTTGCTCCATTATTCCTGTAAAAACGCCTTTTTGTAACATTCTTTCTTCTGATGCTTTGGTCATAATCTCTTTATTTTAAAATAATTCTGGGGACAAAGTTAGGAAATTAATCGGTAATTGATGTGAGATTACACTTGAAATCAGGGCAAATTCATTAGTTTTAAAAACAACCACAGATTAGCAGATTTATTCCTTGATAAATTGAATTTTGTAATTTCAGGGAAACTAATTTGCGCTAATTCCTCGGAAAGCGGTTAATTTTGGATAGAAATTTTTACAAAAATCAACGAATCTTCGGCAAAAGGAATTCATCGTTTGTCCCGAGAGTTTAAATGCTTTTCGTAAAATGAATAGTTGTTATTTATAAAAAATAGGATTGCGAGCTGGGTGAGGGATAGAAATAAGCTACCGAAGTAGCATGGATAGCCCGACAGCATAAAGGAAAGGAACCTCATAAGCGTTACGTGAATTAGGTTCCTTTTCTTTATGGTGACAACCCAAAATACTTGTTTTTGGAATTGATTTGGTACTTAGCGATGTTTGTGATTACCTTTGTTTTATGGAAAAAGTATTTCGCCCGAGCCCAAAATCATTCAAAAACACATTTTGTGTTTTTCATGAAGTGTTGCCTGATCGAATTGCGGGAATGCCAGTGCAATATGACAGTCAATCGGGGAGTAAATATTTTTACACCAGGGAAGGGATGTATCGGCTTTCCAATCATTGGGGGCGTTTGGCCAACAGCAAATGGCGGTTGGAGCCAATGGAACCAGAGACAGAATCCAAATTCAAAATAGGTTTTGCGGCCTGGAATGAATTTTATCCAGATAATACTGAAGAAGAATTATATTATCTGGAAGCCAATTACTTAAAAAAAACGGTTAACTACCAACACCGCAACAATCCAAATTACGATTCGAAAGCCATATTGAGAACCAGTTTTGCAACCGCAAAACGAATCAAGCAAATTCGGAACATATTTGAACTTACTTCGTGGGCCAAGTATTTTGATTATGACAATCTTGATGATTTGCGCAGGGAAATCATACAAGAATTAATTTTCACCAATAAAACATTGGAAGAAATAAAAAGAGAATTCGTTTAGATGTTTGCCGCTATTAATATTAAATCATTGGAATCAATTGGTTTTGATAAATAGGCAATTATGTCAGAATAATTTTTTGCCTTACTTTTATCTTCTAAAGCAATAGATGAACTCACTATGTATATTTGTATGGGCTCACTGATTTGCGATTTTAGCTTAACCATTTCTTCCATAAATTCCCAACCGTCCATAATTGGCATATTAATATCCAAAAGAATTATATTAGGAAGTATTTCTCCTTTTTCAACTGATTTTTTTAAGACATCAATTGCATCTTTTCCATTTTTGAAACTGCTGGCACTTAAAAATAGTTCCGATTTTTTGATGATTTTATTTGCAATAATTTGATAAATAGGGTCGTCATCTACTACCCATATTGTTTTAAGACTCATACGATTTCAATTTTGAATGTTGTTCCTACATTGGGTTCACTTTCTACTGTTATAGTTCCACCCATAGCTTCTATTTGGTTTTTTGTAATGAACAATCCAACTCCTTTTGAAGTAGGATCATTACTAAAAGTTTTATACATACCGAAAATTTTATTTGCATATTTTACTAAATCAATACCCATTCCATTGTCGGAAATTTCAATAATTTTTTTATTTTTTTTAGTTATCCATTTAATGCTTATAATAATTTTTCGTTCTGAATGGCTGTATCGAATTGCATTTGAAATGATATTGTAAAGAATACTTTCCAGGTACGCAGGATTGTAGTTGATTGTTAAATCTTCTGGAATATGATTAAGGATTGTAACTTCTTTGGATATAATTTGCTTAGAAAAGACTTTCATAACATTATCAATATACTCTTTTAAATTCAATGCTTCCGTTGCTAAGTCTATATTAGTACGGATATTAATCACTTCATTTAAGTGCAACATTGTTTCATTAAGCAAACTGGAAACCGAAACCAACAATTCCATCATTTGTTGTTTTTCCTGCTCTGTTTCAGCTTCCTGAAGTAATGTTACAATTGAGGCTATATTGCTGGTATGCGATCTTAAATTATGCGAAATTATATAAGAAAAATTCAATAATCTTTCATTTTGTTTGGAAACCAAAATAAATGAATTATTCAAATCATCTTCAATATTTTTTGATTTTGTAATATCAATCATTATTCCTTGCAAGCTTATCGCTTTGCTATTTTCATAAACAATATTTACCATATCTCGTAGCCATATTATAGCTCCGTTTTTGCAAATCATTCTATATTCTAAATCGTGATTTATGTGTTCATTTTTTTTTGCCACACAATATTCAGTAACCCATTCTCTATCTTCAGGGTGGATATGATCTTTCCAAAAATTAGGATTACTTAACCATTCATCTGAAGTATAGCCTAAAATTTGTTCAACTTTTTTACTAACAAAAGTAAAAGCAAAGGTTTGAATATCGCATTCCCAAACAATTCCGTCAATAGTGTTAATAATGGATTGTACTTTTTGTTGTGATTTAAGGATTGTTTTTTCATTTGTCTTTCGAAAAGTAATATCCTC
Organism: Flavobacterium sp. 103; assembly: GCF_003096795.1. Taxonomy (NCBI): domain Bacteria; kingdom Pseudomonadati; phylum Bacteroidota; class Flavobacteriia; order Flavobacteriales; family Flavobacteriaceae; genus Flavobacterium; species Flavobacterium sp. 103. The sequence continues at coordinate 4,221,750 of NZ_QENX01000001.1, read as the reverse complement.
GGTAGAAATAATCATGCGCTCCAATGTTTTTTCATACCCCTGTAATGCATTCCATCTAAAATGTATGTCAATAGTTTTTCCATCACTGCTCTTGATTTTGCTATCATATGTTAAACGATTGTTATTTTGTGTAATAGCAACCAACTGTTTAATAAAATCATTTAAAGTTTCTGTATCAAGAACTTGTTCTAAATTACCAACTAATTCCTGTTTTGTTTTTATTTTAAGAAGTTTAAGACATTCGTTATTTACTGCAATAATTTTGATAAGATTGAAACACGTATGAACAACATCAAAATGTTCCAAAAAATATTTTTCGACCACTACAGGGTCTTTATCAACAAGATTAAGATCCTTTAAGTAACTTTTTATAAAAGATAAATCAACTTCCCATAAAGGAATAGGGGAGTTTTTAAAAAGGTTTTTAAATTGTTTTTCACTTTTTTTAAGATCCTCTAAGATTTGCTTTTGTAGAGTAATATCTTCCACGATAGCAATGTTTGTGTTCGTGTCTGACTTTTCATTCGCCTTGGAAAGTGAACTTACAATGATATTTGCCCAGATTTTTTTCCCGGATTTAGTTATATAACGTTTTTTTAAGTTGTAATCTTTAATTTGACCTTCATTGAGTGCCTTTTCATTTTCCTCATTTATTATTAAATCATGAGGATGCGTAATTGATTGGTAGTTTTTTGTTTTTATCTCATTTTCAGAATATTCCAGAATTCTACAAAATTTATTGTTGATTTCCAGAAAAGCACCTGTATCATTGTCTACGAGAGCTATACCTATTGGAGCCTGATCAAAAATAGTTTTAAATTTCAATTCGCTATTCAGTAACTTTTTTTGTTGAATATCGAGCAATTTCTGTAATTGTTTCGGTCTATTTAATAAGATGGTGACGAATGACCCCAGTAATAATGCTAGAAGAAAGCCTAAAATTGAAGGAAGAAAGAGAACTGAGTAATGATTATTTTGCTTTTTTGACAATAGATATAGTTTCCAGTTTCCATCTGGAATTTGTATTGAAATTTTTTCTTTGTCATAAATTCCTTCCTTGCGAGGAAGAAAAAACTCTTCGTTTTGAGTATTGGGGTTTATTTTTGAAAATTGAAAATAATATTTACTGGTATCAATTGAATTAATTCCAGAAATTTTTAATAAATCTCCCAATTTGATTACAACAGCAGAGAACCCCCAAAATTTATTTTTTTTGTAAACAGGCAATCTGCCAACAATTCCAATTCCGCCTTGTTTCAAAACCAAAGGACCGGCAAAATACATTTTTTTATTTGCTATAGATTTTAGTGCTTCACTTTTAACACTTGGAGTGCTAAAAAGGTTAAGATTTAAAGCAGATTCATTTCCCTGTAAAGGATAAATATATTTGATAACCCCATTTGGCACCAGTTGAACTGCACTAATGCAATTATTAGAAGCAAGAAGTTGGGATCCTATAGAGTCAAAATTATCGGGCGTACCATCGTCATTGATAGTTAATGCCAACGTAAGAGTTGTTGCGTAACAACTCTTAAGACATTGATCAATATTTTGATGTAAATTTTCAAGAGTTGACTGCATCTCTCGAAGTTTATTTTCTTTAATAATTTGGAAACGCTGAAAAATTGAAAATGCAACGCCAATACTCAGGATTAAAAAAATTAATACCCCTGTCGTCTTAGGCTTTGTTAAAAACCATTGAATAAAATTGGGCCATTTACCTTTGTATTCCATTGAAAATAATATTGTAAGGTTTCAAAAAAGGTGCCTTTTTTGAATAAAAAACCTAAGTTGTCTATATAAAGATACTATTTCTAATACACAAAAGTAAGAAATACTTGTTTCATTTTTAATATTAAAACATGAAGTAGATGGTTTTTCAACATAAAAATTTCAGTCATTTCAATAATAAACCCGAACTTTGTGGCCGTACTTTAGGGTAACGATTTTATAATAAGATTATTATTCAAATAAAAATCGAAAGAAATATAATGAGCAGAAACAACGAAGGGAACATCAAAAAACACAACGATAAACTGCACAAAGCGCAAGACAAAGCCAAGAAAGCAGCGATGGATCGTAAAGAAAAACTAAAACAAATCACTAAAAAATTCAATGAAGGAAAATCTTCGGAGAATGAATAAACGAGAAACCATGGATAAAAGTAAATTTATCGAATTAAAAAGTGGTGTTCAGGAAATAATTGATTTTATTGCCAGTAAAAACGCCAAGGACGCCAATAATAAGTTGGTTGATATTAGCGAGGAATTGGATGAAATGCTGGATCACGCCGAAGAGGATGAAGATCTTAGGGAGATCAGTAAATATCAAGTGTTATTGAACCAGCTACAACAAAGAATAGTCATGCTTGACGGGCAAATTTAATCCATTTTAAAATAGAATATGATTTCTAAAAAATGTTATTGCGGTTCTTCGAAATCTTTTGAATCCTGCTGTAATCGTTACATAAGTGGTGCTCAAAAAGCCCCAACAGCTTTAGCACTAATGAAATCGCGATACTCGGCCTATGCCACACATCAGGCTGATTATTTATTGGCTACAACACACAGTTCCGAAAGAAAATATTATTCGCGAGAAGAAATTTTACATTGGGCGACAGCCAATAAATGGCAAAAACTCGAAATTACCGCGGCTACTGAAAACACGGTGGAATTCAAAGCGTATTTTATTGATGAAAACAATACCAATCAAGTGCATCATGAGTTTTCTACTTTTAAAAAGGAAAACGACAGTTGGTATTATGTGGATGGGAAGTTTAAATAATTTACAGTTTTAAAAGCGTATTAAAAATCATGAAGAAATGGATTCAATTTTTGCCAATTATTTTGCTTATAATTGGTTGCAAAAGCGCTGTAACAGCTCCGAATGAAACCGTGAAATCCGAACCTACTTTTGCCTATAAACAGCAAATGGAGAATTTGGAAAAAGGCATCTATTTCAGGGGAAATGGCAACGAACCGGATTGGAACTTAAAAATATCCGAAAATACCATTGAATTTTCTTCTTTGATGCCCGGTTTTGAAACATTAACCGGTAATCATGTTGAACCCCTTCGGGCTATGGATGCAAATGTAAAAATGTATCGAGTTACGGATAAATCAATCACAATGATTATCCAAATTATGCAGCAGGAATGTGTAAATACGATGTCTGGTGAGAAATCATCTTATTCCGTTCGAATTGAAATTGTAAAAGACAACAATTCCACATTTTTGAGTGGTTGCGGTAATTATATAACCGATCCCCGTTTGCACGATATTTGGGTTTTGGAACAATTGAATGGGAAAAAAGTAAGTTTAACAGATTTCACCAAGGAATTGCCCAATCTTGAAATAAACAGTACAACCAATCAATTCATGGGTTTCGCCGGTTGCAACAGAATGAATGGCACTATTTTCTTCGAAAGAGGACTGCTTCGATTCACCAATACCATAACCACAAGAATGGCTTGCAGTGAAAATAATAAAGAAAATGAATTCCTAAAAGCATTACAAAGCACGACCACTTATAAAGTCAAAAACTTACGATTGACGCTTACAAATCAGTCGGGTAATGAGTTGGTTTTTAAAAAAGTAGATTAGTTGTTTTAAATGATTAATTTAGAATATGTTCAACCAAAAAAAATCCACAGCAATAAAATGCAACACAGATTTCACAAATTCACACAGATAAAGTTGTGTAAATTTGTGAATTAAAAATCAGCGAATACTAAAAAAATATTGAGCAATGATCTAAATCTGTGTTTCTTTTCCTAAAAAGGCTTTTAACTTAAAATTATAAATTGTTAGTAGCAAGTTCATTTAAAAATAATCTAAATTTATATTTATGAACGATACGATAAAAAAGGGATTCTATTTTAAAAGCTACGAAGCTCCGTTTCAATCTCCATTTGATAGACTTTTTGAAATTTTCAAAGAGCTAATTACACACACTTCGGGAGATTTTGACGAAGCCATCGGTTGGCTACGCGAATTGGACAAAGAATACAAACTTACCGAGCCATCCTATACAATCGATGATTTTATCGAGGATTTGAAGAAAAAAGGATACATCCGAGAAGAACTCAAAGACGATGGAACTTCAGGTATGGGAATTACAGCCAAAACCGAGCGAGCGATACGCCAACAGGCTTTGGATAACATTTTCGGAAACATTAAAAAATCGGGGAGCGGTAACCATAAAACCAAGCACGTTGGTAATGGCGATGAACATACAGGAGAATTTAGAGAGTTTCATTTTGGAGACGCATTAGAGCGTATTTCGCTGACCGAAAGTTTGAAAAATGCACAAATCAACAACGGTGTGGCCGATTTTATGTTGACCGAAAATGATTTGGTCGTCGAGGAAACCCGATACAAATCCCAAATGAGCACCGTTTTGATGATTGACATCAGCCACAGTATGATTCTGTACGGAGAAGATCGTATAACTCCCGCCAAGAAAGTGGCAATGGCGTTGGCCGAATTAATCACTACCCGTTACCCAAAAGACACTCTGGATATACTTGTTTTTGGAGATGATGCTTGGCAGATTTCCATTCGGGATTTGCCTTACCTCAAAGTCGGTCCATTTCACACCAATACCGTTGCCGGTCTGCAATTGGCAATGGATTTATTGCGCAGAAAACGTAATACCAACAAGCAAATATTCATGATTACCGACGGTAAACCAAGTTGTGTTAGGGAAAAAGACGGCTCTTATTATATGAACAGCAACGGTCTCGATCATTACATCGTCGAAAAATGTTATACCCAGGCGCAACAAGCCAGAAAACTCCATATTCCGATAACCACTTTTATGATTGCAAACGATCCTTATCTGCAAAAGTTTGTAAATAAGTTTACCGAAGCCAATCAGGGAAAAGCATTCTACACCGGATTGAAAGGTTTGGGCGAAATGATTTTTGAAGATTATGAAACCAATAGAAAGAAACGAATAAAATAGTTTAGGTATAGTTTGGAGCAGAAAGATTGGGCATTTTTGGAAACATCGTCCCGCTTTCCACTACAATCTTATAAGCCTAACCCCGGCTTATAAGGATTTCCGCTACAATCGGGGCTAAAAGGGAAAATTGCTTTTTCGCACTTATAAAACAAATAGAATTAATTAAACCTAGATTCTTAGAAACTTAGTCCCGATAACTATCGGGACAGCAACTTAAATAAAAAATATGAAGATAGAAAACATAAATACATTCGGTCAATTAAAGAAATCAGGATACGTAAGCAAAAGTATCAAAGATGAATTGCGACACAATTTAAGAACAAAAATCAAATCGGGAGAACCAACTTTTGAAGGAGTGCACGGTTTTGAAAACACCGTAATCCCTGAATTGGAAAGAGCTATTCTGTCGCGTCATAATATCAATTTGTTGGGACTTCGCGGGCAGGCCAAAACAAGATTGGCTAGAAAAATGATTGAACTGTTGGACGAATACATTCCGTATGTAACGGATTCTGAAATCAATGATGATCCTTTTCATCCTTTATCCCGTTTTGCTAAAGACATTATTGCTGTCAAAGGAGACGAAACCCCGATCTCGTGGTTGCACAGAAGCGAACGATTTTTCGAAAAACTTGCCACTCCAGATGTAACAGTCGCCGATTTGATAGGTGATGTCGATCCCATAAAAGCTGCGAATTTAAAATTATCCTATGCTGATGATCGCGTCATTCATTTTGGGATGATTCCGCGTGCCAACCGTTGTATTTTTGTGATCAACGAATTACCTGACTTGCAAGCTAGAATTCAAGTAGCGCTATTTAACATACTGCAAGAAGGCGACATACAAATTCGTGGGTTCAAATTGAGAATGCCACTCGATATGCAATTTATCTTTACCGCAAACCCTGAAGACTACACCAATAGAGGAAGTATTGTGACTCCTTTAAAGGACCGAATAGGTTCGCAAATCTTGACACATTATCCTCAAGATATCAAAACGGCTCGAACAATTACAACGCAGGAAGCAAAACTTGATACTGCCCAAAGCGATTTGGTTTATATTCCTTCTCTAGCGAAGGACTTATTGGAACAAATCAGTTTTGAAGCGCGAGAAAGCGAATTTATTGACAATAAAAGTGGCGTTAGCGCCCGTTTGAGCATTACGGCTTACGAAAATTTATTGAGTACCGCCGAGCGTCGTGCTTTACGATCAGGAATAGATAAAACTACTTTGCGTTTATCTGACTTTATGGGGATTATTCCGTCCATAACCGGTAAAGTTGAATTGGTTTACGAAGGAGAGCAGGAGGGAGCGGCTATTGTGGCGCAACACCTTATAAATGATGCAATCCATACTTTTTTCCCAGCCTATTTCCCAAAAGTTGAGAAATTGGAAAAACAAGGAGAAAAAACACCATATACGGATATTTTGGATTGGTTTTTCACCGAAAGCGGTTTTGAATTATTGGATGACTGTTCCGATGAGGAATACAAAACTATTTTGGACGGTATTGTCCCTTTGGAAAAATTAATAGAAAAGTATCAACCACAATTAGAAAAACGAGATCGTTATTTTATGAAAGAGTTTGTTTTGTGGGGATTGGTCGAATACAAAAAACTAAGCAAAGACCGTATATCCGAAGGGTATCAGTTCAAAGATATCTTTGGAAGTTATATCAGTAAATTATAACTAATTGGATTAGTAAAAGTTAACACGAATTACACTAATTAGCACAAATTCTTTGTATCGTTAAAAAAAGATACTAATTCGTGCTAATTAGTGTAATTCGTGTTTTTTTGGGTTAAGATTTGAGTTATTGAATGTCCCATTATTTCACTTCCAATATTTTTTGACTGTAATATGCTATTTCATTGGTTATTTTTCCTTTATCATCAAAAGTATCAATGAACATCATAGGCAAGACGATACTTTTTTTATCTGATTTTCGGATTAATCTAATTTTCCACCATGATTGAACAACTCTTGCATCGTCCAATTCGTAATGCAGATAATCAGGATATCCCACTTGATCAATGCTTACAAGATCATATATTTCAAACATTTTTTTATCGTTTTCCTTTTGTTCTGCCAAGGTGTATTGTTTATTGATGTCTGGATTATTAATATCTATAAAAGTAGCTTTGTCATCATAATACTTATAAGCTTTATCAAAATCTTTGTTTTCAAATGCATACACCATTTTTCGCACAGAATTAATATTTTCATGATGATTGTAGATTTGACCATTGGTTCTCTCAGTAAAACTTTCATTGATTTCATCATTCACAGTACTGGTTGAATAGTTAATCATCATTTTTATTTTATTGTCTTTATTTACGGTAAATAAACGGTGGATTGGACGATCAATTTTTACGCCAGTTTCTTTCTGCACCCCTTTTACATCTTCCCAAGTTTGCACCCAAACCAAATCTTTTTGATCTTCATCTTTGTATTCCAGCGCGTCAGGATAAGCACCTTTGGATCTTTTAATACTAGGATAATCGATGTTGTCTTTCCATGTTTTAACCGTCTTTAAATAAGCCGCTTTATCCATTCCTTTGTCATCCTTATTGGTAGTTGTTCCGCTATAGTACTTAAAATCATCAGCTAAATAGCTAGCCACTTTATCGGCGTTTCCACTAACAAATGCTTGCGTCATGTTTTCTACCGTGGTGATAGCTGGATGCTCTGCATAAATAGTTCCATTCGGTTTTTTTTGAGCGTAAGTGATGCAAGTTGCGATCAACAATACAAGTGCAATACAATTTTTCATGTTTATTTAAAATTTTAGTTAAAAAAAGAATTAAATTTAACAAAAATTAATTGATTATCAGTACTTTACGTGTTATTTATTTTAAATATAGCATTACTGATTTTAATTAGTCTACCTTGCCACGTTGGAATTATTTTCAGTCCATCAAAATGCGATATGGAGAATAGTTTTGAAGATTTGATTGCTACATATATAGAAAACAAAGTAGGTATATCAGAAAATTTTTTGAGTTATGATTTAGCCAATAATTTAAAGCAGAATTTATATACGTTAAATCAAAACAGTCAACTGTCTGCGGCAGGAATTGGAAATTCAGAGAAGTTATCATACGATGGTGCCATTCGAAGTGATTCTATTTATTGGCTTGACAAAAAAAACAATAATAGTTTTGAAAATGAGTTCTTTGTTCAAATAGAAGCTTTTATTCTTTATTTGAATCAAAGTTGTTACGCTGGAATTACGGGTTATGAATTTCATTATTCGTTATATGAAGCAGGAGATTTCTATCTGAAACATCTCGATCAATTCAAAAACAACCCAAGCCGAAAATACTCCATGATTAGTTATTTAAACAGTGATTGGCAAGAAAGTGATGGTGGAGAATTACTTATTCATCAATTGGATAACAATCAAAAAATAAGCCCTACTCAAGGTAAAACTATCTTTTTTAAGAGTGATGAGCTCGTTCACGAAGTTTTGGTTACCCAAAGTACTAGAATGAGTATTACAGGATGGCTGAAGAGTGATTAATGGAAAAGCAATGCTATCATTATCTCCAGAAAGATTAATATAATCACAATCCATTCCAAGCGCGAGCTTTCGCGAACATTCAAAACGTCCGTAAAAAGTCTAAGATTATCTTCTACAATGTCCAATCTATAATCAAGGTCTTTAAACCGTGGATTAATATCAAAATTAGCTTTTAGATGACGGTTTAGCAAATGGAGCTCTTCATTGTCCCAAACTAAATTGGGGTCATCGAGAATATAAAGATTGTCAACTATACTGTTTTTTACATTTAGTACTTTACCGATGTATTTTAATAGATTTTTTTTTGAAATGCTTAGTTTTCCGTGCTGTTCTAATTCTTGTATGTATTTTTTGGAAGAAGTGATAAGATCATCTGTCAGCGCTTCATAATAATCCAATGCAACAGATTGGGCAATATTGAGCATTACGATTTTCATGACAGAAGCATCAACAAAAGGTACAGAGACATAATCATTTTTGATAATCACTTTTGGAGTGTTTGTATCAATTTCTATTCGATATTCCTCAAGCAATTCCAAATCAACAATTGTCGAAGCATAGTTTTTGACAAAATCAATGAATTCATTTTTCTCCGTAGCTGTGCAATTTGCAAATACAACTACTCCATAATCAAATATATAGATGTAGCGTTTTTTGTTTTTTAACGTATAAAAAATTTCAGAGGGTGAACTAGAATGTGCTTCAACTCCATATTCAGTTCTTATTTTTTTTATGTTAAAAACTTCTGCGATTTGAATAGCCTCAATTTTAATAAAATTATCATTTCCCATAATAGAAGTTTTGTTTTATACCATCAATGTAGCTTAAAGTTAGTTATTTCCATTTGATTAAATAATGCGGCAATATTTTTTTTGACCCAAAGCGAAGTAAAATCTAATTTTTTATTAAAAAAATGTATTGGTCATTATTGATGGTTATTAGTATCATTTACATCCTATTTTTAGAATAATACAATTCTGCATGGTGTTAAACATAAAAAAAAATGAATAAATTGGGAGTAATATTTAGTTAGAATACGTAAATTAGTATATTGAAAATCAGTAAAATAAAGGCATTATGGAAGAGATGAAAAAAAATTCAGGAACAAATGGTTTAGAACAAAAAAAAGAAAACAAAAACAAGTTACCGGATTCTCTTTTGTATCCTCCGGAAGAAGATATTTATAGAAAATTCCATAAAGAAAGTGACATCGACCCTGAAGATATTTCGAAAAAGAAAATTCCTATCGAAATCAACAATATAAGCGAACTGAACCAAAAGGAATTTGATGAGGACATGTCTGGTGCCGATTTAGATATCCCAGGTTCAGAGTTTGATGATGAATACATTTCGACTGGAGAAGAAGATGAAGAAAACAGCCATTACAGCATTGGCGGAGACGATCACAATAATTTGGAAGAAAACACCTAAACTAAGTTATTCTTAGACCTAAAACGGGTATTTTGGAACATTTTAAGTTGGTTTGTTTTTTTATTATATTCATTAAAAATAAAAACAAGAGATGATTATTTGCTACTTTCAATAAATAATTTTTCCAAAATTTTTGCCGCTTCATCATCAGAATTTGCTGAAAAACCGGACACAAAAACACCTTTTTTACCTGAAATGGAAATTATACCATAAACAACAGATTCTTCATCTGGATCCGAGTCTCCTTCATATCGATATACATGTTCTACTGAGTAATCATCTGGATTCGATTTAATGGCTTCTGTATGAAGATTAAAATCATGGTGAAATCCTTTTTCTTTTAAATCTTCTAAGGCTTCCAAAACGGTGGTATAATGATAAGTTGGTTTCATATGTAGCTTTTTTTTTATTGGTCATATGTAATTGCTTCGTCTGTTCGCTAACGTTCGAGACGCAATCATCATTGGTTTTTACGACCAATTTAGAGTCATGCCAATTTCATAATGACAGAAATTAATATTTAGATTAAAGATAACTATTTTGTTTGTAGTATGTTGCAAATGACTTGTTAAAGTAAAAGCTGTATTCTTGAAAAACCTTGATTAATGTTGTAGATTTGCACCGCAGACCGCCTTATCGTCGTCTCGATTAATCGGGAGGGAGGAAAGTCCGGACACCACAGAGAAGCATAGCGGGTAACACCCGTCGGTTGCGTTTTAGGACGTGATTAGGACAAGTGCAACAGAAAGTATGTACAGGTAATGCTGTAGTGAAACCAGGTAAACTCTATGCGGTGAAATATCAAGTATATCAGCATTTAAGGGCTTCTCGTCCGTTGCTGAAGGGTAGATAGCTTGAGTCCAACAGTAATGCTGGATCTAGATAAATGATAAGGTATTGTTAGTAATAACAAGAACAGAATCCGGCTTATAGGTCTGCATTTTTTTACAATTTTCATGTTTTTTTACTATTTTAGTCAAAAAAATATGAAAAATTTTCCTTTTTTATCCTCATCACAGTCACTTTTGCTTTTTAGGATTACACTACCCTTATTTTTTGTGGCCCATGCCGTTACAAGAATAGCAAACGGGACAATAGATCGATTTGCCGGATTTTTATCCACCAAAGGCTTCTTTGCAACCACTGTAATGGTTTGGGGAATCACTGCCTATGAAATTATTGGAGGTATCGCACTGGCCTTTGGATATTATACAAAGTATCTGTCTCTTGGATTTATTTTGATGTTAATAATGGGTAATATTATCATCCATTATGAAAATGGTTGGTGGGTTGGTGAACACGGTGAAGGAGGAATGGAGTATAGCTGTGCTCTAATTTTGGGGCTGATTGTTATTGCAGCTACGAAAAACCATAAAGAGACTCTTGAAAACTAATCCATTAAATAATGAAAACACGTATAGGAATTTTAGGTTTGGGTGGAGTAGGCGGTTATTTTGGAGGACTATTGGCCAGAGAATACACTAAATCCAATACCGTCGAAATTATTTTTATTGCTCGAGGCGAAACTCAAAAAAACATTGTTGAATCAGGATTAAAAATCCTCTCCGATGATGGTGAGACGATTGTTTTCCCAAATTTAGTTTCTGACAATCCTGAATTAATCGGAACACTCGATTACCTGATATGTGCGACCAAAACCTACGATATTGAAACTAGTTTTGAATTGTACAGAAAATGCATTACACCCGATACAATCATTCTTCCACTTTACAACGGAGTTGATGCTACAGAGAGGATTAACAAACTATTTCCACAAAATATTGTTTTGCAAGGCTGTGTCTATATCGTTTCGATGATTGTTGCACCAGGAATAATCAAAAAAATGGGACCTTACGAAAAACTATTTTTCGGATCGAAATCAACTAAGGATTCTAGAATAACAACACTTCAATCTATTTTCGAAAAGGCAAAAATCGAAAGTTATTTTGTTACGAATATTGAAGAAACCGTTTGGGAAAAATTCATTTTTATTTCGGCTCTTGCCTCAGCAACTTCTTATTTGAATCAGAATATTGGTCAGATTTTATCAAATTCAGAGAGTAAACAAGTTTATATTTCTTTGTTGAATGAAATTGCCTTGGTCGCTTCCGCGAAAGGGTTAAAAATGCCCAAAAATATTATTGAAGAAACTATTATCAAACTTGAAAAATCACCGCAAGAAGCAACTTCCTCAATGCATAGGGATTTTTTAGCCAATCATAAAACTGAAGTTGTTTCACTAACCGAATTCGTCGTAAAAGAAGGTCAGAAATATAGAGTTTCGACACCAGTTTATCAATTGATACTAGACAAATTGCAAAAATAAAAACAGATTTAATTTTCGATTTTAAATTCCAATCCAATATTCCGAACGCTTTCAATACTTATTCGAGAGTCATTTTTGAAATACTTACGAATTTTACTGATATAGACATCCATACTTCTTCCTGAAAAAAAATCGTCGCTCCCCCAAATAGTCTTCAAAATTTGTTCCCGTTTTACCATTTGGTTTTTATGAGTATAGAAAAAATGGATAAGAGCCGCTTCTTTTTCAGTGAGTTGCTGTATCGCAGAGTCATTTTTTAGACATAAACGCTGGGTATCAAATAAATAACTGCCAATTCGCAATTCATCTGTCATAGGGAAGTGAGTTAGTTTTTGATTACTTCTTTTTAGGATATTGTTCAGTCGCAAAACAAGTTCGTCAGCCTCAAAAGGCTTTACAATATAATCATCCGCACCTAATTTTAATCCAATGATTTTGTCTTCTTTTAGCTTTCTTGCCGTCAGAAAAACAAAAGGGACTTCAGGATTGATTTTGATGATTTTCTCGGCAAGGGTAAATCCATCCATTTTGGGCATCATAACATCAAAAACGCAAATATCAAAGCTTTCAATTTGGAAGATACGCAACGCTTCTTCTCCGTTTTCTGCCCAAGTAATCTCATATTGGTATAATTCTAAATATTGCTTGAGAACACTTGCGAAATCAGCATCATCTTCGGCTAAAAGTATTTTTTTCAATGGGAGAATATTAGACTTTAAACATAATCGTAAACTCAGATCCTTTACCTAAATCACTTATAACATCAATTGTGCCTTGATGTGCTTTTATAATTTGCTTTACATAAAAAAGCCCCAATCCTAATCCTTTTGTATTGTGTAAATTGCCTTCTTCGACTCTGTAGAACTTATCAAACAATAAAGAATGTTTATTTTTTGAAATTCCAATTCCATCATCTTTAATACTGATGTTAAATTGGTTTTTGATTAATTCGGTTTTAATTGTAATAGTATTACTTCCATATTTCACGGCATTTTCGAGTACATTTAAAAGAGCAGTCGTCAGATGGAATTTATCCAAAACCAAAGACGTTTCGTTTGTGTTAAAATGTGTTTCGATAGTCACTTTTGGAAACGCAATCTTAAAATCGGCAACGATATTTTTTAAAAATGATTCTGCATCGATTTTCTCTTTTTGCAATTCAATCTCATCTTCTCCCAAGGAATTAGCCATTACTTGGTCAATTAAGCTTTGCAAACGAGTATTTTGACGCGAAATAGTATTCAAAACACAGCTGAATTGCGCTTCATTCTCGCGAATGTCTTTTCGCTCTAATATTTTTGTGGAAATTCCCAAAGTAGTCAGAGGAGTTTTGAGTTCGTGAGTGATATTATTGATGAAATCGGTTTTGACATCACTTACTTTTTTTTGCTTAATTAATGCTTTAATCGCAATTACAAAAAGAGTTATTAAAGTTAGAATTGAAAGCAATGACAGCAGTAAAATCATTTTCATTCTTTCAAAAATGATCATTTCCCAATCGATTACAGAAACATACATGGAATCTTCTGTAAGTAATTTATAATCTTTTAATGATGCAGGACCATTTGTGGTACTAACATAATTTCTAACCAAAAAAGCATTATTTAAAGACTTTAAATTACCGTATATTTTATTTTGAATAAGAGGCTTTTCAGAAAAAATAGTATCCGTTTTTCGATAACTATTATAAATGACAAATTTGTTCAGGACAATAGCAAAATCAATGGCTATATTGGGGAAATCTCTTTTAAATCGAAGTTGTAGTTTTCGTGTTAAGGCGTCATTAGATTCATTTTCTATTAAAGTATTTTTGATAGTAATCTTTGATTTTTTACCCAAAACATAATTTTGGGCCAATTGCTTATAAAGCATTTCTTTTTTGTTGACATAAGCCGAATCAATATCACTGTAATCATTCGTTATTTTGGCAATATCTTCTTTAATTTCTGTGTGAAACTGTGCCACTTTATAATCATAAGTGGTTTTTACCAAATAGCATTGCACGGCAGATAAGACAATCATAGCAACTATTGAAAATGCGATTAATAAATTAATTCTTTGTTTCATTTGGTAATAATTGAATTCAAAAATAATTCTTTTATCATTCAAATTAGCCATTAACTCCGCATTAACCTTCGATTAACTTAAATAGTGAGTATTTAGAATCATTTTTGCAGCGTTTCATAATCAAAAAACTTACTATTATAAATGAAAAATAGATTAGGATTTAAAAATGCATTAATCACCATTTGTCTTCTTATTTCTGGATTGAGTTACGGACAAAATACTACCGAAAATGACAGTATATCCAATAAATTAAAGGAAGTAGTTGTCACTAAAGAAAAAAAAATGTTCACCAATAAAAATGGCAATATAAAAGTTGATGTTGCTAATTCTATTCTAAATTCAGCCCCAAATACGATAGATTTGTTATCCAAACTACCCAATATTACTCTCAGTGCTGACAAAGAGAATATCACGGTTATTGGAAAGGGAAATCCTTTAATATACATAGACAATCAAAAAGTGGGAATGAATGATTTGACTGCCTTGTCGGTAGATGACATAAAAACCATCGAAATCATCAATAATCCATCATCAAAATATGAAGCCGAAGGAAGAGCGGTAATTTTGATAACCAGAAAATTTAGTAAAAAGGAAGGCTCACAAACGACTTTATCCGAGGTGGCTTCGTTCAAGAAAGAATTCAATAATTATTTGGGAATAAATTCGAGTTTCAAAAAGAATAAATTGGAATGGAAAACTAATTTTAATTACAACAAACTGAGTCCTTGGGAAAGCCACAGCATTAATTATCAAATTCCATCTGAGGGTATAATTTCGAATTATAATGTTGCTACGGCAAATACTAAAAGGAAGCAGTTCATTTTTGGTGGAGGCCTTTTTTATAAAATCAATGAAGAAGATTATTTTTCAATTAGCATGAACAGTAAATTACAAAGCGAACCTTTCGACATAAACACAACAACTTATAACAAAAACGGAGATGTCGAAAATAATGTTGTAACGTACAGCGATAATAAGAGCCAGAAGAATTTTATCAACTCTTTTGTTAATTATTCAAAGAAAATTAAATCTATTGACACGCAATTGTTTACGGGTTTACAATATTCTAATTTTAATCAGGATTCAAAGTCGTTGGCCCGGAACAATTTTAATGACACTCAATTTGAATTGGCACAAAACAGCGATCAAAAATTCAATGTAAATGTTTTTTCCGGTAGGGTAGATTTTGAAAAAAAATTAAAAAATGAGATGAAGTTGGAAGCGGGAGGCCTTTATTTATCAGCTGATGCAAAAACTGATTTTGCCAATTTTAATTATGATTCCAACGCTACAATCATTTCAAATTACAATTTCGAAGAAAAAAATAGCGCAGTATATTCTCAATTGTCTGGCAGTATGAAAAAGATTGGATATTCTTTTGGCTTGAGAGTTGAAAATACAAACATTATAGGAAAATTCAAAAATGACAATGTGCCATTAATCAATAAAAGTTATACCGATTTCTTTCCAAAAGCACAGCTTGACATCCCAATTGACAGTACAAAATCAATAACCTTAAATTATTCAAAAAGTATTCTGAGACCTAATTATTCATCGACAAGTCAGGGTTCAACTTATATCAATCCGTATTTTTTATATTCCAGAAATATCAATTTAAATCCAACTATTAACAATCAAATTTCGTCTAGCTTCCAATATCATGACAAATCGGTAAAGCTAAGTTTTTATCAAAATTTGGATCCTGTGTACAGCAGTTTTTTATTTGACAGCAAGAATAATATATTGATTTTTAAAGAAACCAATTTTGATAAAGAATCGGGACTTAACTTAGAATTTACTTTGCCTTTTACTTATAAAATTTGGACTTCAACCAACAGTCTAAGCTGTATTTTGAATAAAATAGAAGATGATTCTGCCGAATTTATTACATCAAAACCGTATTTATATTATTATTCCAGTAATGAATTTAAACTGCCAAAAGGTTACACAATTGTAGTATCAGCTTGGGGATTAACCGAACAAAAAGAAGGAGTATTTGAAAGAAAACCTGTATTCATAATGGATTTGGGCGTTTCAAAATCATTTTTAACCAATTGGAACTGCACCGTAAGTTATAATGATATTTTTAGAAACACAATTTATGAAGAAAGATTTACGATTAATGGAATAAGTTCAAAAGCTAGATATCTTGTCGATGCACATGAATTTTCGATAGCTGTTAAATATTCATTTGGCAAAATAAAATCGGCAGAGTTTAAGGAAAAAAATATTGATGATAATTCTAATAGAATTCGATAATAATTTTCCCAGTCAATTTTCTTAATCAGACAATCTTAATCTTATTAATAAACTAAAATGATTACAAACATGGTTTAAATATAATAATTGTATTACATTTGATTACAAATTAATTATTAGTACCAGCCTTTATGAAATTACTGCATCCCTTTGTTCTTTTTTTATTTTTTACACCTTTGATTAAAACAATTGCTCAAGACATGCCATCAGTTGAGAAAAATTTATTCAAAATTGATTTCCTAGATCCAGGTTTTACTTTCGAACATGGTTTAACAGCAAACAGCACTTTAAATTCGGAAATTGGATTAGGACTTGGTTATAAATATAGTGATTACTATGGCTCAACCTTTATTGCTTATCCTTTCATATTAGAAGAATATCGTTATTATTATAATTTTGCAAGACGAATTCGAAAAGGTAAAAGCATTTCGAGAAATTCAGGAAATTATTTTGGAGCTAACGCAGGTTATTTTTTTAAGCCAATTACGAAACAGCAGGAAAAATTTGTTGAATCTTCCCAAATAGCCGCTTTTTATGGTTTACAAAGAACTTATAAAAGAGGGTTTAATATTGGGTATCAGGTTGGAGTTGGGTATCAAATATCAAAATCTAATGATGATGGATTTACACCATATTTTAGATTTACAATAGGTTGGGTAATTGGTAAAAAGAAGTAAAAAACTAACTCCCTTATACAAATAAAGCCCTTGCGATTGCAAGGGCTTTGTTTGTATAAATTCTTAAGTATCTTAACCTTCGTCTTCTTCTGTATCTTTTTGATTGGACTCATCGTCAATTTCTTCCTCTTTAACTGAATCCAATTCAAAGAAACTAAAAATAGAGCCACCATAACTTTTCTGGAAAGAAAAATTAATCATGTGATCCAGTTTGGTGTACTTCGAATGCTCAATAACCATCATGCCATCTTCATTGAGTAATCCTTTTTCGAAAATCAATAAAACAATTTTCTCAAATATTTTTTGATCTAAACCATAAGGAGGATCTGCAAAAATAATATCGTAAGTTGTTTTACATTTTTCCAAAAAAGAGAAAACATCACTTTTGGTGGCCGCAATATTAAAATCATATTCAGATGCCACTTGCTTGATGAATTTCACACACCCAAAATCACCATCAACTGAAGTAATTGGCGTACTTCCTCGTGAAGCAAACTCATAGCTGATATTGCCTGTTCCGGCAAATAAATCCAATACTTTCAAACTGTCAAAGCTGAAATGATTATTCAAAACATTGAATAATGCTTCTTTGGACATATCGGTTGTAGGTCGAACGGGGAGTCCTTTTGGTGGAGAAATGCGTCTTCCTTTGTATTTTCCAGATATGATTCTCATGAGTTAAAAAGTATAAAATGTTGCAGATTCTGTCCTGCTGAAAAGTTGTTGCTTTTTTGTAAATCTGTTACATCAAGAAAGGATACATTTCGAATGTATTTGAAAGCGATTTTATAAAAATCATCTTCTTCCGAAATGGCTCCTAATAATTCCAATTGGAAACTTTCGGGATTCATATTTAGCTGTTCGGCTGTAAAAAGCAGATAGTAAATGAAATCCTCTGGCGTTTTATATTCGAATGAATTGAATAAAAGTAATTTTTGATTCTGAATCACAATAATTTCAAAATGTCCAGGATTAAAATGGACAATCATTTTCTTATTGTCATTGTTTTTGGATGCATCCAAAAGCTTTGAAACCAAGATACTGTTGGCGTGTTTGTAATCGAAAGAACCAAATTGATCTATAAAAAAGTTATTGATATTCACATACGGAATGTAAACCGCATTCATCTGATAATTGTTGATTTCATCAAATGCAAAAAAGTCGGTTTCAAAAACTTTGGTGTTGTATTGCAAATAACTGCCTAGAAAATTTTCATCAAATAGGGCAGTGGGAACAAATGTCGAAAGATTGTTATTATGAATCACTTGAATTTCATCGTAACTGTCATTCAGTTCCGGATAATTTCGGAAAGCATCCGAAAACAATTCCTCAATCTTGGTCGATTTATGGAAAGTGTCAAAATGAATTTCATTTATAGATACAATCGTATTATGAAGCGTATCAAAACAACAAAAAGAGAGTCCTGTCAGTGAAACCTGAATGGAAAGCTTTTTGTATTTTTTATCGGTTATATTGGTGCTCATAGTATTTTCTTCAACAATGCAAACTTACGAATAAAAAGGCAATGGCAATATCAAAAATCAATGGCAATGGCAATATCAATGGCAATAGAAAAAAAATAAAGTTTAATAGTAAATAAAAAATGGAATAGGCTTTCAATCTAAATTGAAATTCCAAGTTAATAATGATTTTTGATATTGCAATTGTAATTGTTTTTTGCCATTGATATTGCAATTGATTTTTGAAATTGATTTTTGAAATTGAAATTGCCATTGAAATAGCCTTACTTTGCAATCAAAATATACCCAATGAATTCCTCCTCATTTTACAGCCATTTACAGAAAAAATTCCCTTTTCAGCCGACGTATAATCAGGATATATTTTTTCAAAAAATAGCTATTTTCTTGACCGACACTCAAAATGAGACGATTTTTGTACTGAAAGGATATGCAGGAACTGGAAAAACAACGGTTATTTCCACCATTGTAAATAGCTTACTGGAGATTAACAAAAAGTATGTTTTGCTGGCTCCGACAGGGCGGGCGGCCAAGGTAATTGCCAATTATTCGAATAAACCGGCTTTTACGATTCATAAAAAAATCTATTTCCCGAAGAAGAATTCAGGGGGAGGCGTTTCGTTTACTTTACAACAGAACAAACATAAAAATACGGTTTTCATAGTCGATGAAGCTTCGATGATTTCGGATACGAATTCGGATTCTAAATTGTATGAAAACGGTTCTTTACTTGATGATTTGATTTCCTATGTCTATTCGGGAACCAATTGCAAAATGATTCTATTGGGAGATACGGCTCAGTTACCGCCTGTGAATTTGGACATAAGCCCGGCTTTGGACATTCATACACTGAGTATAAATTACAACAAAGAAGTTGAATATATTGAACTGGACGAAGTAATGCGTCAGGAAGAAAACTCTGGGATTTTGCACAATGCTACCGAACTGCGTGAATTATTAAAGGATACTTTTATAACCGAATTCAAATTTAATGTTCGGAAATTCAAAGACATTGTTCGTTTGGTTGATGGCTATGATATTCAGGATGCAATTCATTCGGCTTACAGCAATTTTAGTATAGAAGACACCGCTTTTATTGTTCGTTCCAATAAAAGGGCAAATCAATATAATGAGCAAATACGGACAAAAATTCTCGATAAAGAAAGTGAACTCTCCACAGGAGATTTCCTGATGGTGGTAAAGAATAATTATTTTTGGCTAAAGGATTCGGATGAAGCCGGATTTATTGCCAATGGTGATATTATCGAGATTTTGGAAATGTTTGGCATAATGGAACTCTACGGTTTTAAATTTGCAAAAGTAAAAATCCGAATGATTGACTATCCCGATCAGAAACCTTTTGAAACTGTGCTTTTGATGAATACCATAAAAAGTGAATCCCCGTCTTTGACATTCGAGGAATCAAATCGTTTGTACCAAGAAGTGATGAAAGATTATGAAAGTGAAACTACAAAGTACAAAAAGTTCCAAAAAGTTAAGGAAAACGAATATTTCAATGCATTACAAGTTAAATTCTCGTATGCTATTACTTGTCATAAATCGCAGGGAGGGCAATGGAATACGGTCTTTATAGAACAACCGTATTTACCAAATGGTATTGACAGAGATTACATCCGATGGCTGTACACCGCTATGACAAGAGCCAAAAATAAGCTATATTTGATAGGTTTTAAGGATGAGAGTTTTGTGGAATGATTAAAAAATTAACCACAGATTCGCAGATCTTGAATGAATAATAGATAACTATAGATTTATAAAAAAATCTGCAAATCTGCGGTAAAAAAAATAAATACAATGAACACACTAAATGACTTACATAAAATATCAGGTTCATTTTCAAATACTGAAAAAATGCCTGTTTTGTTTTTGGGACACGGAAGCCCCATGAATGCTATTGAAGAAAACCAGTTTGTCACTGGTTTTAGAAATTTAGCTAAAACGTTGCCCAAACCCAATGCTATTTTGTGTATTTCGGCGCATTGGTTTACTAATGGAACCAAAGTTACCGCAATGGAAATGCCAAGAACAATTCATGATTTTGGCGGATTTCCACAAGAATTATTTGAAGTGCAATATCCCGCCAAAGGAAGCCCTGAATTAGCAACCGTAACCCAAGAATTACTGCTTCCAACCGAAGTAGAATTAGACCAGCATTGGGGGTTAGACCATGGAGCTTGGAGTGTAATTAAACATTTATATCCAGATGCCGATATTCCTGTAATTCAGATGAGTATCGATAATACAAAATCAGGACAATATCATTTTGATTTGGCGCAAAAACTAAGTGCCTTACGTAGCAAGGGAATCCTAATTGTAGGTAGCGGAAACATCATCCATAATTTGAGAATGGTCGATTTTAGAAACATCAATACCGAAAATTACGGTTACGATTGGGCTGTAGAAGCAAGGGCAGATATAAACGATTATTTACTCGATGGCAATTTTCAACCACTCATTGATTTTGAAAAACAGAGTAAAGCTTTTCAACTGGCAATTCCAACACCGGATCATTATTTACCTTTAATTTATACTTTGGGACTAAAAGGGAAATCAGAAGAATTGAGTTTGTTCAATGATAAATTGGTAGGAGGGTCGTTGAGTATGACTTCGGTGAAAATTTCGAATTAGTTTTAGATTATAAAAACATATATTTGAAAACTAAATTATAATGAAAGAATAAATAAAAATGAAAATAATAGCAGTCATTCCCGCCCGTTACGCATCTACACGATTTCCTGCAAAACTGATGCAGGATTTAGGAGGTAAAACGGTTATTTTAAGAACCTATGAAGCAGCCATAAATACTCAATTGTTTGATGATGTCTTTGTAGTAACCGATTCCGATTTGATTTATAACGAAATTGTTACCAATGGCGGAAAAGCCATCCTAAGCATTAAAGAACACGAATCGGGGAGTGATCGTATTGCCGAAGCTGTCGAAAATTTAGATGTGGATATTGTTATCAATGTTCAAGGTGACGAGCCATTTATTGACGCAGCCCCTTTGACAAAAGTCATAGAAGTTTTTAGAAATGATACTTCAAAACAAGTTGATTTAGCTTCTTTAATGAGGGAAATAAAAAACGAAGATGAAATCAACAATCCTAATAATGTCAAAGTTGTCGTTGATCAAAACGGATTTGCTTTGTACTTTTCCCGTTCGGTGATTCCGTATCCAAGAGAGGTAAATGTTGGTGTTCGTTATATGCAACATATAGGAATTTATGCTTTTAGAAAACAGGCACTTTTGGATTTTTACAGTTTACCAATGAAATCATTGGAAGCCTCCGAAAAATTAGAACAATTGCGTTATCTGGAATTTGGAAAACGCATCAAAATGGTAGAAACCACACACGTTGGAATTGGAATCGACACTGCAGAAGATTTGGAAAAAGCCAGAAAAATGATAGGATAAAAAAATCCCCGTTTCAAAGATTTTATTTATAATCTTCGAATCGGGAATTTTATTTTTTTGGAAACAAATTAATAGTGCAACCCAAATCCAAAGGCATACAGAGGATCTTTTGAATCATAAGGAACATCTTCTTTTTGGTTTCTGACCGCCTCCATTGATGAAGGTAATTCAAAAGGTAATTTACCTTCTGGTTTGGCAGCACCAAAAACAACATCCAGAAGGGCTGCATCACTGGCGCCATAATTTCCAAAAACAGCTTTGGCAGTACTATTTATTTCAGGAAATACAGCAGGGCGGTCCAAGTAAATGTCCACAATGGTTGGTACTGTTTTGCAAAGTGTCAAAACATCTTCTAAATCCTTTCCTTTAAAATCCAAGTCACCATGGTGAAATCCTTTAGCAAACGGATTGTCCGTATCAAGAGGAACCCATGGCGTATTCAAACGGATAATGGCGATATCTGCTTGCTCAGGTAAAGCAACAATAATACCGTATTGGGAAGCAATTTTAGGATCTACATTTTTTACATAAATCTTCAATTTATTTGATACAGACAAAGGAAGTTTTAAATCGTTTTTCAATAATGTCATTGAGCGACGCTGGGTGTCTTCTCCTAATTTTTTAAAATCGGCACGACCAACGATTTTGGTTGCACTATCTACATCAATATAAGGGTTATCAAATAAACCTAAAATGAATTTTTGGCGCAACAATCTTCGAACAGATTGATCAATTCTGGATTCTTTAATTTTCCCTTCTTTTACTAATTGTACAATATATTGAGGACAATTTTCACCTCCAAATTGGTCACAACCTGCATCAATTATCTTTTTTACTCGCTCAATTTCGCTAAGATTTTCAACTCCCCAAGCTCTTGCAGGCCATATTACTGGCCCCATATGTGTATCAGTTACTAAACCCCAATCGGTACAAACCACACCATCAAATTTGTATTTTTCACGAAGTAATTTGGTTATAATGTCTTTATTATAAGAGAATCCAACATTTTCTGAAGTTTGATCAGTTGGCACTCCATAATAAGGCATAATGCAAGCCGTATTCGCTTTGAATGCCGCTTCAAAAGGAATTAAGTGATAATTGAAATTTTTCCCAGGATATACCTGACCTTTTTGATATTGAAAATGTGGATCCAAGCCTTCCTTTTGAGGACCACCACCTGAAAAATGTTTTGTCATACAAGCCACACTCGTATTCCCCAATTGTTTTCCCTGAAAACCTAAAATATAAGCTTGAATCATTCGAGCAGATAAATTAGCATCTTCACCAAAAGTTCCACTTACACGAGGCCAGCGAGGTTCTGTAGCCAAATCGGCCATGGGATGCAAAGCTTCACGGATTCCAACTGCCAGATATTCTTGGCGGGCAATATCTCCAAATTTTTGGGTCAAAACTGGATCGTTAATTGCTGCAAAACCTAATTGTTCTGGCCATTGAGAAAATCCATTGGCTTCCATCGCAAATACATTATTACTGAAATAATGACGCGGATCTGATGCAATGGTTACAGGAATTCCAAGTCTGGATTCTTCGGCAACTTTTTGAATGGCATTATAGCCCATTGCCAATTCTTTTACACCTGGTGCTTGCCAATAATTAAAATGATTCATTTTTTTATTAACAATCAAATCCCTCGCAGAAGGAATTCTAGCAGCCATTCCCGTAGCACCTTCTTGCTTATCAATACTTCCATCAGTATTGATAAGCGTTCCATTGATGAACATCAATCCTGCTTTTTCATCAATATTCATTAGCGAAATAAGATTGTCAATTCGCTTTTCAGTAGGAAGATTTATATTTTCATAGGGATCCATTTTTCCGTTTTTATTAAGATCACGGTATTTTGGAGGATCAATAAATGACAATGAAACTAAAGAGGTGACAAATAGTGTTGAGATGCACAGCGGTTTGAATTTATTTCCCATTTGAATAATGAATTAAAAATTATTTGTAATGTGTTATTTTGACACAATGTACAAACAATTATTTAATTCCAAATAATAAATAGTACTAAAACTTTGAATAATAGAAAATTATGAGATTAAAATTACGAATAATCACTAGCAGATTATGTATTTAAGGTAATTATTTCGAATTCAATTTTTCAATAATAATCAATTCATTATGCAATTCAACTCTAGGTATAGATTGAATTTTGTAGTTATTATCATTGAAATCTTTAATGAAATTTTGATTTCTAAAATTATCTCCAGCAGTTAAGCACATTGTATTAAAGAGTACAACACCTTTGCTTTTGAGCAAAAAACAAATTCTATTAATAAAAAATTTTTCAAACAAAAAGTTAGGCATTGTTGTATCTTGAAATATATCAATAATAATTAAATCGTAGCGGTCTTTTGTTTTTAATACAAACTCAAAAGCATCATCAATTATAATATTTAGATTCTTTATTTCATTTAGTTTGAAGTATTCATTTGCAATTTTAATAATGTGTGGATCAATATCAACACCCGTAATTTGTCCCTCAAAATGAATTTCATCTACCAATGTTTTAATGACGCTTCCGCCTGCAACTCCAAGTACTAGTGCGTTATCCATTTTTGCAATTCTCTCAAATCCAAAGTGTTTCAAACCTTTTCTTAATATGCGTTGCAAGCTGCCATAAGAATAGTTGGTGTTTTCAGAATCGAGCACTAATTCGCCATTTGCCCATGTAACTTCAATGGTTTTACTTAAAGTTGATTTAGTTTTATATATTTTAATCGGAATAATATAACTTAATAATTTACGCAGCATTAATTTAGGTTTTTATCAAAAATAAGATAATAATTATTTAATTTGTGCAAAACAAAAGACAAATGAAGAAACAAATCTATAAATGGATTTTTGAAAATCTAATGGGTTGGAAAATAGAAGGAAGCTTGGATGAACAAATAAAGAAAAGTGTTCTGATGGTAATGCCACATACAAGCTGGCATGATTTTTACGTAGCCATTATTTGCAGAGGGGCTATAGGAGTTGACATTAATTGGGTTGGAAAGAAAGAATTATTCCGATTTCCCTTCGGATATTTTTTCAAATCTTTAGGAGGTGCCCCATTAGATAGAACTGGGGGATTAAACAAAGTCGAATCTATAGTAAATATTTTTAATTCAAAAGAAATATTTAGATTAGGCTTATCTCCTGAAGGTACACGCAAAAAAGTTGAACAACTCAAAACAGGTTTCTATTATATAGCCCTAAAGGCAAATGTGCCAATTATTCCGGTATCAATAAATTTTGAAAAGAAAGTAATTGCCTTTGGAAAACCATTTTACCCAACAAGCGATATCGAATCTGATTTAGCCATTTTGAATAAACATTTTGTTGATGCGAAGGGCAAAATACCTGAATATGGATATAAAGTACCTTAAAATGAAACTCGCTGAGAATCGCATAATTTTTTTTTTCCGCTTCCTTGCTAAGAATACTCAATTCTCACGAATTGTGATTTATTTGCAATTTGTCTTCGTCTTTTAAATTTTTCAAATTTCCCTCTACTTAATTTCTGAAATAAGTAGACTTGCATTCTAGATTTTTTTTAATTCAAAAAAAGCAAATCCAATTGGTTTTATAATTTCATTCTAATTTTTAATTAATCAGGTGAATATATTTTGAAAGTACCATTTTTATAAAAAAAGACAATTTTCTCTATTTCATCAGTATTTCTATTTTCTATCGAAGTTTTAATTTGATTTGTTTTTGGATGATCTAAATTAGATTCTATAGGTGTCACAATTTGAGAAAATAAATCAATAGGGGTAGGAGTGTCAATCTTTGAAGCAATAGAATTAGAATTTAAATCCGGGCTTATTTCAGAATTCTTTGGAAAAAATCCTTTTCCATTCAATATCCAATACAAATCTACATCTGGAAAAATTTCAACAATTTTTAGAATAAAATCCAAACTAGGCTTGTTTCTTCCAGAGAGTAGGTGAGACATGCTGGAACGTTGTACGCCAATTTTATCGGCAAACGAAGAGGCATTTAGACTATAATAATCAAGTATAATCTCCAATCTTTTTATGAAATCATCCATGTTTACCATTGTAAATTGTGTTTCAAATTAGCATATTTACAAATGTAACTAATAGGACTGTAGTAACCTAATTTACAATGTTAAATCATTAATTCAGTGTCTTTTGTGCTAATGTATTAATAAAGATAAATAACTATAACGCATTGATTAATTGTGATTAATAGAAATATATTAAAACACCTATTAAATACAAATATTAATTACACTTGTCTACAGCTGACTTTGAAAAGATAGTTTACAATCTTAATATTTTGAAAAAATACATGGTTTACAAATGTAAAAATAAAGATGTTTACTTTTGTAAATCAAATATTATAGCATGAATTTAGAACAACTATTCAATCAAAATAAAGAATATACAATTCACGGCCGCTATATTACGTTAGAGAATATTGAGCCAATATTAAATAGAGAATCCTTAAAAAAGGATGTGGAGATAATTGGAAAATCCGTCTTGGGAAAACCCATTTATAGCTACCAAAAAGGAACCGGTAAATTAAAAATTTATCTTTGGTCACAAATGCACGGAAACGAAAGTACTACGACTAAAGCATTATTCGATTTTATAAATCTACTAAACAGCGGATCGGATCTGGCCAATCAACTTTTAGAAACTTTTACTTTTTATTGCATTCCGATGTTAAATCCTGATGGAGCGCAACTATATACCAGAGCCAATGCTAATGATATTGACTTGAATCGGGATTCCCAGAACCTGACACAGCCTGAAAGTAAAGTATTGAGAACAATTTTTGAAGACATTAAACCTGATTATTGTTTTAATCTCCATGATCAACGTACTATTTTTGGAGTCGCAGATAGCGGGAAGCCTGCAACGGTATCTTTTTTAGCTCCTTCTTATAATGAAGAAAGAGAGGTTAATGAGTCAAGATTAAAAGCTATTAACTTGATTGCTGGTATTAATGAAGTTTTACAAAACTATATTCCAGGTCAAATAGGTCGATTTGATGATTCCTTTAATATTAATTGCATAGGAGATACATTCCAATATTTAGGAGTACCGACCTTGTTGTTTGAGGCTGGGCATTTTACAGGTGACTACGAGAGAGAAGTCACACGTAAATTCATTTTTATAGCTCTACTTTCGAGTTTTATTATTCTCAGCGAAAACGATATAGTTAGCAATATAAATGATAAATATTTGAACATTCCTCAGAATAAAGTCGTTTTTTTTGATTTTATGTATAAAAATGTCAAAATAAATTATGATGGTATCGAAATAATCACGAATTTTGTTGCTCAATATAAAGAAGAGTTAATTAACAATGAATTAAATTTTAATGCTTACATAGTTGAAGTAGGTGATTTAGAAAGTTATTATGGTCATTATGAATATGATGCGAAAGGAGCATTATATGGAGATGATTTTACTAATTTCCCAAAACCAAATCAAAAAGCCGATTTTAATTTAGATAAAAAAGTGTTTTTCGTTAACGGAACTATAATAAAATAATATTTTTGCCGTTTATTTAATTTTTATTTATAAATTTAACTTTTTCAGTATCAAATAACCATATAATAAAAGAATTATGAGTAAATTTCGTTTAGATGAAGTAGATCACCAGATTTTAGATATGTTGATAGACAACACAAGAGTTCCGTTTACAGACATTGCAAAAAAATTATTGATTTCAGCTGGAACGGTTCATGTAAGAGTAAAAAAAATGGAAGATGCCGGTATCATTATGGGATCCTCATTAGTCCTTGATTATGATAAATTAGGATACTCATTTATTGCTTATGTAGGTGTTTTTCTTAATAATACTTCTCAAACAAAATTTGTCTTAGAGCGTATTAATGAAATTCCTTTTGTGACTGTTGCTTCTGTAACTACAGGTAAATTCAATATATTTTGCAAAATCAGAGCAAAGGACACTAAGCATGCCAAAGATGTTATTTTTATGATAGACGATATCGAAGGAGTATATAGAACCGAAACTATGATCTCACTTGAGGAGAGTATAAATGATAAGAAGCGTTTGATGCACACCATTTTTAAGGAAATGTAAAAAAATCTTGAATGCTATATTATAAAATATAACCTCAAGTGTAATCTTGGGGTTTTTTTATGCCAAATTAACCAACCATTAAACTAATAGTATAATTATGTATACGTTGCCAAAAATAGAACGTTTTAATCAAAATGTTTTATCGAAATACCATATTTACAATAGTGTATTTATAACATTACCCTTTGATTCTGTTGATAATACGGGGGTTTTGTTGCCTATATTTACGGAACTTTGCGATAATGGATTTAAAAAACAAGAAACTCCAAAAGAAATTTTTGATTTCTTTTCAGACAAATATTTGACTAGCGCGACCGAAAAGGACAAGATTAATCTGATGTTTCATTTTATACAATATATTGAACGCCAAATTGTTTTATTTGATGCTATTGAAGATGCTGCATTTCCAGTGGTAAACAATATGGAAGGAAGAGGATCTCTTCGTGATATTAAAGAAAAGTCAGATGTAAGGGATAATAAAGAAGAACTGATTCATTTTCTGGAGAATTTTAATGTTCGTACTGTTTTAACGGCACACCCTACGCAATTTTATCCTGGACCTGTTTTAGGAATCATAAATGATTTGACTGAAGCAATACGAAATAATAATTTATTGGAAATAAAACAGTTACTTGCACAATTAGGAAAAACTCCTTTTATTCAAAATGAGAAACCAAATCCTTTTGATGAAGCGGTAAGTTTAATTTGGTATCTAGAAAATGTTTTTTACAACACTTCTGGCGAAATGGTGCATTATCTGCAAAAAAACGTTTTTGAAGGAGAGTCCATAAATAATCAATTAATTAAACTTGGGTTTTGGCCAGGAGGAGATCGTGATGGAAATCCATTTGTTACAACTGAAATTACTTTAAAAGTAGCAGAGCGATTGAGAACTTCTATTTTAAAATGTTATTATATTGAGATACGAAATCTAAAGAGAAAACTTACTTTCCCAGTTGTGGATTCTTTAGTAATGGAGCTGGAGCAAAAATTGTATCGTTCTGTCTTTTATTCTAAAGGAGAAATTTTTATTACACTTGAAGAGTTCAAAACACAATTAAATAAAATAAAGACTATTATAATTGAGCAACATCAATCACTTTATGTAGATCAAATTGATGCTTTGCTTATTCGACTGAATTTATTTGGTTTTCATTTCGCAACTTTGGATATCAGACAAAACAGTAAAATTCATCAAAGTGTTTTTTATGACATTGTAGATTATTATTCAAAATCTAAAACAAATATTTTCCCTGATAATTATTTCCATTTAACAGAAGATGAGAAAATGGAAGTTTTATCAACGTTAAAAGGCAATTTAGATGCAGCCGATTTTGAAAATGAAATGACAAGATCTACAGTCGAATCAATTCAAGCTATTAAAACCATTCAGGAAAATAATGGCGAATTTGGTGCTAACCGTTATATTATCAGTAATAATGAGAGCGCACTTAATGTGATGGAAACTTTTGCGTTATTCAAATTATGCAATTGGGAAAATGCTACCGTAGATATTATTCCGCTTTTTGAATCTGTTGATGATTTGCAAAATGCACACTTGGTAATGGAAAAATTATACACCAATACTGAGTATGCCAAACATTTAATAATTAGAAATAACAAGCAAACGATTATGCTTGGTTTTTCTGACGGTACAAAAGATGGTGGATATTTGATGGCGAATTGGAGTATCTATAAAGCCAAAGAAGCATTAACTGAAATTTCCAGAAAATATGGAATTCACGCAATTTTCTTTGATGGACGTGGTGGACCTCCAGCACGTGGTGGTGGAAAAACACATAAATTTTACGCATCGCTAGGTCCAAATATTGAAAACAACGAAATTCAAATTACAATTCAAGGACAAACAATTAGTTCAAATTTTGGAACATTGGATTCTTGTCGCTATAACTTGGAAAACCTTTTGAGTGCAGGTGTTGCCAATCAAGTTTTCAATCAAGGTCAAAATGAATTGTCAGTTGAAGAAAAAGAAATTCTGGATCAAATGGCCGATTTGGGATATAATAAATATTTAAATTTTAAAAATCATCCTAAATTTATTCCTTATTTGGAACAAATGAGTACTTTAAAATATTATGCAAAAACCAATATTGGAAGCCGACCTTCTAAAAGAAGTAAGTCTGAAACTCTTGATTTTGCTGACTTAAGGGCAATTCCATTTGTGGGTTCTTGGAGTCAATTGAAACAAAACGTACCAGGTTTTTTTGGAGTGGGTTCTGCTTTGAAACATTTTGAAGATACCAATCAATGGGAAAAAGCTCAGAATTTATACAATAATTCATTATTCTTTAGAACTTTGTTGGAAAACAGTATGATGTCATTGGCAAAATCATTTTTTCCTTTAACTGCTTATATGAGTAAGGATCCTGAATTTGGAGCTTTTTGGCAAATTATCTATGATGAATTTTTGGAAACAAAAAGATTATTATTGAAAATTGCAGGTCATACAGAACTGATGGAAAACTATCCTGATGGTATAGCCTCTATTCAAATGAGAGAGCGTATTGTCTTGCCTTTGTTAACTATACAACAATATGCTTTGTTAAAAATTAATGAATTAAACAAAGAAGAGAATCCAGATTTGAATCTGATAAAAGTGTACGAAAAAATTGTAACTCGTTCTCTATTCGGTAATACAAACGCAAGTAGGAATTCAGCATAATTTGAATATAAAATTTATTATTTTTAATTCTTAAAAAAAAACTATCATATGAGATCTGATCAATTGCCGGTAAATGAATATTCAAAATTCAACGCGACTTACATAAACGCTCTTGAGAATGTTGAATTATTTGAAGAATTAGAAATTAGTTTACATGACTTTATCAAATTTGTTCAAAATATTCCATTGGATAAATTTGATTATAGTTATGCCGAAGGAAAATGGACGATTAAAGAAATTATTCAGCATATCATTGATGCTGAAAGGATATTTGCATATCGTGCACTTCGAATTTCCAGAAATGATAAAACGCCATTGCCGGGATTTGAAGAAAATGATTATGTTGACAATACCGATGCCAAAAGCAGAAGTATTCAAGAATTATTAACTGAGTTTTCGACGGTAAGACATTCCAACTTGCTAATGTTCAAAAGTTTTTCTGACGAACAATTGAGAAGAATTGGAATTGCTTCAGAAAATGAAGTTTCAGTGAGAGCTTTAGGATTTTTAATTATTGGTCACATGAAACATCACCAAAAAGTATTCGCAGAAAGATATTTGTAAATTTTAAACAAATAGTTTCATTTAAAACAGCTTGACCAAATTTTTAACTTATTCTCAAAAGTCATTGTATTTGCAGGACTTGTAGAAGGCATTACATAATACGTAATGCCTTTTATTTGTCCAAAACTTTTATAAAAAAAGGCATGGCTTTGTTTTCCGTTAAAGACAATTTTGTTGATTTTAGGAAATTTTTCAAACAAAGCAAAAAAATCATTTTCTTTTTGATTTTTGATATGAATGTCCAAACTCCCTTTTCTTTCACAATTTTCCAAAACATCCCAAAGTCCAATTTTGTTAGATTGAAGAATTTTGACTTTCTCGTCAAAATTTTCAGGAATTGGCAATGCATCACAAATTGTACATATTATTTTCCAAAAATGATTCCTTGGATTCCCATAATATTCCTGTTTGGCAAGAGAGACTGAACCAGGCATAGTTCCCAAAATTAATAATTCGGTATTTGAATCTACAAAATAGGGGAAAGAAGATATTGTCATAAATTAAGAAGCTACATTTTCTTTTTCGAATATAGCCAAACACATTCTGAATTTATCGTATGAAATTTGTTCTTCGAAAAATTCTAAATTTGAATTTGTATTCATTTGGTTATTCTTATTTTTTATTTCAAACCGATTTTTTTTAATCTAGAATTTATCGATCCCTGATTTCTGCCAAATAGTATAGCTAACTCGTTTACTTTCTTACCTTCATTATACAAAAGCTCAAGTTTTAAATCTTCCTCTGTACTCCATTTTTTATAGGCTTCAGAATGTTCTAATCTTATATCTTTTACAGAATATGCTTTTTCGTTATTGAAGTTTTCTACATTTTCTTTTTCGAGTATGGCCAAACCAACTCTGATTTTATCATATGAGATTTTCTCTTCAAAAAAATCAAAATAAGGTTTCAAAGCAGTTGGTGATTCGAGTTTAATTTTTGCTTTTGCAATTTTTGCGATTTCTTGCTCATTTATAAAAACACTCAAATCTATCGGATGACCATCACTGTATAATTTTGCTAAATGTGAAAATATGGTAGGCGTACCTAATTTTCTTTTAATTGCAATTTCTTCAACTGTCATTCCGCTTTGAAACATTTCCAAAGTTTCTTTATAAGTTGTATTTACTTTTTTAGCCCTAACCTTTTTAATTTTTTCAAATTCAATAATAGCTTTTATAAATACATCACCATATTTTTCCAATTTTGCTTTTCCAACTCCATCAATAGCAAGAAATTCGGAATCACTCATTGGTCGCTGAATTTCTAATTGCTTTAAAGTGGCATCATTAAAAATTATGTAAGCAGGAACTTCTTCTTCTTTAGCAATTTCAGAACGCAGTTTTCTAAGAAATTCAAAAAGAGAATTTGCCGTAGATTTTGTTTTAGCAGTCTTAATTTCAACAGACTCTGTTTTTATTTTTTGCACTGTTGTCAACTGCACTTTTTCTCCATCAAACAATACTTTTCTTGCGAAAGGAGTCAATTTTATTTTATTCTGCTGATGGAAGGCAATTTCGCAATATCCTAAATTTATTAATTGTATCAAATATTGATTCCAATCATGCCAGGAAATATCAGACCCAACTCCATAGGTTTTTAGATTTTGATACCCTTTGTCATAGATAGTAGCATTTTTTGAACCTCTTAAAAAATCAACAATTACAGGTAAGGCTTCAGATTCCTGCAAACGAATTATTGCAGATAATCCTTTTTGGGCAATTATGGTTCCGTCAAAAAATGCTGGAGGATTTTTGCAAATATCACAGTTTCCGCAATTTTCGGAAACCAATTCTCCAAAATAGGAAAGTAATATTTTTCTGCGACAACTCAATGCATCGGCATATTGTTTCATTCTTTCCAGTTTGGATAATTGCACTTCAGCATTCAAACCTTCGGAAGCAAATTTTTGCAACTGAATCACATCACCGTAACTTTCGAACAAAACCGTTTCAGATGGCAATCCATCTCGACCCGCTCTTCCAATTTCTTGATAGTAACCTTCAATATTTTTAGGTAAATTATAATGAATTACCCAACGAACATTTGATTTATCAATTCCCATTCCAAAAGCAATCGTTGCGCAAACCACTTGACATTCATCGTTGATAAATTGATCTTGGGTTTTTGAACGTATTTTATTATCCAATCCTGCATGATACGCTTTTGCTTTAATTCCAGTTTTTTGCAATTTTTCAGCTAGTTCTTCTGTAGTCTTTCTACTTAGGCAATATACTATACCTGATTCATTTGGTTTGTTTTTTATAAAATCAATAATTTGTTTGACGCGATCCAAAGCCGGCCTAACTTCCAAGCTTAAATTTTTTCTATCAAAAGAAGCTACAAAAGTTTTAGGATTATTTAAATTTAGTTGATCGCAGATGTCAGTACGCGTAGCTTTATCGGCAGTTGCGGTCAATGCCAGGATTGGAGTAGAAGGGAAGCGGTTTTTGAGATATCCCAAATTGGTATAAGCAGGTCTGAAATCATGACCCCATGCCGAAATACAATGTGCTTCATCGATAGCAATTAAACTCACAACTATTTGACTGAATGCATTTTCCAAAAAAGACAGACTCTCTGGTGCAACATAAACCAACTTGACTTTATTGTCTTTTAAATTTTGAATATGTAATTGCTGCTCATCTGGAGACTGGCTGCTATTGATAAAGCAAGCATCTATTCCATTGGCTTTCAGGCTGTCAACCTGGTCTTTCATCAAGGCTATTAATGGGGAAATAACTATGGTAGTTCCCAGTAATACTAAAGCGGGGAGTTGGAAACATATTGATTTTCCTCCTCCGGTTGGCATAATTGCCAAAGTATCGTTTCCGGAAAGGATACAATTGATAATTTCTTCTTGATTGGGTCTGAATTTTTCAAACCCAAAATTTTCTTTTAATTTGGCGTGTAAAATTTCTGTTGTCATTTTGGCGTATATTTAGAAACATAAATCTAATAAAAAAAGGAACTCGAAATAGAGTCCCTTTTATTTTTTTTATAAAATCATAGAATTAATCTTCGTCATCATCATCTTCTTCGTCGGCAATATCTTTATCATCACCATCTTCATCGTCGTCATCACCGTCAACATCTGGTTTGTCAAGATTTTCATCTTCCTCATCGTCATCTGCATCATCAACATCCAATTCTAAACCGCTGATTGGTTCTACAACATCATCAATTTCATCATCTTCGTCAAAATTTCCAATTCTGTCAGCCAATTTAGTACTTACTTTTACTAAATATATAGTATCTTCTGTTCTCACTTCGACAGCCTCAATCAATTCGTTTTTAGCATTTCTAAATCGAATGATGTCGGAATCATCATAACCATCAGGAAATTTTTCGACCAAAAGATTCAAAATTTCATTGGTCAATTTGGCGTAATCAACTATTATTCTTTTCATAAATAATTATTATAAATCTAACAAATATGCAAAAATTAATGGAGCCACAATAGTAGCATCAGACTCAATAATGAATTTAGGAGTATTGATATCCAATTTACCCCAAGTAATTTTTTCATTAGGAACTGCTCCGGAATATGAACCGTAACTAGTTGTAGAATCTGAAATTTGGCAGAAATAACTCCAAAATGGAATATCATGCATTTCCATATCTTGGTACAACATTGGAACTACACATATTGGGAAATCACCCGCGATTCCTCCACCAATTTGAAAGAAACCAACACCATTAGCACTATTTTTTGGATACCAATCAGATAAGAAAACCATGTATTCAATACCAGATTTCATGGTAGAAGCTTTCAAATCTCCTTTAATAACATACGATGCGAAAATATTCCCCATTGTACTATCTTCCCAACCTGGTACGATAATTGGCAGATTTTTCTCGGCAGCAGCATACATCCAACTGTCTTTTAAGTCAATTTCGTAATACTCTTCCAAAACACCGGAAAGTAACATTTTGTACATGAACTCATGAGGAAAATATCTTTCTCCTTTGTCATCAGCATCTTTCCAAATTTTATAAATGTGTTTTTGAAGACGGCGAAATGCTTCATGTTCCGGAATACAGGTATCAGTAACTCTATTCAATCCTCTTTCCAATAAAGCCCATTCGTCTTGTGGAGTCAAATCACGATAATTTGGAACTCTCTCATAATGAGAATGTGCTACCAAATTCATGATATCTTCTTCAAGATTGGCTCCTGTACAAGAAATAATTTGAACTTTATCTTGACGAATTATTTCGGCAAAAATCTTTCCAATTTCGGCTGTACTCATTGCACCTGCCATACTTACCATCATTTTTGCACCATTGGCTAATTGCTGTTCGTATCCCTTTGCAGCGTCAACTAAGGATGCAGAATTGAAATGCAAATAATGCTTTTCAATAAACTGACTGATTGGTCCTTTACTCATTTTCTTTTTTTTGTTTTTTATTTAATGTTCAAAAGGTTATTTGAGATTTGGATGTTACAAATAAAAGAAATTTATAAATATCAAATTTCCTGAATCCCAATTTTTATTCATTATTTATTATAACCTAATATTTTTAGTACATCTTCGGCTGTTTGTTGTTCAGAAAACACTTCGGTTGCCAATATTCCATTCTCATCACGGTCTATTAAAATGTGTTTTGGCTGTGGTATCAAACAGTGATGCAAACCACCATATCCACCAATAGTTTCCTGATAAGCTCCCGTATTGAAAAAACCTAAATATAGTGGTTTTTCTTTATTGTATTTTGGCAAATAAATGGCATTCATGTTTTGTTCTGAATTGTAATAATCATCACTATCACAAGTCATTCCACCCAATAAAACTCTTTCGTATGTTTCATTCCATCTGTTGATGGCCAACATAATAAAACGCTTGTTTATTGCCCAAGTATCAGGTAATGTAGTGATAAAAGAAGAATCAATCATGTTCCACTTTTCTCTGTCATTTTGTTGCTTTTGATACAATACTTGATAGATTGCACCACCACTTTCTCCAACTGTGAACGAACCAAATTCAGTAAAAATATTTGGCACATCTACTTCCGCTTCGTCGCAGGCAATTTTAATTTGATTGATAATTTCGTCAATCATATATTGGTAATCATATTCGAATGCCAATGAATTTTTGATAGGGAAACCACCACCAATATTCAAACCATCAAGAGTAGGGCATTCTTTTTTCAAAGCAACATATACCTTGATACATTTTACAAGTTCATTCCAGTAATAAGCGTTGTCATTGATACCTGTATTAATAAAAAAGTGCAACATTTTAAGTTCCAAATTTTTATTCTCTTTAATTTCTTTCTTGTAAAAAGGAACAATGTTTTTGTATCCGATTCCTAATCTTGATGTATAAAACTCAAATTTAGGTTCCTCTTCGGCAGCAATACGGATTCCAATTTTGAATTTTCCGTTTATTTGTGCCTGCAACAAATCCAATTCCTCATAATTATCAATAATCGGAATAGTGTTTTTGTGACCATTATTGACCAATCTCGCGATGTTATCAATGTATTGATCTCTTTTGAAACCATTACAAATAATATAGGTGCTTTTATTGATTTTTCCTTTTTCTAATAAATTTTCAACGATATTAATGTCAAAGGCAGAAGAGGTTTCAATGTGAATATTGTTTTTGAATGCCTCATTCATAATATATTCAAAATGAGAACTTTTCGTGCAATAGCAATAGTAATACTTTGCCTCGTATTTGTTCTTCTCCATCGATTTACGAAACCAGCTTTTGGCTTTGTTGATGTTGTTTGAAATTTGTGGCAAATAGGTAAACTTTAAGGGCGTACCATAAGTTTCAACCAATTTCATCAAATCGATATTATGAAATTGAAGATTGTCCTTGTTTAATTTAAATTCTTCCTGAGGAAAGTAATATGTTTGGTTTATTAAATCGGAATATTTTGTATTCATTTGTTCTGTAGAGTTTTATATTAATTGCATTTGAAAAATAGAATTAATAGAAATTCAAACTCTAATGTTGGCATAGATAATCTGAAGTTTATCATAATCGGCCTTGAAATATTGAAACACATCAAAACTAAAATTTCCTTTTATACCATAAAACCGTTTCAATAAGCTCAAGAAAGACCTATTGTTACCGTTCCTTTTGGTAGAAAATGATTTAGTATTTTGTTTTTTATTCATTGGCGCAAATGTAAAAAATAAAACAGACGCAAAGCAATCCTTTTTATTAAAAAATAGCTAAGATTTGTAATCCTGAAAAGCGTTTAGAATTAATTCGTTTTCAACAGATTGGTTAATTTTTATTTTTCCGATACCTTCGATCAATGCAAATTGTATCATGCCGTATTCGTTTTTTTTGTCGTGGATCAACAGTTCCAAGATAGGATCAATATCATTTTCTTCAAAAACTATATCATCATATATTGATTTTAATGTTGTTTTTATTTCATTATATTCCTCTTGTGTGATTAATTTTTTATGCAATGAAATGTAACTTTCTAAAATCATCCCCACCGCAATGGCTTCTCCGTGTAACAAGGTAGTTTTGTTTTTATTTTCTAAAAAATAACTTTCGATAGCATGTCCTAATGTATGACCGAAATTTAAAGATTTTCGAATATTTTGTTCCGTTGGGTCTTGCATCACAATGATGTTCTTAATTTCAACTGAACGATGTATAAGCGCATCTAAATGATCGAAGTCAATTGCCTTTAAATCTAAAAAATATTCCCAATAGTCTTTATCAAAAATCAATCCGTGTTTCAACATTTCGGCAAGTCCAGAACGCATTTCATTTTGTGGAACTGTCTCCAGATATTGAGTATCAATCAATACCATTTTTGGCGTATTGATAACACCTATTTGGTTCTTTAAATTACCCAAATCCACACCATTTTTGCCACCTACAGATGCATCCACCATAGATAACAACGTTGTCGGAATATGAATAAAATCAACACCTCTTTTAAAAGTAGAAGCCACAAAACCACCTAAATCGGTAACAACACCTCCTCCTATATTTATAATCAATGTTTTTCTGTCAGCACCAAGTTCTGTTAAGACATTCCAGATTTCGATACAGGTTTCAATATTTTTATTAATTTCTCCAGCTTCAAATTCTATTATTTCTATAGTCAAATCCGTTTCCAATAAAGGAAGGAATTTAGACAAACAATGCTCATTTGTATTGGTGTCAGCAATAATAAATAGGTTTGAATATTTGTTCTCTTTTAGATGCTGATTTAGTTTTTCATATCCAATTTCATTGAAATGAACAGGATAATTATTAGCTTGAATAGATTGCATGATCTTAATTTAATTGAAACCGCAAAATAAGGCAAATTTTACTAATAATAATCGCTTACTCTCTTTATATTTGCATAAAAAATATAACAAAAAATGAATAATATTTTTAATAACACACAAATTGCATTTGCATTAAAAAGCGATACTGAACTTGACAGAGCGTATTTCCTTTTCAAATTAATCAATAGCCAACCTTTGGTGCGCATTGGAACGGCAGTGACCAACTTTGCAATAAAAGCAAATCTACCTGTTGAAAGCCTTATTCGTGCTACTGTATTTGATCATTTTTGTGGTGGTGTAAACGAAGATGACTGCCTATCGGTAGTTGATAAAATGTATACCAAAGGAGTTTCTTCCGTACTGGATTATTCAGTTGAAGGTAAAGAAGAGGAAAATCAATTTGATGCAGCTTTGGAAATGACCTTAAAAACGATTGAATTTGCAAAAGAGCGTAAAGCAATTCCTTTTGCAGTTTTTAAACCTACTGGTTTAGGTCGTTTGGATTTATATGAAAAAGTTGGAGAAAAACAAACTTTATCGCCAGAAGAAAAATCAGAATGGGATAGAGTAGTGACCCGTTTTGATCAAGTATGTAGCGAAGCGCATAAAAAGAATGTAGCCTTGTTGATTGATGCCGAAGAAAGCTGGATGCAAGATGCAGCCGATGACTTGGTTACCGAAATGATGCGCAAATATAACAAAGAAAAAGTAATCGTATTCAACACACTTCAAATGTACCGTTGGGACCGTTTGGATTATTTGAAAAAATTACATGAGCAAGCGAAAACCGAAGGATTCTTTATCGGAATGAAATTGGTTCGTGGTGCTTATATGGAAAAAGAAAATCTTCGTGCAGAAGAAAAAGGTTATCCAACACCAATATGTGCTTCAAAAGAAGCTTCTGATGTTAATTATGATGCAGCTGTCCTTTATATGGCAGAACATTTAGATACAATGTCTATTTTTGCAGGAACTCATAATGAAGAGAGTACTTACAAATTAATGGAGTTGATGAAAACTAAAGGAATTCCATCTAATGATGACAGAATTTGGTTCGGGCAATTATATGGAATGAGCGATAACATCAGCTATAACTTGGCAGCAAATGGATATAATATTGCTAAATATTTGCCATTTGGACCTGTAAAAGACGTTATGCCATACTTAATTCGTCGTGCGGAAGAAAATACATCTGTAGCTGGACAAACTAGTCGCGAGCTTTCTATGATCAAAGCAGAACGCAATAGAAGAAAAGGGAAATAAAATTCAATTTATCTTTCATAAAAAAAATCCATTTGTCGAAAAAACAAATGGATTTTTTATGCAATTTTATCTTGAAACTAAGAATTACTGAACTGTAAATTACTTAGGTTTTTATACAAACCATTTTCTAAGTTAATTAATTCTTGATGCGTTCCTTGCTCGCTGATTTTTCCATTGTCAAGTACCAAAATCTGATCGGCAGAACGAATTGTAGAAAGACGGTGTGCTATAATGATACTTGTTCTTCCTTCCATCAAAATTTCCAGAGCTTCCTGAACTAATTTTTCACTTTCGCTATCCAAAGAAGATGTTGCTTCGTCCAAAATCAATATGGATGGATTTTTTAATAACGCACGAGCAATCGCAATTCGTTGTCTTTGACCACCTGAAAGTTTAATTCCTCTTTCTCCAACCACAGTTTCAAATTTCTCAGGGAAACTTTCTATAAATACATAGGCATTTGCTTGTTTGGCTGCCAAAATAATTTCCTCATCGGTAGCATTTGGTTTACCGTAAGCGATATTTTCTTTTATCGTACCTCCAAAAAGAATAACATCCTGAGGTACAATACTCATATTTCCGCGGAGATTCTCTAAATCATAATCGTAAATATTTTTTCCGTCGATTAGAATTTCGCCACTCTCAATATCATAAAAACGCAATAATAAAGAGGCAATTGTTGATTTTCCCATTCCGCTTGGTCCAACAAGAGCTATTTTTTGCCCAAAATTTGCAGTGAAATTAATATCTTTCAAAACTTGAACTTCTTTTCTGGATGGATAACTGAAAGCAACATTATTGAAAGTCACTTCACCTTTTATTTTATTAATGGGAGGAATATGTATGTTTGAATTGATTTTTTCAGGTGTTTCATCCAATAGTTCAAAAACTCTTTCGGTGGCACCAATTGCTTTTTGCATTTGTGCATATAACTCGGCAATTCCCCCCGATGAAGCACCAACATAACTCGAATATAATATAAAGGTAAATAATTGTCCAACCGTAATTTCGCCGGCAATACTCAATTGCACACCATACCAAACAACAGCCACAATCGTTCCAAACAAACAGATAATAATAAAGGAAGCAAAGAAACCTCTAAACTGCCCTCCTTTAATCCCCATTTTCACTACTTCCTTTATTTTTTCCTTATAACGGGCAATCTCATACCATTCATTAGCGAAAGCCTTAACTATACTGATTCCTTGCATTGTTTCTTCAACAACCACTTGACTTTCGGCTACCTGATCTTGCACTTTTTTAGAATATTTTCGAATAAATCTTCCAAAAATAACGGCAGCAACTCCAACCAATGGCACAACTGAAACCATCATAATGGTCAATTTGATATTGATACTGGCCAGCATCGCAAAACTTCCGATAATTAATATGAATTGTCTTAAAAACTCGGCTATCGTTGTAGTTAAAGTATCTTGAATCTGGGTAATATCGTTACTGATCCGGCTATTCAATTCTCCAACACGTTTTTGGGAGAAAAACGACATTGGCAATTTAACCAAGTTGGTATATAAAGCCAAACGAACATTAGCCAATGTATTTTCGGTAAAATTTACAAATAAAGAAAGTCTAAAAAAGGAAAATAATGATTGTAATAGCAACACCAATCCTAAGCCTAAAGCTATTTCATTTGCCAAATGGGCATCTTTCTTATTAACACAATCTACAAGCATTCCCATAAATTTAGGAAAGGCTAGGGCAGTAACGCTAGTAAGCAATAAAAACACCAATCCAACATAAAATTTCCATTTGTGATTGTTGGCATATTTGAAAATCAGGATAGCTTTTTGCAGAGAACTCGCAGTAATTTTTGATTTTGGTAAATCATTTTCTTGGTATCGGGCCATTGTATTTGTTTTATCATACAAATGTAAGGCTATAAGAAGATGATAACCAAAAAAAATATAGAGATTCAATTTTGAATAAAACACTGTTTATGAGTAACTAAAGAAAAACGAAGTAATTTTTATTCTATTTTTTTAAAATTTTGCTTGCAATTACGAGTTCTAGTTGTATATTTGCACACGCAATAGGGCGATTAGCTCAGCTGGTTCAGAGCACCTCGTTTACACCGAGGGGGTCGGGGGTTCGAACCCCTCATCGCCCACAAAACTTCTCAAGAAATTGAGAAGTTTTTTTTTGGGGGCAGTCTTTTCCAAATTTAGATACAAATACTATTTTAACTATATTTGTTTCCCTAAAACGAACTTATAGTGGCTCAAATAAATAAATTAAAAATATTCAATGATCCCATTTATGGGTTTATTACCATCCCGAATGCTTTAAT
Organism: Flavobacterium sp. 103; assembly: GCF_003096795.1. Classification (NCBI taxonomy): domain Bacteria; kingdom Pseudomonadati; phylum Bacteroidota; class Flavobacteriia; order Flavobacteriales; family Flavobacteriaceae; genus Flavobacterium; species Flavobacterium sp. 103. The sequence continues at coordinate 4,179,430 of NZ_QENX01000001.1, read as the reverse complement.
CTATGATTTAGTTCAACATCCCTATTTTCAACGCTTGAGACGCATTTCCCAAATGGGCTTATCCTATTTGGTGTATCCTGGTGCCAATCACACTCGTTTTCACCATGCACTAGGCTGTATGCATTTGATGCAAAAAGCGGTCGAAGTTTTACGCTTCAAAGAGGTAATCATTAGCCCTGAAGAAGAAAATGCGCTATATATTGCCATATTATTGCACGATGTGGGACATGGCCCTTTTTCGCATGCTATGGAAAGTAGTATTGTGGAAGATGTTCATCATGAAGAAATCTCATTATTATTAATGAACGAACTCAATATTGAATTTCAAGGTCAATTGAGTCTTGCTATTAAAGTATTTAAGGGAGAATACCATCGTAAATTTATGTTGCAGCTAATTTCGAGTCAGCTCGACATGGATCGAATGGATTATTTAAAACGAGATAGCTTTTATTCTGGGGTTTCAGAAGGAAATGTCAATTCTGAACGATTAATTCAGATGATGAATGTTGTGGATGATGTTTTGGTAATTGAAGAAAAAGGAATCTACTCGGTCGAAAAGTTTCTTATGTCCCGTCGATTGATGTATTGGCAGGTGTATCTGCATAAAACAAGTTTGGCTGCCGAATTAACTTTGACCAAAGTCCTAAAACGCGCCAAAGAATTGACCGAAAGAAGTGTTTTTTTGCCTTGCAGCGAGCCGTTGCTGTTTTTTATGCAAAACAAAGTGACAATGGATACTTTTGATCCGAAAACCGTGAAATTATTCACAAAATTGGATGATTTTGACATTATCAGCGCCTTGAAAGCCTGGGAAAATCAAGATGATTTTATTCTGTCATCTTTGAGCAAAATGATTATCAATAGAGATCTTTTGAAAATTAAGTTAACGAATGATAAAGTTCCTTTGGAAGAATTACAGATACAAAAAGAACGCTTTTCTATTCAAAATAAAATTTCTCTGGCTGAATCCAATTATTTTATCTTTAAAGGTAAAATAAAGAGTCAAGCGTACAGTAAAGTTGCAGAACCCATACGAATTCTAAATAAAGACAAGACAATTGAGGATGTTGTTGAAGCCTCTGACCAGCTGAATTTGAAATCATTATCCAAGTTGGTGACTAAGTATTATATATGTTTTCCAAAACAACTGCTTTAAAATTAACATTTAAAACCTATTTTTTATATTTTTGTCGCAATAAAACAAGCCAATCTATTTTTATTAAATATTGTGAGAACTAACACTAGTATGTTCCATCTTATACTTTTTAAAAATACAATTCAATAAGATGAAATTTACAGCTGAACAAATAGCAGGAATATTGGAAGGAGAAATTGTTGGAGATCCCAACATTGAAGTTTCTCGTTTATCTAAAATTGAAGAAGGGGCTGAAGGGTCGCTTACTTTTTTATCCAATCCAAAATACATCAACTATATATACACCACAAAAGCCTCAATAACAATCGTTAACGATACTTTTGTTCCTGAATCACCAATAACTACTACTCTTATTAAGGTTGCCGATGCTTATAAATCTTTCTCTAAATTATTGGAGTTTTACAACCAAGTGAAATTAAATAAAAGCGGTATCGAAACTCCTTCTTTTATTTCTGAAAGTGCAAAATATGGTGAAAATCTATATTTAGGAAGCTTTAGTTATATAGGTGATAATGTTATATTAGGTGATAATGTAAAAGTATATCCAGGAAGTTTTATTGGTGACAATGTAACTATTGGAAATAATGTGGTTATTTTTGCTGGCGCTAAAATTTATTCCGAAACAGTCATTGGAAATAATTGTACAATTCATTCTGGTACAATTATTGGAGCAGATGGTTTTGGTTATGCGCCAAATGAAGATGGTACATACAATAAAATACCACAAATTGGAAATGTAATTATAGAAGATAATGTGGATGTTGGTGCCAACTCAACTATTGACAGAGCCACATTAGGATCTACAGTTATCAGGGCGGGTGTAAAATTGGACAATCAAATTCAAATTGCACACAACGTTGAAATTGGTCGTAATACTGTTATTGCAGCCCAATCTGGAATTGCGGGTTCTACCAAAATAGGGGAGAATTGCATGATAGGGGGGCAAGTTGGTATTGTGGGGCATTTGACTGTTGGTAATAATGTTCGTATTCAGGCTCAATCCGGAGTAGGAAGAAATATAAAAGATAATGAAATACTGCAAGGAAGTCCAACTTTTGGATATTCTGATTACAGTAAATCATATGTACATTTTAAGAATTTACCAAAATTGGTAAAAGAAATAGAAGAGTTAAAAAAACAAATATTAAACCAAAAAAATGGAAACAATGGTTAAACAGAAGACCATCAAAACAGAAATTTCGCTTACGGGAGTTGGATTACATACTGGAAAAGAAGTTAAAATGACTTTTAAACCTGCTCCGGTAAATAATGGCTTTACATTTGTTCGTGTCGATCTTGAAGGTCACCCTGTTATTGAAGCTGATGCTAATTATGTAGTCAATACACAACGTGGTACTAATTTAGAAAAATTAGGTGTCAAAATTCAAACTCCAGAACATGTTTTGGCAGCTTTAATGGGTTGTGACTTGGACAACGTTATTATTGAGTTGGATGCCTCTGAACTACCAATTATGGATGGTTCTTCTAAATTTTTCATGGAAGCTGTTGAGGAAGCCGGAATTATTGAGCAAGAATTAAACCGAAACGTATATGTTGTAAAAGAAGTAATTTCGTTTACAGATGAAGCTTCTGGAAGTGAAATCATGGTTATGCCAAGTGATCATTATAGTGTTACTACAATGGTTGATTTTGGAACAAAAATATTAGGCACTCAAAATGCCACTTTAAAAACTATAGGTGATTTCAAAACGGAAATTTCCAATGCAAGAACCTTTAGTTTTTTACATGAATTGGAAACTCTATTGGAAAATGGATTAATTAAAGGAGGAGATTTAAACAATGCAATCGTATATGTAGACAAAGATATTTCTGAATCTACAATGGAAAGCTTGAAGAAAGCCTTTGGAAAAGATGAAATTACGGTAAAACCGAATGGAATTTTAGACAATCTAACTTTACATTATCCAAATGAGGCTGCAAGACACAAATTACTTGACGTGATTGGTGATTTAGCCTTAATAGGAACAAAAATTCAAGGGAAAATCATTGCTAACAAACCTGGGCATTATGTAAATACTCAGTTTGCAAAAAAAATGGCAAAAATCATCAAAAGTGAACAACGAAATTATGTTCCAACCTATGATTTAAACCAAGAGCCATTAATGGATATTCATAAAATTATGGCGATGTTACCGCATAGACCTCCATTTTTGTTGATTGACAGAATCATCGAAATGTCGGATAGCCATGTTGTAGGGATGAAAAATGTGACAATGAATGAAAATTTCTTTGTAGGACATTTCCCTAATGCACCAGTAATGCCAGGAGTTTTGATTGTTGAAGCAATGGCGCAAACAGGAGGAATTTTAGTTTTAAGCACTGTTCCAGATCCTGAAAATTATTTGACCTTTTTCATGAAAATTGACAACGTAAAATTCAAGCAAAAAGTTTTGCCGGGAGATACACTTATATTCAAATGTGATTTGATTACCCCAATACGAAGAGGTATTTGTCACATGCAAGCCAATGCATATTCAAATGGACGATTGGTTGCCCAAGCGGAACTAATGGCGCAAATTGCAAGAAAACAATAATTTTTGTTGATTTGATTAATTGCTTATGCGATTAATTGATTAAACAGTTTAACGATTAAACAAAATATATGAATCAACCGTTAGCATACGTTCATCCAGGTGCAAAAATCGCCAAAAACGTTGTAATCGAGCCTTTTACAACCATCCATAACAATGTTGTTATTGGTGATGGAACTTGGATAGGTTCTAATGTTACAATAATGGAGGGAGCAAGAATTGGTAAAAATTGTAATATTTTTCCAGGAGCAGTAATTGCTGCCGTCCCTCAAGATTTAAAATTTGGAGGAGAAGATTCTCTTGCAATTATTGGAGATAATTGTACTATAAGAGAATGCGTAACTATCAATAGGGGAACTATAGCTTCAGGTCAAACTGTAATTGGGAATAATTGCCTAATCATGGCAACAGCCCATATTGCACACGATTGTCATGTTGGAAACAATGCTATTATTGTAAATGGCGTTCTTTTAGGAGGACATGTAACAATTGGAAATTATGCTGTTATTGGTGGATTATCTGCTGTACATCAGTTTATCAGTGTTGGTGACCATGCGATGGTATCAGGAGGTTCTTTACTTAGAAAAGACGTTCCGCCATATACTAAAGCAGCAAAAGAGCCTTTATCTTATGTGGGAATAAATTCCGTAGGATTGAGAAGACGTGGTTTTACATCTGAAAAAATTAGAGAAATTCAAGAAATTTACAGAATTTTATATCAAAAAAATTATAATGTAACTCAAGCTCTGGACATAATAGAAGGAGAAATGGAGGCTACACCTGAGCGCGATGAAGTCATAGACTTTATTCGAAACTCATCAAGAGGTGTAATGAAAGGGTATTCAGGGAATTACTAAATAAAAGTTCAATCGTTTATTTGTTTAATCGTTTAGGTGAAAAACAAATATGAAGGATTGAACGATTAAGCAAAATAATAAATAAAACAAAACAACAATGGCATCTACATCAGATATTAAAAACGGATTGTGCATCAAATACAACAATGATATTTATAAAATCATTGAATTTCTACATGTGAAACCAGGGAAAGGACCTGCATTTGTAAGAACAAAATTAAGAAGTTTAACTAATGGAAAAGTATTGGATAATACTTTCTCTGCTGGACATAAAATTGATGAAGTAAGAGTTGAAAACCACAAATTTCAATTTTTATATCCTGAAGGCGACTTATTCCATTTTATGAATGTTGAAACTTTTGAACAAATCTCATTGAATAAAAATATTTTGGATTCACCGGATTTATTGAAAGAAGGAGAAAGCGTAATGGTAAGTATTAATACAGAAACTGATTTACCTCTTTCTGTTGATATGCCTGCATCTGTTGTTCTTGAAGTTACTTACGCAGAACCTGGCGTTAAAGGAAATACAGCTACTAATGCAACGAAATCTGCTACTGTTGAAACTGGTGCAACCGTAAACGTTCCTTTATTCATTAATGAGGGAGACAAAATTAAAATTGATACTACTTCTGGTTCTTATATGGAGCGAGTTAAGGAATAGTTGTCTCTGTTTAGTGTTTGGCTTAATTAGAAACTAAACACTAAACACTGATTTCTGAATACTATATTTATGAAATTTCCAAAAGTTTATTCTCTACAAGATATTGCAAATTTACTTCAATGCGAATTTGTTGGTGATGCTTTGTTTCCAGTTTATGGCATGAATGAAATTCATGTTGTAGAATCTGGGGATATTGTTTTTGTAGATCATCCAAAATATTACGAGAAAGCATTACAATCTGCAGCTACGATTGTTTTAATCAACAAGAAAGTAGATTGTCCAGAAGGGAAAGCTTTGTTGATTTCAGATGATCCCTTTAGAGATTTTAATGTATTGACAAAACATTTCATGCCTTTTGTGCAATCTAATGTTTCTATTTCCGCTTCCGCAAAAATTGGAAAAGGAACTATGATTCAGCCAAATTCTTTCATTGGAAATAACGTTGTCATTGGAGAAAATTGTTTGATACATGCTAATGTTTCCATTTATGACCATACAATTATAGGTGATAATGTGATTATCCACGCGGGTACCGTTCTTGGAGCCGATGCTTTTTATTATAAAAAAAGACCAGATGGTTTTGATCAATTAATTTCAGGAGGTCGAGTTGTAATTAAGGACAATGTTGGTATTGGAGCTCTTTGTACGATTGACAAAGGAGTTACTGGTGATACTACTATTGGAGAAGGTACCAAAATTGATAATCAGGTACATGTTGGGCACGACACCGTAATTGGAAAAAAATGTTTAATAGCTTCACAAACTGGTATTGCAGGTTGTGTCATTATAGAAGATGAAGTTACCATTTGGGGACAGGTGGGAACAACAAGCGGTATTACTATAGGAGCAAATGCAGTAATACTTGGACAGACAGGTGTTACAAAATCAGTAGATGGTGGTAAAAGCTATTTTGGTACTCCAATTGAAGAATCAAGAGAAAAATTGAAGCAATTGGCAAATATTAAAAAAATTCCCGAAATTTTAAAAAAACTAAAATAATATGTCTGCTAAAGAAATTGTAAAAAGTTTTTATAAATCAGATGCCTTCATTAACACAGAAATAATGAAAGAATATTTACATCCAGAATGTATTTTGGATTGGAATAGTAGCAAAGGTTTTATTCAAAGGAATTATGAAGAAATATTAAGTATGACTGGTGAAATAAGTAGAGCTTATGTTCGTACCAAAGCTAGAATTAGTCATATTGTTGAAGAAGGTAATATCGTTTCTGTTCGTTTTGATCATTATGCCAAAACGATAGAAAACCCACGAGAAGAAATGTTTTTGGCTCATATGATGGTTATATGGGAAATAAAAGATAATAAATTATACAGAGGATATCAAATGAGTCAAGTGATGTAATTATTTTTATTTTAAAAAAAGTACAAAATAATTACAAAAGCCTTACTTTTGCGTCACAATTTTAAAAACTACATAAAAAATATATCATGAGTGTTTTAGTTAATAAAGATTCAAAAATAATTGTTCAAGGATTTACAGGTAGCGAAGGAACTTTCCACGCTTCACAAATGATTGAATACGGTACAAATGTTGTTGGTGGTGTTACTCCTGGAAAAGGGGGAACTACACATTTGGACCTTCCTGTTTTTAACACAGTAAAAGATGCTGTTGAACAAGCCGGAGCCGATACAACTATTATTTTTGTACCACCTGCTTTTGCTGCAGATGCAATTATGGAAGCTGCAGATGCTGGAATAAAAGTAATCATTGCTATTACTGAAGGAATTCCAGTTGCGGATATGATTAAAGCAAATAGCTATGTTAAAGAAAGAAATGCTAGATTAATTGGTCCAAACTGTCCGGGTGTTATTACTCCAGGAGAAGCTAAAGTTGGAATTATGCCAGGTTTCGTTTTCAAAAAAGGAACTGTAGGTATTGTTTCAAAATCAGGAACTTTAACTTATGAAGCTGCTGACCAAGTTGTAAAACAAGGATTAGGAATTACTACTGCTATCGGTATTGGTGGAGACCCAATTATTGGAACAACTACGAAAGAAGCTGTTGAATTGTTGATGAACGATCCAGAAACTGAATGTATCGTAATGATTGGTGAAATTGGAGGACAATTAGAAGCTGATGCTGCTAAATGGATTAAAGCTGATGGTAACCGTAAACCAGTTGTAGGTTTCATCGCAGGAGTTACTGCTCCAGCAGGACGTACAATGGGACATGCAGGTGCAATTGTTGGTGGTTCTGACGATACAGCTGAAGCTAAAAAGCAAATTATGAGAGAGAACGGAATTCACGTTGTTGACTCTCCAGCTGAAATAGGAAAGAAAGTAAAAGAAGTATTGGGTTAATATTCAATATTTTAAAAATAAAATACCAAAATGCCTCACGATTTTGTGAGGCATTTTTTTAATTATAAAAAATATGTACAAAGAATTAGAAAAGTTTACAGTAAAAGGGAATTTTACGTTTACACAGGAAGATAATTTAGAAGCTGTTTGTAACGCTTCAGAAGCAGGAAGCGGTGTTTTTGTTGTTTATGCTGACAAAGAATTAATTATGGTTGGTTCTACAGGAACAGTTCAAAACGACGGAACGTTGAAAAGCAAAAATGGTGGTTTACATGACAAGATTGTAAATGGACATCAATTTGCAAAAACAGGAAGAAAATATTCTTGGCCTGCTCAAATGAAAAAAGAAAATATTGATACATTGGAAGTTTTTTGGTTTGAAACTTATAATAACGATGCAAAATCAATTCCAACAAGCGTTGAAGGTCAAGTTTTGCAAAACTTCCTAGATGAAAATGGTAAATTGCCAAGATGGAATGTAGCTTTTTAAAAAATTCTAGATTAAACAAAAAATGCTTTACAGAATTGTAAAGCATTTTTTGTTTAATTGTATTTTAAAAAAACAAAACGTTTATTTTTCTTTAAAATCTACCGACAACGAATTAACACAATATCGTTGACCAGTTTTCGTAGGACCATCTTCAAAAACATGGCCTAGATGTCCACCACAATTGGCGCAAACAATTTCGGTGCGCTTCATACCGTGTGTATTATCAACAATATATTCTACTTTTCCAGGAATTGACTCGTCAAATGATGGCCAACCACAGTGCGCGTCAAACTTAGAATTACTTTCAAATAGAGGAGTACCACAGCCTCCACAACAATAAACTCCATTTTCAAAATGCAAATTATATTTTCCTGTATGTGGATATTCTGTTCCTTTTTGACGAAGAATTCTGTAACGCTCAGTTCCTAATTCTTCTTCCCATTCTTTTTCTGATTTTACAAAAGGATAATTCATATCTGTGAAATTTATTTTTTAGTTGTCATATAGGTTATGCTTCGCCAGTTCGCTACGCTCGGGTCGCCTTTTATCTATTGATGTTTGCTTACGCAAACTTGTCGTTAATGGCGATTTCATGATACTATTTTTCAATAAAATTAGTTATTTTTTCAATTACTTGATGATCCGCAAGTATCTTTCTGTGACCTAATCTTTTAGTCAACATTAATTCTCCGTTTTTAAGATGCTGATGTATATGAATTCCCGCTTTTACAGGTACTTCAGGATCGTTTTCATCGTGAATTACCAAAGTCGGAATTAAAGTCGTTTCAGCTGCTTTGTAGGCACTGTAATCGTCCATGATTCCTCCATATTTTTTTTCAAAACGCTCACATAATAGTTTGCTTATTTCGGGTTTTAATCCCAATTTGGCAATAAAATCATCTGTAATATCTTGTACAATATCTCCACTGCCAATAATTACAGCTTTTTTTACTTGAAGCCCTTCTTTTATAGCATTCATAACTGTCATTCCCCCCAAAGAGTGACCAATAGCAATTTCAAAAGGTCCAAATTGTTTGTCTATTTCAATAACTGAAGCTATAAAATCAACCATGATAGTTGAATTTCCGGGAGATTTTCCATGTGCTGGCGCATCAAAACTAACAGTCGAATATCCCAATCTTACCATTTCATCAGCAATTTTACATAATTGGGTTCCTCTACCTGACCATCCGTGAACCAATAAAACTTTTTTACTGCTTTTTCCATACTCATATACATTTACTTTTCTTTTTATGGAAGGAACAATAATTATTTGTTGTACGCTCTTTTTGTCCATTTCAATTTCTCGTTTAGGAATCTTATGTTTTATCGGCGTTGTAAACAATTTAGATGCATAAATCGTAACCCATTTTGTAGACAAAAAGGCAATAAACTTACTGGATAGGATTATAATTTTGGGAATTTTCAAAGGCTTAGTATGATTTGTGGTATTTTTTGTCATATTGATAAAATTGTGAAATGTCTTTAAAAATTAATTTTTTTTAACTAAATTTAAAAAACATAAAATTAGTATAAATTTAATGTTAATATAATTTTATTTCACACTATAAAAATATTAATTTTTTAAATTTTGTAAAGAATTGAGATGTCTGGATAGACCATCATAAAACAAAAATAAAAAGGAATTCATGGAAATATTTCACATTGGAGCAGAATGTTACCCAGTGGCAAAAGTGGGTGGTTTAGCCGATGTAATTGGATCATTGCCAAAATACCAAAGCAATGAAGAAAATAGTGTTCGTGTCGTCATTCCAAGTTATCAAACAGCATTTCGATCTGAAAATGATTTTGAATGTGTTCATTGGGGGAAATTAAAATTAGGTAACTTTAATTTTCCGTTTAGTGTATTGAAAGAAACGTCAAATAAGTTAGGATTTGAGCTCTATTTAATAGAAATACCGGAACTTTTTGACCGCCCCAATATTTATAATTACAGAGATGATATTGAACGTTTTTTATCATTTCAAATTGCAACATTAGACTGGATTTTAGGACGAAGTTCTATTCCTGATATTATACATTGTCACGATCATCATACGGGGTTAATCCCTTTTATGAAAAAATATTGCCCAAAATATGATAAACTAAAAGATATACCTACGCTAATTACCATTCACAATGGATTGTATCAAGGGATATTTACATTTAATAAATTATATTATTTACCCGAATTTGATTTGATTAACATAAAAGAACTAGAATGGGGAAATTGCATTAATTCTTTGGCAGCAGCAATAAAATGTTCTGATGAAGTTACCACTGTTTCACCAAGTTATCTCAATGAACTAAATCATTCTGACAATGGACTTGAGACATTATTCCAACAGGTTCGACACAAATCAAAAGGTATCTTAAATGGCATTGATATTGATGTTTGGGATCCTAATAAAGATCCAATGCTCGAAATAAATTATTCGGCAGCAACAATGGACGAAGGGAAGCAAAAAAATAAAGAGGAATTATGTGCGCATTTCAATATGGATCCAACAAAACCGCTTTTTAGTTTTATTGGCAGATTATATAATGAAAAAGGAGCCGATTTACTTCCGAAGATTGTATCATCAGCTTTGACAACTTTTAAGGGAGAAATCAATATTTTAATTTTAGGGTATGGAGATGTCGAAATAGAAAACCAACTTGCACAATTACTTTCTGTTTATAATGAAAATTATAATACATTTATTGGTTACAACGAAGAATTAGCACACAAGACGTATGCCAGTTCCGATTTTATTTTAATACCATCACGGGTAGAACCATGCGGATTAAATCAAATGTATGCATTGCGATATGGAACAATACCGATAGTAAGAAGAACAGGAGGACTAAAAGACACAATTGTTGATTTTGAAGATAACGGAAATGGAATTTGTCATGATCAAGCTTCAGCCGAAGATGTTTGCGATTCTATTCAAAGAGCAGTCGATTTGTATAAAAACAAAGAAAATATAAACCAAATAAGAATAAAAGGAATGAATACTGATCATTCTTGGAAGAACGTTAGCCAAGAATACTTAGAATTATATAATTTAATTATTGCAAAGACATATGAAAGCTAAAAGAAAAAAAGTTATCGCTATTATTTTAGGAGGAGGTCAAGGTTCAAGATTGTATCCCTTAACTGCCAGAAGGTCAAAACCTGCAGTTCCGATAGGAGGAAAATATCGATTGGTAGACATCCCAATTTCAAATTGCATGAATTCCGACATTTATAAAATGTTTGTGCTGACGCAATTCAATTCAGCTTCTTTGAATGCCCATATAAAGAACACTTATAATTTCAGTATTTTCAGTCAGTCCTTCGTAGATATTTTAGCAGCTGAGCAAACACCGGACAACCCAACTTGGTTTCAAGGAACTGCGGATGCCGTAAGACAATGTATGCCTCACTTTTTAAACCATGAGTTTGATTATGCTTTAATTCTTTCGGGCGATCAGTTGTACCAAATGGATTTTAACGCAATGCTTGAAGCTCACATTGATGCAGAAGCCGATATTACCATAGCCACTTTGCCTGTAAATGACAAAGACGCTCCTGAATTTGGGATATTGAAAACAAATTCAGAAAGTTGTATTGATTGTTTTATAGAAAAACCTGCCAAGGAGTTATTACCCGATTGGAAATCGGAGGTAAGTGATGAGATGAAAAGCCAAGGAAAGCATTATTTGGCCTCTATGGGTATTTATATTTTCAACAGAAAATTATTAATCGATTTGATGGCTAATCCAGAAACAAAAGATTTTGGAAAAGAAATCATACCGCAAGCCGTTGGAAATAAAAAATTATTGAGTTATCAGTATGAGGGTTATTGGACAGATATAGGTAACATTGACTCCTTTTTTGAAGCCAATATCGGTTTAACGGATGATATTCCTCAATTCAATTTATTTGATAACAATAATAAAATTTATACCAGACCTCGTTTATTATCCCCTTCTAAGTTTCATAAAACAATGGTTGAAAGATCATTAATCTCTGAGGGCTGCATTATTCATGCTAAAGCAATTACCAAATCTGTTATTGGAAACCGCTCTCGAATAGGAGAGGGCACCGTTATTCAACACTGTTATGTTATGGGTAATGATTTCTATCAAAATATTGATGATATTAATGAAGACATCAAGAACGAAATACCATTAATTGGGATAGGGGAAAGATGTTTTATCGATAATGCTATTGTGGATAAAAATTGTAGGATTGGAAATGATGTATATGTAAAAGGAGGCAAACACTTGGCAGATACCTCAAATGATTTGTACTGTATAAAAGAAGGAATTGTCGTGATTAGAAAAGGAGCAATAATTCCAAATAATTTTACAGTAAAATAATTTCAACTTAGAAAATTCCTTTTAAATATTTATTACAAAAAATTAAATACACCAAATAGTCAGTACAATTTATTGCACTTTCGATTTGGTGTAATTAGTAACTATAAGTAATGTACTTTTTTAATTCAATTTTTATCTAAAAGAAAAACTACTAATTAATGCAATTTGATTTATTATTCACAATAAACAAAGTTTAATAAATCTAATTAATAGAATATCTGCATTTTTTAAAATTAGTTTCGATAAATATTCAATATTTACTAAATTACATGTTCAATTTAACTAATACCATGCAAAATCAAACTCGTATAATTATAGAAAATGTTTTGCCACAACTTAATGGTGGCGTCTTTGCAATAAAAAGAATTGTAGGTCAAAAAATAGTTGTCACCGCTGATGTTTTTTCAGATGGACATGATGTGATTCAATGCTGCATAAAATTCAAACACGAATCTGAAAACAGTTGGCAGGAAGTTCGAATGACTCCTACACACAATGATGAATGGTTTGCTGAATTCCATGTTGAAAAGCAAGGAAAGTATACTTATTTCGTTGAAGGATGGGTAGATTATGCATTGAATTGGCAACACGGTACAGAGCGAAAAATTAATGACAATCAATATGTAAAATCTGAATTACTGGAAGGTGCAGAATATCTTCGAGCCATTCTTAGTTCAGTTGATGCCTCCGAAAATGAATATCTCAATCGACTAGTTCATTATTTCACAACAGAATCTGAATATGACAATGCTGTACGAGAAACTAAATCGGAAGAATTAATTCGAATTTTCAAAAAATACCCCATCCGCTTTTTGGAAAACAAATCGATAGAATTAGAAGTATATGTGGATCGCAAAAAAGCACTCTTCAGCACTTGGTATGAATTCTTCCCACGTTCTGCTTCGCCAGAAGAAGGAAAACATGGTACATTTAAAGATTGTGAAAGACTGCTTCCAAGAGTTGCCGAAATGGGATTTGATACACTTTATTTCCCCCCAATTCATCCAATTGGTGAAGTGAATAGAAAAGGTAAAAACAATGCAACAAATGCCGAATATGGTGATGTTGGTTCTCCTTGGGGAATTGGTTCTCATTACGGTGGACACAAATCTACCCATCCCGAATTAGGAACGATTGAAGATTTTAAAGAATTAGTAAAAAAAGCCCAAGATTTAGGAATCGAAGTAGCTATGGATTATGCTTTACAAGCAGCTCCGGATCATCCTTATGTAAAAGACTTTCCACAATGGTTCAAATGGAGACCAGACGGAACAGTTCAATATGCCGAAAATCCTCCAAAAAAATACCAAGATATTCAGCCTATTTATTTTGAAAGTTCCGATTGGAAGAATCTTTGGAAAGAACTATTGGATGTCGCACTATTTTGGATTGAAGAATGTAATATTAAAATCTATAGAGTTGATAATCCGCACACAAAGCCTTTTTACTTCTGGGGTTGGTTAATTGCTGAAATCAAAAAGAAGCATCCCGATGTTTTGTTTTTGGCAGAAGCTTTTACACGTCCAAAAATCATGAACGAATTAGCTAAACAAGGTTTCAGTCAATCGTACACTTATTTCACATGGAGAAATTCCAAAAAAGAATTGACAGAATATGTGGAAGAGCTAACTCAAACAGAACAGACAGAATTTTACAGACCTAATTTTTGGCCCAATACGCCAGACATTAATCCTTTTGCTTTGCAAAATGGAAACGAATCAGTTCACTTGCAAAAATACTTTTTGGCTGCAACCTTAAGTTCTAACGTTGGAATTTACGGTCCTGTTTTTGAATACATGGTCAGTACTCCAATGGCTCCTGGAAAAGAAGAATATCTTGATTCCGAAAAATACCAATACTACAAATGGGACTGGACAATTCAAAACAAACTCACCACTCTAATTGCACGCATCAATAACATCAGAAAAGAACAAATTTCGTTGCAACAAACCAATAATATTGTTTTTTGCGAGACCAATAATGACCAAGTAATAGCATATTATAAATTTGATGATGATAAACAAGATGAAACGTTGATGATTGTAAGTTTAGACGCATTTCATACCGGTAGGGCAATGATTAAACTGCCACTAGACAAAATTGGAAATCAGCAAATTAGCGTTAGCGATTTGATTACGGGAAATACCTATTCATGGGACAATGAATGGAATTATGTAGAACTTCCTCCAGAATTACCTTTTCATCTATTTAAAATTCAGAAATAATGGTAGATAAAATTAACGAAGCCGAATATCAAAATCCGTTTGTATTTCATACAGATTGGGAAGATGCGCTTGAAGACGAAAATTTTAATAAAATTTTTGCCTCCGATATTTTAGAAAATTACATTATCAACAAAAGATGGTACGGCGGCAAAGCAAGTACTTTAAAATATATTGAGATAGTGCATTATTTTAAAATATCTTCAAATGACAATACATATTACGGCGTTTTATTAGAAGTTAATTTTAAAGAAGCCTTTTATCAACATTACTTTATGCCGTTGGCATTTATGTCTGAAGAGGATTTAGACACCAATACCGTTATTGCTCCAGTTATAATGAACGAAAAGGAGGGGTATCTTGTGGATGCTTTACATCAGGAAGATTTTAGAAAATTACTTTTTGATAAAATTATCCATTCCAAAAAAAATGAAGAGTCAAAAGTTACTTTTCACAAAGGAAAAGCATTGCATAGCAAAGAATATATTTCATCTCATTTTATGGGAGTAGAACAAAGTAATACTTCCATAGTTTACAATGATAATCTTGTTCTGAAAATTTTCAGAAGAATTTACATCAGCATGAATCCTGATTATGAAATTAGCCGGTTCCTTACTGAAAGAATGAATTTTAAGCATTCACCTGCTTATACAGGAAGCATTAGTATAGTTTCCTCTGATGGAAATATTACCCTTGGTTTAATGCAAGAATTAGTTCCAAATCAAGGAGATGCATGGAAATATATGCTGGAAGAAGTAGATCGAATTTTCGATAATTTGAATGCCAAAAAGATTTCAATAAGTAAACTCCCGGATATAGATTTGTTCAAAAGATTAAAATTAAATGATGTTCCGCATGAAATCATTGATTGGGCAGGATTGAGTATTTTTCTAAAAATCCAAACCTTGGCTACAAGAACTGCCGAAATGCATATTGCTTTAGGTAGTGATATTCATGAAACAGCATTTACACCCCTTACTTATAATGGAGATTATTCTGTTTGGTTAAAAAACAGATTAACCTATCAGTTTCAAAACCGCTTAAATATTTTGGAAAACAATTTGCATAAATTGGATGGTTTAGCTTTAGAGTTAGCCAATCAATTTTTGGATCATAAAAAAGAAATAAGAAAAGCATTCCTTGATTTTGACTGGACACAAATGAAATCAGAGCGGATTCGTATTCATGGAGATTACCATTTAGGCCAAGTTTTGGTTAATGGAGATGATTTTTATATACTCGATTTTGAAGGTGAGCCAGAAAGCACAATTCGCGACCGTAAAGTAAAACAACCTCCTTTAAAAGATGTTGCAGGAATGTTTCGTTCTTTTCATTACTCTATTTATGCCACTATTTTTAACAGTAATGATAAATATCCGTATGAACAAGAAGAACTTTTTCAAGCTAGCGAAATTTTATATAAATATTTTGTTGGCGTTTTTCTGAATACATACGTCGAAGTGGCTCAAGCAGGTAATCTAAATATTGGATATCAAAAAGAAATTGATTTTTTATTAAGATATTGTCTTCTGGAAAAAGCTATCTATGAACTGGGCTATGAATTAAATTCCAGACCAAGATGGTCTGTGATTCCTTTGAGAGGAATTGCTAGTATAATGAATTTTTAATAAAAATTAGTTGATTACAATTTCAACAAAAAAATAAAACACAAAAATGAACAAAGTACAAACCCATTCGCTTTTTACAGATTTTGACATTGATTTATTCAAAGCAGGGAAACATTTTAGACTTTACGAAAAATTAGGAGCACATCTTATTGAAGTTGATGGAGTAAAAGGTGTTTATTTCGCCGTATGGGCGCCATCGGCAAGAACAGTTTCAGTAATTGGTGACTTCAACTACTGGATTCAAGGTGAACATCCATTGCAGGTGCGTTGGGATTCATCAGGAATTTGGGAAGGTTTTATTCCCGGAATAGAGCAAGGAACTACCTATAAATATAAAATACAATCCAACAACGGAGGTATAATTACAGAAAAAGCAGATCCATTTGCTTTTTATTGCGAGAAACCACCTCATACAGCTTCGGTTATTTGGGATCTTGACTATAAATGGAAAGACAAAAAATGGATGCAAACCCGCAAAGAACATAATGACTTAGATAAACCGTATTCAGTTTATGAAGTTCATTTAGGCTCATGGAAAAGACATGGAGAAGAAAATCGATTTTTAACCTATTTAGAGTTTGCCGAAGATCTTGTAAAATATGTAAAAGAAACTGGATTTACTCATGTGGAGTTCATGCCGGTTATGGAATATCCTTATGATCCATCATGGGGTTATCAACTAATTGGCTATTTTGCACCTACATCCCGTTTTGGAGAGCCACAGGATTTCATGGTTTTAGTTGATAAATTACATCAAGCGGGTATTGGGGTAATTCTAGATTGGGTTCCCTCTCATTTTCCGGATGATGCCCATGGTTTAGGTTTTTTTGACGGTTCCAATTTATTTGAACACCCAGATCGAAGAAAAGGATATCATCCTGATTGGAAAAGTTTGGTTTTTAATTATGGACGAAATGAAATTCGTTCCTTCCTAATTAGTAATGCGCTATTTTGGTTGCAACACTATCACATAGACGGACTTAGAGTAGATGCTGTTGCATCTATGTTGTATTTGGATTATTCGAGAGAAGAAGGAGAGTGGGAACCCAATATTTATGGCGGAAGAGAAAACTTGGATACCATCAGTTTTTTGAAAGATTTTAATGAAGCCGTTTATGCCAATTATGAAGGTGTACAAACAATAGCCGAAGAAAGCACTTCTTTCCCAATGGTTTCCAGACCTACATTTGTTGGAGGGTTGGGTTTTGGAATGAAATGGATGATGGGTTGGATGCACGATACATTAGAATATTTTCAAAAAGAAACCGTCTATCGAAAATACCACCAAAATGATTTGACATTCTCCATGACTTATACCTACACCGAAAATTTTATGTTACCTCTTTCACATGATGAAGTTGTGTATGGGAAAAAGTCCATTCTAGGAAGAATGCCAGGAGACGAATGGCAAAAATTCGCAAATCTGCGTTTACTTTACAGTTATATGTTTACGCATCCGGGAACCAAATTATTGTTCATGGGAGCTGAATTTGGACAAAGCAGGGAATGGAATTTTGAAAGCAGTTTAGATTGGCATTTGTTGCAATATCCATTTCATGAAGGGATAAAAAAGGTCATCACCAAACTTAATAAATTGTATAAAACCGAGCCGGCTTTACATGAAAAACAGTTTAGTCAAGATGGTTTTGAATGGATCAACTATTCTGATCATGAAAATGCTGTGATGTCGTTTATTCGAAAAGGAAACAATCCCGAAGATGATTTAATTGTTGTCCTTAATTTTACCCAAGTGGTACGTGAGAATTATAGAATTGGTTTGCCAAAGTCAGGAAAACTTACAGAAATATTTAATAGTGATGCTGCAGATTTTGGAGGGAGCGGAGTAAAAAATACAAAAAAACTAAGTATTGAAACCAATCCTTATGATGGTAAAGAATATTCTACCGCTTTATTGCTTCCACCACTAAGTGTTGTGATTTTTAAAATATCCTAGAGCTATAATTTTTAATAATTATCGGAAAGTTGATACTTTTGAATTTAATTATGTAAAATATAAAACTAATAAAAGTTGCATTTTTGTATAGATATTTAAAGATAAGATTATGAAAAAATATTTATTAATAGGTGCAGGTGTAATTGGTTTATTTTATGCTTGCGCTACTAATCCTATAACAGGGAAAAACGAACTAAATTTTGTTTCCAACACTGAATTATTTCCTTCTTCATTCCAACAATATGGAACTTTTTTGAAGGAGAATAAAATAATTTCGGGAACGGCTGATTCAAAAAGGGTGGAAGTAGTTGGATTAAAAATTAAAACAGCGGCTGAAAAATATTTAGCTTATCTGGGACAGACCGGATATTTAAATGGTTACCAATGGGAGTATAAATTAATTGACAGCAAAGAAATTAACGCCTGGTGTATGCCTGGAGGAAAAATCGTTGTTTATTCAGGAATTTTACCAATAACTAAAGATGAAGCTGGTTTAGCAACCGTTTTAGGACACGAGGTTTCTCATGCATTGGCAAATCATGGCGCACAAAGAATGAGTGCCTCACAATTGCAAGAATTAGGTGCAGTAGGAGTTGCAGTTGCGACAGGTCAGCAAAGTGCTGAAAAACAACAAATGTGGCAACAATATTATGGTTTAGGTTCTGAAGTAGGAGTAATGCTTCCATTTAGTCGAAACCATGAAAGCGAAGCCGATAAAATTGGACTTACTTTAATGGCAATAGCTGGTTACAATCCAGATGAAGCTATTGTTTTTTGGCAAAGAATGACAACACAATCGGGAGGTCAATCACCACCAGAATTCTTAAGTACACACCCTTCTGATGCTACAAGAATGGCAAATTTAAAGGCATTGATTCCAGAAGCAAGAGCAATGGCTGCAAAAGTTAATGCATCTTATAAATAATTGCCATCAGCAATAATTAAATTTTTAGAACTATTTAGGCTATTCTTTTTAAGAATAGCTTTTTTTATAAATCATATTGAACCCAATAATAGTAATAATTTATTATTAAAAATTTAATATATGAAAAAACGCTATTTATTGTTATTCCAACTGAAAAATAAATAAATTCGCAAATAAAAAACAAACATGGCAGAATTAGCAAAAGGAAGCAAAAAGTTATTGAATGCATGGGCATTTTACGATTGGGCAAATTCAGTATACCCATTGGTAATTTCTTCGGCCATATTTCCAATCTTTTATGAATCTTTATTTTCAGACAGAGATCATTATATAGCCGTTTTTGGAATGAACTTAAAAAATTCGGCGTTAATTAGCTTTGTTACCGCTGCAGCGTTTCTGATGGTTGCCCTTTTTTCACCTTTATTATCTGGAATTGCCGATTATGTTGGGAATAAAAAATCTTTCATGAAATTCTTCTGCTATACTGGAGCTCTTTCTTGTATTGGCCTAAACTGGTTTAGTCTAGATAATATTTATGTCGGACTATTTTTTTACTTTTTCGGATTAATCGGCTTCTGGGGAAGTTTAGTTTTTTATAATTCTTATTTACCAGATATCGCTTTCAACGAACAGCAAGATGCGGTCAGTGCCAAAGGATATTCTCTAGGATACATTGGGAGTGTGATTTTATTAATAGTAAATCTTGCTATGGTAATGATGCCCGATACTTTTGGAATAACCGGAAATACTAAAGGCGAAGCCGCAATGAAAGCAATGAAATATTCCTTTGTAATGGTTGGAGTTTGGTGGATTATATTCAGTCAATATACTTATTATTTTTTGCCAAAAGGAAATAAAAATACAGACCGAAAAGTGACCAAAGCGGTTGTCTTTAATGGTTTTAAAGAATTGAAAAAAGTTTGGGGATTATTGGAAGCCAACATTCCGCTAAAAAGATATTTACTTAGCTTTTTTGTTTACAGCATGGCCGTTCAAACCGTAATGCTTATTGCTACTTATTTTGGTTCTCAAGAAATAGCTTGGGAATCCGCAAGCCAAAGCCAAACGGGATTGATTATCTGTATTTTATTAATACAAATTATTGCTGTAGTTGGAGCTATTTTAACATCAAAAGCTTCGGCAAAATTTGGAAATATACCAACCCTTATTGTAATCAATTGTTTTTGGGTCATACTTTGTTCTGCTGCTTATTTTATTGTAACTCCTAATCAATTTTATATCATGGCTGCACTTGTGGGACTTGTAATGGGTGGAATTCAGGCTTTATCACGTTCTACCTATTCCAAACTTTTGCCAGAAACAGAAGATACTGCTTCTTTTTTCAGCTTTTATGATGTTACCGAAAAAATCGGGATTGTAATTGGGATGTGTGTGTATGGTGCCATTGATCAAATTACCGGAAGCCCAAGACTCGCAATTGTGTTTTTGGCTGTGTTTTTTGTAATTGGCGTTTTACTTTTGAATAGAGTTCCCAAAAAAGAGAACAAATAGTTTTCTAAACGAATTTCGTTTCAAAATCCTTTTTTTACACAGAACGCATAAAAATACCGCAGATTCATGGATTTTTATATAATCCACAAATCTGCGGTATTTTTTTTTAGTTTTTATTATACTTTTGAAATATCACCAGAGCCACTCACTTTGGTGTCTTTTGTTTTAGGATCTCCTTTGTATTCAATATCTCCAGAACCTGAAACTCTTGCAAATAAACTCTCACTACAATTTACTTTCATATCTCCCGAACCTAAAATCGTAAGATTCGCATTTTTTGCTGTCAAATTAATAGCATTCACATCTCCTGAACCTGAAGTTTTGGAAACAAAATTATCAGAACTTCCTGTTAAAACAACATCTCCGGAACCACTCAAATTGGATTCAAAATCGGTTGCCTTAACATCTAAAGTCAAATCACCAGAACCTGATAATTTAGCTTTAAAAGTAGGACTGACGATGGTATTTTTAGAGCTGACGTCTCCAGATCCGGAAAGAGAAACTGAACTTATTTGTTCAAAAGGCACTGTCACAATCAGCTTCTTCTTTGTGTCGATTTGAACATTTTTCTCGTTGGAAATTTTCAATACATTTCCGGTCACTTCAACTATGATGTGAGGGATTATATTTTCCTCCCCTTCAATAGTTAATGCACCTTCAGTTCCCGAAACCAAAACCACATCAAAAGAACCTGTAAGAACTATTTCGTCATATCCCGCAGTAGTTCTTTTCTCAGTAACTACTTTTCCGTTACCTTTTATTCTTGACCATTGTGCATTTGCAATTGTTGTAAAAAACAAAGCACTAAAAACAACTAATAAAACCGATTTTTTCATTTTTTATTGATTAAAATTATTGATTGATTATTGAAACCCTTTTGCCATTGCTATTGCTATTGAAATTAAATTAACTATTGAACTTCTTTTTTATACAATTTTACATTACCATAATCAGAGGTAATTGAAATCTTGTTTTCACCTTTTTTCTTGTAAAATCCGCTGACTCTTTTAGTGTAATTAGTTTCTTCTCTTGAATTTACGCTCAACTCGTTGTCATATTTAAAATCGCCATATCTTACCGATACATCAAAATCAAAGGCATAATTAGATTGGAAACCAATATCAATCCCTGTGTAACCAGCCACAATGTTTATATTATTCGCTTTAGGCTGAATGGCATCAATCGAGATATTACTGTATTTTGTGTTTAACTTCATTTGATTTGACACAGAACCCACATCAATAGTCAGATAATTTCCATTTCCATCCAATGAATTGATTTTTTTGATTCTAACACTACCATATTTACTGTTGTATTTTACATCATTCCCTTCGTTGATCTCAATTTCAGAATAATCCGAAAGTAAATCAAGTTTGGCTACTTCATTCATTTTTAATCCAGAATATTTAGAAGTTATTGCTCCGTTTTTTAGATATTCAATAGTAGAACTTGAACAATAACCAATTTGTACGGTATTATTATTACCGTTTAATTTTCCCAAATTAATTTTTCCGTATTTACAATTGATGTCAGTAGTGGAAAAGAGATCTGAAGTACCAATATTTCCGTACTTGTTATTCAATTTCACAGTCCCGTTCTTAGGAATCTTGATAGTGTAATTGATTTCGAAATTATTATTTCTCCCATTGGTTTTTGTGCTCATATTTCCAAAAACAGTTTTGGCGCTAACCATGCTTTTTAAAGCTACAAAATCCACATCGATACCAGCTAATTTTTCATTAACCCATTTCTCATTATCGCCACTGACCTTAATGAGAACTTCAATTTCAATTTTATCCTCATTCCAAGTGGTCACAAAAATACTTCCATAGGAGTTCTCAATATTTATTCCCGCATCGCTGTTCACGATATAGGCTTTATTGATAACTTTTTGTTTTGTATAATTAAAATCATCATTCGAAAATCCTAAAAAAGGGATTAACAAAAGAAGTAATAGTAGTATGTTAAATTGTTTTTTCATCGTTTAATTTTTTAAGTTTTTCAGTTTCTTCAATATGTTGCAAAACATTTTGCAAAAATGAAATTCGGGTTTGTAGATTGCTGATCATAGCATAAATAATAGGTTTGCTTTCACCATTAACATCCAATTCATGCTTGATTTTTTCATAATCGCTATCTAGCGATTTCATTTGTTGCAATGCGTCATTTACAATTTTTTCATTCTCAGGTGATTTTTTAGCTTTAATTTGTTCTAATTGATGTTCAATCAAAACGGTAAAAATTGAATCTGTTTGTTTGGTTTCTTTAGACGCAAATTTCAGTTCTTTAGGCCTTTCATTACTATTGGTATAAAACAATGTAATCCCAAGTATAACAACCACGGAAGCAGCTATAGCATAAATAAAACCAAAATCCTTTTTTCGTTTTTTAAGAGCCAATTTTTCTGAAAACCGATTTTGATGTTGGCTATCCATTTCATGAACATCCCATTGATTTTCTAGATTTTCAAATAATTGATCCAATTTTTCATTTTCATTTTTCATTTTCATATCTCATTTAATTTTTTTCTTAAACTTTCTTTAGCTCTGCTTAATGTAGTTCGACAATTGGCATAACTAATTTTAAGAATTTCACTTATTTCTTCTTGATCGTAACCCTCAATATAGAATAAGGTAAGAACCATGCTGTAATTGTATTTCAAGGACTGAATGGCGTCCAAAACCTGTTTGACTTTTAAATCGTTAAAATCTAATTTTTCCTCCCAATCATTTTCTGGTTCTTCTAGTTTGTAAAGTGTTTTTTCAAAATCTTCTGTTTTAAATGGATTATTCTTTTTGTAAAAATCAATACTATAATTCACTATTATCCGTTTCAACCAAGCTCCAAAGGCTACTTCTTGTTTGAAATCATTTATTTTGGTAAATGCTTTCAAAAAGCCTTCTTGCATGACGTCTTCGGCAAAATGCTCGTCTTTCACAATTCGATAGGCCACATTATACATCGCCTTGCAATAGCGATTATAAATCTCGAATTGTGCTTTCTGATTGTTCTCTTTGCAAAGCGAAATTAATTCCTCGATATTTTGACTGGTCAGATTCAATTAAATAGTTATGATTTGTAGTAAAGACATGAAAATTTTTGGTTTGTTACAGTTTACGCTTTTTTTTTGATAAATAAAAAACTGTAATATTTAGATTAAAAAAAAAACATAATTATAATATTTTTTAGTAATAAAAATAATGTTATTTTTGGCTTATAAAATATAAAACCAATTTATGAAAAATTTTACAACTTCTTTTTTATTACCGCTTTTACTAGCATTCTCTTTTGTTGCGTGTACTAATGATTCTTCAAGTGATGATTCAGTTGCCGAAAATTCGACTGGTGATTATTGGCCAACAACGGTAGATAATAATTGGGTTTTTACTCAAAATGGGGAAGAAACCACGATGAAAATAATTGGTACTGATGAAATGGATGGAGCTAAATATTATAAATTCAATCAAATGGTTGGAGCTACAGCTTCACTTGATGCACAAACATCTGTTTGGATTAAGAAAAACAAAGGAGATTATTATATCAAAATAGGAGAGATTAATATTGATTTTGGAAGTTTTACAGGTAAGATGACAGGATACGAATTTATTATCTTAAAAGATTATTTGGAAGTCAATCAAACCTGGAGTGGTAATTTTAAAAATACTACAAGTTATAATGTTCCTGATTTCCCCAGCATTGTCACAACAGTAAATTATACAGGAAAAATTTTAGAGAAAGGATCCGTTTTAATAGTTAATGGTACAACGTTTAAAGATGTGATTAAATTTAGCTTTACACAAAAAGCTTCTGTTAGCGGACAAGCTAGTTCTGAAAGTGTAACAAATTATTGGATCGCAAAAAATGTAGGTGTAATAAAAATGGAAACTAATGGAGCTCTCAGTGAACTTAAATCATATGTTATAAAATAACATATTAAAAATTTAATTCAAAAACCCAAAATTATTTTTTGGGTTTTTTTATGCTTTTTAGTTATAGTAACTCCTTTATTTTTTATAATTATAAAATAAAATAAAAATCTTGGTCATCGATTAATACTTTTTGGCACAATGATTGCCTTATTTTACAGCTCAATATTATACTGTATTTATACATCGATATTAGCCTAAAATATTGTTGCGATACCTTATATTTGCGTTCCGATTTAAAAAATTAATGACAAAAAGACTTAAATACTACTATGTCAAATCATAAAATACTTACTATTGACAATCTGTCACTTCAAGAATTTGATTCTGAAGCCGAATTAATTCCATTATTGACTCCAGAAGATGAGGAAGAAATGAACAACGAAGAATTACCGGATTCTTTACCTATTTTACCTTTACGCAATACGGTTTTATTTCCTGGAGTAGTTATTCCGATTTCAGCTGGAAGAGATAAATCAATCAAATTGATTAATGATGCTAATGCAGCCGGAAAAGTAATAGGAGTTGTGGCTCAAATCAATGAAG
The DNA here is from genome assembly GCF_003096795.1 of Flavobacterium sp. 103. Taxonomy (NCBI): domain Bacteria; kingdom Pseudomonadati; phylum Bacteroidota; class Flavobacteriia; order Flavobacteriales; family Flavobacteriaceae; genus Flavobacterium; species Flavobacterium sp. 103. The sequence continues at coordinate 4,154,326 of NZ_QENX01000001.1, read as the reverse complement.
AAGATGAAGACCCAACATTTAATGATATTCATAAAATTGGTACTGTAGCCCGAATTTTAAGGGTTTTAAAAATGCCTGACGGTAACGTTACAGTAATATTACAAGGAAAGAAGCGTTTTGAAATAGCCGAAATGGTTTCAGAAGAACCTTATCTTACGGCTAATATTAAAGCGGTTCCTGAAAAAAGACCAACCAAAAAAGACTCTGAATTCAATGCAATAATTGATTCGGTAAAAGAATTGGCAGTTAAGATTGTCAACGAAAGCCCAAACATTCCTTCAGAAGCAACATTTGCCATCAAAAACATAGGAAGTCCTTCATTTTTGATCAATTTTGTTTCTTCCAATATGAATTTATCGGTAAAAGAAAAACAAGATTTATTATCGATAAATGGACTGAAAGAGCGTGCCTTGGAAACACTTCGTTTCATGAATGTTGAGTTGCAAAAACTAGAATTAAAGAACGATATTCAATCCAAAGTTCGTTTTGACTTAGATCAACAGCAAAGAGAATATTTCTTGCATCAGCAAATGAAAACTATCCAAGAAGAATTGGGTGGTGTTTCACAGGAGGAAGAAATGGACGAAATGAGTGTGAAAGCCAAATCCAAAAAATGGGACGAAAAAACGCAAAAACATTTCGAAAAAGAATTGTCCAAAATGCGCAGAATGAATCCACAAGCTCCTGATTTTGGAATCCAAAGAAACTATCTTGAACTATTTTTGGAATTGCCATGGGGCGAATATTCTAAAGATAATTTTGACTTAAAACATGCCCAAAAAGTATTGGACAAAGATCATTTTGGATTGGAGGATGTCAAAAAAAGAATGATTGAGCATTTGGCCGTTCTTAAATTAAGAAATGACATGAAGTCTCCAATTATTTGTTTAACGGGACCTCCAGGTGTTGGTAAAACATCTATCGGTAGATCTGTTGCAGAAGCTTTGGGAAGAGAATATGTTCGTATCTCATTAGGTGGATTACGTGATGAAGCTGAGATTCGTGGTCACAGAAAAACCTATATTGGAGCTATGCCAGGACGAATCATCCAGAGTTTAAAGAAAGCTGGAACATCAAATCCTGTGTTTGTTTTGGATGAAATAGACAAACTCTCTTCTAGTCATAACGGAGATCCTTCTTCTGCATTATTGGAAGTTTTAGATCCAGAACAGAATAGTTCGTTTTATGATAATTTCCTTGAAATGGGTTATGATTTATCCAAAGTGATGTTCATAGCCACTTCCAACAATATGGCCGCTATTCAGCCCGCTTTGGTAGACAGAATGGAAATCATAAAAATGTCAGGTTATACTACTGAAGAGAAAGTTGAAATTGCAAAAAAACATTTGTTCCCAAAACAATTGACTGCTCACGGTTTGAAGGCCAAAGATTTAAGTATTGGTAAAAAACAATTGGAAAAAATTGTTGAAGGTTACACTCGTGAATCTGGTGTCCGCGGATTGGAAAATAAAATTGCGCAAATCGTTCGTAATGCAGCCAAATCGGTTGCGATGGAGGAGGAGTACAACAAAAAAATAACCGATGAAGATATTGTAAAAGTATTAGGCGTTCCAAGATTAGAAAGAGACAAATATGAAAACAATGAAGTTGCCGGTGTCGTTACAGGTTTAGCTTGGACAAGTGTTGGTGGCGACATTCTTTTTATAGAATCATTACTTTCTCCAGGAAAAGGAGCAATGACGATTACTGGTAATTTAGGTACTGTAATGAAAGAATCGGCTACTATTGCTTTAGAATACATTAAAGCCAATGCCGAATTAATGGGATTGAATCCAGAAATACTTTCTAAGTATAACATTCATTTACACGTTCCGGAAGGAGCCACTCCAAAAGATGGTCCAAGTGCAGGTATTGCCATGCTGACTTCGTTAGTTTCGTTACTTACTCAAAAACGAGTGAAGAAAAACTTGGCTATGACAGGAGAAATCACTTTGCGAGGAAAAGTATTGCCTGTTGGTGGTATAAAAGAAAAAATATTGGCAGCCAAAAGAGCTAATATTAAGGAAATCATCTTATGTCACGAAAACAAAAGTGATATCGATGAAATTAAAGCTGAATATTTAGAAGGTCTTACCTTTCATTATGTGAAAGAAATGAGTGAAGTTTTGGAATTGGCCATAACTAAAGAGAAAGTCAAAAATGCAAAAGAATTAAAATAACAAAAAATAAAATTTCAATTCTGAAAGGAATCATTTTTGATAGCCTATAAAATTCCAAACTCCAATTCATACAATTGGAATTTGGAATTTTATTTTTAAAGTTTAATATAAGTATTTTATAATTTTATAATTTTATCTTCGCAGCTGCGTTTTAAATATTAGAAACAGCTTTTAAAGTATGTCCCAAAAACTTTTGTTATTCTATTTATTTTCTATATCTATGGTATCATACGGTCAAATAGGAGGGAAGTATACTTATGAGTTTTTAACCTTGGTTACGTCTCCAAGGCAAGCTGCTCTAGGAGGAAAAACAATTACAATTTATGATGAAGATGTTAATGAAGCCTTGTTTAATCCTGCAACAATAAATGAAGAAATGAACAATCATTTGGCAGTGAATTATGGTAATTACTATAAAGAAGTTACTTATGGTACGGCTTCATATGCGTATACCTACGACCAACATTTACAAACATTTCAGGCAGGTATAAATTATATCAATTACGGAAAATTTGAAGGTTATGACGAAAACGGTTTGCCTACATCAGAATTTACAGGAAGTGAACTTGCTCTTTCTCTGGGATATGCCTATAATATTCCTTATACTGATGTTCATTTGGGAGCCAATGCCAAACTGATTGAATCTACACTAGAAAGCTACAATTCCTTTGGGGCTGCCGTAGATTTAGGAATGGTTTATATTGACGAAAAAAATGATGTGAATTGGGCATTGACCTTAATGAATATTGGAACTCAATTTACTACTTACGACGGTACCAGAGAAAAATTACCCTTTGAAATAATCGCTGGAGTTTCGCAGGAATTAGAACATGTTCCCATACGCTGGCACTTCACACTCGAAAATTTACAACAATGGAATTTGGCTTTTTCAAATCCTGTTCGCTCAGAAACTTCAATTGATGGCAGCATCACAGAGGAAAACATATCTTTTTTCAACAATGCGTTGCGGCATATGATTTTGGGAGTTGAACTTTTTCCAAAAAAGGCTTTTAACCTTAGATTAGGATATAATTTCCGAAGATCCGCTGAATTGCAAATCCAAGACCAGCGAAATTTTTCTGGTCTTTCCTTGGGATTTGGATTAAAACTAAATAAATTAAAATTCAATTATTCTTATTCGAAATATACTCTGGCGGGAAATACAAGTTTGTTTGGACTGACAGTTAATTTTAATGAGTGATTTATAAAAAAATGGCATAGACATTGATGCAGTTAGTAATGATAAAAGTCTAATTTATAAATAAGTTAAAGTGATGAGAAAAATACTTTTAATTTTTATTCCACTATTTCTTTCGAGCTTTAGTATAAATTCTGATGATAATTCAACTGAAGAAAAACTTAATACTCAAGTTGAAGAAGTAAGAAAAATCGTTAATGAAAATCCTAAATTTAATAAGGAAATTGCTTTTTTTATTGATATGAAAATACGATCAGGTAAAAATCGCTTTTTTATTTATGATTTGAAAAATAATACAATTATTGATGAAGGATTAGTTGCCCACGGCTCAGGCTCAGAAACTGGAATTCCAGGAAAACTAAAATTTAGCAATGTAGCTAATTCTCTTAGTACATCATTGGGGAAATATTCGATAGGAAAGTATTACAATGGCCAATTTGGCAAAGCATATAAATTATATGGATTAGATGAAACAAACAGTAATGCTTTTCGCAGAAGTATAGTTTTGCACAAATTTTGGGCAGTTCCTTATGAAGAACAAGATAAATGTATATGTACAAGTTATGGCTGTCCTATGGTTAATGAAACTTATTTTAGTAGAATAGAAAAAATAATAGACAATTCTAAAACAAACATTATTCTTAGCATTTACTACTAAAGAGTAACTACTAAGAATAATGTTTGTTTTATAAAACGATATAAGACAACACAAATAATTAATTTTAGAAAATTGAAAAAAATTACCATAGCAATAGACGGATTTTCATCCACTGGAAAAAGTACTTTGGCCAAACAGCTTGCCAAACATTTGGGATATGTTTATGTAGATACAGGAGCTATGTATCGTGCTGTTACTTTGTATGCGATGCAAAACAATTGCGTTGGAACTGATTTTTTGGATAAAGAAAAATTGGTAAAAAGCTTACCTTCTATAAAATTGAGTTTTAAATTCAATCCTGAATTGGGTTTTGCCGAAATGTACTTGAACGATATCAATGTGGAGAAGGAAATCCGAACTTTGGAAGTTTCCAATTTTGTTAGCAAAATAGCAGCTATTTCAGAAGTGCGTTCTAAATTGGTAGAACAACAACAGGAAATGGGCAAAGAAAAAGGAATTGTTATGGACGGTAGAGATATTGGAACGGTTGTTTTTCCTAATGCAGAACTTAAAATATTCATGACTGCTGGAGCAGATACCCGTGCGCAAAGACGTTTTGACGAATTACAGGCAAAGGGCGATTCAGTTACTTATGAAGAGGTTTTAAAGAATGTGGTTGACCGCGATTATGTTGATACCCACCGAGATGACTCTCCTTTGGTAATGGCAGAGGATTCTATAGAAGTTGATAATTCTTATTTAGATCGAAAAGAACAATTTGATGTGGTTTTGGAGTTAGTAAATGAAGTAATTAATACTTTATAATTTTTTTGGTAATCTCAATTTTAATAGTAGATTTACGCGCCACAAAAATTCTACAAACATTAAAACGCAATTCATCTTATGGGAATTAAAAACAGATTGATAATAATGAGCTTTCTTCAATTCTTTGTTTGGGGAGCTTGGTTAATTACAATTGCAAATTATTGGTTTGGAACCAAAAACTGGGAAGGTACTCAATTTGGTTTAGTCTTTGGAACAATGGGAATTGCTTCTCTTTTTATGCCTACAATTGCTGGTATTATTGCTGACCGATGGATTAATGCCGAAAAATTATACGGAGCCCTTCATATTTTATATGGTGCAGTTTTGTTTTATATCCCAGAAGTTAGTACTCCAAGTACCTTTATTTATGTTATGCTTTTGGCTATGTGTTTTTACATGCCAACAATCGCTTTGAGCAATTCAATTTCATACAATGCTTTAAAGATTAACAACAAGGATGTTGTTAAAAATTTCCCGCCAATTCGTGTTTTTGGAACTATAGGATTTATAGTGGCGATGTGGATGACTAATTTAACAGGAAACAAAGCAACCGCTTATCAATTTTATATCGCTGGAATTGCAGCTGTTGTATTGGGAATTTATTCTTTTACTTTACCTAAATGTAAACCACAACGCTTAATCAAAGAAGATGCTTCTTTGATGGAAACATTAGGATTGGAGTCTTTCAAATTATTTGCTAATTACAAAATGGCATTATTTTTTATTTTTTCTATGTTTTTGGGAGGTGCTTTGCAACTAACAAACGCTTATGGCGATGTCTTTTTGGATGAGTTTAAACATTTTCCAAAATACGCTGATTCTTTTGTAATAAAATATTCTACCATTATTATGTCTATTTCTCAAATTTCTGAGACTTTATTCATACTTGCCATCCCATTTTTCTTGAAACGTTTTGGAATCAAACAGGTAATGTTGATTAGTATGTTGGCTTGGGTATTGCGTTTTGGATTGTTTTCTTTTGGAAATCCTACCGATGGATTGTGGATGATTATATTGTCTTGTATCGTTTATGGAATGGCTTTTGATTTCTTCAATATATCAGGTTCTTTGTTTGTGGAGACACATACTGATGCTAAAAATCGTTCGTCAGCTCAAGGAATGTTTATGATGATGACCAATGGAGTAGGAGCAATACTGGGAAGTACGACTTCAGGATGGGCAATTGATCGTTTTTTCACAAAGTCGTTTAATTCTACAACTGACTTGGCTTCGTTTTTACAAACAGATGTTACAAACTCAAAAATGGTCGAATTTGTAAAAAGTCAAGGAAATTCTATTTCTGCAGATGGCTTGTTCGACAAAGTAATTATGATGAAAGATTGGCATATGATTTGGTTGGCTTTTGCTGCTTATGCTTTGATTGTTGCGATTGCGTTTGCCATTTTATTCAAGCATGAGCACAATCCAAATGAAGAGGTAGTTGAGAATTTGAGTCATTAATTCTAATTTAGATTGAAATATACAATCCTAACAGGTTTTAAACTTGTTAGGATTTTTTACTTATAAAGACAAATTATAAAAGACAACTACAAAAACGATAATTATGATTAAACAAATTTTAGGGGTAATTACAGGTTATGCCATTTTTGTGATAAGTTCTGTGTTACTTTTTAGGCTTTCAGGTGTTAAACCACATGTCGAAGCATCTGTTGCTTTTATGTTTTTGACATTCATTTATGGAACTGCCTTTTCATTCCTTAGCGGGTTAGTTACTCAAATTATTGCCAAAACAAAGAACCTAAAAGTCAATTTTATACTTTTTATTATTATGGCTGGTTTTGCCACTTTTTCTCTTTTTAAATCTGATGGTAGTTCTTGGACTCAGTTGTTGGCCATTTTTGTTTTTTTCTCCAATTTCGATTTTAGGCGGATTGTTTATAATCAAAAAAAACAATATAACCTAACTAGCCCCGATAGCAGTGAAAATCCTTATAAGCCGGGGTTCGGCTTATAAGATTGTAACGGATAGCGGGAACAATGCCAATAAATACGCCTAATCGTTCGCTCCTAAACCTTTTTTTTGGCTGTTTAACGTTTTGTGTAAATATCTCTCTATAAATATTTTGCCATATTAAATAAAAGAATTAATTTTGCACACCTTTTGGTAGAGAAGAGTTTCCTTTAGGTATCAACAATTTAAGTAAAACAACTTCTGTATTTTTCTATCGCATGAAGAAACTCGAGAAAAAACAGAATACAAATTTTTTATCAGCATGTCTGAACAATTAAAATCACAAGAAGAGTTTTTAGCAAATTTTAACTGGCATAACTTCGAAGAAGGTATCGATGCAGTAGATGAGAAAAACTTATTGGAATTCGAAGAACTAGTATCAAAAACTTTTATTGCAACTGACCAAGAAGAAGTAGTTGAAGGAGTAGTTGTAAGAATCACAGATAGAGACGTTATCGTTGATATCAACGCAAAATCGGAAGGTGTTATTTCATTAAACGAATTCCGTTACAACCCAGCGTTAAAAGTAGGTGACAAAGTAGAAGTATTAATTGACATCCGTGAGGACAAAACAGGTCAATTGGTATTATCTCACAGAAAAGCACGTACTATCAAATCATGGGATAGAGTTATTTCTGCTAACGAAACAGGTGAAATCGTTAATGGTTTTGTAAAATGCAGAACTAAAGGTGGTATGATCGTTGATGTTTTCGGAATTGAAGCTTTCTTACCAGGATCTCAAATTGATGTTAAGCCAATTAGAGACTACGATGTATATGTAAACAAAATGATGGAATTCAAAGTGGTAAAAATCAACCACGAATTCAAAAATGTTGTTGTTTCTCATAAAGCGCTTATTGAAGCGGATATTGAAGTACAGAAAAAAGAAATCATCGGTCAATTACAAAAAGGACAAGTATTAGAAGGTGTTGTTAAAAACATTACTTCTTATGGTGTGTTTATTGACTTAGGTGGTGTTGATGGATTAATTCACATTACTGACCTTTCTTGGAGTAGAATCAACCACCCAAGTGAAGTTCTTGAATTAGACCAAAAATTAAATGTTGTAATCCTTGATTTCGATGATGAGAAAACAAGAATTCAATTAGGATTGAAACAATTGAACGCTCACCCGTGGGATGCTTTGAACGCTGATTTGAAAATTGGTGACAAAGTAAATGGTAAAGTAGTTGTAATCGCTGATTACGGTGCATTTATCGAAGTTGCTGAAGGTGTTGAAGGTTTAATCCACGTTTCTGAAATGTCATGGTCAACTCATTTACGTTCTGCTCAAGATTTCGTAAAAGTTGGAGATGTTGTTGAGGCTGTTATCTTAACTTTAGATAGAGATGACCGTAAAATGTCATTAGGTATCAAACAATTGACTCAAGATCCTTGGACTGACATTACTTCTAAATACCCAGTAGGTTCTAAACATACAGGTATCGTTAGAAACTTTACAAACTTTGGAATTTTCGTAGAATTGGAAGAAGGAATTGATGGATTAATCTACATTTCTGACCTTTCTTGGACTAAGAAAATCAAACACCCATCTGAATTTGTAAATGTTGGTGAAAAATTAGATGTAGTTGTATTAGAATTAGATGTTGACGGACGTAAATTATCTTTAGGTCACAAACAAACTACTGCTAATCCTTGGGATCAATACGAAGATTCTTTCGCAGTTGGAACTATCCACACAGGTGAAATTTCTGAAATCGTTGACAAAGGAGCTACTGTAGAATTCGGAGATGATATCGTTGCTTTCATTCCTACACGTCACCTTGAAAAAGAAGACGGTAAGAAATTGAAAAAAGGTGATACTGCTGATTTCAAAGTAATTGAATTCAACAAAGAATTCAAAAGAGTAGTTGCTTCTCACACTGCTATCTTCCGCGAAGAAGAAGAGAAAAATGTGAAAGCTGCAACTGAAAATACTTCATCTGCATCTACTACAAACGCACCAGCTGCAACTTTAGGAGATAACAATGATGTATTGGCTGCATTGAAAGCTAAAATGGAAAAATCAGAGAAAAAATAATTTCTTGATTTTTTGAATATAGGAAGCCCCGCAAACTGCGGGGCTTTTTTTGTTTTAAAAATCATTCAAACTTATTATTGTTAAAACTCAAACTTATTTTGATCGTTAATACTAAATAAAAAGTTAAAAGTATGTTAAGTTATGTCAAAATGTTTATTTTTGGCAAAATCAAATAATATTTATGGTTCCAAAACTACGTTTTCCTACTCATTTTACATTTTATTCTTTTCTTACATTTTTCATTCTCTTTTTCTGTTCTATTGATGTTAATGCACAATGTGCGGGAATTGCAGGGAGTGATAATAACAGTTTGAATGTTTGTAACATTGCTGATCCATCAAGCGCATCTGTAGATCTGAATCTTCAATTAGGACCTCATACGATTGGAGGAACATGGTCTGATGATAATAAATCTTTAGGATTAAGCACGACAACTGGTTTTTTAAATGCACAGCAAATCAAGAAAAGTGGGATCTATAATTACACTTATACCGTTTCAGATGGGTTAGGGTGTACGGACTCTGCTGTTGTAACTGTTACTATTGGAGGGTACGCTGGAATTGCTGGTCCAGATTTTTCAGTTTGCAATAATGAAAGTTTGAATTTATTTAAGCTTTTTAAAGGAGTTCCAACGCCTTCACCACAAACAAATGGTACTTGGAATGATGATTCTGGTGCTGGTGGCTTATCAAGTAATACTCTAAACACAGCTATTCCACCCCCAGGTCAAACATATCCTTATACATATACAGTTCAATCTCCAGTAGGATCGACATGTAATCCAACTGTTTCTTCAACTGTAAATGTTTCAATATTTAGGGGTCCGGAATCGGGTACCCCGACGAATTTGCAATTGTGTTCTAATGTATTAGGCACCTACACTAATTTTGATTTATTTGGACAATTAACTGGACAAGATTCAGGTGGAGTATGGACGGATGCCGGACTAGGAGAAATAACTAGTGCCACAGATTCTAATATTAATATTCAGAATATTTACAATACGAGAGGACCAGGTATTTATAGATTTACCTATACCGTACTTTCAAATGATTTGATTTGTTCTGATAAATCATCGTTTGTAGATATAACTATAGAAAAACAACTTGATTTTACTGGGGCGACGTTAGTGGTAAACTCTGATATATGTGAAAATGAAATTCCAACAGCAACTTATAATGCGGTTTTAACACAAGGTACTCAAGTTATACCAAATGGTACTTATAACGTTACCTACACTATTTCGGGAGTACCTACACCAATACAAACTACAAAAAGTTTTTCAGGTGGTGTATTAACTTTTCCAATTCCGTCGACATATTTTCAACAAGTCAATAATTATTCCATTGATATTATCAATATAGTAGATGCAACTAGTCTTGGGATTTGTAACAATATTATTGGAACAATTGAAGATATTTTACATGTATATCCTATTCCTAAAATTAATAATGCTACACTTACTATTACACCAGTTTGCCAAACCTTTGACGTGCCAATTGATTTTTCAGGTACATCAAATCTTACTGACGGAAATTATGACATTGTTTACAACATAAGCGGTAATAATACTGCAACTGCAAAAACTGCTATTATTAGTATTACTGGAGGATTAGGTGCTTTTACCATTCCAAAAGCTTTAATACCAAATGCAGGAGCAAACACAATTACAATTACCAAAATCACCAATTCTACTACTGGTTGCACCAATACATCTACACTTAATCAATCGTTTACGATAAATCCACTACCTGATGCAACCAATCTGACTGCAACAATTAAAGACATATGTCAAGGTCAGGCGACAAACGTTAAATTATCGGGTTTAGGAACATTGACTTCAATTTCGATTAATTACAATCTTTCTGGATCGAATATTACTGGTTCTCAAATTATTCCTTTGACAGTTATAGCTGGTGAAACCAATTTTGTTATTCCAACAACTGACATACCAAATGCGGGACTGACCTCTTTCACCATAACTGATTTATCCAATACAGTAACGGGTTGTACTTTGAGTATCAACAATAAAACGGATTTTACAGTAAATTCGATTCCCACTATTCCTATTGCAAATGACCAAATTTTTTGCACTTCAGATAATGCAACAGTTGCTAATTTAATTCCACAAGGAAGTCAATATCAATGGTTCGATTCGGCAACAAGTACCGTTCCATTAACTAGTACAACACCTTTAATTTCAGGAAACTATTTTGTAAAAGAAGTGAACCCATTAACAGGATGTGAGTCTAGCTTAAAACCTATTGTTGTACAAATTAATGCAACTCCACAAATAAATAGTGCAACATTAACAATTGTGCCAATTTGCCAAGGTTATTCAGCAAATGTAAATTTCTCAGGGACTTCCAATCTTGCAGATGGAAATTACAATATTCTTTATAACTTATCTGGAAGTAATATAGCAACTGCAATTCCCGCAACTTTAAGTATTGCTTCTGGGTTAGCTTCTTTTAGTATAGCCTCCAATTTAATTCCGAATTCAGGAAATACAACTATAGCAATTACCAATATTACAAATGCCTTAACCAATTGTACGAGCACATCAACATTATCAAAAGTATTTATTGTAAACGGATTACCTGATATTGCCAATATGGTTGTAACCGTAAAAGACGGCTGTTTAGGTCAAGCCATAAATGTTGATATTACGGGATTGGGAACCTTATCGAATATCACTTTGAGTTATGCCGTATCTGGAGCAAACGCAATAGGTTCGCAAACAATTCCTTTAGCAGTAAGCGGGGGAAAAACATTTTTTTTAATTCCTGCCGGTAAACTTTTAAATACAGGAAGTAATACTTTGGCTATAACAGATTTAACCAATACTGGAAATGGTTGTTCTACAATAATCAATACTGTTTCCAAAAATTTTGCCATTAATGCCATCCCAAACAGTCCAACTGCGAGCAATCAAAAATTTTGCGAAACCAATTTAGCAACAGTAGCTAATTTAGCTCCTAACGGAAACCAATACAAATGGTATGATACTCCAACAAGTACAATTCCTTTAGCATCAAGTAAACTTTTGGTAACAGGAAATTATTACGTTAAAGAAATGAATGTAACTACTGGTTGTGAATCATTATCAACTCCGATAAGTGTGCTGATAAATACTGTTCAAATACCCGTTTTAAAACCAAATGGAGAAGAATTTTGCGGTATTGACAAGCCTACTATTCAAAATTTATCAAATAATACCTTTGCATCCGCAAATTTAGTTTGGTATGACGCTTTAACAAATGGGACAATAATTCCTAATACTGATTTGCTTTCAGAAGGAGCAACTTATTATGGTTTTGATTATGATGCAACAACTCAATGTTATTCTAGTGCATTGCCGGTAGCGGTTTCATTAACAGATTGCACTTTAACCCCTGACAAATTGAAGATTCCTGATGGATTTTCACCAAATGGTGATGGCGTAAATGATACTTTTCAAATTGTAGATATCGAATTTTCTTTTCCGAATTATACGTTAGAAATTTTTAATAGATACGGAAATGTGTTATTCAAAGGTGACATCAACAAACCGGATTGGAACGGAAAAAATTCAAATTCAAGCTTTATAGATGGTGATGCACCAGCTGGAGTCTACTTCTATATTATCCACTATAATAAAGACAATTTGCCTCCTAAACAAGGCCAACTTTATTTAAACCGATAATTCATTTCTTACCTATTAAATTTATTCTAATGAAAAAAATAATACTTTTTGTGTTTTTTTTCCTTTCCATACTAAAGGCAACCGCTCAGCAAGATCCTCATTTCACGCAATACATGAACAATATGAGTGTTGTAAATCCTGCTTATGCAACGGCAACTCCCGCAATCTTAAATTTAGGAAGTTTGTATCGTTACCAATGGGCCGGAATCGAAGGAGCACCAAAAACCCTAACCTTATTTGCCCACACACCTATAAATGAAAAGATAGAAGGAGGTTTCTCTTTAGTTTCAGACAATATCGGTGATGGTGCCAAAAAGGAAACAAATTTCTTTGCCGATTTCGCCTATGTTCTTCAATTGAATGAAAAGCAAAAACTTTCATTTGGGGTAAAGGCTGGTTTTTCATCAATAAGCACCAACTTTAATGGATTTCAATTAAATAGCGGTGATATCTCCACAGACAAAGCATTTGCTGAAAATATAAATGAAACTGTACCCAATATTGGAGTAGGAGCCTTTTATTTTACGGATAATTATTATGTTGGACTTTCTGCACCAAACTTGCTTTCGGCAGAACACATAAAATCAAGACCTGACATTAATTCCTTTGGTCCTCGAGAAATTCATACTTATTTAACGGGAGGATATGTTTTTGACATTAATGAGGCTTTTAAATTTAAACCTGCTTTTATGGCAATATTTGTAAAAGGAGCACCGGTTTCTGTAGATTTAACGGCTAATGTATTGTATAATGAAAAATTCGAACTTGGTGCTGCTTATCGATTTGGTGATTCCGCAAGTTTATTGATGAATATCAATGTCAATCCAAATTTGAGAGTTGGTTATTCCTATGATTATGTCACTTCAAATCTAAGCCAATTCAGTTCTGGTTCACATGAAATTGTGCTATTGTATAACTTGGATTTATTAGGCAAAGGGTATGACAAATCACCAAGATTTTTCTAAAAAAGTAAACATGAAATCGACATGATTCAAATTTCAAAATATAATTTAGAATGGCGACACCATGTTCCTTTAAAAATCAAATATTAACTCCACATGAAAAGAATATATATAATCCTCATCGTATTTTCAATCCAATTCATTCAAGCCCAACAACAGGATTTGCAACGAGCAAACCTTTTGTTTGCTAAAACCTATTATAGTGCCGCAATTCCTTTGTATGAAAAAATTAGTACCAAAATCCAAACGGAAGAGGTAATTCAAAATTTAGGCGATTGTTATTATTTTACAAATGATTATGATAAAGCCCAAGAATTATATTCTCTATTAATTCAAAGTAAAGGCAAAGAACTGAATGAAGATTATTATTTCCGATATGCCCAAACATTGAAAGCCAAAGGAAAATATAATGAAGCAAATGACATCATGCGAAAGTTTTATTTGGCTTCAAATAATACTATAGCCATTGAAAAATTAGAGAGGGATATCAAAACCTTAAAGAACGTCAGCGCAATTGGACAAAGATTTGATATTCAAAATTTAGCAATAAATACAGCTAATTCAGAGTTTGGTGCTGTAGTTTTTGGAGATAACTTAGTTTTTGCAGCTGTAAAAAAGAAACCTAATTTATTTGATAAAACCTATAAATGGAATAATGAATCCTATCTCAATTTAGTCACTATTCCATTAAAAAATGTAAATGCAAATGATTCTATTGTGGCTTATTTTTCAAAAGATTTGAAATCGCCTATGCACGAATCGAATGCTATTTTTACAAAGGATGGCAAATTCATGTATTTTACCCGAAACAATTCAAACAACGGCAGGAGAGGGAAGAATACAGACAAAATATCGAACATTCAAATTTTCAGAGCTGAGTTTGTAAAGAATAAATGGACTAATATTGTGGCATTGCCTTTTAATAGTCCAGATTATTCTGTAGAGCATCCAGCTTTGAGTCCGGATGAAAAAACACTCTATTTTGCATCAGACATGCCTGGGACATTAGGCTCATTTGATATTTTTAGTGTTTCAATAGCGGGCTCTATTTATGGCAAACCAATGAATTTGGGAGAAAAAATAAACACTCCCAAAAGGGAGCAATTTCCATTTGTTTCGAGAGACAATAAATTATATTTTTCTTCCAATGGTCATGAAGGCTACGGAGCTTTGGATATTTTTGTTTCAGACATTCAAGACAATACCTATTCTAAAGCTTCGAATGTGGGACTTCCAGTAAACTCGGGTTATGATGATTTTGCCTATTACATAGATTCTGATACGAAGGAGGGTTATTTTTCTTCTGATAGACCCGGTGGAAAAGGGAAAGATGATATTTATTCTTTAAGAGAAACCAAAGAATTACTTATCGAAGATTGCAAACAATATATTTCCGGTGTAATAACTGATGTCGATTCGCATCTTGTATTGGAAAATGCTATTGTAATCTTGAAAAACTCTGCCAATCAAGAGCTTGAAAAAACAATCACTAAAGTAGATGGTAAATTTAGTTTTACAATTGCTTGTGAATCTAATTATTCATTATTGGCTACCAAAGAAAATTATACCGAGAATTCAAAATCGTTCCATATTTCGGGAGAAAGAAATAAATCGAATGATGGTTCTATGGAAATTCGATCTATAGAAATTATCAAAAAGGAAGAACAAGTAGCTTTGGAGAAAAAGATTGCTGCGGATTTAATTATAGCTCAACAATTGAAAGCTGCCGAATTAGTTGCACTTGAACAAAAAAAGAAAGCTGATGCAATTGCTCTTCAGGAAAAGAAAATCGCCGATGCGAATGCACTCAAACAAAAGAAAAAAGACGACGCTATTGCTCTTGAATCCAAAAGATTAGCAGACCTAGAAGCTGCTCAGCAATTGAAAAAAGACAAAATAGCTGCTGACAAAAAAGATAAAGAAATTGCTGCCGCCAAGAAAAAAGAAAAAACGGCTGCCATCGTTGCTGCCGAAAAAGATGTAGTCAAAGATAAAGACCGATTAATTATCAAGACTGATCCAATCTATTTTGATTATAACATGTGGTATATTCGAAAAGAATCGAAAAGAATATTAAATCGTATTGTTGAATTGATGAATAAATATCCTGAAATGGTTGTAGAAATTGGTTCACACACTGACAGTCGTGGAAATGCAAAATTCAACGCGGATCTTTCTCAAAAAAGAGCAGATGCAACAAAAGATTATATTTTAGAACAAGGAATTCCTAAAAATAGAGTTCTTGCCAAAGGTTATGGAGAATCAGTTCCAATTGTAAAATGCATTCCTGATAATTCTTGTGATGAAGAACAACACGAATTAAACAGAAGAAGTGAGTTTGTGATAAAAAACTTGTAATAAATAATAGCACACAGCTGTATCATTTAAAAAAGGCAATCGGTTTTAAAACCTATTGCTTTTTTTTATTCTATTAAAAAAACATAACAAACTAAAAATCAATCAAAAAAGCTTTTTTTTCATCTTCTTAAGAAATAAAATTAAAAAAAATCATTTTTTATAAAACCAAAAGCAATCTGTTTACGTAAATGTCTTTATATAACTTTTAAAAATAGATTTTTATGAAAACTAGAAAATTTTTATCGATTGCATTTTTTGGATTAATGTTAGGAGTAACGTCTTATGCTCAAAAAAGTGTCATGGTTGGCGGAGCTGCTATGTACCCAACCAAAAATATTATTGAAAACGCAGTAAACTCAAAAGATCATACCACGTTAGTTGCTGCTCTAAAAGCAGCTGGTTTAGTTGAAACTTTACAAAGTGCCGGACCATTCACCGTTTTTGCCCCAACAAATGCTGCGTTTGACAAATTGCCAAAAGGAACAGTAGAAAATTTGCTGAAACCTGAAAATCTAAAAACATTGCAAACCATTTTAACTTACCATGTAGTTACCGGAAGAATGAATGCTACTGATATAGCAAATGCAATTAAAGAAGGAAATGGAAAAGCAATGTTGAAAACAGTGAGTGGTGGAACATTAATTGCCTGGATGCAAGGAAAAGATTTATATATTTCCGACGAAAATGGAAATAAAGCTAAAGTAACAATTGCCAATGTAAATCAATCAAATGGAGTAATTCATGTAATCGACACGGTTCTTTTACCTAAACAATAATTGTTTGTTTGATGTTAATTAGTTTATTGCCAAGTTCTGATTGATTACCAGAACTTAAAAAAAATCCCAATACTAAAAAAAATTAGTATTGGGATTTTACATTTATTATAAAGAAATTATCTCAAACTTGCTCCAAGTTCAGTTTCAAAATTCTTTATTAGTTTATTCATTATTTTATCAATCTGCGCATCTTCAAGTGTTTTCGCAGCATCTTGAATTGTAAAACTCAATGCGTAGGATTTTTTACCCTCAGGTAAATTTTGTCCCTCGTACACGTCAAACAAATTGACATTTTTCAATAATGATTTTTCTGTTTGTCTGGCAATGGCATAAATAGCATCATAAGTGACATTTTGATCAACCAATAAAGCCAAATCTCTACGAACTTCCGGATATTTTGGAATTTCAGTATATTTTATTTTGCTCGACATTAATTTTAAAACGGCAGCCCAATTGAAATCTGCGTAGAAAACTTCTTGTTTGATTCCGAAGTGTTTTAATACTGATTTCTTAACCACACCAAATTCAACTAAAGAATCATTTCCTAAACCTAAAGCAATTCCTTCTGAAAACACATCTGAATTTACTGACATACTTTTTGCGTTAGTAATTCCTAATCTTGAAAGTATGCCTTCTACATATCCTTTGAATAAAAAGAAATCGGAAGGTTTTGGGGCATTCGTCCAATTTTCTTGGTTTCTATTGCCTGTCTGAAATAAAGTTAAATGCTTAATTTCTTCGTAACCTGATAAAAATTTATGATATGATTTTCCAAATTCAAATAATTTTAGATCAGAATTTTTACGGTTTATGTTATACGATATCGCTTCCAATCCTGAAAATAACAAAGACTGACGCATTGTTGCCAAATCACTACTTAATGGATTTAACATTGTTACATTGTGTTCCTCTTTAAGCATTTCTGAAAGTTGCACATAAGAAGCAGTAGTCAATGAATTGGCCATCATTTCATTAAAACCTTGGGAATTCAATTGATTTGCTACTGTATTTTGTACTTTGTAATCCTCATTTCGTGGAGAATTTGAAACTGTTGCATTCAATTTTTTGGAGAATACAATGTTGTTATAGCCATACACTCTCAAAATTTCCTCGATCACATCAATTTCTCTTTGCACATCTACGCGATAAGCAGGAATAACCAATCCTAAACCAGCATCCGAAACACTGTTTATTTTTATTTCCAAAGAAGCTAAAATTTGTTTAATCGTATCTTTTGGTAGTTCTTGCCCAATAATGCGTGCAACATTTTTGAAATTTAAAAATACTGTAAAGTCTTCAATTTTCTTTTGATAAATATCTACAATATCGGATGTGATTTCTCCACCTGCCACTTCTTGTATCAATAAAGCAGCTCTTTTCAAAGCATATTCCGTAATTGTTGGGTCAATTCCTCTTTCAAATCTAAAAGAAGCATCGGTATTCAATTGATGTCTTTTGGCAGATTTACGAATACTCACTGGATTAAAATAAGCACTTTCTAGGAAAATAGAATTGGTTGTTTCAGTCACTCCTGATTTTTTTCCTCCAAAAACACCAGCAATACACAAAGGTCCTTTTTCGTCACAAATCATTAAATCTTCTTCATGTAAAGTTCTTTCTACATCATCCAAAGTAACGAATTTTGTACCAGCGGGAAGTGTTTGAACAACAATCTTTCCTTTAATTTTTGCGGCATCAAAAGCGTGTAATGGTTGTCCTAAATCATGTAATACATAATTGGTAACATCCACAATATTATTTTTTGGATTGATTCCAATGGCTTTCAATCTGTTTTTTAACCATTCTGGAGATTCTTTTACTGAAATACCAGAAATAGTAACGCCACAATATCTTGGTGCAAGATGAATTTCTTTGACATCAACATCTATTTTTAAAGTTCTTTTGTCAACTCTAAAATTACTTACAGATGGCGTAATTAATTCAACATTAATTCCTTTTTGAATCAATCCAGCTCTTAAGTCACGCGCAGTACCTAAGTGACTCATTGCATCAGCACGATTTGGCGTTAAGCCAATCTCAAAAACTTCGTCGTTTTCTATTTTGAAAACTTTTGACGCCAATGTTCCAGCTGGAATAGAATCATCAAGTATCATGATTCCGTCATGACTTTCGCCAAGACCCAATTCATCCTCTGCACAAATCATCCCATGACTTTCCTGTCCTCTTATTTTCCCTTTTTTAATGGTAAAAGAATTTCCATCCTTATCAAATAAAACAGTTCCAATAGTCGCTACGGGCACTTTTTGACCTGCATCAACATTACTGGCACCGCAGACAATTTGTAAAGGAACACCATCGCCTAAATCAACTGTCGTGATTTTTAATCGATCAGCATCTGGATGAGGCACACAAGTAAGAACATGTCCTACAACGATTCCTTCTAATCCGCCTTTTACCGATTGGTATTTCTCAACGATTTCAACTTCAAGTCCTAAATCGGTAAGTAATGCTGATGTTTCATCCGATTTCCAATCAATTTTAATAAATTGTTTTAACCAGTTGTAAGATATTTTCATGCGAAGTTATTATATGTTTTTAATTAGAAAATGGTATTACATTTAAAATTCCAATTTATATTTTGGAATCATAGTGATTTCATGTTTCGTTTTTTTAAGATTACTTCGTCCGTTCGTCCTCCGGACTCGGGTGCAAATATAATCAATGTTTCGTGAGGGTCAAAGCTAGTGAGCTGCAAAAATTGATTCAATTGTAACAAATTTTGATACTCTTTTTTATAAAAGTTCCTCAATGTGCTTTTTAATGTTTTCAGCGATTTTTGTAGTAGGCAAATCGTTATCATCGTAACCAAAAGGTTCTTCAATTTCTTCGGAAATTAATTCAATACTCGCCAATACATAAAAAACAAAAGACACTACAGGAATTACATAATATCCTAATGTAAAAGCATGAGGAAAAGGCAATGTTAAAATAAAAATGAAGATTATTTTTTTTATAAAAGTACTGTACGAATAGGGGATTGGAGTGTTTTTTATTCGTTCACATGCACCACAAATATCGGTAAAAGACTGAATTTCATTATTTAAAACAATCAATTGATCACCAGAAATTTTATTGGCAACATACAAATCGTTTATTTTTTGGAACAGCATCTTAGCTATTTGATTTGGTCTATGTTTGTGATGATCAATCGTTAAGTCAACATGCTCAAACAATTGCATACTTGTTTCTTCATCTTTCAAATGCTTGTTTAACATCGAAGCGTAGCTTGGAATTAGTTTCCTGAAATAAGCCAAATCCCTTTCGTCCTTTAATATAACTGAAAGTTTGATGGCCAGATTTCGACTATTATTAACCAAAGCTCCCCATAATTTGCGTCCTTCCCACCAACGGTCATAAGCAGAATTGATTCGGTAAGCCAATAACAAAGAGATAACAAAACCCAATGTAGTATGAATTACAAAAAGGTTTTTAACATGACTGGTTTCCTCTAATTTAAAATAATCAATCTCCAAGTATGCCACCACACCTGAATAAATTACAATTAAAAATAGTATTGGAAATAATTGTCTTATTGTATCCGATCTATGAAAACGAAAGATGTAAGCGAACCAAATTTTAGGGTTGTATGAAACCATTCTTACTTTTTGGTATAAAAATAGCTAAAAATTAAGATTACCGGCTAATTCCCTTAGTGTAATTTCAGATAATTTTGCTTGGAACTGCGCACTGCTCAAACGAATTCTTGAATTGATAAAATTCAATTGGGCTGCTCTAAACTCAACTGAAGTGATGGTTCCAATTTTAAATTTTTCGGCAGTAATTTCAAGATTTTGCTTAGAAATAGCGGTATTATTAGCTTCTAAATCAATCAGCTCCAAATTGGTCAAATATACCTGGAAAGCAACTGTCAAATTACTTCGCAATTGATTCAATTGTTGGTCAATCACTAATTTAGAATTATCAACTTGCATTTGGGCAATCTTTTCATTTCTGTTTTGTGCATCGCCATCAAACAAATTCAAAGAAGCCGAAAAACCATAGTTCAAGCCATGCGCAGATGATTGAGTCGTAAAACCAAGGCTCGATTTTGTATCATTAAAATTATATCCCGAATTTAATTTAATTGTAGGATAGCGTTCCCCTTTGATTTGCTTCAATTCTAGTTCGGTTACTTTTTTATTGATGATTTGCATTTCTAACTCTGGATTTTGCTTTTCTGCCAATGCTATCAGATCAACAAGTTTCAGTTTTCGATCTACATTGATTCCTTCAGTAACTTTAAAATCAGTGTTTAAATCTCTCGCCAATAGCTGATTCAAAAGCGTTTTGGCATTAGCATAAGTTTGTTTTTCTTTTAATAAATTACCAAGATCCGTATTCAAATCCACTTGGGCATTCAACACATCCAGTTTGGAATTTTTCCCGATAGTGTATCTGTTTTTGGTGAACTCCAGTCTCTTTTGGGAAATGATAATTGTAGAATCCAAATCAAATAACTTTTGCTGTTCCTGTATCAAATCATAATAAACCGAATTGACACTGCTAACTTTATTGATAATTGTCATTTTCAATTGGGCATCGCTCATATTTTGCAATTCTTTCAATTGGTCATATTTGGCAAACATTTTTAAACCATCAAATATGGTCCAATCCAAAGCCACGCCATAATTCAAGTTATTATTTTTGGCGTTTTTTAAGTTTACCGTTGTTCCGTCTGACCGGGTTTGGGAAGTATTCAAAATACTATTATTGTCTGTAGCAACTGCACTTAGGGAAGGCAACATTCCTGCATTTCCAATAGCTACATTTGTTTTGTCAATTTTTAAATTATTATCGGCAATTTTTATTTCATAATTGTTTTCCAATGCAATCTTAACGGCATTTTCCAGAGTAAGTAATTCTTGTGCATTTCCTATTGCGAAGCAGAAGAAAAACAGCAGGAAACTTCTAAAAAACAGTTTGGTATTCATCATTGTTGTTTGTTTAAATAGATGCTAAGACACTAAGTGGCTAAGATTCTAAGTTTTTGATTATATTTTAATTAAGATGCTAAGACTCTAAGCGGCTTTCCCGATAATTATCGGGACTAAGTTAAATTTACATTCTTTTCAAAAAATCTTAGTGACTCAGAAACTTATAGTCTTAGCAACTCAAATTTACTTTTTTACGTCGTTTTCATATTCATCAATATGATCAAATTCTGGGTAATGTTTTCTTGCCTTAGACCACATTAAATATAAAGCCGGAATTACAAATAGAGTAAGTACCAAAGAGAAAATTGTACCTCCAACAATAACAACTCCCATACCAATTCTACTTGTAGCAGCCGCACCAAGCGACAATGCAATTGGTAAAGCTCCCAAGGAAATAGCCAAACTCGTCATCAAAATAGGGCGTAATCTTGACTCTGAAGCTTCCAAAATTGCTTCTAATTTTGGCTTTCCTTGCTCTCGCAATTGATTAGCAAATTCAACTATCAAAATACCATTTTTCGTTACCAATCCAATCAACATAATGGTTCCAATCTGACTAAATATATTCCAGGTTTGATTGAATAGCCAAAGCGAAAATAAGGCTCCTGCAACCGCCATTGGTACAGTTAATATAATGATAAACGGGTCTACAAAACTTTCAAACTGGGCTGCTAATATTAGAAAAATCAACAATAAAGCCAATCCAAAGGCGAAAGAAGTATTCGAACTACTTTCGACAAAATCTCTCGATTCACCACCTAAATCAGTGGTAAACGAATCATCAAGAACTTTGGCCTTGATCTCGTTCATCGCATCAATTCCATCGCTAAGACTTTTGCCTGGAGCGAGACCTGCGGAAACTGTAGCCGACATGTATCGATTATTATGATACAACTGCGGCGGATTACTTTGTTCTTCTATCTTAACAACATTGTCCATTTGAATGAGTTCCCCTTTATTGTTTTTGACATACATTGATGTTAAATCCAACGGTTTGGAACGATCTTCTCTTTCAAATTGACCAATTACTTGATATTGTTTTCCGTTTCTAATAAAATAGCCAAAACGCTGACCACTCAAGGAAAGTTGTAGGGTTTGGGCAACATCCTTCACCGATATTCCTAAACTTTCAGCTTTTGCTCTATCAATTGAAACATTGATTTCGGGTTTATTGAATTTTAAATTCACATCGGTAACAGAGAAGACATTACTTTTTGCAGCTTCATCCATAAACAAAGGGATTTTTTCTCTAAGTTTTTCAAAATTAGGAGCTTGAATAATATACTGAACCGGTAAACCACCACGTCTGTTTACGGCGATAGTAGGCTGTTCGATTACCGATGTTTTGGCCTCCGAATACTGACTGGTCAATTTGGTTAATTTATCAGCAATTTCCTTTTGGGAAGCTTTTCTTTTATCTGGTTCGACTAAGGAAACACGTATAAAACCACTATTAACAGAAGAAGAGTTAAACCCTGGAGAAGTAATCACCAAACTCACTTTTTTCTCTGGAATGGAATCATCTACCAATTTGGAAACTTCCTGCATAAAACGATCTGTATAGTCATAGGAAGATCCTTCGGGAGTTGTCATACGCATCACAAAACCACTTCGGTCATCATAAGGAGCTGTTTCTTTTTTCAAAATATTGAAGAACAAATATATCAATCCAAAACAAACAATAAGAATTGGAAAACTTAACCATTTTCTCTTCATAAAACGTTCCAGCGCATTGGCATAAGTGCTGTTTAATTTTTGAAAATAGGGTTCAGTACGAATGTAGAACTTTGATTTCTTTTGTTCCCCGCCTTTCATCAAGTAGGCATTTAGCATCGGGGTTAATGTCAAGGACACAAAAGCGGAAATTAATACTGCAGCTCCAATGACCACACCAAACTCTCGAAACAATCGTCCGACAAAACCTTCGAGGAAAATAACCGGCAAAAATACAGCTGCCAAAGTAATGGATATCGAAATTACTGCAAAGAAAATCTCATTGGATCCTTTTATTGCGGCTTCTATAGGCGACATTCCTTCTTCTACTTTTTTGAAAATATTCTCGGTGACCACAATGCCATCATCTACAACTAGCCCAGTGGCAAGAACAATCGCAAGTAACGTAAGTACATTTATCGAAAACCCAAAAAGCCACATAATAAAGAATGTTGCAATCAAGGAAACAGGAATATCGATTAAAGGTCTGAAAGCAATAGCCCAATCCCTAAAAAACAAAAAGATAATTAAAATCACCAATACAATCGATATTCCTAACGTTTCGGCTACTTCAATTACTGATTTTTTTACAAAAACTGTATTATCAATAGCAATATTTAATTTAATGTCACTTGGCAAATCCTTTTTTAAGCGCTCAAATTCTTTGTAGAATGCACTTGCAATATCCAAATAATTGGCACCCGGAAGCGGTACAATCGCCACACCAACTAGTGGAGTGCCCGATTGCGTCATTTTGGTTTCAACATTTTCAGGGCCTAACTCTGCTGTACCAACATCGCTAAAACGGACTATTTTTTCACCAACTGATCGAATGATGATATTGTTGAATTGTTCTGGTTTCGAAAGATTTCCAACTGTTTTAACCGTCAATTCGGTATTGTCACCCGTAATTTTTCCAGAAGGCAATTCTACATTTTGGCTATTCAAGGCATCACGAACTTCAGCGACAGTACAACCATATGAAGCTAACTTTTCTGGATTAATCCACAAGCGCATCGCATATCTTTTTTGTCCCCAAATTTGAACTCCACTAACCCCTGGAATAGTTTCGAGTCGCTGACCAATTACATTTTCGGCATAATCACTTAGTTCCAGTGCACTTCGAGTATCACTTTGAACTGTCATCGAAATAATAGCATCTCCATTGGCATCAGCCTTAGAAACAACTGGAGGAGCATCAATATCTTGCGGTAAATTTCGAATTGCCTGTGATACTTTATCACGAACATCATTAGCGGCTTCTTCAAGATTTTTATCCAAATTAAATTCGACAGTAATTGTGCTGCTCCCTTGAGCACTTGAAGAAGTTACATTTCGAATTCCATCTATAGAATTGATTGCTTTTTCTAAAGGTTCTGTAATTTGGGATTCAATAATATCCGAATTCGCTCCAGTATAATTCGTTCGAATCGAAACTTGGGCTGGATCTATCGATGGAAATTCTCTAACTCCCAGATAAGTGTAACCTATAATACCAAACAAAATAATCGTTAAGTTCATAACGATGGTCATTACAGGTCTTTTTATGCTTAAAGTGGATAAACTCATAGAGATTTATGATTTTAGAATGCTGATTTTAGATTTATTTCTAAAGGCAACTAATCTTTATATTTAATAATTTCTTGTTATGTATTTTTGATTTTAGCCTTTATAAAACTGCCATTTCACGGTTCTTTTTTAAAATCTGAAATGCTTCACCAATTCACTCTCTCTTGGGTCAGCAATCATTAATTTTTAATCCAAAATTTATTTTTTTATGCCTAAAATCACTTTTACCTTAGTAGAATCTTTTAAGGACATAACGCCACTTGTCAATAAAGTGTCCCCAGCTTTCAAACCAGAAAGCACCAAGATAGAAGCATCCGTTCTGGTAGCTGTTTCTACCATAAGTTCTTTGGCTAAACCATTTTTGGCTATGAATACTTTTTTACCGTTTTGAACTGGAATAATCGCTTCGGTAGGAACGACAATCGCATCTTTTATAACGCTCAAAGGCAATGCTACATTTGCAAAAGTACCAGGCAATAATTTTCCCTGGCTGTTTTCTGTAATAGCTCTTACCTGAAGAGTTCGGGTAGTAACTGCAACTTCTGGTTCGATAGCATAAACTTTGGCCGTAAATTTTTCATCAGAACCTTCAACCGTAAAACTCAAAGGAGTATTTGTTTTTACTTGAGAAGCATATTTCTCTGGAATCGAAAAAGTAATTTTCAATTTACTGCTGTTTACTAATTTTGCAACCAAAACTGTTGGTGTAATATAAATTCCTGGCGAAATAGAACGAAGTCCAATTTTTCCCGAAAAAGGGGCACGAACCGATGTTTTCGCAATTTGTGCTTTGATTAATTGGCTTTGCGCTTGAGTTGATTTATGGTCAGCTCTTGCAATATCATATTCTTCTTGACTAATTGCTTCTTTTTGAAGTAATAATTTAGCTCTTCTTTCATTTTCGGCTGCCAACCCTTCTTTGGTATTGGCTTGAGCTAATTGAGCTCTTAATTCAATATCATTAACTTTGAACAATAGTTGTCCTTTTGTCACATTACTTCCTTCCTGAAAATAAATGCCTTCAACAATACCTGAAACTTCCGAACGAATTTCGATTTGTTCGTTGGCTTCGATAGAACCCGAAAGTGATAAATTATTATCAAAAGTTTTAGGATGAACTACAATGCCTGTTACAGTCATTGGTTTATCTTTATCATCTTTGTCTTTTGGACCACTCTTTTTGGCATTATTGGAAGAAATTCTGTAGGCAATAAATCCACCAAACCCTATTAACAATAAGGCATAAACAAGATTTTTTATTTTCATTTTATAAATGTAAAAGAAGTTTAACATATCCTTTGATAAGGAAAAGACAAATTTAGGTTTTAGAATTGTGAAAAATTGAATTGTTAATTTTTATTTAACGTTTGTACATACAAATATTAAAGTTAAGCCAAAACTGCTACTTGACTTAAGGGTTTAGACAGTAAAAAAATAGAAAGGTTTAATGAGGAAAGAGAATATAAGTTTCGAAAAATCTAAAATACTAATATTCAAACTGCTTTTTACTCAGATTCTCAGAAACTTAGAATCTTAGCAACTCAAAAAAAAATCAACTGATGTAATTCCAAATATTTTTCTTTTTGGTTAATTCGATGAAAACTGCCTTTAGGATAGCGTTTTCTGGTTTTTGCATAGGAGCATCATCCTTCAATATTTTGATGGCATAGTTTCTTGCCAACATTAAAATATCCCTGTCTCGAACAATATCGGCAATTTGAAGGTTCAGTACGCCACTTTGTTGAGTTCCCATCAAATCCCCAGGACCACGAAGTTTTAAATCGACTTCGGCTATTTCGAAACCGTCATTAGTACTTACCATAGTTTCCATGCGGGTTTTACTGTCACTTGACAATTTGAAGGAAGTCATCAAAATGCAATAACTTTGATCGGCACCACGTCCCACGCGACCTCGCAACTGATGGAGTTGAGATAATCCAAAACGCTCGGCACTTTCTATAATCATCACGCTCGCATTAGGCACATTTACACCAACTTCGATTACGGTTGTGGCAACCATAATATTGGTTTTACCTTCGGCAAAGCGTTTCATTTCTTCATCTTTGTCTGCAGGTTTCATTTTTCCATGAAGAATTGAAACTGAATACTGAGGTAATGGAAAATCGCGAGAAATACTCTCGTAACCATCCATTAAATCCTTATAATCCATTTTTTCCGACTCCTGAATCAACGGATAGACGATGTAAATTTGGCGTCCCAGCGCAATTTCGTCCCGAATAAATTTCCAAACTTTCAATCGATTCGAGTCAAAGCGATGTACAGTTTGAATGGGTTTTCTACCAGGAGGCAACTCGTCAATAACCGAAATATCCAAATCACCATACAAACTCATAGCCAGAGTTCTTGGAATAGGAGTGGCCGTCATCACCAGAATATGAGGTGGAATCGTGTTTTTCTTCCACAATTTGGATCGCTGCTCGACTCCAAAGCGGTGTTGCTCGTCAATAACCGCTAGGCCTAAATTTTGAAACTTTACTTTGTCTTCCAATAAAGCGTGGGTACCGATAAGTATTTGTAAAGTACCATTTTCCAACTCTTCGTGAATGATTCTACGAGCCGCTATTTTGGTTGAACCAGTGAGTATTTTAATATTGATATTTAAGGAAGCTGCCAATTCAGACAATCCTATAAAATGCTGGTTGGCCAAAATCTCTGTTGGCGCCATCAAACAGGCTTGAAAACCGTTATCCAATGCCAACAACATACTCATAAAAGCCACAATGGTTTTCCCGGATCCCACATCACCTTGCAGTAATCGGTTCATTTGGGCATTGCTGCCCATATCGGTTCTTATTTCTTTGATAACCCTTTTTTGGGCATTTGTTAATTCAAATGGTAGGTGATTTTGATAAAAATCATTGAAAAAATCTCCAACTACTGAAAAAGGATGTCCTTTTATTTTATGTTTCCGAATCAAATTCTTCGTTATCAATTGCAATTGAATGAAGAACAATTCTTCAAATTTTAATCGGAATTGGGCTTTCGCCAAAATTTCGGCACTTTTGGGAAAATGTATATTGAATAAAGCTTCGTTTTTGGGAATCAGTTTGAGTTCGCTTGTCAAATAAGAAGGCAGGGTTTCACTGAATAATGCCTGTGTTTCGAGAAACAATTGCTGCATCATTTTGTTTACCACGCGATTCGTTATGCCGCGATTTGCCAACGTTTCGGTTGATGGATAAACGGGCTGCATGGCGGAACGCAAACTTTTCTCGTACTCACTCAACAACTCGATTTCGGGATGCGCCATACTGTATTGGCTACCATATTGCGCGCATTTTCCAAAAATCACAATAACTTCGTTGAGCTTTAAACTCTCTTTAATCCATTTGTATCCTTGAAACCAGTTGAGATCCATTTGTCCTGTATCATCAACAAATGTGGCTACCAATCGTTTTTGGTTGCGACCAAATTCAACTGTTTTTATATTAATGATTTTACCAATAATCTGTACTTCGGCAATATTGTTTTGCAACTCATTAATCTTATAATAACGAGTGCGATCAATGTATCGATTAGGGAAAAAATTGACCAAATCCCCATATTTAAAAATCCCCAATTCCTTACGCAACAACGCACCCCGATTGGGACCAACGCCTTTGAGGAATTCTATGGGGGTTTCTAGGAGGTTATTGGACATTTTTTAGATTGCAGAATTTAGATTGCAGATTCTAGAATTTAGATTTTTGGAGTCTATTCTCTTTGTTCTATATTCTTTTCTCTTTTTTAGAAAGCGAAGATAGTTTTTTGTTTGGAAATTTGGAAATGGGATTGTTTAGGAAATTCTTATAATTCACAATACCTTTGAAAACAAATTAAAAAAACATAAAATGGTTATCGATAAAATTGAAAATTACAGACTATACAGCAAGCTTACCAAAAGATTGGCTAAAGGATTTGAGTTTATTACCGAAACTGATTTAGCCACAATAGAATCTGGAAAGCACCAAATCGATAATGACGATGTTTTTGCCATTGTTCAAGAATATGACACCAAAGAGGAAAAAGATTGCGTTCTGGAAGGACACCATAAATACATCGATATTCAGTATGTAATTCAGGGGGTTGAATTAATGGGATTTACCCCTTTGACTAATCAGGTTTCTGTTGAAGAAGACCTAGAAAAAGATTATACTTTCTATAAAGGAGAAACTTCAATGATTAGAGTGGAGGAAGGAATGTTTACCATATTTTTTCCGGAGGATCTTCATAGACCATGTGTAAAAGCAGGACAAATTTCGAAAGTAAAAAAAGTGGTTGTAAAGGTAAAAATTTAACAAACTATCATTTACCATCAATAGACACAATACTTTTACAATTATAAAAAAATAAAAAATGACAACTCATCTCGCACTTCTTCGTGGCATCAATGTTTCCGGTCACAATATGATAAAAATGGACGCTTTGAAAACAACTTTAGAAGCGATTGGTTTTCAAAATGTGCAAACGTATATCCAATCCGGAAATGTTTTTGTGGATACTGAGGAGGAAAATGCGGCATCAGTTGGTTTCAAAATCAAACAGGAAATTTTCAAAGCTTTTGGACACGAAGTGCCTATTGTTGTTATTGGTAAAACTGATTTAGAAAACTGTTTCAAAAACAATCCTTTTTTGAAAGAGAAAGAAGTTGATACTAAAAAATTATATGTGGCTTTTGTTTCAATAGCATTAAAAAGTGATAGTATCAACGATTTAAAAATGAGTCAGGTAAAACCTGATGAAGCAAATATCGACGAAAGTAGAATCTACATAAAATATTCTGTAGGGGCAGGGAAAACGAGATTTGACCAAAAATACATCGAGAAAAAACTTAATGTAACGGCAACCATTCGTAATTGGAATACCGTAACACAGTTGTTGAAAATGTATGAGGAAAGATAAATTCATCTTTTTCAAAAAAATAATTATAATTTGACGCAACCTTTTGCAATTTAAAGCATCTTATTAAGTAACTCCAAAAACTTAAGGATGAAAAGTCTTGCTATTATTGTTGTTTTCCTTGCTGTTTTTTCTTCTTGTACAAAAGACAAAGAAGAAACCACAACTACAACCGATTATCATGGAAAATGGACATTAGTAAAAATGTCTGGCAGCATGATTAATTCTGTAACTACAGGAACTGCTATGGATTGGCAAGAATCCTATTCATTCAATAATGACGGAACATTTACAAAATCCAGAACCCGAAACACAATCAAAACAACAGTTTCGGGTACCTATACTACACAAAATAATTCTGATGTATTGTATTTAGAATTAACATATCCCGAAGAAAGCGAACTTATAGGAAGCTGTTATGGGAATCTAAAAGAAGAACTTTATTTTTCAGCTTCTACTACTTTGTCCAGTACTTGGAGAAACTGTGATGGCCCTGGACTAGATTACGAAAAGGTAAATTGATTTGGATTGTTTACCCGCATTGTTAATAATTTGATGTTTGGTTAATTTCAATTATTGCAATTTTGGAAAAGAGAACTCTAAAGTGTTTTTACTTTATTGTTCTTTTTTTTATTTATAACCAGATCGCGGTTGTTACTATTTTCTTTTTCTAAATGACAACAAAAAAGACAGAATGCTAACCTTTAGCCCCGATAGCAGTGGAAATCCTTATGGCCCGGGGTTCGGGACATAAGATTGCAACGGAAAGCGGGACGATATTTCCTAAAAACACCTAATTTTTCTGCTCCAAAATTATTAATCAAACTCCCGTTTTTAACATTACATAGGAAGAAAAAATATATGCCAACTGCAAAAATTATTTATATTTACTTCCAATTAATCAAAATCAAATCCTTAAACCAAAACAAAAATGAAATTTAAACTTTCTATTATTCTCACTCTAGCTATGGTTTTTGCAACAATAGCCCAGAATGGCAACCCTAATGATTATTTATCGGCTCAATTTCACAAGGAGCGAAGAGAAGCTTTACGAAAAAAAATGCCAAAGAATAGTGTAGCGATATTTTTTGGAAATGCTGTTCGAAATAGAGCCAATGATGTCGATTTTATATACCATCAGGATCCAAATTTTTATTATTTGACAGGGTATAAAGAGCCTAATTGTGTTTTGGTTATTTTTTCTGACAATCAAACAAATAAAGATGGAAAAACATATAATGAACTGCTTTACGTTCAAGAAAAAAACCCAAGAGCAGAACAATGGACTGGTGTGCGCTTGGGAGTAGATGGAGCCAAAAAAAGTTTGGGTTTTGAGAATGCTCTTAATGGAAAAGAATTTCTAAACTCTGGCATTGATTTTTACAATTTTAGCAACGTATTTTTTACGGATTTCAAAGACGATTATCGTGACTCCAAGAAGGAAGATGCAGATTTATATAAATTAATTGGTTCGTTTAAAGCTCAAATTGGTTACAATACAAAAATAGAAACTAAAACCGATTCTAATATCCAAAATGAAATTAATACGACCAAAACTATTGCTGCCAAAAAAGCGAATATAGATACGAAAGCAATCACTACTTACATGGCCAGTTTACGTGAGATTAAGTCCAAGGAAGAGATGGTTTTATTGACAAAAGCTGTTCGCATTTCGGCAATGGGACAGCGCGAAACCATGAAAGCAATGCATCCTGGAATGTCTGAAACAGAAATTCAAGGGATTCACGAATTTGTGTATAAAAAATATGGTAGTGAATATGAAGGATACCCTTCCATCGTTGGAGCCGGAAATAACGGTTGTGTTTTACATTATATCGAAAACAGTAAAATGAAGGTTGAAAATGATTTGGTTTTGATGGACTTAGGAGCTGAATACCATGGTTATACTGCCGATGTAACAAGAACAATTCCTGCCAACGGTAAATTTTCACCAGAGCAAAAAATCATCTATGATTTGGTTTATGAGGCTCAAGAAGCGGGTATTGCCACAGTTAAAATTGGAAATAGCTTTACCGACCCAGATAAAGCCGCCCGTGATATCATCACCAATGGTTTAATGAAATTAGGAATCATTAATAAGGCTGAAGACTCCAGAAAGTATTTCCCTCACGGAACTTCACATCATATTGGACTGGATGTTCACGATCCTGGAATGTACAACACATTTGAAAAAGATATGGTACTAACTGTAGAACCAGGAATTTATATTCCAAACGGCAGCGATTGTGATAAAAAATGGTGGGGAATTGCTGTACGAATCGAAGATGACATCTTGGTAACCGATAATGCTCCTGTAAATTTATCTGCCGATGCACCTAGAAAATCAATTGAAATAGAAGCGCTTATGGCTGAAAAAAGTCTTTTTGATAATTATAATTTACCAAAACTAGACTAGAACGTTTATTTAAAGTGATATGGCTGTCCATAATTCGTACATGTCTTTTTTTGCCACAGATTCAAAAGATTAACACAGATTATATAGATCCTATTGAAGAAATCTGTATTAATCTTTTGAATCTGTGGCTAATTTTATAGCTTTGGTACTAGTCGCGGACAGTCTATAAAATAAACCTAAAAGCTCCGTATTTCTTAAATTACGGAGCTTTTTTATATACTTATTTTGAAAGCAAATCACAATACCAAAATCCATAGTCAAAGGCATCCGAAGCTGAAGTATCACAAGCAGTGTCGGATGAATCTTCCTCTTTTGGTTTTTCATATTTGCGATAGACAACTTCCCCAACTTCAAACTGAATCGGTTTACTAAAAATGGGCCCATCAAAAGTAAACGTATGGAATTCTCCATTTTCGCCACAAACATCCACATTTTCGGGTAAATCATTAATAAAACTCTGATCGATAACTCGTCCAACAAAACTTTTATCCAAAAAGCGTTCGTTTACACAAACCACAATCGTCTTGAATCCTAATGCTATGAATTCCTGAATCAAATCTAGAGTTGGCACTTTCCAAAGCGGAAACACTCCTTCAAAACCTATTTCGGCTAATTTATCTTCTCTGTATTTCCTCAAATCTTCCAGAAAAATATCTCCAAAAATGGAATGGGTAATACCTTGTTCCTTTAATTTGGAAAGCGTCGTTTGCATAACTGCTTCGTACACTTCCATAGTCGGCATTTCTGGAATTTGCATAATTTCAAGCGGTAATCTAATGCTTTGGGCTTGTTGTTCCAATAATTCTATCCGAACACCATGCATAGAAATACGTTGAAACTTTTGATTTACACTGGTTAACAAACAGCTGATTTCGTATTCATCATTTTGCTGAATTTTGAACAGTGCCAAGGCAGAATCTTTGCCGCTGCTCCAATTAAATAGGGCTTTCTTTTTCAATTGTTTTCTATTAATTTATTTTGGAAGTAAACTTACAAATTATGTTCGATTTGTTGGTTAAACCTTTGTAACTTTGGATAACTTAGCAACAAATTCAATTTTAATGAAGTATTTTTTCCTGTTTCTATCCACATTTGCATTCGCACAACAAACCAAATCGGTTGATTTTAAATATGTAAATGGGCAAATATCAATTAATCCAAATAATAAAAGTATTGCAGGTGCGATTACTTATTGTTTTGAAGTGCTGAAACCTATTGACACCATCAAAATTGATGCGCAGAATATGACTTTTTCAGAAGTGGAACTGAATGAAAAAAAAATCCCATTTACAACTAACGGAAAAGAATTGATATTAATTTATCCGTTCCAAAAAGGAAAAAACTCAGTTCAATTTACATACGAAGCCAAACCCAAACAAACCATGTATTTTGTAGGTTCTGAAGAAACAGACAATTTACAGATTTGGACACAAGGACAAGGAAAATACACCAGTCATTGGTTTCCGAGTTTTGATGATGTCAATGAAAAGGTGATTTTCAACATGGATATTGTTTTTGATTCGAAATACCAAGTGGTATCCAACGGTATTTTAAAAAACAAGGTCGAAAATAATGGTGTAATATATTGGAGTTATCAAATGAAAAAACCAATGAGTTCTTATTTATTGATGATTGCAATTGGAAAATATGATAGAGGAACACAAAAAGCCAAATCAGGAATTCCATTAGAAATGTATATAAATCCAAAAGATATTGCTAAACAAGAACCTACCTATCGATACTCTAAAGAAATATTTGACTTTCTGGAAAAAGAAATAGGAGTGAAGTACCCTTGGGAAATCTATAGACAAGTTCCGGTTTCTGAGTTTTTGTATGCTGGTATGGAAAATACAAGTACTACGTTATTTACAACCCGATATGTTGTTGACAACATTGGCTTTGAAGATCGAAGTTATACCAATGTGAATGCCCATGAACTGGCTCATCAATGGTTTGGCGATTTGATTACGGCACAAAGCGGGAAAGACCATTGGCTTCAGGAAGGATTTGCAACTTATTATGCATTATTAGCCGAAAAGGAAATTTATGGGGAAGATTATTTTTATTCCAAATTATACGAATCGTCCATGCAAATCAAACAGGCCTCCAAAACCGATACCATTCCGGTACTGAACGCCAAAGCCAGTTCGTTGTCATTTTACCAAAAAGGGGCTTGGGCGTTACATGTTCTGCGCGAAGGAATAGGGGAGAAAGCCTTCAGAAAAGCAGTGAAGAATTATCTAAAGAAATATGCGTACAAAAATGTGACGACGCAAAATTTCTTCGAAGAAATCAAAAAAGTATCTAATTATGATTTGGAAAATTTCAGTAAAGTTTGGTTGGAATCATCAGCTTTTAATAGCGAAATAGCCAATGGATTATTAGCTAAAAATAAAGCAATGCAAGTACAGCTTGAAGTTGCCAAACTCAGAAACAAACCGTTGGCAGACAAATATGCTTTTTTCGAAAAAACACTGGAATCGGATGTGTATTTTACCGTAAAAGCGTCTATTGTTAGCCAATTAATGAAAGAGAAATTCGAAGATAAAAAACAATTATTGCTATTGGCGTTGCAAACCCAAAATATTCAAGTTCGTCAAGCTGTTGCAAGTACGCTACAAAAAATACCCGAAGAATTCAGAACCGATTACGAAACATTGCTGGATGATAAATCCTATCAAACCCAAGAATTTGCACTGTATTATTTGTGGAATAGTTTTGAAAATAAAAGAGCGGAATATTTAGCAAAAACCAAAGATTGGGTAGGATTTAATGATTTCAATCTACGTATTTTATGGTTGTCATTGGCCATTTCAACACCTGAATATTCAGCCAATAAGGAAACCGTTCTTCAGGAATTGATTAATTATTCTTCGACTAATTATGAAGCCACAACACGACAAAACGCTTTGGAATACCTAATTAATTTTGACGTTATCAACGAGGCTGTTTTGAAGAATTTAGTCAATGCCACTACGCATCATATGTGGCAATTTTCTAAATTTGGAAGAGAAAATATTCGGGTTTTATTAAAAAATCCTGAAATCAGAACTACGTTCCAAACTATATTACCTAGTTTGAACGAAAAAGAACAATTTCAATTGAATAGATTACTCAAAGAATAAAGATTTAAGAATTTTGATTAACGATCTGAGAATTCAGATGTAAATCAAAAATCGTTAATCAGCAATCAAAAATCTAAAATCATGCGAGCACTAGTAATTTCAGGAGGAGGCAGTAAAGGCGCATTTGCAGGTGGTGTCGCCCAGTATTTGTTGCAAAATAAAGGACGGAATTACGATCTATTTTTAGGAACATCTACCGGAAGCTTGCTAATTCCGCATTTGGCATTAGGGAATATTGAGAAACTCCATACAATTTACACGAGTGTCAATATGGATCAGATATTTGACATCAATCCTTTTATTATCAAAAAGAAAAACAAAATAAATTACGTAACTATAAACCATTTTAATGTCATTCGGCAATTTTTGAGAGGAAAACGAACTTTTGGCGAAAGCAAAAACCTTCAAAAATTTATCAAAACCAATCTGACGGTTTCTGAATTTGAATACCTCAAATCGTTACCAATAGATGTCATTGTAACCGTTACCAATATTTCCAAAAACGAAGCCGAATACAAATCGATTAAAAACTGTACTTATAATGAATTTTGTGATTGGATTTGGATATCGAGTAACTACATTCCATTTATGAGTTTGGTCAAAAAAGGAGGATGTGAATATGGTGATGGAGGGTTTTCAAGTTTGGTACCCATTCGTGAAGCCATTCATCGCGGTGCCACCGAAATAGACGTTATTATCTTGGAAACCGAAATCACATTGACCAAAACCACTTTGGGAAAGAACCCCTTTTCACTAATGATTGATTTGTTTCTGTTTTCTTTGGATCAGCTTGGGAAACATGATGTCTCTATAGGAAAACTGTCCGCTACAAACCATAATGTAAAACTCAATTTATACTACACCCCAACCAAACTAACCAATAATGCACTCATTTTTGATCAAAAGAAAATGAAAAAATGGTGGCAACTTGGATTTTTATATGCCCAAAACAAAAGTGAAGTGATGAGTGAAATGAGGTGATGAAAAAGATCCTAAGATTCTAAGTTGCTAAGACTCTAAGACAAAAAAGTCCGAATCTTAGTTTCTCAGAATCTTAGAAACTCAAAAGTTACCACATCTGGCTCACTTCTTTTTTGATATATCCCAGGGCAGCACTGCTTGGTGTTTGTCTATCCATCAAATCATTCAATAAAGCTTCTCTCAATTGATCGGCGTTATTCACAGCAGGGCTCAAAGCCGCTTTACGAATCATCTGAATTGTAGCATTCTTGGCAGTCGTGATGATTGTCCAACACTCATCAGTCATGTAGATTTGTTGCGCTAAATTGTGTTCAAATTCTTGTTCAATTTGAGCAATAACAAAATTGCTGTAATCATTTTTATCCGTCGAAATTGGAGAAATTCTAATCAATAAATTGGAAAGACTAATACGCTCCAAAAACAAAGTCATACGCTCATAAGCTTTCAAACGCAAGGGCATAGAGTTTTTTTGTCCCTCTTTCATCAATAAATAGCGACGTCTTCCTTCCTCATTTTTAGTGTGTAAATTAAAAAAGTAATAAGCAACCATCCCTGTGATAATGGCTGGCAAGGTATAACTCAGTAGTTCAAGCAATTTTGATAAATCCATTTTGTTTCCATTTTAAAAAAAGCAAAAATAATGTTTTTGAAACTAAATCAATGGCAAATTTATCGCAATAATATAAAGTGGATTGGTATTTTTGTCTTTTCTCGCTAAGCCGCAGAGTCGCAAAGTTTCAAACTGTTTTCTTTGCGTCTTTGCGCCTTTGCGAGCAAAATGAAGCTCAACTCAAAGACAGAGCGCTGAACTTCAAAATAATTATTCCGAATTGAAACTTATTGTATGGAAACCTACATCATCGTATTACTTTGTTTAGCTGCCTTTTTCGCGGGATTTATAGATGCCATTGTAGGAGGAGGTGGACTTATACAAACACCTGTGGGGCTCATACTTCTGCCCAATCTTCCCGTTTCAACCGTGATAGGATCTTTGAAAATCCCTGCCTTTAGTGGCACCTCATTTGCAGCTTACCAATACTTAAAAAGAGTCACTATCAATTGGAGAATCCTAATTATTATGATGCTGTTGGCTTTTCCTGCTGCCTTTTTGGGATCGACATTATTGACCTATGTGAGTAATGATTTCATGAAACCCTTATTACTTATAGTCCTTTCACTATTAGCAATTTATACGTATGCAAAGAAAAATTTCGGGCAACATCAAGTTAGAGACCTTTCTGCCAGAACTCAAATTTTGAATGCCGTGGGAATCAGTTTTGTAGTGGGATTTTACGATGGATTCATAGGACCAGGAACTGGAAGCTTCTTGGTTGTTGCTTTCATCGCAATAATGGGATTTGATTTCCTGCATGCTTCTGCAAATGCCAAGATGGTCAATCTCGCCACCAATTTTGGTTCAATCTGCCTGTTTATGCTCAAAGGCAAAATCATTTGGGCCATCGCCTTACCCATGGCTGCCAGCAACGCAATAGGAGGGTGGATAGGCGCCAAACTCGCCATCAATCGAGGGAACAAATTTATCCGAATCTTCTTTTTGGTAGTTGTTATAAGCACACTGCTACGTTTTGCCTACGATGTCTTTTTCAAGTAATATTTATTGTTATTTGGGCGTAACCTCCACTAGAAAAAAGGGCAACCAATAATACCGCTTATACGCCCTTTTTCCTAGTGGCGGTCAGGCTATCCGCACTACTTCGGTAGTTAGCTTCTATCCTTTACGCGAACAAAACGGATTTAAGGGAAAATGAAGATATTTTGATGTTTTTAAGAACTTTTAAAAATAATTATTCTAAGATTTAATGCGTATTATTTTATATTTTAGCAATATTGAAAATGATTTAATTACACAAATTTACAAGTTATGCACAATCTTAAAAAAAACAAAGACCTATAAACAATTGAAAAGACTTTTTAAATACTCAAGATTTTTACACTGGATGACATTTTTATGTTTGTGTTTGCCTTTTTTTTATACTGGCTGTAAAAAAGCTGACGCACCTGCTACCGAAGCAATACAAGTTGATTCGACAAGCTTGAATCTTGAGAAAGTTGATACCTTAGCTATAAATAAAGTTGCGAATCAACCTCAAAAATCAATCGACAAGGCAGAATCGAAGACTGAGGAAAATGAAGAAACTCTTTCTGAAACACTTTCCCAAAAATATACTTTTATGCAACCGATTCTTGTTTCAAAGAAAAATACGTTTTCGGGATTAGCAATATTAATAGACTGCGGAAGTTATATTGTCTTTTTTAGCGTGTTTATATATGTTTTATTATCAATTTTAAGCTTGACAATAAAATACCTTGATTCAAACGGAATAAAAACCATTGTTCTTTTAGAGGTTGTATCATTGTTTTTTCTAGTTATTTCAAGACCATTTGGATTTTTTTACAATAATCTTTGGGGGTTATGGGTTGCGATTATTTTATTTTCTGTAGTAACAATTCTTGATATTTATATTTTGACAAAATATCATCAGACTAAAAGAAAAGACTGTGAATAACAGCCATTTCTAAGGATTTTGGTAATTGTCTTAATGAGAGGTTGGTTTTGTATTTGGAATATTTGACAAATCTGAATGATAGGCTTAATTTAATCCCAAACGCACAAACATCAGCTAATTTTAAACTCCGAACCGAACAAAATGCTACAGAACAAAAACACAATCGAAGTCCCAAAAGTAAAGTTTGATGAAAATGAAAATTTAGTAATTATAGCTTCACCAACTTCATCCAAACATGATTTTGATTTTTATCAGGGAAAATGGAAACTTAAAAACCGTAAACTAAAATCACGTTTGGACAATTGCAAGGATTGGATTGAGTTTGAATCTACCCAGGAAATGTATTGCATACTGAATGGAATTGGAAATGTTGACAATTATCTTGCAACATTTGATGGTGAGCCTTTTGAAGGAATGTCATTGAGACTTTTTAATCCAAAAACAAAACTTTGGACTATTTACTGGGCTGACTCCAATGAAGGAGTTTTACAGCCAGGTGTTGTGGGTTCGTTTGAAAACAGCATCGCTCATTTTTTTACCAAAGACACTTTTAATGGGAAGGAAATAATTGTTGTATTCCGTTGGGATGCGAGGGACAAAGAGAATCCCATTTGGAGTCAGGCATTTTCGGACGATAAGGGAGAAAACTGGGAATGGAATTGGTATATGTTTTTTAGTCCTTTTGATAAAATTTAAAAACAAACACGAATTTCACGGATTGTCACTAATTACTTTCTGGAATTATTACGATACTGCAACAACCACATCGATTAGTGAAAATTAATAAAATTCGTGTTTAATTAGAATTTACTAATAATCATTTATCAACACATTCAACGGTTGTAAATTTATATTTGACTTTTTCAAAATCGATTGGGGTGCCTTTGGCAAAATAAGAGCGTCCCAAATAAGTTTCTATTTTCCCACTGCCCAGAATGAGTTCGTTACCTTTTTTTAACATTGCCATTGGATTTTTGAATATTTTTTTATCATACGTTCCCTGAAAAAAGGTGTAGTCTACAAATAAGGTGTCTCCATGAAACCCACCGACAATTTTTCCAGTTTTTACAGGCATATCCATAATTTTCATCACCATATCTCCTGTGATTTTATTATCTTTTAAAGTGTTGATTTTTAATTCAATTGTATCATTCTCATACAACGCTTTATAGCACGCCACACTAATAGGCTCTTCAACCTTGGCTTTGGCAGCTTCAACATCTTTTTGGGGTTCATTTTTTTTACAGCTTTGGAGTCCAATGCAAGCCAATAACAAACAGAATAGGCCTAAATTTTTCATAGTAGTACAGATTTTAATTAATAAACTAATAGCATAGCTAATTTACGAATAAATAACGTGCATTGATAGATTCTGCATTTTATATTTTGCAGGACAATTAACTCAATAAAATAATTGTATCAAGAAATATATTTATGCATAATTTTTAAAAAAAATATTTTTATAGCACTGATAATCAGATTCATTTTGCAATCATATAAGAAATTTGTATTAACTTTGATAAAAGAAATTTTACAAACAATTTAATATACTTATACTATGAAAAAATTAAATGTTATTTGGGTAATGTTGATGATTTGTGTTATTGGCACGACATCTATATTCGGACAATCAGACTCTAAAAAGGATAAAATTATAGCTGACAGCAATACGTCAAAAGCTGAGTTTATTAAAACCGACCATCTCATGAAATCAATTTTTGACAATGCCTACGGCTATGTCATTTTTCCGAATGTTGGTAAGGGTGGAGTCGGAGTTGGAGGAGCAGCTGGTAATGGAGCTGTTTATGAAAATAATCATTTGATAGGCATGGCAAAGTTATCTCAGTTAAGCATTGGTTTTCAGGCTGGAGGGCAAGCATATCGTGAGGTAATATTTTTTGAGTCAAAATCGGCAATGGAACGTTTTAAACAAAGTAAATTTGAGTTTGCAGCTCAAGTTTCAGCCGTAGCCGCAAAAGCTGGCGCTTCAGGAAATGCAAAGTATACTAACGGTGTTATGGTGTTCACCATGCAAAAAGGAGGACTTATGTATGAGGCTTCTGTTGGAGGACAAAAATTTAAATTTAATAAAATATAATTTTTGCTTGTGAAAGCAATGATTGAAATATAATGGTTTTATAAAAAAG
Source organism: Flavobacterium sp. 103 (assembly GCF_003096795.1). NCBI lineage: Bacteria > Pseudomonadati > Bacteroidota > Flavobacteriia > Flavobacteriales > Flavobacteriaceae > Flavobacterium > Flavobacterium sp. 103. The sequence continues at coordinate 4,113,398 of NZ_QENX01000001.1, read as the reverse complement.
CTACAATACACAAAAACCATAAGCTATGATTTAAACAAAATCATAGCTTTTTTTATTTTTCTTCTAAGGAAAGTAGTTTCATTATAGCAATAGTAAATCCGTTTTTCGAAATATTCATTACGAAATACTAAGCAATTTCTAAACCTTTGGAAAATACCTATATACGATTATTTTACTGACAATCAATAAATTGACAAGCTAACAATTGTTAATTTTAATTTAAATATTCAGTTCCAATCCAATATCATAAATATTTGGCATTAAACTTGTACTCAAACTGATACAGATTTAAACATTTAGAGACAGTAATACAAGTTTGAATACTGCCATACAATTATTTATAATATAAGGTAATCATGAAAAATATAATTCCTGAAATTGATACAAATCAAATAAGAGAATTTATAGATCAAAAAGACAATAAATTCGGATATGATCAAAATCAATATTCAATAGTAGAGCAAAAACAAAAGAAAAAAAAATCGTCAAAGTTTATTAAAGGAAAAGTCAAAGTTTATAATAGCAGAGCAAAACTTATAAATAGTGAATACCATGACGACGAATCAGAATTAAATCTAGTTTCAGAAAGAATGTTACTTTTCTTGAAATTTACTTTTCTTTTTTTGATACTGACTGTTTTCTTCTTATTCCTTAAAAAAAGCATCTAAAAATGAATACTCCGAATTGAGTAAATAGTAAGGATTCAATACAAGCGATTTACTTCGTATTTTTGCTATTGCCTAGATGAAATTTGTCGCATAGCGAATCAAAAAAAATGTACTACTTATAAAAACTAAAAGCTACGATCTTAAAAAGTCGTGGCTTTTTTTTATCTTTAAAATATCTAGGCTAAATAACTATACAATTTTTAAAATTACCGCATGGCAAAAAATAAGACAATTGAAACCGAAAATAGTGTAACCGATTTTTTAGCCTCCATAAGCGACGCTAAAAGACGTGAAGACTGTAAGTCAATAATCGACTTACTAAACAAATTATCCGGTTATGAACCCAAAATGTGGGGGACAGCGATTGTTGGTTTTGGTATTTATAATTACAAATACGAAAGTGGGCATGGTGGAAATGCACCACTTGTCGGGCTTGCTTCACGGAAAAATGCCATAACGGTGTATCTCGCTTCCACTTTTGAAGAAAAAGAAACATTACTTTCCAAATTAGGAAAACATAAAACTAGTAAAGCGTGTTTATACATTCAAAAATTAGAAGATATTGATATCCCTGTATTGGAACAATTGGTACAAAAATCGATTGCCAAAATTAAAGAGCTGTATCCGAATTGATCTTTTGTCATTATTCAGCCCCGAAGTAATAGTTTCTTTACGCTTTACGGTTTTCAACAAAAAAATAAGTAATACAAATTCACAATCAGAGTTTTCCGAACTACAAAATAATACTATTTAAATTTATGAGAAATCTATCTTTTATATTAATACTCTTTCTTTTATCTTGTAAATCAGACACAAAAAATCAATACTTTGAATTAATTTCAGATAATGACATTAAATTATCCAAACCAATAGAGGGAGAATGGCTTTATAGTCATAAAGAAAAAGGTCAAAATTTCAAAGATTTTGTAAATGCAAAGCCAATCAAACCAACTGCTAGTAAAAACCATATCTACCTTAAACCAATTGGAAAATTTACAGAATTACAAAAACAACAAATCGAACTTGTCAAAGAATATTTAGAAATTTTTTTCCAATTAAAAGTAAAAATACTAGACGATATTTCAAATGATCTTGTTCCAAAAAATGCTAGGAGAATAGGATATGAAAATAATGAACAGTTATTGGCTAGTTATGTTTTGGACTCAGTTTTAATTAAAAGAAAGCCTAAAGACGCAATAGTTATGATGGGACTAGCAGAGTTAGATTTGTATCCCAAACCCGAATGGAATTATGTATTTGGATTGGCTTCCTATGCTGATAAAGTGGGCATTAGCTCAATTTATAGACTACAAGATACAGAGTTAACCCAAGCAAATTTCAATTTATGCTTAACTAGACTACTTAAAATATGTTCGCATGAAATTGGCCATATGTTTGATTTGCATCATTGCATCAATGCCAATTGTGTCATGAATGGGACAAATAATATTTCAGAAACCGATAATAATTTTTCTAGACTTTGCTCCAATTGTCAACAAAAACTAAATTATAGTATTAAATACAATAATCGCAAAAGATTAGTAGAATTAATAGAGTATTTTAAGAAAAATAAATTGAACGAAGAACTCGTAATACTTCAAAAAGATTTAAGAGAAATCGACTAGAACTGGTACTATTAATCCATACAACATGAAACTACAGTTTTCAAAAAATGATTTCCCAGCAAATCCCAAGATAAAAGAAAATTTTGTTTTGGAATTCAACGATGAGTTTAAAAAAGATACAATCAATACCGAAAATTGGTTTCCGTTCTATTTACCACAATGGAGTTCGAAGAAAATGTCCCAGCCACAATATGAAATTAATAATGGTAATTTGGTTTTACAAATTACAGAAGAACAAAAGCCTTGGTGTCCCGAATTTAACGGAGATGTAAAATGTTCTTCAATTCAAACAGGCGTTTTTTCCGGAGAAGTTGGCAGTGCCATTGGACAGCACAAATTTAATCCAAATTGTGTGGTAAGAGAAAAGCAAAACGCAGCCAAAACCTATTTGCCTCAATATGGATTTTTTGAAATTAGAGCCAAATCATTAAATACCCAATCAAATGTTGTGGCTTTGTGGATGATAGGATTTGAAGACAGACCCGAAAAATCAGCGGAGATTTGCATTTTTGAAGTTAAAGGTTTTAATGTTCAGAAAAACAAAGCTAAAATTGGCTATGGAATTCATAAATTCAATGACCCAAAATTAAAAGAAGCCTTTTATGAAGATGATTTTGACATTGATGTCACCCAATTTCATATTTATTCGGCTGAATGGACTCCTGAAAAAGTGATTTTCTATATTGACAACCAAAAAATCAGAGAGATTAAACAGTCACCCAATTACCCTATGCAATTTATGCTAGGCATTTATGAAATCCCTGCTGAAATAAAGGATAAAAAAGATAAAATCTATCCAAAAAATTTTGTTGTCGATTATGTTAGGGGTTACAAACACAAATAATTTTACCGCAAACTCTTTCACTTTATAATAAAATCCTATGGGTTTCAGATGACTTTAAATATTATTATGTATATTTGAAATATCTGATTAACAAGATATTGAGTGTTATTTGTTTCAAAATTCCATATCTTATTGTCCCAACAATAATTCATAACCTATATTTTTAATTACTTAAATAGGGAATTATGAAATTATACTTAGCCATTACTCTACTGTTATCTTCAATTACCACTTTTTCTCAAACGGAAGATCAAGATTTACTTAAGCTTTTGGATAGCGTAAAGGCAATTGACCCAATTGAAAGTTTAAATTCTCAACTTATAGAACTAGATCTACAAAAAACACAAGCAAACATAGATTTGTTTGCATTGCGTCAAGATTATAACATGCTATTAGAATTTTATGTAAGACAAGATTTGTATAGAAAAATAGTTGACCAACTTGAATTAGGAATTAATCCAGACCAATCTGAATTAGAGCCTTTCAATTCTTCTCCAGGAAGGGTGAAAGAGTTGTATTTGGGCAATTGGTCTCTAGTGCAGATTCCACCCGCTGGCAGCACTCTTCCAATTACAATCTACATAGATTCAAGTCTTGGTGGCAATCCCTATTTTTGGTATTATCCAACAAAAGATTTTGGCTTAGCACTTAGTAAAGAGGATGCTATGCTAAAAAAGGTGTATCCCAAAGTTTTTGATATGATAAAAAATGGAAAGATTATTTTTCAATACAAACCATTAGCTCCGCAAATTGTAATGGCTATGCATCTTCCAGGTCTTCATTTTCCCTCCGATTTATCCAATAATTCTAATAAATCGTTGAAAAGCAAACAAAAATATGCCGATGTTTTACTCGATTGGATTTCAAACGATTTAAGTCATGCGATGGAGAGTATTGATCCAAGTAGGGATGTGTTAGGCGATTATATGAAAATTGAAAAAAAGGCATATAAGAAGGCTACAATTGATGAAAAAATTACTTTAAGAATTGAATATATTGAATTCCTCAAAAAAAAATATAGAATGACATGGAACTAAAACTATTAAATACTTGGATACTAATTCTATTACTGTGTATAAGTTCTGTTATTATGCATGCACAAAAACCTCTTAAAACTGAGGATGATGCGGTGACTGAGTTTTTGGTAACACATGATTCTCTTGAAAAGAAGAAGGTAAACATACAGAGACCACCTCAGTTGGAACTTAATGTAGTTGGTTCGTCGGGAAACTCTGTTCATGACTCCATCCAATTTGATCGACAGTTAAAACAATACGATTTTGCAGTTATGCACCAACAGCGTAGTTTTGCTTGGCAGTTTTACAGCAGTATAATTATTTTTATTATGGTCGTTTTTATTGTAGTGATGGGCCTTATACTGTCGTATAAACAATTTAAGCTCACGGAGGTTCAGGTAAAAGCAAATATTTTAAAACCTAAATCGGAAACCACCGAGGTATCATCTGAAGACACAAATATCGAAATTTCACAAACCGGCCTGAAAATAAATACTGGAGTTATTGGGCTTGCCATATTATTCCTCTCGCTTGCTTTTTTCTTTTTGTATCTCAAGTATGTATATCAAATTGATATTATTGATGTTGGTAATTAGATTTTTTTGATGAGTGCATTGTTAGTCTCTTTAAAAACGAAGTATCCGCTTTTGCAGAATCTCGCGTGAGGGGTAGGAGTAAGCTACCGAAGTAGCACGGATAACCCGACCACAATAGAGAAAGAGGCGAATGGACACAAGCTATATTGGCCTCTTTCTCTATTGTGGTCACGCCCAGAGGATTTTTAGATTGCAGATTTTAGGATTTAGATTGCAGAATCCTGAATTCAGTTTTTTCTATCTAGAAACTGCTATCTAAATTCTATTATCTGAATTCTGTCAAGACTCGTTTATTCATTCTTAAATTCTTATTTTTGCATTAAACTGATTTTTTTCTATGCAAAAATATATAGAACAACTTAACGAGGCACAACGTGAACCTGTATTACAAAAGGATGGTCCTATGATTATTATTGCGGGTGCAGGCTCCGGAAAGACTCGTGTACTTACCATCAGGATTGCTTATTTGATGCATCTTGGTGTTGATCCATTCAATATTTTATCCCTTACTTTTACTAATAAGGCAGCGAGGGAGATGAAGAAACGTATCTCGGATATTGTTGGTGCCAGTGAAGCCAAAAATCTATGGATGGGAACTTTTCACTCCGTTTTTGCCCGAATTTTACGTTCGGAAGCGGAACATTTGGGTTATCCGTCGAATTTTACGATTTATGATTCGCAGGATTCTTTACGTGCAATATCAGGAATTATCAAGGAAATGCAGTTGGATCGTGATGTGTACAAACCGAAACAGGTTTTGAGTCGAATTTCTAATTTTAAAAACAGCCTGATTACCGTAAAAGCTTATTTTAATGATCCCGATTTGCAAGAAGCCGATGCGATGAGCAAAAAGCCTAGAATGGGGGAGATTTATCAGAATTATGTAGATCGATGCTTTAAGTCGGGTGCGATGGATTTTGATGACTTACTATTGAAAACCAATGAATTACTAACTCGTTTTCCAGAAGTTTTGGCAAAATACCAGAACCGTTTTCGCTACTTATTGGTGGATGAGTACCAAGATACCAACCATTCACAATATTTGATTGTTCGCGCTTTGTCTGATAAATTTCAGAATATTTGTGTGGTAGGTGATGATGCACAGAGTATTTACGCTTTCCGTGGTGCGAACATTAATAACATTTTGAACTTCCAGAAAGATTATGAAGGTGTAAAAACCTTTAGACTGGAACAAAATTATCGTTCGACCAAGAATATTGTGGAAGCGGCTAATACCATTATTGACAAAAACAAAGTAAAACTGGACAAAGTAGTCTGGACAGCCAATGAATTTGGTCCTAAAATAAAAGTACACCGCAGTATTACCGATAATGAAGAAGGGCGTTTTGTGGCTGCTACCATTTGGGAACAAAAAATGAACCATCAGTTGCACAATGGTGCTTTTGCAATTTTGTACCGCACCAATGCACAATCCAAAGCCATGGAAGATGCTTTGCGAAAAAAAGATATTCCGTATCGTATTTACGGAGGTTTGTCTTTTTATCAACGAAAAGAGGTTAAAGATGCTCTGTGTTATTTGAGATTAGTTATCAACCCAAAAGATGAAGAAGCTTTGATACGTGTTATCAATTATCCAGCACGTGGAATTGGAAATACAACAATCGAGAAGCTTACAATTGCTGCCAATCATTACAAACGCTCCATTTTTGAAGTGATGCAAAATATTGAGCGAATTGACTTGAAGCTGAATTCAGGAACGAAGCAGAAACTATTGGATTTCGTTACGATGATTCAGAGTTTTCAGGTGATTAATGAGAATCAAGATGCATTTTATGTTGTAGAACATGTAGCCAAGAAAACAGGGTTGATTCAAGAATTAAAAAAAGACGCTACTCCTGAAGGAATGGCTCGAATTGAAAATATTGAACAATTGCTGAATGGAGTTAAGGATTTTATAGAAGGGCAAAAAGAGGTTGATGGAGCTCGTGGTGCATTATCTGAGTTTATGGAAGATGTGGCACTTGCAACTGATTTGGATAAAGATACCAGCGATGAAGACCGCGTGGCATTGATGACCATTCACCTAGCCAAAGGACTTGAGTTTCCTCATGTATTTGTGGTAGGAATGGAAGAAGATCTGTTCCCAAGTGCCATGAGTATGAGTACACGAAGCGAATTGGAAGAAGAACGTCGATTATTTTACGTAGCTTTAACTCGTGCGGAGCATCAGGCGTATTTGACGTATGCCCAATCACGTTACCGTTGGGGAAAATTGACCGACAGTGAACCTTCTCGTTTTATTGAAGAAATTGATGGCCAATATTTGGAATATCTTACACCAGCCGAAAGCAATTACCGTTTCAAACCTATGATTGACGGTGATATTTTTGGAGATGTGGATAAATCCAAATTACGTCTGGCCAAACCGATAGGAAGTACGCCACCAAAACACGTTGCTGATAACGAGCCAAAATCGGATATTAGTATTCGAAAACTGAAACCGGTATCGGGAAGTAATCCTTCAGCTGGAAGCGCTAATTTATTTGATAATTCGCTGGTTGCTGGAAATGTGGTTATGCACGAACGTTTTGGAAAAGGACAAGTGATCAACCTCGAAGGTGTTGGTGCCGATAAAAAAGCGGAAATCAAGTTTGAAGTTGGTGGTTTGAAAAAATTATTGTTGCGTTTTGCAAAATTAGATATAATAGGATAAAAAATGTTTCAGGTTTAAGGTTTCAAGTTTTGTTACAGAACAACTTTAAACTTTTAAACTTTAAACTTTAAACAAAATGACATGGCTCAAATTATAAAAATATACGAAGACAAACCCAACGAAGCAGCAATTGCCAAAGTCGTTAAAGTCTTAAAAGACGGTGGTTTAGTTATTTATCCAACTGACACCGTTTATGGATTGGGTTGTGATATCACCAATTCACGAGCTCTTGAAAAAATTGCTAAAATAAAAGGAGTCAAGTTGGAAAAAGCCAATTTTTCTTTTATTTGCCACGATTTGAGTAATTTATCAGATTATGTAAAGCAAATAGATACTTCGACCTTTAAATTGCTTAAAAGAGCCTTACCAGGACCTTATACTTTTATTCTTCCAGGAAATAATAATTTACCTAAAGAATTTAAAAAGAAAACTACCGTTGGTATTCGTGTACCCGATAATTCCATTGCATTAGAAATTGTACGCCAACTGGGAAATCCAATTGTTTCAACATCCATTCGTGATGAAGATGAAGTAATCGAATATACAACCGATCCTGAACTTATTTTCGAAAAATGGCAAAATTTGGTAGACCTAGTTATCGATGGCGGTTATGGAGATAATATTGGCTCTACAATTATCGATTTATCTGGAGATGAACCAATTGTAATCAGAGAAGGTAAGGGAAGTCTTGATATTCTTTAAAAAAATATTAAATTTTTTATAAATTAATTGGATAATTTAGAATAAAAGCCTTAATTAGTGAAATATTTAAGAAATTAATTCATGTAGAGGCATTTATAGCATGTAATTCTTAATTTATATTTAATTGGTTGTTAAAGAAAAAATTAGGGATGCATAAAAGCAGGACTTTAGTTCTGCTTTTTTTATGTTCAATTTTTAGCTCAAAAATTAGATTCATTCCAATTTTAAAAAACTGATTTCAAAAAAAATAAAAGTAAAAAAAAACGCCTCGAAATTATTCGAGGCGTATCTCTAATATTTAAAATGCTTTATTTTTGAACCGGTGCTGCTGCAGTTGGTTTTTTCATTTCTTTTTCAACCATATCATAGAACTGATCTATTTTTGGCATTACATAGATACGAGTTCTTCTGTTTTTAGATTTATTTTCTGCAGAATCATTAGGTACCAAAGGAACGTAAGAACTTCTACCTGCCGCGATTAATTGTGCTGGATTAACTCCTAAATCATTAGATAAAATACGGATAATAGCCGTAGAACGTTTTACACTTAAATCCCAGTTGTCAATTAAACAAGAATTACCTTTTAGAACATCAGTATCGGTATGACCTTCAACCATACATTCAAAGTCTGGTTTGTCGTTAACCACTTTCGCAACTTTACTCAAAACTCCTTTAGCTTTATCACTTACTTCATAACTACCGCTTTTGAATAACATTTTATCAGATATAGAGATAAATACCACGCCTTTATCAACATTGATTTCGATGTCTTGATCATTCATCCCAACAACAGATTTCAAACTAGTAACAACTGCAAGAGTAACACTATCTTTTTTGGTCAAAGCATCTTGCATTCTCGTAATTTTTAAGTCTTTTTCTTTGATAGATTCCAAAGCTTTTTCGATATTTTCGGCACCTTTAGTAGACAAAATTGTCATATCTTTTGAAGTGCTTATTAAATGTTGATTAGTTTCTCTCAACCCATCTACAGTTGCTTTAAGACCCGCTTTTTCTTCTAAGCAAGAATTTAGTTTTACTGTACAAGTATTTAATAAATCTTGAGTTTCTTTATTCTTAGCTTCCAAAGCTGCATATTCTTTTTTAGACACACAAGATGTCAAAAGAGCTAAGGCCGATAGAGTAATCATTAATTTTTTCATAGAATGCAAATTTTAATTAAACGTGAATTACAAAGTTAGTTTTTAAATGTTAATTTTAAATGTAAATTATTGTTAAATAATGTCCGCAAAAACTGTGCCATTTTTAACATAATAACCATAAACGATGCTTTTTGTTTTAAAGTATATTTCAACCTGTTTTTTTTCTCTTTTTTTATAATTCTTTAAAAATAACCCATAAAAAGAAAAATGTGCGCGTATAATAGCCCAACAATGAGAGAATTGACCTTCTATGATGAATTTCATTCCAGCGATTCCATCCAGAAGCATTCGAATTATAAGAACCTGAAAAAGAGTATTTTGTGGTAAATTCTTGGTTAACATTAATAGTGAATTTCTAAAATTTAGATATGTTTTTTTGGGGTTCGCTTGTTGCAAAGTAGCTCCACCAACATGATAAACTATTGATTCTGAGCAATACTTTATTTTAAACCCTCTATTGATGGTTCTCCAACATAAATCAATTTCTTCTTGATGGGCAAAAAAATCTTCATCAAAACCTTTCTGTTCCTTATAAACAGAAGATCGAATAAAAAAACAAGCACCAGAAGCCCAAAATATTTCCGTGTTATCATTATACTGTCCGTTGTCTTTTTCCAAAGTATCAAAAATGCGTCCACGACAAAAAGGGTAACCAAACTGATCAATAAATCCACCGCAAGCTCCAGCATACTCAAAATAGTCTTTCTTTTTAAAATCTAATATTTTGGGTTGAATGATTGCCGTTTCGGGTTCCGTTTCAAAAGCTTCCAAAATAGGTTTCAACCAATTTTCCGTAACTTCAATATCAGAATTTACTAGAGCATAAATTTCCGCATCAATATGTTGCAGGGCCTCGTTATATCCGCCTGCAAATCCTTGATTCATTTTGTTTTGAACTATTTTAATTGTGGGATAATTTTTCTTTACAAATGCTATGGATTCATCTGTTGAGGCATTATCGGCAACATACACAGTTGCTTCGGGAGAATATTGAATTACAGAAGGCAAAAACTGTTCTAAAAGTTTTATTCCATTCCAATTCAGAATTACTACAGCTATTTTTTCCAAGGAAGTTTATTTATGTTTAATGAATTCGAAATTAATACTCAAAATTTTCATTTTATATTTTGCTCTCTATATTCTTTTTTGTCACACCATAATCGGGAAGTTCTTTCAAAAACTCGTATTTCTCATTTTCGAAATCCATTAGACAAAAATAATGATTTAGACCGTTGGTAACCATTAAAAATTCAGCTTCCAAAGTCATGTTATATCTCGCAATTTGATCAAAAGTTGCTTGCGCAATTTTAACTTCAGGTGCTTTGCATTCGATTAATATCAGAATAGTGCCATTTGGATTGAAAACCACAACATCATAGCGTTTACGCAAACCATTGACCATTAAAACTTTCTCTACATTAATCAAGGATTTTGGATATTTTTTTTCCTCCAATAAAAAATGTACAACATGTTGGCGAACCCATTCTTCGGGTGTAAGAATGATGAATTTTTTCCTGATTGCATCAAAAATTGATACTTTATTTTCGCTATTTTTGAAACGAAAAGTATAGGAAGGAAAATTGAGTTTTTGCATGAGGCGAAATTAGTTAATTTAGTTTAAAGTTTAAAGTTTCAGGTTTACAACATGGAACTTTAAACTTTAAACCTGAAACAAAAAAACATGGACGAAGTTGTAAAGATTGTGAATGATATAAAGGCAGGAAACATCAAACCTATTTATTTTTTGATGGGAGAAGAGCCATATTACATTGACAAATTATCAGAATATATAGAAGAAAATATTTTATCCGAAGAGGAAAAAGGTTTCAATCAAACTGTTTTATATGGCAGAGATGTTACTATTGAAGATGTTGTTTCCACAGCCAAACGTTATCCCATGATGGCTGATCGTCAGGTAGTCATTATTAAAGAAGCCCAGGAATTATCAAGAACAATCGACAAAATCGAAAGTTATGTCGAAAACCCAATGCCTTCAACCGTTTTGGTATTTTGTTATAAATACAAGACCTTGGATAAACGAAAAAAAGTTACTAAACTTTTAGCCAAAAACGGAATTGTTTATGAAAGCAAAAAACTGTATGAAAATCAGGTAGGAGATTGGATTAAGCGAGTATTGGCTGGAAAAAAATACACTATTGAACCCAAAGCTTCTGCTATGCTGGTAGAATTTCTGGGAACTGATTTGAGCAAAATCAATAATGAACTGGAAAAACTGCAAATCATATTGCCTGCAGGGACTACTATTTCGGCCAAAGATATAGAAGAAAATATCGGGTTCAGTAAAGATTATAATGTCTTTGAATTGCGAAAAGCCATTGGCGAACGCGACCAACTGAAAGCCTATAAAATTGCCAATAATTTTGCGCAAAATCCAAAAGACAATCCAATAGTAATGACGACTGGTTTGGTTTTTGGCTTTTTCGTCCAATTATTGAAATACCACGGTTTAAAAGATAAAAATCCTAAAAACGCGGCCTCTGCTTTAGGAGTTAATCCTTTTTTTCTAAAAGATTATGATGTGGCAATCAAAAACTATCCGATGAGAAAAGTTAGCCAGATAGTTGCTTCATTACGAGATACCGATGTAAAAAGTAAAGGAGTTGGCGCTAATAGTTTGTCACAGGCCGATTTGTTACGAGAAATGCTTTATAAAATATTTAATTAAACAATGAAACTATGTTTGGTTCCACTAAAAAATTCCATTTCGTAATTGGTTTACTTCTCACAGCAAATTTTGCCATGACTCAAAACTCAAAAATAAACACCATTCAATATGCTTCTTTTGATACTTATCCTGTCTATTTGAATGGTGATTTAGGGGTAAATTATACAAGCAACAAAACCACAGTTAAATTATGGAGTCCCAATGTGGAGGAAGCCAGAATCAATTTGTACAAACAAGGCAATGATGGCGAAGCTATAGCTACTAAAAGTTTAGATTATGACGCTAAAACCGGAGTCTGGCAAATTGTTTTAGACGGTAATTATCATAACACCTATTATACTTTACAAGTAAAAAACAAAGGGAATTGGTCCAAAGAAATGCCCGATCCTTATGCAAAAGGAGTTGGTGTAAACGGAAATCGTGGTTTAATCTTCGACTCAAAACTAACCAATCCTTCTAATTGGAATACCGACAAACAGCCTGAATTAAAATCTGTGTCGGATATTATATTGTACGAAGCTCACGTACGCGATTTTTCTATTGACCCATCATCAGGTATAAAAAACAAAGGAAAATTTCTTGGAATTACTGAGAGAAAGACGAAAAACTCTTTTGGAGAAGCAACAGGATTAGACCATTTAAAGGAACTAGGCATTACCCATTTGCATCTGCTTCCAGTGTTTGATTACAAATCAATTGACGAAACTACATTAGACAAAAACCAATACAATTGGGGGTATGATCCTCAAAATTACAACTCTTTAGAAGGATCCTATTCAACCAATCCCTTTGATGGCCTAGTTCGCGTGCAGGAATATAAACAAATGGTTCTAGCATTGCATGAAGCTAAAATTCGTCTGGTAATGGATGTGGTTTACAATCACACCAGTTCTACTGATATTTTTGATCAATTAGTTCCCGGTTATTATTACAGAAGTTGGCCAAATGGAAAACGCTCGGATGCTACGGCCTGCGGAAATGAATTTGCCTCAGACCGAATTATGGCTAGACAATTTATGTTGGAATCACTTAAATATTGGGTAAAAGAATATCATGTCGATGGATTCCGATTTGATTTAATGGCTGTGCATGATATTGAAACAATGAACGCTATTTCTGCAGCACTAAAGAAAATTGATCCAAGTATTTTTCTTTATGGTGAAGGATGGACAGCGGGAGATTCTCCTTTACCAATAGAAAAGAGAGCTTTGAAAAGCAATGTCAAAAAATTAAATGATATTGCCGTTTTTTCTGATGACATTAGGGACGGAGTAAAAGGACATTGGTCCAATGTTACCGAAAAAGGTTTTGTAAGCGGCAATCCAAATTACAAAGAAGTAATTCAATTTGGAATTGTAGCTTCGACGAATCATCCGCAAATAAAGTATGATTCCAAAAGAAGCTATGCTCAATTCCCTTATTCTGACAGCCCAACAAAAGTTATTGGTTATGTTTCTTGTCATGATAATAACACTTTGTACGACAAATTAAAAATCGCCAACCCAAAAGCAATCGAAAAAGAATTGGTGCAAATGGACAAATTGGCCAATACCATCATTTTGACTTCACAAAGTATCCCTTTTTTACATATGGGAGTAGAAATGAAGCGAACCAAAATGGGAGTTGAGAACTCTTATAAATCACCAGACAGCATCAATAAAATCGATTGGAACTGGAAACACGAGAATAAAGAACTAGTTCAATACTACGAAAACCTTATTGTGTTAAGAAACAATCATCCAGCATTCAAAATGACATCCGAAAAGATGATTCAAGAACATTTGGAATTTTTAACAATAAATGATTTCTTACTTGTTGGATATACCTTGAAAAACAATGCTAATGGGGACAAATGGAAGAACATAAGGGTCTATTTTAATGGAGATGAAAAAGAAGCAAAACAAACCCTTGACGGAACATGGAAAATAGTTTGTGATGGCGAAATTATCAACCAAAATGGCATTGAAACTATTAAAAATCAATCTATAACAATTCCTGGAAGAAGTGCTGTAATTTTGTATCAGGAATAACTGTTTTAATTAAAAAAAGTTCTAAAAAATACCGATATTTGCACCTCTCTAAAAACAAATACTACAATTATGGGAATGAATAAAAATACTATTCTTGGATGGGCGACCTTTATAATGATACTCATGGGATTATTACTGATAGGATTAGGAGCTTTTCGATATGATGACGTAGCAGGCTGGGGATTTGCGGCTGTAGGATTTGGTTTTTTGGCTAATGCTTGGGTATTTAGTTCTCTTAAAGGAAGAGTTTAATTTGCATTCAAAACCAATAATTAATCACATAATAAATTAAAACATTTAAATATGTCAGACGATAAGAAAGTAATTTTCTCAATGCAAAAATTGAGTAAAACGTATCAAGGAGCAGATAAGCCTGTACTTAAAAATATTTATTTGAGTTTCTTTTACGGAGCCAAAATTGGTATTCTGGGTCTAAATGGTTCTGGAAAATCTTCTCTTTTAAAGATTATAGCAGGAGTTGACAAGAACTATCAAGGAGATGTTGTTTTTCAACCTGGTTATACTGTAGGTTATTTGGAACAAGAACCAATTCTTGATGATTCTAAAACGGTTATCGAAATTGTTCGTGAAGGTGCTGCCGAAACAATGGCGGTTTTGGAAGAATACAACAAAATCAATGATTTATTTGGTCTTGAGGAAAACTATTCTGATCCAGATAAAATGGATAAATTGATGGATCGTCAAGCTGCATTGCAGGACAAAATTGATGCTCTTGGTGCTTGGGAAATCGATACAAAGTTAGAAATCGCAATGGATGCGTTGCGCACGCCAGAAGGAGATACACCTATTAAAAACCTTTCAGGAGGTGAGCGTCGTCGTGTGGCTTTATGTCGTTTGTTATTGCAACAACCTGATGTATTGCTTTTGGATGAGCCTACGAATCACTTGGATGCTGAGTCTGTACTTTGGTTAGAGCAACATTTAGCACAATATTCAGGAACTGTAATTGCTGTAACACACGATAGATATTTCTTGGATAACGTTGCTGGTTGGATTTTGGAACTGGATAGAGGAGAAGGTATTCCTTGGAAAGGAAATTATTCTTCTTGGTTAGACCAAAAATCAAGCAGAATGGCATTAGAAGAAAAAGTGGCTTCTAAACGTCGTAAAAATTTAGAACGTGAGTTGGACTGGGTTCGTCAAGGTGCGAAAGGCCGTCAAACCAAGCAAAAAGCACGTTTACAGAACTACGATAAACTTTTGAATGAAGACCAAAAACAATTGGACGAAAACTTGGAAATCTACATTCCAAATGGACCTCGTTTGGGTACAAATGTTATCGAAGCCAAAAATGTAGCCAAAGCTTTTGGAGACAAATTACTGTATGATAATTTGAATTTTACTTTGCCACAAGCTGGAATTGTTGGAATTATCGGACCAAACGGTGCTGGTAAATCAACTATTTTCAAAATGATAATGGGAGAACAAAAAACTGATAGTGGTGAATTCTCAGTTGGTGATACAGTGAAAATCGCTTATGTAGATCAGGCGCACTCAAATATTGATCCAAACAAATCAATTTGGGAAAACTTTGCCGATGGACAGGAATTGATTATGATGGGTGGAAAACAAGTGAATTCAAGAGCTTATTTATCACGTTTCAACTTTGGTGGTGGAGAACAAAACAAAAAAGTATCGATGCTTTCTGGTGGTGAGCGTAACCGTTTGCACCTGGCAATGACTTTGAAAGAAGAAGGAAACGTATTGTTACTGGATGAGCCAACGAATGATTTGGACGTAAACACGCTTCGTGCACTTGAGGAAGGTTTGGAGAATTTCGCAGGTTGTGCAGTAGTGATTTCGCACGACAGATGGTTCTTAGATAGAATTTGTACACACATTTTAGCTTTCGAAGGAGATTCTGAAGTGTATTACTTCGAAGGTGGATTCTCAGATTATGAAGAAAACAAAAAGAAACGTTTAGGTGGTGATTTAACTCCAAAACGTTTGAAATACAGAAAATTGATTAGATAATAATTCAATTTCTATAAAAAGCAAAAGAGGATGTCCACAGAAAGGCATCCTCTTTTTTTAGACAAAAAAAACTAATCATTTCTTTTTACCAGAATTCATCATCATAAACACAGTTCCAATTAAACCAATAATTACCAATCCGAAAACAACTACCATTATAAACGCACCGTTTTCCCATGAATAGAGTGATATATTTCTCATAAAAATTAATTTTTAAGATTAGTCAAATTTATGATAGCTATACGTTTAAAGAGATGACATTTATCATGAAATCCAATTATTCCAAAAATTTTATTTTTAATTCTGGAGTTGGTATCATACAACTTTCTTTTTTACCGTACCATTTATATCTGTTCTTGGCAATATAGTCGTATAGATAGTTTCTTATTCCGATTGGAATAATTTTAAAAACAGTTCCAAAATGCCAAAATCCACCCAGATTTTGCGCTATTTGAATGGCTGCGGATGATTTGTAATAATAAGCCACTCCAGGTTCGTACAGAACAATACTATCAATATTTTTAGCATTAACCCCAATATAAGCAAGGATTTCTTGCCCTAATTCTGACTGTAAAGCCACAAACCTAAAAATATCTTTTTTGTCGTGTTTAATCACAAACTGCACAGCCGAATTGCAGAGATTGCAAACACCATCAAAGAGAATTATTTTTTTATTAGAAGGGAGGTTTTGCATTTTTAAAGTTTCTAAAAATCTTTATCAAAGTTCTGTTATTGAATACTACTTCTTGCCTGCTTCTACAAACTCCAAATCGTCCAAACTTACTTTCGAAGTAAACAAGCCATAATTCACCACAGCTTTATTTTTTTCAATCTTATCAATACTTCCCACAGATTTTCCGTCCAGCATTCGTACTCGGTCACCTACTTTTAAAATAGGTTTCGGTTTTTCGATTACAGGTTTTAGTTTCTTCTCTTTCTTTTCCTTGCGAATCTCTTCTACAACAACTGTAACTTCCTCGATGATTTCTTTTTTCTTCTGGATTATCGCTTTCGCCTCTTTGGGAGTTGCTTTTTTACGTTTGGAATTTTCTATTTCGATGATTTTCAAAAACTCCCCAATCAGGTCTTTTTTGTTTTTATTGTTAAAATATTTTTCGGCGATATCTTCTATTTTTTGACCAATGTAAATCGTCTTTTGATTGCTGTCATATAATTCCTGATAGCTTTCCAATTTTTGCTTGATTTTGATATTGATATCTTCCATTTTCTTGCCTTCCTGCCGTGCTTTCGTTTCCTCTTCTTTAAGTGTCTGGGATGTTTTCTCCATTTTGGAACGCTCCTTTTGTAAGTTGGCAATTGTTTTATCAAAACGAACTTTTCCAACCTCAATCTTCTTTTTGGCTCGATTGATTAAACTAAAAGGAATTCCATTTTTTAAAGCAACTTCAAAAGTAAAAGAGCTTCCCGCTTGTCCTAGAGCCAATTTATACATTGGTTCTAATGATTTTTCGTCAAATAACATATTGGCATTGGTTGCACAAGGGAGTTCATTAGCAAGAATTTTTAGATTTGAATAATGCGTGGTGATTAATCCGAATGCTTCTCTATGATAAAACTCTTCCAAGAATATTTCAGCCAAAGCACCTCCCAATTCAGGATCGGAACCCGTACCGAATTCATCTATCAAGAACATGGTTTTCTTGTTGCACTTTTTTAAAAAGTAGTTCATGTTCTTCAAACGGTAACTATAAGTACTTAAGTGATTTTCAATAGATTGATTATCTCCAATGTCTGTCAAAATTCTATCAAAAAGAAACGTTTCACTGCGTTCGTGAACAGGAATCAACATACCTGATTGCAACATCAATTGCAATAAGCCAACGGTTTTCATTGAGATAGTTTTACCTCCTGCATTAGGTCCTGAAATAACTATTATTCTATTTTCTTGACTTAGTTCGATGGTTTGCGGATGTGTAACTTCCTTTTTCTGCTTGTTGTTCAAATACAAAATAGGATGATAGGCCTCCCTGAAATACAAACGACGTTCCTCTGTAATTGTTGGCAGAATTCCGTTGATTCTATTGGCGTATTTTGCTTTGGCAGCAATTACATCAATATCACTCAGGAAATCCTGATACTGAATCAATAATGGTAAAAACGGCCGAACAGCATTCGATAACTGCTTTAGAATTCTTGTGATTTCCTCTTTTTCCTCATATTCCAAGTTACTTAGTTCCCGAGAATATTTAAGTGTGTTTTCAGGCTCTATATAAGCAATACTTCCAGTTTTGGAACTTCCCAGAATGGAACCCTTTACTTTTCGTCTGTACATAGCCAAAACAGCCAAAACACGACGGTTTTGCACAAAACTCTCTTTGATATCATCCAGATAACCCAAACTATTGTATTGTGTCAAAGCTGAACCGAAACTTTGATTCACTTTTCCGCGAACCAAATTCATTTCACGGCGAATTTCCAACAATCGGGGAGAGGCATTGTCTTTTATCTCTCCATATTTATCCACCACAGCATCCACAAGTGTGATAATCTCTTTGGTGAGTTTAATTCCAGAACTTTTGGCACAAAGATTTTGGTAATAATCATTGAATTTATTTAAAAACGCTAAAAGAACATTCGTAGTTTCTGATATTGTCGCAATTTTTCTAAATCCGCCCACTTCCAGAAAACTGTCTTCGATGGCTAGAAATTTTATTTCGTATGTAATGGCATCAAAACCGTGATTGGGAATGGCATTGTTATTCTGGAAAGAGGAAACATACTCTGAAGTTTGCAACAATGCTGCCATCAAAGTGTCTTTATCCCTAAAAGGAGTTATTTCCAAGGCTTTTTGTTTTCCTATATCAGTATTACATATTTCGGAAATCGTTTCGAGAACCGTAGGAAATTGTAAATCTTGTAACGTTTTTTCGGTAATGGAGATCATTTAATAATTTGATTTTACGTTACAAAAATAAGCTTATTTAATAAAGAAACATAGCGTTATTTCACAGAGATTCGCAGTGCAAAAATCACGTAGAATTGATTCCAGTTAGCACTTTTGTTTTCATTTTAAAACGATTCTCATTAAAATCTTAGTGTATCTTTGCGAAATAACTTTTGAATATGAACCTCAACTTAATACCTTCCTGGCAAACTATTTTATCAGATGAGATAGAGAAACCATATTTTCGCGAATTGATGGATATCGTTGAACAAGAATATCAAAATTCGGTTTGTTTTCCTCCAAAAGAGCTGATTTTTTCGGCTTTCAATAATTGTTTTTTTGAAAATATAAAAGTGGTCATTATCGGCCAAGATCCGTATCATGGCGACGGGGAAGCCAATGGTTTATCCTTTTCGGTAAATGATTCGGTGCGAATTCCGCCTTCATTGCGTAATATTTTCAGGGAAATCAATACCGATTTGGATTCTATTTTCATGCCTACATCAGGGAATCTAGAATCTTGGGCCAAGCAAGGTGTTTTATTACTGAACGCATCCTTAACCGTGAGAAAAGACAATCCAAACAGCCATAAACATCTCAATTGGAATCTTTTTACGGATGCTGTTATTCAAAAAATATCAGAGGAAAAAGAAAATGTGGTTTTTATGTTATGGGGAAGCTTTGCACACAAAAAAGGCGCCAAAATTAATCGGGAAAAGCATTTGGTTCTCGAATCGGGGCATCCTTCGCCCATGAGTGCCAATCAGGGAAAATGGTTTGGAAATAAACATTTTAGTCAGACGAATTTGTATTTGGAGAAGAATAATTTAGGGAAGGTTATTTGGCTGTAATTTCAATTAAAAACAAAATGTCTTAATTACACTAAATATCTTGGTCACGAGTGAGGGATAAAAGCTAGCTACCGAAGTAGCGCGGATAGCCCGACAGCATAAAGGAAAGAGGCCTAATCACCACAACGAAGATTAGGCCTCTTTTCTTTATGGTGACACTCCCAAAATATTTTTATTTTATTCCAATGTCAATGCCCCCAATATTTCTTCGGACAGAAAGGGACCTCCAGGATATTTTGCTGTATAATCGAGATTTAACCATACTTGATTGCGTTCGTCGATGTGGTAATTAATCTGTTTATTGCGACTTTCCTGCACAAATAATACATTTTTGATAAGATAATTTGCTTTTTCAAGATCCTTCATGCTTCCGATTAAAATTTCGGGATAGATGTGACCTTTAGTATGAATCAGCCTTGGTGTTCCTCCAATAGATCTAATGGCAGCGGCCATCAAAATGGAATGATCATCACAATCACCCGAAAAATAAAGCAATGATTCATGGGCTGTTGCAATATAATCTCCGTTTTTGGGATCATTTACATAATTCCATCGACTATTGATTTCTTTGAAAACAGCAAAACACTGGATTAAGTTCCTGTAATCAGGATAGCCCCGAACTTTCTTAAAATGCTTTGTTGTTGCCATTATGGCAAAGTTTCTCACCTTTGGATTCTCGTATTCTATTGCTTTTAAAATCTCATCCTTATTGGGAAACGGTAGCAATTTGGCGACAATAATATCCTGTGGAAATGGATTATTATTCATGGTGTACAGCATTGCATTGTAATCGTCAAAAACGGAATTGAAACTAAAATTCCCGAATAAGCTACCATAAATGAGTGCCAAAAAATAGAGCGCCAAACAAATAATAATTATAGTCCTTAATGAGTATAAAGCAAGGTGAACAATTACCAAAACAAGAATAAAAAGCAGTATTCGATCCAAATTAAAATACCAATGTGGATCAATTAAATTTTGGTGAAGTACTATAAATAAAGGAATTGTAATAAGAATACTTAAAAGAAAGATAACAAAACTATCCCAAGGTTTTTTCAACTGAAACTTGGACTTTACTAAATGAAAATTCGTTTTGTTAAGTTGTATCATAATACCCAAAAGTAGGGACTTGGATTGCTTTTTTTAAGTTACTAAGATACTAAGTTTCTAAGTAACTAAGTTTTTTTTTAGTTACTAAGTTTTTACAAAGTTGCTAAGTTACTGAGGTACTAAGTTTCTAAGAGTCTTACGAGCTTAGAAACTTAGCAACTCAGCAACTTACTTAAACATTAATATCCTTAAAATCATTCAAAATGGCATAGCGAATCATATTGGTAAACGCCTCATTATCCAATTTTGGAATTTCAAGAATCGAATTCAGTAAAGTGGTGTCGTATTCGTTGGGATTGGTAATAAAATAAGGTTTTAAATGCTTACCAATACTTTCGTAATACAGTTTTTCGATGGTGTTTTTGTATTTGAAATCAAGGGGGTTTTTGATTAAAGTAAAATTAGTGTACCCCACTTCTTTCATAATCAACTGTAAACCTTTCACAATATTGAAGCTTTTGTCGTTTACGATATTCAATTGTTCGATATCGTCACGCTCGAAAGTGTTTACAATTACTCTGGCTACATAATCGACTGGTATAATGTTCAAACCCGTCTCTTCATTGATTATAAAACGAACGTTTTCCTGTTCTCCTTTTCGCTGCGAAGTAAAGTGAAAGAACTTGGCCAAAAGATAAAAAACCATGTATTTTGGAATGAAATAAGGGCTTTCGGTTCCCAACATTTTACCTCCAATGACACTTGGTCTCAAAATTTGAAAAGGCAATCCCAATCTTTTGCATTCTTTGGCTATGAAATTCTCCGAATGGAATTTGGCATCCTCATACGCATTGCGATGCTCTGGAGTAAAATCCAGATTATGAAAATCATTGTCAATCAGTCCCCCACGTATTCCGGATGAAAATGCAGTTCCTATGTAAATGAATTTCTTGATAAAAGGATGGAAAGTCTTGAAAAGCGATTTGGTTATTTTGGCATTTTCGTCAAAAATTTTCTCTTTTAGATTCTCGTCCGTAGACAAATTAACGTAACCTGCGGAGTGGATAAAGTATGCTCCTTTTATTTTTTCGGAAAAAGTATCCTGAAGATTCGCTAAATCCGAATCTATAATTTCAATATATTCATGTAGTTTTTCCAAACCGCTTTTTCGCAAAATTTGAGGGGTGTAATCACTGGTCAAAAGTTCATTGACACGGTCTAATGCGCTAACTTTCCCTTTGTTTCTGGCAATAATAAAAAGTTTTCCGTTATTGTTTTGTTTGATAAAAAGCTCCAGAATATCATACATAATATGCGATCCCAAAACTCCCGTTGCTCCAGTAAGTATTATTTTCATTGGTTTATTTTTCAAAATGCAAAGATAGTTCTAAAATAAAGAATGAGGAAGTTTAAAAAGAATACTTCAAGGAGGCTTATTTTAATAAATCGTCACTGTGTTTTTTAGACAAACAAGGTTCAGCAAAATCTAATATTTCTAATTCTAAATATTCATTTAAAAAATGTTTCACTACTGAATAATCAATATCCTCTTTAATTTCTACAACAAAATACTTTTCATTAAGCCCTTCTGATAAACAATTCATTACTTTGAGTTTTTCTCTAATAATTTCCTTATCAAAACTGTCTTTTAAAATTACAACCTGAATTATAGAATTTCCTGAAATTTCAATTGTTTCTTTATAAACGACTGTTTCTTCGATCTCATCATATTTAGCATAAAAAATATCATCTGTTGCAATGAGTGGACCATAGAATGGAATATTATCTAATTTATAAATTCCTTTTTCCGAATCAATTATTTCCGACCACATGGTTTCAACCACTTCTTCGTCTAAAATATCACTATGATATCTAAATAAAATTTTTGCGTGAGTTTCTGTCATCTTTTATTTCTCTGCTAATTTCCCCAATGTATATTCAATCAATTCATCTACGGCTTTATATGGATCGCTGCTAAAAGTTCCGTTAGCACGGTTGGCAATAATCGCATTTAATGACAACGCATGATGCCCTAAAAGAGCGGAAAGCCCATAAATGGCTGAAGTTTCCATTTCGAGGTTGGTAATTCTATTTCCTTCGAAAAGGAAATTATCCATTTTGGAATTTAATGTTGAATCTTGAATATTCAAACGCAAAATACGTCCTTGCGGGCCATAAAAACCACCTGCAGTTGCTGTGATTCCTTTGTGCATTTTGTCACTTTCTATTCTTTTTTCCAATACCGAAGAACAAGGAATAACAACAGGTTTTCCTTTTCGCAAGTCCCAATTGGTGTGTTCAATAAATGCATTTTCCATTTCAACATTTGAAACAGTATCAACCAAATAGGAGCGGAGCATATTGTCAAGTCCTAAACCAAATTGGGCCATCACAAAACTATCCACAGGAATATCCGCATGCAAAGAACCCGAAGTTCCTATTCGGATAATGTTTAAAGATGTAAGCTTTTCTTTTGGTTTTCTGGTTTCCAAATCGATATTGACAAGCGCATCCAATTCATTGATTACAATATCAATATTATCTGGACCAATTCCGGTAGACATCACCGTTAAGCGCTTGCCTTTGTAAGTCCCTGTTTGAGTTTTGAATTCTCTTTTTTGAGTAGAAAATTCAATAGAATCAAAATGTTTGGTAATTTTTGCCACTCGATCTTGATCCCCCACAAAAATAATATCGTGAGCAATATGTTCGGGTTTCAAATTAAGGTGGTACACACTCCCGTCAGGGTTGAGTATTAATTCGGATTGTTGAATAGCCATTATTTTAGTTTGAATTGTTTAAAGTTTAATGTTGTTTAAAAGTTTAAATTGTTTAAGTTTTAACATTGTTTAATATTATAACAACTTTAAACCTTAAACTTTAAACCATTTTAAACTTTTCCTATCCTCCAACACGTTTTACCTTAAACCCTTTTTCCTTCAAAATAGTCATTATTTTATCGCGATAATCCCCTTGAATGATAATAGAGTCATCTTTAAAAGTACCACCAACACTCAGTTTGGTTTTGATTTCTTTGGCTAAGATTTTAAAATCTTCATCAGTTCCTTCGTAACCTTCAATTATGGTGGTCGCTTTTCCTTTTCTCTTTTCGAATTTGCAAATCATAGGTTCTTTTTGAACATATAATTCGTGTGATTCTTTTTCAACTGCTTCCTCGGGAGCCATTTCGTGGCCTGGAAAAAGATTCTTCAATTGCTCTTGTAAATCCATATTTTTCAAATTAAAAAAAACCAAATTCCAAATTCCAAAAGTGTATCATTGGAATTTGGAATTTTGGTTTTTGAATTTTATTTTTTATTTCTTAATTAAACCTAAGTCAACTAGGCGCTCGTACAAATAGTCTCCCGCTGTAATATCCTCGAATTTTTTAGGATTTTCGGCGTCGATACAGTTTTCTAAACAGTTTAACTTCATGTCACTAACAGGGTGCATAAAAAACGGAATAGAATAACGCGAAGTTCCCCATAATTCTCTTGGTGGATTAACCACTTGATGAATCGTAGATTTTAACTTGTTATTGGTATGACGGGATAACATATCACCCACATTAATTACTAATTCATCTGGTTCTGCAACAGCATCAATCCAATCTCCATTATGATTTTGAACTTGTAACCCTTTACCTTGAGCTCCCATCAACAGAGTAATCAAGTTGATGTCACCATGAGCTGCTGCACGTATGGCATTCTCAGGTTCAGATGTAATAGGAGGGTAGTGAATTGGTCTTAGGATTGAATTCCCGTCTTTGGCATATTCGTCAAAATAAAATTCATCCAATCCAAGATGCAATGCCAAAGCTCTCAATACATAAACACCTGTTTTTTCAAGCATTTGATAAGCTTCTTTACCTACAACATTAAAACGTGGTAATTCTTTTACCTCAACATTTTCTGGGTATTCTGAAGCATATTTGGAACCTTTATCCACATACTGTCCAAAATGCCAAAACTCTTTCAAATCCCCTTCTTTACGACCTTTGGCATGTTCTTTTCCAAAAGAAACATAACCTCTTTGTCCACCAATTCCAGGAATCTCATAGCTGTTTTTTGTCTCTAATGGCAAGGAAAAGAAATTCCTGATTTCACCATACAATTCATCAACTAATTGATCGTTTAAAAAATGCCCTTTGAGCGCTACGAAGCCAATATCTTCGAATGCACTTCCGATTTCATTTACAAATTTTTGTTTACGTTTCGGGTCGTCCGAAAGGAAATCACGCAAGTCAACACTAGGAATGTTTTGCATATTATGTCTGTATTTAATACTTTAGAAGTTTTAAACTTCTAAAGCACAAAGATAAAAAATAAAACAGATAAGTTATTTTAAAAATTATTGACATTTCAAAATAATATAACAATTTTAAATTAAACTGTTATATTTATTTATCTTTGAGATATAGCAACAAATACTACTAAAAATGAATTTTGATAAAAAAAATCTATCTAACGACACCTTACTAGATCTATATAAAAGAATTCTGAAACCGAGATTGGTAGAAGAAAAAATGTTAATCCTCATCAGACAGGGAAAAGTGTCCAAATGGTTTTCTGGCATAGGGCAGGAGGCCATTTCTGCAGGCATTACAGCTGCTTTAGATACAGATGAATATATTTTACCAATGCACCGGAACTTAGGAGTATTTACAGGAAGAGATATTCCATTGCATCGTTTATTTTCTCAATGGCAAGGCAAAGCCAATGGTTTTACCAAAGGTAGAGACCGAAGTTTTCACTTTGGAACACAACTTTATAAAATTATCGGAATGATTTCGCATCTGGGGCCTCAACTAGGCGTTGCTGATGGAATAGCATTAGCCAATAAATTACAAAAAAACGGAAAAGTAACGGCTGTTTTTACAGGTGAAGGAGCCACTAGCGAAGGTGATTTTCATGAAGCCCTTAATATTGCGGCAGTTTGGGATTTACCAGTTCTATTCATCATTGAAAATAATGGATACGGTTTATCAACCCCAACCAACGAACAATACCGTTGCGAAAACCTTGCTGACAAAGGAATTGGCTACGGAATCGAAAGCCATATCGTTGATGGGAATAATATATTGGAAGTTTTTAATTTGTTGACCGAATTAAAAGCTTCGATGGTTGAAAATCCACGTCCAATTTTATTGGAATTCAAAACATTCAGAATGCGTGGGCATGAAGAGGCGAGTGGCACTAAATATGTTCCTCAGGAATTAATGGATTTATGGGCTGCAAAAGACCCTGTAGATAATTACAGAAGCTTTTTATACCAAAACGGTATTCTTACCAAAGAACATGACGACGAAATACAACACGAAATCAAAAAAGATATTGATGAAAGTTGGGCGATGGCCAATGCCGAACCAGAAATTGTTCCTACTTACGAAGGAGAATTAAATGATGTTTACCAACCCTATATCCATGAAGAGTTTCATCCGAATGCAGAAGTAGAAAATATTCGATTTATAGATGCAATTTCCATTAGTTTACGTCAATCGATGGAACGACACGAAAAATCCGTTATTATGGGACAGGATATAGCCGAATATGGTGGCGCTTTCAAGATAACGGATGGTTTTGTGGCGCAATTTGGCAAAGACCGCGTTCGTAATACGCCTATTTGCGAAAGCGCCGTAGTTTCGACAGCGATGGGATTGTCCATTAATGGATATAAAGCGATTGTCGAAATGCAGTTTGCCGATTTTGTATCCACAGGATTTAATCCAATCGTAAATTTACTGGCCAAATCACATTACCGCTGGTTGGAAAAAGCCGATGTGGTTGTTAGAATGCCTTGTGGAGGCGGAACTCAGGCGGGACCTTTTCATTCCCAAACCAATGAAGCCTGGTTTACCAAAACTCCAGGTTTAAAAGTCGTTTACCCAGCCTTTCCCTATGATGTCAAAGGTTTGCTCAATGCTTCAATCAACGACCCAAATCCTGTGCTTTTCTTTGAGCACAAGCAATTATACAGGAGTCTGTCCCAAGACGTTCCTAAAGATTATTACACCATTCCATTAGGGAAAGCCGCTTTGTTAAAAGAAGGAAATGATGTTACTATCATCTCTTTTGGAGCTGCAGTCCATTGGGCATTGGAAACATTGGACAAAAACCCTGAAATAAAAGCAGATGTATTGGATTTAAGAACACTTCAACCTTTGGATACCGAAGCGATTTACACCTCGGTTAAAAAGACAGGGAAAGTGATTATTTATCAAGAAGATTCAATGTTTGGTGGCGTCTCCAGTGATATTTCGGCATTGATAATGGAAAATTGTTTCGAATACTTGGATGCACCTGTAAAACGCGTAGCGAGTTTGGATTCACCAATTCCGTTTACAAAGGCACTGGAAGATCAATATTTGCCAAAAGGAAGATTTGAAACCGAATTAAAAGCACTTTTGGAGTATTAATTTAAAAATAATAAAAAGCATTAGGGCGAGACCCCATTATGGCAAGTGGGCTACTTTTCATATCGCTCATTCGCCCACTAGCCATAATGGGGTCGGGCTATTCGCGCTACTTTGGTAGCTAGCTTCTATCCCTCTCGCAATCCAGTTTTCATAACAAAATTTATTGGAATTTCATCTTTACCAAAGACTCATAAAAAAGAGGTTGTCTAAATAGATATAGACAACCTCTTTTGGTTGAAATAAACACAAAATTCATCAACTCGCAAACAGAAGAATAAGCAACTGTGCCACTAATATCCTGCTGATAGTTACTAACGGATAAACAGTAGCATATGATTGATTAGGTATATCAGAATCTAAATATTTAGTACTAAAAGCCAGTGCGGCTGGGTCGGTATAAGAGCCGCTCATGATACCTACCATTTGATAAAAATTAAGCTTGAACACAAATCGGCTGATTAATACCAAAAGTGTCAAAGGTATAAAAGTAATGTAGCAACCATAGTATATCCACATCCATCCATCATTTGCTATAAAATTGTCATAGAAACCATGACCTGCTTTAATCCCCACAGCAGCGAAGAACAAACAAATCCCGAAATCTTTCATGAAATGAATCGCTCCGTTATTGATATAAGAGTGGATAACTCCAACACCTCCATATCTACTGATAAATAATGCGGCTAAAAGAGGACCAGCGGCCAATCCTAATTTTAAAGGAACCGGTAAGGATGGAATCATAATAGGAATAGATCCAATAATAACTCCAAAAATCAACCCTCCAAAAAGAGAAAGAAAATCAGGTTCTAAAAGTATTTTTTTTGAATTTCCTATAATATTTTCAGCTTCTTGAATTGCTTCTTTACTGCCGACTACCAATAAAGTATCTCCATAATAAAGTTCCAATGTAGGCTGTGCTAAAATTTCTAATCCAGAACGAACTACCCGAGTAACTTTTAACCCAAATTGATTGTATAAATCCAATTGTGCCAATGTTTTATGAGTAGCTGTTTTTTTAGTTACACTAAGGATTTTGGTTGTAACATCATCTTCAGATTCAATAAATAAATCCGTTGATACTTTTCCAACAGTATCAATAAACTTATTAATATCTTTTTGTTTAGCCACAACCATCAAAACGTCTTTCTCTTTTATTATAGAATCTAATGCAGGAGAAAACACTTCCTTGGTTCCGCTTTGTTTTTGTCTCGAAATAATTACGTCGTCAATGTGGTATTCTTTAAATATTTGTCGGATTGTTTTTCCTACTACGTTAGGCTGTGTAACTCTGCATTTTTGGCGAACTATTTTATTTTCAGAGTCTTTATTTTTTTTATTAAGTAAAATAACTTCATTCGACAAATCAATTTTTAAAAAATTTTTGGCTAAAATTATAATTACGATAATCCCAAAAACTCCAATTGGATACGTGATCGCATACGCAATGGCGGGATCCGAAAAGTGATCAGAAGGAAGGTTCAATTGTTTTTGAATTTCAATCAAAGTCGATTTGGCAGCTCCTAATCCTGGAGTATTCGTTACAGAACCTGACATTAATCCAACAGCATTTTCAATTTTAACATTGGCTAATAAATGAATTAAATAAGCAATAATTCCACCCAAAAAAACGGTTCCAACTCCCAAAGCATTAAAAATCAACCCTTCTTTTTTAAACGAAGAAAAAAAACTGGGGCCAACTTGAATACCAATACCATAAACGAACAGTATCAATCCAAATTCCCGTACGAATTGAATTAATTCAGCATCCATGCTAAAGCCTAAATGACCTAAATAAAGACCTACAAACATTACCGCGGATACCCCAAGCGAAACACTGCCTATTTTGAGTTTTCCTGCAAAAAAACCAACACTTATTGCCATGAACAATACAATTAAAGACTGCGTCATCTCCGGGGTCTCAGTCGGGGTAAACAATATTTTAAACCAATCAAACATAATATTATATTTTAGTTGTGAATAATGATGTAAATAAATTAATAATTTTGTTATATTAATATGATAAAAATCAGTTTTGACTTACTTTAATACTAAGAATCAACTCGTTAACAAAAATTAGTATCACTTAAAAAAATACTTTCTAACTCCTTGTAAAACAACGCAAAAGCGAAAACGTTTGCGTATATTTTTTTGACAAACATGATAAAAATCAGTTTTTTTCTTTGATAACTGGAGTACTTTTGATAAAGAAATTAACACATCAAATTACATAAATAGAAAACCATGAAAAACATCAAAATTATTCAGGAATTACACAATTTAGGAATCACAGGATACCATGAAGTTGTATACAACCCTTCTTATGAAGAACTATTCAAAGCAGAAGTTTCTAATAAAAGAAAAGGATATGAAAAAGGTGCTTTAACTGATACAGGTGCGGTTGCGGTAAAAACAGGAGTTTTTACCGGGCGTTCTCCTAAAGACAGATACATTGTTAAAGACTCCGTTTCAAAAGACACCATTTACTGGGATGATAAAGTAAATTTCCCTACAACTCAAGGAATTTATGATGAGTTGAAAGGACTAGTTCTAAAACAACTTTCAACATCTCCAAAATTATATGTAGTAGATGCCTTTTGCGGGACCAATCCAGACACAAGACTAAAAGTCCGTTTCGTAGTGGAAGTGGCTTGGCAAGCACACTTTGTAACTAATATGTTTATAAGACCTTCAATTTATGAATTGGAAAACTTTGGACAACCAGATTTCATTGTAATGAACGGGTCAAAAACGGTAAATCCAAATTGGAGAGAACAAGGATTAAACTCTGAAAATTTCGTTGTATTTAATCTTACTGAAAAAATTCAAATTATTGGAGGAACTTGGTATGGTGGTGAAATGAAAAAAGGAATGTTCTCTATGATGAACTACTACTTACCTTTAAAAGGAATGGCTTCAATGCACTGCTCTGCAAACGTTGGCGAAAAAGGAGATGTTGCAGTATTCTTCGGGCTTTCTGGAACAGGAAAAACTACACTTTCTGCCGATCCAAAAAGATATTTAATTGGTGATGATGAGCACGGATGGGATAACAATGGAGTGTTTAATTACGAAGGTGGTTGTTATGCTAAAGTAATTGACTTATCCGAAGAAAATGAGCCAGACATCTGGAGAGCTATCAAAAGAGATGCATTATTGGAAAACGTAATCGTTGACGAGTACGGAGAAATTGATTACTCTGACCATTCAATCACTGAAAACTCTAGAGTTTCTTATCCTATTTACCATATCAACAAAATTGTATTACCATCAAAAGCTGGACACGCAAGCAAAATCATTTATCTTTCTGCTGATGCCTTTGGAGTATTGCCTCCAGTATCTATCTTAGATGAAGATCAAGCGCAATATCACTTCTTGTGTGGATATACTTCTAAATTAGCAGGAACTGAAAGAGGAATTACTGCACCAGAACCTTCTTTCTCTCCAGCATTTGGTGAAGCTTTCTTAACATTACACCCAACAATGTATTCTAAAACATTAATTGGAAAAATGAAAGAACACGGAGCAAAAGCATATTTGGTAAACACAGGTTGGAACGGAACAGGAAAAAGAATATCTCTTAAAAACACAAGAGCTATCATTGATGCCATCATCAGCGGTGAAATCGATTCTGCAGACACAAAAACAATTCCATACTTGAACTTGACTATCCCAACCGCATTAACAAATGTTAGCGAAGGAATTCTTGATCCAAGAGATACTTATAAAAATGCCGAGGAATGGGAAAGTAAAGCAAAAGATTTATCAGAGCGTTACATAAAAAATTTCGAACAATACACAGATACTGAAGAAGGAAAACGTTTAGTCGCTGCGGGACCTTCTTTGGAAGCAGTTTTAAATTAGTAGCTTACTAATAATTATTTAGGGTTGGTTAAACACCTATTGATAATGCGTAAAAAACAGTATTGATAGGTGTTTTATATTTAAAAGTAAAAATATTACCCAAGATTAATTCGTTTTGTAATAATTTAATAAACTCATTCAATTCGTGTTTTTTAATTTAACAAATAATTATTGAAACGTTAAAATAAAAATTGGATTGTAACTGATTTATCCTCTATATTTGCAAAAGAAACAAAGAGTTATCTAATTTTATAAAGTTATGTTATCAATTCTATTACATCATCATCATTCTCATAATTGCTCTCAAGCGATGTGTTAATGGTATGCGTGTAAATCACAATAATCTAAACCCGTTTGAGTACATCAAACGGGTTTTTTATTACCTATTCTTTGTACTCAAGCATTAATTTAAACTAAAAACTAAAAAACTACAAATGAGTACACTTAAAATTGCAATTCAAAAATCAGGACGTTTAAACGAAGAAAGCATCCAAATCCTTAAAGACGCGGGTATTTCAATCGATAATGGAATAGATCAATTAAAAGCAGAAGCTTCCAATTTTCCTTTAGAAGTTTTGTATTTACGAAATTCAGATATTCCTCAATATTTAATTGATGGAGTAGTAGATATTGCTATTGTTGGAGATAATTTATTAGTTGAAAAAGGAAAAAACATTGAGGTAATTCAAAAATTAGGTTTTTCAAAATGCAAAGTATCTGTAGCAGTACCTAAAACATTTAATTATAAATCAGTAAAAGATTTAGAAGGGATGCGAATCGCAACTTCTTATCCAAACACTGTAATTGATTTCTTTAGCTCTAAAGGAATAACTGTTGATATTCACCAAATATCCGGTTCGGTAGAAATTGCACCAAATATAGGTTTGGCAGATGCAATTGTAGATATTGTATCCAGTGGAAGTACTTTATTCAAAAATAATTTAAAAGAAGTTGAAGTTATTTTCAAAAGTGAAGCGGTATTAGCAGTTTCCCCAAAAGTAAGTCCTGAATCTCAAAAAATAATAGACACGTTAAAATTCAGAATCGAATCAGTATTAAGAGCAAGAAAATCAAAATACATTCTGATGAATATTCCAAATGACAAAATTGATGCAGTTGGGAAAATCCTTCCGGTATTACGAAGCTTAACTGTTTTGCCTTTGGCGCAAGAAGGATGGAGTAGTGTTCACTCAGTAATCGACAAAGACACCTTTTGGGAAGTAATTGATCAATTGAAAGAAGTTGGTGCCGAAGGAATTCTGGTTTGTCCAATTGAGAAAATGGTACTTTAATCCGTTAATCACCTAAAGAAATCTAAACTTAAAAGCTCAGCATCTTAGAAACTTAGTAGCTAAAAAAAATGAATAAAATATACAATCCAAAACCAGAAACTTGGTCAGCAATTTTAGAAAGACCAACTAAAACAGTTGATGATATCGAAGCAACTGTAAAAGGAATTTTCAAGGAAGTACAGTCAAAAGGGGATTTTGCTGTTGCAAAATATACATCGCTTTTTGATGGTGTTTCAGTTCCTGATTTAGAAGTTTCACAAACCGAAATAGCAACTGCAATCGCAACTATTTCCAAAGAGTTAAAAGAAGCCATTCAATTGGCAAAATCAAATATTGAAAAATTCCACGCTGCACAAAAAACGAATCGCATAGTAGTGGAAACCATCGAAGGTGTGAATTGCTGGCAAGAAAAAAGACCAATCCAAAAAATCGGCTTATACATTCCAGGCGGAACAGCTCCTTTATTTTCAACTGTATTAATGTTGGCAGTACCAGCTAATCTTGCAGGTTGCAGCGAAATCGTATTATGTTCTCCTCCTGATAAAAATGGAAACATCAATCCAGCCATTTTATACGCCGCTTATTTATGTGGTGTGACCAAAATTCTGAAAGTAGGAGGGATTCAAGCTATTGCCGGTATGACTTTTGGAACTGTAAGCATTCCGAAAGTGTATAAAATATTTGGTCCCGGAAATCAATTTGTGACTGTTGCCAAACAATTAGCAACTCAGTTTGGTGTTGCCATAGATATGCCTGCGGGTCCATCGGAATTATTGATTGTTGCTGATGAAACTGCAGTTCCCGCTTTTGTTGCTTCCGATTTACTTTCTCAAGCAGAACACGGAACAGACAGTCAAGTGATTTTAGTTTCTACTTCAAAAGAATTAATTGATGCTGTCGAAACGGAAATCCAATCTCAAATGGACGTTCTACCCCGAAAAGCTATTGCTGAAAAAGCCATTGCCAATTCAAAATTGATTTTTGTAGAAAATGATACCATTGCTTTGGAATTAATCAATGAATACGGACCTGAGCACTTTATCATTTGTACCAAAGACGAAAATTTCTATGTTGATAATATTGCTAATGCAGGCTCCGTTTTTATTGGAAATTACACTCCAGAAAGCGCAGGTGATTACGCTTCGGGAACCAATCATACCTTGCCAACAAACGGTTACGCCAAAAATTATAGTGGAGTGAACCTTGATAGTTTCACCAAATCGATGACTTTCCAAAAAATTTCTGAAAAAGGAATACAAAACATTGGTTCTGCGATTGAAATTATGGCAGAAGCCGAGGGACTACAAGCCCACAAGAATGCAGTTACTTTACGATTAAAAGCCCTTGAAAATGACAAATAGTTTTAATTTAGATAGTTTAGTTCGTGACAATGTCAAGGTTTTAAAGCCTTATTCGTCAGCAAGAGATGAATTTGAGGATTTTGACACCGCCGATATGATTTTTTTGGATGCCAATGAAAATCCATTCAACAATGGAGTAAATCGTTATCCTGATCCTCAACAAGCTTCAGTAAAAAGCATATTAGCAAAGCAAAATAAAGTAAATCCGAACCAAATGCTGTTAGGAAACGGCAGTGATGAGGTATTGGATTTGATTTTTAGAGCGTTTTGTGAGCCAAAAATAGACAATGTTATTACTTTACCGCCTACTTACGGAATGTATGGTGTTTTGGCTAATATCAATGCGGTGGAAAATAGAGAAGTATTGCTTTCAACAGATTTTCAGCCTCAAATTGAGAAAATCTTTAAAGCAATTGACGACAATACCAAAATGATCTTCTTGTGTTCGCCAAATAACCCAACAGGAAATTCATTTTCGGAAGAAAGCGTAACCACTTTATTGGAACATTTTAATGGTTTAATTGTGATTGATGAAGCCTATATCGATTTTTCAGAAAAAGCGAGTTGGTTGAAAAAAATGGATCAATGCCCTAATTTGATTATCACGCAGACACTTTCAAAAGCTTATGGTTTAGCCGGAATAAGATTAGGAATTTGTTATGCTTCAGCAGAAATAATCGCGGTTTTAAACAAAATAAAACCACCTTATAATGTAAACGAATTAACCCAAAAAAGAGCTTTGGAAAGATTGGATGATACCGATGCAATACAATCTGAAATCTCTGAAATTATAGAGCAAAGATCAATATTACTTAAAGTTTTACTTGATGTAAAATACGTTGAAAAAATATATCCGACTGAAGCTAATTTTATCTTGATAAAAGTGGACGACGCCAATAAAAGATACAATGATTTGATTGCTAAAGGAATCGTAATCCGCAACAGAACAACTCAGCCTTTATGTGAAAATTGTTTGCGTTTGACTATTGGAACAGAAGAAGAAAATAAAAAATTAATTGAAGCATTAAAAGCTTAACAAAATGAAAAAAGTACTTTTTATAGATCGTGATGGAACCATTGTTTTAGAACCTGAAAATTATCAATTAGACAGCTTGGAAAAATTGGAATTTTATCCAAAAGCATTTCAGTATTTGGCAAAAATTGCCAAAGAAATGGATTACGAATTGGTGATGGTGACCAATCAGGATGGATTGGGAACTGACAGTTTTCCAGAAGATACTTTTTGGCCAACCCAAAACTTCATCTTGAGAGCTTTTGAAAACGAAGGAGTTCTTTTTGACGATATTTTCGTGGATCGTTCTTTACCGGAAGACAATGCACCAACCCGCAAGCCAAGAACAGGAATGTTAACTAAATATATTGACAATCCAAACTATGATTTAACCAATTCATTTGTTTTAGGTGATCGTTTGACTGATGTTGAATTAGCGAAAAACTTGGGTGCCAAAGCTATTTTCATGAATACCTCTGAAGGAGCTGGAAGTACTGAAATTGCAGCAAAAAGAGAGGAACTTGACGAAGTCATCATCTTGCAATCAACCGACTGGAAAGCTATTTATGAGTTTTTAAAACTAGAAGCGCGTTCGGCATCGATTACAAGAAAAACCAATGAAACTGATATTTACATCAACCTAAATTTGGACGGAACAGGAAAAAGCAAAATCGAAACGGGAATTGCATTTTTCGATCATATGCTCGACCAAATTGCACGCCACGGTCAAATGGACTTGGAAATTTTGGTGAAAGGTGACCTCGAAGTAGATGAACACCACACAATCGAAGACACAGCTATTGCATTAGGAGAAGTTTTTGCAAAAGCATTAGGTAATAAATTAGGTATTGAGCGTTACGGCTTCTGTTTGCCAATGGACGACTGCTTATCCCAAGTAGCCATTGATTTTGGAGGCAGAAACTGGTTGGTTTGGGAAACCGAATTCAAGCGTGAAATGGTAGGTAAAATGCCAACAGAGATGTTTTATCATTTCTTCAAATCTTTCTCGGACGGAGCCAAAGCCAATATTAACATCAAGGCCGAAGGAACCAACGAACATCACAAAATTGAAGCCATCTTTAAAGCTTTTGCGAAAGCGATAAAAGTAGCCGTAAAACGCGATACAGAAAAGATGATTTTGCCGAGCACGAAGGGAATGTTGTAGATAATTATAAATTTAGAATTATAAATTATTTAGATTTAAATTCTTAATATAACTTAATTTCTTAATGGTTTAAAAACATGAAAATAGTAATTATAAATTACGGAGCAGGAAACATTCAAAGCATTATGTTTGCTATCGAAAGATTGGGATTCAAAGCAGTTTTAAGCAACGATCAGGAAGAAATTAAGTCTGCTGACAAAGTAATTTTTCCTGGAGTAGGAGAGGCGAGTTATGCGATGAAAATGCTTAAAGAAAGTGGTTTAGACACTTTGATTCCAACACTAAAACAACCCGTATTCGGAATTTGTTTGGGTATGCAATTGATGTGTAATTCTTCTGAAGAAGGAAATACCGAAGGATTGGGAATTTTTGATGTGGATGTAGTGAAGTTTTCTTCAAAAGTGAAAGTGCCGCAAATGGGTTGGAACAACATTTACAACCTAAAATCAGATTTATTCAAAGGAATTGCGGAAAACGAATATATGTATCTGGTACATAGTTTTTATGCGCCAATTTGCAAAGAAACTATCGCAACTACTGATTACGACTTGGAATATTCTTCAGCTTTAGAGAATGATAATTTCTACGGAACGCAATTTCACCCTGAGAAAAGCGGTGATGTTGGTGAGCGCATTTTAAACAACTTTTTAAACCTTAAACTTTAAACAAATTATGCGAATAATCCCCGCAATAGACATCATAGAAGGAAAATGTGTTCGCTTGTCGAAAGGCGATTACAATACTAAAATCATATACAATGAAAATCCGCTTGAAGTAGCAAAATCATTTGAAGCTCACGGAATTGAATATTTACATTTAGTTGACTTGGATGGCGCAAAATCTAGCAAAATCGTCAATTATAAAATATTGGAACAAATCGCCTCGCAAACCAAATTGAAAATTGATTTTGGTGGTGGTCTTAAAGCCGATTCTGATTTGAAGATAGCTTTTGAATCTGGTGCAAACCAAATCACAGGTGGGAGTATCGCCGTAAAAAACAGAACCATTTTCGAGAAATGGATTGCAGAATATGGTTCGGACAAAATTATTTTGGGAGCTGACGCTAACAATGAAAAAGTAGCCGTTTCAGGATGGTTGGAAGATTCAAATGAAGATTTGGTTCCGTTTATCCAAGATTATCAAAAGAAAGGAATTCAATATGTCATTTGTACCGATATTGCCAAAGACGGAATGCTGGAAGGACCAAGTTTTAATTTATATGCCAAAATTTTAGCGGAAGCAAAAGGTATTAAATTAATTGCATCAGGAGGAATTTCAACATTTGATGAATTGCCTAAACTTGCCGAATTGGGTTGCGAAGGAACTATCATTGGAAAAGCCATTTACGAAGGTAGAATTTCGTTGAAACAATTGGAAAATTATATAATTCAAGGTTAGAGATAAGAAATTAGAGGTTAGAAGTGGTTGTGATGGAAAATTATCACTTCTTATTCTAAGTTATTCTCTTTTCACCTCCAATTGCTAACTTCTAACTTTATAATTATGGCTCAAGATTTAAAAGCAAGAACTAAAAAATTCGCCATTGATTGTGGCAAACTGTGCAGAAATTTTCCTCATTCCAGAGAATATAATGCTTATGTTAATCAGTTAATAAGATGTTCGAGTTCAGTTGGTGCAAATTACAGAGCCTCTCAAAGAGGAAAATCTACAGCAGATTTTATTAATAAATTAAAAATAGTTGAAGAAGAAGCAGATGAAAGTCATTTTTTTATTGAAATCTTGTTGGAACTATATGACTTAGGCGATGAAAATGTAAAAAATGAAATGATAAGATTATGCAAAGAAGCTAACGAATTAGTTGCAATAATAGTAGCTTCTATAAATACAGTAAAAAGTAAATTAAAGTGATTTTTCTCGGTTATGAACTTCTAAATTCTAACCTCTAACCTCTAACTTTAAATAATGTTAACAAAAAGAATAATACCCTGTCTCGACATTAAAAACGGAAGAACCGTTAAAGGCGTTAATTTTGTAGATTTGCGTGATGCCGGAGATCCTGTGGAATTAGCCAAAATCTATTCGGATGAAGGTGCTGATGAATTGGTTTTCCTGGATATTTCGGCAACCGAAGAGCGAAGAAGAACTTTGGTGGATTTGGTTCGCAAAGTAGCGGCTACCATCAATATTCCATTTACAGTTGGTGGTGGAATTTCAGCAGTGGAAGACGTGGAAGTTTTGCTTCAAAATGGTGCTGATAAAGTTTCCATCAATTCTTCGGCAGTAAAAAATCCGCAGTTGATCAATGATTTGGCACAAAAATTCGGAAGCCAATGTGTGGTTGTCGCCATAGATGCCAAACAAATTGACGGAGAATGGATCGTACATTTAGTTGGAGGAAAAGTCCCCACAGAAATAAAATTATTCGATTGGGCAAAAGAAGTAGAAAAAAGGGGAGCTGGAGAAATCCTTTTTACCTCAATGAATCACGATGGAACCAAAAATGGATTTGCCAATGAAGCTTTGGCTAAATTATCAGAATTAGTAAATATTCCAATAATTGCTTCAGGCGGAGCTGGCAATATACAGCATTTTGTTGACACCTTTATTGAAGGAAAAGCTGATGCAGCATTGGCGGCAAGCGTATTTCATTTTAAGGAAATTGAAATTAAGACATTGAAAAAAGAATTAAAAAACAATAATATTGAAGTTCGGATTTAGTTTTACTTTAAGACATTTGACTTTACAACTTTAGACTTAAAAAAAATGGACATAGATTTTTCAAAAAGCGCACACGGGTTAATTCCTGCCATAATCCAAGATAGCGAGACCAAAAACGTTTTGATGCTGGGTTATATGAATGCAGAAGCCTATCAAAAAACAATCGATACTCAAAAAGTGACTTTCTACAGCCGTTCTAAGCAAAGGCTTTGGACAAAAGGTGAAGAAAGCGGTAACTTCTTAAATTTGGTTGATATCAAAAACGACTGTGATAACGATACGCTGTTAATTCAAGTACAGCCTGTGGGACCAACTTGCCACAAAGGAACAGATACTTGCTGGGCAACCGAAAACAAGCAAGATTATGGTTTTATTTCGAATCTAGAAAACACCATCAAAACTAGAAGAGAAAATGCCGATTCCGAGAAAAGCTATGTAGCTTCCTTATTCAAATTGGGAATCAACAAAATTGCCCAAAAAGTTGGAGAGGAAGCTATAGAAGTGGTAATTGAAGCCAAAGATGATAACGATGATTTATTCTTGAGTGAAAGTGCTGATTTACTTTTTCATTATTTAATTTTACTACAAGCCAAAGGTTTTCAATTGAATGATGTGGTTGATGTTTTGAAAAGCCGTCAGAAGTAAAAATCAGTTTTCGGTTTTAAACATTGTACTGAAACTTTAAATTTTAAAATAATTAAGTTATAAAGCCCGATTGCAAAATTAATTGCTTTTGGGCTTTTTTTTGGTTCTAAAAAATAAAAAAAGTGTGTAGTTTTGGTAAAAAATTATCAAATACATGAAAAAATATCTTAAGCTATTATTAATTTCATTTTTAATCTCTAATGGAATACAAGCCCAAGGACTTCTTGGCAAGCCTGAAGTTGTCTTTACAAGACAAGATTCTTTAAGAGGTAGTATCACCAAAGAAAGAGCTTGGTGGGATGTAAAACGTTATTTCTTAGATGTAAAAGTAAATCCTGCAGACAGCACAATTATAGGTTCTAACACCATTCAATATAAAGTTTTACAGCCTTATAACGTAATGCAAATTGATTTGCAAACTCCAATGGAAATTACCAAAATTACACAAGACGGTACAGCATTAAAATACAAAAGAGAAGGTAATGCCTTTTTCATAACATTAGCTTCTGCGCAAAATACGGGGGCCATAAAAGAAATAAAGATTTTTTATCACGGCAAACCAAAAGTAGCTGTTAGACCACCATGGGACGGCGGATTAACTTGGAAAAAAGACAAAAA
This sequence comes from Flavobacterium sp. 103, assembly GCF_003096795.1. NCBI lineage: Bacteria > Pseudomonadati > Bacteroidota > Flavobacteriia > Flavobacteriales > Flavobacteriaceae > Flavobacterium > Flavobacterium sp. 103. Next base: position 4,073,548 of record NZ_QENX01000001.1, on the reverse strand, counting down.
TGGGGACAATTTTATTGCTTCTTCCTGTCAAGGATTGGGAGCAAGTGTTTGGTGGCCAAACAAAGACCATATGTATGATGAGGTTGAAGGAATGAAAATTAGTGTGAATGTTCCCGGAAAATTAACCGATGTTTCTAATGGTCGTTTGGAAAATGTAAAAACATTAAAAGACGGTACCAAAACCTATACTTGGGTGGTCAAAAATCCGATCAACAATTATGGAGTAAATATCAATATTGGTGATTACGTGACTTTTTCAGAGAAATACAAAGGTGAAAAAGGTGATTTAGATTGCACTTATTATGTTTTAAAAGATAATTTGGCCAAAGCCAAAGAACAATTTAAAGATGTTCCTAGAATGTTAAAAGCTTTTGAACATTGGTTTGGTCCTTATCCGTTCTATGAAGACAGCTACAAACTAGTGGAAGCTCCTTACTTAGGAATGGAACACCAAAGTTGCGTGACTTACGGAAATGGTTATCAGAATGGCTATTTGGGACGCGATTTGAGTGGAACTGGTTGGGGATTAAAATTTGATTTTATTATTGTACACGAATCAGGACACGAATGGTTTGCGAACAACATTACCTACAAAGACATTGCCGATATGTGGATTCACGAAAGCTTTACTTGCTATTCTGAAAGTCTATTCTTGGAATATTATTATGGAAAAGAAGCTGGAGGTGAATACGTAAGAGGTATTCGAAAAAACATTCAAAACGACAAACCTATCATTGGTCATTATGACGTAAACAATGAAGGTTCTGGCGATATGTACTATAAAGGCGCCAATATGCTCAATACAATGCGCCAATTGGTAAATAATGACGAAAAGTGGAGAAATATTTTGAGAGGTCTAAACAGTACTTTTTACCACCAAACGGTAACTACTAAACAAGTTGAAGATTATTTAAGCCAGCAAGTTGGCATGAATCTGAATCCGTTCTTTAATCAATACTTGAGAGATATTCGAATTCCAACACTGGAATATACTTTTCAAGAAAACACTATAAAGTACCGATGGACAAATATTGTCCCTGGTTTTGATATGCCTGTAAAAGTTGCCCTAAATGGAACGGAAGTTACTTTGAACCCAAAAGCAGACTGGAGTGAATTTACAAATTCTTCTAAAATTGAAAAAGTAGAAATAAATAAAGATTTCTATGTTTTCTCTAAGAATGCTAATTAATTGATATTACTTTTTTTTAATACAAAAGACCAGCAATTGCTGGTCTTTTTGTATTAAAAAACTTTTGTTTTACAACTGATTCTAATTAAGAAATAGCAAAATAAGTTTAAATTAAATTTTTAGATACATAATCCCAACTTGTTTTAATAGAATCAGTTGGATTTGGAGAGTAATTAGTTTCTTGTTCTACAAAAAAGTGTTGCATACCCGAAAGTTTAGCTTCTGCAAAAATGGATTTAAAGTTGATACTTCCTTCTCCAATTTCTGTATTCCATTCTACTTTGGATTTATCCATATCTTTTACATGCCACATTGTAAATCGACCAGGATTAGCTTTAAATAATTGCAAAGGATCATTTCCTGAGCGAACTGCCCAATACAGATCCAATTCAAAATCAACTAACTTTTTATCTGTTTCTTTCAATAAAATATCATAACCACATTGATCACCATACTTCTTGAACTCAAAATCATGGTTATGGTAAGCCAACTTCAATCCGGATTGTTTACATAAAACCGCCGCTTCGTTTACTTTTTGTGCAATACGTTTATAATCGTCTAAATTGCTTCTTAAACTTTCTTCCAACCAAGGAACAGTAACATATTCACTTCCTAATACATTGGCACATTCAATAGATGCTTTCAGAAAATCGACATTATTGTCTTTTATAAATGATTTAAAATCATAATGACCACTTGTTGCTTTTAGTCCATTATCAGTTAGTATCTTTTTGAAATCTTTTGGAGAAGTGCCAAAAAATCCTTTTTCAGCTGAAAATCCATACGTTTCCACTTCTTTATACCCAGACTTAGCCACATGTTCTAAAACGCCTTTTACGTCTTTAGAAAATGCTTCTCTCAAAGTATACAATTGAAGACCAATATTTTTTGGTTTTATTGAAAAGGCTAGGGAAGGGGCAATTGCCAATGCACCCAACGCCAAACCGCTGTTAATTATAAAATCTCTTCTCTTTATCATTGTTTTTACTTTTTACTAGATTAAAAATTAAATATCACAAATCGCAATTGCCTTTTTCAAAGAGGCTATTTTATCTTTTTGTTTAGGAATAAACTCTTGTCCCACAAAACCTGTAAAACCGCTATCAGCAATGGCTTTCATTATAGCGCTGTAATTGAGTTCTTGGGTTTCGTCAATTTCATTTCGTCCCGGAACTCCACCAGTATGATAGTGGGCGATGTGATTGTGATTTTCTTTGATAGTTCGAATTACGTCACCCTCATCAATTTGCATATGGTAAATATCATATAGCAATTTAAAATTTTCCGAATTAATTCGTTTCACCAATTCTACTCCCCAATAGGTTTTATCACATTGATAATCCTTGTGATCAATCTTACTGTTTAACAGCTCCATAACCAAAGTTACTTTATGTTTCTCTGCCAATGGAATCAATGTTTTCAACCCGAGTACACAATTATTCCAGCCTTCTTCATCAGTTTTTCCTCTCCTGCTTCCGCTAAAACAAATCAAGTTTTTATAACCCGCTTCAGCCACTAAAGGAATCATTTCCGCATAATTTTTAATCAATTGTTCATGAAACTTTGGATCGTTGAAACCGTCCACTAAATTTAATTCTGCCCCATTACACATGGTGGAAACAAGATTGTGTTTTTTTAGTATTGGCCAATCCTTTGGACCAACCAAATCAATACCGGTAATTCCAATTTTTCTAGCTTCCAAACAAAGCGTTTCAATATCAAAATCACTGAAGCACCAACGAGCTACTGAATGGTTAATTCTTCCTTTCAACATATTAGATTCTAAATTTAATTCTTCTTTCGGTATTGCCAGAGCCGATAATCCCGATGGAATCCCTAAAGTCACAGTTCCTGCAAGAATGCCTTTTATAGCGGTTCTTCTATCAAAAGTTGCACTCATTTTTTTTGTTTTTAAAATGCTTAAATTTCATTTATTGCTTTGTTTTTATCTTGAAATAAAAGAGCAAAAATCAAGAATACTGCAAAAGCAATTCCGGCAGGAATTATCCATACCATTTGCCAATTGATTGCTCCTTCAGCCGTTTTATAATTATCCGTAATCCAGCCTGCAACTGCAAACCCAATTAACATTCCAATACCATAAGTTGCCAATGTTATCAGTCCTTGGGCAGCGCTTTTGTATTTTTCTCCTGCTTTTGAATTGGTATAAATTTGTCCTGAAACAAAGAAAAAATCATAACAAATTCCATGCAAAGCTATTCCAACAATAAGCATAAAACTCAAATCACCACCATTGCCATAAGCAAATAAAACGTAGCGAACAGCCCAAGCGAGCATTCCCACCAGAATTGTTTTCTTAAATCCAAAGCGGGCAAAAAATACCGGAATGAATAATAAAAACAATGCTTCGGATATTTGTCCGATTGCCATTTTTCCAGTTGGATTTTCAACTCCGGCAGCAGTCAAAAATGGATGTGCATTTTGATAATAAAAAGCCAACGGAATACAAATTAAAATAGATGAAATAAAAAAGATTAAGAAATTTTTATCTTTTAAAAGTTTTAAAGCATCAAGACCAATAATATCGGCAATTTTAATTTTCCCCTCACTAACTTTAGGTGGCGTTTTAGGCAATGTGAAACTTAATAAACCTAAAACCAAAGCTGCAATTCCGGCCAAAAGAAATGTGTTTTTAAGTAATCCATTAGTAACAGCTTCTACAGAATCCCAATGAAACAAGAAACTAATAGAGAATCCTGCTAAAATCCAACCAATAGTTCCCCAAACTCTAATATTGGCAAACTCTTTTTCTGGATCTTTCATTTGGTTAAATGCCACTGAATTCACCAAAGCCAATGTTGGCATATACAGAACCATATAACTTAACACATAGATATAAAATGACCCAACATCTGCCGATTGATACATCTGATACATTAAAAATGCACCTACCAGATGTAAAATACCTAAGATTTTCTCAGCATTAAAATAACGATCTGCAATCAAACCAATAATAAAAGGAGCAATGATGGCTCCCCATGATTGGGTGGAAAAAACTGCTGCCGTCTCTGAACCAGAAGCTTTTAAATTGTTCCCTAAAAAGGTACCAAGAGTGACAAACCATGCCCCCCAGATAAAAAATTCCAGAAACATCATTACAGATAATTTAATGCGGATAGTTGTATTCATAAAAGAGGTTAATTTTTGGTTAAGTTTATTTTAGAGCTATTATTTACAGCCAGTTGTAGTTTCCATCGTATTCCATTCTTTAATCACGATATTACGATACCACACATTGTTGCCGTGATCTTGCAAAGCAATTTTTCCTTTTTTGAATGTTCCAAAAGCTGGCCAAGCGGCAAATTTACTTCCAGCAACCAAAGCTTTAAAATTATCATCCCAAAGTACCGTTTCAACAACAATAACCCCGTTTAAAACGTAAGTCAACTTTCCGTTTTTACAAACAATTTCGGCTGTATTCCATTCTCCAACCGGTTTAACTGGTTCCGATTTACTTTGAATTAAATCATATAAATCCCCAGCACGGTGCTTGGTTATTTTTCCATCTGGATGACCATCATTATCCAAAACTTGCATTTCTAAACCAGTTTCATAAGTGTTTTTGTATTTTGTTGGATTTTCATTAATGTAAAAAATAATTCCACTGTTGGCATTCGGAGCTACTTTCCAATCTACTTTTAAATGAAAATTTTCATATTCAGCATCAGTTACCAAATCTCCTCCTTGACCATTTTTGGCCGCTTCTGGATCAAAATGTAAAACACCATCTTCAACTTTCCATCCGGCACTAGCGGTAGTTTTGCCGTAAGTATGCCAACCTGTTGTTGTTTTTCCGTCAAAAAGAGGTTTAAATCCTTTTTGAGCTTGCATGGTTTGAAATAAAGTGAAGACTAATACTGTTGTTATTATTTTTTTCATGGGTTTACTATTTAATTTTATTGTTTTAAAAACTTAGGTTTTTCCAACCTTCTCTATAATTACGTTTAACAAATTGATTGACATCATCGATATTGGTTACTTTCTTGGCATCATTATCCCAAAGTAGTTTAACCGAACGGCCCGGATACACATCTTCTCCTAATACTTCTTTGTGCAAATCATAACCTCTTACGGCAAGATTGGCCATTAATAAAGCTTCTGTTAAAGGACCTGCAATTTCAAAAGGTGAACTCAATTCTTTTTTGCCATATCCCGCGATACAACCTTCTATCCATTGCTTTTGATGACCGCTGGCGCCATCTTTTACTCGAGGATACTTCTCTGCTATTTTTAGATTTTCATTACGACTTAAAGGTAATAATCTTGGATTTTCACTATAAGTGTCACAAATCATTTTTCCTTTGGTTCCAATAAACAAAGTACCATTCCCACCATCACCAAAGATTTCGTTTGCTCCTAATTCTTCTGGACGTTCTGGTTGAATACCACCATCCATCCAATGTATTTTGACATCTCCTTTCGTTTTATCTGTCTTAGGAAATGTTAACATCACATGACTCGAAGGAGGACAACTTTCCGGAAAATAACCTCTTTTGAATTCATCCACATAAACAGAACCTACACTACACTGAACGTCTTTGGCATATTTTAGATTTAATACGGAGAATGGTGCTTCCATTAAATGGCATCCCATATCTCCCAATGCGCCAGTTCCATAATCCCACCAACCGCGCCAGTTAAATGGCACTAATTTGTCGACATAATTTTTATTAGGAGCTGTTCCTAACCATAAATCCCAATCCAATTCTTTAGGAATTTCTGTTTTTACTGTTGACCAAGGAATTCCTTGCGGCCAAACAGGTCTATCAGTCCAGGCATAAACTGTATGTACATCTCCAATTAAATCTGCATCGTACCATTCTTTTAGGATTCGAGTGCCGTCATTGGACGAACCTTGATTTCCCATTTGCGTCACTACTTTATAACGAGCAGCTGCTTGAGTCATCATATGTGCTTCGTAAATATCATGTGCCATTGGTTTTTGTACATACACATGCTTGCCTAACTGCATAGCTGAAAAGGCTTGAATAGCATGATTATGATCGGGTGTAGAAACTGAAACAGCATCAAAGTTTTTATGCTCTTTATCAAACATTTCGCGCCAATCCTTGTAAAATTTGGCTTTCGGAAAAGCTTTTACAGCATCGGCGGCTCTTCTTGTATCAACATCGCACAAATAAGCAACATTAGCGAGGCCACTTTTTTCAAAAGAAGCTACATCTGACCTTCCCTTTCCACCAACACCAATACTGGCAATTAATAATCTGTCACTTGGTGCCACAAAGCCTCTGCCCATGACATGCCTTGGAATAATCATAAACGCAGCTGTTGCTAGCGCGCCCTTTTTTAGAAAATCCCTGCGAACAATCGATTCTGGTTCTTTATTTTTATTTAAATCTTTATCCATAAAGTAGGTTACAATTTATTTATTCAATGATAGAATGTACTTGGCAATTTTCTTGGCATCGTCTTTTTTTAATGCAGTATGGGCCGCCATAGGTATTGCACCCCAAACTCCAGAACCGCCTTTTATAATTTTATCAGATAAATAGTTGATGTTTTTATCATTCATAGGATATTTTTTGGCAATATCCAAAAAAGAGGGTCCAATTACTTTTTTATCAATTTTGTGACAAGTAGCACAATCTTGCTTCTTCATTATTAACTCTCCTTCAGAGGGCTGAACTTCTTCTTTACCACTATATCCAGTTGATATTGATTCATAATTCGAAAAAGAACATAAACCTCCTAGGGCTATTATTGCTGCTAAAATTTTGATTTTCATATATGTAATTAATTAAACAATTTATAACCCTAAATTTTTTCTATTAAGATGTGTATTGGTTTCGACCGCTGCAAAATCATCAAAAGCTTTATCAGTTACTTTGATAATGTGTTTTTTTATAAATTCGGCTCCCTCACGAGCTCCATCTTCTTGATTTTTCAAACAGCATTCCCATTCCATCACTGCCCAACCTTTATAATCGTATTGTGCTAATTTGCTGAAAATGGTTTTAAAATCAATTTGACCATCACCAGGGGAGCGATAACGCCCTGCACGATTTACCCAACTTTGATAGCCTCCAAAAGTCCCTTGTTTTCCCGTCGGGTTAAACTCAGCATCTTTCACGTGAAAAGCTCGGATACGTTCATGATAAAAATCGATATATTGAATGTAATCCAATTGTTGAAGAACAAAATGTGAAGGATCATACAGTATACAAGCGCGTTGATGATTGTTTACCGCTTTGAGAAACATTTCGTAAGTTTCACCATCAAATAAATCCTCACCGGGATGGATTTCGTAGCAAACATCTACACCATTATTGTCAAATTCATTGAGGATTGGTAACCAACGTTTAGCCAATTCTTTGAATCCGTCTTCAATTAAACCTGGTGGGCGTTGAGGCCAAGGATGAAAATATTGCCATAATAAGGAACCGCTAAAAGTAGCATGCGCGTTAAGTCCTAAATTCTGCGAAGCTTTTGCCGCATAATGCAATTGTTGCACCGCCCATTCTTGTCTTGCTTTTGGATTACCTCGCAAAGTCTGCGGAGCAAATCCATCAAAAAAATCATCGTAGGCAGGATGAACGGCAACCAACTGACCTTGTAAATGTGTAGAAAGTTCAGATATTTTTAATCCGTAAGAGCCAACAATTCCTGTAAGTTCATCAGCATAAGTTTTGCTTTCAGCGGCTTTTTTCAAATCAATAAAGCGGGAATCCAGAGTCGGTATTTGTATCCCCTTAAAATCTAAATTGGCAGCCCATTGGCAAATTCCATCCAAAGAATTAAAAGGAGCTTCATCAGAAATAAATTGCGCTAAAAAAACCGCAGGTCCTTGCATTGTGGTCATTTGTTGTGATTATTAAGGAGGACTGAGTTGCTGAGTTTCTGAGTCTCTAAGATTAGAAAAATAGTTTTCAGTTTTCTTCCTGTATTATTATTGTATTAATTTTTAGATAATTATTTTGTTCTTTTTAAACTTTCTAACTATACTTAGCAGCTTAGTGCCTTACCAACTTAGCATCTTCAAATACTAAATTCAGTCCATTTTTGAGTTGATTTCCCCGAAGCGATTACATTTTCTATAAAAGCCATTCCTCGAACACCTTCTTTTGCTGTTGGAAAATCAAGCATACTTGCTGTTGGTTCTTTGCCTTCTAATTTTGATTGTAAAGTCAACGCAAAGTTCTTGTATAAATTCCCAAAAGCTTCCAAATAGCCTTCCGGATGTCCACTTGGAATTCGAGTATTAAAAGCCGCTATTGCTGATAAATATCCATTTCCAGTGCGATACAATTGAGTAGGGGAGTCTAGCCACTTAACAACCAAAGTGTTTGGTTCCATTTGATGCCATTCTAAACCTCCTTTTTCTCCATATACTTTAATTTTTAAGCTATTTTCTTCACCAGCAGCAATTTGACTGGCAATCAAAACTCCATTGGCACCATTATCAAATTTGAGCAATACATTTCCGTCATCGTCCAATCTTCTGTTGGCAACAACAGTATTAATATCCGCACAAAGGTCTGTGATTTTTAATCCTGAAATATATTCTGCTAAATGGGCAGCATGAGTTCCAATGTCTCCCATACAACCGCTAATACCACTCTTTGATGGATCTGTTCTCCAAGCTGCTTGTTTATTTCCTCCGTTTTCAAAGTCAGTGCTTAACCAGCCTTGAGGATATTCAACCATTATTTTTCGAATGGTTCCAAAATCATTTTCAGCTACCATATTACGGGCCTGTTTTACCATTGGATAGCCAGCGTAAGTGTGTGTCAAACACAAATAAAGCCCAGTTTCTTTAACTTTTTGTTCCAATAATTTAGCTTCCGCTAAAGTCAAAGTCATCGGCTTGTCCAAAACAACATGGAAACCGCTTTCTAATGCTAACATTGCAGGAGCAAAATGGGCATGATTTGGAGTCACGATTGAAACAAAATCCATTCTCTCGTTTAGAGGTAACTTTGCTTCCGTTTCAATCATTTGAACATAAGATCCATAACATTTATCTTCTGCCAAACCTAATTCTTTACCAGATTCAAGAGATAAATTAGGATTGGAACTAAAAGCACCACAATGCAATTCGATCAATCCATCCATGTTGGCCGCAATGCGATGAACTGCTCCAATAAAAGCATTTTTGCCACCGCCAATCATTCCCATTTTTAATTTTCTCATAATCTAAATAATCCAAAAATCTAAATATTTTTTTTCTTTAATTCTTTTACTGCATAATCACAAGCTCTGGCAGTTAAAGCCATGTATGTTAATGAAGGATTTTGACACGCAGTTGAAGGCATGCAAGAACCGTCAGTCACAAACACATTATTCACTTCGTGCATTTGATTCCATTTATTTAACACAGATTCTTTTGGATCATTCCCCATACGGGCTGTACCCATTTCATGAATAGCCATTCCTGGAAAACAACCATTGTCATAGGGTTTTACATTTTTCATACCTGCAGCTTCCAGCATTTCGGCAGCATCATACATCATGTCCTCACGCATTTTTGCTTCATTTTCTTTGTATTCACAGTCAATTGCCAATACCGGTTGTCCCCATTTGTCTTTTTTGGAATGATCGATATATACTTTATTTTCGTAGTAAGGCAACATTTCACCAAAGCCTCCTAATCCCATTGTCCAAGAGTCTGCAGGTCTTGATAATGTTTCTTTGAAATCACCTCCAAAGGCTAATTCGGCCACTTCTTTATGCCAATTTCCTCTACTGGCTCCACCTTGATATCCAAAACCACGCAAATAATCGCGTTTGTCTCCATTAAAATTTTGATATCTTGGAATATAGATTCCGTTGGCTCTTCGTCCATAAGTATATTTATCTTCAAACCCTTCAGCACTACCTTCAGCACCACATCTAAAGTGATGATCCATTAAATTATGTCCCAAATGTCCACTGCCATTACCCAAACCATTTGGATGAGCTTCGGAAGTTGAATTCAATAAAATAAAGGCTGATCCTAAAGTTGAACCATTTACAAAAACGATTTTTGCATAAAACTCCATAGTTTCATTAGTCTGGGCATCAATAACCATTACCCCTTTGGCTTTTTTGGTTTCTTTATCATAAATAATATGATTAACAATCGAGTAGGGGCGAACAGTTAGTCTTTTAGTAGCCATAGCTGCTGGCAATGTAGAAGACTGTGTACTAAAATAGGCTCCGAATGGACAACCTCTACTGCATAAATTTCTATATTGACAACTACCTCTACCTAAATGAGGTTGAGTAAGATTTGCAGTTCGTCCAATTGTCATAATTCTGGATTTATTATAATGCTTTTCAATGCGTTCTTTTACTGATTTTTCAACGCAATTCATATCCATAGGAGGTAAAAATTGACCGTCTGGTAATAAAGGCCAATTCTCATTTTGGCCGCTTATTCCGGCAAATTTTTCTGCATAATCATACCAATGGGCAATGTCTTTATATCGAATTGGCCAGTCATTTCCGTGACCATCTCTGGCATTATCTTCAAAATTATGATCACTTAAGCGATAACTCTGACGTCCCCACATTAAAGACTTTCCTCCTACATGAAAACCTCTGTACCAATCAAAACGCTTGTCTTCGGTATAAGGACATTCTAAATCGTTTACCCACCAGCTTTCATTAGCCTGACTGTACGGATAATCTCTGGTTTGCACGGGATGAGTTCGCTTTTGTTCTTCTGTCATTTTTCCGGCATACGGTATTTCCCAAGGGGCTTTCATCGCCGAATCATAATCTTTTATGTGCTCGATGTTCATACCACGTTCTAACATTAGGACTTTTAATCCTTTTTCCGTTAATTCTTTGGCTGCCCATCCTCCACTTATTCCTGAACCTATGACAATTGCGTCATAAGTATTTTGCTTCTTTAAATCAGTATTGATATTCACGAGTCTCTTTTTTAGGAATTAATAAAATTAGTTACAAATACTTCGGCATTATGTGGCCCAAGCCTTCTGACCCGGTTTGTATTCGGCATTACCATCATATTTCCCTGGTATAGGCAAATATTCTCTAGCCATTGTACAACCAATTTCCGAAGAAAAATAACCCAACAGGGTCAAATCTCTAGCAATCAAAAAGAAAGAAGGTTCCTTATTGCTATCGATAGCCTGTTGCTTTAATTCATTCATGAGTTGATTTTTTTCTTCGGTATTGAGACTTAGAAATTCTTTGTTGAATTTAGTTTTGCATTTTGCCAACATATCTTCAAATCCATTCTTAAAGACTTCTTGCAGTTTTGGAGGATAACAATCTTTTACAACTAAAGGAATAAAAGCACCAACACCTGCAGCTTTTGCTCCAGGAGATTTAGCAGTTGTCGGTAAAATAATTTCTGAAAATTCAGCTAAAATTTCTTCATCCGTAACCGTAAAAGAATAGGTATTCTGTTCGGGATCGAATACAGTAAAACTTTCAAATAATACACCCATTGTGGTGGCAGAAATTGCTCCTCCCATCAAATAAGCTAACTTTTTTAGTGCCTCTCGTCTTTCCATTTGCGAAATATTAAAAATATTATTTAATAATTATCAATAATGCAATTATCAATACATTACAATAATAAATAAAAAACAAACATATTCGCCATAAATGCGTTAATTAAATAAAACAAATTAAGAATTCACAATTAATAAAACGTTTTAGTGAATAATATAAAAAATACACGACGTCAAGCTCCAAGAAGCAAGAAAAAATGCAAAGATTTAAGAAGGTGCTTTTTAAGAAAATTTTGGTATAAAATAATTATGAGGCTTTATATACTGTAAAAATCTTATTAAAAATTATCAATAAGATTAAAAACTCATTTCATTGCGTTAAAACAACACACTAACTAGACTAATTATTTCTCCTTATCAAACAACTGAACTTGACTTTTCAATCTTTCGACCAATAAATTCATCATCCTTTTATTCAGACTGGAAGAATTCTGAATATATAGTGCATATTCATCAGTAGTAAACAATGCGATAATCATTCCCTTTAAGGCATTTCGGAATTTAATGTCTTTTTGAATCGCATTTTCAATAATAGCTAATTTGTTTTCAACCGATTTAGTGTAAAAATCTCTTTTGTATTTACTGATATAATTTAAAAAAGAGGCGATAAACAAATCGTTCTGCAATTTCAAAATGGGTCTAAGTACTTCATTTTGAAACAACTCATCTGAAGACGACTGATTACTCACATTTCCCAATGATTCTCCTCGAATTTCTCTGATTAATTGATCTCTCTGATTCATCTTTTTTTCTTTAAAAATATAAAAATTACTGTTAGCAATGTCTTATTTTAGCATTATTAAATCAAAAAATATGCGATTTCATACTAGAAAATGGGTAAAACCAGAAGACTTAAACCCTAACGGGACATTATTTGGCGGAAAATTATTGGCTTGGATCGACGAAGAGCTGGCTTTGTACACCATTATACAATTAGAAAATTCCAGAATTGTTACTAAACACATGTCTGAGATTAATTTTAGAAGTTCTGCCAGACAAGGAGATATTATCGAAATTGGAATTGATGTTGTAAAATTTGGGCGCAGTTCTATTGAATTAATATGTGAAGCCAGAAATATGATGACACGCGAAACAATCATTACCATAGACAGCACTACAATGGTAAATTTAGGCGAAGACGGAAAACCAAAAGCGCATGGAAAAACCGAAATTGAATATGTAAAAGACAGAATAGGTTAAAAGAGAGACTAAGCTTCTGAGCCGCTAAGTTTCAAAATCTTTAATAACTTTAATCATTAAAAAAATCTTCTTAAATCTATTGAATTTGCATTGCATTCAAATTCAGCAGATTTAAGAAGATTATATTTTTTTTTAAAATTCGGTCTTATCTTACGGCTTAACAATATTTTCAGATGGCATTACAAAAATTTCCAAACCAAAGTAAGAAACTGAAGCAATAATATGATCAAATATGTCCGATTGGATGTATTCATAATTCTCAAAACGTTTGTCTTTAGAAAAAGCATAAATCTCCAGAGGAATACCATATGGAGTGGGTTGTAATTGTCTGCAAAGCATTAGCATTTCTTTATTCAATCCAGGATATTGCTGTAGGTATTGGGTAATGTATTTTCGGAACAAACCTAGGTTGGTTAAGTTGCGACCATTTATAGCCAGCGTTTTATCGATTTTATTTCCCAAATTGTAGTTGTCAATTTCGCTTTTTCGAAGATTAATATAAGAGGTTAGAAGATCTATTTTTTTTAAATCAAGGAGTTCCTGATCTTCTAGAAAACGAATACTATTGGCTTTGATTATGATATGTCGCTTGATACGCCTTCCGTCAGAGTTAAGCATTCCTCTCCAGTTTTGAAAGGAGTCGGAACTCAAACTATAGGTTGGAATCGTGGTTGTGGTATTGTCAAAGTTCCGAACTTTAACCGTAGCCAGATTGATTTCTATCACATCACCATCGGCACCATAACGATCCATCGTAATCCAGTCACCAATGCGCACCATATCGTTTATAGCAACCTGAACACTTGCCACAAAACCCAAAATAGTATCTCTGAAAACTAAAATAATCACTGCCGAAACAGCTCCCAAAATGGTCAACAATTCCTTTTGATCAATATCAAACAGTTTCGAAATAATCAAAGCAATTCCAAACATCCACAGCACAATCATTATAACCTGAATGAAGCTATCAATCGGCTTGTCGCTGTATCTCGGAATTAATTTCAAATAATCGCGTAGGGAATTAAAAATGGTTCGGATAATCCATAAAATAAGTAAAACAATATAAACACCCACGGTTTTGCCAAAAATGCTTTCCCAGTATTCAAACTTATCCAAAATCACTGGAACCGACTTAAAGACAAAAAATAACGGAACCAAATAAGCAATATACTTAGCTGTTTTATTGCTTACTAATAAATCATCAAATCTAGTTTTGGTTCTTTGGGCGACAATGGCCATTATAGTCACCAAGATAAATCGGAAAACCACGTACAAGCCATAAGCCAAAAAGCAAAGCAAAATAGTATTGAAAAACAAACTCAAATAAGTCGATGTAGTTCTGCTCATTCCCCAATGTCTAAAAATAGGGTAGAGGAATTCAAAAATGAATTGAATGAGTTTGTCCATAACTTTACAAGTATTTTTTTTCTATATAGAAGGTACCAAACGGAACTAATGAAGCAATTAGTATAATCCCAAAGGCTTTAAAATTCCAATTTTGAGCCTTTTTCAATAAAAAAGCCAATAAAACGTAACCAATAAATAATACACCATGAGTCATTCCCAACGGACGTAACATAGTATGATAAAGTTCGGGATTGTTTGTTTTAATAAAAAGCATATTCGAAAATAAAACCAGAAAAGAGATGCCTTCTAAAATGGCAGTAATCTTGAAAATTTTAAGCATTTGTAGTTGTTTTTTCAATTATAAAGGGCAAAATTAGTCAATATCAATCATTATTGATGTATTCATTAGAAAACTAAATTACTTTTGTATTCTTAAACTTTGAAAATGAGCAAGCGCGATTTAAAAAAATATTTGAATGAACTCAATAAAGAGCAATTAGAAGAGCAAATACTTGAATTGTATGAAAAGTTCCTTCCCGTAAAAGTCTATTACAATTTTGTTTTCAATCCAAAGGAAGAAACCTTGTTACAGGAGTGCAAACTCAAAATCTCCCATGAATATTTTCCATTGCAAAACAAAGGCAAAAGAAAAAAGCCAAAAATGAGACGCTCGGTTGCTCAAAAATACATCAAGCATTTTATTTTATTGGGGGTTGATCCCTTTGTCATAGCCGATGTGATGTTGTATAATATTGAAATTGCCCAAACTTTTTCTTCAGAAAACATAATAAAACAAGAATTATTTTATAAAAGCATGTTCAATTCTTTCGAACAAGCCTCAAAATTCATCATTTCAAATGGAATTATCAGTGAATTCAAAAGTCGATTAATCGCTATTTGCGATGAAGCTTCTTCCCAAAAATGGAAGAATGTCGCTGATTTCAAAACAACTATTGAACTTTTGGAGGACTGAGAGCCCAATTTGTAATTGATTTTAATTAATCCGTCCTATATATTTTTAAAAAAAATTGGCCGAATAACTGTTTTTTAGGCGTATTTTTGCAAAAATCGAAAAATATACAATGCATCAAGAGAGTTTAGAAATTGAAATCGAAGCCAAAAAAGAACTTTACGCTTACCAACAAGGAGACATTGACGCCATATTTGAGCGTATAGACAATGCCCCTGCACAACATCATTTATTATACCAATTGCCTACCGGTGGAGGAAAAACAGTAATTTTTTCTGAGATCGTTCGCCGTTATTTGTCACAACACAACAAAAAAGTGGTGGTACTAACACACCGGATCGAGTTGTGTAAGCAAACTTCAAAAATGTTGAAGGGTTTTGACGTAAAAAATAAAATCATCAACAGCAAAGTAAAAGAACTTCCAGACCAAAATGATTACTCTTGTTTTGTGGCCATGGTCGAGACTTTGAAAAACCGTATCAATGACGAAAAACTACATTTAGACAATATTGGTTTGGTTATTATCGATGAGGCGCATTACAATTCCTTCCGAAAATTATTAAAATCTTTCAAAAATGCTTTCATACTGGGAGTAACAGCTACTCCTTTGAGTTCAAACATAAAATTACCAATGCACCAAAGCTATGATGAACTAATCGTGGGTGACACCATTAGCTCATTAATAGAAAACGGTTTCTTGGCAAAAGCGGTTACCTATAGTTATGATGTTGGATTAACATCCTTAAAAGTAGGTATCAACGGAGATTACACTGTAAAATCTTCCGATGATTTATATACCAATATGGCTATGCAAGAAAAATTATTGCATGCTTACACCGAGAAATCTTTAGGCAAAAAAACCTTGATTTTCAACAACGGAATCAACACATCCTTATATGTGTATGAGACTTTCAGGGAAGCAGGCTACGGTATTCGCCACCTCGATAACACTAGCAGTACCGAAGAACGAAAAGAGATTCTGCATTGGTTTAAACATACACCTGATGCTATTCTTACTTCTGTCGGAATCCTCACGACGGGCTTTGATGAACCTACCGTTGAAACTATTATTTTGAACAGAGCGACCAAATCCCTGACTTTATATTTCCAAATGATTGGTCGTGGTTCTAGAAAATTACCCGGAAAAGACGAATTTGCCGTAATTGATTTAGGAAATAATGCTGCTCGTTTCGGACTCTGGAGCGATCCAGTAAACTGGCAACATATTTTTAAATCACCTGAGTTTTACTTAGAGAATTTAAGGGATGACAGCGAAATAGAAACGCATTTCAAATATTCGATGCCACCAGAATTACGTGCCAAATTCAGCAAAACGGCAGACGTTACTTTTGATGTAGATGAAGAACACAAACTGGCTATAGCTCAGAACTTAAGATCCAAAGTAGTTTTAGAAAAATCAATTGACCAACACGCAGCCATGTGTGTGGACAATACCGAAGAATTACAGGAAGCCAAAGCGCTTTCAAAAGAATTGGAAGCCGATATCGAATATCGCGTAAAACGTTTTTCAAAATGCCTTAGCCAATGTAGCAAGAACTACAGAGAATGGCTAATGGACGATTATAAACTAAAAATGACCTTATTAATCGGTAAAAAATACCGTGAAAAAGTCATGAACGAAGCCGATTAAAACATTAAATTTCAACATAGAGACGCAATACAATGTGTCTCTATTTTGATTTATATGACTGTCCAAAAGTGTACCAAGTATACTTTTTTTGCCACTGATTACACAGATTCTCACAGATTTCATACTCATTATTAAAGAAATCTGCGTAAATCTTTTTAATCTGTGGCCAATTTTATTGATTTGGTATTAGTCACGGATAGTCATGTTCATTTATATAAATAATAAAATCTGTGTAAATCTTTTTAATCCGTGGCCAATTTTATAGGTTTGGTATTAGTCACGGATAGTCATGTTGATTTATATAAATAATTTTTAGGAGCTATTTCCGGCTGTCCGCTATATCTTTTCTTGCCTAAAGGAGGCAAGAAAAGGATGCCGCTACGATCCGGGCTAAAACAACATTTTGCTATTCAAGAGCATTTTACAATTAAAAAAACAAAAAAGCATGTCAACACAATTCTCAGATTTAGGGGTTTCAAAAGGAATACTAAAAGCGATTACCGAAATGGAAATTGTAACCCCAACCGAAATTCAGCAAAAAACCATTCCGCTATTGTTAGCTAACACTACCGATATCGTAGGACTTGCCAAAACAGGAACGGGAAAAACCGCAGCTTTTGGTTTACCATTGTTGCAATTGGTAGACACCAATGTTTCTGTCGTACAAGCAATAATTTTAGTGCCTACAAGAGAATTGGGACAACAAATTTTCAATAATTTAGAAAGTTACGCCAAGTATCTTCCTGAAGTTTCCATCGCAGCGGTTTGTGGCGGAATCCCAATCAAACCACAAATCGAAAGATTAAAATCACCAACACATATCGTCGTGGCCACACCGGGTCGTTTGATCGATTTGTTGCAGCGCAAAGCCATTAGCCTAAAAGAAACCAAATTTCTAGTTCTCGACGAAGCCGATGAAATGGTGTCTATCCTTAAAGAAGCTTTGGACGAAATCATAACCGAATTACCTAAAACCTACAGAACCTTTTTGTTTTCGGCGACTATGCCTGGAACAATCAAGCAATTAATCCAGAATTACTTAAACAAAAACGTAGTGACGGTAAGCGCCAGTATGGAAACTGTGGGTAATCAAGGCATTGATCATAATTATATTGTGGTAGATCCTATAGAAAAATTGGATGTTTTAATGCATTTCCTGAATTCTAAAGATGGAGAACGCGGAATTATCTTTTGTAAAACCAAAGCTGCTGTCAATAAACTGGCCAAAAACCTAGCAATCAATAGATTTTCATCAGGAGCTTTACACGGAAGTTTGTCTCAAGGAATTCGTGACCGAATCATGGAGCAATTTCGTGAGGGGCACATCAATATTTTGGTGGCAACCGATTTGGCAGCAAGAGGAATTGACGTGGCAGCAATCTCTTATGTAGTGAATTATCATTTACCGGATGTGTATGAAGTGTACGTTCACCGTAGCGGTAGAACGGCTAGGGCAGGAGCCAAAGGACTTTCTTTGACTGTATTGCAACCCGAAGAAGTAGCTGAAATTGCCGATTTCGAAAGAGAATTGGGAATCCAGTTTACCAAATACAAAAAACCATCCGTAGCTAGTATTGAAGAGAACAACACCCTTTTATGGGCGAAACAAATCTTCAAAACCAAGCCCAATCACGACGTTGACACCGAATTAAAAACAAAAATAAAAACCATTTTTCATCATCTTACCAAAGACGAATTAATAGAAAAATTGTTGGCCAATTATTTGTTGCAAAACAAAACTGAAATAGCAGAAAAGCCTGTTAAAAAATTCAAAAACTAATATTTGCTCCTAATATATATTGTACTTTTATGGTTACCGCAGATTCGCAGATTATTTATTGAAAAGTTGAATTTTATAATTTTAGAGAAATTAATTCGCGCTAATTCCGCTGAAAGCGGTTAATCTACAGATAAAATTTTTATTAAAATCTGCGAATCTGCGGTAAAAAACAGCTTATACATTTACTCTATGAGTTAATCTCATAGCTGCTAATCACTATAAATAAAAGTCTCAATATGCAAATAGTAATAATAGGCGGAGGTTTCGCCGGAATTAATTTAGCCAAAGAACTCACCAACCAAAAAGGAATTGAAGTAACCCTTGTTGACAAAAACAATTATAATTTCTTTCCGCCACTCATCTATCAGGTTGCCACAGGCTTTTTGGAACCCTCGAGCATCAGTTATCCTTTCCGAAAGTTTTTTGCAGGCAAAAAGAATCTGCAGTTTCGCTTGGGCGAATTACTTAAAGTAATTCCTGCCGAAAACAAAATCATCCTCAATAACGGCGAATTGCAGTATGACTGCTTAGTTTTTGCAACGGGAGCCGAAACGAGTTATTTTGGAATGGAAAATGTCAAGAAAAATGCCATTCCGATGAAAACCCTCAATGATGCCATCGAAATGCGCAATGCCTTATTGAAAAATTTGGAAAAAGCTGCCATTTGCAAAGACATACACGAACGCAGAAAACATTTAACCATTGTTGTAGTTGGAGGAGGCCCAACAGGAGTGGAAGTTTCCGGAATGTTTGCCGAGATGCGAAAAAACATTTTGCTTAAAGAATATCCCGAATTACAAACCTCCGCCAGTAATATCTATTTGATCGATGGGGGAGATGCCTTGTTATCGCCTATGAGCTTGGAATCACAAGCCGATACGCTCAAAGCAGTGACTCAACTTGGAGTCGTTGTCAAACTAAATACCCGAGTGGTTGATTACAAAGACGATACCGTTTTCTTCGCCGATGGGAAAACCATACAAACCAAGAACTTAATTTGGGCGGCAGGAGTTTCGGCAAGGGAATTTGAAGGAATTCCGGCAGAAAGTTACGGTCGTGGCAAACGAATGGCTACCGATGCATTCAACAAAGTTAACGCTACCAATAACATCTACGCCATTGGCGATACCTGCATCCAAATCAACGATGCAAATTTCCCGGGAGGTCACCCCCAAGTAGCGCAAGTGGCAATCCAACAAGGATTAAACCTTGCCGAAAACTTCAAATTAATGATTCAAAACAAACCTTTGAAACCCTTTAAATACAACGACAAAGGTTCAATGGCAATCATTGGAAAAAACAAAGCTGTTGTCGATTTACCCAAACCCAAAATGCATTTCAATGGCTTTTTGGCTTGGATGATTTGGTTATTTGTTCACTTGATGTCCTTGATAACGTATCGCAATAGATTAAATACTTTTTACCATTGGATGATTGCTTATTTTTCCAAAGATCAATCGTTACGAATGATTATCAGACCTGAGAAGAGAACGAAAGGGGAGGTGTGATACTTAAGAAATAAAAACTGATATTCTATGCAAGATACTTCTGTATTTAATTGTTAAAATTCAATTAAATTAAACTATTTTAAGCAAGATGATATCTATATTTATCAGAAATTAAAAACAAAAAATGTATAGATTTTTTTTCGCAATTACTCTTTCAGTTAGCTTAAACTGTTACGCACAAACGATAATTGAAGGAAATGTAAAAAGCATAGACAATATAATAGTTCCTTATTGCTCAATTGGAATAAAAGACACAAAACTAGGAACAATTACTGATGAAAACGGAAAGTATAAATTTGAAATTCCAAATAATTTAGACAATAAAGAAATAGTTTTTAGTTCTATTGGATATAATAACAAGATTGTTTCTATAACTGACTTACAAGCAAATCCTAAAATTATTTTAGATTATAAAACAACGAATCTTAATGAAGTTGTCATTAAGACAAATAAAATGAAAGAAAAAGTTGTTGGACAAAAAACCAGACCTTTTCTAACATTTTCAAAGATGTTTGATAAAAATGTACCAACAATTGAACAAGGTAGTTTCTTTCCAGTTTATCAAAAAACAAAGCTGAAATCTTATAATTATCATATTATACCAAGTTCAAAATTTAAGGAAATCACTTTAAAACTCAATATTTACAGTATCAAAAATAATGTTCCTGATCAATCGCTTCTTGACGAGAACATCATTTATAAAACTTCTACAACTGGCTGGCAGAACATTGATTTATCAAAATATAAACTAGTTTTTAATCATCTGGATAAGATTGCTATAACCCTACAATTAGTTGATTACAAACCATTAGAAGATACTGAATTTATATTTGGACTGTCAGCAAAAAAAACACTTTCCAAAAATTTACTTTTCAGATATCAAAGTCAGGGAATCTGGGAGTCAAGTGAAGGAGGTTTTATTTCAAACCTTAAAATCAGTTATACTAAAAATAAAGACGAAAAGAATCTAACTGAAGAAGATAATAGCACCGATAATACTAATACCGCCGATAATAGTGAGACTAAAACTTTGATTGAAGTTATTACAAATAAAGAAAAAGCGCTAAAAACAAGTTATGGAAAAAGTATGGATGGAAAATATATTGATTTAGGAAATGCAAAAATATATTATGAAGAATATGGAAAAGGACATCCTTTAATATTTCTTCACGGTAACAATGGGAGTATTTCGGATTTCTATCAACAGATACCATTTTTTTCAAAATATTATCATGTAATTGCAATTGATACTCGGGGTCAAGGAAAAAGCACAGACTTAACAAAAGAGGACTATACTTATGAAGAATTCGCTGATGATTTATATAAGGTCATTCAGCATCTGAATTTTGAAAAAATGAGTATTATTGGTTGGAGCGACGGCGGAAATACAGGATTGATTTTCAATTCGCAACATCCTGAATTGGTAAATAAACTGGTGACAATCGGCGCCAATTTAAATCCTTCTGGAGTGAGTGAATATTTCATAAATGATTTAAAAAAACAAATTTCAGAAAATGAGGCAGGCAATCAACGTTTAATCAAACTGATGTTAAATCATCCAGATATAACTTCAAAACAACTCATTCATATTACTAATCCAGTATTAATAATTGCTGGAAGCGATGATGTAATAAAAGAAGAACATTCTAAAGAGATACAGAAATTGATACAGAATTCTGAATTAGAAATCATTCCGAATGCAACACATTATATACCTTTTGAACAACCAAAAAAATTAAATGAATTAATCTTCGAATTCTTAAGAAAATAAATAAACATATAACACTAAGAACCCGATAGCGTAGATTTGCAATCCATCCCCGTAAAGTAAATCCACAATAAAGATTATCCTGTTGTTTCTCAATACCAAAAACAGAAACTTCCTGCAATTACAATAGATTTTAGCATTTGACTAAATTAAAAAATAGTTTTTATTGGATGTCTCGTTACAAATCCGAAGATTAGGCTTAATTTAGCATCAAACTAGCTGAATAAAGCAACATTATGAGCAATGGTGTTTTGTATAATACCTACTATTTCATCATAATGACTAAAATAAATCCAATGGAAACCAAACAAAACTTCACAAAAGTCCTTAAAAACAAATACATACCAACGGCTGAGTTTTATAGTCAAATAATTGACAGTTTACAAGATTATTCCATTTTTACATTAGACAATGACTTTATCATAAATAGCTGGAGTTCAGGCTCTACAAAAATATTTGGTTACGAAACAGATGAAGTTATTGGTGAACCTTTTGATCTAATATTTACAGAGGAAGATTTAAAAAATGGTATTCCAAAAAAAGAAATCGAAACCGCTTTAAAAGAAGGTAGAGCAACAGACAATAGATGGCACATTGCCAAAGACAAGAGCCTGTTTTATGCTTATGGATTGGTTTTTCCGCTCATCGGTTTAAACGGTGAAATGTTAGGCTACGTCAAGGTTTTAAGGGACTTGACTGACAGAAAACAATCAGAGGATGCGATAAAAAATTACATTAAAGAATTGGAAGATCTTAATACTCATAAAGAGAGTGTTATGGCGATACTTTCGCACGATTTGAGAAGTCCGCTGTCAGCAATTATAGGAACTGCAAAATATCTAAAAGAAAATTTTCGCAAAATGAATTCTGATACTGTGCAGGAAATGCTTGATTTGGTTTATAAATCGGCAACAGATGAATTGGAAATGTTGGACTATTTAGTGGAATGGGCAAGAATAAAATACGCATCAGATACCTTTTCTCCAACAAAATTGAAACTTATTGAATACATTGAAAAAGTTTTTGAAACTTTAAATGAAACGGCGTCAATAAACACTATAAATCTTCATCATGAAATCGAAGAGAACACTTCAGTATTTGCCGATAGCAAAATGTTAATTTCCATCATTCAAAATATCGTTTCAAACGCAATAAAACATACGGAAAAAGGAGGTTCAATAAAGATTTCAGCAAGTAGCAAAGAGGATAAAATTATTGTTCAGGTGAAAGATACCGGAATTGGAATGTCTAAAGAAATCATGGAAAAACTTTTCACTCCGCAAATGAAAACACTTTCTGAAACAAGAAAAGAGAATAAAGGCGCTGGAATAGGTTTATTATTGGTAAAAGGCTTTTTAGAAAAAAATGGCGGTGAAATATGGGTAGAAAGCATTGAAGGGGAAGGTTCTACTTTTTATTTTACATTACCCATTGAGAAACCTCTATACAAGATAGGCAGTTCAGATGAAATTATGTTTGATGAAAGTGCCTAGTTTTTAAAAATCAATGTTATTAAGTAAGCCTCATTCTTTCTACCAAAATAAATAGTTCTAAACTTAACGTCTTCGTGACTTTACGAGAAATTAATTTAGAAAAAAGGAACGAGAATAAACCTATCGAAAAATAAGACTATAACCTTGAAAATTCATTAAAATGCGATTTATAGTAATCTCAATGTCCTACCATAATCTCATCATCTCCAGAATTCACAACGGTTTCCTTGATTTTTCTTTTACCAATATTCAAAATAATAAAAGCGATAATAGTAGTGCAAGTCATTATCGCAACCATCGGTACCATCGAATCTTTGACAAAAATACCCACCGCGAAAGAAGATAAAGCACCTATTCCCAATTGAGTGGCACCCATCAATGCCGAGGCACTTCCTGTATTTTTTGCAAAAGGAGCAAGGGTCAATCCTGCCGTATTGGGGTTAGAAATACCCAAGCAAGCCAAAAACAGAAATAGCATGGCGATTGTACCATACAATCCCAAAAGTCCATTAAGAGCCAAAATCAAAAAGGTTACACTGATTGTTATTTGGGCAACCAAAGCACCAAAAATCATCTGTTCGCTGGAAAATCGTCTCAATAATAAAGAATTCAATTGGCTGGAGCCAATAAAGCTCACCGACATAAAAGCAAAAATCCAACCATAAACCGTCGCGTCCACTTTCAAAATATCCATAAACAAAATTGGAGAGGACGCAACATAAGTGAACAATCCTGAGAACGCAATTGAGCCTGTCAAAGCATAGGTATAAAACTGCGGTACTTTGATAATTGATACAAAATTATTAATGATAGGTTTGGGTTTTAATGAAATAGTACGATCTGGTTTGTGTGTATCAGGCAAGCCCAACTGTGATGCGATTAGCACAAAACCTCCCAGAAACGTAAGGATAAAAAATATGGGATGCCAACCGTAATAGGTTGTTACATAGCTTCCAATAGTGGGTGCCAACATTGGAGAAAGTCCAAGAACCAGCATTAATTTGGACAAAACATTAGGTATTTCCTTTACCGGAAACAAGTCCCGAACCATCGCAACCGAAGCTACTGTGGCCGCACAACTCCCAACAGCCTGAATAAACCGAAGTCCTATAAAAACATGAATATCAGCCACAACAGCGCATCCTAAAGAAGCCAAAATATAAACCAATAAACCAATAAACAAAGGTTTTTTTCGACCATAGCGATCCAGTAACGGCCCATATAACAATTGCCCAAATGAAATTCCGATAAAATAGCTGGATAAAGATTCGGAAACTAAAGTCACTGTAGTGTGAAGATCTTTGGCAATCCCTGAAAAACTGGGCAAATACATATCAATCGAAAATGGTCCAAGCGCAGTCATCGAACCCAAAATTAAGATCAGCTGTATGTATTTCCCTTTTGTCATAATCATTTTTGTCTTTTGCAAAGATAGCTTTTGAAGTATTGAGGTTTCTATTTTTTTTACTAACTTTCTGTCTGTTTTTTGAAAACTAATCGCAATTATTACAACCGATAAAAAATACACCAATGGAATCAGAAATTTTCCCAACAACACCAGACTGTGAAATTGTAACTACGAGAATTATGAACTTTCCCATAGATCTTTCTTTTAAAGCTTGGACTGATCCAAATCATTTAAAAAATTGGTGGGGACCAAAAGGATTCACAAATACTTTCAATGAATTTGACTTACGACCAGGCGGCAAATGGAGTTTTATTATGCACGGCCCAGACAAAGGAAATTATCCCAATGAAGTTGAATTTATAAAAATTGACGAACCAAATCTAATTGCCTGGAAACGTCATTCAAAACCACTTTTTAAAATTTTGACAACATTTGAAGAAATCTCCAGTGACAAAACCAAAATTGTTTTCAAAATGATTTTCGATACAGCAGAAGAATCCAATAAATTAAGACCATTTGTAGTTGACAAAAACGAAGAGAACTTCGACAGACTTGAAGTTGAGTTGGTAAAGATGGCTCAATAATGGTAAAAAAGGCTCCTTTCGCTATTTTTTGTATAGCGCAAAATGAACTATAATTTATATTATGTAAAATAGAATATTTTGAACACGGTATATCCTTAGTATTTCTTTTATATTTATCATTAAAAAAAACACCTTCTATTCTGCCACTTTCACAATAAATCAGAGCAAAAAAAATCATCGCCAATTTAATGACGATGATTTATAAAAATTATAAAAAAAATTATTTTACGCTAAAACCAATAATCCATTTTTCCCAAACTAATTCTACATCGGTTGCATTTATAATATACGTTAGTTTTTCCGTAGCTGAATCAGCTATTTGTGGTTTTACTTTTACACGCAGTTGATCAACTTTGTCATTGTATTTATATGCGCCCCATTGCTTGGCTTCTTTATTAAAAATAACGACGCATTCGTTTTGATTAGGAATAACAAAAAACGAATACTTTCCCGCCGGCAATCTCAAACCTTCAATGGTAAGATCTTTATCGGTTTCAAAAGTTGTAGCTTCATTAGCTCCAGCACGCCAAACTTCATTAAAAGGAACTAATTCTCCCCAAATTTTTCGGCCTCTCACCGAAGGACTTCCATAATTAATTTGAATCGTTGCTCCATTAATCGTTCCAGTCGCTTTTTCTGGGGGACTCTTGGGCTTCTCTTGGGCATTTACAAATGAAATCGCAAAAAACGAGAACACCACTAGTAATGAGATTTTTAAAATTTTCATAGTTTATTTATTTATTTAGCATTAAAATTAAATAATTGCATTCAATATCATTCTAAGACATAGTATTTTATGAAAAATTTAACTATACCGCAATTTATCAAAATTAGTTTTTATAGCCTTACTTTTAAAATCTATTTTTATTATTTTTACAAGCATTACTTTACAACAAGACTATGAATACAATTGCAGAAAATATCGCTGACTTTTTGAAAGAATACCCACCATTCGACAACTTGACTTTTCAAGAACTATCAGCCATTGCTACAAGTATTCGGGTTTTGAACCTGGAAAAAAATGAAACTTTATTCCAAATAAATGACAAACTGCATGATTGTTTCTATGTAGTTGCCTCCGGTGTGATTCATTTATCCGTTATCGCTGATGCCGAAGAAACCTTGTTGAATAAGTGCCATGCAGGTGATGTCTTGGGTTTAAGACCATTTTTTGCCAAAAATAATTACATGATGACGGCCAAAGCCCGTGAAGAAAGTATTATTTATGCCATACCAATTATCACTTTTAGGCCTTTTGTAGCCAATAATCCGGATGTATTGAATTTTCTTTTAGAAAGTTTCGCCACGAACACCTGGAATCCAAAAGAAAAAGAAAACCTAAGAGGCAAATTAGCCAATGATAATGTCGTCTATATTGATCAAAAATCTGAAATGCAATATTTTCAGTCATTGACCTATAATAGACTACCACTTACGGCAACTATCAATGACATTGCCAAAGATGTTGCTCTACTAATGACAGAAAACAGTTCTACCAGTGTAGTTATTTGTGACAATCAATTACCCATTGGAATAGTTACCCATACTGATATGTGTTCCAAAATTGCAACAGGGCAGTTTCCTTTGACCGTAACCATGAAAGCTATCATGTCTGCTCCGGTTGTAACCGTTGTAGAAAATGTCTCTTTGGCCGAAGCCCAGCTTTTGATGCTAAAAAACAATGTAACCCATTTGTGCGTCACTTCAGACGGAACAGATAAATCCTCCGTGAAAGGAGTGATTTCAGAACATGATCTGATTATAGCCCAAGCCAATAACCCAGGTGTTTTGATCAAAGAAATCAAAAGATCATCCAATGGAAAGGAACTAAAACATCTACGAGAAAGATTGACTGAATTGATTCAGAATTCAATCCATAAAAATATTCCGCTTTCTAATATAAACAATATTGCGAGCGAAATAAATTCAGCTATATTAAAACGTGCTGTGGAATTGTCTATTTTGGATTTAGGCTCTCCTCCTGCACGCTTTGCATGGCTAAGCACGGGAAGCCAAGGTAGAAAAGAGCAATTATTACTGACTGATCAAGACAGTTTATTAATATTTGAAGATGTAGCTCCCGATAAATATAGAGACGTACGAGATTATTTCTTGAAATTAGCAAAAAGAACAACTGCAACACTGGAAAAAGTTGGTTATGAATTATGTCCAAATGGTCATATGGCAAGCAATATGCTTTGGTGTAAATCATTGACAGACTGGACTAAACAATACGACAGCTGGATGAATACTCCAGGTGAAAATAGTAATGATCTTAGTAGCATCTTTTTTGACCTGGAACTTGTTTTTGGAGAAAAAAAGATATTTGAAGCTATTGAAAATGTGATTCTAAAAGACTTGGATCATAACACATTGTTTTTTGACTTCTTAGGAAATGATGCATTAAGAAAAAATTCTCCTCTTACCTTTTTCAAGAAATTTGTAGTAGAAGAAGACGAACCTAACAAAAATAAATTTGACATAAAAACCAGAGCATTAATGCCTTTAATTGACGGAGCCAGATTATTTGCCTTGCATTTCAACATCAAAGGATTAAATAATACCTACCTGCGTTTCAAACAATTAGCAATTATTGATGCGAAAAATGCAGATATTTACTTAAATTGTGCTGAAGCATTTTTGACTTTATCAAAATTTAGAGTAAATGAAGGTTTAAAAAATGAAAATTCAGGACAATATATAAACCTGAGCGAACTAACAAAATTAGATAAAGAAAAACTAAAGAATGCCTTAGCCCCAATGAAAGAACTGGAAGAATTAATTAAAAGTAATTTCAAACTAACGCAATTTTCATAATGATGCTAGATTGGCTAAAAAATATAAATAAAGAATATCCTGATTTTTGGAAAACTTACCTCGCTAAGTTTGAACACAAATCAAAACGCTATGTGGTGTTTTCTACTGAAACTTCTGGACTTAATCCCGATAAGGATGTTATTTTGTCTATTGGTTCCTTTGCCATCGTGAATAACAAAATTCATATAGGTGACAGTTTTGAATCTATTTTACTGCAATACAAGTATTTTCACGATAATGGTTTATCAAATGAATTCATTTTGGAAAGCAAGATGAAAAAACTAAGTGAACCAGAGGCAATCGAAGCTTTTATAGATTATATTGGAAATGCCGTTTTAATTGGACATCACGTGGATTTTGATGTCGACATGATCAATAGTGCTCTGATGAGACTGGATTGCGGCAGATTAAAAAACGAAGCTTTAGACATTGATGTGATGTATCGTAAACTGATAGATGTCAACGACAAACAGTTTTCACTTGACGAATTATCAGAAATTTTTAAATTACCGAAAAGCTACCGAAAATCTCCTTCTGAAGAGGCATACACTATCGCATTGCTGTTTTTAAAACTGAAGAACAGATTAGGAATCAAATAAATTTTCAAGCTACCAGTCCAATGCAATTATCCTTTGAAAACGTCCATGATGTGTTATGGAAACTGGAGCAATTGCATTTGAAAAAGCATCCAAAATATAAGGGATTCCATTTTCTTTTTTTATATTTTCTAAAGAATCCAAAGGCTTTATTTTACTAAAAAAATCCATTTTGGAAACAGCAATTGAGTAAATATAAAATTCAGTAATATAAGTTTGGGTATAAAAAACAAACCCATCAATAGAAACCGTTCCAGAAATTTCGTCTTCATAATGACATTGCAATCGCCGTGGAAAATAACCGCTTATCCCTGTTTCTCGATTGTAAATTTTATACGCAGCTTCTTTTCTACTCCATAAATTCCAAACCATGGTCTCCGGATTAGAATTATTAAGAATCAAGCATTGTTCTTGCTGAGAAAAAATTTTATCCAAAAATCCTTTCCGCTTACAATTGCTTTCTTTTCGGGCTAAATCAAGATCAACTATATCATTACCAATCATTGTTTTAATAATTCGGTCTCTATAACACCAATAGCTGCTTTTACATTGACCATTTTCTCCATCGATTCATTATCAATTATAATATCGAATTTTTCTTCAATATCTAATATCACATCAACCAAATTAGCCGAATTGATTCTCAAATCATTCACAAAATCAGTTTCTTCTGTAAGAGAATCAAATGCTTCCTGATTTTGAACATAAGGCTTTACTATATTCTTTAACTGTTCTATTGTCGCTTCTCTACTCATAAAGTTTATATTTTGTTAAACCAATTACTAAAACTTATCATTTACTAAGATTAATATTTTTTAAAAACAACACATCCATTCACATCTCCAAATCCAAAACTGGCTTTCATGACAATATTTAAATTTTTTTCAATCAGTTGCAATGGAATTCTTGACGAATCAATGATTTCGGTAATTTCTGGGTGCAAATCTTCACAATTGCGATTCGGAAAAATAAAACCTTGATGCAATTGCAAAATACTGGCCACGCTTTCTATACTCCCCGCAGCCGATAAACAGTGTCCCACAGTTGATTTCAATGAATTAATATAAGGAAAATCCACTCCTCGTCTACCTAAAGCCATGCTCCAATTCGAAATTTCCAAACTATCCTTACTCGTAGCAGTAAGATGGCCATTAATCAAATCAACATCTTTACCTGTAATTCCCGCATTCTTAATCGCATTTTGAATGCATTTTTGAACAGCCATAGGATTTGGAGCCGTTAAGGTACCCAAACCTCTTTGTCCTCCAGAATTTAAATTTCCTCCTAGCACTTCTGCATATATCCTAGCGCCTCTTGCCATAGCCGCCTCCAAATCTTCCAAAACTAAAGCACCGGCCCCGCTAGCAGGCACAAACCCTGATGCACTCGTCGACATAGGTCTTGAACCTGTTTCAGGAGAATCGTTATGTCTAAATGTACAAACCCTCATAGCATCAAATCCTCCCCAAATGTAAGGACCGGAATCACTGGTGCTTCCAGCCAGAATACGCTTGGCTTGACCTGATTTTATACGATCATACGCCATAATAATACTTTCGGTTCCAGTCGTACAAGCTGAAGAATTGGTCGTAACTTGATTGCCCAAACCCAATTTTCCCGCTAAATAAGCACTTATCCCACTATTCATTGTTTGGATCACAGTGGTACTTCCCAAACTCCTGCATTTTAAATCATCAATTTTATAAATACTTTCTCTGAATTTTTCAATACCAGAGGTTCCCGATCCAAAAATAGTCCCACTGTCCCAATCGGGCTCTTCCTGCACCTTCATTGACAAGCCGGCGTCTTTCCATGCATCAATTCCCGCTATAACACCATATAAAATCCCTGTCGCATTAAAATTCTTAAGTTCTAGTTCAGAAAAATATTGCAACGCCAATTCAGAAGAAACATCTGGCATTCCAGCAATTTGGCACGAAAATTTTAATCTTTCCAATTCCTCAAAATGTTTTATTCCGGAAATTCCGTTCTTAATCGCATGTTGAAACGTGTCAAGACCTACCCCATTTGGAGCGACTACGCCAAGACCTGTTATAACAACTCGATTTTTCATTTTTAATTAATTTTAAACTATCATACCTGCAATTATTCCACTGCAAACAATTTCTTCTTTTGCATTTTTCATACTGACTTTGCATTTTAATTTTCCAAATCTAAAATAGATTTTTTGAGAAATTACAGTTACTTTTTCATTTGGAAAAACAGGTTTTAAAAAATCAATACTAGTTGATGTTAAGGCGATTACCGACATTGAATTTAGTTTTTCATTTAATAAAAATATCCCCAAACAAACCACCCCAATCTGAGCCATAACCTCCGTTAAAATCACTCCGGGAGTAACTGGATTTCCTTTAAAATGACCTTTGTAAAAATCCAGATTTTCATCAAAAGTATATTCTCCCTCCACGCCATCTTCATTAATTCTTACTATTTCATCCACAAACAAGAAAGGTTTGGAATAGGGCAATTTTGAAATTATATCTTTTTTTTCCATTGATTTTACTTAAAACAAACAATACACAGAATCTCACTAGTATTCTAAAACTGCAGCAATACTTTTTGAGCCGAAAATCCGGGTCCAAAACTCAACATCAAGCCCTTAGAGCCTTTTTCGGGTTTTTTATCCATAAATCGCTCTAAAACATACAACACGGTTGCGCTTGACATATTCCCGTAAAGCTTCAAAACAGCTTTGGTATCGTCTATATTTTTTCCATGGTCGAAAAAGAGATCCTCAACAATCTGAACGATTTTTTTTCCTCCCGGATGAAAAATTAAATGATCAATATCTGATATTTTCAAATTATTCTTTTTCAGGAAAGGATGAATAATATCGCCAAAATGAGAACTTATCGTCTCCGGAACATCAATATCCAAAACCATTTGCAATCCTGAATTGGTAAGCTTAAATCCCATCATATGAATATTGTCAAAAAAATGATACATTTCTTCTGCCAAAATCTCTGGCCCTTCCTCTTCTTCAACTGATGAAAGCAAAACACAGGCCGCTCCATCACCAAAAATTGCAGCGCTCACAATGTTCGCCATCGAAAAATCATTTAATTGAAACGTAGCTGTCGGACTTTCAATCGCAATAACCGCCGCTTTTTTACCTGGATTAGCCTGAAGAAAATTCTTTGCATATATAATTCCCGAAATTCCCGCCGCACAACCCATTTCGGTCACCGGCAATCTCACTATATCCTGCCTTAATTTCAAACTGTTAATCAAATAAGCGTCCAACGAAGGAATCATTATTCCAGTGCAGCTCACAGTTATGATATAATCCAAATCCTCAGGGAGCCATCGGGCTTTCTTCAATGCTTTGCTCAGGACTTTTTCACCCAAATCAATCACTTCCCTGATATAGATATCATTTTTATCTTCAAATGAGGTGTTTTCAAAAACCTCTAACGGATCCATTATCGAATAACGCTTATCTACTCCTGCACCTTCAAAAATTTTTTTAACTTTTCGAATAAAACGCTCTTCTTGACCTTCTAACCAAATATCCAAAAAAGGAAGAATCTCCTCTGTAGTTCTTGAAAACTTTGGCAATTGCTTGGCAACACATTTTATTTTTACACTCATTATTTTCTTTTGGGGTTTATCTAAATTTCAAAAATCAACATCGTTTTATTTCTCCACAATCCATTGGTAGCGAAAAGCCCATTTCCACTGAATACTGTATTTTTTAAATCTCAAATTTTCCGAAAATGCAATCAGCTCGTCTTTTTTAAAACCTCTCAATATAGAGGTCAAGCCATCTTCCCGTGACATTTTATTCATTCGAAAAACAAAACAAAATCCCTGAAATAATCGATACGCAACTGAATTGCGATGTAAATCATTCACAACAAAACCTAGTTTGGAATTTCTATTGAATATCGTTAATAATTCAATGATTTCATCATTACTAAAATGATGTAAAGTCAAGGTGCAAAGTAATATATCAAACTTTAACTCATTAAAAGATTGACTAAAAACATCCTCACATCGGTATTTAATATTGGGGTAATTTCTAGACAAATCGATAGCGTAATTCACGGTAAATGGATTTGCATCAACCCCTATCAATTCCAGATTTAGATTATTCTGAAAACCAAAATCGGCTAATTTTCGCAACATATCCCCATTACCGCAACCAACATCTACAATTGTGACCGGGCTTGAATTGGATTCATTTTTTAATAATTTCGCAACACCTTTCAAAGTCAATCGGTTCCCTCCTAAAAGTTGGTTTATTTGCGCTATTTTATCCAATGCTAATTTCAAAGCATCTCCCTCCAAAGTAAAATCATCCATTATTTCAGGATTACCGGTCCGATGTTCTGTGTTTACAAGCATTAATTTTTAATTATTTCAAAATTAAATTCAATTGCTTTTTTTGCCATAAGCGCTCTAATC
This sequence comes from Flavobacterium sp. 103, assembly GCF_003096795.1. Taxonomy (NCBI): domain Bacteria; kingdom Pseudomonadati; phylum Bacteroidota; class Flavobacteriia; order Flavobacteriales; family Flavobacteriaceae; genus Flavobacterium; species Flavobacterium sp. 103. The sequence continues at coordinate 4,040,304 of NZ_QENX01000001.1, read as the reverse complement.
GCTTGTAAGTTATGAAAAAAAAATTCGGCCAAGCACAAAAATCATTAAAAACTACAATTGTGCAAAATGAATGCTTCTCATTGTAACTCTATTATTTCAGTTACATGACGATCTTAATTTTAGACATATCAAAATTCTTCCGAAATACCGAATCGTATATGATTTCTTTCTTAATTAGTATTTTTTGAGGTGATTTTTTGCGCTTTTTATTTAAAATAACACTGCAAATCCACCAGTGAATTTATTGAAGGTATCCACGCCTATTTCAACACCAAAATCTTTATTAATTTCATACATTGCTCCAACGCCAACAAGAGGTTTATACAATACTTTATCAATTTTATTGTATATTAACTGACCATTATCGAATGTTATTTTTTTGTTATAAACAGACAATCCTGCTTTGTATTTGATTAACACTTTTCTAATGAATCCGGTACCGCCTACACCATAAATTGAGCACCATTCCTCATTTAATGATTTGGTAGCATATTGCATCTCTGATTCACTTATATGTCCGTATGCGATGGTACCATCGGATTTTTTCTGATTTAGTGCTCCGCTAAATCCTCCGCCAATATAGGAAGATTCTGTGCCTCGTATATTGAACGTCATTTCACTTCCAGCTATTTGTGACGTTCCGTAATAGAAATGTACTGTAGTTGTAGAAGTTTGCGCATAGCACATACCCGATACTAATAGTAAATAAATTGATGTTTTCATTTTATTTTGATTTTTTGGTTGTTACGTTTTCCACAGCAATTACATATGAATCTATGAATAGCTTTAGTTGTAGGCAGTGTTAACAATATTTAAAAATGATTTAGGGGCATCATCTTTGCGCAATAGTGAGAATTTGAAACAAACCTCATTTGCATTTTTACAAAAAATTAAAATATTCAGATTTATCAATTTGGGGAATGATACTTAAAAGCTCCATAACTTGTTTTATACATAACAGAGTATGATTTTTACTTAAAATCTTATCCGTTAAACACCAAGTATTCTTTCAAGAATATTTTTACAAAATTATTTTTAGAACATACATTGCAATTGCTTTTTTATTCAAATCATTTCACGGCAATTACTTTCCCGTGGGTCTGCTTTATAATAAATGGCATTAAAGACGGGAATTCAATCATTATTTTCATCAAAAAAGCCGAGACTTTTTGTTTTTGCAGTATAAAAGCCAAAACACGACCAATTCCCAATCTTTTTTTAAAATTAGCATTCCATTCCGCAATGTACTTTTTCTCCAATTCCTCTCGCGATTTTATCTTGCCTGTATGAAAATCACCAATCAACTCAGAAACTATTTTGGCACCATGAATCGCCATCGCCATACCATTACCACATAAGGGATGGATTAAACCCGCAGTATCCCCAATCATCAAAATATGATTTTCTACGCTTGCTTTTTTATCAAATGACACTTGACTGATCGTCAATGGAGTCTCAAAAAGCATTTTACTCGTATCAAAAATCTGTTTCAAATGAGGATTATTATTTACTATTTGACTCTGAAACTCCTCAATGCTTTTGTATTTCTTGAATGACTCGTAACTTGCCAAATAACAAATATTAATAGCATTATTTTCGACTTTTGAAACACCGCAATACCCTCCTTCAAAATTATGTAAACCCACCAAATCATTAGGAAATTCACCTGAATAATGGGCTTTCACAGCTAACCAATGTGATTTTTCTTGAATAAACCCTCTTTTTAATTTCTGATCAATATTAGATCTTTTTCCAAAGGCTCCAATAACAATTTCAGAAGTAATGATTCGACTCTTTAAAGTCGAAACAGTAAAAAAGCCGTTTTTATAAACGATATCATCTACATTGTCCTGAACAATTTCACACCCATTTTCGATAGCTTTTTTACATAAAAACGCATCCAATGCAAACCTACTGACACCAAATCCACCAAGTGGTAAATCACAATTGATTAATTTTCCATTTGGGGTTGAAAAATCCAATTTTGAGATATGAGTAGGATTTAATTCTGAAATATCCAGCGAAAGCCAATTCAGATAAGGCAAAACTTCATTTGAAATGTATTCGCCGCAAACTTTATGCTTTGGATATTCATTTTTTTCTATAACAATAACTTGTAAACCAATTTTTGACAAATGTATTGCTGCCGTCAGCCCTGCCAATCCTCCTCCAACAATTGTAACCAACTTATTAGTAATCATATAGAAGTAAATTTATAAAGAATGTTAATAAAATGTTCTGATTGTCTTTGAAAAGCCTAAATACTCGTTATAATAATTAAAAATGTAAGTGAAATACACAAATGTAGTTCGAAAATCGTACTCGAATGGCATTTTGACAAGAAAACTATAAGCTTAAAAAATTAAAATTTTGGTTCTTGCTTTTTGATTTTTCAAGTCCTATATTTGCTTTCGAATAAAAAAACCTATGGAACAATTTGTAGTATCGGCACGTAAATACCGTCCCCAAACATTTAAAGATGTGGTGGGACAAAAAGCGATTACCAATACATTACTTAATGCCATAGAAAACAACCATTTAGCTTCCGCTCTATTATTCACTGGACCTCGTGGTGTTGGAAAAACAACTTGCGCTCGTATTTTGGCTCGAAAAATAAATCAGCCAGGCTATGATGATCCCAACGAAGATTTTGCTTTTAATGTCTTCGAATTAGATGCTGCTTCCAACAATTCAGTTGATGATATCCGAAATTTAATAGATCAAGTTCGTATTCCTCCACAAACCGGACAATACAAAGTGTATATCATTGATGAGGTTCATATGTTATCTTCTGCTGCTTTTAATGCTTTTTTAAAAACATTGGAAGAACCGCCAAAACACGCCATTTTTATCTTGGCAACAACAGAAAAACATAAAATTATCCCAACGATATTATCGCGTTGTCAGATATTTGACTTTAAAAGAATCACCGTAAAAGATGCTAAAGAACATCTTGCTGATGTTGCAACCAGTCAAGGTGTCGCTTTTGAAGATGATGCACTACATATTATTGCTCAAAAAGCGGATGGCGCTATGCGTGATGCTTTGTCTATTTTTGACAGAGTAGTTTCTTTTTGCGGAAATAACTTAACCCGTCAGGCCGTTACCGAGAATCTAAACGTCTTAGATTACGAAACCTATATTAACGTTACCGATTTAATTCTGGAAAACAAAATCCCAGATTTATTGATGGCGTTTAACGATATTCTTGCTAAAGGTTTTGACAGTCATCATTTTGTTTCAGGATTAGCCACACATTTCAGAGATTTATTGGTAAGCAAAACACCTGCAACACTTGTACTACTTGAGGTTGGAGAACAAGCTCAAAAAATGTACGGAATTCAGGCTCAAAAATGTAGTCAGTACTTTTTGTTGAAAGGAATCGATATTGCCAACGATTGTGATTTAAAATATAAAGCCAGTCAAAATCAACGACTTCTTGTCGAACTTTGCTTGATGCAACTAGCCTCTATCACTTATGATGGAGAAAAAAAAAAGTTGAGCAATTTATAATTCCGCCTACTTATTTTAGAAAAGCTGCAGATTACTCTATAGTTGAAGCTGTTAAAAAAGAAAGCAATGTCAATGGCAATTCCAATGAAAATGAAAAGATTGAAACTGTAAAACCAATTGCAGTTGCTGAAGAAAAACCTCAGATTCCAAATCCTGCAGTTTCAACACCTTCAAACAACGAAGTTAAGTTTTCAGCTTTATCACTTTCCAGTATTCGAGCCAAAAAATCTTTGGAAGAAAACTTAAAAGGATTTGTAAAGGAAGAAAACACCAATTTACCTTCTGAGGCTTTTACAGAAACCGAAATGCTTTTGCAATGGACTAAATATGCTCAGCGTTTAGGAGAAAAAGGATTCAAAATAATGGAATCCTTATTATTGATCAATGATCCAAAATTAGACGGTACCAGCATCACTTTTGAACTTCCGAATGAGGGATCAAAATTAGATTTTGAAAAGGAAATGATTGGTCTTTTAGGACATTTGCGTGGTCATTTACACAATCACGACATTACCATCGAAGTGAATGTAAATGAAAGCATCGAAATAAGAAGAAGCTTTACTGACCAGGATCGTTACAACAGACTTCTGGAAATCAATCCAAATATTGAATTATTGAGAACCACTTTTGGCTTGGATTTAGATGCCTAAAAAATCAATTCTACAAAAATAGGAAATCCTACAATAAATGTTATTTTTACACCAATAAGCATTCAACCATCATGCTATAATTAACCTTTATTAACTACTAACAAACCAAAAATGGAGAACAAAACAGCTAATCCAGCACCTTTAGGCCTTTTGGGCTTTGGAATGACCACAATTTTATTAAATATCCACAATTTGGGATTTTTCCCGGTAAGTGCCGTTATCATATCAATGGGCATTTTTTATGGAGGATTGGCACAGATAATTGCCGGAATACTATCATATAAAAACGGAAAAACATTTGCAGGAACTGCTTTTACTTCCTATGGTTTTTTCTGGATTTCTTTGGTCGGAATTTGGCTTTTACCAAATACTGGATTTGAAATGGCTGGAACAACTCCTGCACCATTTTTCGGTTGTTATTTAACTCTTTGGGGGATTTTTACTGCTTTTATGTGGTGGGGAACTTGGGGTGGCAGCAAAGTACAGCAATTTGTCTTTTTATCATTAACCATTTTGTTTTTCGTTTTGGCTATAGAAAAATTTACCGGAATTGAAGCTTTATCTCCTGTTGCTGGTATGATTGGTGTAATTTGTGGTAGCAGTGCTTTTTATTTAGCAGTAGCCGAACTTTTGGAAGAAACAAAAAACAAAAGAGTACTACCTTACTAATATCAGAATTCTAATTATACTAAAAGTAAAAGGCACAAAACAATATCTGTTTTGTGCTTTTTACTTTTAATACGTTTTATTTTTTTTTGTTTAAAGACCTAAAAAGCATCAATTTCCAAATTCCAATCCAATTCACTACTATACCATAATTGTCCTTGAGAAACCAGTAATGGACAATCAAAATTATTGGTATATAATGCCCCTGTTCCTAATCCTTGTGGCATTGAATTATTCAATGTAAATGTCCATTGAGCGATAGCATTCAATCCAATATTACTTTCCAAAGCCGAAGTAATCCACCATCCGATATTGTGTTTTTCAGCCAAGGAAATCCATTCTTGAGTACCCTGAAATCCACCCACAAAACTAGGCTTCAAAATGATGTATTGCGGTTTTATTTTGAGTAACAATTCTTCTTTTTTAACAGCTGTAAACACTCCTATCAGTTCTTCATCTAATGCAATAGGAAAAGGTGTCGTTTTACACAACTCTGCCATACTGTCAGTGTTGTTTTTTTGAATCGGCTGCTCAATACTATGTAGTTTAAATTCAGATAATTGACTTAATTTAAATAAAGCATCATTTAAAGCAAAAGCACCGTTTGCATCAACTCGTATTTCGACTTGTTCCGCAGTGAAATGTTGTCTAATAAAACGCAATAATTGCAGTTCTTTATCAAAATCTATGGCACCAATTTTGAGTTTAATGCATCGGAAACCATCGGCTAATTTCTCTTCGATTTGTTGCTTCATAAAAGCCTCTTTTCCCATCCAAACCAACCCATTTATTTCGATTGATTTTGCACCATTTGTGAAGCTTGAAGGAAAAAGTAAAAAAGGAGTTTCACTAGCCAAAGACAGGAACGCCATTTCGACTCCAAACTGTATTGAAGGAAACTCTAATAAAGCATCCCAAAGTTTATCTTTCCCGAGATGAATATTGACGCAAGTCCATTTCAATTTTTCCTCATAATCGGGACGGTCATCAATACTCAGCCCTCTTAGTATTCCACACTCACCTATCCCCTTTTTACCATTTTGCTCCAAAACAATAAACCAAGTCTCTTTTTCGGTCATTACACCACGGGAAGTTCCTGATGGACGTTTGAAGTTTAGAATGTATTTATGATAAGACGCTATCATATTTTAGATTTTAGATTTAATGAATACTAAAAATTAAATTATCGCAAACAAAATACTGCTCACTCCAAACTGAATACTGCCAACTATCGCTTACTCTTTCATCAATTTCTGCACTTTCTCAAAATCCTCGTTCTGAATTCCTGCTTTTTTGAAAGCCAGAATATCTTGTTCTGTTTTTTGAGTCCAACTCAAGCTATCGGTTACGTTTTGATTTTGGTATTTCTTGTAGATTTTTTTGGCTTCTTTGTAATTATCATTTAGCAAATAGGCGTGGGCTAAATTCAATTGAATCAACAACTCAGTATCATCAAGTTTTTCACCATCTTTGAGGTATTTTAAAGCCTTTCCGTATTGTTTGGTCAAAAGATAACTGCTCCCAATTGCATTATAATCCAGAACTGTAGCTTTACCATCATTTATAATTACCCCTAATTTCTCAATTGCATCACCATATTTGCCCTTTTTTATCAAAAGTGATGCTTCTTTACGCAAGTCGGCATAAACCGCACTAGAGGTGCTCGTTTCGCCAAAACAATTATCTCCAGCATCTTTAAAAACTTTGGAACGTTCTACCGGTAATAATTTTTGAAACTCTTGGTATTTGTACTTAGTTTGAATTTTGTCTAATACGCATACGCAAAAGTTATCCGAATTAACCATTTTTTGAGCCAAATTGGAGGTTTTACATTGATCAATAATGGATTTTCGGTTATCCAAACTCCATCCTCGGCTTAATTTTTTATCTACCCAAGGCACGACTTCCAGAATAATTTTTTGCTTCATAATCCAGTTCTTGCTTTCAAAACCAAACCATAAAACGGTAGAATTTCCGTTAAGACAACTTGATTTATCAACAGAAAGACGTTTGGCATCTTTACTGACAGGTTCGTCCTGAATCAAACAGGATTCGAGAGTTTTTCCCGAATCTTTATATTCTGCAGCTAATTTATCATCAGAAAAAATAGCATAAGTACATTTATCGTCACCAGAAATTTTTGACAAGACAAAAACGGCTCCAGCAGAACCCTGACTGATTCCAGTTGGATCGGGAATTGATTTTAAGACAGAAACCAAACTGCTTGCCAGTTGCTGATTTTCGTCCAAAAGTGTGATTCTATATACGATTTCGGTAGTACCGAGCGGTAAATCTTCGGTTTTGATAATAATTCGATCTCTTGCCGAAACGTTTATTTCTTTGGTTGTGGATCTGTCTTTATCCCAATAACCATCTTGTTGCGAGAAGGCGTTGATGGAGAATTGAAGTGCAATAAATAATAGAAAATATTTTTTCTTCATTATGAAAATATTGATCTTTCTTTAAAATAAAAGATATTAAATAAAGGAATGCCCTAGCCCTGATAGAAGGAAAAATCCTTGTGAGCCGGGGTTCGGCTCACAAGATTGTAGCGAATAGCAGGAAATAGCTCCTAATTATAATTCGATAAAACTGCCTATTTCAAGCAACATCAAATCTTTTCCTTTATCAAAAAATTTCTTGATGGCTTCCTCGTGATTGATTTCGATATATCCGAATGTATCGTAATGATAACCTAGAATTTTATCGCATTCGATAAAATCGGAAGCAATTATGGCATCATCGACATCCATTGTAAAATTGTCTCCAATAGGCAAAATCGCCAAATCGAGTTTGGTTCGCATCGGAATGAGCTTCATATCCATTGTAAGTGCAGTATCGCCAGCAATGTAGATGTTTTTATGTTCACCCTCGATTACAAAACCACCAGGATTCCCACCATAGCTTCCGTCCGGAAAAGAACTAGAGTGAATGGCGTTTACATATTTTAATTTCCCAAAATCAAAATTCCAGCTTCCACCGTGATTCATAGGATGTGATTGAAAACCTTTTTTTCCATAATATCCAGCTATTTCAGCGTTGGAGACAATCACTGCATTGGTACGTTTTGCAATTGCTTCAACATCCAGAATATGATCTCCGTGTGCGTGAGTCAATAAGATAAAATCTACTTTTAGCGTATTAATATCAATATGTGCGGCTTTTGGATTTGCCGAAATATAAGGATCCACAAGGATGTGCTTACCACCAACTTCAATTCCTAAAGAGGCGTGACCGTAGAATGTTATTTTCATTTTATTTTAGATTTAAAATTAAAATATTGCAAAAATTATAAAATTACCTTCCTCCCAAGAAAACATTCACAATGATGTCTGAAATTAAAGAAATCATACATAAAGATAATAATATCGAAAGCAAAAAGGTACTCAATGCCACTTTCTTTAATTCTGGATCAAGTAGTTTTGGATCTTGGTTTTTAGAAACCGTGATTAAATGTTTGGTCAACGGAATATATGCTAGTAAAAACAAATATTGATCAAAACGGAAATCTTCCAAAATAGCAAAAACAACTACTGAAACCATTGCGGTAACGATTAGAAAATAATGATATTTTTTGGCTGCATCGGCACCCATTTTGACCACCATAGTATTCTTTCCAGATTTGGCATCCGAAGCTTGATCACGCATATTGTTTAAATTCAGAACTCCTACACTTAATAATCCAATTGCCATAGCTGGCAAAATAAGTACCAAATCTAATTGTTTTGAATACAAGAAATTAACTCCCAAAGTACTTACTAAACCGAAAAATACAAAAACAAAAATGTCTCCATATCCACGATATCCATAAGCCGAAGCTCCCACTGTATAACGAATCGCTGAAGCAATCGCCAAAATTCCCAATACTAAATAAAATAAGGAATAAACAAGATTGGTTTCACCAAAAGCAACATAAATCAAGAATATTGCAGAAGCCAAAGTTAGTACAGAAGTAATCACAAGTGCTTTTTTCATCGCTTGTGGCGTTATCACACCGCTTTGGATTGCACGTTTTGGCCCTACTCTATCTTCATTATCGGTTCCTTTAACTCCATCGCCGTAATCATTGGCAAAATTAGAAAGTACCTGTAACCCTAAAGTTGTCAATAAGGCAAAAGCAAAAATTTCCCAATTAAAAACTTCTGTTGGTGTAAGTACATTCTCGGTAGGGTTTGCCAATGCATACATACTTCCTACTATAATTCCAGAAACTGATAATGGTAATGTTCTTAATCTTGCTGCTTCAATCCAGTGTTTCATATTTTTTGTTTAAAGTTTAAAGTCTCCTATTTTCAAGCTTCAAACATGAAACCTGAAACTTGAAACTATTTTTTACATCCAATTACTATCGGAAGTTTCCATTTCGTACAACCAAAGATTAACGTATTGTTTTATAGCTGTAAAATTACCCAATTGAAAACTAATATTCCCTCCAGCAGTATGCAAAGTTAATGATCCAATATTGATATTTTTATGCCAAAATAGTTGAGAAGTTGTAATCGCCTGAATTTTACTGGGTAAAATAATTTTGTTCGTAACATCCCAAGCACCACTCTGCAAGATTATGAAGTCATTGTTTATGTAGAGTCGGTTGTTTTTGAATATATAAAATTGAATAATTCCAACAAAAATAACATACAACAATACTAAATAATCACTCATGGGCAATTGTTCCATTATGAAATCTCTAATAAAATAGAACCCTAATAATGGCAATCCAATTGTTAGAAAAACAGAAAAACCGAGTTTTCTAAAATTAGGCTTTAACATTACTCCCTTTTCAGGAATTTTTTTAAATAACAGTTTCAGAATTCCCTCTTTTTCTAATTCGTTACAACCTGGAATTTCGATAAGCTGTTTATTGCCTTCTTTTTCTCCACCAGTTGCCTGTTTTATTTTTAGCTGTAAAACATTCATTTTCTTTTGGAAAAAATTCTGTGTAACACTTGTAATTTGAACTTTCTCTGGCTTTATAATAGTACTTTTAGTATTCAACAAACCATAAGACAGTAACAAAGAGCCTTTTTGTCTTGCAATTTTATAATCAAAGTAAGTAAAAATAGTTCTTACCAAATTAATGACAATTACCGTCAAAAAGAAAACGATAAATAATGCTAAAAATGCTGTCGCAATCTGGCTTCTGTCTACGTAATCCTCAATATTTTGATCATTTAAAACATCTTTTCCTGTAATTTGTTTAATATGATCATAGAGCGAAATAAAAAAAGCCAACAAAACAAAAAAACTTTTTACATAATTTGAGGTAATTCCAATTTTCAATAAACTCAAAAAACTGATCTTTATAAACGGAATTTCAACATCGCTTCTTTTCTCAATTGAAATTTCATCTGAAGCGGTGATGTCATCATGAAAAACCAAAGCCTTTTTACTCTCATTTTCCAATAACCGAGCTTTTAGGTCCAACGCCAAAGCGTGCGAAATTGCCTTGATACTTCCCTCTTTTTTATTAGAACCTGCTGTATCGACAACCAATTCATAGACACCTACTAATCTTTGGATTAAAGACTGATTGACATTTACTTGCTGAATTTTATAAAGCTGGATAGTTGTTATAGTTTTATTTAAAATACCCTCAGTTATAATAAACTCATTATTTTCGTGATCGATATAAAATGTGAAGTTCAAGTATCTTAAATAGGATATAATTCCCATAATAGAAAAAAAAGCCAAAACAATCAATACACCTATTAATACATTTAATTTATCAAACTCATTAAATTTAAGGATACAAATTACCAATAAAGGCCAAAATGCTTTTGCATAACCCTGAATAGAATAAATGAACATTACAAAAATCCCCACAATGGACTGTCGCTGAGGCTTACCGAAATCCTCCTCCATCACAATTGTTTTTGAATTTTACCCATCAAAAGCTGTTTGATATTTTCGGCCTGTTCTTTAGCAATTCCAGGAATTTCAATATCACTGGAGCTACCACCAGCAGTAAAAATTTCTATTTTTGCCAAACCAAAAAATCGGGATAATAACCCTTCATGTAAAGCTACATGTTGCACTCTGTTATATGGAATTACAAGAGTATTCGTCGCAATTATTCCATGTCTGAACAACACATCATGATTACGAAATGCAAAACCTTTTTTCTTGAAACCCAATCTGCAAAAGAAAAGCACAATGAGCAACAAAACAACATAAGCTATACTCAATTCCGTAATAAACACAGCTAATTCCTCATTAAAATATAATGCAAGTCCTAAACCAATTCCAGTAATCAAAAAGAAAACCGATAGGCTTATCAAAATAACTTTCCAATAATTGGGATGCAAAACAGAGAATTCAACTTCCTCATATTTTGGAAGTTGCGTAGTATCGATAGTTTCGTTTGTAAAATCTTCCATTTATAACTTTTGTTTCAGATTTCAAGTTTCAGGTTTCAGCACAAATGTGAAACTTAAAACCTGAAACTTTTAAACCTTTAAACTTTTCTTATGGCAGCCATTTTTTTTCAAAATTCGGTTTACGTTTTTCTAAGAATGCATTTCTACCTTCTTTGGCCTCTTCGGTCATATATGCCAATCTTGTTGCTTCTCCCGCAAACACTTGTTGTCCCACCATACCATCATCTGTAAGATTCATAGCAAATTTTAACATTTTGATAGCCATAGGAGATTTACCTAAAACTTCTTGAGCCCATTGGTAAGCAGTGTCTTCTAACTCCGCGTGCGGAATAACGGCATTAACCATACCCATTTCAAAAGCTTCTTGAGCCGAATAATTACGTCCCAAAAAGAAAATCTCACGTGCTTTTTTCTGCCCGACCATTTTGGCAAGATAAGCTGAACCGTATCCTCCATCAAAACTGGTTACATCGGCATCAGTTTGTTTAAAAATAGCATGTTCTTTACTAGCCAAAGTCATATCGCAAACCACATGCAAACTGTGTCCACCGCCAACTGCCCAACCCGGAACAACAGCTATAACCACTTTTGGCATAAAGCGTATTAATCGTTGCACCTCAAGAATATTCAAACGATGCTGTCCATCATCCCCAACATAACCTTGATGTCCACGGGCATTTTGATCTCCTCCACTGCAAAAAGAATACACACCATCCTTAGAAGATGGCCCTTCTGCAGAAAGCAAAACCACTCCTATAGATGTGTCTTCTTGCGCATCATAAAAAGCTTGGTATAATTCAGATGTTGTTTTTGGTCTAAACGCATTGCGCACATTAGGTCTGTTAAATGCGATTCTAGCAACACCATTACATTTTTTATAGGTTATATCTTCAAATTCTTTGGCGGTAATCCAATCCATTCTATTAACTTTTAAATTATTTTACTGTAAAAATAAACCATTTTTTTACATTTTTAAAGCATAAAATATTTTAAAACTACATTACAGCCAATAAATAAAATTCAAAATAAGCATATTTATCTATTGATGCAAGAAATTAGGGCGAGACCCCATTTTTGGAAAGAGCCAAATCTACTTTGCACTTATACGGCACTTTCTAAAAATACGGTCGGGCTATTCGCGCTACTTCGGTAGCTTGCTTCTATCCCTCTCGCACACATAACATCTTTAATAACAACAGTAGCTTATGTTTTCATAAATCATTGCAATTTTACGCCTATAAAAAATGTTAATTTAACCGAAATACCTACACAAAATAAAAAATTAAGACAATATAAGACACTATATATTATAACTTTTCTAAATTCTATTAACTATTCGCTGAAAATTCAGTTCATCCAATCATTGTTTTAATTCTCACGCTTCTTTTACGTCTTCATCTCTTTAGAATAAGATTGAAAAAACATCAAAAAATCTGTTCATTTAAAACTGTTGTAAAACAAAAAACCCTTCATCAAATTGATGAAGGGTTTTGTAAAAAAAGGCAGCGACATACTCTCCCACATAACTGCAGTACCATCTGCGCAGGCGGGCTTAACTACTCTGTTCGGGATGGGAAGAGGTGAGCCCCGCCGCAATA
>NZ_QENX01000001.1:2917500-4025000 GCF_003096795.1 Flavobacterium sp. 103 | reverse complement strand
CACCCCACAAAAGGGCTCCGACCGCTTGTAAGCGTATGGTTTCAGGATCTATTTCACTCCGTTATTCACGGTTCTTTTCACCTTTCCCTCACGGTACTGGTTCACTATCGGTCTCTCAGGAGTATTTAGCCTTAGCGGATGGTCCCGCCAAATTCAGACAGGGTTTCACGTGCCCCGCCCTACTCAGGATACCACTATCTATTACACTTATTACTTATACGAGGCTATCACTCTCTTTGGCTCTACTTTCCAGTAGATTCTAATTCTTTGTGCATAAAATGTCGTGGTCCTACAACCCCAGCATTGCCGTAACAACACTGGTTTGGGCTAATCCGCGTTCGCTCGCCACTACTTACGGAATCACTTTTGTTTTCTTCTCCTCCGCCTACTTAGATGTTTCAGTTCAGCGGGTTTGCCCACCTATCGGTGTACTATGTCTTCAACATAGTGGGTTGCCCCATTCAGGTATTTACGGATCATATCGTGTGTGCCAATCCCCGTAACTTTTCGCAGCTTATCACGCCTTTCATCGCCTCTGAGAGCCAAGGCATCCCCCATACGCCCTTATTTTGCTTATTGTACCAATCGTAAAATCAATTACGACCGTTTTTTTTCGTTTTCTCTAATAAATTAGAAAAAACTGCTTTCTACTTTTTATTATTTCTTATCTCAATATGTCAATGAACTTTTATCCTTTCGGATCTGTGGAGAATAACGGAGTCGAACCGTTGACCTCCTGCGTGCAAGGCAGGCGCTCTAGCCAGCTGAGCTAATCCCCCAATTTTTTGAGTTATTAGTTGTTAGTAATTAGTTATTAGTCTAACTCTTAACTTCTCAACTCTAGAATTTCCTTTTTAAAGGTGAAAATAGTTGTCTCGGACAGACTCGAACTGTCGACCCCTACATTATCAGTGTAGTACTCTAACCAGCTGAGCTACGAGACACTCTTCATTCTTATTTTTGCGCTTTTTTTATTTTACGCATGTTTTTTAAATTAACAGCAAGAGTAATATAACCTTCAATATTTGTAACCAATAGTTCTTTTCGTCTTCTTTCCCTAGCGTGTATTGCTACTAACACTAAGGCTCTAGAAAGGAGGTGTTCCAGCCGCACCTTCCGGTACGGCTACCTTGTTACGACTTAGCCCTAGTTACCAGTTTTACCCTAGGCAGCTCCTTGCAGTCACCGACTTCAGGCACCCCCAGCTTCCATGGCTTGACGGGCGGTGTGTACAAGGCCCGGGAACGTATTCACCGGATCATGGCTGATATCCGATTACTAGCGATTCCAGCTTCACGGAGTCGAGTTGCAGACTCCGATCCGAACTGTGACCGGTTTTGTAGATTCGCTCCTGGTCACCCAGTGGCTGCTCTCTGTACCGGCCATTGTAGCACGTGTGTAGCCCAAGGCGTAAGGGCCGTGATGATTTGACGTCATCCCCACCTTCCTCACAGTTTGCACTGGCAGTCTCGTTAGAGTTCCCGACATGACTCGCTGGCAACTAACAACAGGGGTTGCGCTCGTTATAGGACTTAACCTGACACCTCACGGCACGAGCTGACGACAACCATGCAGCACCTTGTAAATTGTCTTGCGAAAAGTCTGTTTCCAAACCGGTCAATCTACATTTAAGCCTTGGTAAGGTTCCTCGCGTATCATCGAATTAAACCACATGCTCCACCGCTTGTGCGGGCCCCCGTCAATTCCTTTGAGTTTCATTCTTGCGAACGTACTCCCCAGGTGGGATACTTATCACTTTCGCTTAGCCACTGAGATCGCTCCCAACAGCTAGTATCCATCGTTTACGGCGTGGACTACCAGGGTATCTAATCCTGTTCGCTACCCACGCTTTCGTCCATCAGCGTCAATCCATTAGTAGTAACCTGCCTTCGCAATTGGTATTCCATGTAATCTCTAAGCATTTCACCGCTACACTACATATTCTAGTTACTTCCTAATAATTCAAGTCTGGCAGTATCAATGGCCGTTCCACCGTTGAGCGATGGGCTTTCACCACTGACTTACCAAACCGCCTACGGACCCTTTAAACCCAATGATTCCGGATAACGCTTGGATCCTCCGTATTACCGCGGCTGCTGGCACGGAGTTAGCCGATCCTTATTCTCACAGTACCGTCAAGACGCTACACGTAGCGTTGTTTCTTCCTGTGCAAAAGCAGTTTACAATCCATAGGACCGTCATCCTGCACGCGGCATGGCTGGATCAGGCTTGCGCCCATTGTCCAATATTCCTCACTGCTGCCTCCCGTAGGAGTCTGGTCCGTGTCTCAGTACCAGTGTGGGGGATCTCCCTCTCAGGACCCCTACCCATCGTAGCCTTGGTAAGCCGTTACCTTACCAACTAGCTAATGGGACGCATGCTCATCTTTTACCGTTGTGACTTTAATAATTCAATCATGCGATTGTACTATACTATGAGGTATTAATCCAAATTTCTCTGGGCTATCCCTCTGTAAAAGGTAGATTGCATACGCGTTACGCACCCGTGCGCCGGTCTCTTGGTCCGAAAACCAATACCCCTCGACTTGCATGTGTTAAGCCTGCCGCTAGCGTTCATCCTGAGCCAGGATCAAACTCTTCATCGTATATTGTTTGCTTAATTGCTTAAGCTATTAATGTTTGACTGAAGTTCTAGTGGTTCTTTATTCAAATCTTCCGATTCTATTACTCTTATTCTTTTGTTCTTATCTTTCGATAAAAACGGCTGTCAATTCAATATGTCTAGGAACGTGTTCTTCTTGTTTTTGTGCGCCAGTCTCTCGATTAGCGGGTGCAAAAGTACAAAGCTTTTTCTTTTCTCACAAGCTTTTTTGAATATTTTTTTAAAATAAATTTTCAGTTTCAATTCGTTTGCTTGCCAGTATGTGAAAGAACTTGTGCGTTGTTGCGGGTGCAAAAGTAGCTAGTTTATTCGTTTAAACAATGGCTTTTTGCAATTATTTTACTTTAATTTTACAATTAATTTTTAATACATTGATATATTGAAATTTACAGATAACCTTTTTTGTGGATTTCAAAATTTCAATAGGCCGTTTCTGATAATTTAATCGCTTTTGATCCTTTTTGGTTTGTTTTGGGACTGGGGAGGCATGAATAAAATATAGAGAAAACACATTTCCACGAATCTTTCCTTTTCAAACCTCGTATTCTATATATAAAGGTGCGGATTTCCTTCTGTAAATGTATCTCCTATATATATGATATGAATCTTTCACTTTCTTTCTTATGAAAAACCTGGACCCCTAGCCCCGATAAAAGCGGAAATCCTTATAAGCCGGGGTTCGGCTTATAAGATTGTAGCGGATAGCGGGAAATAGCTCCTGAGTATTTGGATTAGCCTGAAAACAAAAAAAAGAGGCAACTACTTTGGTAATTACCTCTTTTATACTCAATACAAAAGTTTATTTATTTTACTTTATTACTCCAAGACTCCTCTAACTTATCAAAATCTATTGGATTTGCAGCCTCTTGCTTACGTAGTCTACCCGACTCGAACCCCCTGACCAATATAGTCTCTATTAAATAATCCTCATTGACCTCATAAGGCTGGTACTTTAATTTCAAATCAATATTAAACATACTAGCCGTTGTATTGGACCAAAATGCTTTCCAACCACTTTTGAGATTCTTTATTAAATCATAGGTCGTAGTTCCAGTTTGCCTGTCTATTAGCTTGACCAATATTTGACCTTGCTTTTTGGAAAGTTTTTTTAATCTTGCTTCAAATTCATTGCTTAAATAATCTTCTACAATTTTAAAATATCTCTTTTTATCCTTGTTATTGGTAAATTTCGCCATACCCCTATTCAGCGATGTTAATCTTTCGGCTGCGATTCTGGCATAAGGATAAGTAGCGTAAACCCTTTTTTGAAGTAACAAAAATTGCTTTTTGTCTTCATCACTCATCTTATGCCTTTCAATTACCAATTCAGGTAGTACTATGGTATCTCCAAATATGCTATCGGCTTCTGTTAAGACATACCCCATTTGAGTGTTGTCATTTTGGGTTTTCGTCTCTTGCGCATAACCAGAGAGTGATATGAAAAAAGAAAAAACTAAGATTCTATAAAGCTTCATGAAGAAATATTTTTAACACAAAATTATACATTAAATATAGAACTATAAAGACAAATTTTTAATTTAGCGAAAAAATAATTTATATGAGTACTGAATCAATATTGAAAGCATCATCCATAACTTTTTTGGAGAACTATTTGAATAATGCCTCCCCAACTGGCTATGAAAGCGAAGGTCAAAAAATATGGATGGATTATTTAAAACCATACGTAGATACTTTTATTACCGACACCTATGGAACTGCTGTAGGAGTTATTAATCCGGATGCACCATACAAGGTAGTTATAGAAGGTCATGCTGACGAAATAGCTTGGTATGTGAATTATATAACGGATGATGGAATGGTATACGTAATTCGTAATGGAGGTTCTGATCACCAAATTGCTCCATCGAAACGTGTTAATATCCATACTAAAAATGGAATTGTAAAGGGAGTTTTTGGATGGCCCGCCATTCATACTCGAAACAGAGATAAAGAAGAAAATCCGAAGATTAGTAATATTTTTATTGATTTGGGTTGTGAAACCAAAGAACAGGTCGAAAAAATGGGAGTTCACGTAGGTTGTGTAATCACCTATCCTGATGAATTCATGATTATGAACGAAAATAAATTCGTTTGTCGCGCCATAGATAATCGCATGGGAGGATTTATGATTGCCGAAGTTGCCCGTTTATTACACGAGAACAAAGTTAAATTACCTTTTGGTCTATACATCACTAATGCCGTTCAAGAGGAAGTGGGTTTAAGAGGTGCTGAAATGATTACCCAAACCATCAAACCGAATGTGGCTATTGTTACAGATGTTTGTCATGACTCAACAACTCCGATGATTGACAAAAAAATTGAAGGTGATACTAAAATAGGTAAAGGACCTGTTGTTACTTATGCTCCTGCTGTTCAAAATAATTTGAGAGAATTAATTCTAGACACTGCTATTGAAAAAAATATTCCGTTTCAACGTTTGGCTTCTTCAAGGGTTACAGGTACGGATACTGATGCATTTGCGTACAGTAATGGCGGTGTAGCTTCGGCTTTGATTTCGCTTCCGTTGCGATACATGCATACAACTGTCGAAATGGTCCACCGTGAGGATGTAGAAAACGTAATTAAATTGATTTATGAAACGTTATTAAAGATTGAGAATAACGAAACCTTCTCTTATTTTAAATAAAAACGAAAGCATCATTTTATAATGGTGCTTTTTTTATAAAATTCTCTTTAGTTTTAAATCAAATAGATTTAGCTTAGACAAACCATAAAATTACAGATAC
Organism: Flavobacterium sp. 103; assembly: GCF_003096795.1. Classification (NCBI taxonomy): domain Bacteria; kingdom Pseudomonadati; phylum Bacteroidota; class Flavobacteriia; order Flavobacteriales; family Flavobacteriaceae; genus Flavobacterium; species Flavobacterium sp. 103. The sequence goes on along the minus strand of NZ_QENX01000001.1, from coordinate 4,019,631 downwards.
TTTCAAAATAAATATTCTTATCATGGACGTTGAAATACTAGCCCGTATACAATTTGCTTTTACAATCGCCTTTCATTATATCTATCCTCCATTAAGTATTGGTATTGGTTTGATAATGGTAATAATGGAAGGGCTTTACCTTAAGACTGGAAATAAAGATTACGAGATTTTGACTCGATTTTGGATTAAAATATTTGCGTTGACCTTTGGTATTGGTGTAGCCACCGGAATTATTATGGAATTTGAATTCGGAACCAATTGGGCTGTGTATTCGCGTTACGTAGGAGATATATTTGGTAGCGCATTAGCAGCCGAAGGATTATTTGCCTTTGGTTTAGAGAGTACTTTTCTCGGAATATTGCTTTTTGGATGGAATCGCGTGAAACCCTGGGTGCATTTTGTATCTACTTTAGGAGTGTTTTTAGGTTCCATGTTTTCTGCTGTTTGGATTGTAGTTGCAAATTCGTGGCAGCAAACTCCCGCGGGCTATCATATTGTTGGCACAGGATTACATGCTCGTGCCGAAGTAACCGATTTTTGGGAAATGGTTTTCAATCCCTCGAGTGTCGATAGAATTGTACATACTTGGCAGGGAGCTATTTTAGCAGGAGCTTTTTTGGTTTTAAGCGTGCATGCTTATTACATCAGAAAAGGCCGATATGTAGAAATATCTAAAAAAGCGTTCAAAATTGCTCTGGTAGTTGCAACCATTTTTTCACTTTCACAATTGATTTCAGGTCACAGCACGGCTGACGGAGTTGCTGTAAACCAGCCCGCAAAGCTTGCTACAATGGAAGGGCATTTTGAAAAAGACAAACCTGCCGATTTATATCTTTTGGGTTGGGTAGATAAAGAAAACCAAAAAGTAACCGGAATTGGAATTCCAGGCGGATTATCATTCTTGGTCCATCAGGATTTTAATGCACCCATAAAAGGATTAAATAATTTTCCGGTTGAAGACAGACCTAGTCAAATAAATGCCGTTTTTCAATTTTATCACATTATGGTTGCGATAGGAATGGCATTAATCGGGCTTTCATTATACGCCAGTTTTTTATGGTGGAGAGGTATGTTATTTGAAACCAAATGGCTTTTATGGATTTTCTCCTTTGCTGTCATTTTACCTCAAATAGCCAATCAAGTAGGATGGTTCACAGCCGAAATGGGCAGACAACCTTGGGTCGTTTATGGACAATTACGAACCAGTGATGCTTTTTCCCAAGAAGTTGCCTCGAATCAAATTGTATTTTCATTAGTTATGTTCACAGTTGTCTATTCCCTGTTGTTAGCTTTGTTTTTATACACAGTGAACAAAAAAATAAAACATGGACCGTATGACGAAGCTAAAACAACAATAGCATTCAAATCCTTTTAATCTTATAGTATGAATACATTTCTAGGAATTGATTATCCAACATTATGGTATTTAGTAATCGGATTACTGTTTTCGGGTTATGCGATATTGGAAGGTTTTGATTTTGGAGCAGGCGCTTGGCACTTGTTTTTTAGAAAAGATTTAAGCCGAAGAATTGCAATAAACGCAATTGCTCCCGTTTGGGATGCCAATCAGGTTTGGTTAATTATTGGTGGTGGAGCATTATTTGCTGGATTTCCAATAATGTATGCCACCATGCTATCGGCGATGTATGTTCCGTTTATGCTTTTTTTAATGCTAAATGTACTTCGGGCTGCAGCCATTAAATTTAGAAGTGTCGAAGAAATGAAGTGGTGGAGAAACAGTTGGGATATCATCTACAGTGTTTCAAGTATTCTGATTGCTTTTTTACTGGGAGTTGTTTTAGGTAATATTTTGCAAGGTTTCGCTTTAGGCCCAAATTTTAGTTACCAAGGCGGTGTGTTTTTTTCTTTTTTAAATCCATACGCTATAATGGTTGGATTAACTACACTTTCTATTTTCATGACACAGGGCGCTATCTATCTTTTATTGAAAACAGAAGGGCGATTACATGCTAGGCTGACATTCTTGCTAAAAAAAGGAATGATATTTTTCATCATCAGCTTCGGAATTACAACGCTTTACACTTTGGTTTTTATCCCCGAAGTTACTGCCAATTTCAGGGCTAATCCCGTTTATTTTGTTGTTCCTGTCATCTCTTTTTTGGCTGTAGCCAATGTTCCTAGATTAGTTTCAAAAAAACAATACATGCTGGCATTGATATTCTCGTCTTTAACAATGGCCTTTTTGTTGATTCTTGTTGCTTTGCAATTATATCCCACCCTACTAATCTCTACAATTGACCCAAAATTTAGTGTGACAATTTACAATGCAGCTTCTTCTCAAAAATCATTAGGAATCATGTTAACTATTGTTGCCATTGGTGCACCATTATTAGCCGCTTATTTTTTCTTTTTGTACAGAACATTCAATGGAAAAGTAAAACTTGATGATACCAGCTACTAATTTAACCTATTTTTAAAATCAAAAAAATGAAATACATCTACATACTACTAATCCTATTTAGTGCAACTTTACTTTGGTCAATTATAAATCCCAAAGAAGGATTTACTTGTTTCCTAGAAATTATTCCCGCAATAATTGGGTTATTGATCTTGAGTTTGACTTTTAAAAAATTTCGATTTACCGATTTCACTTATACTTTAATTCTAATTCATTGCATTATTCTCTTTGTTGGTGGACATTACACCTATGCCGAAGTTCCCTTTTTTGATTATATCAAAGAGATCTTTCATCAAAGCCGGAATAATTATGATAAGGTTGGTCATTTTGCACAAGGTTTTGTTCCTGCAATGATTATTCGAGAATTATTTATCCGAAAAAAAGTAATTGCAAACCAAAGCTTTTTCAATTTTATTATAGTTTCCATTTGTTTGGCAATTAGTGCAGCCTACGAATGGATTGAATGGTTTGTTTCTATCGCTACCGGAAATGGTGGAGATGCTTTTTTAGGAACACAAGGATATGTTGTTTGCAACTATTGGAGCTATAGCTGCTTTAATACTATTTTCAAAAATACAAGACAAGCAACTTATAAAAATGTAATTTTAATTATAGTTCATAAAAAAAAGCATCATTATACTCTTCATAATGGTGCTTTTTTATATCCCTAAATAAGCTTTTGCCTGTTTCACCAAGTCTTCTGTTAATTCATTCCAATAATTTTTTTAGAATTAAATGTGCTAATCAGCAAAGAATTGTTATTTATTTCCTTGAAATTCAATGGTTTTGCTTCATTACTTTCAGTACTTTCAATGATCATTTCAAGTTCGGTAATTTCATCTTCTAATGTTCTTTCGCCATAAAGAGGGCAAGTTTCATTTGAAACAGTATTCTCAATAATTAAATCAGATTGAGCGATTATTTCTTTCATTGATTCTTCATAGGCTATAAACGCCAAATCATCTGAATTTGTATTCTCAATGATTTTGTCCCCTTCAGCTATAGCTTCCTTCACTGTTTTGAGATTAAAAGCAATAACCGTTTCTGGGTTAAACACTTCTGCATCTCCGCTTAATGAAGGTTTGGTTATTTTTACTCTCTCAGTTGATACTATTCCATCATTTTCTTTTGCCAAAACGTCTTCTTTAAATGAATTAACTGGTCTGTCAACGGTATTTGTTGCATTACAAACATTAGTTAATGACACTAATGTTATTCCTAAAATTAAAAGTGAATTTTTCATGATTGATTTGATTTGATTGATTTGATTGATTTGATTGTTTTGATTGTTTTGATTGTTTTGATTGTTTTTTTTTAATGGGACATCACATTTGATAATGTCCCATTAATTTTTTTTTAATTTTGTTTCAAAATTTGAATAGCTTCATTTGCATTTGATAATTCAGCATATTTCAAAGCAGTAAATCCATTTTCATCTTTTTCGTTAAGACGAGCTCCTTTTGAAAGTAAAAATTTAATTATTTCGGTTTTGTTGTAACGAGCTGCAATCATTAATGGACTTAAGCCGTCAGAATTTTCGTTTACATCTGCACCGTATTCAATAAATTTTTTCACAGTCTCGAAATCCCCTTTTCTAATAGCCACGCTTAAAGGCGTCATTGTTCCGCTAAATTCGATTTTGTTTTTGATTTCAGAAAATGAATTTCCATTTGATGCTAAAGAAACATTTGCAAAAGCTACTAAAGCTACTCCTAAATAAACGATTGATTTTTTCATAATAATTGATTTTTTTGATTGATGATTGATTTTTGGTTTATTAAACTTGATTCATATAATAATATCCTATACAAATATATGTCTTAAAAAAGGTATTGTGCATCACATAGTACTTAATTTTAACTTTTTATTAACTTATGTGGTGTTTTTATTGGAAAAATAAATGCTGTACTATTTAAATGAAGTATCATAATAATCTGTTTTATAATAACTTGATATTCAATAGACTTTATTTTTTTTATAATGTTACTGCAATTAATAAAAATTTAACATTGGCACAAAACATCTTAGTTTTTGATACTTTTTTTTTGCATTAGATTACATGAACCATTATATTAGAAATTAATTAATAAAAAAAACTGCTTCAAATTTTGAAGCAGTTTCTATAGATATTAAAAAATAAATAGCTTTACACTATTTTCCCTTGTACAATTTCATCTACGATTTCAGGATTTAGTAATGTTGTTATATCACCAAAATTAGAATAATCGCCTTCGGCAATTTTACGCAAAATACGTCGCATAATTTTTCCTGATCTAGTTTTTGGCAAACCGTTTACAAATTGAATTTTGTCAAGCTTAGCAATTGGTCCAATGTGATCAGACACATGTTGGTTAATCTCTTTAATCAAATTGTCTCTATCTCTATACTCTCCAGATTCTTTCAATATTACATAACCATACAATGCATTTCCTTTAATATCATGTGGGAAGCCAACAATTGCAGACTCAGCAACAGCTGGGTGTTCATTAATAGCATCTTCAATAGGTGCTGTTCCTAAATTATGTCCAGAAACAATCACTACATCATCCACACGTCCTGTGATTCTGTAATAACCTACTTCATCACGTAAAGCACCATCTCCAGTAAAATATTTACCTGGAAAAGTAGAGAAATAAGTGTCTTTATATCTTTGATGATCTCCCCAAATAGTTCTAGCAATACCTGGCCATGGAAATTTGATACACAAACTACCATCCACTTGATTTCCTTCAATTTCATTGCGCTTCTCATCCATTAAAACTGGCTGAATACCAGGCAAAGGCAATGTAGCATATGTTGGTTTTGTTGGTGTAGTAAATGCCAATGGTGCAATCATAATACCACCAGTTTCAGTTTGCCACCAAGTATCTACAACAGGGCAACGCTTCCCTCCTACGTGGTCATTAAACCAGTGCCAAGCTTCCTCATTAATAGGTTCTCCTACAGAACCAATAACTTTCAGTGATTTTAAAGGAAATTTTTGAACATAAGATAAGTTCTCTTTCGCCAAAGCACGAATGGCTGTTGGTGCAGTATAGAATTGAGTAACCTTATGCTTCTCGATTGTTTCCCAAAAACGACTAAAATCAGGATAAGAAGGAATTCCTTCAAAAATTACAGTAGTAGCTCCATTCAATAATGGGCCATATAATATATAAGAGTGACCAGTAATCCAACCTATATCAGCAGTACACCAAAAAATATCATTCTCTTCGTAGTTGAATACATTCTTAAATGTATAGGCTGTATAAACCATATAACCAGCCGTAGTATGCACCATTCCTTTTGGTTTCCCTGTAGATCCCGAAGTATATAATATGAATAAAGGATCTTCGGCATCCATAATTTCTGCAACACTATTATTTATTGCTTTGTCAAGTAACGGTGCCAACCATTGGTCACGACCTGCTTTCATTTTGATTTCGGCATTGGTTCTTTTGGCTACCAAAACTGAAGTAACAGTTGGACAATTTACTAAAGCATCATCAATTATTCCTTTCAAATCAATGGTTTTATTTCCACGATATCCACCATCAGAAGTAATAACCATTTTACATTCACTGTCATTTATTCTTGAAGCCACAGCAGACGCTGAAAAACCAGCAAAAATAACAGAATGTATCGCTCCAATTCTGGCACAAGCCAAAACTGAAACTGCCAATTCAGGTATCATTGGTAAATAAATACAGACACGGTCTCCTTTGCTAATACCTTGTTCTCTTAAAACATTGGCCATTTTTGAAACTCGTTCGTATAATTCGTTATAACTTATGTGTAATGCTTCTTCAGAAGGGTCGTTCGGTTCAAAAATAATAGCTGTTTTTTCACCTTTTTTTGCCAAGTGTCTATCGATACAGTTCTTTGTAATATTAACTTTTGCGTCAACAAACCATTTTACTTCGGCATCAGCCATATTAAAATCGACAACTTTGTCCCAGTATTGATACCATGTGAAGTTTTCTTCGGCAATTTTTCCCCAGAATTTTCTAGGTTCACGTATTGATTTATTATAATGTTTAAAGTACTGTTCTAAACTGTCAATTTTAAAATAACTCATCTTTTTTAATTTTTGTATAAAAGTATTAAATCTGTTCGGTTTTCAAAACTATTAATTTGTAAAATGTTTTAAAAAAATAATAAAAAACGGCACTTCTTCAAAATTTTATGAATTTTTAATAACATTTTAGTTTTATCTGCGTATTTAAAGCAAGAAAAGGACATAATAGAAAACTAAAATGCCCTTTTATTAACAATATTTAACAACAATTATATTCTTTCTTTTAAATCAAAAGAATCTTTTTATAAAATAATAAACTAGGGATTACTTCACTTAACTTACAGCTCGTATGAAGTTAAGTGAATGTAAAAGCATAAAATATCATCAATTGTCCAATAAGTGCTTACTAATTCAAAATATTTAAACCTATTTGATATTATGCAAATCCCAGCACACCCTCATGTGTGGTAATCCTAATTTTTATTTTATTTATCCAATTTTTTTCATTGCAGTCATAGATTCTCTCAACCAAGCTCCAACTTCTTCAATTGGATGTTGACGAATACTTTTATTAACTGCGATAAGTATTGCATTATCAACACCATTAGTAGTAGAAAACGGTTTTCCAATAACATTGGTTTCAACTGTTTTCATGAATTCAGTCAATAATGGTTTACAAGCGTGATCAAATAAATAACAACCATATTCTGCTGTATCCGAAATAACACGATTCATTTCAAATAATTTTTTTCTTGCAACCGTATTTGCAATCAATGGCAATTCATGTAAAGATTCATAGTATGCCGATTCTTCAATAATACCAGCTTCCGTCATAGTTTCAAAAGCCAATTCAACACCCGCTTTTACCATTGCAATCATCAATACACCATTATCAAAATATTCCTGCTCAGAAATTTCGGCAGTTGTTGGCGCTGTTTTCTCAAAATTAGTTTCTCCAGTAGCAGCTCTCCAAGTCAATAAGTTAACATCATCATTTGCCCAGTCAATCATCATGTTTCTAGAAAACTCTCCAGACATAATATCATCTTGGTGTTTTTGAAATAATGGACGCATGATATCTTTTAATTCATCTGCTAATTCATAAGCTTCAATTTTTGCAGGATTAGAAAGACGATCCATCATATTTGTGATACCACCATGTTTCAAAGCTTCGGTGATAGTCTCCCATCCGTATTGAATTAATTTTGAAGCATAACCAGGCTCGATTCCTTTTTCAACCATTTTATCAAAACATAAAATAGATCCAGTTTGCAATAATCCACAAAGAATAGTTTGCTCACCCATTAAATCTGATTTTACTTCAGCTACGAAAGAAGATCTCAAAACCCCAGCTCTATGACCTCCGGTAGCTGCAGCGTAAGCCTTTGCTTGATCTAAACCAAAACCATTTGGATCATTTTCTGGGTGAACTGCGATAAGAGTAGGTACTCCAAAACCTCTTTTGTATTCTTCACGAACTTCAGATCCTGGACATTTAGGAGCACACATAATAACAGTTAAGTCTTTACGGATTTGCATTCCTTCTTCAACGATATTAAATCCATGAGAATAAGCCAAAGTAGCTCCTTGTTTCATCAATGGCATGATTGCAGTAACTACAGCGGTGTGTTGTTTATCTGGTGTAAGGTTACATACTAAATCAGCAGTTGGGATTAATTCTTCATAAGTACCCACTTTGAAACCATTATCAGTAGCATTTTTAAAAGAAGCTCTTTTTTCAGCGATAGCGTCAGCACGCAATGCATAAGAAATATCTAAACCTGAATCTCTCATGTTTAAACCTTGATTCAAACCTTGAGCTCCACAACCTACAATGACTACTTTTTTTCCTGCTAATGCTTCTATCCCATTTGCAAATTCTGATTGATCCATGAATTCGCAAACTCCTAATTGTTCTAATTGTAATCTAAGTGGTAATGAATTGAAATAATTTGCCATTTTTTTTTAATATTTAATGAATGTAAAATTTAATAATTGAAAATTGTAATCTGCAATAATTCCTTATGACTGCTACAGATTGAGTTTATTTTAATGCTTCTAATAATGTTGATATTTCCATTTTTTCTTTCGAAATCGATATTCTACCCGAACGAACAAATTGCATAATTCCAAAAGGTTTTAACTTTGCGTATAGTTCTTCAATTTCTGAACGTTTGCCCGATTTTGAAATCACAAAAAAATCTCTTGATACCGTAACAATTTCAGATTTACTGTCTTTTATGATGTTCTGAATTTGTCTTTCGTCAAAAAGCAAGCTAGATTCTATTTTGAAGATTGCACTTTCCAAAAAGATAGTCTCCTCATCGATGTGATAAAATGCTTTGATAACTTCAATTTGTTTTTCTATCTGACCTACAATGTTTTGCACCCATTTTTCAGTGGTATTTACAACAATTACAAATCTTGAAACATTTTCAATTTCAGATTCGGAAACATTTAGACTCAATATGTTGATGTGGCGTTTCAAGAATATACCCGATATTCTATTTAGTAAGCCAACATTATTTTCTGAATAAACAGAAATGGTGAACATTTTATTTTCCATTTTTTTTTTGTTTAAAGTTTTTTTTGTTTAAAGTTTAAAGTTGATAATCGCTATTGAATTACTTCTGTTGCATTTATTAAACAACTTTAAACCTTAAACTTTAAACTATTTTAATTCAACCTTATGTCAGAAACTGAAGCTCCTGTTGGGATCATCGGAAATACGTTATTTTCTTTCTCAACCATTACTTCCAAGAAATAAGATTCTTTAGAAGCCATCATTTCAGCTACTGCAGCGTCCAAATCTTCTCGTTTGGTTACTTTTTTGGATTTGATATAATACCCCTCAGCAATTGCAATAAAATTTGGATTTATCATTTTGGTAGAAGCATATCTATTATCAAAAAATAATTCTTGCCATTGACGTACCATTCCTAAAAATTCATTGTTCAATACCACAATTTTTACTGGAACTTTTGTTTGAAAAATGGTTCCCAATTCCTGAATCGTCATTTGAAAACCGCCATCACCAATAATTGCGACCACTTCTCGATCCGGCATTCCCATTTTTGCACCAATAGCTGCTGGTAAAGCAAATCCCATCGTTCCTAAACCTCCTGAGGTAATATTACTTTTAGATTTATTGAATTTAGAATAACGACAAGTAAACATTTGGTGTTGCCCCACATCCGAAACCATAATGGCATCACCATTAGAGTGTTTATTAATCATTTCTATAGTTTCTCCCATAGAAATGCCACGATTATTTGAAGGTGCCAACTCTTCATTAATAACTGAATCCAATTCAATTTTATATTTTTCTTTGAACTCATTATGCCAAGCATCATGAGATTTACTTTCAACAAGAGGAATCAAAGCGTTCAATGATTCTTTCACATCTGCCAACACAGCTACTGTCGTTTTTACGTTTTTATCCACTTCAGCAGGATCAATTTCAAAATGAATTACTTTGGCTTGTTTGGCATAAGTAGCTAAATTTCCTGTCACACGGTCATCAAAACGCATTCCCAAGGCAATCAATACATCGCATTCATTGGTCAAGATATTTGGCCCATAATTTCCATGCATCCCTAACATACCTACATTCAAAGGATGGTCTGTTGGTAAGGCTGAAAGACCCAAAATTGTCCAAGCTGCAGGAATACCAGTTTTTTCGATCAATGCTTTTAATTGTTCTTCGGCCTCGCCTAAGATAATTCCTTGACCAAAAATGATATATGGTTTTTTGGCATTATTTATTAAATCGGCTGCTTCTTTAACTTTTTCAAGATTTAAAGTAGGTCTTGGTGTATAGCTTCTAATACTAGTACATTTTTCATAACTAAAATCCAGTTCGTCAAATTGAGCATTTTTTGTAATGTCTATCAATACTGGCCCTGGACGGCCTGATCTTGCTATAAAGAATGCTTTCGCAATAATTTCCGGAATTTCATGTGCTTCGGTAATTTGATAATTCCATTTAGTTACTGGAGTAGATATTCCAATGATATCAGTCTCCTGAAAAGCATCCGATCCCAATAAATGTTTACCAACTTGCCCTGTGATACATACCATTGGGGTAGAATCTATTTGAGCATCGGCTATTCCTGTAACTAAATTAGTTGCTCCTGGTCCAGAAGTAGCAATTGCAACTCCAACTTTTCCTGTAGCTCTTGCAAACCCTTGTGCAGCATGCGTTGCACCTTGTTCATGACGTACCAAAACGTGATGCAATTGATCTTGAAATTTATATAATTCGTCATATACAGGCATTATCGCTCCTCCAGGATAACCATAAACTAGGTCAACTCCTTCGGCTAATAAGCATCTTATAACGGCTTCTGCTCCTGATATTTTCATTTTATTTATATTTTTTACCTATAAATCTTTATAATTTTAGACTTAGAGGCTTGTTAGTTTTTATTAAATTATTTGTCGGTAACACATCCCTCAGAGGCACTGGAGACCGAACGCATATATTTAAGCAAAACTCCTTGTTTGATTGGTGATTCTGGTCTTTTCCAATTGGCCTTACGTTGTGCCAATTCTTCATCAGAAATTTTCATGTTAATAGTATTATTTACCGCATCAATTGTAATAACGTCACCATTTTCTATCAATGCAATTCCACCACCTTCATAAGCTTCCGGAGTGACGTGTCCGACGACAAATCCGTGAGAACCTCCAGAGAAACGTCCGTCAGTAATCAAAGCAACCGAATTTCCTAAACCAGCTCCCATAATTGCAGATGTTGGTTTTAGCATTTCAGACATACCAGGACCTCCTTTTGGACCACAGTAACGAATAATGACCACATTACCTGGCTTCACTTCACCTGCTTGTATTCCTCTAATTACATCTTTTTCACCTTCAAAAACTACTGCTGTACCTTCAAAAAACTCACCTTCTTTACCGCTGATTTTAGCAACACAACCTTCTGTTGCTAAGTTTCCGTACAAAATCTGAATATTACCAGTCGCTTTTAATGCTTTTTGGATTTCATGAATTACTTCTTGACCATCATGTAAATCAGGAACTGAAGCTAAATTCTCTGCTATTGTTTTTCCTGTTACTGTCAAACAATCACCGTGTAATAAACCTTCTTTTAATAAATATTTCATTACTGCAGGAACACCTCCTACATTGTGTAAATCTTCCATTAAGTATTTACCGCTTGGTTTCAAGTCAGCTAATAATGGTGTTTTATCACTGATGTCTTGGAAATCTTTTAATGTTAATTCAATACCTACAGCGTGTGCCATTGCAATTAAGTGCATTACCGCATTTGTAGAACCACCCAAAACAGCTACCATTGTAATTGCATTTTCAAATGCTTTACGGGTCATGATGTCTCTAGGCTTAATATCTTTTTCTAATAATATTCTGATTGCTTTACCAGCATCAACGCATTCTTGTTTCTTTTCAGCGCTCAAAGCAGGGTTAGAAGAACTGTAAGGCAAACTCATACCTAATGCTTCAATCGCTGATGACATTGTGTTTGCAGTATACATTCCACCACAAGCACCTGCACCTGGACAAGCATTTTGAATTACTCCTTTGAAATCTTCAGGAGTAATTGTATTCTTAATTTTTTTTCCTAAAGCTTCAAAAGCAGAAACAATATTCAAATCTTCACCTTTCCATTTTCCTGGGTGAATAGATCCTCCATAAACCATAATAGAAGGGCGATTTACTCTACCCATAGCCATTAAAGCTCCCGGCATATTTTTATCACAGCCCGGAACTGCAATCAGACCATCATACCATTGCGCTCCCATAACTGTTTCGATAGAATCGGCAATTACATCACGAGAAACCAAAGAAAAACGCATTCCATCATTACCATTTGAAATACCATCACTTACACCAATAGTATTAAAAATCAATCCAACCAAATCTTCTTTCCAGACGCCAGTCTTAATATCTTTAGCCAAGTCGTTTAAGTGCATGTTACAAGGATTTCCGTCGTACCCCATACTCACAATTCCTACCTGTGCTTTTTTAAGATCCTCTTCCGTCAAACCAATTCCGTAGAACATAGCTTGAGAAGCCGGTTGTGTTTCGTCTTGCGTGATTATCTTGCTGTATTTATTTAATTCCATTCTATTATTAATTTGTGTATTTTAAATTTTATCTAAAAAAAAAACCTCCCAAAATTATGGGAGGTTTTAAATATGTTTTCACTTATATTTATACCAATCCCTTTTCATATGTGATAATCACAATGACACTTATAACTAAAAGGACGTTGGTAATGCGTTTCATTTTCTTGTTTTTTAACTCTGCAAAAGTATAAAAAACAAATCCAATAAAAAAACATTTTATCAACAAACTAAGAGTTTTTAGTGATATAACGCAATATTTTATGATTTTTATTAACTAAACGATAGTTGATTGTCCAATTTGAACATTATCGTTTTTGAAGTACAAATCATCTTTACTTAATATGACATTTGAGATAAAATCCCCAACATCATTAGTCCCGAATCTTGAACCTGGATTCAAATCAATGGTAACCACTTTATATTCAATAGCTTTCTCAACAGCTTCATATACTTTTTTGGCTTCTTTATCTAATCCAAAGTGTTCTAACAACATCGCTGCAGATAAAATAGAAGCTATAGGATTAGCTATATTTTTACCTTTTGCTCGTGGATAAGAGCCATGAATAGGCTCAAAAAGCGCTTTATTATTTCCAACAGATGCCGAAGCCATCAAACCGATAGATCCCATAATAGCACAAGCTTCATCTGACAGAATATCACCAAATAAATTTTCGGTTAAGATTACATCGTATTGTTTTGGATCCGTGATTATTTGCATGGCAACATTATCAATATATTGACATTCCAATTTCACGTCTGGATATTGAAGAGCAATATTTTTAACAATTTTTCTCCACAATCTAGAAGTTTCCAACACATTAGCTTTATCCACCAATGTCACTTTTTTTCTTCTACCTTGTGCTGCTTTGAATGCTTGATGCGTAATACGGTTAATTTCATTTTCAGAATATTCACATATATCTGATGCGAAAGTACCTTCTTCATTAATCACTTTCTCACCATAATAAGAACCTCCCGTCAATTCTCTAAAAATCACAAAATCTACATTTTCAATAACCTCTCTTTTTATAGGAGAAGCATCCAATAGATTTTTGAAAGGCTTAATAGGTCTAATATTAGCATAAAGCCCTAATTCTTTTCTAAGCTTTAATAATCCTTGTTCTGGACGAACTTTTGATTCCGGATTGTTATCGTATTTTGGATTTCCAATCGCTCCAAACAATACTGCATCTGTATTTAAACAAAGATTCAATGTTTGCTCCGGCAATGGATTTCTTGTTTTTTCGATGGCAGTTGCCCCTATCAAGGCATCTTCAAAAATAAACTCATGATTATAGGCAACACTAATAGCGTACAATGCTTTTTTAGCTTGTAAAATAACCTCTGGGCCTATACCATCTCCTGAAAGTACTGCTATTTTTAAGTTCATAATTATTTATTTTTAAAAGTAATTGTATCAAATAAAATTAATAGACGCTTATTTTACTTGCTTCAATAATTTGATGAATATCGTCATCCAAAACTTCTTTTTTGATATCGGCGAATTTTAAAAACTCAACATAAACGATATCCAATTGCACTTTTGTAAGTTCGTAGCCGACTTTTTTGGCTCTGTAAGCCAAAGCAGCTCTTCCACTTCTTGCCGTTAAGATAATAGACGACTCATTGACGCCAACATCCAAAGGATCCATGATTTCATAAGTCGCTCTGTTTTTAATCACACCATCTTGATGAATTCCAGAACTGTGTGCAAACGCATTGGCTCCAACAATTGCTTTATTGGGTTGCACAATCATTCCCATACTTTCAGAAACCAATCGACTCATTTCGTTCAATTGTTTACTGTCAATATCTGTATATAAATTCAAGTACGGATGTTGTTTGAAAATCATAACCACTTCCTCAAGCGCTGTATTTCCAGCTCTCTCCCCTATTCCGTTGATAGTACATTCTATTTGACGAGCTCCATTTACAGCTCCTGCGATTGAATTGGCAGTTGCCATTCCTAAATCATTATGACAATGACAGGAAAGGACAACATTCTCAATACCTTTGACATTTTCTCTAAGGTATTTTATTTTTGCACCGTATTCTTCCGGCAAACAATATCCAGTTGTATCCGGTATATTAAGAACAGTAGCTCCTGATTTGATTACTTCTTCGCAAACTCTTGCCAAGAATGCATTTTCGGTTCTACCGGCATCTTCAGCATAAAACTCTACATCTTCAACATAAGATTTGGCATGGGCAACTGCGTGTTTTGCTCTTGCTATTACATCCTCACGAGTTGTCTGCAATTTGTGGATGATATGTGAATCAGAAGTTCCGATTCCAGTATGTATTCTAGGTCTAACTGCATGTTTCAATGCGGCTGCGGCAACATCGATATCATTTTCTACAGCTCTAGTAAGACCACAAACCGTTGCATTTTTAACAATTTTACATATTTCAGAAACAGATAAAAAATCACCTGGACTAGAAACGGGAAAACCAGCTTCAATGATATCTACCCCCATTTCATCAAGGCGGTTAGCTATAACGAGTTTTTGGTTGGTGTCTAATTTACATCCTGGGACCTGTTCTCCGTCTCTTAAAGTGGTATCAAAAATTTGGACTTTCTCTCTATTCATTTTAATTTATTTAATGTAATTTCACATCTTAAAACAAAAATAGTTTTCATTTACATAGAACTAAACCTGTTTTTGAATAAATATACTACTTATAAAGCAAAAAATAACATCGTAATAACCTACTAATCAATAAGTTAAATACTTTTATAATACAATGGCTAACCATCAAAAAGATTTTTTATTTGTATTAATAAAATCCCTTTCCAAATCTGAAAAAAGACAATTTAAGATATTTGCAAGTCGGCTTGAAACAAGTTCTAATACTAAGTTTATCGAATTATTTAATATTTTGGATAAATCAGAAGTGTATGATGAGAAACTGATCTTGAAGAATGGTTTGATCAAAAAAGTACAGTTATCAAACCTAAAATCGTATTTATACAAACAAATTTTAGTGAGCATTCGCTTGAATATCCCAAGTCAGAACATTCGTTACCAGCTAAGAGAACAAATTGATTTTGCAGCAATCCTTTACAACAAAGGACTTTACAAGCAAAGTTTAAAAATATTGGACAAAACCAAACAACAAGCCATTGAAAATGATGAAAAATACATGGCTTTTGAAATTGTTGAGTTTGAAAAACTAATCGAATCACAATACATCACGCGAAGTATTCAAGGCCGAGCTGATGAACTAGTTATTCAGGCCAAAGAATTGAATTATCGCAACACTATTTCGAGTAAATTATCTAATTTATCTCTTCAATTGTATGGTATTATGCTAAAAACCGGGTTTGTCAAAAGCGATGAGGAATACAAATACATTGATGACTATTTCAATAAACACATTTCTCACTTAGATCAATCTAAATTTGAGTTTAGAGAAAAATATTGGTTTTATAATGCCAATTTATGGAGAAGCTTCTTGGTACAAGATTTTCTTTCTTGTTATAAATATGCCTACAAATGGGTGACTTTATTTTATGACAATAGAAATATGATTTTCCTAAATCCTGTTTTCTTCTTGAAAGGAAATCATTATTTATTAGAGTCATTATTCATGCTCAAATACAAATCAAATTTCAAAAAATATTTAGAATTACTGGAAGAAACAATCAATGACCCTCGTTTTCCCGTAAACGATAACATCGCTTCACTGTCCTTTCTTTATTTGTATAACAACAAATTAAATTATCATATTCTCGAAGGCACTTTTGATGAAAGCGAATATTTGGTTCCTGTTATTTTAAATAAAATGAAAGTTCACAGCGAACACTTGGATGAGCACCACGAAATGATGTTCTATTACAAGATTGCCTGTATTTATTTCGGAAATGAAAAGTACCAAGAGTGTATCGTCTATCTTGAGAAAATCATCAACAATAAAAACCTCACGATGAGGGAAGATTTGATGTGTTTTGCAAGGATTTTATGCTTGATTGCACATTATGAGCTAGGTAGAGATTATTATTTGGAGAATCAACTTAAAAACACCTACAAGTTTTTACTCAAAATGAATGATTTGCATGAAGTACAAAAAGAGATTATTCGTTTTCTAAAGAATTTAAGCAATTTGTATCCGAGTGATATCAAAAAAGAGTTCATAAAAATGAGAGAACGTTTTATTGAATTGGAAAAAAACACTTATGAAAAAAGAGCTTTCCTCTATCTTGACATTATTTCTTGGCTGGAAAGTAAAATCGAAAATCGAAAAATAAGTGATATCATAAAAGAAAAAGCGAAGTTGATTAATCGTTAACTTTCAATACATTCTTAAACAGAAAAGCGATTCATTTTGAATCGCTTTCTGTTATAACCTTTAAATCAGAAACCTAATCGTCGTGTTCTTCTGATTGTTTTACAGAGCCGTTAACCAATGTGTTGGCGTTTGCACGAATTTCTGTATGGCGAATTTCACCACCGGAAGTTCCAACTTTTTGCACCAAAAACAGTCCGGCAGTTGCCACACCCAGTATCAAAAAGGAAAGTAGCTTTGATTTTGCATTATTTTTATAGTTCAAATATAAACCTACAAGCGACAATCCAGCCAAAACATAAAGCAATATGGCTAATTTTTCAGCCAATTCTTCGTGCTCGTGAATAATCTGTTTTCCTATATTCGGCATATCTTCAACCAATTCCTCTGCTCCCTCCCCGGTTCCCATACTAAAAGCTCCGAAAATAGCGGCGACAATGAACAATACATAGGAAGTATTTATCAATGTTTTATTCTTCAAAACCAGTCCAACAATTAAAATACCAAATCCAAAAATGGTTCCAATAATTGGAAAATGGTTTACTACCATGTGTAAATGTGCATCGTTCATAATATTAATAATTAAAGTTTTTAATAAATTTCATTAGTTAAATTGTAGTAGCTATCTACATTGTGCATTATATTATTCAAACCTTCTTTTATGCCGCCAAAGAAACTCCAATTAGAGAACCTATTCCATAAGTGATTGCGGCGGCAGCCAATCCAAATGCCACTTGTCTAAAACCTGAAAACAAAATACTTTTTCCTGTCAACAATGTAATAGCCGCCCCAATCCCAAAAAGACCAACTACACTGCTTGCAATACTCAGTAAAATGGCATTTTTCCCATCCAAGATCATAAAAGGATAAAGTGGAATAATTGCCCCTATAGAAAACAAAATAAAGGAAGCAATTGCCGCTTCCCAAGCTGAGCCCCCTAATTCTTCTTTGTCAATTCCCAATTCTTCGGTAATAATTGCATCAATGGCGGTTTGAGGATTTTCGAATGCTTTATCTGCAAGTTTTTGAGCTTCACCTGCATCCATTCCTTTAGCTTGATACAATAAAACAAGTTCTTTTTTCTCCTCTTCGGGAGAAGCTTCGAGTTCCTCTGTCTCCAGTTCTATCTGTCGTAGATTCAATTCTCTTGAACTTTGAACAGACAACCATTCCCCCAATGCCATTGAAATTGCGCCAGCTAATAAACCCGCGATACCCGTTAGTAAAATAGTGCCATTAGAAACTGCTGCACCCGCAACTCCCATCACTAAGCTCATATTGGAAACCAGTCCATCATTGGAACCCAAAACTGCTGCTCTCAATGCATTTCCACCCACTGATTTATGTCTGCTTTCAAATTTGGACAACAAACCTCCAGAAACGTTCAATGCCGAATTGTTATTTATGGCTTCAATAATATTAAGATGATTGTGTTCAAAGCCTGTCAGTTTCTCCCCTTTTTCAATTTTATTTTTTAATGTATTGATTGCAAATTGCTTTTCCACATTGGACAAACTACTAATAATCGAACTGTAACCAAACAGTTTACCCAATTTCAATTGAAACTTTGCTTTTGAAGAAGGAAATGGCATTTTGCATTTTGAGTCAAAAGTCAAAATTTTATCCAACATGTGCTTAGCATGTCCCTTTTCAATTGAAGATAAGCTTTGTAACACTTTGGTTAAATTCTCATCTTCTTGAATTGCAGCAATACTTTCATATAAAAATGCAGTATCGACTTCTATCTGCAATTGCTCTTTGAGTTTCTTTAAATCCATAATTGGTTTTATTTAGTTTGCAATATCAAACACACCTTTGATCAAAATTTTTGAAGAAGCATTAAATTCACTATCTGGGAGTATCTCAACATATTTTTCGGTTTTTTCACCAATTGAAACTTTGACTTTTTTAAATGAATACTCTTTTTTGGAGCTATCTAATAAAAGTACGAAATTTTTATTACTTTCTGTTATTAAAGCTTCAATAGGGATTGCTAAACCTTTTTTTGTGTCCACCGATATTCCTGCCTCCACAAACATGCCTGTCAATAATTTCTGTTTTATATTATCTTCCAAATGTCCATGAACATTTATAGTTCTATCATTGCCTTCAATTGATTTTCCCACCAAATGGACTTCTGCGTTAAACACCTCTTTTGTTGCTTCAGGCACGGTAAACTCTATTTTTTGACCCTCTTTAATTTTTAAAATATCTTTTTCAAAAACAGCCAATTCCAAATGTAAATGTTGGGTGTCCACAATTTCCAATATTACATCAGAAGGTGCAATTGGCATACCCACATTAGCATTCATAATGACAATATCTCCTGAAATTGGTGAATAAATGGTAATCACAGAAGTTAATTTTCCTTTTTCGACTTGAGCAGGATTAATGTTGAGCATTAATAATTTTTCGCGCAAACTTTGATACATTGCTTTTGTTTTACGATAATCACTCTCTGCTTTCAAATAGTTTTTTTGTGAAGAAATTTTCTCGTCATACAATGTTTTTTGACGCTCGTATTCCGATTTCAAATAATTTATTTGTTCTGCGACTTCCAGATATTCTTTTTGAATATCCAAAAATTCTGTATTCTGTAAAGTCAACAAAGCTTCTCCCTTGGTTACTTTATCACCTACCAAAAGATGAGTTGACTTAACATATCCTCCAATAAAAGTGGTTATCTGGGCTCTATTTTGTGGAGGAACATCTATTTTTCCGGAACATTTGACAACTACATTGAAATCCTGCTGAGTTGGTGAAGCGATTTGCATCCCCGAAGATTCAAATTGTTGTTTAGTTACCGTAATTAATCCATCATCCTTAGGTGTATCTTGAACTTTTTTTGCATCCTTACAAGAAAACAATAATGACGTAATTAAAAGGGTGTATATGATTCGTTTCATGTATGTAAAATTTAAAAATTAAGATATTGTAAATCCAATTGGGTACTATTGAATTGCAAAACGGTATCAAGATGTTCAATCTGAATGGTAGTTGCATTTTCTAAGCTTTGAATATATTGAAAAAAGTCAATTTCACCCTGCTTATAACTCTTGTTGGCTACTTTAAGAATCTCCTCAGATAATTTTTTTCCGTATTGGTTATAGTAATTAATGGCTTCTTGGTATTTTGTAAGTTCTTCATTTTTTTGCGCTATATAAGTATCAATTTTTAGTTCTTCGTTTTGTTTCTTTTGTTGCCAACTTTGCAATTCAAGCTCCGCCACCTTTGTCTTAGATACAGTTCCCGAGAATAAAACAGGAATAGCCAGACCAACTTGAAATCCATATAAAGACTGAGTCAAACCACTATTTTTCCCCTGAAAATAATCAACATTAATATCCGGCAACCAATTTTGCTTTCTTAATTTCACCTGATTCTCATAAACACCGGTTACATTATTCAAATAAGCATTGTAAAATGATTTGGCAGTCTCGCTTGTTGATTTTTCAAGTGGCTTAATTTGATTGTTTTTTATGATAACTTTTTCATCCGCCTGAATCAAAGAATATAATATTTCATAATGCGCTCTTTTGTCGCTTTCAATTTGGGAAAGTTTTGATCTGATGTGTCTGAATTTTGATTCAGCCGTAATTTTCTCCAAATAATTGGTTTCTCCCAATTCAAACTTTCTTCCGCTTGCATTAGAAAAATTTTGGTACAAACTATCCAAATACACATACAATTTTTCTTGATTTTGCAAAAAAACAATATGCTGATAAACTTTTGAAACCTCTAAGGAAAGCTTCATTTTTTGAATATCATAATTAGCTTTTTCTTTTTCGTATTCTGAATTGTAAACCTTTTTTTGAGCGCCATAAACAGTTGGGAATTCAAACTTTTGCTGTACTCCAAATACTTTTAACGGTACATTATTCAAGGCCAAATTATTCTGGTCGTAACTATAATACACATTGGTTTTATCAAAAGAATAAGCCGTTTTTGTATTCTCATCCATTCGTTGAACTTGAAGTTGAGCCGCTTTTATCCCTTTGTTGTTTGCCATGGCTTTTGATACCAAAGTGTCTAATTCCGGGTTAGTGTTTTGAGAAAACGCCAATGAAGTACTCAACAACATTAATATAATTAGACTCGATTTATTGTGCAATTTGAATTTTGGTTTTTTACTTTCTTTTTCATCCATGACCTTATACAAAATTGGCAAAACGATCATTGTTAATATTGTTGCCGTGAAAAGCCCACCAATAACAACCGTTGCTAGTGGTTTCTGAACTTCGGCTCCTGCAGAAGAAGAAATAGCCATTGGTAAGAAACCTAAAGCCGCCGCTGCTGCTGTTAATAAAACTGGACGCAATCTGTCTGTCGTTCCTTTTAAAATCAATTCATCTAAATCTGTCATTCCTTTATGTTTGAGTTCTTTAAAATGCTCGATAAGCACGATCCCGTTCAGCACTGCGATTCCGAAGAGGGCAATGAACCCAACTCCTGCCGAAATACTGAAAGGCAAATCGCGAATCCACAAAAACAATATTCCCCCAACAGCCGAAAGCGGTATCGCCGAATAGACCATCATGGCTTCTTTAATCGAACCAAAAGCAAAATGCAACAGTATAAATATCAATACCAAAGCAATAGGAACGGCAATAGTCAAACGGGCTTTGGCACTATTTAAGTTTTCAAATTGTCCTCCATACTTTACGTAATAGCCTGAAGGTAATTTTATCTTGGTATCTACAATTTTTTGAATATCTGTCACTACGCTTTGCAAATCTCGATTTCTAACGTTTACTCCTACAACAATCCTTCTGTTAGTATTATCTCTTGAAATTTTGGCAGGACCTTCAGTATATTCAATTTTGGCCAATTCACTCAACGGAATTTGTTGTCCATTAGGCACCGAAACATACAAATTTCTCAAATCCTCAATATCATGACGATTGGCCTCATCCAAACGAACCACCATGTCAAAACGTTTTTCTCCTTCAAAAACATTTCCAACAGTTTTCCCTGCAAAACTCAATGCAATCATATCATTCAGATCTGAAATATTGAGTCCATATCTTGCAATTTTCGATCGATCATATTGCACATACATTTGTGGCAATCCAGCTGTTTTTTCGATAATAACGTCCGAAGCTCCTTCAACGTTTTTGATTGCTCTTTCTATTTCATGGGCTTTTTCTGCTAAAATATTCAAGTCTTCACCAAAAACTTTAATGGCTACATCCGAACGTGTACCGGATACCAATTCGTTGAATCTCATTTCGATTGGTTGTGTAAACTCAACTTCCATATTTGGAATCTGGGCTGTAATAGCCGCTTTTATCTTATCTGCCAATTCATCTTTACTCGAAGCTGAAACCCATTCTTCTTTAGGTTTCAATTTCACAATAACATCGCTTTCCTCCATAGACATCGGGTCTGTCGGAACTTCCGCGGCCCCAATTCTACTCACAACCTGAAGTACTTCGGGAAAATTTTTCAAAATAATTTTTTCAATTTTTGTAGTCGTGGCGATTGTTTTAGTCAAAGACGTACCTGTTTTCAATACGGGCTGAATCACAAAATCTCCCTCATCAAGCGTTGGAATAAACTCACCTCCCATAGTAGAAAACAATGCGATGGCAAAAACCAAAAGGGCTACTGAACTGTAAAGCACTTTTTTGGTATTCTGCAAGGCCCAAGTAATTACTGGAACATACCAAGAATTTAATTTTTGAATCAGCCTGGAGGATATTGAATTTGGATTTTCTTTTGTGGGTTTCAAAAACAAAGAAGATACCACTGGAACATAGGTAAAACAAAAAATCATAGCTCCCAATAATGCAAAACTGAAAGTCATAGCCATCGGTTTAAACATTTTTCCTTCAATTCCTGTCAAAGAAAGAATAGGAATGAATACGATTAAAATGATAAGTTGTCCGAAAATAGCAGAATTCATCATTTTGGAAGCGCTTTTATAAGTAATTTGATCAATTTCCAATTGTCTGTCTTCTTTAGTCAAAGTAGCCAAATTTGCCGATTTACTGGCTATTTGAAAAGCAATAAATTCCACTATTATTACAGCTCCATCAATGATTATCCCAAAATCTATAGCTCCCAAACTCATCAAGTTGGCATCAATACCAAAAACATTCATAAATGAAATCGCAAACAGCAAACACAATGGTATTACCGAAGCAACCACCAAGCCCGAACGCCAATTACCCAACAAAAGAACCACAACAAAAATTACAATAAGACAACCCAAAATTAAATTTTCGGCAACAGTGAAAGTGGTTTTCCCTACCAATTCGCTGCGTTCCAAGAAACCATTGATATAAACGCCTTTTGGCAATGTTTTTTGAATTTGGGCCACTCTTTCTTTTACAGCACTAATCACTTGTTTCGAATTGGCATCTTTTAACATCATTACCTGACCGAGAACTTTTTCTCCCTCTCCATTACCGGTAATGGCTCCAAAACGATTGGCGTGACTAAAGCGAACTTGAGCTACATTTTTGATGTAAATAGGAATACCGTTAGTATTACTTACCACAATATTTTCGATATCTTCTATTGAATTAACCTTTCCTTCACCACGAATAAAATAACTTTGATTTACTTTTTCGATATAGGCACCACCTGCAATACTATTGTTTTTTTCCAAAGCAGTAAAAACATCTCTCATAGCCACATTCATCGCTTTCAAACGAGATGGAACAATGGCAATTTCATACTGTTTTAAAAAACCTCCCCAAGTATTAATTTCAACAACTCCTTTTATTCCTGATAATTGTCGTTTCACGACCCAATCCTGAAGTGTACGTAAATCGGTAACCGAATATTGTTTTTTGTATTCTGGTTTTACCTCCAATGTATATTGATAAATTTCACCCAATCCTGTTGTAATTGGCCCCATCTCTGGAACTCCAAAACCTTGTGGAATTTTTTCGGAAGCAGATTTCAACTTTTCTGCAATCAATTGTCTTGGCAGGTAAGTACCAATATTATCGTTAAAGACAATAGTCACAACTGATAATCCAAATTTTGATATCGACCGAATTTCTTCAACACCAGGTAAGTTTGCCATTTCAATTTCGACAGGATACGTAATAAACTGTTCGATATCTTGCGTGGAAAGGTTTCGTGAAGTTGTAATCACCTGTACCTGATTATTGGTTACATCAGGTACAGCTCCAATAGAAATTTGGAAAACCGAAAACAATCCAAATCCCAATACCGAAGCCGTAAAAAGTAAAACAACTGCTTTATTTTTTAAACTGAAAGCGATAATTTTTTCTAACATTTTAACCTTATTATTTATTGAGTATAAAATTACACCTTAAAAATAAGGAAAAACTTAAGAACAAATTAAAACAAGCTTAGCAACACCTTAAATAGAAGTGATTTAAATAAAATGTTTTGTTTGGACTTATAACCTTAAGAATGAACTAATAGCAACCAAAAAATGCTTAATAACTTCAGTTAAAAATCAAAATTACTGTAGTTCCTTTATTTAGCTCACTTTCAATTTTGAATTCAACATCTAATAATTGTGTTATTCGTTCAACAATAGAAAGTCCTAAACCGGATCCTTTAATTTCAGGATGAAATGTTGGATTTGATCTAAAAAACGGATTCACAATTTTATCCAAATCTGTTGCAGGGATTCCCATTCCACTATCCGAGATAGAACAAATGGTTTTCGAACCGCTTTTGGAAATATTTATCGAAATTTTGCCATTATCATAGGAATATTTTATGGCATTCGAAATTAAATTACTGATAATTGTCGAGACCAAATAGTTATCGGATTTAACAAAATAATCTTTTGAAAAATCATACGAAACCTGAAGCTTTTTATCATTTATTTTATTTGAATACAAAGAAAGAACGTCAAGAATTATAGCATTCAAATAAATCTTTTCTATTCGTAAACTTTGTTTCTGATTTTCGAATCGAGCCAATAAAAGCAATTGATCGACCAAATTATTCAATCGATTTACCTCCGAAATACTGAAATTAATTTTCTCTTCATATTCAGCTTGACTTCTTGGTTTGCGTACCAAAACTTCCAGAGTCCCTTTTAAAACCGTCAAAGGAGTTCTCAACTCGTGGGAAGCATCGGACGTGAATTGCTTTTCTCTTTCGACTGCATTTTCTATTCGATCCAATAAATCATTAATTGTTTTCGAAAGCACAAATAATTCATCCTTATTTTGAGGCAAAATTATTCTGTCTTTCAGATTGTCTTTTGTTATTCTGCTTGAGGTTTCGGTAATTAGCGTTACTGGTTTTATACTGCGCCCAGCAATGAGTCTGGCTATAAAAAACAAGAGTACTAAAATTAATGGGAAAGCTATAAAAAGTGTATTCCTAAGATTGGTCAAGATTAATGTAGCTTCATCCAAGGACATCGCTACAAAAAGATATCCCACTTTTTTATGTTTATCAAAAAGCGGAATTTGGATTTGCCTGATTGGTTTTTTATTCAAATAGGAATCCACAAATTGATTGTCTTTAGTGTGTTTGTGCAACTTAAGCTGTAATCCTTTAAGATTGGGAGACTTATCAATTAATTTGTTTTTATTATCTAAAAACTGAACAAAAACAGGATTTACATTCACTCTATTATTGTCGCTTTCTCTCCATTGATCAACCTGAATCAGATAGGCGTTATTATCATCCATTTCAATCTGTTCCAAATATTCACTGGATTCTTCTAAAATATCATCATTAATATGTTTGTTGATACTGTATAAAGTGATTCCATATATAGTACAAAACACTACCGATATCAATAGTGCTGTACTGAGAATATAATTAAAAGCAATTCTGTTTTTATAGGATAATAAATACATTAATTTAATTTATATCGTTTGCTATATACCCGACACCTCGAATGGTTTTTATAAGATCTTCTTCTTTACTTAAATTGAGTTTTTTTCGGATAGCATTCATAAAAACATCGATTACTCCTGTATCGTACTCAAAATGTATATCCCAAACATCATTAATAATTTCATTTCTTGTACACACTTTACCTTTATTTTTTATCAAGTAATTAAGTAACTCGTACTCTCTTTGTGTAAGCGAAACTTCTATGTCATTTGCTGTCACTTGATGTTTGGACGGGGTAATTTTAATTTTTCCAAGCGTAAGCACTTCATTTTGGTTTTCATTTCTAAAATGAATTTTGATACGTTCTACCAATTCATCAAAACTAAATGGTTTTTTGATATAATCATTGGCTCCAGCTTTCAGACCTTCAATTGTTTCCTGAATGGTATCTTTGGCGGTTAAAAACAAAATAGGTGTTTTCGAATCTTCTTTTCGGATTTCTTTACATACGTCAATTCCTAACATTTGAGGTAAAATCCAATCCAGCAAAATAATATCCACTTTTTGGTTAATAGCACTTTCGAGTCCTGATTTTCCATCATTCGCTACTACTACTTCATAGCCTTCCTCTTCCAAACCTTGTTTTAGAAAATTAGCAATTCCAATTTCATCTTCTACAATTAAAATTTTCATATTTTATTGAAACACAAATTTAAATCCAATAGTACCAATATTTGCAGTTAAACCATCACTTCTCACATAATGATTGAACCTGAAATCTATATTTTTTAATCCAAAAGAAAATATCTGGGCTTTTGTAAAAAGATCAGTATATGAAACTCCAAAACCATATTGATTAGCCGAAAACGTTGACAAATCAAAATCAGAAGTATAAAATTGCTCTGTTGACAAATGCGTCTGATAAGGAGCAAAATACTTGGCCTGGGTTTGTGTATAATAACGATACATAGGGTAAGCAGTGAATTTATCCGAAATTTTTACTGGTATTTCTATGTTAAAGGTATGAGCTTTTAGATCCCAATCATCAGTATAATACCTATAATATGTTCTAACAATAAAATGTTCATTAATATAATAATTGAAACGGGCACCAATAGGCAACTTAAAACGATTATCGGGAAGCCTTTCAATATCGTCTGCCAGCTCGTAAACACCGACATTACCTGGACTCGTATACTCGTTTATATATTGTGGCTGACCAATGTAATAATGCGATTTATCAGCAAAATAGGTTCTGTGGTATGGGGTTGACAATAAACCTTGTTGCTGCAATACATCAAAAAACACCGAAAACTGGAAGTTTTTTGTCAGCACTTGAGAAAAAGCGAATGAAGCCGAATAAGAATTCCTGTTAACAGAACTAATGGTTTCAAACTTGGAAGGTAAATAATCTTTTGAAGGCTGACCATTTTGATCCAAAATAGTTACACCATTGAGATATCCTTGGTTTTGAAAATTTGATCCGTAAAGGGAATATTCATGAAGCTCTGTTGGATAAATTGGTCTCCACTGATCGAGATAAACATTACCTTTCAAACTTACTTCTGTGTTTTTATCATTAAAAAGCTTGGTAACTCCACCGCCAAAACCAACTGATGTATAATCGAATTCATTAGAAAAGGAAACATCTCCATTCCAAATAAAATTTCGATCGTCACTGTTATGTGTATAAGTGGCTACTGCAGATAATAACTGGTCACTTTTTGAAGCTCCAGATGAGGCTAACCAAGGAGTTGGATTGCTAAAATTAGTTCCATTATCATCATCACCACCAGATGATCCAGAGGCACCAGTAGAAGTGGAATTAAATGGATTGATATTACTGGATGAGGCCGATGAATATGCTGACAAACCTAAATCTACAGTTAATACATCATCATCATTCAATGGCATAGCAACGGTAATATTGGTAGCAAAATCATTCAACTTTTCAGAACCTATTCCTCCTGAAACTGCAGAATGGATCCCATCTTGATCATAATAACTGGCCAAAAAATCAACTTCGGTACTTTCTAAAACTCTCTTTTTAAATACAACGGTTGAATCTTTCTCTTGCCCGTAAGAAATAGAAGCTATTAAGAAGAGAAAAAGAAATAATACTTTTATAATTTTCATTTTGGGTACTTTATTAGATAAAAAGCTTCTAAGATTCTTAGTCGCTGAGATTCTATGTTAATGTTAATATTTATGCTTTTTATTTTATCTTTTTAATTTCATGCTTAAATCTGAGATACTTAGCATCTTAGTTTCTTAGCAACTAAAGAATTAATTACAACCGCAACCTCCACCCGATTTACCTCCATTAGCTCCAGCCGCAGCCTCTCTATACACCTGAAAAGTAGTCTCATACCGTTCTGTTGTCTTTGCTCCCAATTTCATCTCAGGATCATTGATGTTCACTTTTTGGTATTCTTTAACCGAATTACAGGACTGTAAAACAATGACCATTATTACTAATACAACTTTCTTCATGCTACTTTTATTTACTGTATTTCTTAATATCTATACCTTTTGACGCAAAGATTTTACCTTTATCATCAACAATAATACATTCAATTCCTTTGAGCTGATTGACTAAATCCAAACCTACATCAACCCCCAAAACAAAAATTCCCGTTGCCAGAGCATCTGCAATTTCGGTTTGTTTGGCAAATACGGATACACTTACAACCCCCATAGCCGGATAACCCGTTCTAGGATCTATAATATGTGAATATCTTTTCCCGTCAAAAATGACGAACTTCTCATAACTTCCCGATGTTTCTACTGCACTGTTTTCCAACGGGAAAGTGGCAAAAATTTTATTTTTGTTCAATGGGTTCACTATTCCAACAGTCCAAGGTTTCCCATTAGGCTGTGTACCCCAGGCAAAAATATCGCCAGAAACATTTACCAATCCAGAATTACAACCTTTTGACATCAACAAAACATGAATTTTATCGGCAATGTAACCCTGACCTATACCTCCAAGACCTAATTTCATTCCTTCCATTTTCAAGAAAATGGTATGCTCCTTTTTGTCCAAAATAATATTCTTATAACCAATTTTTTCTACCGATTTCTTAATGGCTTCCGGTGTTGGCATTTCTTTCATAGAACCATCAAACTTCCAAATTTTATCCATGGAAGCATAGGAAATATCAAATGCTCCAGATGTAATTTCCGAAATTTTAATTGCTCTTTCCACCAAATCAAAGACTTCAACAGGCACTTTTACAGGTTTTATCCCAGCGTTTCTGCTGACTTCTGAAATGGGAGTTGTTGGAATCCAATCCGAGATTTCATTTTCAATTCTTCTTACTTCACCAACCGCCATGTTGATGTAAATATTGGCTTCAGTAGTATCTTTGGCCACAACCGTCATCTCAAATGGGCTGCCCAACATTGATAATTTTCGCTTATGGATTATTTGTGCAAAGGATGAGAATGCAGCAAACAAAAAAACAAGAGATAGTATTTTTTTCATTATTTTTCGAATGAATGAATGAGTTTAATATAGTCTTGTGCAGAGACATTTTTGAAACCTGTGATTCCAAGTATTTTTCCTTTTTTGTCCAAAAGCAAGACCAATGGAAAACTACCGTTCTTATTGTATTTTTCAGCTAATTTATTATTGCTTTCTGTTAATTCTGGTGAAAGTTGATTGGCTTTTTTCTTTGGAAAATCCGCTTTATAAACAACCCAATTTTTATCGGATTCGGCTTGAAATTCGGGGGATTGCCAAACTACTTTATCCAATTTTATGCAAGGGCCACACCAATCTGAACCAGAGAAAACCAGCAAAATGTTTTTATTTTCTTTTTCGGCTTTTACTTTTACATCTTCAAAGTTGGTATTCCAATTTTGGGAATAACCAAAGCTTACTGTAATTAACAAAAAGAAAGTGATTATGGATTTCATATGTGTAAAATTTATTTATCAGTAGTTTATATATTATTCACTTTTGTCTATTGCATTTATCTCGCAATGTTTTACTTTCCAAAAAGGAATTTATTTTACAAAAATAACTCAAATAGTTTCGTTTAATTGCATGAATAAATGGGTCTTAAGCCAAATTTAAGAATCAAAGAATTGTTAAATAAATACCATTTTAGATTCATTTCTGTACTTTTGCAAAAAAATAATACTTTATGAATTTTTTAAAAAAGTTTTCTCCTTTTTATAACCTTGCTCTTTTCTATATCCTTGTAAGCTTTGTTTTAAGAATCGTTTTGATCTTCCATCCCATTACACAAACCTCTTTTTCTTTTATCGATAGTTTCAAAATCTTTTCAATGGGATTGATTTCGGACACTTTTGTGTTTGTGATAGCAACCGGTTTTTTATGGCTGTACCTTATTTTTATATCCAATTCAAAATATTATAAGCCTTATGGCTATATTATATTTGGATTCTTGGTGGCATTATTGCTTTATGTTGCATCGGGAAAAACTATTCTGAATGAATATGGTGGAGCATTGCCAAAAATCGGATTGATTTTCGTGGGAATAAAAACTTTGCTTTTTGGTTTATTGCTTTTTTTACCAAAATACAGAAGCAAAATCAGATTTTGGTTATTCACTTTTGTGATGTTTTTATATGTTGTCCTTATTCTTCAAAACGGGATTAGTGAATACTTCTTCTGGAATGAATTTGGGGTTAAATATAATTTCATAGCCGTAAATTATTTGGTTTACACCAATGAAGTAATCGGAAATATCATGGAATCTTACCCTGTAATTCCTTTGTTTTCGGCATTATTTCTAATAGCGGGTACAGTAACTTATTTTATTGTCAAAAGAACCAGAAACTACATTGATGACATTCCAACTTTTAATGATAAATTAAAATTATCTGTAATATATCTAGCCTTATTTGGTGTTTCCTTGTTGGCAGTTCCTTATTTAGCAAAAAAAGAAAATTCCCAAAATGTATTTGCCAATGAACTACAGTCAAATGGGATGTACCGTTTCTACTTGGCCTTTATGAACAGTGAATTGGATTATTTTAAATTTTATAAAACAATGCCCGAAAATGAAGCTTTTGCTTTGCTGGACAAACAAATACCTTCTATATCTGGGATATCGACCATAAGACAAATACAAAGCAACACGGCTGAAAATACTAAAAATGTAGTTTTAATCACTATTGAAAGTTACAGTGCTGATTTTATGAAAGCATACGGAAACGAGCAAAATATCACTCCATTCCTAGACAGTATTGCTCAAAAAAGTTTGTTGTTTACCAATTTATACGCTGTTGGAAACAGAACCGTTCGTGGTCTTGAAGCAGTAACTTTATGCTTTCCTCCTACTGCCGGAGAAAGTGTAGTAAAAAGGGAGGACAACAAAAACAAATTCTCTACTGGAGCTCTTTTTAAACAAAAAGGATACAATGTGAAATTTCTTTACGGAGGAGATGCCTTTTTTGATAATATGGAAGATTTCTTTTCTGGAAATGGTTATGACATTGTCGATAAAAAATCATTTACACCCGAAGAAGTTACTTTTGCCAATATTTGGGGCGTTTGTGACGAGGACATGGCCAATAAAGCCATAAAAGTGATGAATGAAGAGGCTAAAACAGGTAAACCCTTTTTTAATCACTGGATGACCGTGAGTAATCACCGTCCTTTTACTTATCCTAACGATAAAATTGATATTCCTGGCGACGCAAAATCTCGTGACGGTGGTGTAAAATATACTGATTACGCTTTGAGAAAATTCTTTGCAATGGCAAGCAAACAACCTTGGTTCAAAAATACCGTGTTTGTAATACTTGCCGATCACTGTGCTTCGAGTGCTGGAAAAACTGAACTTCCTGTTGATAAATACAGAATCCCGGCCATGATATACAGCCCAGGTTTTATTGAGCCTCAAAAGTATACTAATGTAATGTCTCAAATAGACGTTATGCCGACGCTTTTTGGATTATTGCATTTTAATTACCAAAGTAAATTTTACGGACAGGATGTTTTGAAATCCGATTATAAACCAAGAGCATTGATTGCAACTTATCAGGATTTGGGATTAATAAAAGACAATGTTTTGACTATACTTTCTCCAAAACAAACCGTAAAACAGTTTCAATTGACTTTGAAACCGGATCAAAAAACAGCTTCAGACTTTCAAATTTATTACGATCAAGTTCCTTTGACCAACAAGAGAACTGATCTTATAAACGAAACCATATCTTATTATCAAACGGCTTCGGACATATTGAAGAAAAAGAAATACCAAGTGATTGTTGATTAAATTTCAATCATTCAGAAATAGAAAAGCCTGTAAAACTAAAAATTTACAGGCTTTTCTATTTATTTAAGGCTACATACTAATTAAAAATCATTCTCACTTTCCAAACCAAAAAGTTTTCCGGTTTTCCAAAGTTTTAAATCATTTTTTAAATTCTTTTTATGGCGATTGGTCAATTCTTTAGAATCTAATCCATCCAAATCTGGTTTTCCTGCATTGACCCAAGCAGTGTACCAAAAATTAGCCGTTGAAACAATTGCTTTTCTCATCTGGCTCTCCACCATTCCATTCAAGGCAGTATGGAATTGAGTTACATATTCTTTAGAATATATTAAATCTCCAAACTTGTTTTTGGCAATATTTCCTTTCTCATCCTTGTTATACAGGGTCTCTGGAGTAAAGGTTGCGCGAAGTTTTCTATCAATTAATAAAAGAGGCTCTACTTGACTGTGGGAGTCTTTTAGCATATCCCAAGTTGCTTTTTCAACATTATCAACATACTTGGCTTCTCCAGTATAGTAATTATAATTTTTTCCAAACATTTCCGGAATACGAGATTCAAACATAGAATGAATTCCTTTTTGATTGGTAAGCTGTCCGTCATGGTTGGCGGAAGTATGCAATGGCATGTTTGCATCACCTATGTAATGGGCCAAATCAGCAGCCAAAAACAAAATTTCAGTTTTTCTTTTGTCTTTCATTGCTTTTGTCAATTTGGTCATTACTTCCTGAATATACCAAGGCAGAATACCATTATCGGCTAAAAATTTCTCATCGTACTTTTTCTTTGCTTCTTCAAAAGGCAACGGAATAGATTCTACATCACCAAAATTCTCCAAATCCATAAAATGACGTGGATTTTCGGCTTTATCACGTAAAGTATATTTACGCAAATCCGGAACTGTTGATTCTTGGGTAATAAAATCTAGGTGATTGTAAAAAAAAGTCTGCATTGGCTTTGGCAAGGCCATAACTGCTGCATTATTAATATGCTCATGACCAAAAATACCCCAAGACAAAGTAATAAAAGCAACACCAATTGCTGAAAAAGTAAGGACTGACTGTTTTAATTTAAAATTTTTCATTATATTTATTTAATTGAAATACAAAAGTATTTTTTTTAAAGATAAATTAAACAAATCAGGTTTAAATTTATGTTAATCCAAAGAAAATAAATTAAAATGTTTAGACATAAAGGCAGAAGCAGAACTTCTAAACATAATTTACGTCTCGCTACATTATTATCATTTGTAGCTGGTATCGTGAATGTAACGGGGGTTTTGTCCGTAAAAACATTGACTACCAATGTTACTGGACATTTCGCCTATTTTGCCGAAGAAGTAACAAAACACGATTACCAAGCTGCCATTGTGTTTTTAATCTATACACTATTCTTCTTGGCAGGAGCATTCACATCCAATTTTTTAGCCGAATTGATTTCCAAAAAGAAACAGGAACTTTCCCATTTACCCTCAATTACAATTGAATTTTTTATTTTGGTTATTTTGGGGCTTTTGGGCACACATTCAAATTTTTATTTATTGAATGGAAAATGGATTGCCTTCGGTCTTCTTTTTGCCATGGGAATCCAAAATGCTTTGGTTACTAAAATTTCGCAATCAACCGTCAGAACAACGCATCTAACGGGACTCTTTACCGATTTAGGAATTGAATTATCACAATTGTTTTTTTATAAAAAACCAGAGGAAAGAAAAACTTTAAAAACCAGTATTTA
This sequence comes from Flavobacterium sp. 103, assembly GCF_003096795.1. Taxonomy (NCBI): domain Bacteria; kingdom Pseudomonadati; phylum Bacteroidota; class Flavobacteriia; order Flavobacteriales; family Flavobacteriaceae; genus Flavobacterium; species Flavobacterium sp. 103. Next base: position 3,986,045 of record NZ_QENX01000001.1, on the reverse strand, counting down.
CTTGAGACTATCTATTATTTCTTTCTTCTTTCTGGGTTGCTTTATCGGTGGATTTATTTATGGCTATTTAGCACTTCAAACGCTATTGATTGCGGCTTTTTTTCTCTTGGTTGCTCTTTATTATGACTATATTCGATTGCATTTTATCGCTATTAAACGAAAGAAAAAAACATTTTAGAACCCGTTGGTTGCAATTATTTTAAACACATAGAAACATAGAATTTATAGTTTTTAAAAGAACTTGATAGACGTTTTACTATTCACATAGCAATCTATGTGAAAAATAGTGCCATTTCTATTCGTTCTTAAATGATTTGATATTAAATCTATGTATCTATGTGGTTCATTTTTAAATTTAATTGAATTTCACCCAACAGGTATTTTAGAAATACAATATTGCCAATAAAGTCCCAACAGCAATGCTCACCCAAAGCAAAACACCTTGTAGCAAAGGTAATAACCCAACAGATTTCAAAACGGTACTATTCAGTCCTGCCCCAATCAAAAATAGAGTAACAGTAAGGCCTATTTTTGCAACTGAAACCAAATGAGGTGCTACACTCGCAACAGGAGAAAAATAAGTATTGCAAATCATAGCCAAAATAAACAATCCAATAAAGTAAGGAATCTTCACTTTGCTCTTTTTATTTTTAAAAACCACTGCAGTAATCAAAGCTACGGGAATAATCCACAAAGCTCTTGCCAATTTCACTGTTGTGGCCACTTGCAAGGCTTCTGCACCATACTTATTGGCCGCTCCAACTACAGAACTCGTATCGTGAATTGCAATGGCACACCACAAGCCAAAATCGTTTTGAGACATATTCAACCAATGCCCAATCAATGGAAATACAAAAAGAGCAATTGAATTAAGAATGAATATAACTCCCAACGCCACCGAAGTCTGCTTTTCATCTGATTGGATTACGGGAGCAATTGCGGCAATGGCGCTTCCACCACAAATTGCCGTTCCGCAAGAAATAAGATGAGATGTTTTCTTCTGAACTTTAAACCATTTCCCTAATAAAGTACCCAAAGTTATGGTTGCTATAATGGAACCAATTGTAAAAAGAAAACCTTCTTTTCCTGCAGCAACAGCACTATGGACATTCATACCAAAACCCAAACCCACTACTGAAACTTGCAGCAATATATTGGTCGCTTTATGATTTAAATGTAAAAATGGGTGTCCAGAGACATTAGCTATAACCAAACCTAATATCAAAGCAATAGGAGGAGAAATAATCGGAAATAAACAAAGAAGAAGTATTAAAACAAAAATAACTTGCTGTACTACAGCATTCATTTTCAATAATTGTTGGATATTAACTATAGCAGCTTTCATTAATATTGTTCTTTTTAACACCACAAAGATCGCTATAAATCTAGTGTGTTGCCAATTGTAAAAAATAATCCACTATAACTTTAGGTTATAGTAGCTCGAAATATTTTTTATGAATAATTCAGATAGAGAATCTGATTTTCCTTGTAAAGTGATTATGTAAAAATAACGCTCAATCGCCAAATTATTTACGTCAATAATTTGTAATTCCTTGTTTTTCAATTCCTTTTCGACAGCATGTATCGATACAAAAGCAACACAATTCGAATTCATCAAATAGGATTTGATGCTTTCGGTGCTTCCTAGTTGCATTTCAATCTGTAATTGGTCAATTTTGATATGGAAAGGTTTCAAGGCATATTCAATAACTTCAAGTGTTCCAGAACCTTGTTCCCGCACAAGAAATCGCAACGATTTAAGATCAACTGGATCGATTTCTTTTCTTTTAACCAATGGATTATCGGAATTACAAACCAAAACCAACTCATCTCTAATAAATTGGGTGTATTTTATGGATTGATTTTTGGATTGTCCTTCGACAATTCCAATTTCAATTTCTTTGTTTAATAAGGCATTTTCGATTTGCTCCGTATTGCCGTTAAGTAAATTCACTTTGACAGATTCCAGTTTTTGATGAAAACGAGCCAAAAGCGGCGGAATAATATACTGAGAAATCGTAGTACTCGCTCCCAATCGCAGCAAGCCTTTACGTTCATTGATAAACGTACTCATATCAAAGTCTATTTCCCTGTAAATCTCAAAGATGCTTTTGGTATGTTTCAATAACACTTCTCCAGCGTTAGTGAGTGCTATTTTCGAACCATTTCTTTCAAAAAGTTTGATCTTGTATTCCTCTTCCAATTCCTGAATATGCTTGGAAATTGCGGGTTGCGTGATGAATAATTCGGCAGCGGCTTTGGTAAAGCTCAATCGCGTAGCTACAGTGTAAAATACTTTTAGTCTAAAATCCATATTTGCTCTTTGAATTCTAATTTATTAGCAATCTATTCTATAAAATCAAAAAAAAATATAGAAGACTAATCTTCTATATTTTCTATTTCAATTTTTAAATTTTCTAAATGACGATTTATTATTGCCCAAACTATGGAATTATCAATACTGTCATAAGCGTGAACTAAACGATTACGAAAACCGATAATTTGTTTGTCATTTTCAATCACGATTTCAGATTCAACCTGTCTTAATTTATTTAAAGCCTCCCCAATAATAACCAATTGTCTTTCGACAGCACTTTGAGTTTTTTTGTCTTTATCATAAATATTGAAATCTGCAATATCAATAGTAAATTCGCGAATTAAGTGTATCGCCATTAAGACATCAGAAATATACTTTTTGCTCTTTTCCGTCATAAAGTAAATTTTTTGTGGTGTCTATATTTTTTCTAAGAATAGGATTTTTAATGGATGAATTAGTCAATAAATCAACTTTTCTTTGAAAAAATTCTTCGAGTTTATCCCAAATATCCATTAAGTTTTCTCCACGCTCAATTGGATCTTCGTTATCAATTTCGATTAATAAATCAATATCACTCGATTCATCATTGAAATTTTCAGTCACAGCAGAACCAAAAGCATAAATATTCTTAACATTATGACTTTTGCATAATGCTAAAAATTCAGCTAACTTCATTTGTATGGACTCTTTCATTTTCATAAAGCTAAGATAGTTTATTTTTTTGAAAGTTATCTACCAACTAATCACTAAGAACCATTAACTAATCACTCTGAAAAGCTACAACATCCCATTATACTTTCGAACAAACCATTCCGTAGAAAGGAAAACAGCGATCAAAACCAGTAACCATTTCCAATCAATCAAAGGAGATTTGGTCACAACATCTTTTTGAACGGCTTTGTATTCCTCATTCTCCAACAATGTTTTTATCAAAACATCGATTTGATTTGGGTAAAAATCCTTTCCTTTTGTTTGTGCTGCCAATTGTTTCATTTTTTGAACATCCGGGTTTACAAACTGCTTTTCAATATCAAAATCCAGGATTTCAAAATGCCCAGAATATGACGTTTTCGAATTCAGTTCCTTTACTGAGAAATTATAACTTCCCGCCAAAAGCCCGTCTAGATTCACTTTGTAGGTATTGTTTCCTTTCAAAAGGTCAAAGTTCTTCGTTTGCTTCGTCTTAACATTGGTAACTGCGATTGTCAAATTTGCTTTTTCATCAAAATCATAGTTCTTGTTGAAATATTGAGCAGTGATTTCGATAGCTTCACCAGAATTGTAAAAGCTTTCGTGATTGACAACCAATGATTTTTTGGCATTATTAGAAGCCAAATATTGTATGATCTTATTGATGAAAACATCATATTTTTCGAAAGATTGATTGTCGATATGGCTTTGTAAACTCCATTTCCAACTGTTTTCTCCAAACAAATAAGCCGCTCTTTTACCTTGATTCTCCGTAAAAGACAATAAAGGTGCTTTGGTATCAATATTTCTAATTTTGGCAGAAAGCAATATATTGACTTCCCCATTTGAGGTTATTGAACCATAATTATTCTGCAAAGGCGGTAAATTTTCAAAACCCAAATTATCCACCGCAAAAAGATTGAACTGCGAATCAAAATCAGCCAAATAATCTTCTTCCTGACTACTCATTTTAAAAACAAACTTGTTTTGCTCTTGGTTCAAAAATGCAAAATCGGTTGCAGTTCCAGTTATTATAAACGTATTTAAATTGGCCTTTTTATTGGCTTCAAAAACCGATTTGAAAGCTGTGGTTGGTTGATACAAAATAAGAACATTGTAATCTTCCAACGACTTCACATCATTCGGTTTCAATAATACCACTTTATGCTGTAAATTGGATTCAATCGCTCTTTTTAAAACACCGATATCAGGATGATTTATAGCCGAAACAATAGCAACGGTTGTTTTTTGGTCAATAACTTCAACCGCAAAATTCTTGATGTTATTGAAAGTGTTTTTTTCGCTTTCCTTCGATTCAATTTTAGCTTTATAAATCTGTAATCCCACTTTATTTGCAGGTAAAAGCACATTTACAACAGCCGTTTTCTTAGATGGAGACAACGAAACGCTTTCTTTATGCAACACTTCATTTCCTTGTGTGATACTAAAATTAGCAGTCACATTTTTGTCTCCAGCATATTGCAAAAACACTTCAACTGGAAATTTATTCTTCAAGAATGCGTATCTATTAACGTTCAGCTGATTGATTTTTAAATCAAAAACTTTGGTCGTATCTCCTAAAATTAAAGGATACACTTTATTATTTTCATCAAAACTATAGACGTAATCATTGCCCGAAGTTTGATTCCCGTCGGTTATGATTACCGTTGGATAAAACGCATTTTTATAGATACTCTTCAAGTTTTTGGCCACCAAATCCAAATTAGTTTGGTTCCCTTTAAAAGTCATACTATCCGATTGTCGAAAATCGGTATCAAAAAGATAGGATTGCACTTCAAATTTTTCCTGAATGGCATTATTTGAAGTTAGTTTTTTGGCTAATTCAGTTGCTTTCTCTTTGGCATTCAAAAAAGAAATGGAGCTTGAATTATCAACTATGATAGGCAATGGCGTTTTGATAATTTCCAGTTTACTCGTTGTAATAATAGGATTTATCAAAAGCAACAAAATCGAAAAAATACTCAGAAAACGCAAAAAAGTCAAAAACAAATACACATTCGATTTGTTTTTGACTTTGTATAAATATTGAAAAAATGACAAGCAACCCGCTATTATTAAAGAAAGTAGAAGTAATAGAATTGTGCTTGCTGTCATATTTATTTAGTTTATAGTTGTGAGTTTATAGTTTTTGGTTGCAGAACAATAAACAACAAACTATAAATAATTAACCTTTTAAGTTAACATTCCACCGCAAACATTCAAAACTTGACCTGTAATGTAAGCACTCATATCAGAGGCCAAAAACAAACAAGCATTTGCAACATCTTCTGTAGAACCTCCGCGTTTCAAAGGAATACCTTCTCTCCATCCTTTTACCACATCTTCGCTCAATTTTGCAGTCATTTCAGTTTCAATAAAACCTGGAGCAATTGCGTTACAACGAATATTACGTGAACCCAACTCCAAAGCTACTGATTTAGTAAACCCAATAGCACCTGCTTTCGAAGCTGCATAATTCGTTTGACCTGCGTTACCAGAAACACCAACTACAGAACTAATATTGATAATAGAACCAGCGCGTTTTTTCAAAAATGTCTTCTGAATCGCTTTAGTCATATTGAAAACCGATTTCAAGTTAACATCGATAACTTGGTCAAAATCAGCCTCAGACATTCTCATTAATAAATTATCTTTAGTGATTCCGGCGTTGTTTATCAAAATATCTACAGTTCCAAAATCAGCCAAAACTGCATCAACAAAAGTTTGTGCTTCATTAAAATCAGCTGCATTAGATTTATATCCTTTGGCTTTAATCCCCAAAGCATTCAATTCATTTTCCAAAGCATTTGCAGATTCTACTGATGAGCTATAAGTAAAGGCAACATTTGCACCGTTTTTAGCAAAAACTTCGGCTATTCCTTTTCCAATTCCACGACTTGCGCCAGTAATAATGGCTACTTTTCCTTCTAGTAATTTCATATTCTAAAATAATTTTAATTTTTATTAGGAGCTATTCCCGCTATCCGTTGCAATCTTTTGTGTTTGAAAAAAAACACAAAAGGATTTCCACTGCTATCGGGGCTAATAACATTCGTCAAATATATAATAAAAATGCGGAATGAAAAAAATTACAATTTCAATTCTACCGTTTTTACAATCGAGTTCTAGTATAAACTTGGAGCAGAAACATTTGAGTTTTTCAGGAGGCATTGGTCCCGCACACGAGGCTGAAAGCCGAACTGGCGAAGCAATTCGTTACAATCTTATATACCGAACACCGGCACATAAGGATTTCCACTGCTATCGGGGTTAAAGGGAGATATCATTAAGTTAAGGATTTGTCGCTACTTTTTTCTAAACATAACTCTCGCAAAGACGCGAAGGAATCGGCTCTAAACTTTTGCGACTTAGCGCCTTTGCGAGAACAAACAAAGCTTAACTTAATGACATTGAGCGATAGCGAAAAGGCGAAGCAATTCTTTCGCTCCTGAAACTTAAATTACTTCAACTGGGAAATCACTATAAAAACTACTGCAATCAAGGCCAGCAAAAGACCTGTTATATTCAGCTTGGTTACTTTTTCCTTGAAAATAAAAATCCCCACAAGACTGCCAATCATAATAACTCCCATATTCATACCGGCAAAAACGGTAGAAGGATTTTCGGCAAATGCTTGATGCGCTTTTAGATAAAACAGGATGTTCCCAAAATTAAAAATCCCAACCAAACCTCCAAAAACGACACTATTGAAATCCATTTTAGCCTTTCTAAAAAGTATTTCATAGATATTAAAAAGTATCATTATAACAAGAGCTATCGAGAAAAGAACAAATAACGAAGTGGTAAATGGCAGTGTAGAAGTTAACGCAATTTGCTTAAAAAGAAGGTCTATCACTCCAAAACCAAGCAATACGAGTGTTGGGTAAATCCATTTATTCTCTTTGTTTTCGGTGGGTTTATCCAAAATAAGGATGATTGCCGGAAATCCAAACAAAAGAGCCGTCAATTTAAGTCCGCTGAATTGCTCTCCAAAAAACAACCAAGCTCCCATAATGGAGATAATTAGTGATAATCGTTGGGCTACATCGGTTTTTACAATCCCCATATGTTTTATGGAAGTCACCAGAAAAAGAAATACAACAGGCAACAAAATACCCAATGAAATGAAGATTCCCCAAGGCGAAGATGCGTCCAAAACCGTAAAATCAGGGCTAAAGAACAAATAGCACAACGCTAAAGCGAATACATAATTATACCCCACAATTTGTGTGGCAGACACTTGATATTTGCGAGCAATTTTGAAAATAACACCTACAGTCACGCTGCAAATAACAGACAGAATAAGAAATAACATAGTTCTATTTTTATTCCTGCAAAAATAGTATTAAAAACCTGTTGGATATAATTTACAAAAGCATAATTTACCACATAGAAACATAGATTTTATATGTAAATAAAGAATATAAAAAGAAATACATTTCTTCACATAGAAATCTATGCGTGTCTAATAATAAGTGAAACGCCTGCTTTTAAGATTACAAAATCTATGTTTCTATGTGTTTAAAAAAAATATTTTATGCGTTTTTTAAACCTAGATTATGCATTAAATTATAGTACTAACAATTTTATTACATTTATTTTTAATCAATTTTATACTATTTTTAATATTATTTAAGTTCTATAAAACTAAATTGCACTAAAATAAATTGAATATGGAGAACATAAAAATACTTTGGGTTGATGATGAAATCGATTTGCTCAAACCACATATATTATTTCTTGAGAAAAAAAACTACAGCGTTACTACTTGCAATAATGGTCGTGATGCCATAGATATTTTTGACGAAAACAATTTTGATATTGTTTTTCTTGACGAAAATATGCCTGGAATGAGTGGTTTGGAAACATTATCTGAAATGAAAGAGAAGAAATCTTCTATTCCGATGATAATGATTACCAAAAGTGAAGAGGAATATATAATGGAAGAAGCCATTGGTTCCAAAATCGCCGATTACCTTATCAAACCCGTAAATCCTAATCAGATTTTGTTGAGTTTGAAGAAAAACTTAGACCATTCCCGATTGATTTCTCAAAAAACGACTTTGGATTACCAAAAAGAGTTCCGAAAAATCACGATGGAAATGGCAATGGTCAACTCCTATGAAGATTGGGTGGAATTATACAAAAAACTTATTTTTTGGGAACTTGAATTGGAAAACATCGATGACCAAGGAATGATTGAAATTCTGGAATCCCAAAAAGTCGAAGCTAATTCTCAATTCGGAAAATACATTGAACGCAATTATGAAGATTGGTTTGCACCAAAAGCGGACAAACCGATTCAATCCCATAATTTATTCAAAGAATTGGTCGTACCTGAGATTCTTAAAAAAGACAGGCCCGTACTTTTTGTTGTAATTGACAATTTACGCTATGACCAATGGAAATCATTTGAAAGCGTTGTTGGCAATTACTACAAACTCGAAAAAGAAGTTCCTTATTTCTCTATACTTCCTACGGCTACGCAATATGCCAGAAATGCTATTTTCTCTGGATTAACTCCTCTTGAAATGGAAAAACAGTTTCCACAGTATTGGAAAAATGACCCGGAAGAAGGAGGTAAAAACCTTTATGAAGCCGAATTCCTAACCGCTCAAATTAAGCGTCTACGACTGGACTTAAAAGAAGATTATTTCAAAATCACCAATTTGGCCGGAGGAAAAAAACTAGCTGAAAGCTTTAAATCCCTAAAAGATAATGATCTTGTAACTGTGGTTTATAATTTTGTTGATATGCTTTCACACGCCAAAACAGAAATGGATGTGGTGAAAGAACTAGCTTCTGATGATAAAGCGTATCGTTCCTTGACTTTGAGTTGGTTTAAAAACTCGCCGTTGCTTGAAATTATTCAACAGGCACAAAAATTAGGATTCAAATTAATCCTAACTACCGATCACGGAACTATCAATGTAAAAAACCCATCAAAAGTGGTAGGTGACAAAAACACCAGTTTGAATTTGCGTTACAAAACAGGACGCAGTTTGACTTACGAACAAAAGGATGTTTATGCCGTAAAAGAGCCAAAACTTATTGGTTTGCCTGCAATAAATATGAGTAGTTCGTATATTTTTGCAAAAAATGATTTGTTTTTGGCTTATGTAAACAACTACAATCATTATGTGAGTTATTACAAAAACACCTATCAACACGGTGGAATCTCATTGGAAGAAATGATTATTCCTTTTCTGGTTTTTAACCCAAAATAAAAAAAGAAGGCAGTTTTCAGTTTTTCAGAAATCAGATATTATACTGATGAAAAAATTGAAAACTGCATTTAAACTGATAATTCAAAACTGAATACTAAAAAGAATGACTATCACTTTTTCTATAGAACAACTTGCAGAGGTTGCTCAACAAATTTTAGATCAAAATCCCAATAAAGTAATCCTTTTCAATGGGGATATGGGCGTTGGAAAAACAACCTTAATCAAACAGCTTTGTAAAACATTGGGCGTAAATGATGCAACCAGCAGTCCAACGTTTTCTTTGGTAAATGAATACCAAACAGACAATAATCAAACCGTTTATCATTTTGATTTTTACAGATTAAACAAAGAAACGGAAGCATTGGATATGGGGGTTGACGATTACTTATATTCCGGAAATTGGTGTTTTATCGAATGGTCTGAAAAAATTGAGAATTTGATTCCACTACAACACACCGTAATTACAATCGAATTACTGCCAAATGGTGAGCGTTTATTAGAATTAAAGTAATTGAATCATGAGTTTAGATACCAATAAAGTCGAAATCATCCCTTTTTCAATTGAATTAAAGGAGCCAATCAAAACCTTAAATTTAGAATGGCTTCATAAATACTTTAAAGTTGAACCCAAAGATGAAAAAGTATTATCCGATCCCCAAGGTGAAATAATAGACAAAGGCGGAATGATTTTTTATGCCCAATACAACAATAAAATTGTGGGTACGGTTTCTTTATTAAAAATAGATGATGCCACATTTGAATTAACAAAAATGGCTGTTTCTGATGGAAATCAGGGATTAGGTATTGGTAAAAAATTGATGGAACATTGTTTGAATGAGGCAAAAGAAAAAGGAATTCAAAAATTGATTCTGTATTCCAATAGAAAATTACTGCCTGCGATACATCTATATGAAAGTTTTGGCTTCATCGAAATTCCTGTCGAAGAAGGTGTTTATGAAAGAGCCGATATCAAAATGGAGAAAATATTATCTTAATCCTGTTATTATTAAATAATTTAATTAGATGCTAGAGCAAACTCATAAGCAAAAAAAATGACCGCAGATTCGCTGATTTATTTTTTTTAAAAAATTAGAATTTCCTTATTTCATAAAAACTAATTTGCGTTAATTCAGCAGAAAGCGGTTAATTCACTATTAATTTTGCATTAAAATCTGCGAATCTGCGGTAAAAAACTCAAGCGCTTGTTCTGAATTTGGTACTGGTAAAACATAATACTTTGAATCTTTTTTGTAAATTGTACCACTAATTACATGAAATCAATGTCTCTAAGTCCATTCACAAAAGAACAATTACTGCCTCAAGAAGAAAAACTAGAAATAGCTAGACATAAAAGCCAACTTTTTATAGGAATTCCAAAAGAGACCAGTTATCAAGAAAGACGCATTTGCCTTACACCTGATGCCGTGAATTCCCTTACCTATCAAGGACATAGAGTAATGATTGAAGCTGGAGCTGGTGTAAGTTCCAGTTACACTGACAAAGAATATAGCGAAGCCGGTGCCGAAATTACCCAAGACACAAAAAAAGTTTTTGGTTGCCCAATGCTTTTAAAAGTAGAGCCGCCAACAGTCGCCGAAATCGAAATGATGAATCCAAAAACAATTGTTTTATCTGCGATTCAATTAAAAACCAGAAAAAAATCATACTTCGAAGCTTTATCCCGAAAAAAAATAACCGCACTTGCTTTTGAATATCTAAAAGATACTGATGGCTCCTACCCTGCCGTAAAATCATTGAGCGAGATTGCAGGAACTGCTTCCATACTTATTGCTGCTGAATTAATGATCACCAATGAATTCGGAAAAGGATTATTGTTTGGTAACATTACAGGAGTTGCCCCAACCGAAGTAGTAATACTTGGAGCCGGAACTGCCGGAGAATTTGCCGCCAGAACAGCCATCGGACTTGGAGCAAGCGTGAAAGTTTTTGACAATTCGATAACCAAACTTCGTCGTTTACAAAACAACTTGAATCAACGAATTTTCACATCAACCATTCAGCAAAAAGCATTACTCAAAGCTTTAAGACGTTGTGATGTAGCGATTGGTGCTATGAGAGGTGCAGAACGATGCCCGGTTGTAGTGAGTGAAACCATGGTCGAACACATGAAAAAAGGCGCCGTAATTGTTGATATTAGCATTGATACAGGAGGTTGTTTCGAGACATCTGAAGTTACAACCCACGAAAAACCCACTTTTATAAAGAATAATGTTTTACACTATTGTGTGCCTAATATTCCTTCCCGTTACTCGAAAACAGCTTCGCTTTCCATAAGCAACATTATCACTCCCTATTTATTACAAATTGCTGAAGATGGTGGTATAGAAAGCGCTATACGCTGTAATGCAGGTCTAAAAAACGGTATTTATTTGTATCACGGAATACTCACCAACAAAGCCATTGGCGATTGGTTTGATTTACCGGATAACGACATTAATTTAATTGTTTTTTAACTAAACTTTCCCATACCTTTGCGCAAAAATTAAAATATGAAATGAGCATAAATTTCAATAGGTTGCAAACACCAACAGTAACTATGCGAATTACATATAACCAATAAAAAACAATAAATATTAATATGAATTTCATACAACGTTTTGCTTACTATCTAGTAGGTTTGATAATGGGTTTATTTGTAGTTGCAGCAATATTCAGTGGAAAAGACACTCGTTGTAATTATTTCCCAAATGCCAGAGTTTTGAAGGATTTAAGCACTAAACCTTTTTTCTATTCCGATAAAGCTTCCCTTATTTTATCCCAAAAATGGATTGACACTACCGATATTAAAAATACACTTAAACTTGGAGACGTCGATTTTGACCAAAGTAATGTTCCCTACAAAAAAGGAAAACTATACGTTATTGAAGGCAAAACTAGAAAAAACCAAGAAATCATAATCAAAGTGATTAACTACGAGAACAAAGCTGTTCTTGAAGACATCAATAAAAAATAAGCATATCAAACTCTTCCTTTCGAAGAGTTTTTTTTATCAAAAAAATAGTAAGGAGCGAAAGAATTGGCTCTATAAGTAAACAGGATTCCCGCTGTCCTTCCAATTCTTTTGGGAACTTTGTCAAAGTTTTGAACTTTGACAAAGTTCCCAAAAGAATATTCCCTCCCATCGGGGCTATAAAGCCAGCATTGTCTATTTTTGGAAACGCTACGAAATTGCATAAAAAAACCATAATTCAAAATCTGAATTATGGTTTATATACTTATCGCTATTTAGCGATTTGAATCTAATTATCTTTGTGCCAAATAAGCCAAAACGTTTTTTTCAATTCTTTCATTAATATTCGAGATATCAGCTTTTACAAACTTCTCACCAAGAATATTTTCATACAACTCAATATATCTATCGGAAACAGTCTCAATATATTCATCAGTCATATTTGGAATTTGTTGTCCTTCCAAACCTTGAAAACCGTTTTGGATCAACCAACGTCTTACGAATTCTTTTGACAATTGTTTTTGCTCTTCCCCTTTATCTTGTCTTTCTTGATATCCTTCAAAATAGAAATAACGAGAAGAATCTGGAGTGTGAATTTCATCAATCAATACAATAACACCGTCTTTAGTTTTTCCAAATTCATATTTTGTATCTACCAAAATCAAACCGCGGCTTGCAGCAATTTCAGTTCCTCTTTGAAATAAAGCACGAGTATATTTTTCTAATACCAAATAATCTTCTTCAGTAACGACTCCTTTTTCTAGAATAGCTTCTCTTGAAATATCGGCATCGTGTTCTCCATTATCCGCTTTTGTAGTTGGTGTGATAATCGGTTCTGGAAACTTATCATTTTCCTTCAAACCTTCAGCCATTGTTACTCCACAAATTTGTCTTTTACCAAGAGCATATTCACGAGCAGCATGTCCAGAAAGATATCCACGAATAACCATTTCTACTTTGAAAGGCTCGCACAAATGACCAACAGCAACACTTGGATCTGGCGTAGCAATTAACCAGTTTGGCACAATATCTTGAGTCAATTCCATAAATTTTGTAGCAATTTGATTCAAAATCTGACCTTTATATGGAATTCCTTTTGGTAAAACTACATCAAATGCAGATAGTCTATCAGTAGCTATCATTACAAGTAAATCGTCATTTATATTGTAAACTTCCCTTACTTTTCCGCGATACACTGATTTTTGATTCGGAAAATTAAAATTGGTTGTGGTAATTGTATTGCTCATTAGTAGTGTGTTGTTGTTATTTTTATGGATGCAAATTTAAAACTAATTAATAGAGAACGCAAACAAAACCAAAAGTTCTATTTACAAGCCAAAAGTCCTTTTCCTGATGCTTTAATAGAAGCTTTGAGTGTGCTCAATGTAGTTTCTTTTAAGATTTTTACTTTTTGAATTGGAACTATATATATTTCACTCCCATCTGAGTTGGGGATGTTTACTACTGCATTTCCCTCATCATTCTGTTCTATCAAAAAACCAGGCTGCCAATACTCTCCAAATTGTATTAAAGCAGGAATGTCAGTTTCTATTTTTGGCTCATCCACCAACTGCTTTTTGGCCATTTCTTTATGCTTTTCATAACCTGGAATCACTTCTTTAAGTTTTGCATCAATTGAATCGCTCATCCTTTGAAAAAAAGCCAATCGTACTAAATAACCACATACATATACAAGTGCCAGTAAAATTAATGCTCCAAAAAAATTGGCAGCATTCGGTCCTAATATTTTATCAAAACCAATTATTTTGGCAATTCCACCTCCAAACTTTGCGAAGTAGCCAAAGACTTTTTTTATTAAGATAAATAAAATTAAAACAGGCAATAAAAATAAAATCCCTGAGATGCAGTTTTGCTTAACTTTTTCAAAATAACTGGACATATCTATTTATATTAAAATGAAACACTAAATCCTTCTAAAATTTCGGTTAAATATTTGGCAACGCCATCTTCATTATTAGTTGAAATCACTTCTAAATGAGGTAATTTACTTTTTAAATTTTCTGGTGCATTACCCATAATTAATCCGATTCCTGCTGCGTCTAGCATTTTCTCATCATTAAATCCATCACCAAAAGAAATGGCTTCATCAAAAGAATAACCTTCTTTTTCAAGAATCTTGGCAATCGCAACACTTTTATCCACCGATTTATCCATAAACTCTAAGCAAATAGGCAAGCTAAAAGCATGACTAAATACATCAGAATGATCTTCAAGGATTTTATCTCTCAAATCCACCAATTTTTGATGATCATCATGAGTGAAAAATATTTTTATGGCGCTATAATCATCCAATGCCGCAAAATCGACCACTTCTGGAGGATATGCCAAGTCTTTTTGAAAAGCATTCAGTTTTTTATTCGTTTTTGAAGTTTGCCAAACTTTCTCCTTGAATAAAACCGTAGTAATCTCTGGATCTATATCCAATGATAAAATCGATTTGACCGCATCTCCTTCCAAATTAAAAGAATACAAAAGCTCTTTTTTGGGTGAATGGATTCTAGCTCCATTTGAAGTCACCAAATATACAGGAAGTTCCAAACTGCTAATTATTGCCATAGCATCCATGTGATGACGCCCTGTTGCAACAATAATTAAATAGTTTTGTTCATGCAGTTCTTGAAAAACAGATTTGGTATAAGCAGATATTGTATGATCGGAGTTGAGTAATGTCCCGTCTAAATCGCTAATTACTACTTTAATTTTTTGTTTCGACATTTCTTATTTCATTTTCATTTTTAACATATTCCAAATTTATTGCATTTCAAGAAGATACCCAAAAAGTTACCCATATATAAACCGCTTTTAACTTAATTATATCGATATGTTAAGTTTAATTGGGAAATCAAATACAGAACTAAGAATCTTCTACATTTTCCAAAGAAAAAGGAGAAACTCTATAATTGAATTTCTCCTTTTTCTAATTTTATTATTACTTATATCTTTATACTTATAACTGCTCTAATTTTAATAATCATTATTTTCAATTTGCTTGTAAGCATCAATTACCTTTTTCACCAGTCGATGACGCACAATATCTTTATCATCCAGATAAATAATCCCAATTCCGTCAACATCTTTCAAAACCAATATCGCTTCTTTGAGTCCTGAAATTGTTCTTCGAGGCAAATCTACCTGACCAGGGTCACCGGTAATCATAAACTTGGCACTTTTTCCCATACGGGTCAGAAACATTTTCATTTGCGAATGCGTTGTATTTTGTGCTTCGTCCAAAATCACAAAAGCATGATCTAAAGTTCGTCCACGCATGAAAGCCAAAGGTGCTATTTGAATAATGCCCTTTAATATATAGTCTTCCAATTTTTCATTTGGTAACATATCGCGCAACGCATCATATAATGGCTGCATATAAGGATCCAACTTTTCTTTCATATCACCAGGAAGAAAACCTAGATTTTCTCCAGCTTCTACCGCAGGACGGGTCAGAATAATACGCTTGACTTGTTTTTCTTTCAATGCTTTTACAGCCATGGCAACACCTGTGTAGGTCTTTCCGGTACCCGCGGGTCCAACAGCAAAAACCATATCATTTTTTTCCATTGTATCCACCAACAACTGTTGATTGGGAGTCATAGGTTTAATGATTTTGCCACCTACGCCGTGAACCAAAATTTTGTCATGACCTAAAGCTTTTCTTTCCTCCTGATCATCACTTTGAATCACTCGTTCAATTACATTGTCATCAATAGTATTGTATCGGGTGAAATGCAGCATCAGACGCTGAAACCGCTTTTCAAATTCGTCTAAAACATCTTTATCTCCAAAAGCTTTAAGAGTAGTACCTCTTGCGACAATTTTTAGTTTTGGATAATATTTCTTAATTGACTCTAGGTGGGAGTCGTGAGTGCCCCAAAAATCTTTTGGAGCAATGTCGATGAGCTCGATGATTCTTTCGTTCAAAATAAGAAGTTTTTAAGTTAATTAATTGAGTTAAATCAATTTCAATATTTACGCTGCAATACTTCCATTACAGTTTTTAATTACTAAACCGGTAAATAATACTAAAAAACATCTTTCTAGAATCTGGGTCGTTCTAGTTCTAAATTATACGTTAGCTTTTAATTTTTTTAACATAGATTCATTCAAGAAATCAGAAGCTTTAATAGATAAAATTTCACAAAGATTGTCTTTTAAAAGTAATTCAATCTCAGTTTCGTTTATGTCTCTAACTGTAATAGCTTCTATTTTTTCTTTTTCAATTTCCCCTGATTTACCTAAAAAAATCGACTTATCGGTTGTGGTATTTGACAAATCGTTCTGGCTAAAACATTGCAGGCTACAAAAGAAAAGAAATAAAATCACAATAAACTTAGGCATAAATTTTTGTTTTTAATTCTAATTAAATTCTGTTCAAATAAAGTATAAAATACTTTAGCTTTGCATTTCTCAAATTTAAGAAAAAATAAGTTTCAGACGCTACAAAACCCAATAGTTATAAACAATTTTATGTCAATAATTACCCTTACTACCGATTATGGCTTGAAAGACCACTTTGTTGGTGCTTTGAAAGGGAAAATATTATCTGAGTATTCTGACGCTACAATTATTGACATTTCACATTACATCGATCCATTCAACACCGTTGAAGCCAGTTATATTATTTCGGCCTCCTATGACAGCTTTCCAAAAGGGACTGTTCATATTATTGGAGTCGATTTAGAAGCAAACAAAGAGAATCAACATATTGCCATGCAATGGAATGATCATTACTTTATTGCTGCCGATAATGGCATTTTAAGTATGCTTTCGCAAAAGATTATTCCTCAAAAAATAGTTGTAATAACCATTCACGATCGACTTCATAGCGATGCCACCGATTTGGATGTTTTTGTCAAAGTGGCTTGTCATATTGCCAAAGGCGGTGTTCTTAATGTAATTGGGAAAGAAATTAAAAGCCTGAAACAAGTAACCGATTTGCAAGTAGCTCTTTCCGACGACGGGAACCAATTAAAAGGAAATGTAATTTACATTGATCATTTTGGGAATGTGGTCACCAATATTTCAAAAAAGCAGTTTTTGGAATGTGTGAAAGGAAGAGACTATGAAATTATATACAGAAACCAATCTATCAAAACTATTTTACCTTATTATTCTGCCATTGCCAGTTCCGATAAATATCCGGTAAAATATTATGAAGGTCAAAGATTAGCCATTTTCAACGAGGCTGGTTTTCTCGAAATTGCCATTTTCAGAAGCAATCCTTTAACAGTAGGTTCTGCAAGTACTTTATTAGGGCTTAATTATAGAGATGTGATTTCGATACAATTTAAGAACTAAGATTTATGATTGAAGATTAACGATTTTTGATTGAAGATTTAAGAAAAGAACATAGAATAAAAATTAGTAGACGAAAGAAACCTATAGAAATAAATCATAAAATTTTAAAAGCAAAAATTACATTTCATTGAATAAAAATCAAGCCCTGAAATAAATCTAAAAATCAAAAATCTGCAATCTAAAATCAGCAATCAAATGTTTGTACGAATAGTAAAACTGAGTTTTCACGAGGAAAATATTCCTGCCTTTTTGGAAAACTTCGAATTAATGAAAGATAAAATACGAAATGCTCCCGGTAATAGTTTTCTGGAACTATATCAGGACAAAAACAACAAAAGCATTTTCTTTACTTATAGTTATTGGGAAACCGAAGCGGATTTGGAAAACTATCGAAATTCAGAGCTTTTCAATACCGTTTGGACATTTACCAAACAATTATTCAATGCAAAACCAGAAGCTTGGAGTGTAGATAAATTAGTTTCTTTGGTTTAACGTTTAAAGTTGTTTAATTTGGAACCAAATTCAAAAAAAAAAAAAAAAAAACATTAAACTTTTTAAACATTAAACTTTTTAAACAAAAAATAAATAAATGAAGTCAATCGTATTTCGCGAAATAAAATCCTTTTTTGGTTCACCAATCGGGTATTTAGTAATTGCTCTTTTCTTAATTGGAAATGGATTATTCCTTTGGGTTTTCGAAGGTGATTATAATATTTTGAACACCGGTTTTGCCGATTTAACTCCTTTTTTCACCTTAGCTCCATGGATTTTAATCTTCTTGATTCCCGCGGTAACCATGCGCAGTTTTTCGGACGAAAAGAAACAAGGAACACTTGAATTATTATTAACCAAACCAATTAGTCTTTGGGAAATTGTAAATGGAAAATTCTTAGGCGCTTTTCTATTAATTGTAATGGCCATCATCCCCACTTTTATTTATGTGGAAGTGGTTTGGAATTTGGGTTCACCCGAAGGAAATCTTGATTTAGGAAGTACTTTAGGTTCCTATTTTGGTTTATTGTTTTTAATAGCCGCTTATTCTGCCATTGGAATCTTTACTTCATCTGTTTCCGAGAATCAGATTGTGTCCTTTATTATTGCAGTTTTCCTTTGCTTCTTTTTCTATTTTGGATTTCAAGGATTGGCATCTGTGTTGCCTAGTTTTTCATCTTTTATTTCTTATTTCGGAATGCAAGACCATTACAAGAGTATGAGTCGAGGTGTTATAGACACAAGAGACGTAATCTACTTTATTAGCATTGCTATTTTGTTCCTTTCTTTTACAGTCTTCAATTTAAAATCTATTAAATCGTAATGAAAGTATTTAATATAAAAAACGCTAAATCCTTATTGATTACTGTTGCGGTAGTATTCCTTTTAAACATCATTAGTAATTTCTTTTTTCATCGTTTTGATTTAACCCAAGACCATCGATATACCCTATCCCCTACGACTTTAAAAATTCTTAAAGACGTAAAGAATCCTTTGTCCATAAAAGTGTATCTGCAAGGGGAATTACCTGCTGAATTCAAACGATTACAACTGGAATCCAAACAACTGTTGGAAGAATTTCAAGCCTATAATTCTAATATCATTATCGAATTTGTAGATCCTTTGGAGAACAAAGACGAAAGTATGGACAATATCAAAGAATTGTATAGAAAAGGCTTAACGCCAATAAATATTACTGTTGACGACAAAGGAAAACAGTCGCAATCAATGGTTTTCCCTTGGGCGATTGCTGTTTACAATAACAAAGAAGTCAATATTCCACTGTTGAAAAACATCATGGGAGCTTCTACAACTCAAAAAGTGATTGGGTCTGTTCAGCATCTTGAATATTCTATTTCGGATGGAATCAATAAAATTTCCAAAGACAAACAAAAGAAAGTTGCTATCATAAAAGGAAACGGAGAACTTCAGGAACGTCACATTGCTAAATTCCTAATGCAAGTACGCGAAAGTTATTTCATTGGTCCATTTACGTTAGATTCTGTTGCCAAAAATCCAGAAGGAACATTAAAATCCTTGCAAAATTATGATTTGGCTGTCATTGCCAAACCAACTGAAGCTTTTACTGATGAAGAAAAACTGGTTTTAGACCAATTCATTATCCATGGAGGAAAAACGCTTTGGCTAATCGATCAAGTCAATGCCGAAATGGACAGTCTTTATAACCCTTCAGGAGCTACATTGGCATTTCCAAAAGACTTGAATCTAAATGATATGTTCTTCAAATATGGAGTTCGTATCAATCCTGACTTAGTCAAAGATGAACAAGGAAGTCCAATAAAACTAGCTAGTGGAGAACAAGGAAGTGGAACGCAATACCAGGATTTTAATTGGAAATTTGCTCCGCAGGTTTATCCTATCAGCAAACATCCGATTGTAAAAAATCTTGGAGGAATCAAATTTGATTTTGCCAATGCAATGGACACTTTGAAAAACGGAATCAAAAAAACAGTTTTACTGCAATCTTCCGCATATTCCAAAAAAATAGGAACTCCTGTAGAAATCAGCCTGAATATGGTTTCAGAGCAAACTTCGCCAGCGGATTACCTTAATAAAGGAAATATCCCAATGGCCGTTTTACTGGAAGGTTCTTTTCACTCCATGTTTGAGAATCGCATTTTGCCTTTTGAAGAAAAATCATTTCAAGCCAGTGGAAAAGAAAACAAAATGATTGTGATTTCGGATGGAGATATTATAAAAAATCAATTGGATAAAACAGGACAACCAGTAGAATTGGGCTATGACCAACGTTCTGGGAATTTATATGACAACAAAGATTTTATGATGAATTGTGTAAATTATCTTTTGGACGACACCGGACTTATTAACATTCGAAGCAAGGATCTTGATTTACCATTATTGGATAAAGAAAAAGTATATGAAAACTATACCTTTACTCAATTCATAACTATCGGGCTTCCAATCTTAATTTTGCTACTGTTTGGCCTTGGATTTACATTCCTCAGAAAAAGAAAATACAGTAAATAGATGTTAATAAAAAATTTGCAATACTAGAATAGTTTACAATATATTTGTAAAGTGTATTCTAAATTTTAATTCAGAAAAAGCACACCATAAAAAACAAAACAATACAGATGAAATTTATAGTATCGAGTTCGTACTTATTAAAACAATTACAAGTTTTAGGTAGCGTTATCAACAGTAACAACACTTTGCCAATCTTGGATAACTTCTTATTTGAATTAAATAATAACGAATTAACTGTTTCGGCGTCCGATTTGGAGACTACAATGTCAGCCACATTGACCATCGACTCCAAAAGTAAAGGAAGTGTTGCAGTACCTGCAAAATTATTATTGGAAATCCTTAAAACCTTTCCAGAACAACCCTTAACTTTCACAATTGAAGAAAACAGCACTATAGAAATTAGTTCCAACTCAGGAAAATATGCTTTGGCTTATGCTCCGGGTGAAGAATTTCCAAAATCAGTAAACTTAGACGAACCATCAGTAACACTTGTACCTGCAGATGTTTTGGCGACTGCTGTCAGCAAAACTATCTTCGCAGCAGGAAACGACGATTTGCGTCCGGTAATGTCGGGAGTTTTCTTCCAATTTTCTCCAGAAGGTTTGATTTTTGTTGCGACTGATGCCCACAAATTGGTAAAATACGCACGCACTGATGTAAAAGCATCACAAGTGGCCGAATTTATTATGCCAAAGAAACCTTTGAATATTTTAAAAAGTATCCTAAGCAGCTCAGATGCTGAAGTAAAAATAGAATACAACGATTCAAACGCTACTTTCTCTTTCGATAACTACATTTTATTATGTCGTTTAATCGATGGGAAATACCCAAATTATGAAGCGGTTATCCCAAAAGAAAATCCAAACAAATTGATGATGGATCGTTCTCAATTCTTGAGTTCTGTTCGTCGTGTTGCAATTTTCTCCAACAAAACAACGCACCAGATTCGTTTGAAAGTTGCCGGAGCCGAATTGAACATTTCTGCCGAAGATATTGACTACTCTAACAAAGCAGAAGAAAGATTGACTTGTGATTATCAAGGAGACGATATGCAAATAGGATTTAACTCCCGTTTCTTGACCGAAATGTTGAACAACCTACAATCAGACATGATTATGCTTGAAATGTCATTACCAAACAGAGCCGGAATCTTAACTCCAATAGATGGACTAGAAGAAGGCGAAACCGTAACAATGCTTGTGATGCCAGTAATGCTAAACAGCTAGTTACCTCAAAATACTAAACTAACCAAAACCATTTTTATATTTGAAAAAACCAAAATTCCTAACCAGAGTTTTGGTTTTTTTTGGGCTTATCGCAACCGAGGTTTGGACGGTAAATATTATTCTGTTAAAGAATCACTTGGGCGTAACCCCCGCTAGAAAAAAGGGCAAGCTGCTTTGTCGTCATTGCCCTTTTTCCTACCGGCGGTCGTGCTATCCACGCTACTTCGGTAGCTTGCTTCTATCACTTACGCGTACACAAGAACTCTAAGAAAAATTATAAGATTTTGTATTTCAAAAGAACTAATATATTTTAATCGTTTACTATCCTGCAAGGTTTTTTTGGAACCTTGTAGGTATGAAACATAACGCAAAACAGCAATTCCTACAAGGTTGAAAAAAACCTTGCAGGAAATCGTTTCAATTAATCTTTGTCAAAGTTTTGAACTTTGACTAAGATGACTGTGACTGACCACTCCTAAATAACTCCCATTTTCTTCATTAAGAAAGTAGCACTTTTATTTTTGCAAATACCATCGCGAAGTTTATAGTCAAAATGCAATTCATTGTTGCTGATTTCAACTTCAAAGCATTTATTGGTCAGAATATCGGGGAATTCATTAGTAGTTAGACAAACTTCAATATCGTGCGTTGCGATGGCTCCGATTGCTTTTTTGGCAATTACTTTTTTGACAACTTCGATCGTTCCATTGCGTTTGTCATCAGAGTTGGTTCCACGCAAGATTTCGTCCAAAAGGACAAAAGCAGGATTTCCTTCCAATTCATCCATAATTTGCTTCAAACGCTTGATTTCAGCAAAGAAATAAGATTCACTGTCGGATAAGGAATCCGAGAGCCTCATAGACACTAAAACAGGCAAAGGATGCACATTTGCCTGACTCGCACAGACTGGAGAACCCATTCCAGTAAGTACCATATTTACTCCCAAACTACGCAGAAAAGTACTTTTTCCAGACATATTCGAACCTGTCAGAATCATAAACGACTGTGGGTGGAATTTAACCTCATTTCCTACTCTTGTTGTCGGGTTCAATAAAGGATGACTTAAATTGGAAAAATCTATCTCATAATTGGAATTTAACTTTGGGTATACAAATTCAGGATTGTTATACGAGAAATTTGCCAAACTGTTCAGCATTTCAAACTCGCCTATCACTTCAAGCCATTCTTCCAAAACAATGGCATGCTGTTTTTTCCAAGCGATCATTGATTTCAAGACGTGCACATTAAATAGAAAAGTTCCATTGAACAGTATGGAGGTCACAAAATTTCCAATGCTATCCATTTTGGAAAATAACTCGGCCAATTGCTCCAAATGAACGCTCGCTTTCTCATTTTGAAAGTTCAGTCTTTGCTGTAAAGCAATTAATTTTTCAGATTTGAAGCTTTCATTTTCAATTTTTTGCACTAATAAACTGTATTGACTGATAATCACATTGATATTATCTGCCTGAGCAATTTCCATTTTGATTCGTTTTACGAAATTCCCTAAAATGGTCAAATTACAAACAAACAAAAATGAAAAATAAGAAAGAAAAACAATATTTGAAGTTAATAAATACCCCAAAAAGCAACTTAAAAGCAATGCCGGAAACAAATAGGAAATAAACACAGCTACTTTGGACAAAGGCTTGCTATTAAAGACACTCCATTGTAATAAGGTTTTATAAAATGTTTCATTATCCTGTCCAACTTTGGCAACAGCCAAAAACTCCTGACGCCAATCTAATTTCTCTTTTAATTCCT
The DNA here is from genome assembly GCF_003096795.1 of Flavobacterium sp. 103. Classification (NCBI taxonomy): domain Bacteria; kingdom Pseudomonadati; phylum Bacteroidota; class Flavobacteriia; order Flavobacteriales; family Flavobacteriaceae; genus Flavobacterium; species Flavobacterium sp. 103. The sequence goes on along the minus strand of NZ_QENX01000001.1, from coordinate 3,962,534 downwards.
GAACTGCTTGATGATTATTTAGTATTTCATCATTTGGCAAAAGCGTTAGCAATTGTTTGGCCAAGGTCTTTTTACCAATAAAAGTAGCGGTTCTGTTCAGATTTTGAAATAATGAATGCTCCCCAAAAATATCCAAATCATAAGCATACGGATGGTGAAAATCATTGAATTCTAAGCCGTTTTCAAAAGGAATTGATTTACGTTCTAAATAAGTAATTTCATTTTGGTTGATTTGAACCAAAGCACTTTTTATCTTTTTTTGAAATGATAATTTGGAATGGATACGCATCAAAACAAGAAAACCAGCGAACAGTAAAATTGCCGATATGACAAATACTGATTCGCTGGTTTTTATGTAATAAAATAAGCTTGCTAAAAAAAGTAAGATACTAATAAACCTAAAAAAGCTGATTGCATTGTATTTAGTATTGATTGCTTTTAACTCCTCTGAATAATTTTGGCTATTGCCTTTGTATATTTCCATTGTTTGATTTAATGATATACAAATGTAAGGAAACTCAATAGCAATAGCAATGGCAATATCAATGGTAATATCAATTACAATATCAATTACAATATCAATTACAATATCAATTGCAATAGAAATGTTATCTGCATTCTGTTATCTGCATTCGGCAATCTTAAATCACCCCTCCTCATGCATGGCCAATATAGGCACAATCGAAATATTGGATAATTTTTGGGTCAAACTTGGTTTAAACAACTCGGAGAAAAAATTGCGTTTATGGGTTATCATTGCCAAAATATCGATATTTTTATGCGAAACAAAATCCAAGATGCTATCTTTAACGACATCACTTTTTACAACTGAAAACTTAACGGGTTCGTTTTCAAATTCAGTTTTCCATTGATTTATCGTTTCTTCTGAAATATCTGATTTAGCCGTTTTTACATACAAACATTTCACGATTGCGTGTGTTTTTTTGGCTATTTTGATAACTTGTCTTAATGGCGCTTTGTCTTTTTCTCTAAAACGTGTGGTAAAACCAATGGTTTCAATCTTTTCAAATTGGGCTTCAGCAGGTACACTAAGTACAGGAACATCTATAGCAGTAACAATTGCTCCAGTATTGGAACCAATGAAAAAAGATTCCCAACCTGTAGCACCAGAAGTACCCATCACAACGAAATCTATACTTTCTTCTTTGACAACTTTCTTGATGGCATAAATTAAATCGCCATCCATAAGTTTGTGGCTTAATTTAATATCATCCAAGTTTCTTTTCTTGGCCAGTTCCCTGAGTTTAGGGATTTCCTCTTTGAACATGTCAAATTGTGCCAATTGCAAAGAATCAAAAATACTATAATAATTATCAGGAATAAATTGATTGTCGACAATGGGCAATTCGAAAGTATGCAATAACAATAGTTCTCCTTTTACAATTTTTGCAAATTCTAATGCGTGGATAAAAGCATTATTGGCGACTTCAGAAAAATCGGTGGGGAATAAAATCTTTTTCATTGTTGTATAAATTAAATGTTTAGTTTATGATAAACGATGCTGTTTACTAATTCAATACTCTTACAAAACTAACCGAAAGCTCTTTTCTTTTATACGGTTATTTGTTGTTTTGCAGGTTGCGCGTGAGGGATAAAAGCTAGCTACCGAAGTAGCGCGGATAGCCCGACCCAGTTGAGCAAAGGGGCGTATAAGCGACTCTACACATAAGCCCCTTTGCTCAACTGGGGCACGCCCAAATTATTTTAAAATTAATAGTTTTAATGAACGGACAAAATTGGTATATTGATATGAAACGTCAGCTTTTTGCTAAGACTTATCTGGAAAATTTTCTCGAAGAAACCTCTGTGCCGTTCATGAATGGCTACCATATTTATTTTATTTTTCTCAATAAAGCTTAAAATTTCTCCTTCTATATCGTTAGCTAAAACGGAATGAAAAGTAATATTCTGGTCTTTGAAAATGTTTTTGAAATCGACCACAAAATCATCTTTATAGACTGTATGTGGTGCCTTTATGTTCAAACAATCGATGTGAGAGTGAAAAACATTAGCCAAAGTCACTACTTTTTTTAACGGCTCAATATCGTCCATATGGAATCTTGTGTTGAACAATATTTTTTCAATAGGCATATAACTACATTTTTCGGGAATAGCCAAAACTGTGGCATCGCATTCATTCATTATTTTTGTAGCCACCGTTCCCAAAAACACTTCCCGCAAATGGGTTACTCCTTTGGTTCCCATGACAATAAAGTCTATATTTTCCTTTTTGGAAAGCTTGACTACTTCTTTCACTAAAAACCCTTTTATAAGAACGTTACTAATTTTTATATGCCCCATATTATTTTCTTCGGCAATATTTCGCAACAGAGGAACTTCGTCTTTATAATTTTCAAAATCACTTAACTCTTCGTACTCATAGATATCCTGCAAGTAGATGGAAACATCTAAGTAAGTAGGCGAATCTAATTCATAAACGTGCAAAGTAATAATTTCGGCATGTATCGCATCGGCTAGTTTTAAAGCGTAAATAAAGGCATTTTTCGAAACTTCTGAAAAATCTGTAGGGAACAATATTTTTTTCATATCCTTAATAATTTACTGAATATCAATATTTTATATAAAGTTACAAAACTTCTAAAAAGAAAGCATGATAATTGTCATTTTGATTTATAATTAATAAAAAAATAACATAAAATGCATTGATTTGGTAGACTTGTAAGGTGGTAAGTTTTGCTTACTTTTGCATAAATTTTTTGTTATGATCCAAAACGATTCAATAGTTGCCTTGGCCACTCCTTCGGGAGCGGGAGCAATTGCCGTAATTCGAATTTCTGGCGAAGATGCCATTGCTATAGGGCACTCTGTTTTTCGATCCATAAAAAACAAAGATTTAAGGCAGCAAAAATCACATACCCTTCATTTGGGGCATATTGTTGATGACCAAAAAACCCTGGACGAGGTTTTGGTTTCTGTTTTCAAAGGACCAAATTCATACACGGGAGAAAATACAATTGAGATTTCGTGCCACGGTTCCACCTATATTCAGCAACAAATAATCCAGTTATTATTGCGAAAAGGCTGTCGAATGGCCGATGCTGGGGAGTTTACCCTTAGAGCTTTCCTGAACGGAAAACTAGATTTATCACAAGCCGAAGCCGTGGCCGATTTGATTTCTTCTGATAATGAAGCTTCACACCAAATTGCGATGCAACAAATGCGTGGTGGTTTCTCCAATGAAATTGCCAAACTGCGTGAGGAACTCTTGAATTTTGCCTCGCTCATTGAACTTGAATTGGACTTTGCTGAAGAAGATGTAGAATTTGCTGACAGAACCCAATTTCACGAACTATTGAACCGAATTGAGTTTGTTCTCAAACGATTAATTGATTCGTTTGCAGTTGGGAATGTTATCAAAAACGGAATTCCAGTGGCAATTGTAGGTGAACCTAATGTTGGGAAATCAACTTTATTGAATGCTTTACTGAACGAGGAACGCGCCATTGTTTCGGAAATTGCGGGAACTACCCGTGATACGATCGAAGACGAATTGGTAATAGGCGGTATTGGTTTTAGATTCATCGATACAGCTGGAATTCGCGAAACGGCTGATGTGGTTGAAAGTATTGGAATTAAAAAGACTTTCGAAAAAATAGAACAAGCTCAGGTTGTTGTTTTTTTGTTTGATGGTTTCAGGTTTCAGGTTTCAGGTTCTGACTACATCATAGAAATTGAAAAAGTTAAAAATAAATATCCACTTAAACCAATATTAGTTGTTGTAAATAAAGTCGATTTATTAAGTGAAAATGAAATCGAAAAAATTGATCAAAAACTTGAAACTTTAAACCTGAAACTTTTAAAAATTTCTGCCAAAGAGAAACTAGGCGTTGATGAACTTAAAAATCAACTGCTATCTTTTGTAAATACAGGCGCTTTACGAAATAACGAAACTATCGTTACCAACACCAGACATTATGATTCGCTACTCAAAGCACTGGACGAAATTCAGAAAGTAAAATTTGGATTGGAGACCAATCTTTCCAGTGACTTAATGGCATTAGATATTAAAGAAGCTTTATACCAATTTGGAATGATTACAGGTCAGGTTACCAATGATGAGTTGTTGGGGAATATTTTTGCTAATTTCTGCATCGGAAAATAAATCTTACAAAACATAACAAAATAAAACAAAGAATCCCAGTTAAAATGTCATAAAACGGCATTTTAACTGGGATTCTTCTTTCTGTTTATTTAGCTTTATTTACAGATAGTTTGTTCCTTTTTGTACCATTATTGTACCACGAAAAAAAAATCTGAATCAAGATTTTTTTTTGGTGAGATGATGACACAATCTGACACACATAGACACAATGGGATACAAAATTAATCACATTATGAGTTCTAAAATTGAGGTTATCAGAATTTGTGAGCACTGCAAAAAACAGTTCACAGCCAAAACAACACGAACGCGATATTGTTCACCCATTTGCAACAGTCGGGGCTATAAAGCATTGGTACGTAAAGGAAAAGTAGAAAAAAGCAATAACGAAACCGTTCAGCTTTTAAACACAGATTTGGAAAAAATAAAGCCACTTGAGTTTCTAAAAATTACTCAGGCCAGCCTTCTTTTCGGAATCAGCAGGAGTACCATTTACAGGTTAGTTAACAATGGATATCTGGACATTGCAAAGTTTGGCAAAAGGACTGTTCTCCGCAGATGCGACCTTGAAGCTTTCTTTGCCATTCCCATTCAGGATGTTACCTTGAAGACTGGACAGCAATTTCCTGGCTTTGACAATTGCTATACTATCACGCAAATTCAGCAGAAGTACAATATTTCTTCAGGAGCGCTCTATCTATTGATTCAACGGCAGGGTATAGTAAAATATTCTGTTGGAAAATTCACCTGTGTAGCCAAACAGGATATTGATATAATTTTTAATGGTGCGGGAAGATGAAAAATATAAATGTTACGCTAAGAAAAAGGACGCTGCCAAGTGGAAAGATTACACTATATCTTGATTTTTTCCCTCCAATCTATAACACTAAAACTCGTGAATTTTCGCGCAGAGAGTATTTAGGTCTATATCTGGTTTCAAAACCAACAAATAATATTGATAAAGCAATGAATTCAGAAAACTTGCAGAAAGCCGAGATGATTTGCGCAAATAGGCTTAATGAATTAAATAAACTGCAAATCTATACACCATTTGAGCGAGAGCGGCTTCGTCTACAGGAAATAGGAGAAAAATCATTTCTGCAATATTTAAAAGATACAGCAGAAAGCAGGATCGGCATTAATGCTGAAATTTGGAAATATGCAATTATCCACTTTGAAAAGTTTCTTAAAAACGAAGACATATTAATGAAGGAAATTAATGTAACAATTATTGAGGACTTTAGGGAATTCATTTTGAAAGCAAAATGTTTAAAGAAAAAAGACCAGTTTTTGGCTCAAAATACTGCCCTATCCTATTTTAACAAGATCAAGGCCACCCTACGAAAAGCTTACAAAAAAGGATTACTGCCAACTGATGTTAATGCTGCGGTTGAAAGCATCAAGGAACAAGAGTCCCAAAGGAATTTCCTTACTATGGAAGAAGCTTCAAGGCTGTTTAGAACACCTTGCAAAAAAGAAATTGTCAAACGCATCTCCATGTTTTCTCTGCTAACAGGAATACGCTATTCCGACATTGCAAAACTTACATGGGAAGAAGTGCAGTATAGTAAAAGTGAAGGATATTACATTAGATTTAAGCAGCAAAAAACTGACAGACCGGTAACTCTTCCTATTTCTCAGGAAGCGTTCGAGTGTTTAGGAGAAAAAGCGGAACAATACAAGAGAGTCTTTTATGATTTAAAAAAATGGGACGTAGACCGTTTGCTGCCTATTTGGGTTAGAGACGCATCAATTGAAAAACACATTACATTTCACTGCTTTCGCCATTCGTATGCAACATTGCAAATGGCGGCTGGGACGGATATCTTTACAGTATCGAAGATGCTTGGGCACAAAAATATAAAGACCACTCAGATATATACGAAAATCATCGACGAGAAAAAAAGGGAAACAACAAACAAAATAACATTTAAGTAAAGTGCAGTTTTTAGTAATGTTGCAGGAAGGTGAATTCTGGCTGTTCATTTATAAGGTGGCCTCCTTAGTCATTTTCAAATCCAAAGCCGATAATTTTATTATGGCTTTCTTTAAAAGAATGATGAAAATCCTGCAAGCATGAAAACTTTTATAATAATTTATAAAAAAGTATATTTACAACTAAGATAAGTCTCATAACTTATAAGCCTATTTAGTTGAATTGGCAAAATTTGTGAGAAATACAAAGTAAGTTAACGGTAATCTGCCAAAATTGCAAATAAAAGTTTAGTAAATGGAAAATACCAAAACCATCAAGTTTCCCAATAAGATCGGCGATAATCAAATTGATTCAATCATAAATAATTTTTACGTTTCTTTTATTAAAGATTCGAGTTCCTCAAATAAATATGTATTTGATTTTTCAAATGTTGAGTGGATTGATAACCAAGGAATGTTGGTTGTGACAGCATTATTAAAATATTTGGTAGACACAAATATCCCATTTAAGTTTCATTTTTTAAAAAATGGTTCAAGTATAGAAACAGATAAGAGGATAGCCAAACAATTTATTGAAATTTGGGAAGTTTGGAAAATTCACGAAATTGTATCTGATCAAAAGTATATGGACTTTTTTGATATAGATGGGAATACTATAGATCGCTTAAAAAAAAGATATGCTATTAAAATTAACAATCAGGAAATTTATGATAGGCATGGTATTACTCCATTTTTGACTTTAGACAAAATTGAAAAATATGAAGACAGGAAAATCGGTGAAATGATTTCCAAAATTTATACATTAAACGAAGCAACTAATGAGATTTTAAAGGATAATCATTGTTTTCTTCCCTTCGAAAACGAAACTATTAGTTCTATTATAACCAAAGAACTTTACGAAAATTTTTTAGATCATTTTAAGACTTCAATTTTTTTAGCTAAAAATGACTATGCATTTATGAGTATAGCTCTGAAGAGAAAAATTTCAACTTTTGGAGAAAAATCGAATATACAACATATTCTTCAACGAAACTTTGAAGAGGAATCTATGCCAGAGATTAAGGATTTTTTTTTCGACAGTAAAAATAAAATGTTTAAAAACGAATCATTACTTCAAATCTCTTTTTTGGACTTTGGCGAGGGAATTCCTAAGTCGCTTTTAAATTCCTATGAGGCAAGTAATAAAAGTGTTTTTTCAAAATCCGTAGGCAGCAATATTGATTCGAATATTTTAGAATATTCCTTTATGCCGACTTCATCTCAGCATAGATTACATGACAGGTATGTTAATTCCTTTATTTCTCCGCGTGGACTTTTTGATTTACTTTCTATTGTTAAACGTTTTGAAGGATTAGTTGTTGCAAGAAGCAATAACGGTAAAGTTGCTTTTGATTTTTCTAATAACAATGATTTTTCATTGGCAGTTCGTCATTTTGATGGGCATAGTAGTTTTTTTCCCGGGACATTAATTACTATTTTTATACCTGAACGAAATTTGGAGAAAAGGTTTGATAATTCATCAATTAAATTACCAGCAGAAAATATCAAATTTAACTTTGTAAGCACAAAAGCAAATTACATTAACCTATTTGAATTACAAAACAATCTAATTCGTTCTAAGGAAGATAAAGAGCATATTTATAATGAGGTATTTAAGCAACTAATTAATGAAGTTGAAAGTATTGATGGAAATTTAATTTATGTAGATTTTAAAGGATACGAAATCGATGAGCGAATAACCAAAAAGATTATTTTCTATTTAACCTCGGATTATGGAATCAATTCTTCAAAAAACATTATAGTAATTAATCCTCCACCAATAACATTTTTAGAATCCATAAGAGATGAAATCTTAAATTTAAGTACTGTTGAAAAAAACTTTAAAATCCATCCCACTGTATTTGTTTATATAGATAGGTTTAAAGACAATTTAGAATTATTTTGGCTAGGGGTATATTCAGAAAGTGATATAGATAAGTTAAACAAACTATTATACGACACTCATGATTTAAGCTATACAGACTTTGAAAATCCAGACGATTTGATTAGCCACATTAATAAATATGATAAAAGTGGAAATTTAGTTTCGGTGATAAATTCCACTCATATTTTAGAATTTTACAAAGACAAGGTTTTACAATCAAGAAATAAGGAGATCGATACTTTAATACGACCAAATATTAAAAAAGAACCAGGATCAATATTTCTTTGTAATGGAAATTATTACCAGTATGAGTATCTTCAACTGTTTGACTTGTTAAGCGATTTTGAAAGCTTAAAATATCTTACCAGTGAACTGTTTCAGGAATTGAAAACTAAGGTTATAGACATTCACAACTTTTTTTTTGTTGGAATAACGGCCAGTAGTCAAAAAATTATCCAATCTTTTATAGATAATGAAGACGTAGATCCAGAAAAATGTATGCTATTGAACAATTATTTTTCCTTTGAGAAGGAACAAAGATTTGTTGATTATTTTAAAAAAGGAGATCAAGTCATTTTGATATGTGATGTGATTTCGACCGGTTACATGGTTAATAAGTTAGAAATCCAATTAAAAAGACATGGAGCAAATTTAGCGCATATTGGAGTTTTAGTAGATGCCATCGATATTAAATTCAAAAATTTAGATTATAAAAACATTAAGGACAAGCTGACAACAATCTATCCGTTCGTGATGAAAAAATTTGAGCGTTCTGATATTTCTAAATTATTACAAGATAAACAGTTAAATGTTATAAGGATAAATCCACTAAGTAACACTCCCATTAGTCAATCAATTGATCACACAAATTATAAGAGGTCTGTTCTAATCGATAACAAAGATTTCTTAAATTTTATCGATCCAAAAAACATAAAAGTAGGATACTTTAATTTTAATAATTTGATACACCCCTACTTTTTTGATATGCAGAAAATTTTGATCGATGGGACTAATTCTAAAGAGTTGCTGAAAAAATTATTTGAAAATTTAGGACAGCAAATTTCAACCGATGAAATTGAAATAATTTTTTACCCCAAAAACTCAGCAATACAACATATTGATTTCGATTTTTTGAAAAATAATGTATTGAAAAATCATAAAGTTGAAATATATGAACTAGAAAGGTTCGCAACAAATGAAGGTTGGAGGTTTTCCCACCCCCCAGAATTCCTCATAAATAAAAGCAAGGATAAATGTGTGCTAATATTAGATGACGGGTCATGTTCAGGGGAATCAATTTTACAAATGATTGATGAAGTTGCATTTTTAGACGTGAGAAGAATATCTGTCTTATCAATCATAGGAAGAGTAAACGAACATAAGAGGGAGTTTTTTTCTAGAATTAATTCCATAAACACTAAAGGCATTAGAAATGTTGAGATAAAAATATTTTTTGGCTCGCAATGGCATGTTCCAACCTACTATTTAGCTAAAAGCCCTGTTGTGGCAGAAAGATATTGGCTAAAAAAATTAAATGAGTTTCCCAACACTCCTGAGACAGTTAAAGGAATTGCAAAAAGAGTTTCATTTGAACTAAAAGCAAAAGGTATCAATGAAAATAATAATGTACACCTCATACAAAACAAGGATGGCAGTAGCACGTTTGGAGATCTTATAATTGCTAGGGATCATTTCGGAAAAATTACAGATTTTCGCTTTTATAAAGAGTATTTCCAGCACTTCGATGATTTTATTTCAATATACGAATCTAAAAGTCGAGAAGTGAGAGGAAAGTATCCATATAGATTGATAGAAGTTTACTGCGGAATAATACTTCATGAACCGTATTTATTTGATAAGATAAAAACCGTCGTACCTGATATAGTTGAAAAAATTCAAGAATTTGTAATTAAAATATTTTGGACTGAAGAAACTATAGAATGGGATGACCTATATTACAAATGGGATAAGAAAAATTTGTTTCATCTAATATTTATAGTTTTTAAAGAAGATAATTTGTTTGATAACCTAACGACCACAAACCTTTCAATACTAATTAATTCATTTGTCGAATCTCAAACCGACCTGGATTATATATTGTTTAAGTTGTGCTATTATCTCGATATTAACGACGAAAATAGAATAAAAGATAAATCAATTAGCCAAACTGAGGTGAAGACTATTATTAATACTGTCATTGAGAACAATTTGATTCACGATTGGAAACTAATTAAACTTAAGAGGTTTAGAGGTTTTATCTCTACTCTAAGAGATAAAAGTGAGAGCTTTAAGTCAAAAATCGCTCGTGTAAAATATAATTACGATAAGATTACTGACGATAGATATCATACTGAATCTGTATCAACTCAATTCGAAATTTCAATAATGCAGATTGAAAGTTTAAATGCTCAGTATAATGCTGATTCCGAAAAAGCAGTAACTACTGCTTGGAATGAAATAGATATGTTTTTAGCAGATCTACTTTCATTTACAATAAGTTACCCGCATTTTCTACTGTCATTTGGACAATCAACATATGACTTAGTGGAAGGACAAGAAAAATCTTTGAGAATTATTCATGGAAAATTATCAGACAAAATTCTTAAATTAAATACATCATCGAATTTTGAAGAAATTCAAAATGACTTAAGTTACGTGTTGAATAAATTTATAAAAAGTGAATCTATCTACCACCAAATCTTCTGCAATATTTCAACAAATAGATTTTTTGACGAATATGAAATCTTTAAAGAAAATATAACTGGAAAATATGGAGTTGAAATTAAGGAAAGTATGAATTGCCCGACTAATATTATTCTGGCTATTCCTTTGTATATGCTTAAGAATATTTTTTTTGAACAGATTGAAAGCAATTTAAGACATGCAAATGTCTTAGAACCTATTATGCTAGATGTTTTAAATGAGGAAGATAGCGTCGTGCTAACTATAAAAAACAGTAAAAAAACAAAAGAGAGTATAGAGATTGGAGGAGGAATGGGATTGAATCTTCTTAAAAATTTAAATTCATATCCAGACCAAATAGTTAATTATATCCATGAAGAAAATAATTTTATTTTCACTCAACAATTAAGAATTAAAATAATATAGCATGAAGCCAAACGACGTTGTTTTGTTTATATATGATACTGATGAAAATTTTAGAAATGAAACAAATCAGTTAAGACTAGGAAATAAAGTTTTTAAAAGTGTGCTCCTAATTGAAAGCATTGAGGATTTTAAAAGAGAGCTTGAAAAATTAAATGAAGCACAGAAATTTGTTCTGATTTGCCATGTATTTCATCAAGAAATCAATGGTGTAAGACATTCCGGTTATTTAAAATTTAGAGGTGATGGTATTGAAGATGAATATGAAATCAAAGCAATATTTGTTTCTTCAGGTGATAATGCTGATGTTTATAAATCAATGTTACAAGATGAAATGGAGAATAGGGTAATTTATGGCTACAGTGGCATTTTAGAAGGAATTAAAAATGACAAAATTACAACGTATACAAAAAATAATATTATGCAATCAAAAAATATTGAATATGAATTTGGAATTATAACTGCACTATATGACGATGAATTTGAAGAGGTGAAAAAATATTTTACTTGGGATAATCACGAAGATATATATCTGGGAAGCAAAAGGTATTGGATAGGACATCTAATTGGGTTTCCGGACAGAAAAGTTGTTGCAACTATACCTTATGCCACTGGAATGGTTGATTCTGCGATTATGGCAACACAAATGTTAGAAGTATTTAAGCCTAAATTCTTGATAATGTCTGGTGTATGCGGTGGAAAAAAGGGGACAAATTTTGGAGATATCGTTTTAGCAAAAAGTATACTTACTTTTCAAAAGGGCAAGGTTTCGAATATGGGTAATGCAGATAAATCTCCGATCACTTTATTCGATCGGAATAATAAACCTGTCGACTATAATCACGTATATGATGAAAATGGTAATCAAATTAAAATTACCGTAGAAAATTTTGAAGTTGAGCATGATACAATCATTGAATTTGAATTACAAGATTCGGTCCAGCCTGAATTAAATAGAATTATAGATCAAATTAATATCAGTGTTAAAGCAGATTCTGAAATTGAGAATAAGTTCAAGAAGGATGAAGTCAAAGTGCATTTTGATAAAATTGCATGTAGTACAATGGTAATAAACAATAAAGGTTATTTCGAAGAGAGTATTAAAACAGTTGATCGAAAAATCGTAGCAGTTGAAATGGAAAGCTATGGTATTGCAAGGGCCTGCAAGTTTGCAAATTTTGGAAATACCAAATGGATCATTTTTAAATCAGTGATGGACAATATGACTAATAAAGATGACCAAGCTAAGAAATTTGCAGCGAAAACCAGTGCCTTATTCTTAAAACATCTTGTTTATGATAGTATTTTAAAATAATATGAAGCCAAAATATAATTGTTAGTGCAAACTATAATTTAAGCAACAAAGGATGTAAAAAGGTGCACATCCAAGTAAAAAACTTGAAACATCCACCTGAGAATTTGAAATAGCTAATTGATATTTTGATGGTATCACTTAACTCGCGTTAGTTTTTCTTTACGGTTTTTCTCTATCTTCCGGGAGATAACTAGGACTCCATTATCAACAAATTTTACCTTGTTGCAAAACGTTAGTTAGAATATTTAAATCAATCACATGAAAATTCAAGTTGAAACAGTAAACTGCACTCTTCATAAATACTACGATATTGAAGAATTTGCAGATAGCCAGATTAAAATAACTTTAAGGTTCGATAAAATAATAAGTAGACAATCTAGAAAAGCTAGTATAGATCAATTATCTGCTCTAATTAAGTCCGAACTTTCGCAATTCAAATGGATAATTGTTGGCAGCATTTTAGTTGATTTGACTTGGTATTTAAATGCTGTTGAGCGTCAGGAAACGGATAAAATTGGAGATATAGATAATATTACGAAACCCATTATTGACTCACTATCGGGGGAAAAAGGCATTTTCATTGATGATTCTCAAATCAATGGTCTTTATTCCTATTGGATGACTAGAAATGACATATATGAGGACAATGTTCTTGTAATTCAAATCAAATTCAATAATGATTACGTCTTATACAAAGAGAATTTAAAGTTCGTCCAGTATAGCAATGCTACTTGTATGCCACTAAACATAGACTTAAATAGCAAAAAGGATCTATTGGTTGCAAAAATTACAATCGCTTCTAGAAACAAATTAAGGCAAGTTGCTTCATTATTCAAATCAAAAGGAACAAATATTGACAGATATTTTATTTGTTCTGAATACGAATTCCACAGAACACGTCTTTCTGGATTTAATTCAAAATCCATTTTGACAACTGAACAGATAAACAAGGCAATTACAAACATCCATATTAAATTTAGCGATATAAAAAAAATTCTAAAAAATAATACTGCAGATAGCAGTAAGTAATTTTCAAAACTAATATTCGGTGAAAAGAATCTTCTTTTACTTTTAACTTCGTTAACGTTCTCCTAAAGAATTGTACTCCTTATACCGTGCTGACTTTTAGCAGCAAACGCTATACTCTATTTTAAAAAATCAATTAACCAGAACATTGAGATAATTAGAGATGATCTCTCAAAATTTACGAAAGAAATATCCAACAAAGAAGACACTAAACGAAATGCTGAATATCTTCCGGTCTCCTAACAGCAAAAACTTAGGTTAAATCAAAACATCCTATCTGGGGAGTGCTTAAAAACAATCTTTAACAACTTAGGGGAGTTGCTAATTCCGCCACTACAGGTGCATCTTTAATCTCATTTGCATTTATCTACTACAATTTCATTACTTCCCGTTCATTTTTAAATTCAATAACCAGTATGCTTTTGTCTCATTTCAGCAGCAAAGGTATTTCCGTGTCCTTAACGCAATAGCAAGGCCAGGCCCTTCAGGTTTGACAAAAAATCTCCACCCATCCGGGTTGTATTTTTTGTCAAAACCTTGCTATTGCTAAACACTAACCTTTTTATGCTCCCGAAACGAAACATAGCATACTCCGGCTCTTTAGACGAATAAAAAAAATGTCAGCAATGAAAAGTAAAATATTAAAAATGGATTTGATGAAACAAAACAGCACCTCCTCTCATTGCCGAATAAAATTTCAAAAAAAATTAATCCACTAAAAAAGCAGAAATCATGAACATTATCGGACGAGTGACAAAAGATGCGCAGGTACGCACATTGTCAAACAGCAAACAAGTAGTAAATTTTTCAGTTGCCATCAACGACAGCTACCGAAATAAAGCGGGCGAACGAGTAGAGCAGACAACCTACTTCGACTGTGCTTACTGGCTTAGCGCAAAAGTGGCGACAATACTAACTAAAGGTTCTCTTGTGGAACTCACAGGCAGAGTAAGCGCAAGAGCGTGGACAGGCAATAATGGAGAAGCACACGCAGGTCTGAACTTCAACACCTCGCAAATCAAACTGCACGGAAGCAGTAAAAAATCGGAAACGGCACAAACTGCCATGGGAATCAATAGTAACAAAACAGAGAACGACCTCCCATTTTAACTACAGGTTTTTCAAACAATTTTTAAACTTTTTAAATCATTTTATCATGGCACATAATATCAATTTTAACGAGAGTACAGGGCGTTATTCATTTTTCAGCGTTCAGCAAAAAGCGTGGCACAATTTAGGTCAAATTGTAGAAGACTACCCAACAAGTTCGGAAGCCATAAAACACGCAGGGTTAGACTATGAAGTCATTAAAACACCTTTATATACCAAAGGCTCGGGCATTATTGAAACGGCAAACGGTATCGAAATAGGCAGTAGTGAACTGGAAGTACCCAACTATTACGCCAATATTCGTACCGATAACAATGCCGTATTGGGTGTGGTGGGCAAAGACTACCACATCGTACAAAATCGTGAGGCATTCAATTTCTTTGATTCTATTGTAGGGGGTGGCGAAGGCATAATGTATGAAACCGCAGGGGCATTGGGACAGGGCGAACGCATATTTATCACAGCCAAACTGCCCGATTATATCCGTGTGGGCAATGGAGATGACGTTACAGAAAAGTACATTTTCCTGACCACTTCGCACGATGGTAGCGGAAGCATCACAGCCGCATTTACGCCTGTCCGTATCGTATGCCAAAACACTCTTAACGCTTCATTGCGAAATATGACAAATGTAGTGCGTATCAAACATACTTCGGGAGCAAAACAACGTATTGAGAACGCATACAAGATTATGGGATTGGCGAATACCCTAAGCACGCAATTAGAGGGCATATTTAACCAATGGGCTAAAGTAAAGGTAACAGACCAAGAGGTAAGAAAGCTAATCCAATTAGCACTTTGTCCAAATAAGGAAACATTTGATTTATTAAAAAAAGGTGCGGAAGATGAAGTTTCCACCTTGTTCAAAAACACAGTAGAAGATGCTTTTACCTATGCTATGGTTAGTGATACACAACAGATGGACACCACCAAAGGTACTTTGTTTGGAGCATACAACGCCGTGACAGGATACTATCAGAATGTACGCAGTTACAAGGATAATGAAGCCAAGTTACAGAGTATTGTAATGGGTGGAACGGCACAGCTAAAGTCTCAAAAAGCTTTTGAACTATGCACCTCTTTTGCAACAGATGGAGCGATAATCTTAACCCTTAATTAAATAACCACAGGCTACTGCCTTAAATGGCGGTAGTCTTTATGAACTAAAGCTATGAATATCGGAATTATTACATACAGGGAATACGAGACAAAAAACATAGGGCTTAATTGGAATTTTAATTTATCAGAACTGCTCCGCATTATGTTGAATAACAAAGATTTTGTCCGTTTTGAAATCTTTGACCCAAACAACAACCTCTTACTGTCAACATACTATCCTAATGTTGAACAAAAGGGGGTATATATCGAAGTTGTCAAGATTAAAAAAGAGACAGAAATTACTGGAATTACGTATGATGCATTCAGAACACCATCGACTATCCGCAGGATAAAAGTACGTTGGAACGTAAACGGTAGAAGGTTCAGAACGAAGAAAGGAGCCCTTGAGTATGTTTATTGGGCAAACAGAAGAGCAACTTTGAAAATTGAGTCGTTCGTTGACCGTAGATAGTCTTAAAAAAGAGCCATGTAAAAACAATTAAATTTTAGAACGATGAACACAAATTTTTTCAATCAGATAGCGCAAATGGGCATTACAGGAGATTTACAACTCACTATTTCAAAGGGCATAGAAAACAATCTTATTGTTTCTATAATACTTCAAAACGAACAATGCGGAGATAACGCAAAACAACTGATACCACCGCTTAATTTAAGGGGAACGGCAGAAGAATTAGACGAGGGATTTTTTCAGCAGATAACAACGCCTTTGGAAACGGCTTCAGGTTTAATGGTCAATATGGAAGCCTTTATGAAGCAATTGGAAGAAGCTAAAAAGCAATCGGCAATGGAAAAGGAAAAAGGAGAAAAAGAGAAAAAGGAACAGGAAGCCAAAGACAAGAAATTTAAAGAGGGAATGGCAAAAGCGGATGAATTGGAAAAAGAAGGCAAATTCCGTGATGCGTGGATGAAAGTACCCGAAATGACGGAGTTCCCCGAAAAGGCTGACGAGATACGAAAACGCAAATCGGAACTATCAGACAAGTTTTCTTCAACAGGTCTGTTTGCAACAGAGCAACCTAATGTTTAATACAAAATCCAAGAGTTATGTTATTAGCAACACAGTTAGAAAGAGTATTTATACTTAAAGATAAAGGACAGGACATCAGACTGACCGACCCCGAAGCACGTTGGAGTGTGGAAGCGGTATTGAATTTTTACGCCAACACTTATCCCATACTAACCACGGCAAAAGTATCTGCCCCTATTATCCGTGATGATAGGATAGAATACAAATTCGAAAGCGTAATGGGAACGAAAGGTTAAACCAAAAATCAAAAATGATGAACTATGCAACGCAATATCCTATCGGGAACTATCAGCATACCCGAACAGAAAACACAACGGCAACTGCACCGACAATTGGGCGAGTTCGCAAATTGGATGCAGAGAGCCAAAGACACAAACGAAGTACTCAAAGACAAGCAGAAATCTGTACCGATAGCTATGCTACCAATGCTTTTCTAAAGTGTACGTTTCTGCCTAAACTGAAAGCAGTGCAATCCGTACAAGCTTGTAAGAAAACAGCAAAAACGGAGAGGTATTTTTACAAGTCCCTTTCCCAACTTACTAAACATTATGGCATTGAACCGTTACAAACGAAAGATTATGGCTATCCCTACAATATAGCTTTGGCTATGTGGGATACTGAAACCAAATTAAAACAAAACAATATCAATTGGGATAATCTACGTTTGGTACAGGACAGTAAGAAAACATTTTTTACAAGCGAAGAAAGATACAGCACAGGCACAACCCTGTACTATATTCCAATTGTGCCACTCTTTCAAATGCTTAATGACCCAAAGCGTAAAAAGACGGCTCAATTGCTTGTTTCGGTTTGCAGTTATCTGTACCATATTGTCGATATACCCTATTACAGACAGGAAAACAGCTATCTATATTGGATGTACGAAATGATGAACGATTGGGTCGAACAGGATGATTGTACCGAAGAAACGGAAAGCTACATTGCAGAGATTGTAAAAGCCGAATGGATAGGCGAACGGATAGAACAAAAACTGTTCAACCGTATCAATTTACAAGTTTTTGAACATCGTTTAAACCATTTTAAAAGCCGTGACACATTCGAACAGGAGTGTCAAAAAGTGGCTTACAATGCCTTTGCCCTCTACACGCAATATCCACACGAGAGCATTTTCCGAAACGCCCCAAGACCCGAAGAAGACCCCTATAATGATGAAAACGACTCCGAAACTGTTGGAATGGAAAAATACATCTCCTTTATAGCAGATACCACAGGTTGGTTATATGAGAGACTTGCCGACAGTATTAACAATGAGTTTAACGAGTATGGAGCAATGGAAGAACCGACCATTTGCAAACGCTTTGACGCAAGCAACATAGCACAAACCAACCTTGATTTTGAGAACCGCCTATTTGCCCTATTGGATGAACTCTGTACACTTTTGTATGATTATAAAACGACAAGAAAATGAATAATGTAAACGACATAACCGAGAATTTCGGAACGCTTTACCACCCAAAATCCGCATTGGTTTTTTACCAAACCAAAGGAACGAATACCGATATGTACGTAGAGCATTTTGATATGGATAAAAACGGAAATCCTGTCAATGCCCACCCATTGACCGTAAATGAAGCTAAAATATTGGCAAAGGCTTTACACACCGATAAAGAAAAAGACAAAGCCTTTTTAAAGCCAAAAGGAATTTTGCCAACCAATATACTGCACATCAATCCGAGTGAAAAAGGCACGGTGCTTTGGTACACCAAAGCACAGGAACAGCAATTGTATTTTGTCAGCGGTTTGGACATAACCAACGGCAAAGCATATGTACCGCCAATGCTTTGGTATGCCAGTAAAAACAGCCTCTCGGTATTTGCACTTACTACTGACAGAAGACCAACGGAAAATACATCATTGTATTATGCTCCTTTCTTCAACATTTATGAAGACGGCAAAGTATGTATGGGAACTGTAAGTATAGACATTAAAAATTCCGCTTCTGTAGAGGAATTTATAAGTGCATGGGAAGACTACTTTTTCAACAGCTATTTCAGCCATTTATTAGGAAAACAAAATCCCATAAAAGGGAATTGCGTAAGCCTTTGGAAAAAGCTGATTGAAACAAACGAAGCCTTTCCTAAAGATGTATTAAAAAAGAACAACAAAACCCTTAAAAATCTTTTGTGATGAATACCGAGAAACTAAAAGTACATTTTACAGATAACTATCTGATAAGCCCGACCAATCCCATTACGGTAAACCTAATCGGTGCAGGCGGCACAGGCTCAAAGGTTTTGACCGCTTTAATGGAAATGAACCACAGCTTAATCGAATTGGGACACGCTGGGTTATGTGTCCGTTTGTGGGATGATGATATTGTGACCAATGCCAATTTAGGAAGACAGCGTTTTGCAGAAAGTGAAACAGGATTGTACAAATCCGTTGCCCTCATTAACCGTGCAAACCGCTTTTCTGGTACAAATTGGAAAGCCAAAACCGTAAAGTTTGAAAAGGACAGTTTAGGCAGGATACCCGAAGAAGCACAGGCAACTCTTTACATTACGTGCGTGGACAATGTACAGGCGAGGTTTGGAGTTG
The DNA here is from genome assembly GCF_003096795.1 of Flavobacterium sp. 103. Taxonomy (NCBI): domain Bacteria; kingdom Pseudomonadati; phylum Bacteroidota; class Flavobacteriia; order Flavobacteriales; family Flavobacteriaceae; genus Flavobacterium; species Flavobacterium sp. 103. The sequence continues at coordinate 3,943,270 of NZ_QENX01000001.1, read as the reverse complement.
CTGAAATACTGAAAGAAATAAGCAACCGTAGACACCACAGGGACGAACCGAAATATTGGTTGGATTTTGGCAACAGCCAGCATACAGGGCAAGTGTTACTATCTACCGTAGGAAACATTCATCAACCCAATTCGGAGAAATACGAAACGGTGGCAAGCCTGCCAATGATTACGGAAGAATTTGGAGAATTATTGAAGCAGTCCGAACAAGAGGACGACACACCGAGTTGCAGTTTGGCGGAAGCATTGGAGAAACAGGATTTGTTTATCAATTCCTCTTTAACCCAAATGGGATGCTCCCTTTTATGGAACTTATTCCGATATGGTATGACACCGTACAGGGGCTTTTTCCACAATCTGAAGGACTTTCGCACCCATCCCATAAAAGTCGCCTGATAACCGAAATTGGGCGGCAAAAAGACACTCCCTCCTAATGGTCGGGACAGTCTTTTTGCGTCAAATCGGTGCAACCACTTTGGTAAAATATATGTCAATCCATAAATTTCTCTCATATATTTTACCAAACAGGTTGTAATCTAATTTCTAAGGGATATTCATTATCCCTTTCATTGTTTTAGCGGACTTCTTTTCTTTCCGCATAAGCGACCAAAGAAAAGAAGCAAAAGAAGGTCGCTTGGTTAAAGTTGAATTTTAATTTTTTACAGTTTAAGGTTTTATTTCTTAAATTTATAATTAAAAAAAACAGTTACATCGGAATTACCAAATGTTCCTATGCCTATGATAGATAATATAGAATTACATTTACAAATATATCCTAAATATTTAAATAACAATATTTTATATATTTTTATTTAAACAAAGTATTTAAAAATTTAATATCCATCTTTTAGCTAATTTTTTTTGCGCTTTTGAATATTAACGTTACACAGACAGCTCTGTTTTTACTCCTTGCTGTTGTTTTTCCTTATCCTTTTTCATCCTTGAATATGACCACAAAAAAAGAATGCTAATAACGATCAAGCCATATGCAAGCCACTTACCTATACGTTCCAAAAAGCGGACAAACACAGATGCCTCAAAGCTCGAAAAACCTTCCAAACCAGCCATATTACGTCTGTAAAACTTTCTGCGGCTTATCCAGTAGATAAGTCCTATGCTTGTAACAAGGGGAATAATACCCAGTACCAATTGAGAGGTAACTGCATCCATAATTACAAAGATTATAATCCAAATAAATTTAAACAAAATCATCTTATGAGAAAAGTTGAAAATCAAAAAACCGACTTGCACGTAAAATCAGCAGGCCGGTTTTGATTTATTTCGTTTTCATCTTAGTCACTGTTGTTAAACTCAAAGCTTAATTGCTTTTCGTTTCCAAAATTATCCGAAATCCATACGTCAAAGGATTGCGATACAGTGGAGTTCGAAGTATAATAGAGCCTAAATTGCTTCGCCTGCAACGGGTACAAATCGTTTGGCAGATACGGCGGTTCTTCATAATACTGCAAAGTTCCTTGTCCATCAAACTGAAAGTAGCGAAGATAGTATTGCGCGTTACTATAATTGCTGGTTGGCTGTATCGTCAGCCTAATCTCCACGGTATTGCCATTAGCAATTTCTTTGGGTACGGGCATCACCTTTAGCTCAAAAGGGAAATCATTTTGTATTTCAAGTTCGTCTTTACTGCAGGATGTAAAAGAACTTATCAGGATTGCCAGCAATACATACATTGGCAGTAACCCTATTCTGAATTTATTAAAAAATGCTATCATAGTTTTATATTTTAGAAGTTAAACCTCAACCCCAGACCCGCTGAAGGTCGAAACTGTTCCAGATCCGTACCCCACAAAACTTTAGTGCGCCCCTGAAGGATCAATACACAACGGTCGGACAAATATGTTTCAAAAGACAGCCGTCCGCCTGCACCGTAAATGAAGTTGTCTTCAGTCAATATTTTTGCCCCATCATACAACAGATTTTTGCCTCGGTTAATACTTTCATAACCCAGTACACCAGTTATGGCTGTATTAAGGGTAATGCTCTTACGGGCGTCACCCAGCAGAAAGAAACTGTAACCACCTTCGGTTGTATAGGTTTCCTGTGGTAAACAGAGGTCTTTATACTCATCATATTGGTGCGTGTATTCCAAAGCCCAAAGCTGGTAATTGCCATTTTTACCGTTTACAGTCATACCGATATTGAGATAGTAGTTCCTGCCTGGATGGTCATCGGATAAGGTTCCTGCGTTTACTTCCAACCCTTTTTGTTTAGGCAGCATTCGTTGTGCCTGTGCGACAGTGATACCTATAAGGGCAAACATCATCGTATAAATATACTTTTTCATTTTTCTGTTGTTATTTTTAATGGATTACTAAAATTTCAGGTGCATATCGTTAATCAAACGAGCCTTGATCAAATCGGAATTTTCTACTTGAAGTGTTTGATGTCTACCACCGTTTTTCTCAAAAATCTCAATCAACAACATCTTGTCATCGGCAATGGTAAACTGGTCTAATAGGAACACATTTTGTTCAGTTCTTTTTCCGTCAATCTCACTCAGTGGCTTGTAAGTGCGTAGTGGTATCATTGGCTTTTCCTGTACCACGGTTCGCTTTGCAATCTTTTTGTCCACTACCTTGAAATTGATAAAATCAATCTGGAAAGGAACATTGGTACGGTTTGCGAGTTCTGTATTGAAATAGTATTTACCATTATGGATGTAAATTCCTTTGAGAATAAACTGTATGCCGAAACTTTTCGCTCCGATATGCTTTACAATGCGCTTATCGTTTTTGTAAATGGTTTCCAATAACAAACCTGCCAGAGATGGAGAATTGTTTCCCAATTCTTCAAAAAGCACATCGTTCCCGCCCGCTTTATCCACTGCCTTTTGCATTGATAGCAGGTCATAACTCAATGCCTCTGGGCATGAATTATAATGTACATTGAAGCTGTAAAAGCGGCCATCATTGGTGATTACAGAAAAATTTGTCTCTGGTGCAAACTCTCTTATCGATGCTTTTACACGAAGTACATTTTCCGCATCTTCTGCTTTTCCTGCAATCAGGTATTCACTGCCCAAATCCACATAGCGTATAGCAGTTGGGAAAATCAGATGTGAAGTTTTGTCATAAGTAACTTCCATACAGAACGGTTCTATCTTACCTAAAGTAAGGGAACTTTTTGCACTGTCCTGTGCAAAAGAGGAAATGGCAAAGCCAATGATCAGGGCAAATGCCCACAAGGTTCTAAAATGATTTTTCATTGTTTAATTCTATTTATGTTTTACATTATTTTTTGGAGACAAGAAACAGTTGATGACCTGCCTTTAAGGTAACTTTCGGTGTCTTCACTTTTTTGGAGAAATAACCCGAAATGCCCTGAACTACGCCACGGCTCAAATCAGCGGCAACCTGTTGTCCTGCCGATTGGGTAAGCATCAGGCTTGTACCGGATTGCTGGCTCATATTGCCTGCCATTTCGCTAAGGGCATTCATTTCGGGCGAATACGGCACATACAAACCTTGCTGACCGTCCAGATCATAAACCGTAATATCAACCGGGAGGATGTTTCCGTCCAATTCTATGGAAATAACCTTCATCTGTAAACGTCCTCCCTCAAGTTTGGCGTTAGCCGTTAAAATTGTTCCCTTGGGAATGGTACGATTAGGCGTTTGGGCCGGTTCCAATAAGCGGAGGCGTACACCGCTTTCACCGATAATGGTCTGCGTTTCCTGTACACAGGCTTTGATACTGTTTTTGGGTTGTACCACTTGCTCTAAAGCACCTGCAGTATAAAAACGGCTGTTCTTGTTTTGATTCCAATCAGCTAAAAAGACACTATCGGTAGGCTCACGGTACAAGACGGATACGGTGTTCTTTCTTGTAGAAGTGAATGCCACAAACTGCTCTTTTTGTTTAGTAGAAGAAGAAGACTTAGAAACAACACCATTGGCAGGTACTGCTTCTCCCGTATTTGTGCCTGAAGGAAGATATTTTGCAGCCATCTGATAGGATTTCTCCATTAATGCCAATTGGTCATCTACTGTTGCTCTGGCTGGAACATCTTTCTCAGCTAGTTTTTCCTTTAATTCTTCCAATTGTTTGTGGAGTTCCTGTGTTTCAGAATTATCGTCCTTATAGAAAGAACCTAAAGTGCTTTGCACGTTGCGGTAACTGTTCAAAGCGGGATTATTTTGTTTTCCAGATCCGTTGGCACTACTGTAGCTTTCTTGCTCCTCAGGCAGCTCCTCTCCCGCTTCTCCTTTTCCGTCTTCATTCCAGTAATCAGAAAGAGATGTGAGATCGTTCCGTTTTTTTTGATTCTTACGTTCCAGCATTTCCTCCTCGTATGCCTTACCTTTATCATCAGGCATTCCTCCACCAGTAGCTTGTGGTACGACATCGTTCAGTCCGATTTTATCAATTTCCTTTTTCTCGGAAGACGGTTTAAAGATCAGGTACATACAGCAGAGGAACACAACACCCATCAAACCGAATATAAGAGGTTTTTTAAGCTTTTGAATTTTATTCTGTGTACTGTCTTGCAATACATCATCGGTTGCTGCAGGGTTACCTTCCGTTACCCGAACAATCGTTTTTTTGTTCTCATTTACTTTCATAAATCTTATTTTTATAAATTGTTGTTAATGTATCCTGCAATTTTGTAGGACTTTCATTTTTTTTTGTGGATGGGGTTCTCGATATGCTCAATACCTATATCGTTATGGGACTTTGAAGTTTCATACCATACTTTGCCAATGACCACCGCAGTAAGCAGCAGATAACCCACCAAGAAGTACAGCATACATTGATGCTGTTTTTGTATTGGCAATACCCGCCAACGTTCATCCAGCTTGTCAAAGTACCTGTCCATAGTTGTTCTTAATTTTTTCATAGCCTTCTAATTTCTTTTTGTTATAGCTTGAAACGCTTTGGACTTTTTTCTGCCTCCTGCTTCGGCTCTTCACTAACCAAAGCGATTGAAGCAATTGCTTTGGGTACGGATAGTATAGAAAGGTCTGTCAGAGCTGATTTTTTCATCAGTTGTCCGAAGCCATCTTTTTTTGCTACCTCCATTCTGTTGAGAGAGAATTTGCCGTTCAGGTATTTTACCCACATATTGCATTCTACACGAGGCTTATCTTCTCCCGACCATTGCAGATAGCTTGTCAGCAACAATTCCTGTTTAGGCAAATTATCGGCATCCTTTTGGCAACTTTCGAGGTATTCATAGATACTGTCTTTTAGCTTTCCGGGATACGCGCCCTGAGTGTGGAAATAACCGCTATATCCTTTTTCGGTAAGGTTTATAGCGAAAGTGTTTAAATCTGAAAATGTTTCCATACGATTATTTTTAGCGTTCGATGACTTCAATGTCCTTGTTTTCGACCACCGAAAATTTTTCTATATTGAAGCCCTGCGGGTTATTGTCCGAACGGACGGAATTGACCAGATAGCAGGAAGTAACCAGATTACGTTTAGTCACATTGCTGGAACGGATGATGAACTGTTTGGCATAGGTGCGAACCGCATAGGGATACCTGTCGAAATTGCAGACCACACTATCCACTTCTATACGCTGCTGCACATTACCTGATATAATACGGTTGTAATATCCCTTTTCCGAAAGGTCTTTGTAATAATCAAAGGCACTTTTATCGGCAAGATTAAACGCCCGTCTCATATTACTTTCGATAGCATTCTTATCGGGAGCCAGCGTAAAGAACAATTCATGAAAGTGCCTTACGTGTTCCCTCCCTTCGACCGGACGGTTGATGGATGCGTCCTGTGCAAGAGCCAGCATTAGTGATTTTCCATTGTCCAGCACATAGATTTTTTGGCGTTGTTCTTCTGCAAAGCGGTAGGATTGCCATACGGCATATCCTGCAACACTTATGCAGAGAACGGCAAATACAAGGGCGTAAAGTCTTATTTGACGAAAGCTGTTTTCGATATTTCTTAGTGTTTTAAATTCCATTTTTTACTGATTAATAGTTTTACATTATTTGAGTAACTGTCCGCCGATATTTCCTGCTGCCGAACCTGCCCCAGCTCCAGCAATATTTCCAGCTTTCATTGCGGCTTGATTCACGTTACGGGTAAAATTTCCCGCTCCGCCAGCCTGAATGATCCAGCCTGTCACTGTAGGAATGGTAAAATATCCCACAATGCCAATGATCATAAAAATTACATACACGGTATTTGAGGTATCGGGAATGAAAGTCGGGTCAGCAAGCATTTCAATATCCCTTTCTATAATCAGGGATTGTATCTTGGCAAGCATAGAGCTGAAGAGGTCGGCTACAGGTAACCATAAATACACACTGACATATCGCGTAAGCCATTGCGTAAGTGTGGATTGAAAACCATCCCAGACCGATATAGCAAAAGCTATCGGACCCAAAATTGATAACACAATCAAAAAGAATGTACGTATGGTGTCAATCACCAAAGCAGCTGCTTGAAATAGAATTTCCAGCAATTCCCTGAACCAGTTTTTTACAGACTGCTCAATGCTATACATCCCTCTTTCCATATACATCCCCGACATCGTGGCCAGATCCGATGGCGACCAGCCCAGTTCTTCCAGTTTTTTATCGAACTCTTCGTTTGATATCAAATAGGCATTTTCAGGATTTCGAAGCATAGCTTCCCGTTCCAACAGATCTTTTTTTGTCTGTAGGTCGTTCAGGTCAAGCACCTGATTTTCGAGGATGGCATGCGTCCCTTGCACTATCGGGCTAAGGATTGCATTGATTGTTCCAAGTACCATAGTAGGGAAAAACATGATGCAAAGACCCAAAGCAAAAGGACGTAGTAAAGGATACACATCTATCGGCTCTGCCCGGCTTAGTGCCTGCCACACCTTAATAGCTATATAGAATAAGGATCCCAAGCCTGCCACTCCTTTAGCCACTGCCGCCATATCGGCGGACAGTGGAAGCATCTCATCATACAAGGAGCGCAGAACCTCGTGAAGATTATCAAATTCCATAGCTTACCAGTATTTTTGGTTAGCGGTTCCGTAGAGTTCAAGTACTCTTTTGCTATTGTTCTGCTTTTTTGCCCTAACAAAACTTACTGAGATATTTTTGTTCGTGTAATAGCGTACAAGGCTGTGGTATTCCTTAATTTCTTTGTATACACGGTCAATAATATCCATACGTTCTTTGTCATTCAAAGACAAGCTGGAAGAACTTACGATCTGTTTGAGTTCTTTCAGCAGTTCGGTACTTTCGTTAAGCAGTGCTGCATAACCATTGGCAATAGCTATTAATTCTTGGGCAGAAAAATTGGGATCGTTCATCATTTTTCCAAAATTCTGCACATACATTTCTGACACATCACCAACCAGCAGTACTGTTTGCTGTACCTTGCGTGCATCTTTGACTAGATTATTTACAGCTTGTAGCTTATCATAGTATTCTTTGCCCTGCTTATATACCTTTTCCACTTCCTTGAAATTTTTGACAACATTGGATACCGTGTTTGAAGTCTGTACAATTTCATTGGCACTGTTAAGAATACCTGAAGCCAGGTTTGCAGGATCGGTAACCACCCATTGGGCTTTTGCGGACGGTGCTACAGCCAGCATTAGTACTGTCAACACCATGAATAGTATTTTTTTCATTGCTCTTTGATTTTAAAATGATTAATAATTTGTTTTACTTTTCTCTTCTTTGCAGGGCTATTCGCTTGATAGCCTGCTCTACATTTCCATCCAGTTCACCAGCAATCCGCATCACTTCCATTTTTTCCGTTTCCTCGGTGGTATAGGCGAGATATTCTTCAACGGAAACTTCTGTGGCATATACCGCTGAATGGGTTCCCCCCAGACCAATCCACACTTCCTTGTAAAGTCGTGACGGATCATTATTCATGTTGATGGAAAGTACCTGTCCCTTCTCCTTGTCTGTAAGTCCAAGCATAGCCTGTATGTCATCAAACTTGTTCATGTACTTGCGCTGGTCGAGCAGGATTTTACAATCGGAGTTATTGATGATACTTTCCTTGACAATGGGCGATTGGATGATGTCATCGACTTCCTGTGTTACTACAATAGCTTCACCGAAAAACTTCCTAACCGTTTTGAAGAGATACTTTATATATTCTGCCATACCTTCCTTGGCAATCGCTTTCCAAGCCTCTTCAATCAGTATGAGTTTGCGGATACCTTTGAGTCTTCTCATTTTGTTAATGAACACCTCCATGATGATGATGGTCACGATTGGGAAGAGGATTTTGTGGTCTTTGATTGCATCAATTTCAAACACAATGAAGCGTTTGGAAAGCAGATCTAACTGTTTATCGGAATTGAGCAGGTAATCGTATTCGCCTCCTTTGTAATAAGGTTCCAGTACGTTCAGGAAGTTGGCAATATCAAAGTCTTTTTCCCGAACCTGTTTTTCTTCCAATACCTTACGGTAATCGCCCTGAACATATTCATAGAATCCATTGAAAGAAGGATATACCTCATCTTGTTTGATACGTTCAATGTAGCCGCTTACCGCATTGGATAATGCTACTTCTTCGGAACGGGTCGGCGGTTCGTCATCACGCTTCCATAAGGTCACTATCAGCGTTTTGATGCTTTCTCGCTTTTCAATATCAAAAACACCATCATCAGTATAGAAAGGATTGAAGGCAATGGGATTGTCTTCTGTGTAAGTGAAGTAAACCCCGTCTTCGCCTTTGGTTTTCCCCTTAATAAGTTCACATAACCCCTGATACGAGTTACCCGTATCCACAAGCAGGACGTGTGCACCTTGCTCATAGTATTGCCGAACCATGTGGTTGGTAAAAAAAGACTTACCACTTCCTGAAGGACCCAATATAAACTTGTTCCGGTTCGTGATAATACCACGCTTCATCGGCAAGTCAGAAATGTCCAGATGGATGGGCTTTCCAGTTAGGCGGTCTGCCATCTTGATACCGAACGGCGATGGTGAATTGTGATAGTTAGTTTCTTCTGTAAAGAAGCACAATGCCGGTTCAATGAACGTATAAAAGCTTTCTTCACTTGGAAAATCTCCCGCATTTCCCGGCATTCCTGCCCAGTAGAGCGTAGCTACATCGGTGGTATTATGACGGGGTTTACATTCCATAAGTGCCAAAGCACTACCGCAGTCGTTCTTTAATTGTTTAAATTCACTGGAGTCATCCGACCAAGCCATGATGTTGAAGTGTGCCCTAATAGATGATAGTCCAAAACTGTGTGCTTCGTTCAGATAGCGTTCTATCCATTCTTTATTGATTTGGTTAGCACGGCTGTAACGAGCCAATGAGTGCATATTCCTTGCGGACTTCTCAAACTTTTGCAGGTTGTCTTCGCTGTTATCCAAAAACAGATATTGGTTGTAGATGTGATTGCAGTTTAGCAACAAGCCCACTGGAGCAGCAAACGACAAACGGCAGTCGCTCCGGTCGGTAGATAGTTTTTCGTAACGAGTATCTGCTGATACTGTTGAGGGCAGGTCATCTGTATCGGATAAGGTATGCAGGCACAATCTTTTGTTGCCAACACGTACTTCCTCGGCTCCCAATCCGATGTCCTGCATTGGTGTCCCGACCTCCCTCGACAGCGTTAGATACTGTTCCAGCAGTCCCTGTTTTTCATCCGTACCTATGATGTCTTCTTCCGTTAAACGTCGCAATCCGACAAATCCACTGTCATTTGCAATACGTTCAAACTGTGCTACCGCTTCCATAAAACGATGGATTGCTTCCTTATCCCTGATTTCTTTTGGTATAAGAGTACCTTTGCAAAGTGATGAAAAATTGCTTTGCATCCGCATTCTTTCCTTAGTGGTCTTAGTCAGGAACAGGTAGCAGTAATGGTTGAGAAAAGGGCGTTCATTGAAATGTTGTTGGTAGGATTTACCCAAAAAACTCAAACCATCACCCGCAATGTCGGGCGCATAGTTTTCCTTGATGTACCAGTCCTGTTTATGGACAACTGTATAATCGGGCAACGTCTTGATTGCTTTGTGCCAAGCGGAATGAATGGCTTCATATTCCGCAGAAGCCACCGTAAAGAGTTCCGGCAAACGTACTTCAAAACAAGCGGTAATGTCTGCATCCTTTGACAGAATACAATTGTTTTCTACCGCAAGTAAGGGAAACTTATTTTCCAGCGTAGTGGTCTTGGCTACATTTCTCATAAGGCATTCGATTTAGAAGTGAACTGTAAATAGCGGTGTAACGGCTTGCGACAGATGATATATCGTGGGTGTCTTTTTCTTGCCCCAATTTTCATCAGCCCGTGTTCCCCATACTTTTTGTTCAATGAAAAGGTCTGCCATACAATCAGCGAAGCACCGCCTGCTCCAAGCAACAGGCAGATATAAGAGTTTACGCCAGCCATATACATTATCATTACAAGAATCAGTGTACCAAGCAGTCCGCCTGCGAAAATGAACAAGTATTGTGCTTTCAACCCCTTAAATTCTACTGTTCTTCCGATGCCTTTATTGATATTGTAATTCATAAGGCAAGGGATTAAAGAAAGAATGAACGTAAAATGGTAGCGGCTACGATTAAGAAGATACACGCACCAAACCAACTTGCTGCAGTCTTGCTTGTATCGGGATCTCCGCTACTGAACTTACCGTACACTTTAACCCCTCCAATGAGACCTACCACGGCTCCAATAGCGTAGATGAGTTGTGTGGCAGGATCGAAATAGGACGTAACCATTTGTGTGGCTTCGGTGATACCAGCTGAACCGTCTCCCTGTGCCAACACACTGAAGCCTGTCAGCATTGCCATTGTTGCCAGCAGGATTTTTTTTCTTTGTTTTTCCATGATTTTAACATTTTAAATTGTTATTGTCTTCCCGCACCTTACGGGCTTTCGGAACAAAGATGTTTCGGAAAACGAGGCGCTATAACAAAGTGACAGTAAGTGGAATTGTTTGGCGGTGTGTGACCAAATGAGCTAAATTACTCACTGAATACAAAAATTAAGAGCTGTTGAAAAATACATTTAATCATTTGCTTAAATAAGAAAACTATTTGTATCTTTGCTGCGTTATTAAATCCTAAACAGGAAAATTATGGAAAACAATCAATCGTGTATCAGAGTGTTTGCCGACAAGGTTCAAATAGACAATTGTCGGGAAATACTTCAAGCCAACGGCAAGGCATTCAGTCAACTGAGTGGACTTTTAGCATTGGCAGCAAACGAAGTAAGGTTGAAAATCTTATTTCTCTTAGAAGAAGAAAACGAACTCTGTCCTTGCGACCTTTCAGACATTCTCGGAATGAGTATCCCAGCCGTTTCCCAACATCTTAGAAAACTCAAAGACGGAAACGTCATTGAAGGAAGAAGAGAAGGACAGACCATTTTCTACTCTTTGAAACAAGAGCAACTGACTTTACTTCGACCATTTTTTAAACACATTAACAATTCAAAAAAGGAAACAGTATGAACAAGAAAAACAACAAACTTGCCGGAGCGGGAGTGCTTTCGGCAATAGCAGCATCACTTTGCTGCATAACACCTGTATTGGCTCTTATTTCAGGAGCATCAGGAGTGGCAGCTACCTTTTCGTGGATGGAACCTGCAAGACCTTATCTTATTGGTATAACTGTTTTGGTATTGGGCTTTGCTTGGTATCAGAAACTCAAACCAAGAACAGCCGAAGAAATCCAATGCGATTGCGAAGAAGACGAAAAGAAACCTTTTATGCAGACCAAAACATTTTTAGGAATTGTAACCGTGTTTGCTGTTTTAATGCTTGCTTTTCCATACTATGCACAGATTTTATACCCTTCAAACGATAAAAAAGAAGTTGTAATCGTCAATGCTTCGGACATCCAAACAGTAGCTTTTGATGTAAAAGGAATGACTTGCAATGGTTGTGCTTCACACGTAGAAAATGACGTAAATAAGTTGCCAGGTATTGTTAAGGTAGATGCGAGTTACGAAGAAGCAACTGCCAAAGTGAAATTTGACCAAACTAAAGTGAGCTTGGCTCAAATTGAAGAAGCCATCAACGGTACAGGTTACAAAGTAGTTGGCAAGAAATAGTATTTTTTTGCTTTTCATATTTAAGAATTTAATTAAATAATTACACAATGAAAAAGAATTTGATTTTATTGAGTGCTTTGTTCCTAATTGGAATTACTCAGGTCAATGCCCAATGTTGCAAACCGACTGACAGTAAAGTAAAAAAGGAAAACACAACACAACAAGAAGGTAAAACCGTGAAACTGAAAATCACGGGAATGACTTGTACAGGTTGTTCCAACCACATTTCAAATACCCTCAAAGAAGTGGACGGCATTATTGAACACAAAGTGAAATATCCGGGCGATTTGGCAACCATCCAATACGACCCAAAGAAAACAAATCCTGATACTATCATTAGGATAGTTGAAAAAATAGGCTATAAAGCTGAAATCATCAAAGAAACTCAAAAAAAGAAAGCGTAATGAACAAAGAAACCATAAAACTTGACATCGTAGGGATGACCTGCGACCATTGTGCCACAGGAATTGAAAAACTTCTTTCAAAAAATGAAGGAGTAACAGAAGCTAAGGTAGGCTATCCAAAATCCACTTGTGAATGTTCTTTTGACCCTTCAAAAACAAGCAGGGAAGAAATAATCAATACCATCAACGGTACAAAAAACTATCGTGTAAAAGGTGAAATCCCAGAAAATGGAAACAGTGGGAATAATCACTTTGATTTAATAATTATTGGTGGTGGTTCGGCTGCATTTTCGGCAGCTATCAAAGCAGAGAGTTTGGGGCTGACTACCTTAATGGTAAACGGTGGTTTGGGCTTTGGCGGTACTTGTGTCAATGTGGGTTGCGTGCCTTCTAAAAACCTAATTCGTGCAGGCGAAACGGCTTATCACGCTACCCATTCCAACTTTGAAGGTATTAAACCCAAAGGAGTTGATATTGATTTTGCACAAGTTATTAAAGACAAGAAAAAATTAGTTGCCACACTTCAAGGAAAAAAATATATGGATGTGGTAAGCGATTTTGAAAACCTAAAAATGATTACAGGTTGGGCGGAGTTTAAGGACAACAAAACAATTGTTGTTGATGGAAAAACAGAATATACTTCCTTGAAATTTATCATTGCAACTGGTGCTACTACCAATATTCCAAACATTGAAGGATTAAATGAAATTGGCTACTTGACCAATGTTTCGCTTTTTGATTTAGAAGAAAAGCCCGAAAGCATCACTATTATGGGAGCAGGTTACATTGGTTTGGAAATAGCTATGGCATATAATCGTTTAGGCGTTAAAGTTCGTATCATAGAATTTACAGACCGAGTTTTGCGAACACAAACACCTGACATCAGCGAAGTATTGGAAAACCAAATGCGAAATGAAGGCATTGAAATTTTACCCAATTTCAGAGCTGTTAAATTTGAGAAACAAGGAAACGAAACGATTATTCATTGTAAATGTCCTGACGGTTCGTTTACACAAATCATAGAAAAAGGAAAAATAGTAGTTGCGTCAGGAACAAAACCCAATACACAAAAACTAGGATTGCAAAACATCGGTTTAGCATTGAACAAAACGGGACATATCTCGGTAAACGAAAAAATGGAAACTAATTTGCAAAACATTTATGCCGTAGGCGATGTAACCAATACACCTGCTTTTGTTTATACAGCCGCTTTTGAAGGAAAAATTGCCGTAGAAAATGCTTTTTCTGGAGCAGAAAATAAAGCAGATTACACTTCTTTGCCATGGGTAGTATTTACCGACCCACAAGTTGCAGGTGCCGGTTTGGATGAAGTACAAGCAGAACAACAAAATATTCCGTTTGAAGTTTCTAAAATAGAATTGAAAGATGTGCCGAGAGCCATTGCAGCAAATGACACAAGAGGTTTTATAAAACTTATTCGCAACACCGAGACAGACAAACTAATAGGAGCTAGAATAGTAGCACCAGAGGGCGGAGAACTTATTCAACAATTAAGTATGGCTATAAAATACGGAATAACAGTAAAGGACTTAGCTGAGAGTTTTTATCCATATTTGACATTAGGAGAAGGAATAAAATTAGCAGCTATCACATTCGGAAAAGACGCTTCAAAGTTGAGTTGTTGTGCAAGTTGATATTTATATAAGTCTGATATCTAAAAAAAAATAGCACTGTAAGATTTACGTATTTATAATCTACCCGAATATAAGGAGAGGCTGTCTTGACTTTTCAGATAGCCTCTCCAATTAAAATGACCAGGATGTGTCCCTAGTAGTCCGCCAGCGAAAATAAATATATATTGTGTTTTCAGCCCTTCAAATTCCACCGTTTTTCCGATGCCTTTGTTGATATTGTAATTAGTCATATGACAAAGAATTAAAGGAAGAATGGTTGCAGTTTCGAAGAGACCGACCACAGCTCCAATGGCTTAGATGAGCTATGTGTGGGGTCGAAATAAGACGTCACCATTTGGGTAGCCACTTGATACCTGCCGAACCGTTTTCCTGTGCGAACACACCAATTCCTGGCAGCATTGCCACGGCTGCCAGCAAAACTTTTTTTCTCTGTTTTTCCATAATTGAAACACATTAATTTGTTATTGTTAACCCGCACCTTGCGGACTTTCGGGACAAAGATGTTTCAGAAATCAGGGTGCTATAATAAAGTGGCATTCAAAGGAATGATTTGGCAGTGAGTGGTTTGTAGTGAGTGTTTATGCATAAAAAACACCAAACTTTTACCGTTTGGTGTTTTAATTTTTGAGGGTTTTATGAGCGAGTTTCATACAAACTCCCCAATATCAAACTCCTCCAAATCATTTTTCCGCAAAGTGGAAGAACCAGCATCCGCATCAGAAGTAAGACTACTGTCTAATAGCTCGGCTATTTTACGGGAAGCATTTTCTATGGAATTTTCCAGTAGGCTGAATAATTCGGTTCCCTGTATTTTCTGAACTATAGCAACCGCTGTTTCCTTTTGAGATTGCTCCAAATTTTCTTTTTGCAGCAACATCCCCACGGAACTTAATTCTTCAAAGGTAACCCCTTGGGCAAAACCGTTATTCCCACCAGATATTCCGTACCTGTTCCATTCTACTTCCTCTTCCTCAAAATCAGGCATATTTCCAAAAACTTCATCCAGTTCTTCCTGCGGAATTTGTATATCGACATCTACCTCGTCGATTTCAATATCAAAATTATTCATTTCATGTTTCCGCTTTTTACTTTGGCTTTCGATAGCACTTTTTGGCACTGAAAGGCTCCTCATTGACTTTGGCTGCCCCATAATATCGGGTAACTTCGGATTAGGTTTTCCATGCTTTGTTTTTTGTTCTGTCATTTTTCTGATAACGATCTTATCCTCCAGGAGTAGCACAATAACAATGAGCAGGCATATTACAATTAGTGTTTCCATAATTATAAAATAGGTTTGTATTTATCATTAAAAGTTGTGATAATCTGCTCTCCAAACTCCTGAAAATGATATTCAAGAAGATTGTCTAAGTAGGCATAAATGGTTATTTTATCTTCGCCTATTACCTGTACAATCCGTGAGAGTTTCTCATGGAAATCCGGTCGGATATATACCGTTTTACCATCACGGGCATTGGTGTCTGGCCTTTTGAAAAATATGCTTTCATAATCCTGATCATTTATTTTTTTTCCTCTGTTCCGTTCCTTCGCTAAAGGCTTTTCCTGAAATGGTTTTATCGGAGCTTTGCGTTCTTCCAGCGGAAGTTCCAATCCTTCCTTTTTTACTCCATCTACCATCAGATTCATCATTAACTCTTCGTTGATTTCGGGAATTGCTTTTTTCTTATTGTCTTTTTCCATACTATTACAATTGAACGATTCTTAAAAATTCCGTCATAAACTGGTCTAAGCGGCAAGCATTCATCAACCGTTCATCGGGAGGCATTAAAGTTGATCGAAAAACAGTTTTGGCATTGGCTTCACTCTCCTTGCGGAAACGTGTGCTGTTCATAATCTGACATTGCATTAGACTTAAGTCCAACTCATCAATAAGTTTATTATAAACATCGTACAAGGGCGAGCGTTCACGACCATCTACCTGATTCCAAAACAGATTAATGGTTTCAATGGAGGTTTCTCCTTTTTTCATAATAACATCCTTCATCAGCTGGGTAAAAATGAGTGTACTTTCCATAACTACACGATCTGCTACAATAGGCGTGAAAATATGGTGCATCCCCGCCAGAGCTTTCAAAATACCGGGAGTGTTTACTGTTCCCGGAAGGTCAAAAAAGATAAAATCAACCGGAACGGAAGTGGATTCTAAAAAATCATGCGCAGCCTCCAATACACCTTCTGCTTTATGCTGAATGATCGGATAAGCTTTTTTGTTAATAGTCGTAAATTGTTTGAATGCCACCCGTTTTAAAAACTCATTTTCCATCACCATAGCCAAATCACGAGTCTTCATTTTCATTAAACTATGTTGTGGAAAATCAGCATCGAATACGGCTACATTGTAGCCAAGACGATAATGTAGTGTACTGGCCGCAAGTGCCGTAAAGGTGGTTTTGCCTACACCTCCCTTTTGGGAAGAAAAAGCAATGAATACTGTTTTGTGTTCTGTTTTCATTTTTAACTCTATTTAATTATTCACTTATATCTCTACATAGATAGATACTTATCAACTATCGCCCATACATATGTAATTTTGTAGATAGTTATATAGCCACTTAAGCACGTATTACACTACTTGAATACTGACATATGTACATCTGTCTTTAGGTAGGTATACAAATAAATTTGCATTATCAGACCTATTTGTGTACAAACTCAGATCTGTAAATCTGCACTTATGCAACTATGTAATTTTATATCCTCATCTGCATCTATCCACACCCTTACGCTTGTATATACATAGGCGACTAAATACATAATTGAGAAACTACGTACCAACATAATTATCTGTTTACATCCGCTTGCAGGCACAAAGAAATGTAGATATATACGTCCTTATTTTAAAGTGGTACGAATTGGCGCTCATTGACACTGTTTGGCACTACGACACTGTGCAACACTCTACTTAAGAGAAGTTTACTTTGTAAAATGATTTTTATTAATGGATTTATGCAAGAGCACTTCGATAGATCAGATTATAAAGTGAACGACCCGAAGCCGTTTTTCCCTGCTTTATTTAATCCGTCCCGCAGGGCGGATTTTTGTGTTCGCCAGAACACGGCAAGTTGTGTTTTGAGGCACTCCAAACTCCGTTCGTGCCTCAAAACAACTTGCCCTGCCGGGAGCTGAAAACCCTTCCGAAGTCAGGATTTTTGTTGAAGTTAAAAATGGATTAGTGATGAACGAAAACAGTAATAAAAAACAGAATAAAGGCGGACGAACTCCGAAGAACGATCCGAGTATTCACCGCCACGTTTTTCGTCTTACGGACGAAGAAAATATCAAATTATTATCTCTTTTTGAAGCATCGGGAATGACCAATAAAGCAAAATTTATCATTTTCGTATTGTTTGGAAGGGAAATTAAAACGGTTAAAATAGACAAAGCTGTGTTGGATTTTTATATGAGGCTAACCTCTTTTCACAACCAGTTCCGCTCTATTGGCGTGAATTACAATCAAATTGTAAAACTACTTTATCGCAATTTTTCAGAGAAAAAAGCGGCAGCTTATCTCTACAAATTGGAAAAGCAAACGGCTGAAATGGCAGTGTTATGTCAAAAAATAATCCAGCTCACAGAAGAATTTGAAGCCAAACATTTGAAAAAATAGTACTGAAATGATAGCAAAAATCGGAAGAGGAAGCAATTTATATGGTGCATTGGCATACAATCAACTCAAAGTGGAAAAAGAAAACGGGCAAATTCTATTTACTAACAGAATAATAGAAACACCTAATGGACAGTATTCCGTTGCTCAGTTGGTTCGCTCTTTTGAACCTTATCTGATTGCCAACCGTAATACCGAAAAGCAAACTTTGCATATTTCTCTTAATCCTGACCCAAAGGATAATGTAAGTGATGAAAAGTTCAAACTAATAGCTCAGGAGTATATGCAGGAAATGGGTTATGGGGAACAACCTTTTGTAGTATTCAAGCATACGGATATTGATCGCACCCATATTCATATTGTATCAGTTTGTGTGGATGAAGAAGGCAAAAAGATTTCGGATAAGTTCGAAAAAAGACGATCTATGAATGTATGTCGTGAACTCGAAAGTAAATACGGACTTCTATCAGCTACAGAGAAAGAGCACAAGCAAAATGATAATATTTTCCATCCTGTGAATTACCAAATAGGAGATATAAAAAGCCAGATTGCTTCGGTTGTCCGTCACCTAACTAAGTATTATAAGTTCCAGACACTGGGAGAATACAATGCACTGCTTTCCCTTTTTAATATTACTATTGAAAAAGTAGAGGGAGAATTGCAGGGGAAAATTCGCCAAGGCTTATTGTACATTCCTTTAAATGAAAAAGGAGAAAGAGCTGGACATCCGTTCAAGGCTTCCTTATTCGGAAAGAATGCAGGGCTACCGACTTTGGAATTACATTTTGCAAAAAGCAAAGAGGCTTTGAAAGACCACCCGACAAAGCCAACCATTAAAGCTACTGTTACCATTGCCCTGCAATCAACAAGTGATGAGCAGGCTTTTAAAAAGCGATTAGGCGAACAGGGCATTAACGTAGTGGTACGAAGAAATGACACAGGACGTATTTACGGAATAACTTTTATAGACCATAATTCTAAAGCAATTTGGAACGGTTCACGTTTGGGCAAAGAACTTTCTGCCAATACCTTTAATGATTATTGGAACCATAATATCAAACCCGACATTAAAAAGCCAGTTGAACTACAATCTAAAATATCAAAACCAAATGATACAGATCTTCCTGTAGAACAACCACATCATTTGTTCGACTTCCTTGATACTGATAAGCACAAGGACAGTTTGATCGAAACATTTAGTGGCTTACTTCCCGAAGCAAAGGGAGAAGATTACGAAGAACAGGATTTTGCCAATAAGATGAAAAAGAAGAGAAAACGTAAAAGAGGTCAGTAGGTTTTGTTGTTTATTTTGAACTCATGATTATAAAGACACTTTCAATCCCAAAGCATAGCTCCAGTACAAAATCTTCGGAACAGTTGGCGTCTTGAACTGATAAATACCATAAACATATAATGAAAAAAGTATAAATGCTCCCCAACTCAATCCAATACACAATAAACCTTGTCGTTCTGTTAGATTGAACATACCAGCAACGAATGATTTTACTATAAATGCGGGAATAATACAGCATATTAACACACAGATTACCCACGGTAATATCCATAATTTCCTCTTCTTTGCCTGCAAGCCAATGATAGTTCCTTTAAAGAAATAAATAATGCAGAAAATAAGGTAGGTAAATAATAAGGAGAAACTCCAAATTTTAAATTTGTCGGTTTCCTCTCCCCAGAACTTTTGAGACAGTAAAAATCCGACATAAAAAAACATACCGAAAATAGCAGTTATTTTTAAGACAAAAATAAAACCCTCAACGACCATAAACATTAGCCCTGTAGCAGCCTCACTTTCTTCTCTTTTCCGGGCTTCATAGTCCTCTTCACTTTCTCCAGGATCAGCGTCAGGATTATTCCAATTCATATTATTTCCTTTAATATTGATTATCAAATTGATGAGTAAGTCAAAAAAATCAAGAGTTTAAATTTAATAAAAAAATCGTTATAAAATCTGAACTTGATTGGAACCAATTAACGCCAAACACTGTCACGCACCGCTAATGTCTGCCACTTTTTTATAGCCACTCTGCACATCCTTTAAATTAACGACCGAACATTTAATATTTGAAAAATGCAGGGAGAAGACGATTTAAGAGGTTTAGCCAAGATTATGGCATTTATGAGAGCGGTAAGTATACTGATTGTGCTGATGCACTTTTACTGGTTCTGTTATGGGTTCTTTTTAGAAAGAAGCTGGACACTGGAGGTAGTCAATAAAATATTGAGAAACTTTGATCGAACGGTGAGCCTGTTTTCCCATACGCTTTATACCAAAATATTTGCTTTGCTCTTGCTGGCTTTGAGTTGTTTGGGAACAAAAGGTGTCAAGAATGAAAAAATAACATGGTCTAAAATATATGTGACGTTGGGAATTGGGTTTGTGCTGTTTTTTCTGAACACACCTTTATTAAAACTGCCATTAAACATCGCTACATTTCTTTATATCCTTACCACAGGTTTGGGTTATATCTCGCTGATGGTAACAGGAGTTTGGATTAGCCGGCTGCTCCGTACCAACCTAATGGACGATGTATTCAATAATGAGAACGAAAGTTTTATGCAGGAAACCAAACTAATGGAAAACGAGTATTCCGTGAATCTGCCGACTAAGTTCTGGTACAATAAAAAACAGCATAATGGATGGATTAATATTGTAAACCCTTTTAGGGCAACCATTGTATTAGGTACACCCGGTTCAGGCAAATCCTATGCTGTTGTAAATAACTATATCAAACAGCATATTGAAAAAGGTTTTTCAATCTATATCTATGATTTTAAATTCGACGACCTTTCTACAATTGCCTATAACCATTTGCTAAAACATGCAAATAAATACAAGGTAAAACCGAAATTCTACATCATCAACTTTGACGACCCAAGAAAAAGCCACCGTTGCAACCCCATAAATCCTGATTTTATGACAGACATATCCGATGCTTATGAATCCGCTTACACTATTATGCTGAATCTTAACAGAAGCTGGATACAGAAACAGGGAGATTTCTTTGTAGAATCTCCAATTATTTTATTGGCTGCCATCATTTGGTATCTGAAAATCTATGAAAACGGCAAATACTGTACGTTTCCTCACGCCATTGAATTACTAAATAAAAAGTATTCGGACGTATTCACTATTCTAACTTCCTATTCTGATCTGGAAAACTATCTATCACCCTTTATGGACGCGTGGCAAGGCGGAGCACAAGACCAATTGCAGGGACAGATTGCATCAGCAAAAATCCCTTTATCAAGAATGATTAGTCCACAATTGTATTGGGTTATGACTGGAGATGATTTTTCACTAGACATAAACAACCCTAAAGAACCTAAAATTTTATGCGTAGGAAACAATCCAGATCGACAAAATATTTACTCTGCTGCGCTGGGATTGTACAATTCACGTATTGTAAAACTCATTAATAAAAAAGGACAATTAAAGAGTTCGGTTATTATAGATGAGCTGCCCACAATCTACTTTAGAGGACTGGATAATCTGATTGCAACAGCAAGAAGCAATAAGGTTGCAGTATGTCTCGGCTTTCAGGATTTTTCGCAATTAACCCGTGATTATGGCGACAAAGAAAGCAAGGTAATTCAGAATACTGTAGGTAATATTTTCAGTGGTCAAGTAGTTGGTGAAACTGCCAAAAACCTTTCGGAGCGTTTTGGAAAAGTATTGCAGAAAAGACAAAGTTTATCAATCAACCGTAATGATACCTCGACATCAATTTCTACTCAATTGGACAGCCTCATTCCTGCATCTAAAATATCTACATTGACACAAGGTATCTTTGTGGGAGCAGTTTCGGATAATTTTGACGAACGTATCGAGCAGAAAATATTCCATGCTGAAATTCTTGTCGACAATGAAAAAGTAGCTGCTGAAACCAAAGCATATCAAAAGATACCAGAGATTTTATCATTTGTAACGAAGAATGGAGAAGACAATATGAAACAGGAAATAGAGGCCAATTACCGCCAGATAAAACAGGATATTGTTCAGATTATTGAAACTGAATTGGAGCGTATTAAAAATGATCCTGATTTAGAATACCTGATTAAAAAGAGATAATAAAAAAAGATATCCATTCAAGCAATTCGCAAAACAAAAAACTGAAAATTATAAGATTTTCGAGATTTTGACGCCATTTGGGCGTGTTATCCTAGTTTCAATTTGATTATCCTAGAAACTAAGAAGCTCTATATGCTTAATTGAATTAATAATTCAAACTTACTCCAATACCCCAACCCATGTCGCTATCATAGTGTGTTGTCAGTCCCATATTTTTTCCTAGAATATATCGTAAACCTGCCATATATTCATAATCCGTATTCCACATTAAATTCATTCTTAATCGTTTTGAAATAGGAATATCTTTTCGTTCAAATTGTATTCTAAAATAACCTCCCGTAAATATTTCTGCTTGTGCTACAATTAACAATGGTAAAGTATAATTTACACCAACACTTAAAAAATGCCGATTATCCTTTGTATTTGTTTGTCCGAACATATTTTTTTCAACTTCACCATCAGGCATTACTCTGTAACGCCAATCAAAACCAACAAACGGCATCAACCATTGCATTTTGCCAATGTATCTTCCAATATGGGTTTCGGTTTCGTAACCGTGCATATCATTATATCCTAATCTCCATTCTGTTCCAATGCTCCAACGAGTACTTTGGTACATTGCTTCTCCATCGTTACCATTTGTTGCAAAATCATTTTCTGCCATAAAATGAAATTTCCTGTCGTCTGCAAACAATTTACGTTGTGCAAGTTTTGGGTTTGGGATTTCGGGATTTGGTGCTTGGTTTTCATAACTGAAAACTCTGCCCATTCCGCTCATCATATGGTACAAGATATGACAATGAAAAAACCAATCACCTTTTACATTTGCATTAAATTCCAAGGTATCGGTTTCCATTGGCATAATGTCCACAATGTTTTTTAATGGTGCATAATCGCCTTGACCATTCAATAATCTGAAATCGTGCCCGTGTAAGTGCATTGGGTGTCGCATCATCGAATTATTATAAATTGTAATGCGGACATTTTCACCTTCTTTAATTAAAATTTTATCAGCTTCTGAGACAACTTTGTTATCTAAACTCCAAACATAGCGGTTCATATTTCCTGTGAGTTCAAATTTTAACTCTTTTACTGGAGCATCTTTTGGGAGTGTAGTTTTAGTTGGCGATTTCAGCATTGCATAATTTAAGGTTGTAATATCCGAAAGAGCATTACTGTTATAATCGGCTTCGGTCATTTTCATATCCACCATTTTTTTATCGGCTTTCTTTTTTTGTTCACCTGTAATTTCCGGGTACATCACCACGTTCATATCCATTTGATTGAGACTCATTTGCATTCCCATATCGTCAAGGTCGCCGTTCATTTTCATCATTCCGTTCATCATTTTCATCCCTTCAAAATATTTAAGCTTAGGAAGAGGCTCTATAAGTTGTTTGATACCATCGCCAATAAAATAAGAGGCTGAATATAATCTATCTTCGGTGGTAGCCAAAAATTCGTAAGCCGTTTTATCCGCAGGAATAGTCACAACTACATCGTAAGTTTCAGAAACTCCAACAATTAATCTATCGACTTCTACTGGTTCGACATCGTTACCATCGTTTGCAACAACGGTAATTTTACCTCCTGCATAGGTAAGCCAAAAATAGGAAGATGCCCCACCGTTGGAAATTCTCAAACGAACTTTATCACCTCCTTTTAAAGGTTTGCCATCAATACTTTTAACGTCCGTACTTTGCTTACCATTCATGAGGATTTTATCATAAAATACATCGCTTACATCCATTGCATTCATCCGCTTCCACTCGTTTTTTACTTTTACACCAAAATACCCTTGCTTTATAGCTTCTGTGTAACTTTGGGTTGTTCCTTTTTTTATTGCTGGATAATCGTTTGCGTTATGCAACATCCGGTGTACGTTTTCCGGTTTAATATCCGTCCATTCGCTCAAAACAATTGGAACGGTTGGTAAATCATCAATTCCATTTCTAAAAGTTGGGTCAGTCGTTATTTTGAGCATTACAAAATTTCCATACATTCCGATTTGTTCTTGTAATCCTGTGTGACTGTGATACCAATGTGTGCCGTGTTGTATTATTGGAAATTTATACAAATGTGTAGTATGAGGTTTTATTGGCATTTGTGTCAAATTCGGTACACCATCTTCTTTGTTGGGTAAAAATAAGCCGTGCCAATGTAAAGAAGTATCTTCATTTAACTCATTATGCACATAAATTTCTGCAATGTCGCCTTCAGTAAATGTTAAAGTAGGCATTGGTATTTGTCCGTTTACGGCAATGGCTCTTTTTGGTTTGCCTGTAAAGTTTACAATTGTATCTCGAACATATAAATCGTAGCGAACGATTTTTTGGGCTGATGCACTCAACACAAGAAATAATAGTATAATTGATAATTTTAATTTCATTATTTGATTTTTTAAATTCTTTTAAAAATACAAAACACAAAATTTTGCACTGTATTGAATGGTGTTTGATGGTCTTGATAAAAGCTGTCAATAATTTTAAATTTATCCGAAAATAAACCAACTAAATCTCGAATGGTATATTGTTTAATTTCTAATCCACTGCATTTTAATGGTCCATTATTAGAGAAAGTAGCCATTATTAAATAATTACTTGCATAGTTTTGAACAAGTGTTTTATACTTTTCAATTTGTTCCTTTTCAGTGAGAAAATGAAAGGTTGCTCTGTCGTGCCAAATATCATACGTTTCTTCGGGTTGAAATTCTGTAATATCGGAAACAATCCATTTCACTTTTTCGGATAATTTACCTAATCGGAATTTGGCTTTTTCAATAGCTTTTTCAGAAATATCCAAAACTGTAATATTCTCAAAACCTTGTTCTAAAAGATAATCTACCAAGTTACTGTCTCCTCCTCCGATATCTATAATTTTGGCTGTTTTGGGTAATTTGCAATTTGCAATTAATTGCAAAGAAGTTTCAGGTTTTTCTTGAGTCCAACTTACTTCGTTAGGCAGTTTCGTATCGTACACGTTTTCCCAATGTGTTTTATTTTTCATAGTTATTTTTTAAATTGATTTTGCGATTTTTTCCATAATAGAATGGTCAGTTCCAAACTTGCAAATCGCATCACAATTCGCCCTTAATTCTGAAAACAGTATGTATTTGATGTTCATTTTTGAGTTTTTTATAACTGGTCGGTTGAGTTGTTGAATAACATCTTTCTCCCGACTGTCTGGAATAATAATATAAAAGACTTCTTCTCCATTAGAAATACTAAAATACAAATCGGATAAACGTAATATTCCCGAATAGATACTAGTGCTTTTTTCGACTTCAAATGCTCCAATAATTTTGTTACTTCCTTTTTGAAACCATAAAACATCGATTAGTTTTATGGTATTTTGTGTGTCTTTATCTGTGTGAAGTTCTGGAAATTTATTTATTGATATAAATGAAAAACTTTGTCCACCAAACGATTTGCTCTTATCATTACTCGCTGGTGTTACATCAAAACCCAATGAAACTCCAATTTTTAATAAATGATATTGCATTTCGTTATGAAGATTTTCTGCTAACTTTTCTTCTTGGATTTCTTTTTGGCGTTTTAAGATGTTCTTTTCAAATTTATTGCGTTCTTCTTCGCTTAAATATTCATCGTTCCCAATAAGCATTTTTTGTGTTCCAATTTCAAAACATAATCCCGCAATGGCTCCTAAATCATTTGATAATTCAGATTTATGTTTACTGTTAGTTTCGATTAAAGTTTCTCTTATTTTTAAATATTCTGTCCAACTGCCTAATTTCTTTTTGTCTTTGTATATAAAATTAAATCCATTAAGAATGGCCGTATTGAATGGAGGAAACCAAGTTGGATGCAAAAAATATAAAATACTTGCAACAGCCGGGCCAAGACCTTTTATTTTTAATTCATCCAATTTTACAATTTCTTTTACTACTTGTTCTTCCGTTTTGGCATTAATGCAGTTTTCGAGAAATTGACCAAAAGCAATTTTATTGTTTTGGTTTTCGTAAATATCTGGAATTCTTAATTTTGGTTTCCAATAAAAAGGATGTGCTACGCCAACAAAGACTTGTTTTTGTTCTGCTATACAACTTAATACAAATTCTAAACTACTGCCTTTAAAATCATTTGGAAACGATTTGTTTTTAATATCCTCAATAACTTGTAAAACACCTCGCCGAATAGTCCTAAATGCTTTTAATCGTTGGTCGTTATCTACAAACCAAGTGTTGTAAACACTTTCGGTATCAACTTTGTATTGTTGGATTATTTGAGTAAGGTTGTTCATTTTTTATACAGCTATAAATTATTTCTAATGCTTTTTATAATTTCAAACTTCTTAATCGCAAAGCATTTACAATTACAGAAACCGAGCTAAAACTCATTGCTAAAGCTGCAATCATTGGCGATAATAAAACTCCAAAAAATGGATACAAAACTCCCGCTGCAATTGGAACTCCTAAAACATTATAGAAGAAAGCAAAAAATAAGTTTTGTTTGATGTTTCGCATTACAGCGTGGCTCAAATTCTTGGCTTTTACGATACCTAGCAAATCGCCTTTTACTAGAGTTATTTTAGCACTTTCTATAGCTACGTCTGTTCCTGTTCCCATTGCAATTCCAATATTTGCTTGTGCCAATGCTGGAGCATCATTTATACCATCGCCTGCCATCGCCACAATTTTGCCTTCTGCTTGCAATTTTTTAATTTCTTTGAGTTTGTCTTCGGGTAAGCATCCTGCTTTATATGACGTCAACCCCAATTCATCAGCAACCGATTTAGCTGTGTTTTCATTGTCTCCAGTAAGCATTACTACTTCAACACCCTGACGCATTAACTCTTTAATGGCTACTGCACTTGATTCTTTAATGGCATCGAAAATTGATACAAAACCAACAGCAATACCATCAACAGCTATGTATGAAACCGTTTTACCTAATTTTTGTTCAGCAATAATTTTATTTTCTAAATCATCTGAAACGATTGCTTTGACTTGTTCCATTAGTTTTTTATTTCCTAATACTACTTTTTTAGCGTCAACAGTTCCAATAACTCCTTTGCCTGCAATGGCTTCAAAATCTTTTACCTCGATTAATGAAACTGTTTTTGATTTAGCATAATTGACTACAGCTTGTGCTAATGGATGTTCGCTGTATTGGTTTAATGAAGCTATGTTTTTAAGCAAATTATTTTCTTCATTATTTGAAGAAAATATCTTCTCAACAGAAGGTTTCCCCTCGGTTATTGTTCCTGTTTTGTCAGTAATTAACACATTAACTTTATTCATGTTTTCTAAAGCTTCAGCATTTTTTATAAGTACACCAGATTGCGCACCTTTACCAACACCAACCATTACCGACATTGGCGTAGCTAATCCTAATGCACAAGGACAAGCAATAATTAATACCGCAATTGCATTAATGAATCCATAAACCAATGCTGGTTCTGGGCCAAATTTTGCCCAAACGAAAAATGTTATTGCGGAGATAATCACCACTACTGGCACAAAATATTTAGCGATACTGTCGGCTAATTTTTGAATTGGTGCTCTTGAACGACTGGCATCATTTACCATCTGCACTATTTGGGAAAGCAAAGTTTCTGAACCTACTTTTTCGGCAATCATTACAAAGGACTTGTTACCGTTTATGGTTCCGGCAATAACATTATCATCTTTCTTTTTGTCAACGGGTATTGGTTCGCCAGTAATCATAGCTTCATCAATACTACTTTCTCCATCGGTAATTTTTCCGTCAACTGGAATTTTATCTCCGGGTTTTACTCTCAGTAAATCACCTTTTTTGATATCATGAATAGAAATTACTTTGTCACCTCCATCTGCTACTAAAGTAGCCTCAGTTGGTGCCAATTTAAGTAATGCTTTAATAGCTCCGCTGGTTTGGCTGTGTGCTCTGGCTTCGAGTAGTTGCCCCAATAAAACTAAAGTCAGAATAACTGTTGTAGCCTCGAAGTACAGTAATACTGCCCCATGTTCTGTTTTAAATTCACTAGGAAAAATGTCTGGGAAAAACATGCCGACCAAACTAAATAAAAAAGCAACTCCAGTTCCTATACCGATAAGGGTAAACATATTCAAATTCCAAGTAATAATAGATTTGAAGGCACGAACAAAGAACATCCAACACGCATAAAAAACAACAGGAAGTGTCAGAATAAATTGTACCCAATTCCATTTTGTAGCATCCATTATTTTAAGTAATGGGTTGTTTGGCATCATTTCTATCATTGCGATAGCAAAAACAGGAACGGTAAAAATTACTGCCACTTTCATTTTCTTGACTAAATTTTTATAAGTTTTTTGGTCTTCACTATCACTAGGTTCCATCGGTACCAAATCCATTCCGCAAATAGGACACGAACCTGGTATTTCACTAATTACTTCAGGATGCATCGGACAAGTATATAAGGCTTTATTAACTGTTAAATCGGGTGCTTTTACTAAATCCATTCCACATACAGGACAGTCGCCTGCTTTGTCATATAGTTTTTCGCCTTCACAATGCATTGGACAGTAGTATTTTCCCTGAGCATTGCTTGGTATAACAGTTTCTTTTTTATGCTCATGAGAATGCGTAGAGCAGCAGGATTTTGCTGTAGTTTCATTAGCTGGTGCCTGTACTAGGATCTTGCCATTATTCATTTCTATGGTGTATTTCCCAACTGCTGTCAATGCTTCTTGTAACTGTGTTGTTGGAATATGTTTTTCCATAGTTATAGTTGCGATGGGTGGATTTAATGCAACTTTTGCCTCAACTCCTTCAATAGTATTCAATGCTTTTTCGACTTTAGAGCGACAACCATCGCAAGTCATACCGGTAATGCTGTAAGTATGTATCATCTTCTATATTATTTTAATACAAATTTCTATCATAATTGTTTTTTGCATTTGCACAATTTTGGGTATGATATGCAAGATTTACAAATCTTCTATTTGCTTTCTTTTAATGGTTTTTATGTTCTTGAAGTAAGTTGGCGAAAAGCCAGTTACTTTTTTGAATTGATTACTCAAATGCGAAACAGTACTATAATTTAAAGAGTAGGCAATTTGGCTTAAAGATAATTCATCATAAATAATCAATTCTTTTACTTTCTCAATTTTCTGATTGATGAAATACTTCTCTATAGTAGTATTTTCAACTTCCGAAAACAGATTACTCAAGGTGTTATAGTCTTGATGGAGTTCTTGTGAAATATAACTGGATAAGTTACTTTTCAAATCATTGTTTTTATTTTGAACCAAATCAATAATCAATGTTTTAATCTTATCGATTGTTTTACTTTTCTTATTGTCAATTAAATCAAAGCCAATTGCACGAAGTTTTTTTAACAATTCGCTTTTTTGATTTTCGTTAATATCACTTTTCAATTCAACTTCCCCTAACTCAACTGAAAAAGGATTAATTCCCATACTTTCAAATACAGACTTTACTACCATTTTACAACGGCCGCATACCATATTTTTGATATAAATTTTCATAGTAAACAGGTTTAATTAATATAAACTAACCCTGCTAAGTTCATAACAAGGTTAATTATAGTTTCTTCCCCAAATTAGGTGTTATTTGTTTTCTTCTTTTTTCTCAGGAACAAGTTCTGTTAATTTCATCCCACATTTTGAACATTTGTCATTCAGTTTTCCTTGCACTTCCGGGTGCATTGGGCATGCATACATTTTTTCATGATTTTTCATTGTACTGTTTTTGTCGTTTATCGTTATACTGTCATTATCCATCATTGTACTATCGTTGCTCATCATATTAGAATGATCCGTTGAAGCTTCTTTGTTTTTTTGGTTACAGGAAACCAATACAAATACCATTACTATGGCTGAAAAGATTATTTTTTTCATTTTATCGGATTTTAATTTACAGATTACTTTCTGTTATATAAATATATAGTTTACTGTTTTGTAAATTGTTATACTATTATTTTTTTGATTTATGTAATTCTCCCCAACCATTTTACTCTTTTTTAAGAGCTTGATTATTTTCGATGCCCAATGAGTATTTTTACATTTTCATCCCCTCCATTGGGTCACTTCCTTTTCGGAATTTATATTCACTGTTTATGGCATAAGCACCTGTAATCACTACTTTTTTTGACGGATCCAAATCGGATTTGATTTCAATCATTCCATTGGTTTCTATTCCTGTTTCTACCATAACATTTTCAAATATTCCCGGTCTTTTTTCAACCCAAATATAGGAAGCGTTTTCTTCTCGAATAACTGCATCAATCGGGATAAAAAGTCCTTTAGCATTTGATTGTGTCAATTTTACAACCGCCTGCATTCCCGGTTTTAACTGTAAACCCTGATTTGGAATTTCCATTCGAATTAACAGCAATCGGGTATCTGGATTTATTTCAGGATTGATAAAGGCAACTTGGGTATTTATTGTTTTATCTGGGAAATCACTAAAAGTAACATTGGCTTTTTGACCTATTTTAAGGTTTTTGGCATAGTTTACGTTTACTTGTGTTTCTAACCAAAGGCTGTTTAAATCAGCGATTTTTATTATTCCCGAACCTTCCATTACATAACTTCCTTCTGTAGCTACAATTTCAGAAATTGTTCCGCTATGAGAACTGTAAAATATGGTATTTGGTGAAACCTCTTTATTGGTTTTAATGTTTTCAATTTGGGCATTGGTAAGACCATAAAAAAGAAGTTTTTGCTTCGCGCTGGCTAGCATGTTTTTTGCGTTTTTCCCAAAATCTCCTGGCATTGACAGTTGCTTGAATGCCGTGAAATAATCCTGTTTGGCTATGGCGATATCTTCACTGTATAATTGATAAACCGCTTGGTTTTTGGCAACATAATCTCCAACTGTTTTGAAAAATAATTTTTCAATTCGCCCCATCGCTCTTGATGAAACGGAATTGATTTTATCCTGATTTATAGCTAAAGTACCCGTGTAATTTTGGTTTACACTACTTTGGGATGTTGTAATAGACTGAAGACTAATATTACCCAATCGGATTTGCTGTTTGCTTAAACTTATTTCATTTGAGTTAGTTTTATCGAGTTTTACGGGAGTTAAATGCATATGACAAATGGGACATTTGCCTGGTTTGTCTTCTTTTATCTGAGGATCCATCGAGCAAGTGTAGAAAGTTGTTTCATCAGTCATTTTATGTCCACTATGATCTTCCTTGTTTTTCGAATTGCAAGCTATCATTACCATAAGTAGTATTGATAGTAAAGTTATTATTTTTAATGTCTTCATCTTTATTCGGTTTTAATGAAGCTTTCGCTGTCAATTAAATATTGTGCGTTTTTAGCAATTGTATCTCCCACAGAAACGCCTCCAATAATTTGAACAAAATCATCAATTTCAATACCCGTTTGTATTGCTGTTGCTTTGAAGCCATTGTCCAATTTTATAAAAACAACTTTTTTGTTGCCCAAACTAACCAAAGTTTGTTTTTGCAACCAAATTCCCTTTGTGGAATTTAATTGCACAACACCCTGTAATCTTGTTCCAATGGGCAATTTTATAGTTGAATTATTCAAATGCACCCGAATCCTATTGGTTTTATCAGTTGGATTCAACTGTGTTTCCACAAAATTTATTTTTGAATAAATACTATTCTTTTCATCCAATTCAGAAGAAATATCAATAGACTGATTGATTTTAATAAGGCTATTGTAACCTTGCAAAACATTGAAAATACCCCAAACTTTATCGGTATTCGCTAACTTGAAAACAACTTCCCCTTTTTTAATATAGTTTCCCTGTTTGATATCCAAAGTTTCTGTGTTGCTACTTGTATTGGACATAGGAGAAACACTAGAACTAGTCATCTTTTCGGTTCCCGTGATGATTCCGTTAGCGGGACTGTAAATAACGATTACAGGATTCACTTTTTTAGCGGAAGCCAATGTGTTAACTTGATTATTGGACATTCCATAAAGTAATAATTTTTGCTTGGCGGAATTAATAATCGATGTGTTTTGACTGTCATTGGAAATCAAATAGATAAAATTTTGCTGTTCGTTCAATAATTCAGGGCTGTATATTTCAAATATTTTTTGTCCTTTGGTTACTTTTTGGTACTTATAGTTGACGTACATTTTTTCAATTCTACCACTTATTCTCGCTGAAATATTTACAGATGAATTCGGATCGTAACTCACTATTCCGGGTAAACTGATTTCGCTATTTATAACTGTGTCTTTTACCGTTGTGGTTTGATAATTTCCCACAACAAAACTATCAGTAGGTTTCAAAAGATCGTTGATAGAGTCATTTTTTTCAGAATGGTCTTCGGTTACTTTTTTTACTAAAGTCATTCCGCAAATAGGACAACTGCCCGGTTTGTCTTTGATAACTTCAGGGTGCATCGAGCAAGTGTAAACCTCATTTTGATGTTCCATTTCAGAATGTTTTCCTGATTTTGTTGCAAAGAAATAGATTGCAATTCCAATAAAAACTACGACCAAAAATAGTATTGCAAATTTTAAATATCTGTTCATAATTTTTCGATTTCAAGTTGTTTTTCTATTTCTACTTGTGTAGCTAAAATCGACTTTAATTTGTCTAAAGCATCAATTTGAGTCATATTCATAGCTTCCCAAGCTTCTAATGCCACAAATAAATCTCCGGTGTTATTTTGCCAAGCTAAAATAGCTGTATCATAATTTCGTTTCAAAGCCGGAATAATATTTTCTTGCGTAATTTGGTATTGCTTTTTCAGGTTCAAAAACTCAGCATTCATTCCTTTTATCATACCGCTTGCTTCGTTCGCAATCATCTGTTTTTGCCAATCCAAACTTTCGTTTTTGATGCGATAACTTTCCATATTGGCTTTGTTCATTTTGGTTGAATAAGGCATTGGAATAGTGACCATTCCCATCAATGAAAATTGTTGTGGCTGATTGCCAAAAGCGAACATATGGTCGTATTTTACACCAAATTCAGGTCTGGTTGCCACTTTTTCAACCTCTATTTTCAGGTTGTTGATTTCTTTGGTTTTATCAATGGCTTTGATATCACTACGGTTGTTGATGTAGGGAGACAAATCGGTTTCGAAGAGATTGAAATCTTTAATCTCGTAATTGGAATCAATTTCTAAATCCTCGTTTTTATTACGAGCCATTAATGTATTGAGCATATATTTTCGCTGTGATACATCATTTTCCAACATCACAATCATACTTTGCAAAGTGGCATATTGCGATTTCGCTTTGTAATAGGACGGCAATTTGTCCATATTATATTGATAGCGTATTTCCATACTCTTAATCATATAATCTAAAAGCAAAAGATTGTCTTGGGCAATTTTTATTTTTTTCTTAATGATAATCCATTCATAATAATAGGTTTTGGCCAATGCATTTAATTGATTGAGCGTGAAGTTTTTATTTTCACTTTCGACTGATGACATTGCTTTCATCAAATTTTCATTGGCATTTAGCTTAGAAGCATTCGGAATCATTTGAGTTACTCCCAACATATAACTCCCCATTCCTGGCCCCATTTCGTCGGCTTTCCATAGATTGGAATTGTACGGAGTCATAAAGAAACCCGTTTCCACTTGCGGTGGCATCCAACTTCTGGCTCCTTTGGCCGAAGCATCCATACTCTGAATATCGGCATCGTACATTTTCAGTTGGGGATTATTTGTCTTGATGGTACTCAAGACATTATCCAAAGTAAGTGTTTGGGCTTTAGTATTTGTAAAGCTTAAAACCAAACAACTCAGGGCGATATAAAATTTAATGTTTTGCATCTATGAGACTAATTTTTCCTTTTGTTCTTAACTCGTGAAGTTTCACCATCTCAAAAACAACCGGGGTTACTAATAATACATAAATTGTTGAAGTAATTGTTCCTCCTATGAGCGGAACAGTGATTGGGAGCATCACATCTGCTCCTGTTCCCGTTGCCCAAAGAATGGGGATTAATCCAAATAATGAAACAGAAACTGTCATCAGTTTTGGACGTAATCGTTTGGCAGAACCATCAATAATATACTCTCTCACTATTTCTTCTGTTAGGGTTTCTTTGCTGTTACCGTGTTTTTCGACCATTTTGTTCATCGCTTCATTCAAATATATAGTGATTAACATAGCTGTTTCGACAGCCAAACCAAACAAAGCAATAAAACCGACTGCTACAGCCACCGATAAATTAATCCCATAGAAATACACCATAAAAACTCCCCCGATTAATGCAAACGGAACCGTTATCATTGTAATCAAAGCCTCTTTCATAGAATGATAAGTGAAATAGAGAATGAGGAAAATAATCACGACAACAATTGGCAGAATTAAACCCAATGTTTTGTTGGCTCTGATTTGGTTTTCCCATTGACCGCTCCATTCCACATAATACCCTTTGGGCATTTTGGTTATCATTTCATTCAGTTTTTTCTGTGCTTCTTTGACGGTACTTCCTAAATCACGGTCACGAACATTAAACAATACACTTCCACGAAGCATTGCATTTTCGCTGTTTATCATTGGCGGGCCATCGCTTATTTTTACATCGGCAACCGTTTCCAAAGGAATTGGGCCAAAATCCATTGTTTGTACTTGTAGCTTTTTCAAGGCTTCAATACTACTTCGATATTCTTGTGCATATCGTGCGTTTACCGAAAAACGCTGTCTTCCCTCGATGGTTGTGGTGAGTTTCATACCTCCAATTGAAGCTTCCACTACATTGTTAATATCATCGATGCTTAGTCCGTATCTGCCAATAACTTCTCTTTTGGGTTCAATATCAATGTATTTTCCGCCCGTAATAGGTTCAGCGTACAAGTCTTTTACTCCCGAAGTTCCATCCAATGCCATTTTTATTTTTTGTGATAAAGCATTAATGGTGTCTAAATTTTCCCCGTAGATTTTTATTCCCACATCGGTTCTGATACCTGTCGAAAGCATATTGATACGATTGATAATAGGCTGTGTAAATCCATTAGTTACTCCCGGTATTTGCAGTTTATTGTTTATATCATTTATAATATCCGCTTTTGTTTTGCCTTCTCTCCATTCGTTGTGGGGCTTCAGCAAAATAATTGTTTCAATCATACTTATGGGGCTGTTGTCCGTTGCTGTATTGGCTCTTCCTGCTTTTCCTAAAACGTGAGCCACTTCGGGAATTGATTTTATCAATCGGTCCTGAACCTGTAAAATTCGTTTCACTTCAGAATTGGACACATCGGGCAATGTTACAGGCATAAATAAAACAGAACCTTCGTCGAGCGGAGGCATAAATTCAGAACCAAGTCTTGTAAACATTAACACACCAATTAACAGCGCCACAATATTGACTGCCAAAACTGTTTTTCTCCATTTTAAACAAAGCGTCAAAATTGGAGTATAAATGCTTTCCAATTTTCTGTTTATCGGATTTTTATTTTCTGTACGAAGTTTGCCTTTAAGTAAAAAACTAATCAGCACAGGAGTAAGTGTAATCGCAAAAAACGCATCCACAATTAGTATAAAAGATTTTGTCCAAGCCAATGGACTAAACAATTTACCCTCCATTCCCGTAAGCAGGAATACGGGTAAAAATGAAGCAATTACTATTATTGTCGAATAAAAAACACCCGGTCCAACCAATTTGGAAGAGGATTCAATTAGCTTCAGTTTCTCATCGGAAGATAACGGGTCATTTTCTTTTTTGAATATATTTTTCAGTTTATCTTTCATTTTACGTAACTTATTGGTTATTATCCATTTCTTCCTGTTTCTCAGAAATTGTCCTATACGCATTCTCTACCATTACAATTCCGTCATCAACCAAAACACCAATTGCTAAAGCAATTCCCGTGAGCGACATAATATTTGAAGAAATTCCAAAAGCCTGCAGGAAGATAAAGGCAACCGCCACCGAAATTGGTATTTGTATCAAGATAATTAATGCGCTTCGCCAATGAAAAAGAAAAAGCAACACCACTATTGAAACGGCAATCATTTCTTCGATTAGCGTTCCTTTGACAGATTCAATTGCTTTCTCAATCAATTCGCTTCTGTCATAAGAGGTTTTAAAAGTTACGCCCTCGGGTAGTCCTTTCTCCACTTCTTTCATTTTGGCTTTGACCGCTTTTATGACATTATCTGCATTTTCTCCGTATCGCATAACTACGATACCACCAACGACTTCTCCTGTGCCATTTTCATCAAAAATACCCAAACGCAAATCGCCTCCCATTTGAATGGAACCGATATCTTTTACCCGCACCGGAATAGAATTGTAATTTTTGATGGCAATTTCTTCTACGTCCTTTATGTTTTTTATATACCCCAAACCCCTTATGATGTATGACATATCACTCATTTCGAATTT
This sequence comes from Flavobacterium sp. 103, assembly GCF_003096795.1. Classification (NCBI taxonomy): domain Bacteria; kingdom Pseudomonadati; phylum Bacteroidota; class Flavobacteriia; order Flavobacteriales; family Flavobacteriaceae; genus Flavobacterium; species Flavobacterium sp. 103. The sequence goes on along the minus strand of NZ_QENX01000001.1, from coordinate 3,907,221 downwards.
CCGTCCTCCCACATCATTATTATTGGCTTTGACGGCATTCATCACTTCCATCATAGTGACTTTATAATATTGCATTTTCAAAGGATCCAAAACCAATTGGTATTGTTTTTCAAAACCTCCAAAAGAAGCCACTTCAGCAACCCCTGGAACAGTTTGCAATGCAAATTTCACGTACCAATCCTGCAAGGCTCTTTGTTCTCCCAAGTCCATACCATTAGCATCCAAATGATACCAAAAAATGTGACCAACACCTGTACCGTCAGGTCCAAGTGTAGGAACTACATTTTGAGGCAAAAGACGTTGGGCGTAATTAAGTCTTTCCAAAACCCTTGTCCTTGCCCAATAAATATCAACATTGTCCTCAAAAACAATGTATACGAAGCTCATTCCAAACATAGAAGCACCACGAATATTCTTAACTTTTGGAATTCCCTGAAGATTAGAAACTAAAGGATAAGTTACCTGTGATTCAATAACCTGTGGACTTCTTCCCATCCACTCCGTAAATACAATTACTTGATTTTCGGACAAATCAGGAATGGCATCAATGGGATTTTGTTGCACGCTATAAACACCCCAAGCAAATAAACAGGCCGAAACGAGCAAGACGAGTAATCTGTTTTTTAATGAAAATGATATTAATTTTTCTACCATAATGTTTAGTATTTAGATGAAAGACTATCGCTAGTTTTCTCAATCCAATTCATTACTTCCTGTTTTTGACTACTGGAAAGTATTGCGTTTTTATGGATTAAAGTATAAGAAGCCAAAGGCATTTCATTAGATTTTATTTCTTTAACAATTCTATCTAATTTATTCTTTTGCTTTCGGCTACTATAGTTTCCCCATTCATTAAAATTCAAATTTTCTTTTCCTTCTTTGATATGGCTCTCCATTAAAAAACGAGCGGGTTGAATGTTTGAATACCAAGGATAGTTGGTGTAATTGCTATGGCAGTCATAACAAGAGGTTCGTAAAATGTTTTTTACATTTTTAGGCACATTATATACTTTTGTGAAATTAGCAGTTATATCCTGCCTATAACCTAAATTACGAGCAGGCTGATATAACTGCATCAGCAAAAAAATAATTAATCCAATAAAAAGTATTTTTTTGAAGATTCTTTTCATCTTAGAATTCTTTTCTCACTGAACCACAAGTAAGCATTTCTGAACCAAAATAAGGGTTTTTGATGTCTTTCAGCTCGCTTATCCAAATGGCTCCTTTTCCTTCATCAGCCATTGGACAAAAATCCTGATACAGCTTTTGTTCTGTTCCAAAAGTTTTTATCAAATCGTTGATGTCTTTGCTCATCAATACAAAATGCTCTCTTTGGTGTGCTATATTCCCCGCATTATCCCCAATATGTTCAGCGTGTTCTTTAACATCATCGGCAATATCCATATAGGTTTTCATCTGTTCACCAGATAATTTTTTCATATCGATTTTTCCCAAAGTCTCCACCAATGCTTTTCCTGCATCGGCAGTAGCGTTAGAATCGTCTTTAGTCAAAGCATTTTTTAAAGACAAATAATTCGTTACAATTTCTTTAATGGAAAAAGAAGTAGGATTGACTTTTACAGTTGCAGTTTCAGGTTTACTTGTTTCTGAATTAACTGTTTCTTCTTGCTTATTTTTTTGATTACAAGAAACCATTGTGATTGCTACTGCTATTGCTGAAAGAATTATATTTTTCATTTTTATTTTTTTTGTTATTGAAAGATTAGATTAGTGTTTATGGTCTTCTGTTTGCGTCATATCCATACCGCATTTAGGACATTTTCCAGGTACATCTGAAGTGGAACCATCCATAGGACAAACATATTTTGTCACAATTTTACTTTGAGGCTGACTTCCTTTTTGAGGGTGCAAATCAACTTTTTCGGTGACTTTTACCAAACCCATTCCACATTTAGCGCATTGACCAGGTTTATCAGAAGTTGTGCCGTCCATCGAGCAAACATATTTTGTCACAGTTTTATTCGTAGGCTGACTTCCTTTTTGCGGGTGCAAATCAATTTTTTCAGTGGTTTTTACCATTGCCATTGCACATTTAGAACATTTACCAGGTTTATCAGAAGTTGATCCATCCATAGGACAAACATATTTTGTCACAATTTTACTTTGAGGCTGACTTCCTTTTAGCGGGTGCAAATCAATTTTTTCGGTGACTTTTACCATATCCATCCCACATTGTGGGCATTTACCTGAGCTTGAATTTGTTTTGTCAGGATGTGTAGGACAAACGTAAATTGTTTTTTGTTCTTCCTTTTTTGTAACAGTTTGTGCTGTTACTGCTGAATTAAATGCAAAAAATGCACTTAATACAATAATTAGTGTTTTCATCTTTTTAGTATTTTATTGTTTCTATAGTTTTACCACAACTCAACATTTGTGAGCCATAGTAAGGATTTTTAACAGCATTTTCTTTGCTTAGCCAATTGGCATCTTGCATTGGGCAGTATTGGTAATAGATCGCTTCAGTAGGTTTGGAAACTTTAATCAATTCATAAATGTTTTTAGATAATGATTTGAAAAAATCTCTTTGTTTCTTAATATCTTGTGTTTCAGAAATACTTTTGGAATCGGCAGTTAAATCTTTTAAGATTTTCATCCAAATCACATGTTCATCCATTTTTAATATTTCCATTTTCACTGCAGTAATCGAAGATAATAATGCTGCTGCTTTTTCAGAAGCTGTTTTAGCATCTGTTTTTACTAAAGCATCTTTCAGTAAAAAATAATTGTCCAAAACTGGCTGTAGTTGATTTACGGTTTGATTTTCAGCTGTTGTTGAAAGTCTGTTGCTTTCCATTCCTGTCATTTCGCTTTTTGGTTCTGTTTTAACAGGAACTTTTGCCTCACGATCATATTGACAACATCCTGCAAGTTTTGAATATGTATCATCTGGAGCAAGAAATTTATCACTGTCATAACCTGACAATGCAATACGTTTGAGTATTTCGTCTTGACTGGTTATTTTAGAATCATAACTAAGGACAGCCATTTTTGTATCTGCGTTCCAGTCAACGTTTGCGACATTTTTTAGACTACCTGCTTTTTCTATTTTGGCTTCGCACATTCCGCAGTTTCCGTAAATTTTAACGGACTCTATTTTAGCATTTTTAATTTGTGCGTTGGATACCACTACTGATAACAATAGAAGTATTGCTATCATTATTTTTTTTAATGAGTTCATTGTATGTAAATAATGTTAAATTGAATTAGTTAAGCAATAACAAAAATGAAATCATAGAATACGCATCATCTTGAAATTGAAATTAACCGATAAAATAAATGATTTGGAGACCAATAATAGTTATCAATAAGATATAATTATGGCTATCAACTATAGATTTTAGCTTATTTTAGGTATAAGCCATAGAGAATTAAAACCAGAAGAAATAGTGGTTTTGTAATTATAAAATTTTTGTTTTTCAGAAGAGAAATTAAAAAGATTGCTATTAAATTTCAATTCATTAATAGCAACAGTACTACTGTTGCAAGAAGTAGCGCAACTGCATCTAGAATGGTTACATTTTCCTCCACAACCTTCGTGATTTTTCGTTTTGGAATGATTGTCATTTTTGCAACAATCATCTTTATCCATATTTGAAGATGTCTCTTTTGTAGAAGAATGTTTTGTTGAATTATTTTCACAGGCAAAAGAATTACTTGGTATCAATAAGAAACCAAATAATACTATTACTAAAATGTGAAATTTATTCATTGTAGTTTAATTTGAATCAAAATTAATCAATTTATATTGATTTTTTACTAACAACGTGTTAAAAATCACATTTTTGCTACACTTTTCTTAACAATTTAGCTATCATAGTTACGCATCAGAAGACAAAAAATTAAGGTGTTTTTCAAAATTTACTACCAAATAAAAAAGAATGTTTTTTTTTACCAATGAAATTACATTGCTTTCAAACCTACAGAAGACCTTTCCTTAATATCACTGATTTTTATAGCTTCTTCCTGCTCTTTGGGCTCGGAAGCAATAGATAATTGTATTTTCCTATCAATGGCTGCCAATTCGGTTTTTAGTTCGCTCAACTTATTTTCCTTTGTCCATATACCATTGACCACTGCCTGAAGTACAGGCAAGTCTTTTTGCAACTCAGCAATCTTCTTTTGTTCCTGCTCAATATAACTGGGAATTTTTTCTAAAGCACTAAGGAAATTCATTGATGCAAGCTTTGCGTCATTAGCAATCAAGCCATTATTATAAGTGTATTTTATGTTGCCTTCACCCTGTACCAAAAAACGATTGACTTTTATATCAACACCCTCTTTTTCGGATATTTCAGTTTTAACCAATAATGTAAACCCATACAGGCTGCCTATTTCGTCATACTGACCTCCAGTACGGGCTTTATCCGCAATCTGGTTAAGTTTGGTTCCAATCTGTTTCACATCGGCATTAGGTGACAATCCGTCTAGCTGTACAAGGTTCAGTATCGTTCCATCCTGCCCTTTTTGTAAGCGCTGTTGCAGATTTTCCCAATCGTGACTCATTCGTTCCAATCGTGACTTGGCAGACTCTAGTGTCGCAGAAATATCTTCCAGCTTGTATTTGGAGCTGAACTTGGAACGATTGAATGCCTGCTTCTCACTTTCCAATCCAGCAACCTGTTTTTCCAGCTTTGCTTTTTCCAAAAGGTCGGTATTGCCCGAAAGTATAGCTACGTATTCAGAGAAATTCATTCCCGATTTTTCATCCATACTACCCTCATCAATGGTTCGCTTTCCGAGATTATTGGTTTTAAGCTGGTCAATAAAAAGCTGTTTATTGTAGAGCAGATTGAACTTGTAGCTGTCCAACGATTTTTCGACTGCATAGATAATTACATCCACCTTGTTATCGGCGAAAAATTTGGCAATTTCATTGCCTTTTCGGACAGCCCTTCCGTCACGTTGAGCAAGATCGCTTGGTCTCCACGGGGTATCCAAATGATGAACGACAACAGCTCTTTTCTGTGCATTTACACCAGTTCCCAACATGCCGGTAGAACCAAACAACACACGGATTTTCCCCTCATTCATACCGCCTATAAGCTCCTTGCGTTGCTTATCATTTTTAGCTTCCTGTATAAAACGGACTTCATGTGCCGGTATACCGTAATCATCTACAAGTTTGCGCTTGATTTCCCCATAGACGTTCCATTCTCCAGACTTGTAAGTACCTAAATCAGAAAAGATAAACTGCGTTCCCTTCTGTGCATGGAATTTTTGGTAATACTTTGCAATATTGGCTGCACAATGGGAAGCTTTGTTATCCGGGTGGTCATTATATTTACTGCTTACCATCCGCATATCGAGGGACATCTTACGGGCATAATCCGTAGCAATCAGCATCTTTGCTTTTTCTTCCCTATCTGTCAGCGGAGGTCTTCCCAATAAGGTAGCATTACCTGATTTAGCAAAATCCATCAATTTCTGGATGAATACTTCCTGATCTGGTGTAGGCGGTATATTATAAAGCACCTCGTTCTTTTCCGGACGATCTATACCAATATCCTTAGCCGTTCTGTAGTCCGTGATTTCCGAATAGAACTGTGCCAGTTCCGGCACTTTGATAAAGTAGCGGAAGCGTTCTTTTGACACGATATTATTCGCTACCGAAAACTCATAATCAGTCGTTTTCCTTGCATAGATAGCCGCCCAGGCATCAAAACAGTTAATACCTTGTTTTTCCAATGCTCTTGGACGGAGATATTTAAACAAGAGATATAACTCGGTTAAGGAATTGCTGATAGTTGTACCTGAAAGAAAGGTAGCACCCATATCGTCTTGTATGCGATCCTGAATGGTGCGGATGGCAAAAAGCAGGTTCATGGCCTTTTGGCTTCCCATCATATTGCCCAAACCTGCAACCCGGTCATGACGCGTATTGAACATCAGGTTTTTGAACTGGTGGCTTTCATCAACAAATAAGTGGTCGATGCCCATCATCTTAAAATCCACTACATCATCTTTTCGGTTTTCGATGTCATGTTCCAAAGTTTTCAGCCTAACTTCAAGGTTCTGTTTCCTGATGATTACACCTTTGAGCATACCCCTTGAAATCTCTTTGCCCTGTGCTTCCAAAGCGGCAAGATTATCTTGCACGCTGTTCAGTTCGACTTGTAGGATTTCCTTTTGCATTTCTGGCGACTGGGGTATCATGCCAAACTGGTCATGGGTCAATATCACGCAGTCCCAATCGTTGTTTTTAATATCTCCGAAAATCCGTTGCCTTTTCTGTGGGGTAAAATCTTCTTTGCCAGGATACATAATTTTAGCATGTGGGTAGGCTTTACGGTACGTTTCTGCAATCTCATGAACATTGGCTTTCAATCCTATTATCATAGGTTTGTGTACCATTCCCAAACGTTTCATCTCCTGTGCTGCGGTACACATCACCAATGTCTTACCGGCTCCTACTTCGTGATCGCAAATCGCACCGTTGTTCAGCTTGATCATCCATACTGTATCCTTTTGGCTCGAATACAAATCGTTAATGCCTAAGCCTTTTCTGTCCAGTCCTGGAAATTCCTGATGGCTTCCGTCGTACTGCGGACGCACAAAACAGTTAAAGGTATCGTTATACTGGTCGGTCATCCTTTTTTTAAACTCATCGTTTTGAGTGTGAAGCCATTCGGTAAAGGCGGTACGTATTTCATCAATCTTGGTATTCGCCATCTGTATAGCTTCCATATCCCGTACCTTTACTTCCTTATCATCAATCATTACTTTTTTGGTAATATCAGGAGTAGTATTGACTAATGCGTTTTTCAGCAGAGCAATCCCGTCAAATGTTCGGCTATCAGACTTGACGGCATATTTATCCCATATATGTATATTTTTCTGATCGCATTTTATAGAAAAGTCATCGGAAGTTTCAGAATACTGGATACGCACCTCCGTATCGAAAAGATAAGAAGCAAAACGGGCATAGATCCCTGTAGGTATCCAGCGTTCACCAAGATTGAAATCCAGCTCTTCAAATTCGATACGTCTTGGTCGGGCTTCTTCTAAAGACGTAAGGCTTTCTTTGGCCTGCCTATCATCGGGATTGCTTTCGAGATAGCTTTTTAAGGCTTTAGCTTTCTCCACCACATTGCCAGCTACCCATCTTTCAGCTATTTCATATTCCTTTTCCAAAGGATTATAAAAGATGCGTCCATGTAATACCTCTTTCAAATCATCGGATGATATACCGCTGATTTGGGACATAAAACCTAGATCAACGTTCCCGTATTTGTTCAGCGATGCGGCTAACGCCTCATCGGGATTATCGGTAGCTAATGTGGTAATGGAGAAGCTTACCGGACGGTGGAAGATATCCGCCTTATGTACCACACCGCCCACAATACGTTCCAAATAAGGCATTTCCTTACCGGAACTGTCTGTTTTGATAAGCTTGATATTATCGGCACTGTTCAGGTTGCCGTACCTTTTTACGAAGGCATCGTAAACCTTATTAAATGTTTCTCTCTCTTCTTTATGTTCGGTTTGCAGTTTGGCTTCCTTCTGATATAAATCGAGGTAGTTATCTCGTACAGAAATATATGCTTCAGCTCTTCCTTTCTGTAAGGACGATAATTGCAAAGGATGAAACATTGCCTGTTTCTTATCGCTATCAAAATCTTTAAGATAGCCGACCCAGCCGTTATCCACTGCAAGGCTATCGTTACGATGAAAAGACTGTATTACTTTGGAATAAATTGCAGGTTCGGGAATGGTGTTACCTGCAGTAATCTTTTCGGAGAGATTATTTCCTTTCAGTCCTGAAAACAAATCGCCGATAACTTCCTGTGTTTTCCTTTGATTTGGGGTATTTTTATTTACAGGAGAAATAGAAACAGGAGGTTGCTGCATCAAACCGCTGAACAGGTTTGGCTGATACCCATTCTCCGCCCTTCTTATTTTGGCTGGCTGTTTTTTTGCTCTGACTGCTTTAACAAGAGTAACAACAGCCACTGGCTCTTCTAAATTTTCAAAGAGGTCAAAAATGCTCAGTTGCCTTTCTCCTTTTACAATGCCCTTATTTGTTGTTGGAGCAGATAATGTCTGTGTTTCTTTTGTAATGCTTATAGGTTCAGAAGTGGAAAGTGCAACCTTTGGTGTTGCAGGAATTTGTTTGACAGGCGTATCGCTTCGTTCGCCTTTATACAAGCCAATATTCAGATGCTTTCCAAAATCTTCCGATAGCATTTGCTTAAGGTCTCTGGCAATTCCTTCCACGCCATCCCTGTGCGTATAGATAAATGCAGGTTGACCGTAAGGATCGGTATCTAACACACGTGTAGTATGTATAATCCTTCCGCTATCCTGAAACAAGGCATTGCTTGGTGTATTGTATTGAGTTATTTGGCTCTGACAAAACAGTTCCTCCGATTCGGTCAAACTTTGTTTTGCAGTATTCTTTTGCAGAATTATCAAATCGCTTCCCACTTCCGTACCTGCATAGTCAGTAAAGAGGTTATTGGGCAATCTGACTGCTGAAACCAGGTTGTTATCCTGCATTAATGCCCTGCGTATGGGTTCATTCTTCTGGCTGTTCAGCACACCTTGTGAAGTGATAAAAGCCAGCACACCACCTTCACGGAGCATGTCGGCTCCCTTCATAAAGAAGTAATTGTGTATGCTTCGGGCAGCCTGTACTTTTGCAGTGTCCGTGCTTCTGGAATAGGAAAGGTCAAAAACGGACGTATCACCGAAAGGGATATTGCTAGCTACCACATCATAGCTGTTTTTTTCCTTTTCGGGTATTTCTTCAAAGCCGCTAATGCGGATCGTATTATCGGGATAGAGCTGTTTTAAAATTTTTCCAGTGAGCAAGTCCTTTTCATAAGCGGTAACCTGTGGCATATCTTTATCTGCAAAGGATTGTATGAAAGAACCTTTACCGGCAGATGGTTCTAAAAGTTTTTGAATGCTTACACCATTTTCTTTTAATGTGGTGGAAATAGCATCAATAACCAAAGGTGGTGTGTAAAATGCAGTCAATACAGAACTCCGCATACTGTCCACATATCTACGGTATTGTTTTTCATCAGTTGAATTTTCTTTTAGTAGCTGATGGAGTTCCTGTGTTACTGGGAAAAGTTCATGTTCGGTCTTTCTCCAATGGTTAATGTCTATCGGATTTTGGGCAGGATTCAACACAAATTTTAGACCACCAAATCCGCTGTATTGCATCATTAGCAGTCTTTCGCCTGCGGAGGCTTTTCTGTTCTCCTTTTCCAGTTTAAAAGCAATTCGCAGGGAATCAATATTCGATTGGAGATGTTGACGTTTACTGAAGCCCATGTTCCTCTATCCATATTGCTATGGTTCCTGTCAGTTCCGTATAGAGCAAATCAAACTCCGTTGTATAGGCGAAGTCATCCGTTAATTTGTAGTTTGTAAAAACAGGGTAGCAAATAGGCAACATCTTTAAGGCAAACGGTCGTAATTCTTCATCTGCCATTCTCGCATCAAACTCATTGCAGACTACTTGAAAAAGGGTATCAAATTTTGAAAAGTGCAATCCTTCAAATAAGACATAATCGGCAATATGATCACATTGGTTTATTGGGTTTCCTGCTCGAAAAGCATCTTCATAAGCATTGGAAGCCCAACTTGAACGCTGGTCAATAAATTTAACATCATACGCTTTTTCGGGAAAGCTTATAGTTAATAATTCTTGCAGTCGTAACCTGAAATATGACAGGTCTTTTTGCTGTGTATCCATACAATAAAATGTTTATGATTTGCTTAATGGATAAATTTAAAGAAGGCAATAAAAGCTTTTGCAGATGTGGCGCAGTTTGGCTTTAAGAAGCAGAATTTGGAATTAGGAAATTAATCACAGAATTTAACTTATATCAATAAAAATTTCAGTACGAATTCGAATTAAGTAGACTTAAGAGTTTTTAGTAAGTTCACAAAGAGCTCCACAACACCTTAAATAACTGGAAATCATTTTTACTGGTGCTTAAGACACCCAACCGCTGTGTTTTTCTCAATAATTTATTATTTCAATCCAAAACATACAATGATTATTTACACCCTTTGCTAGTTCATTTTTACTATATTTGACGCTACAAATCTAACTAGGCTTTGAATAAACTGGACTGAATACATTCTGAAAAAGAAAGCTATCTCACAAACTTGGCTTGCTAAAAAATTAGAAAAAATTATAACGCAGTTAACGAGTATGCCCGAAATGTGAAACAACCTAGAATCAAATGTTTGTAACGAATTGCAAAAATTCTGGAAGTTAATACTAAAGATCTATTGAAAGAAGAATGACCAAAGAATCACAAATAGAAGAAAATCTAATTAAGCAACTAGCGGATCTGAAATATAATTATCGAAAAGATATTATTGACAGAAAAACACTAGAACAAAATTTCAAAACCAAATTTGAAGCATTGAATCGTGTTCATTTAACCGAAAGTGAATTTATACGTTTACGAGAGGAAATCATTAATCCTGATGTATTTGCAGCTTCTAAACTATTGCGTGAAAAAAATTACTTCCAACGAGAAGATGGAACTCCTCTACATTACACATTAGTAAATATAAGAGACTGGTGTAAAAATGATTATGAGGTTATAAATCAGTTACGCATCAATACGGAGAACAGTAATCACCGCTACGACATTATTTTGTTGATTAATGGCTTGCCTGTGGTACAAATTGAATTGAAAAAATTGGAAATTTCGCCACGAAAAGCAATGCAGCAAATCGTGGATTACAAAAATGATTCTGGAAACGGATACAACAACACATTAATGTGTTTTATGCAATTATTCATTGTGAGTAACAGCAATAGAACCTATTATTTTGCTAATAATAAAAATCAACATTTCAGTTTTAATGCTGATGAACAGTTTTTGCCGATTTATGAATTAGCAGACGAAAGCAATAAAAAAATTAATTACTTAGAAGAGTTTGCCGATAAATTTCTTAAAAAATGTACACTTGGTGAAATGATAAGCAAGTATATGGTTTTAGTAGAAAGCGAACAGAAATTGTTAGTAATGCGACCTTATCAAATATATGCAGTAAAAGCTATTGTTGATTGCATTCACCAAAACCGAGGTAATGGTTATATATGGCACACTACGGGAAGTGGTAAAACCTTAACCTCTTTCAAGGCATCTACGCTATTGAAAGACAATCCGGATATTGAAAAATGCCTTTTTGTGGTGGATCGTAAAGACCTTGACCGCCAAACTCGTGAGGAATTCAATAAATTTCAAGAAGGTAGTGTAGAAGAAAATACCAATACCGAAACATTGGTAAGGCGTTTATTATCTACCGACTATACCGACAAAGTAATTGTTACTACCATTCAAAAATTAGGATTGGCATTAGACGGTACGTACAAAAAAAACTATAAAGAACGTTTAGAGCCGTTACGCAATAAACGTGTAGTTTTCATCTTTGACGAGTGCCACCGTTCACAGTTTGGAGATAATCACAAAGCCATAAAAGAGTTTTTTCCAAATGCGCAATTATTTGGTTTTACGGGTACTCCTATTTTTGATGAAAATGCCTCCTATCAAATAAGAGAAGGTGAAGAGGCTTCATATAAAACCACTGAAGACATATTTCAACAAAGATTACACGCTTATACCATAACCAACGCCATAGATGATAGAAACGTATTGAAGTTTCATATTGACTATTTTAAAGGTAAAGGCTATTTGAATGCCAAACCAGGCGAAGCTATTGCACAACAAGCGGTAGTAGAAGCCATTCTCGACAAACACAATGCAGCAACGGCTTCAAGACGTTTCAATGCAACATTGGCAACGGCTTCAATAAATAACGCTATAGAATATTATCAGTTATTCAAAACAATTCAAAAGCAAAAGAAAGCCGAAAACGAGGATTATGTGGTACTTAATATTGCTTGTGTATTTTCTCCTCCTTCTCAACTAATAGCAAAAGAAGGGGACCAACAAAGTCAAAAGAATGCAGCAGATATAAAACAATTACAAGAAGATTTAACTCAGGAAAAAGAAGACAACAAACAAAATCCTGAAGAAAAGAAAAGAGCTTTAATAGAAATTATTAGCGACTACAATATGCAGTTTGGTACAAATCATTCTATAAATGAATTTGATTTATATTACCAAGATGTGCAACGACGTATCAAAGACCAAAAATACACCAATAAAGAAATTCCGCATAAAGATAAAATTGACATTACAATTGTAGTTGATATGTTACTCACTGGTTTTGATTCTAAGTACCTCAATACCTTGTATGTAGATAAGAACCTGAAATACCACGGTTTGATACAAGCTTTTTCTAGAACCAACCGAGTGCTAAACGATACAAAGCCTTATGGCAATATTCTAGACTTCCGATCTCAACAAGAGGCAGTAAACCAAGCTATTGCACTTTTCTCGGGTGAAAATAGCGGAAAAGCAAAAGAAATATGGTTGGTTGACCCTGCTCCTGTGGTAATTGAAAATTACCAAAAAGCAGTAGAAGCCCTGGATGTTTTTATGCAGGAAAACAATTTAGTAAACGAACCCCAAGAAGTATATAACCTAAAAGGCGATGCTGCACGAATTGACTTTGTAAAGAAGTTTAAAGCGGTTCAAAAATTAAAAGTCGAATTAGACCAATATACAGACATCACCGAAGAACAAAAGCTAAAAATTGAAACCATTCTCCCAACTGGGACTCTGCAAGAGTATAGAAGTTCGTACATAGAAACTGCTAAGAAGTTAAGGAAAATACAACAAGATGAAGGCGATGATGCACCTCCTGAAGTGCAACAACTCGATTTTGAATTTGTACTCTTTGCCTCTGCTGTTATTGATTACGATTACATAATGAGCTTGATTGCCGACAGTACACAAAAGAAACCTGCCAAGCAAAAAATGACCAAAGCACAGGTAATTAGTTTACTGAGTGCAAATGCTAATCTGATGGACGAACAAGAAGATTTAGCGGAATATATTAATAACTTAGACTGGAATAGCGGGCAAGATGTACATACTTTGACCAAAGGTTATGAAACTTTTAAATTTGATAAAAACGAAAAAGAATTAGCTACCATTGCTAACAAACACGGCTTACAAACAGCAGACTTAAAAGCCTTTGTAGATACTATAATGAGCCGAATGATTTTTGACGGTGAGAAACTGACAGACCTTTTAGAACCACTAGAACTAAGTTGGAAAGAACGTAGATTAAAAGAACTGGCTTTGATGGAAGACTTAGCACCCCATTTAAATAAAATTGCCCAAGGGCGAGAAATATCAGGATTAACAGCTTATGACTAAGAAGATAAATATATTGATACCTGAAATTCGCTTTCCCGAGTTCATGAATGATGGAAATTGGAATGAAAAAGAATTAATAGAAACCACAGACAAGAAAATTAAATGGAGTTTTACGGGCGGTCCATTTGGTTCAAATCTAAAGGCGAGTGACTACACTACGAACGGAATTAGAATAATTCAACTTCAAAATATTGGTGATGGTGAATTTATGGATAATTACAAAATATATACATCGATAGAGAAGGCTAATGAATTATTGAGTTGCAATATTTATTGCGGAGATATAATCATATCCAAGATGGGAGATCCTGTTGGACGAGCTTGTATGATACCTCTAAACATAGAAAGATGTGTTATGGCTTCCGATGGAATAAGATTAGTTGTTGATGAGAAAAAGTATTCTAAATATTTTATTTACTCCTTAATAAATTCGAAGGAAGTAAGAGAAGCAATCGATAAGAAAGCAACAGGATCAACAAGAAAAAGAATTGGTTTAGATGAATTAAAAAGAATTTCTTTAACCATTCCCAAATCACTCGAGGAACAACAAAAAATAGCTTCTTGCCTTTCTTCCTTAGATCAACTAATTACAGCTCATAACCAAAAATTAGATACCTTAAAAGAACATAAAAAAGGCTTAATGCAAAAACTATTCCCGCAAGAAGGGGAAACTGTTCCTAAATATCGTTTTCCTGAGTTTGTGAATGATGGGAGTTGGGTACAGAATAATTTGGATGAAGTAGCCACCTTTTTAAAAGGAAAAGGAATATCCAAAGCTGATATAATTGAAAACGGAAGTTTACCTTGTATTAGATATGGAGAGCTTTATACTCATTACAAAGAGACTGTTAGTGTTGTTAAATCTTATACAAATTTAAATGCTACCGATTTAGTGTTGAGTAAAGCTAATGATGTAATTATTCCTGCATCAGGTGAAACTCAAATTGATATTGCCACAGCATCTTGTGTTTTAGAAAAAGGAATCGCCCTTGGTGGTGATCTAAATATTATTAGGACAAAGATTAATGGTGTTTTTTTATCTTATTACTTGAATAATGTTAAGAGAAAGGATATCGCACAAATGGCTCAAGGTATTTCTGTAGTTCACCTTTATCCTAATCAATTAAAAACATTAATAATTAATATTCCTAAGCCTTTAGAGCAACAAAAAATAGCCTCATGTCTTTCTTCTTTAGAAGAATTAATCACAACACAAGTGGAGAAAATAGAACAGTTGAAGTTACATAAAAAAGGCTTGATACAAGTTTTATTTCCAAAAATTAACGATTAAAATATGAGTGGCAATATAAAAATTTTTAAATACAAGACATTAAGAAATGTAGCGGTTAGGTTAAGAGATGATTTAAACAACCATCATTTTGTATTGTTATTTGCCTACAATGGAACGGGTAAAACTCGCCTGTCAATGGAGTTTAAAGACCAAAGTAAAAAGCGAAAGAAAAACCCTGTAACTGACACACTCTATTATAATGCTTTCACAGAAGATCTTTTCCATTGGAATAATGACCTTGAAAACGATACTGAAAGACATTTGATGATTAATAGAAATTCAAGATTTTTTGAAGGATTCAGAGAATTAGCACTCGAAGAAAAAATATTCGCTTTTCTGGAACGATATGCTGATTTTGATTTTAGAATTGATTATGAAAATTGGACTATTGTTTTTAGTAAGCAAGTTAAAAATCCGAGATACAAGCCTGAAACAGAAGAATTAGAGTACATAATTCAAGACCATATTAAAGTATCAAGAGGAGAAGAAAATATTTTTATTTGGTGCATTTTTCTTGCTATATGTGAGTTAACCATTGACGATGCTGAGTCGTATAGTTGGGTTAAAAACATATATATTGATGACCCAATTTCTTCATTGGATGACAATAACACTATAGCTGTAGCTAGCGATTTAGCTCAATTATT
Source organism: Flavobacterium sp. 103 (assembly GCF_003096795.1). Lineage (NCBI taxonomy): Bacteria > Pseudomonadati > Bacteroidota > Flavobacteriia > Flavobacteriales > Flavobacteriaceae > Flavobacterium > Flavobacterium sp. 103. The sequence continues at coordinate 3,891,997 of NZ_QENX01000001.1, read as the reverse complement.
AAAAAAAGGAAAGGACAAAGTAAAAGTTGTAATTTCATCCCACCATTCATTATTTTTTAATGTAATGTATAATGAACTAAGAAATATTGAACATAAAAGTCACTTTTTACATAAAAATAGCTCAGAGGGTTATATATTAAGGGCTACTGATGACACCCCGTTTTTTCATCACGTTGCTTTGTTAACTGAATTAAAAAAAGTATCAACTACACAAAAAGTAAATACATATCATTTTAATATGTTACGTAGCATATTAGAAAAGACTTCAACTTTTTTTGGGTATGATGAATTTTCCAAATGTATATATGGTATAGAAGATGAAGTACTTTTTTCACGTGCCTTAAATTTATTAAGCCACGGAAAATATTCAATATACCAACCTGTTGAAATGAATGAAGATAACAAAGAATTATTTAATAGAATATTGAATGCGTTTTTGGAGAAATTCGAATTCCAATTACCTGAAATATTAGCATAATATAAAAACAAGTCAATGACTCAAAAAGAACAACAGCAACTAGGTAAAACCCTTTGGGATATAGCAGATAATTTAAGAGGTGCGATGAATGCAGATGATTTCCGTGATTATATGCTTTCATTTCTATTCCTTAGATATTTATCTTTCAATTACGAAGAATCAGCAAAAAAGGAATTAGGAAAAGATTACCCAGACGATACTCCAAAGGATGTTATGTCTAGGCTAAAAGTTAATACTCCTTTAGAAATTTGGTATAAAGAAAACCCTAATGATATTGAAGACTTTGAAAAACAAATGCGCCGTAAAGTGCATTATGTTATTGAGCCTCATCATCTGTGGAGTAACATCACCGAATTGGCACGTACACAAAATGCAGATTTATTAGTAACTCTGGAGAATGGTTTCAGATATATTGAAAACGAATCGTTTGAAAGTGCTTTTCAAGGTTTGTTTTCTGAAATTAATTTGAATTCTGAAAAATTAGGTAAGACTTCTAATGAAAGAAACAAAAAACTCTGTACTATTATTCAGAAGATTTCAGAAGGAATAGCCGATTTTTCTGCTGATTCCGATACTCTCGGTGATGCTTATGAGTACTTGATTGGTCAGTTTGCAGCAGGTTCAGGTAAAAAAGCAGGAGAGTTTTATACGCCACAACAAATTTCAACCATCTTATCTGAAATTGTAACCTTAGACAGCCAAGACCCAACAATGGGTAAGAAAAATAAATTGGACAAAGTATTGGATTTTGCTTGTGGTTCAGGTTCTTTATTGTTGAATGTTAGAACGAGAATTAAGGATAACGGTGGTAGTATTGGTAAAATATTCGGACAAGAAAAAAATATCACCACCTACAACCTTGCTAGAATGAATATGTTATTGCACGGTATGAAAGATACCGAGTTTGAAATATTTCATGGGGACACGTTACTCAATCAATGGGATTTACTAAATGAAATGAATCCAACAAAAAAGATAGAGTTTGATGCAATTGTTGCCAATCCCCCCTTTAGTTTGCGTTGGGAACCAAACGATACTTTAGCAGATGATTTCCGTTTTAAAAGTTATGGTTTAGCCCCAAAATCAGCAGCAGATTTTGCATTTTTATTACACGGTTTTCACTTTTTAGGAAAAGAAGGCACAATGGCAATCATATTACCACACGGTGTTTTATTCCGTGGTGGTGCAGAAGAAAGAATTCGTACTAAATTGTTAAAAGACAATCATATTGATACCGTAATTGGTTTACCTTCTAATCTCTTCTATTCAACGGGCATTCCTGTTTGTATTTTAGTATTGAAAAAATGCAAAAAACAAGATGATGTTTTATTCATCAATGCCAGTGAACGTTATGAAAAAGGAAAGCGACAAAATACATTAAGAGAAGGAGATGGTGATGAACCCAATGACATTCAAGATATCATAGATACATATAAATATCGTCCAGAAAACATAGAAAGATATGCTCGTAGGGTTTCTATGGAAGAAATTGAAAAGAATGGGTATAATCTGAATATTTCAAGATATGTGAGTACATCACTTGACGAAATAAAAATTGATTTAAAAGAGGTAAACAAAAAATTGACTTCAATTAATGAAAGCATAAAGAAGAGTACAGATCGACACAATGAATTTTTAAAAGAATTAGGATTAAATAATATTTGATTGTAGTCGTGTTTGTATCTGATGCCGATTTAACACTGGGATTGATCTGATAAAATATGCCCTTTGAATTTTTCAGAGGGTTTATTGTTTATTCAAAATTTGGAGCATCCTGCCAACCTCAATATCCATTCTTGAAAATGCAAACCATTTTTTACCCAAGTCTTTTAATGATGCTCCGATATGATAGAGTTCGGTATTATCAATGATTAGAAAACGGTCATGCGCATTAGAAAAAATTTCAACTTCAACCGGGGGATATTGACTGTTGTATCGTTTCACATCCATCAGTAACTGATTACTTATGCTTTTAGTATAGATTGTTACGGTAACATCACTATTTCTCTTACCCAACAAGGTTAGCACAGTATCGTCCACATAATTATCAATAAGGATAATGGAACTTTGGGCACTACGAATAATATCAGAGACAAAAGCATAGGCATCAAAAATTTGCCCATTATAGAAAATGCCCTTTTCACTGTACAACTTTCCGCTTTCCAGTGCCTTAAAGATTTCTTCAAATTTCTGGTCTGCATCTATCTGTTTCAGTTCTATCTTATTCAGTCGATGAAACAAGGCTGCGTTATTAACAAGTATCTTGCGCATTTCCACAAAGGCATTCATTATCTCGATGCTTACTTTTATGGCAATATTGCTACGGAGTACAGCTGAAAGCATCGCAATTCCTTGTTCGGAAAAAACATAAGGCAGATAACGTCTTCCCCCGTAATTCAAACTTGAGGTCACAAATTGTGACCTCAAGTTAATTGCATCAAATTCATCCTGTGTCAATTGAAAACAAAAGGATTCAGGAAAGCGGTCTGTATTACGCTTTACAGTCTGATTAAAGACTTTGGTTTCTACCTGATAAATCCTTGCGAGATCACTGTCGAGCATAACCTGTTGTCCTCTTATAGTATAAATTCGGTTCTCAATTTCCTGACGGGTAATGATAGAATCACTCATTATTTCTTCGGAAGTTTAGATTTTTCAAATTCAAAAGAGCTTTCGGCTTTCTCATTTAATACGATATAGGCATCGAATTTCTTTCCGGATTTGCTTTTCATCCCTTTGATGAGAGAAGTTTTTCCTTTGTTGACAATGCATTCTATATCGGCTATACTGATTTGTACACCACACACATTTCGAAATTGTACCCAATTACAGTTCTCATCAGGACATTTGACAATTTTATCCCTTATAATCAGTTGCCTATTTTTGCATTTGGGACAGTCAAGCATAGCCCGATTTTCTTGTGCAATGGCAGTTTGCAATAATTCATTGGTAATTAATGCTGCATAGTTTTCCATTTCTTTTTGGAAATCATCTGCATTACTTTCGTTGTTTTCAATTTTCTGCAAAGTCAACTCCCATTCTGCAGTCATCGCTACGTCCGCAATCTTTTTATCTTTTATAAGTTCATAGACCTGTAATCCTTTACCGGTAGGTATCAGGGATTTATTTTCCCTTTGAATATAGTTACGGCTAAACAGGGTTTCAATAATGGTGGCTCTTGTGGCTGGTGTACCAATACCTATGTTTTGCATTGCTTTTCGTTCCTCTTCATTTTCAATCTCCTTTCCAGCAGTTTCCATAGCCGATAAAAGTCCGGCCTCAGTATAAAGCACAGGTGGTCTGGTTTTCTTTTCCAGAACCGAAGCATCTTTGATTTTGAGTTCATCACCTTTTTTCAGTTCGGGTAGTTCCTGCAGAGGTTCGGCATCATTATCAGAGAAACTGCCTTTGATGAAATGCCAGCCTGGCTCCAATATCTTGCAACCTTTCAGACCAAAATCATAATGCAAAACCTGTAAAGTAATATCGGTAATCTCTTTTGTACAAGCTTGTGAAATTGCTTCCAGTAGTCGAAAGGCAATCATATTGTAAACTGCATTTTCCCTTGCCGATAAAGCCGAAGGGATTTTGTCCGTAATCAGCAGACCATGATGATCTGTAACACGAAGATCATTCACTATACGTTTATTGAAATGTCCCCATTTCACTTTGGTTACTGCTTGCTTGAAGACTCCCATATCTTGCAAAGCCCTGATAAGATTAGGGATTTCTGCCCACATATCTTCCGGAATGTATTTACTTCCGGTACGCGGGTAAGTAATAAATTTCTTTTCATACAGGCTTTGGGCTATATTCAAAGTTTCTTCAGCAGACAGGTTCAATGTCTTGTTAGCTTCTTTTTGCAAGCCTGTCAGATCAAACAACAAAGGCGGTTGCTCCGTTACAGTTTTGATTTCTACTGACGTAACAGTAGAAATATTGCTGTTTCTTTGGATGGACTTCAACGTATCTTCTGCCAGTTTTTTGTCTTCCCATTTGGTTTTGGAAAGGCTTTTAAAATCTATGAACTCTTTTGTATGGGACAACTGTATCTGCCAGTATTGTTGCACCGAAAAATTTCTGTTTTCCTGATAACGCCTACATATTAAAGCAAGTGTAGGTGTCTGCACTCTTCCGAGCGAATAAATGCCGTTGCCTGCGGCAATTGACAGTGCCTGCGAAGAATTGATGCCCACCAGCCAATCAGCACGGCTCCTGCCTTGCGCTGCTTGAAATAATCCATCAAAATCGTTACCGGGTTTCAGGTTGTCAAAACCCTGCTTGATTGCCTTTTCGGTTAGCGAACTAATCCAAAGGCGTTCAAACGGTTTGTTGCATTTCAGATATTCATAGATGTAACGGAATATTAATTCACCCTCACGTCCGGCATCGGTTGCTACGATAATCTTTTCACTAAGGCCAATGAGCTGTTCTATTACTTTCAGTTGCTTTAATGCACCTATATCTGTCGTATAGCCTTTATCTTTTTTTATTTTACGTATTGTCAATAAAAAAGGATTGGGCAGTATCGGCAGGCATGATTTCTGAAATCCAGAAATGCCGTAATCTTCCGGCATACCCAATCCTACTAAATGTCCAAAAGCCCAGGTAACATAATAGCCGTTGCCTGTCAGGTAGCCATCCTTCTTTTCAGATGCTCCCAACAGGCCTGCTATTTCCTTGGCTACACTTGGTTTTTCTGCAATTACTATTTTCATATGTATCTTTTTATTCTATTTGTCACATAAAATACCTTTGGCATTTTTAAATTTCACGTGACTATATTTTTCTTCCACTTGATTTCATTGGTGTCTGTAGCTTTTCCTGTTCAGACAGCAATTGCTTTTGTAATTGTTCTGTCTGTAACTCATATTTCTTCAACAATAATCCACCTTCCTTGTAAGGATTATTGATAATAATTTGAATTTCCTTTGCTAATTCAACTGCTTTTGATTCTGGCACAATGAAAAGTTTATAACGTGTTGGATTATGCATATTTGCAAAAAAATCCATAAGAAAGTAGAGAAGAAAATTATCATTCTTATCAAACCTTTTAAACTCTCTATGATTTTCCTTTTTTACTTCTGCCGTTTCATATTCATCATATTTTCCAACTCCCTTCATTCCGAGTACTATCTTATCTACTTTATCCATATCTACTAATAATAGTAGATTAGAGTTTTTTTCCACAGATTGTTGTCCATCTATCATTAGTTTATTCATAATCAATGCTTTTTAAGTTTATTAAGTAACGCAGTCCAGAGTTTTTCGCAATGAATGTATTTAGGTAATTACATTTTACGCCCTTTGGATTTGGCAGGTGCTTGAGCTGCTTCTTGTTGTTCCTGCTGTTCCTTACTGTCGGGATTTTTTTGGCCTGATTTCAAAGGCTCTTTGATATTCTTGGTTGCTTCATTGGTTTTACCTTCTGAATTAACAGCTGTCTGTGTTTTGTATGCTTCGGTGGGCTTCGCCTGCTCTTTAACCTTATTCGGATTTTGAAAAGAGAAATCTGTTTTATTGGTTTCCTTGTTAAAGGTGATGTAACCATTATATTCCTTACCTTTCTTATCTACCAATCCGCTGACATAAACAGTTTGTCCGTCTTTGAATTTCTGATATTGCCCCTTATCCAGCTCTTTGTCCCTAAAGGTTTTCGGAACTTCCTGCGATTGGGCTTGCTGATTACCTTGCATCTGCTTATTGGAGTTACCCCTGTCAAACAGGAACTCTACAAAATGTTTATCAGCATTGAATTGTACGGTTGCATCAAACGCAGTTCCTTTTTTGGAAGTCATTCCTTCTATATAAAGTGGTTTGCCTTCCATTAGGATTTGCTTTTGTACATCATCTAGTTTCACGCCTTTGATCTCATCAGGGATTTTGATTTTGTCTGTTCGCAGTGCTACAAGCTCATTGGTAAGCCTGTCCACGCTGACAATGGATGGAATGCTCTCATTCGTTTTTGGATTGGTCAGATTGACTACACGACCCATATTGCCTGCCTGAAGCAGGTTGTCTTTATCTTCCTTAGTGAACTCGTGACCGAAAAAAGGAAAATTCAGGTTAGGTTCTTTGCGGATACCATGAATGGCAACCACAACCGCCCCTTCATCATTTTGTTGCAGAGACAGCCGTGCATCCATACGGGTAACAGCTGTGCCGAGATTAAGGCTTACAGGCACTAGCTCATTGGTTTTAAAACCTCTCAGTAAAGGATCAAGGAGGTTCATCTTTTCAAGTTTTTCTTTGTTCAGTCCGAGATTGTTCATTGTTTCCCAATCAATCTGTTCCGGTTTATAGCGGTACTCGCTTGTTTCCGATGTTGTCTGTTTTGTTTCCATACTATTTTTATTTTCTTGTTTATTATTTTTATCTAGTTCAGTTTTCACTTCGTGTTGCTTCATTAGTTGTTCTCCTTCAAATGTTGGATGATCTAACTGTTTTTGCATTTCTTTTGCCATATTAATAGCCAATGGTACAGGGACTTTGAAGAACGAGAAATTGGTAGGGTTCTTCAACTGGCTGAAGAAATTAGAGAAGAAGTTGGAAAAGAAATCACCCTGCTTATCAACCCGCATAAACTGGTTCTGGTTCTTCTTTGTAGGGTCAACGGTTTCCAGCTTGCCATTTTCATCGATTCCCTTTACAGCCTGAATTTTTTTTTTCTCTTTATCCAGTACCAGTAATATCTCGGATAATTGTTCGGGAGATTGCGGTTTATCTAAAGTTTGTTCGCTCATAATTTGAAATATTTAAGTTCGATATCGAAAGTAAAAGAACCTTCCACTGTTTTGTACTAAATGTCATTTATTTGCACTATTTGTCACCCATTGACTTTTACTTTGGGCATGGAAGCAGTAAAGCTTTCTCTGATGAACTGGTGCACATCTGAGAGCTTATAATAAATTTTTCCACTAATTGTATAATAGGGCAACTTGCCAGAAGAGCGGTAACGCTGAAGTGATCGTGCACTTATCTTCAACATCTGCAAAATATCCTGATTGTCCAGCAGCTCTTCTCCATCAATAATAGTACTTTGATTTTTAGCCCCGCTTACCAATTCCATAAGGATGTCGAACCTCTCGATTATTCGCTCCATCCAAGCCATAAATTCTATTCTATCAACATTCATAATCAATATTTTAGGTTCAATACGCAGTATGTAGCAATTCTTCCAGATACAGATACTGTTTAATATGCTTTTACAAAATTCAGTAGCTTTTGTTAGATTTTATCCCAATGGCTTTCGTAGTACTGAAAATTTTTAACATTTAAAATTCTTAAAGCCTTGGTTTTACTGAAAAATAATTCTCTAAAAAATGATGATTTCTTATTCGATTTAAAATATTCTCTTTTTAGGCCTCAATTATTTAAGTGATTCTGTCATGAAAAATGAGTGAACCACGAATCCCCTCCTAGATCGATACCGGTCAGTCTCATTTCCACAAAATTTAGTGGTAATTATTGGATTTTATCCCAATGGCTTTCGTAGTACGAAAAAAATTAACATTCAAAATCGGTAAAAACCTTATTTTTATAGAGAATTATTCTTTGATTAGTTCTAGCATAAAAAAAAGCAGTATATCCTTTTAAATATGGATTTACTGCTTGTGCGCTTTCGTAGTTACGACTTTACTCTTGGTCTTCTCTCGACATTTTTTGCTGTAAGTTTAGCGTTAATTCTTCTAGAAATTTTGTCTTACTGCTTTTACGGGCTTTGATTTCGGTATAGGTTTTATAGATGTTATCTAGTTTGATGTTAAAAAAATCTTCAAAAGATGCTGTTATCGTATTAATATCTGCAGCACCATGATTGATTGTCCCATTAGAAAACAATGCATAAATCAATTCTGTTAAAGCTGTTTTTGGCCCTGTCCATACCAATACTTTGTGTTTTTTTTCTTCAAATATTTCGGAATCATCGACTTTTAGTCTTTTTAGTGCTTGCCGGATGTAGTGAATGAATCGGTACATTGCCTTTACTTTTGCCCAAAGCATGTCTTGTGATGTTGAAAATTCGGGAAACTGGTAGTAATCTGTCATGGGGGTAAAAGGAAAATTATCCCGATGGTTTCTGGTAAAGAATTGATGGTCTAGGTAACAGTATCCTTGTTCCATATAATGCACAAAATCGGCATTTCTGTAAAAAAACTTATTGATTTTTCGCAGTTCTTTTTGGAGGAATTGGACCTTATAAGTGTTGCCCGCCTTAGGCATTCTTAATTCACAGGAGCGTACTTCGGTGAAATAAATCAATAAACTCATAGGAACGGGTTTGATATTTTTGAAAAAATCAATCTCCTCTGGAACAGTGTTGAAGTCATTTTTATCGACTATCTCTTTTAAGTTCGTTAATGTTTTATTACACAATACAATTCCATTGCAAGCCTTATTTTGCATTGTTTCGTTTGCCTCTAAAATTTCATTACAGACAGTATTAAATGATTCAATTGCTTTTTCAAACATCTTTTTAATATTAGTTGTCAATATGCCTTCGTCATTTTGCAATTGATTTGTAATCATTTTGCAAAGTATTCATAACTTCCATCGCGTAATTGTCTCTTGCCTGAACATAGGCTACTTTTGGAATTATTTGGGCTCCTAATTTTCTTTTTTCAAAGGAAGCTGATACTCCAAAATCTATTTTTTGAAACTGCAGTGCATTAGCTCTTTTTATGGTTTGAAATAACAGTTGCCTGTAGAGTTGGTATTCTTTAGCCCATTTATAGTCCATCCCTATTAATTCCGGGACATAGGTGTGATTATTATTTTTGTAGCAAAACATAACTCCTACAAATGGATTTTCATTATCTATTTTCAATGCTAATAATATGAACTCCCAGTTTGGACTTTCATTCATGTTTTCGAAAACTTCTTGAGAATATCGAAATGTATTGATAGCGTAATTATTGTCTTTTACATTGTTGTAGAGTTGGTATGCTCTTTCTATTTCTGATTTGCTCAATTTATCTTTTATTGTAACATCATAGTACTTTTCATAAGGTTCTATCTCTTTACTAAAATGTTTACGGGAACGCGGAGATAATGTTTCTGTAAACTCTTCGTAGGTATGCCAAACATGGTTTTGAACTACACAAGATTCAGGCATGTCTATTTTAAAATATCCTTGATCTACAATTGTTTTGTTGAAGCAATTGTCTTTTTCGAAATCTCTCAATACTAACATGTCGGCATTTAAGGCATTGTATTTTTCTTCTAATTTATCCAATAGTGCTTTCAATGCCTTTTCTGCTAAAGGATGTTCCTGATTGATGAAACAGTGTTTACCTTCAGTAAATAGAGTCCCCATATTCAATACTCTTGAAGTGAGGTATAAGGGATTGGTTTTTCTAATTTCTTCCAAATGGATGGAGACAGATTCAGTTGCCAACATATCGTCTTTCCAAAGGGCATAAGTAAAAAAGGTCATAAGTATTGTATCACCTTTATTATCTTTAATAGTGTAATAATAAAAATCCCATTGGTTTGTCGGGTCTGGATGCTGGCTGAATGCATTCTCTAAATAAACCAGTCCTTCCCAATCGAAAATATTTTGTTTTCCCATGTATTGATTCCATTCTGATTTTTCGATATCTTGAATGGTATTTTTTTCTTCAATAAAAAGTTGCTGATTATTTGAGTCGACAATCTTTTCTACTTTTTTACTGTCAATTCCAAAAGCCTGTCTGATTTTGTTTTCACTGTTGTTTGTTTCTTCCAACGCTTTAGGAAAATGGAATTCCAACGCTTCGGACAAGGCTGTAATGTCCTGTTGCTGATTGTGACTGGATAGCGTAATTCTAATTCCGGTATTCTTGATTGGTACGGCAGGATAAATCCCCAAATTTAGAAAAAATCCTTCCTTGAATAAACGTTTCGAAAAGTTATAAGCAGTTGCGGGTGTACCCATTCCTAAAAAGAAAACTGGTGAATCATTTTTTGAAATTATTGGAAGACTTCCTAATGTCAATAATTGATTGAAGTGGAAAATTTTATCCGCCAAATCTTTTTGTTTCAATTGTATTTCAGGAGATAAATGTATGTCTGCAGAGGCAATTGCTGCTGCAACTGACGCTGGTTCTAACTGAGCGGAAAAAGTTAAGGGTCCTCCAAAATTTTTGATTTTGTCTCTCAATTTTTGATTCTTGCAAAATAATGTTGCCCCACTGGCTCCAAAGGTTTTACTTAGTGTACTCACTACAATGCAATTTTCAGGTAATTCTTTGATAGCATCAAAAATAAAACCAGTACCGTTTTTGCCTTTCCAACTCATTCCATGAACATCATCAAAATAAAGATTTAGCTGTGTATATTTTTGAGTTAAAGCCAATAATTCAGGTATGGGTGCATAATCCCCAAACATGGAATATACTCCATCGGCCATATACCAAATTTTGTTGCATTTAGTACTTAGTTGTTTTATTTTATCTTCCAACATATCCAAATTGCTGTGTCTGATCATTTCTACCGGAATTCCTCGCAGTTTTAAAAGTTGACAAGCATTTTGCACACTCCAGTGGACCTGGTGATCTATTATTACTGCATCCTCATCTCTAATGAGCGTTGGGATAATAGCTAAATGCCCCAATGTACTGTTCTTGGTTATAATAGGTGGTATACCATACATTTGTTCGATTTTACTTTCCAATTCACTATATAATGGATGTGAAATATATGATTTTGAAAGAGGGAATTGTGTACCATAATTACGTATGGCTTGAATAGCAGCTTCTTTAAGTCTGTCGTCCTGTTCCAAACCCAGATATCCTGTTGTTCCGAAATGTAACATTTCCTTTCCCTTGATCTGGATTGTCCTGCCCGTTAAAACCTTGTCTTCTGCATATAAGTGCAGTATGCCTTCTTTCTTTGCTTCCGAAAAAACTTCATCCACAGTATCGATAAAGTTGTTGTGTTTGATTTTTGCCATTGGTTACTTCTTTTTTGGTGGTTTATTAAAATAGAGTCATAAATTTCATAAAAAAAATGAAAGTTATTTCAACTACTTCTTCAATACTCCCAAATTGACAAGTCAAATTCCCGAATTAACAACAAATACTACAAAAAGCAACAAATAATCCCAAATGAACAACTACCATTTTAATAAATGTTTATATTTTTGTTAAATTATAAAACTTTAATTCATAGAACATGATTGCAGCACATGATTTTTATGAGAATGATTTTGCGCGGTTTTGGATAACCGATGGTATTCTTTTTTTTGAATATAAGCCCAATACTATTATTGATCTTAAGGTAGCCCAGTGTGTTGTAACTGATAGAATTCATTTTCAAAATGAAAGGTCTTATCCTATTCTATGTGATATTCGAGGTATCGTTGCAACTGAGAAAGCTGGAAGAGATCATTTGGCACAATCGGGCTCCATATTGACAAAAGCAGTAGCGCTTATTGTACATGAAAAAGTTTCCTTAATTATTAGCACTTTTTATGTAGAGATTAGTAAGCCTTCTGTACCTACTCAAATTTTCACTAAAGAAGATGATGCTTTGGTTTATCTGAAAAGGTTTGTTTAGGATTTAGTTTATTAAAAGAAGAATTAAGAGTTGAATCTTATGAAAAAAGCATACAACGAAGAACGTATTGTTACCATTCATCAAATGCTATTTGAGATGGCACGTGGCAATTTTAACAGTCGCATTCCCTTAAGTTCCAATGATGAAGAATTGGAAACGCTTGTTGTTTTAATTAATATGGTTGCGGAAGAAATGAAAGAGTCGATTTTTAATGTCGGCTATGTTAATGCCCATAGAAAACTTCAATTTATAGCTCAAAGTACACTTGTTTTAGATGTCTCTTTTTCAATCAAGAGCTTTACTCCTGAAATTGCTTATTTTTTAGGTTATTCGGAATCCGAATTGATAGACCTGCCTTTGGCGGGCATTATTACTACAGTTTCTTTGCAACAACTTCATGATGTACTCGATGCAAATGTTTCATTGCCTACAACTATTGCTTTAGATTTTACACCTAATGAACATTTGCCTGTTTCTGTTTCCTGTACTATTGGAAGGTTAGTTAATAGTTCGGAAATTATATTAAATTTTGTTACTCCTGCACGTAAAGATTCTTATCGTCCTTTGATGTACGAAAATGAAAACGAGAAATATTTTAAAACTCGAAAAGCTGATGCACTATTGATTCAAAAACTTTATGACTATATATTGTCACACCTTGAAGAACCGCTTCCATCGCTAAAAGTGCTTTCATCTGAATTTGGTACTAATGAACATAAATTAAAAGATGGCTTTCGTCATTTTTTTAAGACCAGTATTTACCAGTTTTATAATGATGAGCGTTTGAAAAGAGCTTATTTTATGATTGAACACACTACGATACCTTTGAAAAATATATCGGTGATGAATGGCTTTAACGATTATCCCAATTTTTCAAAATCCTTTAAAAAACGATTTGGTTTTTCTCCATATGAAATAAAGCGAAATGAAACCGGTTCTACTTCTGTACCGGAAGATTAAATTTTAGCTTTTCAAACCTTATCCGTTTTGGACAAGTTTTGCTCCCAATAAGACAAGTGTTTTGGCTTTTGAATTCAGAATTTTGCTTTGTAGAACTAAAATCTATGAAGCTATGAGATTTAATATCAAAATACAGAACTTGTTTTTAGAGTTTACTTGTTTGCTCTATATTATACTTTTTGTCTATGCAGCAGTCAGTAAACTATTGGATTTTGAAAACTTTCAGGCTCAGTTGGGACAGTCTCCCCTTTTAAGTCCCTTTGCAGATTTTGTGTCTATTACAGTAATTGTTCTGGAACTGATTATAGCAGTTCTACTGAGTGTCCCTAGATTTAGATATTTTGCTTTATGTGCTGCAGTAGCCTTGATGAGTATGTTTACTACTTATATAGTTATCATACTGCACTTCAGTTATTTTATTCCCTGTTCATGCGGTGGTATTTTGGAAAAGTTAGGATGGAAAGAACATCTTATTTTTAATCTGGCATTCCTGTTTTTGGCAATATTCGCCATTTTATTGCGATCCATGAATAACCGCATTCTGATTCGACTATCCTTGTTAGTTTTAGGAAGCGTTTTGGTAATAACAGGATTATTTCTCTTCTCAGAAGATATTATGCAAAAGGAAAACCCTTTTATTAGACGCTTTCCACAGGCTACGGCTGCCAAAGTAGGCAGCATTGATTTAAGAAATACATCTTATTATGTTGCTGGTACTAATAAAAATAAAATTTATTTAGCCAATCGTTTGGCTCCTTTACAGATTCTTGAAATTGATTCCAATTTAAAAAGTAAAAAGAAGCATACTATACAACTTGACCGTGAGAATTTTAATTTTAAGGCAGTCGAGATTCGGATTAACGCTCCATATTTCTATGTAATTGATGGGACGGTTCCTGTCATTTACAGAGGTTTGATTTCCCACTGGAAAGCCAAAGTAATGATGGAAAAACAATTCTATTTTTCAGATATAGTCTTTATCAATGATAAGCAACTGGCTTTTCGAACCCAAAAACCTCCAACAGGAGAAAATATTCTGGGGATTGCCAACAACTATGAGAATCCAAAAATCAAATACAATCCACAGGTGTTGCAAAAACAGATGGAAGGAATTTTTGATACCGATGGTACACTACAATATAGCGCCACATTGCATAAACTGATTTACACTTACTACTATCGCAACCAATATATTATTACAAAGGAAAACCTAACCGTTGAGCATCGCGCCAATACCATTGACACTACTACTAAAGCAAAATTAGAAGTGGTAAAAATAAAACAATCCGGGGACATAAAATTGGCAGCACCACCGTATATGGTTAATCGTCACACAACAGTACGGGGTAACTTACTTTTCGTTAATTCCCTGTTACGAGGCAAATATGAAGAGATTGATGTGTGGAAGTATGCTTCTGTAGTTGACGTTTATGATTTGTCAAAACAGACTTATCTTTTGAGTTTTTACGTGTATGATGAAGAAGCGGGGCGAATGAAAAACTTTTTCGCTGGCGATTCAGCGATGTATATCCTTTCGGGACATTATATACTGAAATACGGATACGGGAAAAGAATCCAATCCAAAATTTAGTAAAGTATAAATATTATTGAAAGATACCGGCCGGTGACAGGAGTAACGATCGAAAACCTGTAGAAAAGAGTAGATCAAAATTCTATTAATTTAAATTTTAATATTATGAAAACAACCATTTTAAGAGCGTTTGTGCTGCCAATTGCAGCATTTGCTCTGGCCAGTGCTGGTGCAGTAAGTACTAACACTTCAGAAGTAAGTAAAGCCGATGTATTGATTCCGGCTTTTATTCACAATCCATCAGTGAACGACTGTCAGGAAGTTCCTGATGTTAACTGTGCTCCAGGTAATGGCCCTGCCTGTCTCAGCGGTGGTAATATCGCCTATGGTGGCAGTAAAACTTCTTGTAACCAACAATTGCACCGCAATTAGTAAAATCATTTTTCAATGAAGATAATGCAGTTTTTTTTTGAAAAACTGCATTATTTTTTTATGTTTATTCCCTATTCCGTTTCTTTTGATACTGCTTTAAATTCAGCTTCCCCTTTCATCCAATAATCAAACCATTCCATCATTCGCTGACTGAGATTCTTCTGGTTTTCTGGATTCTCTAGTGAATGGTCTTCGTCAGGATAAACGAGCATCTGGGTTGAAACTCCCAATTTTCGAAGCGCTAGATAAAAGGCAATGCTTTGATTCCACGGAATAATCCTGTCATTTTTACCTGCCCATAGCAACAGCGGGATTTTTACGTTTTCGGCGTGCATAATGGGTGAGTTGCTGACATATGCTTCCTTATCTTCATACAGCGATTTTCCAATGCGGAACTGCTGATTTTCAAATCGCCACATATCAGACTGAAAATAACCATTCCTGCTGATATTAAAGTAATAAGAAATGATGTCGCTCACTCCGGCTCCGGAAACGGCGGCTTTAAAAATATTGGTCTGCGATATGATGAAATTGGTTTCATAACCCCCGAAAGAATGCCCGAACAAACCGATCTTATCTTTATCCACCAATCCTTTGCCTGTAACCGCATTGACTCCGGCTGTTACACAATCAACGGCCGAACTTCCAGGATTACCCATCTGGTAGATGATATCGGGCATCAGCACAAAATAACCATTGAGCGTATAATTGGTTACATTAAAACCCTCCCGATTCAAGAAGCTGGGATTGACATACTGATGAAGTTCATCAGACATTACATCATAGATATGGACTACCATTGGATATTTTTTTGTTGGGTTATAATGGGCAGGATAGAACAGCGCCGCTTTTAGTTTTTGACCTTTACTATTGTAGTAATACAGTAATTCTGATTTCCCAAAAGAATACTCTTTTTGCTGTTTGTTGGACTGAAATAAAATTTTGGAAGCGGTCTGGTTTTTCCTTCTGAATTCCAATCGCGGCGACTGATTGAAAGTTTGAGTCTGGAAGATATAAGCACTGTTTTTACTCTTACGGATTTCATCTATTTTACTAGCTTCATATACTATGGGTTGTTCTTTCGATTTATCATTGTAAATAAAATATCCCGTTGACCAGTTTTCTCTATTGGTGGCTTCGAGCAGCAGGTCTTTGGATAGATCAAAAATGGTGGGGTTCCTTCCATCATAGTTACTCTGTGATCGCCAGTCATATTCAATGGGAGTTATCCTGTAAACTATGTTTTTCTCGTATCCTCTGGTTAATCGCTTGGAAGAAGAACCATCGATAGCCACCAGCCAGATATCATTGGCATCATACAATAAAACATTCTTTCCATCATTGGTCCAGCCCGGATTGCCATAGGCTCCAAATTGATGGGGAGCATCAGAAGTATTATAGTTGTCCCAGTGAGTTGTAACTTTTTTAGTCAGGTTGGTATGTGTTTTTTCCACAGGATCATACATCCACCAATTACTTTCCCGATAATACAGTATTCTGTTGCTGAAAGGATCAAAGCCCATCTGGTTCAAATCAACGGATTGCTTTTTCAGTATCAGCTCTTTGGAACCATTCTTTAGATCGGTTAGGTAAAAATCCGCTTCCTCATAATACTTGGATTGCAGGCCATAGGAAAATTTATTGTATAAAACAGCATACCCCTGTTGTCCGCTCAACATAATGGACGGCAGCTCGTCATCGCTGATCTGTAAATACAAACCCGTATCAGGATACCAGAGAGCTATTTTGGGAATATCACCCTCAGTCTGCTGCCGTTGTCTGTCTGCATAAAGCCATTTGTCGTTGCCGTGCCAAATTTCAGGCACATCCGGTTTTTCTGCATTAGGATCCTTCTTTTTGGCTACCATAAAAAATACTTTTTTTCCATCGTCGGAAATGGCATATGTGGTCCTTTTAAAAACTTCCATATTCTTTGAATCCGCTTTAGAGGCATAATCCAGTGAGAAGAGCTTTTTATCAGCAATTCTATAATAATTCACGGTAACTTCCTTAGTAGCTGAATCTGTCTCCCGTAAAAAAGCCACCGATTTAGAGTCCTTAGCCCACATCAAGTTAAAAAAGTGACTGCCGTTTGCTTTTGAAATAGCAGTATGTGAATAGCGAGCAAAATGAATAATCCCTAGCTCGCTATAATCCTTTTGACTCGAAGTATACATAATTGCATCCTTATCTGCATTTAACGCATATTCAGAGATACCTTCGATACTGTCAATTACCTTCCCGTTAGAGTTGCGTATCTGCATCAGGCATCTTTCACCGTATCCTTTATTCAGGGTGATTATATATTGGCCATCCTTTGCCAGCTCATACCGCTTAACATTATCATATACCGCAATTTTGCCTGTGGGCAGCTCCATTACTTTTAGTTTTGAATCGGGAGCTAGAAAAGCAAAGAGTTGTTCCCCTCCAAAACGACCGTCATTTCCTTTTGGGAAAACATAGCTTTTATTTTTAGCGATGTTCTGCACAAATAAAGTATCACTGTGGTTTTCGTAACGCATCGCATAACTTGCCCATTTCCCTTGGTCAGAAATGGCTTTTACTTCTAGTGTTCCCCATCTCTGGTAATCGTTCTCGGTTAATGCCTTCTTTCGTTGTACCTGCCCCATACAGGGACAGGACAGTAACAAAAGAAGTGTAGCCAATACTAAACTCAAAATTTCGAAGTCAATTTTTTTTCTTATTATTAGTATTGCTTTCATAATGATTTTAATATCCCGGGTTTTGTGGATTAAGATTTGGATTGGAATTCAATTCAAGAGCAGGTAATGGCCACAAACTATCAGTAGTATTCCATCCCGGTTTGGATACAGATAGTATTTCGTCCAGTTTTCCAGTTCGTTTTAAATCAAAAAAACGTTGCCCAAATTCAGTAAACAATTCAAAACGCCTCTGATTAAGAATATCGGTTTTAATATCCTCGGCTGTCACAGCATTTGTAGGGTTAAGTCCTGCCGTTGTTCTAATCCGATTTAGATCCTCCTTCGCCCCAATCAGATCGCCCTGATAAACTCTGGCCTCGGCTCGAATCAAATATAGTTCCGCTAAACGAAACACTATGGAATATTCCACTGAACTCGGGGTCGTCGATTGTTGTTTATATTTAGAGGCATGGTACCACGTGGAGACTCCATCAGTTACTTCGGTTGTCCAATGCGTTTTTCTCTGATCACCCTGCTCAAAAGCATTTACAAACTCCGGTTTAAGTCCCACGACCGGTGGTGGACCAGAAGTAAAAATGTACAGACTACCCTCTGCAGTATTACTGTCGGAGGTGTTAGGCATAAATTGCCAGATTGTAGTACTGCTTCCTTTTAGAAAGATTTTATCCAAATCCGTTTCCCAGCTATAGAGTGGATTATTAATCACAGAAGAGGCGGCATTGGATGCTTCAGGATACATTCCCATATACAAATAGACCCTTGCCAAAAGTGCTTTAGCAGTACTTCGGTTGGGAAGAATGCGCTCAGGCGAAACATAATCCTCTGATAGTAATTCAACAGCTTTGTTCAGGTCCATCAGAATTAGGCTGTAGATTTTATCGGCTGGCATTCTGGACACTTTGCTGTTCAGCAGATAATCCGTTGTGGTGATATAAGGAATATCGCCATAGAGATTTAACAGATAAAAATGAAGCAATGCCCTCACAAAGATAGCTTCCCCTTGCAACTGTTTTTTATTGGCTTCGGCAATGGATATGGAATTATCCAATCCTTCAAGAACTGCATTGGCGCTATAAATCTGGCTGTAACTCTTGTTCCAGATATCGTTTACACCTAGTTCACCAGGAAATAGCGAATTGGTATAAAAATTGCTTACGTCATATGCGTAGTAGTAGTCAAATTCATCGGCGTAGAGGCCAAGATTACAGGAAACACCATTTGAATTTCCATTTAACAAGCCGCCATCTCTCATTTTGGCATACAAACCCGCCATTGCGGCATTAGCAGTTCCTGCATCTTCGAACACGGTTTTGGCTGTCAGTTGTGAAGCAGGAAGATCCACTTCCACAAAGCTGTCGCAGCCAGCTAGTGTTAGACATACCGCTATAAGCAAACAACTATTAGCAGTCAATTCTTTAGCACTTTTATGAAGTAGCTTTTTAAAAATAATAAGTATATATATCATGGCTGTATGTATTAAGGTTAAAAAGTAAGCTGTACGCCAGCCGTGATTATTCTTAACGGAGGCAGGTAGGCAGTATATTTAAATTCGGGATCACCGCCTTTGTATGGGGTAAATGTTAACACATTCTGTCCCAGCAGTGAGATTTTGCAGTGCACCCCTTTGATGGCCTGTTGTGGCAAGTCATAACTTAGTGCAACATTTTTTAATCGAATAAAAGAGGCATCTACAATGGAGGCATTACTGTCCAGATAATTATAATAGGCATTTACGGCATCCCCATTTTCACCTGATGTATTCATTTGAAAGGGAACTTGATCGCCTGCATGTTGCCATGCATTGGTCATATCCGAATGCTGATTAAAGAAACTTCCTCCAGGAACGCTGGGACTGTAGTCATAATTTTTCTGTTTTACAAATTGAAAAAGAAAATCCAATTGCCAATTTCCATATTGAAACTGGTTTTCTAAACCTCCGAAATATTTTGGAGTGAGATCCTCAATATTTTTTTTGTCTTCCAAAGAAGTAATCATTCCATCTTTATTGATATCTTCCACTTCATAGAGTCCGGTTTGCGGATTGACCCCATTTAACTGATATGTCTTTACAATGCTTGTAGATTCTCCGATAACATAGCGATTAGAATAAGTAGATCCTTCGAGTCCCGGAAAAGAAAGCAGTTTGTTGTGGGAAGCCGAGATATTAAAGTTAGTTGTCCATTTAAAATTGCTACTTTCAAAATTTAAGGTTCGCAGTGTAAATTCCAGACCCATATTTTGGACGGTCGCGTTTAAATTGGCATTAATAGAGCTGAATCCAGTGGTGCCAGGCAAAGGAATTCCCACCAGCTGATTGGACGATCGATTTCGATACCAAGCCAGCGTAAAGAATATGCGATCACTTAGAAGCCCCATTTCCAATGCAGCTTCCAATTTTTTATTGATTTCCCAACTAAAATCCGGATTGTAGAGTCGTGTAGGATCCAAACCGATGGCACCATTATAGTTTAGACCAGAGGATGTATAAGTATCCAAATACTGATAATCCCCTATTTGATCACTGCCCGAACTCCCATAACTCGCTCTAAGCTTTCCAAAACTAAAAACGGTGTTTTCCTTGAGGAAATTTTCCTTCGAGAACAGCCATGCGGCTCCCACAGCTCCAAAAGCGGCAAACTGCTTACCTGGACCAAATCGGCTGGAGCCGTCCCTTCTTCCTGTTATATTCACAATGTATTTTTGATCCCAATTGTAATTGAGCCGCCCAAAAAAGGCTTGATATTTATACAGAGTTTCATCGCTTACATAAATGGATTTTTGCGTGGCAGAAGCTATATCTGTAATCTGGCTGTTGCTGGCAAAACCATATCCGAACTGGTACAGCCTTGAAGAAGTTTGCTGCTGCGCAGTACCCCCCACCAGTATGTCAATTTTACTTATTCCAAAATCATGGTTCCAGCGGAGTTGTGGTTCCACAATCCATGATTTTCTTTGAGTATTGTTGGAAAACATCGATGAGCGGTTACTTCCCAATCCATAGGCAGGATCATACATCGTCGAAGGCAATAGTCGCTGTTCTGCATTCTTTAAATCCGTTAAGCCTAAGTTAGCCTTGAGTTCCCAACTGGGGGATATTTGATAGCTAAGTACGGTATTGGCAATAAGATCATTTGTTTTTGCAGTGGTGATGGCGCGAAGTGCTGCCAATGGATTTCTAAAGGTACTGTTTTCAAAATTCAGGTTACCGTCGGCATCATATAAAACGGGGGCATTTGGAGCCAGATTTCGTGCAGTGCGGCTAATATCGGTTTCAGGCTGTACATTGTCTTGGGCGGTATAGCCTGTTGAAAAAGTGAGTTTAAACTTTTTATCTTCACTCCTATGGTTCATGCTAAAATGGACAGCCGCTTTATCGTACTCAAAATCTCCCGGGAGTACCGTTGTTTCAGTGTGATACGTACCACTCAACAGGTATTGAGTTAAATCGGAACCGCCCGATACAGACGCCTGCATATTGGTAATTACCGCAGTTCCGCCCAAAAGTTCTTTCTGCCAATCGGTATAACGGTTTTGATCCCAGGTTCCATTAATGTCATACGCCCAATCGGGATATGTAGTAACACCATCATTGGCAAAACCCTGTCTTCTCATTTCCAGATACTGCTGGGTATCCATCAGGTCTATCATTTTGGTAACTTTTCCAATTCCTGAGGAGGCAGAAACTGTTACATTGGTTTTTCCTGCCTTACCTTTTTTGGTGGTAATCAGTACCACACCATTGGCACCGCGTGAACCGTAGATAGCCGTTGCATCGGCATCTTTGAGGACTTCTATGCTCTCAATATCGTTGGGATTAATACTGTTTAACGGACTGGTGGGTGTAGGTATTCCACTAGTAGTATTGCTGTATCCGATGACTTCCGACGAATACGGCACGCCATCAATAATATACAGTGGCTCATTGCCTTCTTCACGAAGACTGTTGAGTCCTCGTATCTTTATTTGAAACCCACCGCCGGGAGTTCCTGTGTCTTGCGTGATATCTACTCCCGCCATACGCCCCTGCATCGTGGCCAATACATTGGTAACAGGTTGTTTCTCGATGTCTTTGGTAGTTATTTTGGAAATGCTACCAGTTCGTTCGCTGTTCTTTACCGAATAATATCCCGCATTAATCTTCACCTCCTGAAGTTTGGTCGTGTTTTCCTGTAAGCTGATGTTGATTGTGGTTCGCCCTTGCACGGAAACCTGTTGTGTTCGGTATCCGATATACGAAAAAACTAAAATGTCTTGTGGTGAGGCAGAAAGGGTGTAATGACCATTATAATCCGTTACGGTGGCAATTGATTTCCCTTTTATCGAAATGCTTACACCAGCTAAAGGATTGCCACCATCTGTGACAGTTCCCTGAACTTGAAACTGTTGAGCAGTTCTTAGATTATGGCGTAGTGAATTTTTGGCTTGTATAGGGGAAAAAGACAGGATGTTACCCATTAAAAACAGGAAACAAAAAGCCCTTCCACCCATAGATAATGAAAAATTATTCATAATATTGGGTTGGTTAAGTGAAACGTTAGTTAATTTAGCTACGGTCCTCTAGTCTAGTTTTGCCGACGAGTTAGAGGGCCATTTTTTTTGTAATGCCACTAAGGCACAAAGTTTTTTTTGTGTTTTTTTTAATTCATTGGCAATTTTTTAAAAGATTTTTAAACAGGAAAGCCTACTGCCGTTGCCTGTTGCAGCCAGACGCTGGCAGTGCCTTTCCCAACTAATTCATTATAAATAATGGTATTGCGAAACTTAAAAAAGGAAGCTGTGCTAAGAATTGAAGTTGAGTTTTGCCTAAATAATGGACAAAAAAATGGCATGGAACTCAGCTTACTGCCCTTGAGGTACTGGTATACCGTGCAACAATAAGTGAGCCCACGCCATGGGGCGTGAGCATCATACTTATTATCTAGTTGCAAAAATTACCAGTTTTCAAGAGCTAGATTCTAAGCGAATGCTTCAAATATTTTAATATGAAGAATCGCAAATATAAAAATTCAAAACAAATATAAGAATTTTTTTTTACAATCGGATAGCTGTCCGATTAATTTTAATTATTACTATGTTAATTTGTTACTATGAGTGATTTAAATAGGAAAATATGTGACTATATAGCAACTGAGTGGATTGGAGATATTCAACCTAAAACGGAGTTTGCTTTAAATCATAATATTGACGAAAAAACTGCTCGAAGAATTTCTAATGATAAAAACTACACAATAACTCTTTATACTTTAAATAAAATTTGTGTATCTAGAAATGTAAAACTTTCAGAGTTTTTTAAATTGATAGATAAATAAAGATAAATAACCAAAAATAAGATTTGACCTAAATCCAATACCACCAAGAAGATGCTTTACAGCATCTTTTTTTGTTTTATGACAATGACTTGTCAATTTGGGAGTAAAAGTTGTTAATTCAGGAGTATTTGAATTTAGCCTACATTATTACTGGAGTTGCCGTTTTATCTTTGAGGGATGAAATGGTATGAAATAGTAGGGTTTATTGTATTATGGTTTATAGGGAATTTACGTAAAAGGCAGGTTTTATGAGAGATTGAAGAATAGAGGTTATAATGTAAGCTGGAGGAATTGGAAATAAGGAGATGCTGTGATGGCGTCTTTTTTATTTTATGATAATAGTAATGCAAGAAAAGATAGTGAATAATTGAATCTATTTTGTAAGTTTGATTTTGTATAAAAAAACACGCAAAACCTTCGCTAATCCACTCAATATGGAGATGTATATACGAAGTATTGTTTCGTGTATATACAAGTTAGGTGCAACCCTAAAAGAAGACTCAACCGACAACAAACCGACAGACAAAATGCCAACGCTTCGCAAAATTAAAAGAGCTGTTTCCCCAACCATAAGCCTACACAAAACAGCACATTTTATTTTGCCCAACCTCACCCACACCTATATCTGACTTCAGAATTTTAACGACTTTCAAAAAAGGTATAAAAAATTTGCAAATCAAAAAAAAACACTTAAATTTGCACCTGAAAACAGAAAAAAATGTACAATTCAATTATTATTTCTTCTATTATTATTGCGGATGTGATTTCACATATTGGGGAGGAATAATTTTGATATAATCTAAAAGATATATTTGAAAGCCTCCCGAGAAATCAGGAGGCTTTTTTTATTGACATTAAACTAAAAAGAACAAAATGAAATCATATAACAACACTATTATTATCAGCATTATTATTAGCTCGCCACCGTGAGAGATGCTGCTTTATGCCAAATTGTAAGCCTTTCTCATTTCGGGAAAGGCTTTTTTTATTCCCAAAAATCAATTATCAACTCAATAAAAAATATAAATATGTATTCAAACAGCGAAACAGTCCTTTTTTTGGACGGAAAATTTGTAAAGGCTAACGAATCTACAACCGATTTGTACAGTCAAACGCTTCATTATGGCTACGGTGCATTTGAAGGTATTCGTTCTTATGAAACCAAAAATGGAACTAAAGTATTTAAAGCCGAAGAACATTATGAACGCTTGAAAAAATCCTGCGAATTGGTAAAAATCCCTTTCGATTACACTGTTCAAGAATTAGTCCTAGCTACTTACGAGTTACTGGAAAAAAACAATTTAAAAAATGCTTACATCCGACCATTGGTGTATTGTGGACAAAATATGAGTTTGTCAAAACCTACCAGCGTTTCGGTGATGATTGCCGCTTGGGACTGGGGAGCGTATTTGGGAGAAAAATTACTACGATTAACGGTTTCCTCCTATTGCCGTCCACATCCAAAATCCATCCACATTGAAGCGAAAGTCTGCGGTCATTATGTCAATTCGATTTTGGCAACCAACGAAGCAAAAGACAATGGATTCGACGAAGCCTTTCTTTTGGATAGCGATGGATTTTTAGCCGAAGGTCCGGGTGCGAATTTGTTCTTTGAAAAAGACGGAAAATTATTCACGCCTCAATTAGGAAACATCCTTCCGGGCATCACCAGAGCCACTGTTTTGGAGTTAGCCGAGCAATTAGGTCTGGAACTGCATCAAGGAAAATTTACCAGAAAAGATCTTTTTCAAGCTGATAGTGCCTTTTACTGCGGAACGGCTGCCGAGGTAGTGGGTATATTATCGGTGGACACTTATCAATTTCCAAAAAAATGGAATGATTCCTTAGGTAAAAAACTTCAAGATGCTTATTCACTTTTGGTACGAGAACCTTTAAAACAGCTCAATTTAAACTAATGAAAACACTCAACAAATACAGTAGAACCATCACACAAGATGAAACCCAACCTGCAGCACAAGCCATGCTTTATGGAATAGGTTTAACCGAAGACGATTTGCAAAAAGCACAAGTGGGAATTGTGAGTATGGGCTACGAAGGAAATCCCTGCAACATGCACCTCAACGATTTGGCTAAAGAAGTAAAAGCTGGTGTGCAACAAGAGGATTTAGTAGGATTGATATTTAACACCATTGGTGTGAGTGACGGTATATCAAACGGAACTGACGGTATGCGTTTTTCTTTGGTTTCCAGAGATGTGATTGCCGATTCCATAGAAACGGTGGTGAGTGCCCAATGGTACGATGCAGTATTGGCGGTAGTAGGTTGCGATAAAAATATGCCTGGTTCTATCATCGCCATGGGAAGATTAAATCGTCCTGCAATCATGGTTTATGGCGGAACGATCCATTCTGGAAAATGGAAAGGAGAATCGCTCAATATCGTTTCAGCTTTTGAAGCTTTAGGTAAAAAATTCAGCAACACCATTTCCGATGAAGATTACAAAGGTATAATCAAAAACGCTTGTCCTGGCGCGGGTGCTTGTGGCGGTATGTACACAGCAAATACGATGGCTTCGGCTATTGAAGCTTTGGGAATGAGTTTACCTTACAGTTCATCCAATCCTGCGTTGAGCAGCAATAAAAAAATGGAATGTTTTGATACAGGAAAAGCCATCAAAGTGTTGTTGGCAAAAGATATTAAACCCAAAGACATCATGACCCGAAAAGCCTTTGAAAATGCCATGACCATGGTAACGGTTTTGGGCGGCTCTACCAATGCCGTAATGCACCTGATAGCTATGGCACATTCGGTGGATTTGGAATTGACTTTGGATGATTTCCAAAAGGTAAGTAACCGTGTTCCAGTGTTAGCAGATTTAAAACCGAGTGGAAAATACCTCATGGAAGATTTGCACGAAGCAGGTGGTGTTCCAGCAGTAATGAAATATTTATTGAAACACAACTTATTACATAGAGATTGTTTAACTGTTACAGGAAAAACAATTGTTGAAAATTTGGAAGCTGTGGAAGATTTAACCGAAGGTCAGGAAGTATTTCTTCCATTGGAAAATCCAGTGAAAGCAAATGGACATCTGCAAATGCTCTACGGAAATTTAGCTACCGAGGGAAGTGTAGCTAAAATAAGTGGCAAAGAGGGCGATTATTTTGAAGGAACAGCCAAAGTATTTGACGATGAATATGCAGTGATTGATGGTGTGAGAAACGGAGAAGTAAAACCCGGTAATGTGGTAGTAATCCGTTATTGCGGACCAAAAGGCGGACCGGGAATGCCCGAAATGCTAAAACCTACTTCCGCCATTATGGGTGCAGGATTGGGAAATTCAGTGGCTTTAATTACCGACGGTAGATTTTCGGGTGGAACGCATGGTTTTGTGGTAGGACACATCACTCCGGAAGCTTTTGTAGGTGGAACAATTGCCTTGGTAAATGATGGAGATTTAATTGCGATTGACACAAAAAATAATACGATCAATTTAAAAGTATCTGAACAGGAATTGGAAAAACGAAAAGCAGAATGGAAACAACCTCCATTGAAAGCAAGTAAAGGGGTTTTGTACAAATATGCACAATGCGTTTCGAGTGCTTCATTGGGGTGTGTAACCGATAAATAATTAAAAAATGAAAACAACGGAATTAAAAATAACAGGTGCAGAAGCGGTGATACAAAGCCTGAAAGCTGAAGGAGTAAAAACGATATTTGGTTATCCAGGCGGTGCTATCATGCCAATTTATGATGCCTTATTTCATCATCTTGAAGAAGTAAATCACATCTTGACACGACACGAGCAAGGTGCTGTACACGCAGCTCAAGGCTATGCCAGAACCTCAGGGAAAACAGGGGTTGTATTTGCTACGTCGGGCCCTGGAGCTACCAATTTAATTACAGGTTTAGCCGATGCTTTAATCGATTCTACACCACTGGTTTGCATCACCGGACAAGTGGCTTCTCACCTCTTGGGAACGGATGCTTTTCAGGAAACCGATGTCATGGGTATTTCGATGCCAGTAACCAAATGGAATTTTCAGGTAACTAAAGCAGAAGACATAGCAACAACATTGGCGAAAGCATTTTACATTGCCTCATCCGGTCGTCCTGGTCCAGTACTCGTGGACATCACCAAAGATGCTCAGTTTGAAGCGATTGAGTTTTCTTATCAGAAATGTAACTCTGTCAGAAGTTATCAGCCAAGGCCAAAATTGAATGAAGAACAAGTGCAAGTTGCTGCAAATTTACTGAACGAGGCAAAAAAACCTTTGATGATTGTCGGACAAGGAATTATGCTTTCCAATGCGGAAGAAGAACTATTGGATTTTGTTGAAAAAACGGGTATTCCGGTGGCTTCTACGCTTTTGGGATTAGGAGCTTTTCCAAGTCATCACCCTTTATTTGTTGGAATGGTAGGCATGCATGGCAATTATGCACCCAATGTAAAAACCAATGAGTGCGATGTGTTGCTTGCCGTGGGAATGCGTTTTGACGACCGTGTTACAGGTGATGTTTCCCGGTATGCAACACAAGCAAAAGTGGTTCATGTTGATATAGACACTGCCGAAATCAATAAAATCATAAAAGCCGATGCTCCTGTTGTAGCCGATGCCAAAGAAGCACTAACCGTTTTAACGGATTTGGTAGAAAAACAAAATCATCAACAATGGTTGGATGAATTTCATCAGGCTAAGCAAAATGAATTGAAGGTACTTTCAGAAAATAGAGAAAAAGAATTTTCAGATGAACTTAGAATGGATTTGGTGATCGATTTACTTTCTCAAAAAACCAAGGGCAATGCAATCGTTGTAACCGATGTGGGGCAACACCAAATGATGGCGGCACAGTTCTATCAGTATAACCAAACCAAAAGCAATGTTACTTCTGGTGGATTGGGAACGATGGGCTTTGCGCTACCGGCAGCAATTGGAGCGAAAATGGCTAATCCCGAAAAACAAGTGGTGGCCATTATTGGCGATGGTGGTTTCCAAATGACTTTGCAGGAATTGGGAACGATGATGCAAAATAACATTGGCGTTAAAATCATTATTTTGAACAATGGCTACTTGGGAATGGTGCGGCAATGGCAACAAATGTTCTTTGAAAAAAGATATTCGTTTACCGACATACAAAGTCCTGATTTCGTTGCATTAGCAGCCTCTTACAATATCAAAGGTCAAAAAGTTGAAAGACAGGAGGAGTTGAACAACGCATTAGACCAACTTTTAAACACAGAAAATGCGTACCTGTTGGAAGTGAAAGTGGCTAGAGAAGACAATGTATTCCCAATGATTCCCACAGGAGCTTCGGTAGCTGAAATACGATTGCAATAATTAAAAATAAAAAATGAAAACAATTGACACAACATTTACCGTATCCATATTTACGGAAAATACAATCGGAATGCTCAACCGCATCACCATCATATTTACAAGACGACATTTGAATATTGACAGCATCACAGCTTCTGAAACAGAGGTTAAAAATGTGCATCGTTACACTATCGTTTTGAGAACAAACAGAGAACAAATAGATAAAGTTGTTGGGCAAATCGATAAATTAATTGATGTTCTGAAAGCCTTTGTACATGAAGATAATGAAGTAGTACATCAGGAAATTGCGCTATATAAAATCAAAACAACAGAACTTAAATCTAACAATGTAGAGCAAGTGGTTAGAGAAAATAGTGCCAAAGTTCTCACCGTAGATCCCGACTTTATCGTCATTGAAAAAACAGGGCACAAAGAAGAAATACAAGTTTTGTTTGAAAAACTGAAAACATTTGGCATTCTGGAATTTGCCCGTTCAGGTCGAGTGGCAGTTACCAAACCTATGAAAGACTTAACTTCTTATTTAAAAGAATTTGAAAAAAAATAATAAACAAATAATACAATAAAAAATGGCACAATTAAATTTTGGCGGCGTAATGGAAAATGTCGTAACACGAGAAGAGTTTTCATTAGAGAAAGCAAGAGAAATATTAAAAAACGAAACTGTTGCAGTCATTGGATACGGCGTGCAAGGTCCGGGACAAGCCTTAAATTTGAAAGATAATGGCGTAAAAGTAATTGTAGGACAACGAAAAGGGACAAAGAGTTGGGACAAAGCACTTGCTGATGGTTGGGTAGAAAATGAAACCCTTTTCGAAGTGGAAACCGCTTGCGAAAAAGGCACTTTACTCATGAATTTATTATCAGATGCAGGGCAAATACAAGCATGGGAAACGATGAAAAAAAATTTGACAACAGGAAAAGCCCTGTATTTTTCACATGGTTTTGGCGTTACTTTTCATGAAAAAACAGGTATCGTGCCACCTAAAGATGTAGATGTGTTTTTGGTGGCTCCCAAAGGTTCGGGAACTTCGTTAAGAACCTTATTTTTAAAAGGGCAGGGTTTAAATTCCAGTTATGCCGTTTTTCAAAATGCAACCGGAAAAGCTGAAGAAAAAGCATTGGCATTAGGCATCGCTATCGGTTCTGGCTATTTGTTTGAAACCACATTTCAAAAAGAAGTGTACAGCGATTTGACTGGCGAACGAGGCGTTTTGATGGGAGCTATCGCAGGTATTTTTGAAGCACAATACAATGTGCTTCGTCAGCGAGGACATTCGCCAAGTGAAGCGTTTAACGAAACCGTAGAAGAATTGACCCAAAGTTTAATGCCTTTGGTAGCTGAAAACGGAATGGATTGGATGTTTGCCAATTGCAGTACCACTGCACAACGAGGAGCATTGGATTGGAAAGGTAAATTTAGAGAAGCTACCACGCCTGTTTTTAATGAACTGTATGATGACGTGCTTTCAGGTAAAGAAGCAGCCATCGTTATCGAAGCCAACAGCAAGCCTGATTACAGAGAAAAACTCAACGCAGAACTTAAAGAAATACAACAAAGTGAGTTGTGGCAAACTGGAATGCAAGTACGAAAATTAAGACCTCAAACCAAATGATACATTTAGCACAAATACAAAAGGCAGCCGAAAATCTGAAAGGTGTGGCGGTGCATACGCCTCTTGTAAAAAACGAAAACCTGAGCGAGCGATTTGCTGCTCAGGTTTATTTGAAACGGGAAGATTTACAACCTGTACGATCCTATAAATTGCGTGGTGCGTATCATAAAATCAGTTCGCTTTCCGAAAATGATATAAAACTAGGCGTGGTATGTGCAAGTGCCGGAAATCACGCTCAGGGAGTGGCTTTTGCGTGTAGAAAACTGAACATAAAAGCCGTTATTTATATGCCTATTACTACGCCTGCACAAAAAATAAAGCAGGTAAAACTCTTTGGAAAAGAAAATGTAGAGGTTGTGTTGAAAGGTGATACTTTTGACGATGCCTTCAATGAAGCCCTTCTTTTCAGCCAGAAGAATAAGGCGGTTTTCGTTCATCCGTTTGATGATGAATTGGTTATTTCCGGACAAGGAACTGTAGGATTGGAAATTGTGGAAGACAGCAAATGTAAGATTGATTTTTTATTCTTTCCAATTGGTGGTGGCGGTTTGGCTGCAGGAGTCGTTTCGGTTTTTAAACAATTGAGTCCAGAAACTAAACTTATCGGCGTAGAACCACAAGGAGCAGCCTCTATGAAAACATCGTTGGAAAACGGTAAAAATACTGCATTGACGGACATTGATAAATTTGTAGATGGAGCAGCCGTAAAACGAGTGGGCGACAAAACATTTGAAATCTGTAAAAACTCTTTAGATGATATCGTTTTAGCCCCCGAAGGGAAAGTTTGCACCACAATTTTGCAATTGTACAACGAAGAAGCCATTGTTGTAGAACCAGCCGGTGCATTGAGTATTGCAGCGTTGGATTCGTATAAAGACCAAATCAAAGGTAAAAATGTGGTGTGCATTGTTAGCGGAAGCAACAATGACATCACAAGAATGGAAGAAATAAAAGAGCGATCCTTGATGTTTGAAGGATTGAAGCATTATTTCATCATTAACTTTCCACAACGACCAGGAGCATTAAAAGAATTTGTAAATGATGTTTTAGGAGAAAATGATGATATTACCTATTTCCAGTTTACCAAAAAAAATAATAGAGAAGAAGGCCCAGCGGTAGTTGGAGTAGAATTAAAACACAGCTCAGATTTAGATAGTATGGAACAAAAAATGAAAACTAAAAAAATAAATTATCAGCATCTGAACGAGCAGAAAGAATTGTTTACGCATTTGATATTTTAAACTATCTTGTACAATATGAGTTGTAAAAATCAAACAATAGTTCATTAATTTTAGCCAACGCATTTGGTGGCACATTTGCAAAACCGCACACCCCCCCACTAAAGCCAAGTTTTGCAAAAGAGCCACCAAGCCAACGCACCAAGACAGGAGTAAAATAGGCAGACAACAACACGACAGAAAAGAAGGGCAGCACCTAACAGCACCTACCCAAAAGTGGCGGTTCAGTGGTTAAATCAAGCTTTGTGCATCTATCAAAGTTTGTGCTTGGCTGACAGTGAAGTGCTTCGTAATCGCCACCTTCGGGTAGCTTCAAACCGTTGTGAGCAAGCTAAAGAAAAACCTAACTAATAAATGAAAAACCTAATATATTATCCAAATTTTGAATCTAGTGATTTAAATTGGCTCAAGTTTGCACTTTTGTATATAGACAACTTTAGTCCAATAATTCCAGACACTGGAATAGATTTTCTATCAGAATTATATAAAAAATTGCAATCTGAAACAGATTTATTGAATTTACAAAGACTTGGCGTTGGAGCTGGAATGAGAGCAACAAACAAAGCAATTGATTATGTAACTAAAGTTTTGGAAAATCCTCATTCATTTGCTGATGAATTACATTCACCAAATATTGTTAGAAATTGGATGAATAAAGAACAACAAACCTATACCCTATTTGACGAAAAATATGTTTCGAATTGGAAATGGTTTTGTCAACAAAACGGATTAGCAAAAGATTCTAAATACGGAATTGATATTTCCAAAAGTTTAGGTGAAGTATATATGACTTTTTTAGCTCAAGAAGAAGCTTACGAAAAAGAGGCTTCACCAATAACTGACAACAGATATTTAGATAATTTATCTATGACAATAAGGTCAAAAGATGTCGCTAATGACAATAAAATAGAAGTTGCTAAAAGCATAATTCAATATAATTTACCATTAGACTTTTCTAAAATTAGTATTGATAAAGTAATTGAAATAAGAAACAAACCTGATTTTAAAGTCAAACGGTCTACTTTTCAAAGTGAATTGGATAAAATATATGATAAAATTGGAAAAGGTATAAGTCCGAATGAGTTTAGTGATTCTTATAAAAAAAACTTTGCGGATTGGTCAGGAGAATTAACAGAATATGGCATTGAAACTGTTGCTTGTGGATTATCTGCATATATCCTTTTAGAAAATGCTAATGCAACCAACTTAGAATATATAAAAGAAGCTTTAGAAGTAGGTTTAGTAATATGTGCTGGAAAAAACATAGTTAAGAATATTAATAACAATCACGAAAGAAAATACTGCAGACAATATTTAACTGAATTACAGTCCATAAAATAGCCAGCTCACAACAGCCACTCCTATGATTTGGGCATTTGGCTTAATAGAAAGTTGGTCTTGTATTTGGGATGATTTGGCAAATCCGAAGAATGGGCTTAATTTAGTCCCAAACCCGCTAGTGCCAAGACGTGCGATATTTTGTGACAATAATGCTTAAAAAGAAACTAAATGATTATAAAGCCGAAAGTTGACAATGATGAAATTATTGCTCTCGCAGAACAAAAACTTTCTATCGATAAAAAAATTACGGAGATTATAAAAGAAGAAAACTTGGGATTTAGTTACAAAAAACTAATTGCAGATCTCGGAGAATATCATGCCAAGAAAAACGTAGAATATTTCTTTGAAAAACTAGAATTTTCAAAAAATCGCGTTAGTGAGTGCGATCTAAATGGAATATTGAAAGATGAGTTTTCTAACAAATGGGAATTACCAAAATCTGTTGGTGTAGAAGTAAAAACTCGTTATTGGCAAAAAGGAGCGCCACATTTAGGAAATGTAAAGACTTGCAATTTTGACTTGTTAGTTTTTGTTTCGTTAAACGAAGATTATTCAATTCATTATATATCTATGGTGAAGAGTTCTGAACTAAAAGTTACCGGTAATCAAAAAGTAATTTATAGAGCTAATATTGAACCTGTATTTGCAACGAGTGAAAAATTTGTTGCGCATAAATAAAACATCCTACAACAGCTACAACGGATTTGGGCATTTGGCTTAATAAGGTGTTGGTTTTGTATTTGGTATGATTGGGCAAATCCGAAGAATGGGCTTATTTTAACACAAACTTACTGATTACCAGAACCTAATATATAATTTCAATAAAAAAAACTAAAAAAAGAGATCCTAATTTATGGAAGAGAAAATCCAACAAATTTTAGGTAAGAAATGGAAGCCACTTCTTGAAAATTGTAAAAATATTGAAGATGGAAATTATCCTGGAATATATCTTTTAGCATTTTCTGACAGAAATCTTGAGGGAGAAGTAGTTAAACCCAGTGACATTTTTTATGTAGGTATGAGTAATGCTAGAAAAGGATTGACAAGCCGAGTTCAGCAATTTATTAATGGTATAGAAAAAAACGGTAGTCATAGTGCTGGAATGCGTTTTTACAAAGAAAATTCAAAAGGGATTGCATTTTCAGAATGTAATCATCTTGAAAAATTTTATATAATCAGTTCAACTTTTAAATGTGATGTGAACAAACTTAGTCGAACTCCGAACGATTTAAGAATTATGGGAGATATATGTCGATTAGAATATTACTTATTAGCATATATAAAAGAAGTAACAAATACGGAACCTAATTTGAATAAGAAATAAAAAAAACTGTGCATACAGCTGCTAACTTAATGTAAAGCTGGTTCTGTATTTGGAATGATTTGCTTCTTCAATTCGCGATCAGGTGAAAAATACACCGAATGGGCTTACTTTAGTCCCAAAGCCTACAGCTAAAAGTCAGACTGTAAAAAATCAACTTTAAATTCAGAAAGTATTTGCAAAGCTACCAAAGAAAAAAACTCAATTATAGTATTCTCACGAGGTTTGTGTTTTTTTTTAAAACAGACTGATTTTGTGTATAATTGCAAAAAAAACAACTAAAATATAAATATGGATTTTTTTGAAAAATCAGTTATTGAACTACAAAAACAGAGACCAATATTTCATTCTGAAGATGATTTAAAATTAGCTTTAGCATTTAAAATTAAAGAAATTAATCCTGAGTTTGAAATTCGTCTCGAAAGACCTGTAGAATTAGAAATGGTAAATAGAAATGGTATGAAAACAACTGTTAGGGCTCCAATAGATATAATAGTTATCGATACATATGGCAATTATTATCCTATCGAATTAAAATACAAAACGAAAAAAACAAACACTTTGTTTAATGAAGAAAATTACATTTTAACGGAGCATGGAGCTGCCGATGTTGGAAGATTTAGTTTTAGAAAAGATATCTTTAGAATTGAAAATTATAAGTTAAAGAATTTGAATTATAAATGCGGGTATGTATTTATTTTAACAAATGATAAATCCTATTTTGAAAAAAATGTTTTTGAAAAAGAAAATATTGATAAACATTTTTCCTTTCATAATGGGGTTCTTCTTAATCGTATTGATTCAAGTTGGAATTATAGTAAAATTGATAAAACGAAATTCACATTAAACGAAAATAATATTTGGTGTAACATTCAATCAAAAGAACACTGGACATGCAAAAAACAACATTTTTATAAATTGGATTTATTAAAAGATTATAAAATAACTTGGAAAAATTTTTCAATAGTTGAGAAAACAAACTTTAAATATTGCCTTATAAAAATAGAATAATTAAAGCAATAATGCACAATATCTGTTATAACGGATTTGAGCAGTAGACTTAATGAAAAATTGGTTTTGTACTTGAAAATAGTTTAACCGAAAGTTTAGGCTTTAGTAATCTATCATATTATGGAGTGTAGCTGGCAAAAAATCTGTGTTGAACGAAATCGATTACAAGTTCTACTCATGCGACTTGATCTCTTTAATCATACGCTCAATTTCTGCCTGCTGCTGTTTCATTTTTTCATCATATTCCTTTTGTCTTCTTTCGGACTTGACTTCAAGCTGATACAGTTCTTTGTCTATCTCAAGACGTTTTTTCTCTACAATTAAAATCTCATATCGATTATAAACTAAGAGAGATAATAAAAATATAATAATGCAGAAATAAAAACGATATTCCTGTAGTATGTATTTTAGCGTTTCAATTGTTCTTGATAACATATTATACTATTTTAAAAATGTTCTTTTGAAAAAACTCCTATATCAAGGTAAATATACTACAAATTACAAAAAAATGTCACTCCTTTTTAACTTCTATTTTAAGATTATACACGGAAGAATATAATTACCCATCAAGAATACAAATTTACCTATCGAAGATGAATGTTTTCATATTTACTGCATACAAATCTTCTATTACTCAAAAGATTAATTTTGATTTTTAACTTATCATTAGCACACAACAAACATCTTATTATCAATACATTATGACTAAACATTGACTATTATACTTATCTTTATGACATCTAAATTCTCATGATTACTGATTGCTAAGAATAAAAAAACTATACTACTCAAAAATGAAAAGTAACCGCTAAAATAAGACCGCTCCCCAAGCCACACTCCTAAATGAAGAGCTTTATTAAATTGAGAACGAAACAACTTATTTAGTTTCGTTTAATACTTGACAAAATATACTATTACGCTTAAATACAAATATTATGCAAATCAACTGGCTAATATTATCGATAGTCTTTATTGGTGCTATTCTATTAATTATAGCACTAATAAAGCAAAACATAAAAGATGAAAAAAAATTGGAACGGGAATTAAACTACTTTAAAAAACCCGATGAAGAAGAGCTAAATGATGAGAAGTACTTATGATACTTAAATCATTCCAGACTGTGATTGTATAGGAGCTATCTCTTTTAAAAAGATCAACAACATTGAATTTTGGCTCTTAAGTTATCCCAAACATATCTTGTTTTTGGTATGCATAAAAATAGATGTAGAAGTGCAATTAGAATAGCACCTGGCAAAAGATTAATTACTATTGCATCAAAAATTTGATAGTTTTGATATTGGTCAAAATTAGATAAAATTGCTATTTTATCATTTTTAACATTTACCTTAATGGATAGAAAAACTGCAATTGAAGCAAAATGGAATCCATTGACAAATAGATGAAGTATATATTCCCAGCGTGGAAGTCCTCCCATAAATTCCCTACTGTCTTTTTCTATAAAAGCATCAACTGCCATAACAAAAATATCAAGAGCTACAATTGTCAAACCAATTATAAAACTCATAATACAGTCCTGTTTTAAGAATAAGAAATATAGAATTGCAGGAAATAAGACTGCTCTTATGGTATGTGTGTAATGTTCTGCTTTACTTTCAGATTGATTGTGAAGCTTATACTTGAAAATATGTAGATAAAAACCGTCATAGAGAGCCAGAATTGAAAATAGTATTAGTGAAATAGATGTAATGACAATTGCTGTTTCCATTTGTTTTTGATTTTATTATAAAGCAAAAGTAATGGACAGCGATTATATCTTTGAGGACATTTGTCCTCAAATGTTATTGTGTAACTTCTTTTCTAATCCGACTGAGTGTTCTGCGGGTTACGCCAAGATAAGTGGCAATATCCGCTATAGATGCTTTGTTTAAAATAGATGGCTGTTCTTTGAGCAGACGTAAATACTTCTCTTTTGCCGTTTCATTGCATAGAACACTAGCATATTGTTCCATTACAATATATTGTCTTTCTGCTATTGTTCTTCCGATTTTCTGCCAAACCACGCTTTGCTGGTATAGATTCTGTAAATCAGCGTAATCAATAACTAAAAGCTCAGTATCTTCAATGGCTTGAATAGCAAGTTCTGAAGGTTGTTGTAAAATGAAACTTTTATATGAAGTCGTCAAGCTATTCTCAATGCAAAAACAAGACGTTACCTCCTCGGCATTTTCATTTAAATAATATGTTCTAAGCGTTCCTTTCTTTATAAAAGCAACCTGTTGGCATATTTTTCCGGGTAATACAAAATAGCTGTTTTTAGCTAAATGCTGACTTTGAAAATACTTAATTGTATTTTCAAAGTCAGCATCGCTAATATTGGTAATAGTACGCAAAAACATTTTTAAGCTTTCCATGCTAATTTTATATGGGTAAAGTTAGTATGCCTCTCTTAACATTTGCGCATAACTATTTGGCAATTCACTATCTTCAATGGCTTTAGCTACTTTTTCAATATCATATGCCACTCGGACAAATTCTACTTCTATGCTCTCTTTTTTTGAAAAATCACTGTCTTTATTTATGGTGATTACTGCATAGCAACATTTTGGATTTCCATCTTTGGGCTTACCCACAGATCCAACATTAATAGCATGAAAATAACCGCCTAATTTATCGGGATTTTTCATTACCCGATGATAGGGCTTGTGGGAATGTCCACAAAGAATGACATCAGCTCCACTATCGAGGAAAATATCAGTGAAGTCTTTTTCATCCTTATCTTCAAGTAAGTATTCCCTATTGCTGTAAGGACTACCATGCACCATTAATATCATAATCAGTTTATTAATAACTTGATATTCCAATTTTATATGTGCCGGTAGCGTTGAAAGGTACTCTATTTGCTCTTTACCAACGATTTGATACGCATAACTATCAGAATCTTTTGATGCCATACTATGTATATCCACAGCTTTTACGTCATGATTGCCTTCCAGAGTAGGTATATGCCTCTTACGGATTTCATTGATGACCTCATTTGGCCATAAATTATAACCGACCAAATCCCCTAAGCAATAAACTGCATCAATATTCTGTTGTTCTATGCTTTTTAATGTTTCTTCCAATGCAGGGAAATTGGCATGAATATCTGATATTATTGCAATTCTCATGTTATACTGTTAAGACAATTATTTATTCACTTTAAAAAAAATTATGCTTTTACAGTATAGTATTTCCTTCTAAACCAAAAAGCAACATTTACTAATGCAATAAGTGCAGGCACTTCAACTAATGGTCCAATTACACCAGCAAAGGCTTGACCGCTATTAATTCCAAAAACTCCGATTGCAACTGCAATGGCCAATTCGAAGTTGTTTCCTGTAGCGGTAAAAGCAATAGCTGTAGATTTTGAATAATCTGCACCAAAATATTTCCCGATGAAAAAACTAATGACAAACATTATTACAAAATAGATAACTAATGGAATGGCTATTCGCACTACATCCATAGGTATTTGTATAATCAATTCTCCCTTGAGGCTGAACATTAAAATGATGGTAAACAACAATGATATTAATGTTATTGGCGAAATAAAAGGAACATATTTGGTCTCAAACCATTCGGCTCCTTTAAGAGCAATTAAAGCGTAACGGCTTATAATTCCAAGTGCAAAAGGGATTCCTAAATAAATACCTACACTTTCAGCAATTTGTCCAATGCTGATGTTAACTTCAAAACCAGTATATCCAAAATAAGGAGGCAAAATTGTAATGAAAACATAGGCATAAACACTGTAAAGCAATACCTGAAAAATACTGTTCAAGGCAATCAAACCTGCTGCATATTCTCTATTTCCGTCGGCTAAATCATTCCAAACGACAACCATAGCGATACAACGTGCCAATCCAATAAGGATAACACCAATCATATATTCCGGATAACCGTTAAGAAACAATAATGCCAAAGAAAACATTAATATTGGACCAACAATCCAATTTAGAAATAATGAGGCGCCCAACACTTTTGTGTTTTTGAATACTTCTCCCATTTGCTCATATTTTACCTTTGCTAATGGAGGATACATCATCAGGATTAATCCGATGGCCAATGGAATATTAGTCGTACCACTTGAAAAGGAGTTGATAAAACCGCTACTTGATGGAATTAAATAACCTATTGAAACTCCAATTGCCATTGCCAAGAATATCCAGAGCGTAAGATAACTATCTAAAAAACTTAATTTTTTTCGCCCCACAACCGGAGCACAATTATTTGCTGACATACTTATTATTTAATTTGTGAAAAAACGTAAAACATTTCGGTTGCTATCTGCAAACTTCTCTCTTCATACTTTTCTTCTTGTTGAGGTGTATTGTCAAATGCTTTTGGATCTTCAAAAGTGATTGGAATACGCTTTTCAGCTCCGGCAATAAAAGGACAACCTCCATCGGCTTGTGAACAGGTCATAATGGCAACAAATTCATCTTGCGGATTAAAATCGTCATCATAAGTTTTAGAAAAGCCAATAATCGGATGCTCATTCTCAGCATATTTTATAGTATATATTGGATTGCTTCCTTCTGCAATAGTTTTTATTTCAAACCCTTGTTTAGTAAGTGTTTTAGATACCATAGGAAACATAGCTGTCGCTTCAGTACCGCCAGAATAACAAAATACATTTTTTATATCATAATATGCAGCAGCTGTTTGTGCCCAGACTTGAGACAAATGGCTTCTTCTTGAATTGTGAGTACAAATTAAGTTTAGTCTTATTTCTTGTTGATTAGTCGCTTTACCTTGTATATAATCTACAAGTGGCTGCAAAATAATTTTACGTTCTGCAGTAATGCTTTCGAAATTAAAAGTATTGATCACAGCTGCAATCTCAGTAAAAACGTTTGTTTTGGTTAAGGTCATTATTATATCAATTTTTATAGTTTAACATTAGCAACAGCTTCCACCGGGAGTACAACAACTAGCTTCATTATTCATATCGGATAATCTCACTTTTGGCTTTTCTGATGGAATGCCACATTGGTCTTGAGCCAAACAAGCCGTTTTCTTGTCTAATAAAACAAAATCATTTCCGTTGAAATCCAAATCGTATTTACCGATGGTTTGTGCCTGATATTCCACTTCGATTTCAAAATCTTCTATCCCCAGCACTTTCTCCGATAACTCAATGATATTGAGTAATTTTTGAGGTTTCAATCGATGTTCAAAATCGTTGGCATCCCATAATTGGAAGTTGACCACAGTTTCTTTTCGAACTGTTCCTCCGCAATCAATAAAGTTTTTGGTAATTAAACCTACTTCGGTTACATGAAAATGTTCCGGTACTGAAGTTCCGTCATCCAAGATGAAGTTTACAGCTTCAACCGATTTCAAGATGTTTTTTACTTGTGATAGTTTCATAATATTTTAATTTAAAAATTTAACAACAGTCGTTTTTCTTTTTATCCAAATGTTTTGTGATGTCTTGGAAGAAACCTTTTATTTGTTCAAAACCCGGTTCGTTGATACAATAGCAAATTGAATTTCCTTCAAAGTTTCCCTTGATTATCCCAGCATTTTTTAGCTCTTTTAAGTGTTGTGAAACCGTAGGTTGTGCCAATGGCAACTCATTTACAATATCTCCACAGATACAAGAGTCCACTTTGAGTAAATATTCAATAATAGCGATACGCGCAGGATGTCCTAATGCTTTGGCTAAAATGGCCAACTCATTTTGTTTATCTGTAAAGCTGTCTGTTTTTGTTGCCCCCATAGTATTATATTTATATTGCAATATTACGATATATTAATTATAAAAAAACAATATTTCATAACTTAACAATTTATTAATATAAATTAGGCTTTGCACTACAGATGAAAAAGCGAAATCTAAAGCTTTACCCAAGTCCTGCAAACCATATGGATATTATTGTAGAGGATCTAAAACTGCTCCGAAAAAGAATTAATTAATTAAAAGAGTGCTCAAATTTAGCGCTCTTACTTATAACATATTTCATGAAAAATTTGCATAATATATTATATTGCAGTCATGTTAAGTACCTTCAAAAAAAACAGCCAACTTGAACACTAAAAGCTTGCCGAAAAACTAAGTCCCCATGCGGTATTTTTTGTATATGGATTGAATCCTACAGGGGCAACATTTAGCTTTGTTTTGATCTTCTGCTTGTAGCCAAAACTATCCATTATAGTATTAAACGGATCCATAAAAAATAAAGACGTTTTGCCTAAGAATCGCGAATTTAAAACTCTGGAATCATTTTTAAGAATGCTTTTCTTCGCATAAAAAAATCCCTCACCCATTGCAGAACCAACAATAGGCGTAATAATTAAATCTTGCACTGAAGGAATCTCTGCAAAAGCTTCAACACCGTATTCCCAGAAGAAAGTTGACATTATAGCCGAATAAGTAAAGGATTCAAAGATATTAAAGCCACAACTACGAGCTGTCATATAGTACACCGCTCCAGCATAGGGATGGGTAACATAATTAAAAAAAAAGTTGTCACTATCTACTACAGGACCCGCTTTCACATTCTCTTTCCATTTGGTTGTAATTCCGTTTTTTCTCATTTCTTCTTTGTCCCATTTCGTTACGCTTTCAGGAAGCAACAATAAAACACCGTAAATAACAACAGTAGTACCTGCGAAAAGAGCGGTATTATATCCTAATTTTCTATAATCTTTTGTTGTAGGTGGATATACAAGGGAATCTTTAACATAAAAAGAAGAGTCTAATTGAAATGAATCCTCTTTGTCAAAAGGATAACTGTTAGTATTGTCATTTTCTAATTTATCAATACTAGAATTAAAAGTTAATAAAGAGTTGTCAAATGAGAATTGGTTAGTACTACTGGTGCTGATTTGTTGTGCAAATGTTGCAATTCCCATCAATGTAAAAAGTAAGCTGTAAATATTTTTCTTTGTTTGAATCATTGGTAATGTTAAAAATATTTTATTTAATATTGTTATCAGGTGTATATCTCAGATTTGACGTCTTTCAAATAGCATATAAAAATTTCCTGCTTAAATAGATTTATTTGAGCAGGAAAAAGTATTTATATGAATGCTATTATAGATCAACTCAATTTGTAAGTTTTTGAACCGTTATATCTGATTTTTTATTAATTATAGTTTGAATCCTTTTATTTTTTATTCGATTTGTTCTTTTCTTGAAATATTGAATGCTTCTCGTTGAAAAGAGCATTATTTTAATCGAATTTTTAAAACTTCATTCGTTGTATTCTAACTGCGTTTAAAATGGCAAGCAATGCTACACCTACATCTGCAAAAACGGCTTCCCACATTGTTGCCAGACCGCCAGCCCCAAGAACAAGAACAATCGCTTTTACTGCAAATGCCAGTCCAATGTTTTGATAAACTATTTGTTTGGTTTTTTTACCAATATTTATCGCTGTAAATATTTTATAAGGCTGGTCATTTTGTATTACAATATCAGCGGTCTCAATAGTGGCATCACTGCCTAAACCTCCCATTGCAATTCCTGCATCAGCAAGAGCAACGACAGGGGCATCGTTTACACCATCGCCCACAAAGGCAATTTTTAAGTTTTGAGATTTTAATTCCTCGACTTTTTCGACTTTGTTTTCAGGCAATAAATCACCATAAGCCTGATCTATATTTAACTCTTTGGCCACAGCATCAACAACAGCTTGTTTATCACCTGAAAGCATTACTGTTTTTACATTTATTTTATGCAAACTTTCGATAGCTTGTTTAGCATCTTCTTTGATTTCATCAGCAATGAGAAAGTAACCTGCATATTTTTGATTGATGGCAATAACGATTATTGTAAATGGCGTATTGTCAATTTCTGCATCGTAACTGATGTTGAATTTCTTCATCAATTTTACATTTCCCGCTAGAATTTCTTTTCCATCTACTTTCCCTTTTAGTCCATGTCCTGCGATTTCTTCCACATCGGTAACGTTTACATTTTTTTCAGCACCTTTTGCATATTCAATAATAGCAGTTCCAACAGGA
Organism: Flavobacterium sp. 103; assembly: GCF_003096795.1. Classification (NCBI taxonomy): domain Bacteria; kingdom Pseudomonadati; phylum Bacteroidota; class Flavobacteriia; order Flavobacteriales; family Flavobacteriaceae; genus Flavobacterium; species Flavobacterium sp. 103. The sequence goes on along the minus strand of NZ_QENX01000001.1, from coordinate 3,849,270 downwards.
TGAGTAGATTTGGTTTCGAGTGCCGATGTATATTTTACTAAATCGGCTTCGGGAATATCAACGGCTACTACTTTTTGAACTTTGAAAACACCTTTGGTCAACGTTCCTGTTTTATCCATTACCACTACTTGAATGGATGCCATTATATCGAGAAAAGTAGAACCTTTGAATAAGATTCCGTTTTTACTGGCTGAACCAATTCCACCAAAGTATCCTAAAGGAATCGAAATTACTAACGCACAAGGACAAGAAATAACCAAGAAAACTAATGCTCTGTATAACCACTCTCTAAACACATAATTATCGACAAAAAGCATAGGTAACACACAAATTGCAATTGCTAAAAAAACAACTATAGGCGTATAAATTTTAGCAAACTTTCGGATGAATAGTTCTGTTGGTGCTTTTTTCGCTGTTGCATCCTGAACCATTTCCAAGATTTTTGAGAGCTTACTATCAGAATAGGCAGTTGTAACTTCCACCTGAACAACAGTATTTAGATTAATCATTCCGGCAAGAACAGTTTCTCCTTTTTGTTTCGTATCGGGTTTACTTTCACCCGTTAAAGCAGATGTATTCAAGGAAGCATTGTCAGAAAGTAATTTTCCGTCGAGAGCTAATTTTTCTCCAGGTTTTAATTGGATGATTTCGCCGATAGTAATTTCAGATGCTTTTTTATCAATAGTATTTCCATCTTTGATTACTGTAGCGGTATCAGGTCTTTGATCCAATAATAATTTGATGTTACTTTTTGCTCTTTGAACAGCTAATGTTTGAAATACTTCACCAACAGCATAAAATAACATAACAGCAACACCTTCGGGATATTCACCAATGGCAAATGCTCCAATAGTTGCAATTACCATTAATAAAAATTCTGAAAATATTTCGCCATTACGAATGCTTTCAAAAGCTTCTTTTATTACAGGAAAACCCACAGGTACATAAGCTACTCCATACCAAGCAATACGCACCCATCCTGTGAACCACGATTGAGGAAAATAGCTGTCAAAACCAATAGCAATGAGTAATAACGCAAAACTTATTATTGCTGGCAAGAACAATTGAAAAGTAGACTTTCCTTCGGTTGAATGATCATGGTCGTGTCCATCATCGTCCGAATGATTTTCAGGTTCATTGTGAGTTGTACAACAGCCAGTTCGTTTGTCGGTTTTGTGATTTATTTTTTCTTCCAATGTGCAACAAAGCTGTTTGCCGTTTGCATCGTATTTGTGTTGGTGTTTCATTTTTTTTGATTTATTAACCCATTAGGGTAATTAGTTTTTAAAATTTTAGTGAACTGCTATTTATAATAATTACACCAATGGGTTGTTTACTCTTTATTCTTCTCCCTTGTTGGTCAATTTTGCATTTACAAAGAATGCGCCTTTTGTTACAATTTTCGCATTAGTAGGAATCTCTTTTACCAATGTTATAGCGGTATATCCCATATTAGAAACGCCTATTGCCACTTCAATTTTTTCAAAATTTGTTGTCGGTTCCTTGCTTTTTGGTTCTTCGGATTTGTTTTCTTCTTCTTGTGGTTCTTCTTCCGCTTTTTTATCGGTTACAACGAAAATATATTCCTTTCCATCTGCACTTACAATGGCATCAGTAGGGACTGCGTCAGTAGTAACATTATTTAAACTTACAATTGCAGTTATATTCATTCCGTCTATCAGTCCCGTTTTATTCCCTTGAACAGTAGCGTGCACAGGAATACTTTTACTGTCATTCTCAAAGGCTGCACCTATTGAATACACTTTAGCATTGTAATCTTGTCCTGAGTTATTGGTAATTCTAAAATGTATAATTTGCCCCACCTTTAGCATAGGTAAATCTTTTTCGAAAATATTCAAATCCAAATGCAATTGTGAGTTGTCTACAATTTCGGCAACGGGTGAAGACACATCAACATAACTTCCAATTTTAGAAAACACATTGCTGATGGTGCCAGTTATTGGACTGGTCACTGACAATGCAGAACGCAAATTACTATTATTTAAACTATTTGGATTGATACCCATTAACTGGATTTGTTGTTGTAAAGAAGCGCGGCGAGTTCTAATTGATTTTAGTTCTGCATCTGCATTTTGATAGTTTTTTAGTGCCCCCGCATTCCCTGCATTGAGTTCTTTCTGTCTCGCTAATTCTTGTTCGGCAAAGACTATTTTACTGGAAGTACTCAAATATTCTTCCTGTAGTTGTATAAATTGCGGATTGGCGATTGTAGCAATTACTTGACCTTTTTTCACAAAATCACCTAACTGTACATTAATGGTTCTTATTACACCGCCGTACAGCGAAGTTGCATTGGCTTTGTTATTGTTAGGCACTCGCAATGCACCATTGGCTCTGAGTGTTGCCGTTAATTGTTTTTGTTCTATAGTCCCGAATTGTATGTCTACCGTTTTTATTTGCTCGGCTGTGAGTGATGCGATTGTAGGAGCAGCTTCTTCTGTTGTTGCTTTTTGTTCTTCTTCTGGCTTAGTTTCGGTCTTACCGCAAGAAACAAGCAAAAGACAAGAGGCAAATAACAAAAGGGGATTCTTATATACTTTTAAAGATTTCATTTTTTTTTTAATTTATTTATTTGTGAAATAATTGAATTCAATTATGGCGTGGTTGTAGGCATTTAGATTGTCTAAATAATTTTTCCGTATTTCGATGGCTTGACTCAAATACAATGAGAAATCAGCATAACTTGTTTCTCCAGCTCGGTAGGATTGGTTAGCGGCTTTGATAATTTCATCAGCTTGCTGCAAACCCAAAGTTTCATAAAATTGTAAACCAGATAAGCTTTTTTCCACTTCGGTTTGACGTTGAGTCAGGTCAGATTTAAGTATTTGCGTTTTGTATTGCAGTTGTTGTTCTTGTACTTCCTTTTCGGTTCTGGCGGCTTTTATTTTATTATGATTGGCACCGCTTCCGAATATTGGGAATAATGTTGAAAATGAAAAACCACTATACGGGTCATCTACACCATATAATTTCTGTGAAAAAATACGACCGGAAAATTCAGGTAAATTATTGCTTTTTTGAATAGCAATTTCACTATTGGCAATCGCTATGTTTTGTTGCAATAACAGAAGACTTGGATGATTTTCGGTTGAATTCTGCAAACCATATTCCAACTTTTCTAAAGATTTTGAAAGAGGCAAAATGGCTTCTGAGCTATTTAATAATTGCATTAGTACTTGCTGTTGCACTACCATTTCTTTTTGAAGCTGCGTGATGTTTGTTTCAATTTCTTTCAACTTCACGTTTGCTGAAATCTTCTCAATACCAGCGCTTTCTCCAGTTTTTACTTTTATGGTGGTCGTTTTTAGTAAGCCTGCATAAATAGTGTCTAATTGCTGATATAAAGCTGCCTTGTCTTGCAAATACCATAATTGGTAATAAACAGAACGGATGTTTTTTTTCAGCTCTGTATTGATTACTTCTTTGTTAACCTCGTAGTACTTGGTTTGCTCACTATAGTAATTCTTCTTGGCTTGGTTTACTTGCGGCATATAGAAAGCTTGTTGTAAACCAATTTTCCAAATACCGGTTTTATCCGAAGGGCGAAGATCTTCGTTCTCGACAAATATGCCAGTTTTAGGAAACTCCTTATTTCCTTTTATCAAAAGCTGGTTTTTTGTTATTTGTGACTGATTGATATTGTATTGCAAATTATCCTTTAGACCCAAATTCAAGACTTCATCGATAGATTTGCGTGATTGTGCCTGACCATTGCTGAATGAAAGAAACAGTCCGACAACTAAAATGGTTGTTATCGATTTTCCTTTTATTTTAATTTTTGTATTGAATATGATATATAGTAAAGGCAACACAAATAAAGTCAAAAATGTTGCTGAGAGCAGTCCGCCAATTACTACAGTTGCCAATGGTTTTTGCACCTCGGCACCTGCACTGTGTGACATTGCCATTGGTAAGAAACCTAATGAGGCAACGGTAGCCGTCATTAAAACGGGGCGCAGTCTGATTTTTGTTCCTTCAATAACGCGTTTGATAACGTCATCCCAGCCCTCTTTTTCGAGTTGGTTGAATGTACCTATAAGTACAATTCCATTCAATACAGCTACTCCAAACAATGCAATAAAACCTATTCCTGCTGAAATACTAAAAGGCATTCCGCGAAGGATTAATGCGAATACTCCTCCAATTGCACTCATTGGAATTGCAGAAAATATTAAACTGGCTTGTTTCATAGAATTGAATGTAAAGTACAAAAGCATAAAAATCAATAATAGGGAAATAGGAACTGCAATCATCAATCGATTAGACGCTTTTTGTAAGTTCTCAAATGTTCCTCCATAAGTAAAATAATAACCAGATGGTAATTTTACTTTTGTTGCTAATTTGTCTTGAATTTCTTTTACAACACTTTGTACATCTCTATCCTGTATATTGAAACCAATAACGATTCTACGTTTTCCAGCTTCTCTACTAATTTGCGCAGGGCCTAATTTAAAATCAACTTTTGCCACTTGTGATAATGGTATTTGATTTCCTGAAGGTGTCGGTATCAATAAATTATTCACGTCCTCAATACTTCTTCTTGATGTACTGTCCAACCGCACCACTAAATCAAATTTTCGCTCGTTTTCGTAAACTACACCTGCAGCTTTTCCTGCAAAAGCAGTACTTACAATACTATTTATGTCTTCTACATTTAGACCATAATTAGCAATTCGCAAACGGTCATATTCTATATTGATTTGTGGCAAACCATCTACTTGTTCTACTTGAGGAGATGAAACCCCTTTTACATTTACAATCACATTTTCGACTTTTTTTGCATATACGGAAAGGCTGTCCAAGTTTTCTCCAAATATTTTTATAGCGACATCTTGTTTGATTCCAGTCATTAATTCATTGAAACGCATTTGAATCGGTTGACTTTTTTCGATAAAAACACCAGGTATCACACTTAATTTTTCTTCTATTGCATCACCCAATTCATCATAAGTTCTACCTGATTTCCATTCGTCTTGCGGCTTTAGAATAATCATCATATCTGTTGCTCCAGGTGGCATTGGGTCAGTAGGTACTTCACCAGCTCCCGTTTTTCCCACTACAATTTTTACTTCGTCGAATTGTTTTGCAATTCTTGCGCCTTGCATCGAGGTTTCAATACTTTGGGATAAAGAAGTTTCGAGAGGCATTTTAAATTCAAACGCATAATCTCCTTCCGCTAAATTTGGGATAAACTCTCCGCCCATTTTGCTGAAAATAAAAAAGGTAACTAATAGTAATGCAACAGTAATTCCAACTATTTTGTATTTTATCTCAATAACCTTTACCAAAAGAGGCTCGTATTTTTTATACAAAAAGTCCATCATCTTGTCTGAAAATGTTTTTTTATGACTGATAAGCTTAGGTAAAAACAAGGCACTCATCATAGGAATATAGGTCAATGAAAGGATCATTGCTCCAATAATGGCAAACGAAACTGTTTTTGCCATTGGTCCAAACATTTTCCCTTCAATTCCCACTAAAGATAAAATAGGGAAATAAACAATCATGATAATGATTTGACCAAAAGCTGCACTACTCATCATTTTTTTAGCACTATATTCTACGGCGTGATCCATTTGTGGTTGGGTCAGCTTTACCTTAGTTTTATTGTGTTCTAAAAAATAGAGAGAAGCTTCCACTATAATTACGGCACCATCTACAATTAATCCAAAATCTATAGCTCCCAAACTCATTAGGTTTGCACTTACTCCAAAAACTTTCATCAATCCCAAAGCAAACAACATAGAAAGCGGTATAGCCGAAGCTACTATAAGTCCTGCACGAAGATTTCCAAGAAATAAAACCAATACAAAAATTACTATTAATGCTCCTTCGATTAGGTTTTTTTCAACCGTAGAAATGGCACGGTTTACAAAGGTGCTTCGATCAATAAATGGTTCAACGATTACATCATCAGGTAATGATTTTTGTATGACAATCATTTTGTCTTTTATTCTTTGTACGACTTCATTACTGTTTGCCCCTTTTAGCATCATCACAATACCACCAACTGCATCAACTTTTCCGTTATAAGTCATTGCTCCATAACGTACAGCACTGCCAAACTTTACATCGGCAACATCTTTTATAAAAATCGGAACGCTGTTTGGATTGCTTTTTACAACAATATTTTTTACATCTTCCAAAGAAGTGACTAATCCAACACCACGAATAAAGTAGGCACTTGGTTTTTTGTCAATGTATGCGCCACCTGTATTTTGATTGTTTTTTTCTAAAGCGTTGAAAATATCAGGAATAGTTACTCCCATTGCTTTTAAGCGATTTGGATTCACCCCAACTTCATATTGTTTTAATTTACCACCAAAACTATTTATTTCAGCAATTCCGGGAGTTCCGTTTAGTTGTCTTGCTACTATCCAATCTTGCATAGAACGCAAATCCATTGCCGAATATTTATTTTCACTTCCTTTTTTTGGATGTAAAATATATTGGTACACTTCGCCAAGTCCTGTACTAACGGGACCTAATTCGGGTGTTCCTATTCCTTGTGGTATTTGACTAATCGCTTCTTTAAGGCGTTCACTAATAAGTTGTCGTGCAAAATAAATATTGACATCATCATCAAAAACGACTGTGATTACTGATAAACCAAAGCGTGAAATACTTCGGGTTTCTTCCAAATCGGGAAGATTTGCAATACTTTGTTCTATTGGGAAAGTTACCAATTGTTCTACTTCCTGCCCTGCCAAAGTGGGGCAAAGCGTAATAATTTGTACTTGATTGTTTGTAATATCCGGTACTGCATCAATAGGTAATTTGGAAGCACTCCACCCTCCCCAAATGATCAAGAATAAAGTCATCAACCCAATGATGAATTTATTGTTTATACTAAAATGAATGATTTTGTTTAACACTATTTGTAATGATTAATGTTTAATAATAAATTATAATTCACGGTAATGATAAATTCAAATACTGCGAAATGATTAATGTAAAACAATAGCAAAATGAATGCGCATGGCATTTATTCACTTTATTTATTCATTAATCGATAAATTATTAAGCATTAATTTGAGGCGGTTGCCAAATGCTTCCGTAGAAATTGGAAGTGAAAATTGATTTGTATGCAGGTAGTTTTTTGTCAATTATGTTTTTGACGGCCAAAAAATTGTAATTACATATTGAATTGTATGCGAAACCTTGACAGCCACAACAGTTACAAATGCATAAAGGAGAACAGCTGTCTTTATCTTGGTGCTGTTTTGAACTATTGGTTATAGTTACTTTTACAGACGAAACGCCTTGTTCCTTGTCTGCACAAGGCATACAGGAAAGTACTACGATGATAATTGACAATATGATGTTTGTAAATTTCAAGACTGTAAAAATATGATTTTTATTTTTATAATTAATAAATTATTTATAATGATTATTAATTATTTGTAATATTTATTGTAGTAGTACCAATATTTTGCAGCAACTCCCAATAACAAAAGCAACAAAAGTAGTATTATCATTATAGTACGAATAACAGTGTAAACCGTTATTGGCTTTTTGGATTTAGGTTTAGGGTTGTTCGGTCTTTTTGTTTTTTGCATTGCCATTATTATATCTATAACTGTAATTAATTTAAATAAAGAAAACTTTGTAACTAACTCTATCAAGTAGAATTGTATTCTTTTAATCATCAAAAAAATTAAGCAATAATTTGTGGGGGCAGCCAAATACTCCCGAAGAAATTGGAAGTAATAATTGATTTGTATTCAGGAAGATTTTTATCAATTATAGTTTTAACCGAAAAGATATTATAAGAACAAATAGTGTTGTGAACGTAACCTTGACATCCACAGCAACTACAAACACATAAAGGGGAGCAAATATCTTTATTGTGATGTTGCTTTGAAGTATTGTTTATAGTCATTTTTTCAAACGATACATCTTGTTCCTTATCTGCACAAGGCATACAGGAAAGAATCAGAATTATAATTGACAATATGGTGTTTGTAAGTTTCAAGACTGTAAAAATAGTTTTTTTTTATTTTATGCTTTTGAAATTAAAAATTTTAAAATACTGAATAAGATAACTTAACAGTAACTAAAGATAAGAACAAATACTACTTGGAAATATTTTTCAATTTTTACAAATCTTCGATGCAATAGTTCAAATTTATTCGGATGGGGCTAATAAACCAAATATTAGAGCCAACATTTCTCCTTAATGGATTAGATTTCTTATAGTCCTATAACCTATAATGATTAGAAATTAAAAGCCAAACTCCCCTTTTTAAGGACATCTTATATCTTCAAAGTCGGTAATAAATACTTTTACATGAGATTTAAATAACCGATCACCATGAAGCCATTTACTTTTGACCAAATACCTATAATGATGAACAAAATTCATGATAAATTAGAGCATTTAGAAAAACTTATTGTAAGAATTTCCAATGTAGAAGAAAATAAAGAAGAAGTTCTAAACATTCAAGAAGCATCAAAACTTTTGGATCTATCGGTATCAACAATTTATAGTAAAGTGTGTAAAAGGGAAATCCCAGTTAATAAACAAGGTAAACGTATTTATTTTTATAGACATGAGTTAATGAAATGGATTAAGTCTGGTCGGGTAAAAACTTATTTAGAAATCCAAAACGATATTGAAAAAAGGTCAAAAATCTAATATTTAGATTTTTGACCTTTTTACTTTTTAACCTTCATGTGTAAGTACTCTAATCATATATTACTCAGCTTTTTTTATATCAATGATATAATCAATATTAAAAGTTTATAACTATTTTTGTGTAAACAACTCCTATGAGTTTATGTTATCTTGATAAGGATACTTTGTTTTGTTTTGCGATAGTTTGCTTTAAATTGTACCATAATTGTACCACTAAAGTTGAAAACCCTATTAAAATAAGGAATGTTATTTTCTGCATCGGAAAATAGCAAAACAAAACATCACAAAAAAACAACAAACAAACGAGTTAAAGTATTAATAAACAATATTTTAACTCGTTTTTTACTTCCTTTTCATCTTGGATAGTATGCGATATTTTGCTTAAATTTGTACGTCAATTGTACCTTGAGAATTTGAGGTACAAAAAATATTTTTTTTGGCCAAATTATGGCACATAGAGAAACACATAGTCACAGTGGGACACATAAAGTCACATTTCTATGAGTACAAACATTAGGATTGCCCGCATCTGGGAATTCTGCAGAAATGAATTCACAGCCAAAACAACAAAAACGCAGTATTGTTCGCTAAATCGCAGTAGCAAAGCCTGCAAGGCAAGAACAAGGCAGTCCAAAATTACAGAAAGCAATAAACAGACTGAAATCGCCCAAAATCCTAATCTTGAAATAGTGAAAACAAAAGATTTCATTAGCGTGAATCATGCCAGTCTTTTGTTTGGAATTAGTAGAAAAATAATTTACAGAATCTTTTACAGAGGAGTATAACACTAGCAAACTTCTTATGCAGGCTAATTTAATAGTATTGAGAACTGGGCAGTTCAGAAATCTTTTGGCAGCCGATAAAACGTTTCATTTCTCGTATAAATTCTCCGCTCTCCCCTACTTACACTCTAACTTTTAATAATACCCTTTCACAAATACTCTGTTTAATCTTTGCAGCTAGACATTAGAAATCTAAAATACTATCTTCGCAATACTATCCTTGCATAGAGGCTTTTCAATGTAACCCCGTACATTTTTGTTTTCATTTGCACGATCTTTATCGAGCTGGTCAGTCGAAGATGAAAGCATATAAATTTTTAGTCGCTCTTTTACATCAGTATCAAAACCCTCAAATTCTTCCAGGAAATCCCAACCTGAAAGTATAGGCATGTTAATATCAAGAAGTACTATTGTTGTCTTTCCAGGGGAATAGGTATAAATAGACTTGATAAATAAGAGTGCTTTCTCCGGATTGGTAAATGTTAACACATCTGCTTCAGGAAAAACGAGCTTAATTACTTTTCGGCATATAAGGTTGTTAACGGAGTCATCATCAACGACAATAAAATTTTTATTCATTTTAAAAGAGCTTATAAAGTTCATTTACAAATTTGTTTTTCAATCGGGCCTTTTAGTTTGATTAATAATCAAAACCAAACTTTCTAAGTAGTTGCAAAATAAAACCTCCCATTTTTTATTGATTTTCTCCAATGCTTCGTCCACTGTAAACCATTGCCCTTAGTCAATTTCAAGGAAACTGTGTATTGTTCCCGACTTTGGTGGCCATTCCATTTCAAAAGTATTACTCTCTATTGTATTTGTATCCATATCCTTTTCCAGAGCCCATGCATGAACTATTTTACCCAATTTTAATTTTACAGGAGAAAGTTCCACGAAACTTCCTTCTAATCGCGTTCCAGTTTCTTCCTCAAATTCTCTGATTGCGGAGTCAAATGCATTTTCTTCATCATTAAATTCCCCTTTTGGTATTGACCAATGTCCCCTGTCTTTATTTTTCCAGAAAGGGCCACTGGGATGTACTAGCAAGACAAACAATTGATTGCGAACTCTTTTATACAAAAGGATTCCAGCACTTTTCTTAAGCTTCATTTTTAAAAGGTCTTACTAATGAGTCTCACTTGTAGGATTAGGATTTTCTGTAATTTAATCTTTATAAGTGGCCATCACAATACCCACTTTCGGTGATATTTCATTTATAAAAAATCAAAACATAGTAGGACCTTGCAATACTCTTTCCGCTTCATCTATTTACAAAAATTTTCTGCATATAAGTATTCATTCTAAAATTCAACAAGTGATATTTCTATTCTATTCTTTATATTCACAAATCATAAATTACTAATTTTAAGCAACTTAAATAATTCATACAAATTGTATCCAAACTACATTGCTAATCTTTAAAAAAAAAGGAGCATTCTAACAAATAATGATGGACTGTACTTTAATTTTTTTAGACTATCCGCTACTGCATTTTTTTTCTCGGTCTATTAAAGTAGATAATTACCTAATTTTTTATCTTTTATTAGGTACATTTTATCAATAATAAAGATAAACCTGTTCAAAATTGTTTCCCGTTTCAAGTACACAGGACATTCACTTAAGTTAAATACAAAGAAGCAATACCTTTCTAAGGTTATTACAGCTATCTTCAAATTTTACTCTATAAAATTAAACGACCAATGAACAATATAATTATCTATAAATTATACTGTTCATTGGTAGTCTAATAATTAAAGCTTATTGCTTTAAAATTCATTTCTTTATTTCGAAAACTCCACTGTTTTTAATTTATTCCATCCGCCACGGGTAAAATCAGGGATTTGTACAGGAGTAGAACCATTGTCAAGAGAGATTTCCGTCAATGGACCAAGACAAGACCATTCGGCCAAATCATATACGTCCATATCCAATGGAAGTCCGTTTTGAAGACAATAAATCAAACGGTAATCCATTATAAAATCCATTCCTCCATGTCCTCCAACTTGCTTGGCTTTTTCTTCGATACCCTTTACTATAGGATGTTTATATTTAATCATTAATGCTTTTTTCACCTCTTCAGACACATACTCCTCAGCATCCATTTTTTGGTAATCCGGAGTAATATCTTGACCAACCGCTGCAGCTCCCAAAGCATATCCTTCTACTGGATATTTATTGGCAAATCCTTTTGTTCCAGTTAATTGGTACATTCGAGTGTACGGACGCGGATTAGCCACATCATGCTGTATCTGAATCGTTTTTCCGTTCTCGGTACGAATCATTGTCATAGTGTGGTCTCCATTTCTAAAATCTTTTAAATCTTCCCCTTTTTTCTCTTTGATAAAAGCAGGAATACCAACGCTTTTGGTATCCATTGAAACCAAATAATTCATCTTATCACCACGGTGGATGTTCAAGGCCAGGCAAGCAGGTCCCATTCCATGAGTTGCATAAATGTCTCCACGATGTTTTATGTTGTAATCCAAACGCCAATTATTCCAGTAATCCATCCAATACGGTTCAAGATTATGAATATAGGAACCTTCGGCATGAAGAATTTCTCCAAACAATCCTTGCTGCGCCATATTCAGCGTTGTCAATTCAAAGAAGTCGTAAACACAGTTCTCCAATTGCATACAATGCTTTCTGGTTTTTTCGGAAGTATTGATTAGTTCCCATATTTCATCCATTGTCATTGCTGAAGGTACTTCTATAGCCACGTGTTTTCCATCTTTCATTGCTTGAACACCAATTTGAGCATGATGTTTCCAGTCAGTGGCCACGTAAACAAGATCAACATTAGGAAGTGCAGTTACTTTACGCCACGCATTTTCATCACCGAAAAATTCTTGCGCTTTAGGAAGTCCTGCCTTTTCTAAAATCTGATTTGCCGATTTCGTGTTTTTTTCCAGCATATCACAAAGTGCAACAACCTGTACTCCAGGAATATTTGTCATTCGTTTAACCGCCCCTGGCCCACGCATTCCTAAGCCAATAAAAGCAATACGAACCGTTGGTATTGGTGCACAAGCCATGCGCAAAACATCCGTTTGTCCTTTGGCACGTTTTGGCGTGTCAGTCTTTATCATTTGGGCAAACGCCCCTATCCATCCCAATAGACAAAAAATAATCAGAATGTTTTTTAAAAAAGTAGTTTTCATTATTATATTAATTAGTTTAAAAAATAGGTACAACAATATATTTCTTGATTTAAATTATTCAAAAATTGACTTAAACTGCTATGGTAAATTTTTAAAATCAATATTTGGCTTATTGTTAGTCAAAGGTCTTGTGAAAATAATTTGCTTCTTAGTGTAATTATTAAAGAAACCTCCGTTTTTTAAATAGAATGATTTCTCATCCAGACCTCCTGAATAATCCATACGATACCCTTTATTCCCAGTATTATCAATTGTGAATTTTGCAGAGTTTACTTCAATCCAATTTCCTAAATTATCGTAAACCCATTGATTACTAAATAATACTTTGCGAGATATATCCCCCTGCTCTGGAATAAAATTTTCTAAAAAAGAATGAAATCGTTTCAAATATGTAGTTGTTTGCGGGCGATTAAAACTCGCAATTAACTGCCATTGATTCAATTCTGGAGCAAAGAAATAGGCGCTATAAATAGTTGTATTATCTTTTTGGGGCGCACCATGTAATAGAAATTTATAAGTATTACCCGCAATCCAATTGTATTTCAAATAGCTTTGTCCTCCAGAACCTTCATTGCCGAACTCCCCAGTTGTTACGTTTTTCCCTTTTTTTAATAACTTAATTTTTTGAGAGTCTGGAATACTTTCCGGATTATCAGTTTCAAAAGGACTCCAAACAGAAAACAGAATTCTACGCTCGTGATCCGAATTAACCTGAATTCCAAAATAACCTTCGCCAAAACCGTTTGCCATATAATAAGAACCAATAATATCCTGACCTACTGGCACAGTTATTTCATTATAATACCATTCGGCATTTACATTTTCAGGGACTTGGTAATTTAAATGAACTGAAGGTCCACGTCTTCCCCAATGATAAAAGTTTCCTTCGTTATTGGGAACTAGTGCAATTTTTCCATTGAAATCAGAACTACTAATTGTTAATGCCGGAATAGAAGGAAAAGCATTTGCTGTCTTGCTTATTCCTTTTATTTTTATGGCAACATAACCTGTATCCGAGATTTTCCAATTTCCAACAACTAACGATTGCTTTTTAATTTCATCGTATGTAACTCTTTTCGATGAATTATTGATACTAAATTCTAAAACTGATTTTCCAAAAACAACAACCGATTCATCTGTAGCAATTGTAAATATTCCAGGTTTAGAAATTCGGAAGTAGGCTGTAAAATACTCTTTCGGATTCGCCCAATTTTCTATTCCGTTATTCGTAATTGTTGGATTTTCTTCATGATGCAAAGAGCTAAATGCATTTCCTCCAAGAGGCAATGACAATTCAATTTTTGAATTCTGTGCTGTCGATATAACACTAATAAGAATTGTAAAAAAGAAAGAAAAAGCAACTTTTGGATATTTCATTTTGATTAGGTTTTTGCAAACTATTTTTGATTTTACATTTTTTTCATCAAAGGAGTTACATGTTTTTTGGTGTCGTCGTCCAATGATGCCAATGCTTTATTTCCTTCTTCAGCTGAGAATTTAAACAATCCAGATATACCTGCAGCAATCACTTTATAAGACTGCTCTTTAATACTTTCATTCATTAATTCTTTATAAGCAGTGTCACCAGTTGATGCCAATTTCAAAATTGCTGCTGCTCGAACAGTTGTATTTTTATCATTTTTAGCCAATAAAGACAAAAATTTCAAGGCAGCCGTATTTGTTTGAGAATTGCCTAAATCCAATCCTTTTACACTAAGTGTTCTCAAATCATCCTGCTTATCTGCTAATCCTGCTAATAATATAAATTGAGAAGTATCGCTTCTGTCTTTAGTAGCAAATTTTATTGCTTCAATTCTGTTAAAATACGATGGAGCATTTTTGTATTGGTATAAATAATCTTCAGCCTTCTTGTTTTCAATAATTTGACCAACCAAAATTTTATCAGCATCCATATCTACAAAATCTGGTTTGGATGGAACATCAAAACTGAAATTTTGCTCTCTGTTTTCAATTAAAATATTCTTTCTAATTTTATTTCCGTTTACATAAAAATCAACTTTTAGTGGCAGGCTAAACAATTGTACAGAACTATCCTGCGTTTGTTTTACAGAAACAGTAGCTTTTCCATTTGTATAACCGTATTTAATTTCCAAAATCGGATTACCTCCTTGATAGTACCATTGGTTAAAATAAGGACTCCAATCTATTCCAGTCACATCTTCCATTGCCAACCGCAACTGATGTGTTTCTCCACTCCCAAAAGCATTAGCTGTCAAATAACGATTTAAAGATTTAAAGAAAGCTTCATCACCCATCTGATTTTTTATAGCGTACAATATTATAGATCCTTTTGAATAGCTAATATTATCAAACAAATCTTCTTTATCATTGTAATGAAAACGGGCCAAAACTGGACTCATTCCATTTTTGCTGGAACCTAAATAATTTTGCAGTTTTTCATAACGTGATCTGTCTTCTGCATCTTGTCCGGCATCATGTCCATGCCAAAGTACTTCTCCAAAAGTTGCAAAAGATTCATTCATCGTTAAATTAGACCAAGATTCGGCTGTTACATAATCCCCAAACCACTGATGAAAAAGTTCGTGTGCAATAGTACTTTCTCCATTGTCATCCAATAATTCTCTTTCTGTTTTTTGAACATATTCACCATGCAAAGTAGCCGATGTGTTTTCCATTGCGCCAGAAACGTAATCTCTAGCAACAATCTGAGCATATTTAACCCACGGATATTCAACTCCTAACATTTTGCTGTAAAAATTCATCATATCCGGTGTCTTGCCAAATATTTGTTTGGCATACGGCGCATACTTTGGTTCTAAGTAATAACTAACTTCCTTACCATTATAAGAATCTTTAAATATTTTAAAATCTCCAACAGCCATCATAAACAAGTAAGGAGCATTAGGCACATCCATCTTCCATGTATCTGTGCGAGTTCCATTTTTATTAGCTTTTTGCGCAACTAATTTTCCATTTGACAATGTCACATATTTAGCATCCACTGTCATCGAAATCTCAGATGTCGTTTTTTGATTTGGCTTATCAATAGTAGGAAACCAAGCAGATGACGCCTCTGTTTCACCTTGTGTCCATATTTCTATGGGTTTATCTTCTTTTCCGTCTGGGTTGATAAAATACAATCCTTTTGCATCAGTAATTGCAGCGCTTCCTTTTGCTTTTAACTCATTTGGTTTTGCAGTATAATCAATATAAATGGTGTATTTCTCCGTGTTTTTATATTTTCTGTTTAGAGTGATAAAGAGTTGCTCTGTATCATACGTATATTTTAAAGGAACTTTTTTTGTCCCTTCCATTATTGCAATTTCTTTAAAATCCATTCCTTTGGCGTCCAAAGTAAGCGTATCCGTTTCGTAAAAATGGGGCGTTAAAGTAAGCCATTCTTTTCCGTATAAATATCGCTTGCCATAATCAAATGACACTTCCAGTTTTGTATTTACGAGATCATTAACCTTTTGCGCAGTAACTCTATAAGCGGCTAGCTCGTCTGTATTTTTATTAGCGTTCTGTGCGCTCATTTCTACCGATACCAGCGCGATGAAGCTAAAAACTGTAGATTTTAAAAAAAGCTTGTTCATTTTTATTTTGTTTATGATGGTTGTTTTGATGATAAAATTACGCTAAATCATACATTGATGTAATTCTATCACCCTTTTTTATGTTAGTTAAAACTGGGATTTTGTGCTAATTTATTTTTTTAAAGTTTTTCCAAAATTCTGACTTCACCATCTTTTTCATCCTCTGTTAAGCCAACGGATTTTTTTTTGGTATAAGTATGAAGACACCACTGAATAATTTTATTGGAAGGATATATCTTTGCCTGAGCCTGTAACCATTCTTCCGCTTTTTTTGCATTAGACGTTTTTTCAATAGCCCATGCTGAAACCAATTGATTTGCCGGTAAAAAGTTCATAACCGTATTATCCACTTTTGGACTGAAAGCAATGATTTTTTGCAACGATTCATTAGCTGTTGTCTGATCTCCAAGGTTTGTGTAACACAAATAATTCAGCCAGTTTTCCAATCTTTCGTCTATGTTTTCGTCATACGGTTTCCCAACGCCTAAATTTTCAGGCCATAATTTAGCCTCTGCAATAAACTGTAATGCTTTTTTGTATTGTTTGTTTTTCATTTCTGTTACCGCCTGCATTAGTTTGGCTTCATGATACAATTGTCTGCCAATGGTGGCTCCTTCAAAAGGAAGAATTTTCAATTGGGTTAAAAATACATCTGCAACTGCATATTTTTTGGTAAGCAGCAGTGTTTTTGCATATAACATTCCTATGATATAATTCTCCTTATGTCCTTTGTAAAAAGGTTCTACAACAGCTAATGCTTTATCATACTGTTTTTGCACGATAAAATGTTCCGTCAATAATTTAGAGTATCTCCATCCTTGTTTATCCAGTTTAATGGCTTGTTGAAGATCAATCAAAGCTAATTCTGGATTCTCTTTCATCAATGCTGCTCTTGCCGCATAAAAAGCTGGATCCATTGGTTTAGAGCCACATTGCTGAAACAACTCTTTTGCCTTTGCTATATTATTTCGGTTCCATTCAATCAATGCCAAATGGTATTTTAATTGCCATTGATTATTTGTTGGAATCAATTTTTCTAACACATTGGCGGTTTCAGCACGAAATGGAAAACTGATTCCAGGTTGAATCTGACTTAAATCTACTGCTTTGTTTTCCAAAAATGCTTTCCAATACAATAGCTCTGCATTTGGAACTGCAAGTGAAAAAGCTTTTGATGCCTCTTCCTTACGATTTAATCGATAATACCACATTCCTAATTCCAGATAAGTTTGTTGTGGCATTTCATTTTGTATCAACGAAGTAAAACGTTGCTTTGAGGCTTCAGAACCTTCTAAAAGAAATTTTTCAAAACGAACAAAGTGATTCAAAGGATCTACAGTGTTTATTCTATTTAGCATTTCAGTCGCTTTTGGAGTATCATTTTGCAAACGGTATATAACTGCCAACAATTGCAAGCTTTCCAAATTATTTTGATTGTTCAATAAACTTTTCTCGGCATACTCAATTGCTTTGGTTGTTTCGTTTTCACAAAAGTAAAGTTTAGCTAATTCCGTATATGCAACACTGCGATATTCAACACTCGAAGCGGCAAGATCAAAACCATCTTTTGCATCCGTAGTGTTTCGTAAATATAAGTTGGCCATCGCATAATAATAATTGGCAGCTGGATCATATGTATTGATTGCCAAAGCCTTACTAGCCGATAAAACTGCCTCGGTATATTGTGCTTTTCTAATTTGTAAAGATGCCATATCCGATAATGCCGGAGCATAATTTGGATCTTTTTTCAAACATTCGGTTAACTTTTCCTCTGCTTTTATATAATCCCTAAAACTGATGTAATTTTTCCCTTGCAGATATAAACCATAAACTGAATTATTGTCGAAATCTTTTGGAATTTCTAATGGACGACTTAGATTCCCATCTTCTGGTGCCGAATTCCAAACCAGTTTATTCTCTCCGATTGCTAGTTTTAATTTATTTTCATCAACCGAAACACGGATTGAGTCTTTGAATAATTCCATCGGCTTAACGAAAATATCTTTGGAATAAACCACTTTTCCATTATCAAAAACAACCAGTTTTTCGTTCAACTTTTGCAATGGCGAAAAATAAATCTTCAACCAGCCATCCTCGTTTTTCACATTTACGGAACCATAATTATTTGCTTTTACGAAGCCTTTGGTTTGTTTAACTGGAAACCAGTACTCAGTCCAGGAATCCGTTTGATAAGGTGAAAAAGAACGGTGTTTAAAAGGGGTGTACATACTGTTTTCAGCAGATTGATTGAACAATCTTCCGCTTTGAACTTCTACGTACTGTCCGTCTGTGTCCGTTAATAATTTTTCCCAAATCATCCCTTGTTGCGATAAACCCCAAATCCATATTTTCTTTCCGGGTTTATCATCGTGATTGCTATATCTGGCCATTCCGAAATCCTCATCATGCCAGTATCCTCCAAAAAAATCACTGTATTTTCCAAATACATGGTATGATTTGTAACCTCCAAAATTGTTATTATTGTAAAAAGAAAGATCCTTTCCGTTACTCTTGTTGATAGGCCATGAATTATATTCCCCGTCGTGTCCAAGATAATTTTTGCCTGGATAAATAAATTGCAAATTCCCAGCAGCCTTAATCCCTGTATTCATCCAAGTATAATAAGGTTGCTCAAATGCAGTGTCATTAAACCAAAAAGAATTGGTGGTAAAATATGCCTTATCCTTTGGCAAATTGATGTCTAATTTCCAAGAAGTTCGAGTAAGTAAATCCAGAACTCCAATCACACAACTCACACTACCGTCTTCTCTGGTAATGGTTATATAATCTACTGGTGTGGCACAATTTGGCGTATGCCCAATAATTCCATAATTTCCTTCAACACCACCGCTGGTCCAAGGTCCGCGCATAGCAATGTCTCGAAATTTAATCACATGGTTGTTGTAAATAAAATCTTTTCCTGTTGATTTCTCAATAGCTGACCAAACTTTACCGCCAACTTCTGGTAATATCGTTAGTTTGATGTAATCGTTCTCCAATTCTATCACTTTCCATTCCTTTTGTACAGGCTTATCTGTAAAGCCATCAAATCGATAATATGGATAGATTTTTGAGTCTGGCTTTGGGATAGGATCCGGGTCTGAAAAAGGATAGGTAGTAAAAACTTTTTTATACACTTTGATTGTTGCTGCATTATTCTGTCCAACAACAAACTGACTAACAAGATATAAAAGGAAAACTGCTGATTTTAATTTCATTTTTGATATTGATTTTTTTTACGGGCTTTCTCGGCATGTTTTAGAACATCACGAGCCAGCCCATAAAACAATTATAGAACTCAGCTCATTATTTTTTCAAAACTTACTTATTGATTTACAATCAACAGAAAGCCTTTTCCTTTTGCAACAGAAAGCTCTGAACTAGCCGAAAATTGCTGCGCTGATTGAAAATTCTTTACTTCAGGAATTGTTATTTTAGCCTTAGCAGGGTCAATTCCTAATTTTTTCCAGTCAATGTTCAGTTTTACTTTTACATCCTCATCGGCCCAACTTGCAATAGAGATTAACGCTGAACCTTTCTTTTTATAAACTGTTGACAATACCTTGGTATTGGTAGTTCTTACTGGACAATTATCACTCCAATACCCTACCATTTCTGAACCTTTGATACCGAAATCATTCCATACTTTCCAGATTGGACGCGGGTCTGCATTATCACTCCAAGGCATTCTGTTGGTCATACCGTAAATCATACCACGCCAAGCGTTACCACCATCTTGCAACATTTCACCCATAAGTCCAAAAGGAATTCCGCTTACTTCAGTCAAGAAAAAGTCTGGTTGATTTTTTTCATAATCAAAATATTCACCAAACCAAAGTTTATTTAGATATGGAAAATGCTCCATGTATAAATTGGCGCTGTTATTAAATCCATCGCTTTTGTTGTATTGGTTAGCGCTGTGCAAATCAATTATTCCAGGATGCCCGTCTTTAGTCAATACTCTTTTAACTCTCTTCATCGTAACTCTATCAAAAGCAACATCATCAAGGTAAACACCGTCTATACCTACGTTTTGAACCAGCCAATTCATTCCTTCCACGTAATAATTGTGCCAACGGTTCATACCACTGTTTACAATAGCTGCATCCTTAATTTCGGGAACAAACCATGCTGCAATATAATCTTCTCCAATATGTTCTTGCAACCAATTAAAACCTCCTCCTTTACCTGGAGTAAAAATTTCATGCCCAAAACTACGCAAAGCATGTATCTCGTAACTTTTGTTACTAAGCTCTCTAATAGTATTGTAAATTTTCACTTTTAATCCCTTGCTATGTGCCTCATCAATATAGTTTTTCATCTTTTCATGTTCGATAAAAGGATAATTGATATATGGATTTATAGGAGTTGCATGATGAATATTCACTATTGTAGCACCTGTTTTTGCAATGGTATCCAAATTATTGTATCTGTGGTAAAATCTACTATCCCACTGGAAATCTGTATTGATTGCGTGAAAAGGTGTAATCAACAAATTGAAATTATAGTACAAAACATCGCCTTTTTTCATGGTTCGGTTTCCGCTGTAAGCATTAACCAAAACCGTTTTCCCACTAGGAATAATATCAATTCCCCCTTTGTTTCCATTCCCCCAAGAAGCTGGCAAGATTAATGGTTTCTGCAAATAGAAATTAGTGTTTAAAGGACGGCTGTATTTTTCATCTCTCAAAGAAAACTGCAATCCAGAATTCACATTTCCAATCCATGCACCATCCTGATTTTTATTCGCCACATCCCATTTCCATTTAAGCGATTCTGGGCGTTCTCCTCCTTTTTGACCTAATCCCATCAAATATTTAGCTGATGTAGGTTGCAAAGGCATTTGAAAATTAATATCATTGAAAGTAACATCTTCAAGAGCCGTAATTTTAACAGTGTATGATAAAAACCCATCAAATTCAAGGGTTCCGTTTACCTGCATCTCAACAGCAGTATCTGTGTTGGTGCTTTCCCATGCTACTGTTCCTGCTTCTTTTTTTGTGAATTTGAAACTGGTATTTTTCCAATTACTAATTTCTTTTCCGGCATTATCCACTAAATGAAATTGTGCAGGAGCGGCTAATATATCATTGGCTTTAGTACCAATTGAAGTCATTTCGGGTGTGAAAAAAGTTTGAATCTGAGTTGGCAATCCATTTTTATTCAAAAGCACTTTTCTTCCTAATAATGAAATCTCTGTTTCCTTTACTTCCAATGGTGTATATGGTGCAATAACGGTGTTTTCTTGCGCCATTGTAGAATTCAACCATTTTAATCGGGTCATTTTCTCGGGGTGGTCAATGCCACCATTCTTAGTAACATCTTCATTAACCACCAAATGAAGAGAAACTGCTTGGGTGGCACCACCCGAACTAACCAAAACCTCACCTAAATAATCTCCAGCCGTAGTGCTTTCCGGAACATCAATTCCGCACCACATCGCTTGTATTCTGCCTTTTGGAACATTTACACTGTTTGAAAAAACAGAACCATCATATTTTATTCCATCTGTATTGATACAGCTTATATTTTTTGCTGAAATTGTTTTTCCTTCCTTGTTTTTTAAATCTGAAAAAGTAATTTTCACGTTGCTTAAATCTTGCAAAGCATAAACTCCCAACTGAAAAGCCAAATATTCTCCCTTTAATGCAGTATCAGTGAACGTATTTTGAACACCTTTATCAATCCAGCGTTTTGGTAAATCTTTTTGCATTCGGATAGAATTCATTCGGTCTTCAGGGAAAACCAAGAATGCTTTTCCTTTGTTTTGCGCAATTAGGTTTTGTGTTTCAGTAGCCGTAGCTATTACTTCCATAGGATAAAAACTATTGAAAGCATTGATACTTTGAATTTCCGAAACATTACAATTAGTCTTTAAATCGGTTTTTACTGTAGACAACCATGCGGCATCGGCAGTGTTTTTTGCTTTAACATAAACCCCTTTTGGATAATACACATTTGGTCCTTCATCTATGTATGGCAAATAATACACATAATAGGTTCCTTTACCGGAAACAGGTTCAAAAAAAATAGTTCCCGATTCTCTATTTATATTTTCAGGCTTCACATTAAGAATGTCTTTACCTGTTTTAGCATCCTGAACTATGATCTGTTTTTGATCTGGGTTTTCGTCTCTTCTTCTCCAGTTGATTGTAGTTTTGGCAACTGTTCCATTACCTGTAAATTGCACTACTGCACGATGATTTCCGAGCAAACTTGGATTCCAACTGTTATTCCCATCAGTGTACTTTAACTCTTGTGCACGTAAAGCTCCAGTAGTTATAAAAAGACAAAATGCAAATAAGCTACTTATAAAAAATCTCTGTTTTGAGTTGTTTTTCATGATTGTATTTTTTTCAAAAGAATGTGTAGAATAGTAATAGATTGTTTAATGAAGCTTTAATAAATAGCTTCCCAACCTTGTTTTTTCCAATATTCAATAATTGGTTTATAAGGTCCTAGTCTATGTTGCTTTTCAGTAAAAGGATCAATAAAAGGAGCATGAGCATAATCTATTGCCTTTGCCTTCGGGTCTGGATAATCCAATGTTTTGGGATTTGGTCTGGTATGAACAGAATCGTCATTCACATAAGCCGCAATGTCTAGCGCTTGTGCATCTGTCAAATATGGTTTACCAACAGTTACTTTATCAAAAGGCATATTTCCTTTTAACCATTGTGCTTGTTTAATAACTCTGTGCATGCTTGAACCGGGTTGGTAAGCATATTTTCCCCATAAAGGCGGGTAAACATATCCCGATTTGTCATCGTTGAATTTCCCTTCCCCATCATTTCCGTGACAACGAGCGCAGTTTTCGGTGAAAAGTACTTTTCCTCTTTCAGGACTTGCAGCTACTTCCGGAAATTCAATTTTTAGATTTTTAGATCCTTTAAACAAACTGTCTTTTGGTACAAACTTGCTAATCCATTTAAAATAAGATAAGAAAGCAACCATTTCGTCACTGTCCAATGGCAATGGTTTACCGGAATGCGGACGCATAACACAGTTGTTTACACGTTCTGCAAGCGTGAGTACTTTGTCTTCACGCCCACGGTATTGTGGGTAATTGTCATGCGATGACATCAAATTGAAAGCATAAGGTTTAGTTCCCGCATCTTGATGGCAATTAGTGCAATTCATTTTATTACCCAAATATTTTCCTTTAATTCCGTTTGGACCAATATAATATGCCGTTCTTAGCATCAATTCTCTTCCATAACGCACCGATTCGCCAAACTTATCATTTGGGATTTTTGAAGTATCGATTGTAATATAAGATTCATCTTTTACATCTTCTTTCGCGACAGTATTAGCCGAAGAAGAATTACAAGAATTAAAAATCATTATTGGCAAAGCAAAAAGGATTCCTATAACAACTATTTTTTTCATATGTAGATACTATTTATTTTTTATATGTCATATGTAATTCGCATATCTTCATTTTTGCTTGCGACAAATTTACGTTCATGCTCATTTCATACTGATAAGATATTAAATCCAGGTAATTAAAAGTTATCCCAATTGAAACAGCTACTACCTTTTGGTTATTTTTAGTTAAAAAGAAACGGTTTGAGTTTATCTTCCGGGATAAACTTAACACGATAAGGAGGAATTTCAGACTCTAAGGCCCAAAGTAATACTCCTTTTTTATTAGTCAGAACAGTTATGTGTCTTTTAGAACAGCAACATAAAATGGTTTCTTTGTCAATCATATAGGCACTTCCCATTCTGTCATTATAGATTTCCTTTGGTAATTTCACTTGATAATCCAGTTTTATGGCATTGCCTTTTTCATCTACTTTCATTGCAAAAACAGCAGACTGTTTTTTATCGACACCATTATCAAAAAACATTAAACTACCTTCTTGGTTAATATGTGCAGCGTGGGCTTGCGAGAAATTACAATTGGCTGGCATTGTCATTGTTCCGCCCTTTCCTATTTTCCAGATTACTTTTCCGGTTTTAGCATCTACTTTCCAAATTTGACCGTTATTATAAAATGAAATAATAAAATTGCCGTCTTTATCATAATTAAAGCTGTTGGCATGCATCCAATCCTTTTTGGTTTTCAACAATGCTTTATCTTTCATTGGATCTAAATCATCAAAAACACTCCATTTCCAAAGTTGCTTTCCTTTTTTATCCATGATAATAATTCCGTCACCGTTAATGGTATCTTTCTTTTTACCGCCTATCGAGGATAAGTCGGTTATTCTTTCATCAACAAACAAAGTCACGATTTCGTTGGTCGATTTTTTTATAATTTCATGATGAATGACATACTTAAAATCTCCTTGACCTTTTTTGATATGTGTTAGCGTATCGCCTTCCAAATTAATTTCTAAAATCTCACTACCATAACTCGTTGGCTCATCATTTTTTCCAAGTATAGAAATAATGCTTTGGTCATCGGTAAAACAGGAAACTTTGAAACCAGTACCTTCTACAGTATGATACCATCTCAAATTTCCTTTATAATCTACTATATAAGCTACACCCGGAGTTTCCCTTTTGCTCATAAGCATAAAACCCTTTTTGAAATTCTCTGGCAACAAATTAGGTTTTGGACAATTGGCTTTGAATTGCTTTTGAAACCATTCCGGCAATTGTCTGGATTTGAAAGCATAAACTTTACTAGTGTTTTTTACATCATCCTGAATCGTCACAACCTGATAGTTGTATTTAGTGTCTGGAGTGATAGAACAAAGTACCAAAGAATGTTTTGTTCCATTAGATGTTGTCAAAGAATTCATTTTACCTTTATTTCCAGTTGCCTCACGCCAATACTCTACATATACCTTTGCATCAGTACTTGTAGTAACATCGATTTGAATCTTCAATTCGTTGTTACCATGAGTTCCTACGGTGATGTTTTTGATACAGTTGCCTTTATTAGAACAACTCATCAGCATTAATAGCGAAAAAACAAAAAGTCCTTTTGATAAAAATCTCTTGATCATTTTTATGTATGTTTTAAAAAAATGCTAGTCCTTTTTTTTATAAAAACCAAGGATATAATAGCCTCCCGATCTATTATGTTTTATATCCTTGGTCTTTAAATTTAAACAACCAAATTACTGCTTACTGTCTGTCGGCATTACTTAACTTAGGGTTAAGATCAACTTGACTTTGAGGGTACGTATAAAATTTATTTTGAGGCATCTTGATTTGAGCCGCTTCACCTACTCTAAGGTGGTAAGCATTTACAAGAACATCATATTTGTTCATTCTAATTAAATCGGAACGACGTTTTCCTTCAAAGAAAAACTCCCATCCTCTTTCTTGCAAAATAGCATCTCTTAGGGTAGTTTGATTGTAATCTGCCATAACCAAAAGTTTAGCATGTGATCTTGCTTTAACTTGATTGATAAGATCTATTGCTTCGGCAGTAGGTCCACTAAGTTCATTTATTGCTTCTGCTCTACTTAACAATACATCAGCATAACGTAAAATATCTACACTGTGACCATCATAATAAGTAGTAGTTTCATCATCTGCATATTTCCTTGTAGATACATCCGGCATGTAGAATTCACCAGCAGGTGGTTCAGCACCCAATGTAGGAGCTTGTTTGTGCAACAAACCATCAACACCCATAAATTCAGGGAAGAAACATTGCTTTCTGTCATCTTCATCACCAAAAGTATTATAGAAATCCCAATTTACAGTATAATACTGCCATCTGTTTTGAACAACCGGGTGATCTACCGGTCCAAAGTGATTCAACAATTCTGTTCCATTCGTATTGGCATCACTAAGAGAAGAGAAAATATTTTCACTGCACCATTTGTTGCTTTCTTTGAACAACCCATTATAAGAAGGGTAAAGGCTGTATTCATTAAGATCCATTACCTGTTTGGTAATGCTCACTACTTGTTGCCAGCTGTGGCTACGCAAATATAATTTTGCCAATAACGTTAATGCAGCACCTTTGGTAGCACGCCCCACATCATTGCTATCATAAATAGTACTTTTTTTATAGTTAACCGGTAATACCGCTGCAGCTTCATTAAGTTCTTTAATCAAGAAAGCATCAATGTCCTCAACTGATGTTGGAGGTGTTTGATCTAAATACCCCGGGTTTCCTAAATTGGCTTCTGTAATTAAAATTACCGGCCCCCAAGAATCTGTCAAGTCCATATAGGCAGAAGCTCTTAAAAACTTAGCTTCAGCTATAAATTGCGCTTTTTCAGCATCTGAAATTCCCGTCATAGGCGCGATGTTGTAAATCGCACTGTTGGCATTGGCAATCAACTTATACATTGCATTCCAATCTTCTTTAAGTAGTCCATTGGCAGCATTCCAAGTTCCCAAAGACAATTGCCCTGGATCACCACCGTACTGGCAATGTCCTAAATCTGTTGCAAGATCTGTCAAAGCGAAATGTCTCGTTGCCCAATACGAAAAGTTATCCCCCACAACTGGTCCTTTAAGTCGACCATAGATTGAATTGACGGCTGCAATGGCATCCGACTTTGTTTGATACCCATTTGTATTGGTCAAATTACTGTATACCGTGGGATCAAGATCGTTATTACACGAAAATTGTACTCCTGCGGTAAGTAAAAGTAATAGTATTGTATATTTTTTCATTTTAATAAATTTAGTGTTAGTAAAAAAGCTTTTTAGACTAATGAATTGTAACTTTTAAACCCAAAATAAAAGTTCTGGAAGCTGGGAACGAGTTGAAATCAATTCCTCCACCCAAGTTGTTACCTGAATGCCCATTTACCTCAGGATCGTTTCCAGAGTAATCTGTAAAAGTTACCAAATTCTGACCAATAGCATACAATCTGATACTATCTATAAATTTAACTTGTTTCAATGCACTCTCTGGAATAGAGTATCCAAGAGAAACATTTTTCAAACGAATATAAGATGCCTCTTCAACAAATTTTGAATTAACATAACTACCATATTTACTTGCGTAATATCCGTTTCTTGGAATATTGGTATCTTCATTTGTACCGGCAACCCAACGATCCAAAGCGTCTGTACTCGTAGATGATTCCCCAACCATTGCTGTCATATTGTATACAGAATAATCAAAAGCTCCTTGAAAAAAGATATTCAAATCAAAGTTTTTATATCTAAAATCATTATTAAATCCTGCAAGATAATGTGGTATAGAATTTCCTAAATAAGTTCTGTCATCGGCAGTAATTTTTCCATCTCCATTTACGTCCACATATTTTGGGTCTCCAGGTTTGGACAATGGTTGTGGCGCATAAACTTCTCCTGTTTTTACAACTCCTGCATATTCATAACCAAATAATACTCCCATTTCTTTTCCTGGCTCCAATCTTGTAAACTCTTGCCCCGAAACTACACCGCTTGGGTTGGATGTATTGGTACTAATGATTTTAACATTGTCAGCAAGTTCAACAATCTTTTGTTTATTGTATGCAAAGTTTAAAGATGTTCTCCATGAAAAATTATCTGTTCTAAAGTTTTCGCTGCTTATACCAAGTTCAAATCCTTTATTTTCAATAATACCCGAATTTACTCTTTGGGTACCAAAACCCCACCATCCACCTACTGGAACATTCAAAAGTGCATCACTCGTTGTTTTTTTATAAACATCAATAGTGGCGCTAAGTCTTCCGTTAAAGAATCCCATATCCAAACCTAAGTTGGTTTGAGCCGTTTCCTCCCATTTCAAATTAGGGTTTGCTAAATTAGCCGGTTCTGTACCTCCAACAAAACCATCAGGAGCAATTGATACTCCATAAGAAACAAGTCTGCTCATGTATGCATAATCCCCAATACCGTCGTTCCCTGTAATACCATAACTGGCTCTTAATTTTAAATCAGAAAAAGTATTTAGGTCCTGTATAAAAGATTCATTCGAAAGTTTCCATGCAATAGCCCCTGATGGGAATATTCCAAATTTATTGTTTGGACCAAAACGAGATGAACCATCTTTTCTTATCGTGAAAGAAGCTAAATATTTATCAGCAAATGAATAATTCAATCGACCAAAATACGAAGTAAGCTTTGTCTCTGTTTTCTCAGTTTCCGGTTTCGAATAAACAGCGGCTCCTTGAAGATTGTAATACGTTAGCAAATCATTACTAAAACCAGTACCTGCAGCTCTTAGTCGTTCGTAAGTATCTTTTTGATTTGAAGTACCGACCATTGCTGTAATAGCATGTTCCTCGATATTAAACTTGTAAGTCAAATATTGCTCTGTACTCCATCTGAAATATGTTTTATTTTCCTCAGAACCAGAACCTTTTAAGGCTGCTCCCGCAACAAGAGTACTAGGGGTATAATTCCCTTGTATGCTCTCTTGCCACTCTGCTCCTGCACCGAAATGATAGGTTAAGTTTTTGATAACTTCATAGTCCAAAAACATACTTCCGTTTACCAATCTATTGATAACATGATTTGTAGGTTCCAATAAAAGAGCCAATGCATTATCTTTTCCTTGGTATTTATAATAAGACCCATCAGGATTGTACACCGGAAGAGTTGGAGGTGCAGTTTGAAGAGAATACATTGGAGATAAAATATTGTCCCCAAAATCACTGTTATTTCCTTCGCTAACAGCACCATAAACATTGGTACCCATATTTAATTTATCATTAAATTTTTTCTCGGCACCCATTCTAACACTGTATCTCTCATAATCGGTGTTTTCTAAAGCTCCTTTTTGTTTTATATAGTTTCCTGAAAGGAAAAATTTAGACACTTTATCGCTTCCGCTAAAAGTAAGACTTCTGTTGATTACGCTTCCTTGACGTGTTGCTTCATCAAACCAATTGGTATTTGCAATTGGAAAACTAGAAGGAAAAACAGGTGGTTTACCATTTTCGGCTGCAAGAGCATTTTGAAAATCGGCATATTGTTGTCCATTCAACAAAGAAGGTTCCTTAATTATATTTTGAAAACCATCGGAGATTTCAGCCTCAACTTGCATTTTCCCTAATTTCCCTTTTTTAGTGGTAATTAATATTACCCCATTTCCTCCTCTGGCACCATAAATAGCTGTAGAAGAAGCATCTTTTAAAACCTGAATATTTTCAATATCATTTGGGCTAATCGATGCACCAGTGCTTGTAATAAATCCATCTACCACATACAATGGTGAATTAGAAGTATTGATTGAGTTACCACCTCTAATAACAACCGAAGGTGTACTTCCCGGAGCAAAGTTATTTTGTTGCACTTGAATTCCAGATGCACGTCCTTGCAAAGCTTGACCAACATTAGCAACAGTACCACCTAAGTTTAAGTTGTCTTTACCAATAGAACTCACAGAACCGGTAACGTCACCTTTCTTTTGTTTACCATACCCAACAACAATTACCTCGTTCATTTTTTGTCCCTCTTCTTTTAAAACGACATTTATGAAACCTGAGCCGGCTTTAATTTCTTTAGTTTCCTTTCCAATAAAAGAAAAAACTAAAGTAACTGAAGCTTCATCTGCATTAATTGTAAAAGACCCGTCAAATTCTGATTGAACAGATTCTTTACTCCCCTTTACCTGAATATTTACTCCTGGTATAGGTAGACCATTTTCATCGGTAACCTTCCCTTTAATTTGGTTTTGTATATTTTGAACATTAACTTCAATAGGAAGATTTGTCTTAAAACTTTCTGATGCTGAAGCTTGCAAAGTCCAGTTGAATAGTAAAACTGTGGTAATTTTGACCATTCTCCCCGAGATAATGTTAAGCCGAAAGTGTTCCTGCTTGTTTTTGGTTATTTCATTCATACTTGTAGTTTTTTTTGGTTGGTATACTTAATCATTTTTTAATTCACTCCTCTTTTTTGCACTATGAAATCAAACACGTCTATTTTAATTTCATAAAAAAAGAAGAATTTACTTTGTCTCATTTATTCTGATTTTTAAATTTTTAAAGTGTTTTTAAAAAAGAAAATGTTTAATAAATACATATTCATTTTTAAAGTTAAAATGATAGAAAAGCCATTTTTTTGATCCTTAAAAATTAAAATTCAAACAATAAAATCTACAATTCAATTACGAAACTATATATTATATTTTTATTAAACAAGGAAAAACACAAAAAATGTGCTCGAACACATTAAATTTGTGTTCTCGAGCACAAAAAACTAGATAATCACTCATTTTTTGTAATACAATTCCAATCATTTAAAAAAGGTATTTGACAGATTTAGAATTTTATTTTCTGACAAATGATTGGAATACTGATTAAATGATATTAATTTGTTGAAAATAAATAGTATCATTGAAAATTAAATAATTATTCTCTAACGTTATAATTACCCTTTTTTAGAGTTTTATTTGCTTTATTTGTGGTTAAAAATTAGCACTGAAAAAGCACTGTTAATAAGACTACCGAAATGGTGATTTTATAAAGAAATAAATTGAAATTATTTTTAATTATTTTTTACAAAAAATAGTTCGGACTGAGCTTTATCCAAAAAATAAAATCGGCATAAAATGGATCACGAAATAAAAAAATACACAGTTAATTTAATCGAAAAAGGACAGTTGATTATCTCAGGAAAAGGTGATGACAATTTGTGGAATAATGCCATGAAGCTAACCGATTTTTGCTCTCCATGGGATAGTGAAAAACCATCAAAAATTACATTTAGGGCACTTTGGGATTCTGAAAAATTATATTTCAACTTCACTGTCCTAGATTCATCAATTCACATAGAAAAACAGGATGATACTTTTGATAGTATAAATAATTCGGATAGAGTCGAACTTTTTTTTAGACCTGACGATTCCCTGAATCCTTATTACTGTTTGGAAATAGATTCCGAAGCACGATTAATGGATTTTATCGCTTATCCAAATAAGAATTTGGATTTTAGTTGGAGTTGGCCAAAAGATGATATAGTAGTAAAATCATCCATAAAAGAGGATTCTTTCACCGTTGAAGGCTCAATTTCTATTCAATCCTTAAATCATTTTAATTTAATTAAAAACAACAAAATCGAAACAGGAATTTTTCGAGCAAAATATTCCCAAAACAAAAACGGTAGTTTTGAGCCC
Source organism: Flavobacterium sp. 103 (assembly GCF_003096795.1). NCBI lineage: Bacteria > Pseudomonadati > Bacteroidota > Flavobacteriia > Flavobacteriales > Flavobacteriaceae > Flavobacterium > Flavobacterium sp. 103. The sequence goes on along the minus strand of NZ_QENX01000001.1, from coordinate 3,818,095 downwards.
ACCTGGATAACATGGGTAAACCCAAATACAGAAACACCAAATTTTCATATAGCTTCTTCTTTCGGAACCTTAATTTTAAAAGAATAATTAAAGCATTCTATGAATCAAATAAAAACGGATAGTATTAGAATCTAATACTATCCGTTTTTTTATATCAACTATTTCTGCTTTTTGATTGATTAAATTTTAGCTATAACTTAATAAAGCATTATTACCTTCAATTACTTTCAAATCTTTCCCAACTTTAACAAAAGCCTTGATAGCTTTTTTTATTTGACCTAATTCATGTCCCGCAGAAAGCTGAACTCGTATTCTGGCTTTTCCTTTTGGCACAACCGGATAGAAAAAACCAATTACATAAATCCCCTCTTCCAGTAGTTTCCTTGCGAAATCTTGGGCTAGTTGAGCATCATATAACATAATAGGCACTATCGGATGCGCACCGGGAACAATATCAAATCCTGCAGCAGTCATTTCCTGACGAAAATGCTTTGTATTTTCTTCCAATTTATCTCTTAAATGAGTGGAATCAGTTAAGATTTCAAGCACTTTTAAAGTAGCGCCAACAATAGATGGAGCTATTGTATTTGAAAATAAATAAGGTCTGGAAACTTGTCGCAATAATTCAACGATTTCCTTTCTTGCAGCTATAAAACCACCCGAAGCGCCTCCCAATGCTTTCCCAAAAGTTCCTGTGATGATATCTACACGATCCATTACATCGTGATATTCATGCACACCTCTCCCCTTTTTCCCAATAAAGCCCGTCGAATGGCACTCATCGATCATGACCAAAGCGCCATATTCATCTGCCAAGTCACATATTTTATCCAACTGGGCAATTGTCCCATCCATAGAAAATGAACCATCCGTAACGATTAATTTTCGCCTCGCAGAGCTAGCCGCTTTTAATTGCATTTCTAAATCAGCCATGTCATTATGCCTGTATCGAAATCGATTGGCTTTACAAAGACGAATACCATCAATTATAGAAGCATGATTAAACTCATCTGATATTACGGCATCTTCTGAGGAAAGTAATGGTTCGAAAATACCTCCATTGGCATCAAATGCAGAAGCATATAAAATACAGTCTTCCATTCCTAGAAATGCAGCTGTTTTTTGTTCTAATTCTTTGTGGATATCTTGTGTCCCACATATAAATCGAACAGAAGAAAGTCCAAAACCGTAATTTGAAAGTGCTTCAATTCCTGCCTCAATCACTTCCCTATTCGACGCTAGTCCCAAATAGTTATTTGCACAAAAATTTAATACATTATTTTGAGTCGTTGTGTTAATTTCGGCTCCTTGTTTTGAAGTAATAATTCGTTCATTTTTATAAAGCCCGTTAGATTTTATGTTTTCCAACTCGCTAATCAATTCATTTTTTGCTGTCCCGTACATGATCTAACTAATATTAAGTTCGGTAGTATATTTTAGTTTCAATTCTTCAATCATTATGCTTGTCATCGCATCAATATCAAATTGTGGTTTCCAATTCCAATCAGCTCTAGCTGTAGAATCATCAATACTTGACGGCCAACTTTCGGCGATTTTTTGTCTAAAATCCGGTTTATAGACTATCTCAAATTCCGGATAAATCTTTTGAATGGATTTTGTTAACTCTTCAGGCGAGAAACTCATCCCCGACAAGTTATAAGACGTTCTTACAGTAATGTTTTCTTTGGGAGCTTCCATTAACTCGATGGTTGCCCTGATGGTATCCTCCATATAAATCATTGGCAATACTGATGTAGGTTCCAAGAAACATTCAAAAACCTCATTCTTAACTGCTTTGTGAAAAATATCAATTGCATAGTCTGTTGTGCCACCACCCGGTAATGACTGATGCCCAATTACACCTGGATATCTTATGGAACGAATGTCAAGACCATACTTTTCATAATAATATTTGGCCCAATTTTCTCCAGCTACTTTACTAATACCATATACCGTTGAAGGAGCCAAAACATAATCTTGTGGTGTACGATTTTTTGGAGCATCATTTCCATAAACAGCAATAGAGCTTGGGAAAAATACTTTGTCCATATTAGTCAATCTTGAAACCTCCAAAACATTAAAAAGAGATTTCATATTTATATCCCAAGTACTTAGTGGCGCTTTTTCCCCATTTGCGGATAAAATTGCTGCCAGATGGTATATTTGGGTAATTTCAAATTTTAAAACTATTTCTTTTAAGGCATCGAAATCTGTAGCATCAAGAACTTCAAAACAACCATTAAACGAATGGTTCATACGTAAATCGGAAGCAATTACATTATCAGTTCCATACTTTTCCTGCAGTTTTTCGGTCAAAACAGAACCTAGTTGTCCACTAGCTCCAACTATCAATATTTTTATCATTTTTATAAAATTAATTTATTTGTTAGCAGTTCTTCAAATTGTAATAATTGGGTTAAAAAGCAGTTGGGTTTATTTACAACTAAAAGATTGCTTTTTATTTCAATGTTGATATTCAAAAACTAATGACTAAAAGTCCTATACATCATAAATTCATTAAGGACAAAAGTCAATCTAAATAAATACAAGATACTTATTTTCAATTAATTACAATTATTAAAATAAACTTTAAAAAGATATTATTCTTAAAAAGGTGAAATCTTTTTTCTTTATTACGTGACGAAATTATAGATTAGATTTTTATAAAACAAGTAAAAATCAACAAAATGTGCTCGAACACATTAAAATAATGTTCTCGAGCACACAAAAACCAAGCAAAAGCGTTAAACAAATTAATTATGTCAACGAGTTAAATTAATTAAAAGCAATAAAAATGATTAAAGGGATTTTAAGCCAAGATATTTCTAGAACAAAACGGATATTTATACCTAAATAGTTAAGCAAAAAAAAAATACAGAAGCCACCTAAACTTTCTGTATTTTTTTGAATATTATTATTAAAAGAAAAACTATTCAATATAGAATGAAGCGTTTTCAGAATTGACTATATCAATAGGCAAAAGGATTGTGTTTGGAATTTCTTTGTCAAAAAGGAAAAATTCTATTATAGAGGTAACGCCAAGATAAGTTTGCCTTTTTTGATTTTGATGTATTAAAAAATCGATCACTCCTTGATTCAAATAATTCACATTATTCTCAATCAAATCATATCCGATGATAGCAATTTTTTTATGCTTTGTTTCACTAATTACTTTAGCAATTTGATAGGCTTTTGAAGTAGAAATAAAAATTCCTGACAAATCTGGATTTTCATTTAGGAAGTTAGTGAAATTGATTTCAACATTCGGATTTTTTAATTTTAAGGTTGTGATATTATAATCCTGATTTTCTTTTTCACTAAAATAATTTCGGAAACCCCTCTCCTTCTCCTGCATGTGAATGGCGTTCTTAATGGATTCGTCAATATGGATTATGGCAATCTGTCCTTTTTTCAAAAGTAAATCCAATAATTTAGCGGCCACTCTCCCACTATGAAATAAATCCTGTCCAACAAAACTCTTTATTGAATCTGATTGAACTTGGTTGTTAAAGGTATTTACAATAATATTTAACTCCTCATATTTCTTGATAACTTCCAATGTTTCTTTATGGAATAAAGGTGGTAACAAAACAGCATCTGGAGATTTTTCCAAAACGGCTTCATTAATTTTCAAAAAAGATTTTTTCCCTTCCGGGTTAAAGAAAAAAGTTTCAATTGCAAAATTGTAGGCTCTAAATTCTTGCACAGCATCTTCAATACCTTTTATACAAGGCAGCCAATAGGGGTCAATTTCAGGATCAGGAAGCAATATACAAATGCGATACACTTTATTGTTCTTTAAATTCCTGGCAATAAGATTCGGTTCGTAGTTTATAACATTTAAAACTTCGTTGATTTTTTTTAAAGCATCATCAGAAACCTTCCCTCTTTTATGCAGAACTCTATCTACAGTTCCTTTCGAAACTCCAGCTAATTGAGCAATATCTTTTATTGTATATTTCTTATCCATAATCACAAATATATAAGTTTTTCATTAAGTTTTACACCTAAGATTTAATCGTTAATTATTTTTCCTAATCTACCGAAATAAATAAATCAAATTTTAATTGAATTATCATCCTTTAATTCTGCTACTTTTACAATAATCATTCTTTTCCGCTTACAAACAAACTGTTCAAAAAGGCAGCTTTAAGCACAATAGAATGCTAATCTATTTTTAAAATTAACATCAGTAAATCCGGCACATAATTTTGCTAATTTAAGGATACTTTACATATAATGTGCTCGAAAACACAAATATTGTGTGCTCGAAAACATAAATTTAGTGTGTTCGAGCACATTTTATTGGTTTTTACTTGTTTTATTAAAAGTTAATCTATAATTTCGTCTCGTTGAAAAGAAACTAGAGAGTAGTCAACCTCAATCGTTTAACACATAAATAACTAATCTACAGTAACTTAATATATTTTATAAGTGAAGAAAATTACATCCTTAGCCCCAGGTCGAACTTGTCTCTTTGGAGACCATCAAGATTATCTTGGATTACCTGTTATAGCATGCGCAATTGACAGGGATATAAAATTAACCGCAGTACAGAATACTACCAACGTATTTAAACTAAATATGATTGATATTAATGAAATAAGAATTATTAACATCAATGAGACTTTCCCCGAATTAAAACCACGCGATTATTTTGCATCTTCATTAAGAGTATTAAGAAGACATGGTTGCATTCCAACTGTTGGATATGACATTACCGTAACCGGAAATATTCCAATCAATTCTGGTACATCAAGTTCATCGGCCCTATTAATCGCATGGATCAACTTTTTGATAACCGCATTTGGTGTGGATGAGGAAGTAACACCTGAATTTATTGCACAAATGGGTTATGTTTCTGAGGTATTAGAACATGGAGAACCAGGCGGAATGATGGATCATTATAGCATTAGTATGGGCAATATTGTGCATATTAACACAAATGAGCCGTTTCGTTGTTCTATTATTGGTACTGATTTAAAAGGCTTAATTATAGGTGTATCGGGTGTCCCAAAAGAAACCATCGGGCTAATTGGTGAATTAAAAAACAATGCATTATTGGCGATAGATATTGTAAAACAGAATTATAAGGATTTTGATTTAAATACTGCCGAAAATGAAGATTTAAAGAAGTATTGCAACTTTTTACCAGATCGATTGATTCCATATTTCGAAGCGGCGATAAAAAATCATCAGTACACTAAACTTGCTTTGAAAGAATTTCAGAAGCCGACACTTGATTTAAAAAAGATTGGTGAATTAATGAATGGACATCATGCCGTTTTGAGAGATTTACTAAAAATTACAGTGCCAAAAATTGATGCTATGATAAATGCCGCCTTAAACTCAGGTGCCTACGGAGCAAAAATTGTTGGGTCAGGCGGAGGCGGCTGTATAGTAGCAATTGCTGATCCTAAAAATCAAGAGCGAGTTGTACAATCTATTTTGGATGCAGGTGCAAAAGAGGCTTATGCTGTGGGTGTAGATCCTGGAGCAAGAATAGTATAATAGAATTAAATATAAAAAACATGCATAACAATTTAATTATTTTGGCTGGAGGAGCTTCTTCAAGAATGAAAAAGCAAGCTTCATTGGAAAATTTGAGCAATGAAGAAATCCAACAAGCCAATGAGAGAAGTAAAGGACTTATTGGTGTAGGTCCAAATGGTAGACCTTTATTAGATTACCTTTTGCTAAATGCTAAAAAAGCCGGATACAAAAACATATATATTATCATTGGTGAACAGGGAGAATTATTCAAAGAATTTTACGGAAGTAAAAATAAAAACAATGATTTTCATGGATTAAATATTTCATTTGCTGTTCAATATATTCCTGAAGGCAGAATAAAACCATTTGGTACAGCAGATGCTTTATTTCAGGCGGTAGAACAGTATCCTGAACTGAATACTCAATTATATTCGGTGTGTAATAGTGATAATTTATATTCAACCAAAGCCCTTTTGGCACTTAGAGAAACGAATAGCCCAAATGCTTTCATAAGTTATGATCGGGATGCTATGGAATTTCCTTCAGAGCGAATTTCGCGTTTTGCCATTGCTAAATTAGGTACAGATAATCAACTCTTGGATATACTCGAAAAACCATCGGCTGATAGTATTGAGAATTATAAAGATTCGGAAGGTAAATTAAGAGTAAGTATGAATGCCTTCAAATTTGACGGAGCACTTTTATATCCTTATCTCAAAAACTGTCCCGCTCATCCAGAAAGAGACGAAAAAGAACTCCCAACCGCTCTTTTAAACGCCATAAAAGATCATCCTAATATGACTGTTGGAATTCCATTTTCTGAACACGTTCCGGACTTAACAGCAAAAGAAGACATACTCGAGGTAAAAGAATATTTGAAAAAATATTACCCTGAAATAAACTGGCACGAAAACTAGCAGAAAAACAAAAAAGGAAATCATGAATAAATATGTAATTACAGGAGGAGCTGGCTTTATAGGAAGTCATATTGCCGAATATTTATCAGGAAAAGGACACGAAGTTATCATATTGGATAGTTTAAGAACTGGATTTGAAAAGAATATTAATGACTTGAATGTTAAATTCATAAAAGGAGATATTCGGGATAAAGATCTTGTAGATGAACTAGTGCAAGGAGCCAGCGGAATATTTCACTTAGCGGCTTTGGTTAGTGTACCTGAATCACTGTTGAACATCAAGGAATGTATTGAAATAAATACATTGGGAACAATAAATATTTTGGAGGCTGCAAAGAAGAACGACAGCTGTAAAGTGGTGCTGTCGTCTTCTGCGGCAAATTATGGAGATAATCCTATATTACCCAAAATTGAAACAATGTCTCCCGAGCCAATGACTCCATATGCTGTAACAAAACTAGATGGCGAGTTTTATTTGAAAATGTACCAAGATCAATGGAAAGTTCCTACTGCGTCATTAAGATATTTCAACGTTTTTGGACCTCGCCAAAATCCGCAATCAGCATATGCAGCCGCTGTGCCTATTTTTATAAATAAAGCACTTCAAAATCAACCTATAACTATTTATGGAGATGGTTCGCAAACAAGAGACTTTATTTATGTGAAGGATGTTGTGAAGGCAAATATTTTAGCTTCAAAAATGGGTGGAGAAACGTATAACGTTGCTTTGGGATATAGCACTTCTATTTTGGAGTTAGCCCAAAAAATAATTGAAATTACCAACTCAAAGTCACAAATTCAATTTTTAGAAGAAAGACCTGGGGATATTAAACATTCAATTGCAAATCCAACTAAATTTAATCAATTAGGATTTAAACCTGACTATACGATTGATAGGGCATTACAGGAAACTATTAATTTTTATGAAAATGAATTATTAAAAATTAAATAGTTATTCCACACAAAAAAAAACACAATTACCTACCAAAAAACCTTGATTTAAAATTATAAATAGTAATGAAAATAGTATGAACGAAATGAATAATTCCCTTGCAAACAAGCAAAATAGCACATTGGTACCAATGGCTATTTTAACCTTTATGTTTTTTATTTTTGGATTCGTAACTTGGTTAAACGGGCCTTTAATTCCGTTTTTTAAATTAGCATGTGAACTATCCGAATCACAGGCTTATTTCGTGACTTTTGCCTTTTATATTGCCTATTTTGTTATGGCAATCCCCTCTTCTTGGTTGATTGAAAAAGTAGGTTATAAAAATGGCTTGTCAATAGGACTGATAATAATTGCAGTTGGAGCATTTATGTTCTATCCAGCAGCAGAAACAAGAACATTTGGTTTATTCTTAGGAGCATTATTTGTGATGGGAACAGGTTTGGCAGTTTTGCAAACGGCCTCCAACCCATATGTTGTGGTAATTGGTCCTCGTGAAAGTGCTGCTGCGCGCATAAGCATTTTAGGTACCGCCAATAAACTGGCAGGATTTATAGCGCCACTTGTATTGACAACCATGGTATTGTCAAACATGGCCGATTATACAGCCGATAAAATTGCAGCTTTAAACGCTACTGCCAAAGCTGCTGCTTTAGATTCTCTTGCACTACAACTACAAGCGCCTTATATTTATATGGGATTAATCATACTCGTTTTGGCGGTATTGGTTAAATTCTCACCACTTCCTGAAATAAGCCTTGATGAAGATGGAAATGTAGAACATCTAAGCATTTTTCAACAAATTAAAAATGTATTACAACGTCCTCAATTAGTTTTGGGTGTGATAACTTTGATGTTATATATAGCCGCAGAAGTTTTAGCAGGGGATTCAATAGGCAGTTTTGGAAAACATTTAGGGGTATATGGTGATAATGGAGATTTTTATCTGAAGCTAACTTCTTTCACGATGACCGCAATGGTTATAGGATACATTCTTGGAATAACTTTAATTCCAAAATATGTTTCTCAAGTGACTGCTTTAAAAATTTCTGGTTTACTTGGGATTGTCCTAGTATTACTTACTGTCCTCATTTCTCCCAAAATAATGATTGCTTTACCTGGAATTCCAGCATTACCGCTAGTTATTCTTTTGGTGGCGCTCATGGGGCTTTCAAATGCATTATGCTGGCCTGCAATTTGGCCTATGGCACTTCAAGACTTGGGTGGTTATACTAAAATTGGCGGTGCTTTACTTATTATGGCGATCATTGGAGGTGCTATTTTTCCGCTAATGTATGGAGCTTTCGCCGATTCAATTAACATTGCAAACGAAACTCAAGCCATCACGAAAACGGCAAAAAGCGGAAATCAAATTGCGTACTTAATATTATTGCCCTCTTATCTTATGATTCTGTTTTTTGCAATAAAAGGGCACAAATACAGAAGCTGGTCCAGAGCCTAAAATAATAGCACAGAAAAAAACAGTAACATAATAAATCAAAAAATGTTAAAGAGCAATATAGATAAGTCAACAGGATTTGAAAAAAGATTTGAGAACATCAACACCGTAGTTTTTGATAACTCAACTTCGGCTTCGGTAGCTGTTGCAAAAGAAATAGCAAGTCTTATCCAAACAAAGCAAGGAAATAATGAAGCTTGTATATTGGGACTGGCAACTGGTTCTTCTCCAAAAGGGCTATACGCCGAATTGGTGCGTTTGCACAAAGAAGAAGGCTTGAGTTTCAAAAATGTGATTTCATTCAATCTCGATGAGTATTACCCGATGGAACCGGATTCCATAAACAGCTATGTGCGATTTATGAAAGAATTGCTGTTTGACCAGGTTGACATCTTACCGGAAAACATCTATATTCCAGACGGAACTTTATCAAAAGAGGAAATCGCAGATTATTGCGCCAATTATGAAGCCAAAATCGAGGCTTTGGGAGGCATTGATCTACAGATTCTGGGAATTGGCGGTAACGGTCATATCGGATTCAATGAATCGGGTTCGTTGCAGAATTCCAAAACGAGATTGGTCGCATTGGACCATATCACAAGAGTGGCAGCAAGTGGCGATTTCAAAGGGTTAAGCAATACTCCAAGAACAGCAATCACATTAGGTGTTAAAAAAATAATGGAAGCCAAACAAGTTATTTTAATGGCTTGGGGCGAAGGAAAATCGAACATCATAAAAGCCTCTGTCGAAGGCACGGTGACCAATCAAATACCGGCTTCCTTTTTGCAGGAACACAAAAGTGCCCTGTTTGTTTTGGACAAAGAAGCTTCTTCAAAATTGACCAGAATCAACACTCCTTGGTTGGTCGAAAAAATTGTGTGGACCGACAAATTGATTCGAAAAGCAGTTTTAGGATTGGCGCTTCATTTGAAAAAACCAATTTTAATGCTTACCGATGCGGATTATATCGAAAATGGAATGAGCGATTTATTGGCCGATTCAGGTCCGGCTTACGATATTAACATTAAGATATTCAATAAATTACAAAATACGATTACCGGATGGCCCGGAGGAAAACCCAATGCAGATGACTCCAACAGACCCGAAAGAGCCGAACCATCCAGAAAGAGAGTGCTTATTTTCAGTCCCCATCCCGATGATGACATCATCAGTATGGGAGGTACTTTCATGAGGCTGCAACAGCAAGGACATGAAGTGCATGTAGCTTATCAAACCTCTGGAAATATTGCCGTTGCCGATGATGAAGCCTTGCGATTTGCACGTTTTGTTTGTGATTACAATGAAAAATTTGGAATACAAAGTGCTGAAGCGGAGAACATCTATAAAAAGGCCGAAGCCTTTCTTAAAAACAAAAAAGTCAGTAAAATAGACATTCCGGAAGTTCGATACTTGAAAGGGCTAATCAGAAAAGGAGAAGCCCGAGCAACGGCTCACTTTGTAGGTTTGCCAGACGAACAGATTCATTTTATGGAACTTCCTTTCTATGAAACGGGAACCATCGAGAAAAAACCTTTGGGAGAAGAGGACATTCAGTTGACGATGGCACTTATCGAAAAGATAAAACCGCATCAAATCTATGCGGCCGGTGATTTGGCGGATCCGCATGGCACCCACAAAGTGTGTTTGGACGCCATTTTTGAAGCCACCAGACGCCTCAAACCAAAAGATTTCATGAAAGATTGCTGGGTTTGGCTATACAGAGGCGCTTGGCAGGAATGGGGAATCGATGAGATCGAGATGGCTGTGCCGATGAGCCCGGATCAAGTGTTGGAAAAAAGACAGGGAATATTCAAACACCAATCCCAAAAAGATGGTGTGGTTTTCCAAGGATCAGATGCCAGGGAATTCTGGCAAAGAGCCGAAGACAGAAACAGAGAGACCGCCATGTTTTATCAACAGCTTGGACTTGCCACTTATGCCGCTATGGAAGCTTTTGTTAGATGGGAATATTAAATCCATTTCCAATAAAAAACTAATGCTTTAATTATTATGACTGCAATAAAAAATGGGGCAAATTGCCCCATTTTTATTATTTATCTACCAAAGTCATCCTGCAAACGAACGATATCTTCTTCATCTGAAGGATTTTCTGGGTCTGTATGTTCCCAAATCTCGGCTACAACTCCCCAAGATTCTAATCCGATTAAGCGATGACGTTCCCCTTTATCGATTTGTATAAAAGTGCTAGGTCCAAGCTCTTGAATTTCTCCTTCTTCATCTGTCATACTGGTCTTCACTCCTACTACACTAGACAATATCACCCAAATTTCCGCTCTTCGAAAATGATATTGCCATGACAAACGTTTATGGGGAGCCACAACCAAAATCTTTGGACTTAGCTTATTGGCAATTGCAATTGCTTCCATCTCAAGATGTGGAAAAAATTTGGCTGCAAAAGCACCAGCCTGACTTTCATCAATTACAAAAAAACCTCCCCATGGTCTAGTCTGGTCTTCTTGAACAACTGTGAAGTTATCTTTTTTTAATTCAGCAGCAATTTGCTCAAAAACAGCACTTTTATCTAAATTATTTGAGATTTTTAAATTCATTTTTTTAGTTTCATTTTTAATATAAATGTTCTGCTTGAAATCAAAGTTTGTTAATTCTAATTTCTGTAAATAATAAAATCGTTGGTTTTTAATTTGGTACTGCCCATTAAAATTTCACCTCCTTTTGGAAGGCTTATTTTCTTTTCCGAACCAAAATTAATAACGACTGTAATTTGATCTCCTTCAAAAGATCGAGTGAACAAAATTTGGTCGTCTTTATGCTCAAGTCTAGTGTAAGTACCGTATTGTAAGACTTTTTCATTATTTCTTAAAGCAATCAACTTTTTATAGCTATTAAGAATTGAATTTTCACTGTTCAATAACTCTTGTACATTATTTTTTTGATAATCAGAATTAATTTTAATCCATGTTTTCTCGTTTGAAAATCCTGCAAAAGCATTCCCATTCCACTGCATTGGACTACGGGATTTATCACGATTGTGTTCATTTCCTTCCAAAAGTGCTTCAACAGGATTTTTACCTTTGGCAAGAGCCAATTGATAATGCGTTTTTCCCTGAATATCTACCATTTCTTCCAAGGTATTAGCGGTGATATTGTGCATCCCGATTTCTTCGCCATAGTACACAAAAGGAACTCCTTTCGCGGTAAGCATCAAAGCTGCTAATGCCAAAGTTCTATCTGGATTTCCATCTGCCAATCGGTCAATCATTCGAGGCATATCATGGCTTCCAAAAAACAATGTTGGATAATTGCTCATGTTTTTTTCCATGCTTTGCAACTCATCAAAAATGCGTTGTGAAGAAAATATTTTTATACTTCCAAAGTTGAAATTAAAAACCACATCCAATAAATCCTGTGATTGGTATTGTTTCAATACTTCAATTTTATCGCTTCCAATTTCTCCAACAATAAAACGATTACTATACTCGTTCACAGTCGATTTTATGATTCTCATAGCATTTTTAACACTAGCTTGATCAATATCATTTATGTGTTGTTGTTGATCATCTTTAAAAGGATTGTCATTTGTAATTCCGTCAGTGTTTAAAAAATTAATGACATCCAATCGAAATCCATCCACAGCGATATCCAACCAAAATCGGAGTACTTTCTGAACCTCAGCCACCACTTTTGGATTTGCCCAATTGAGATCAGCCATTCTTACATCAAACTTATGATAGTAAAATTGATCCGTCAAAGTGTCTTTTTGCCAAGCAGTTCCTCCAAAAAAAGATTCCCAATTATTGGGTTTATCTTTCCAGATATAATAATCACGATAAGGATTGTCTTTTGATTTTCGAGATTCTTGAAACCATTTGCAATCGGTGGAAGTGTGATTCAAAACCATGTCCATAATGACTTTGATTCCCCTTTTATGGGCTTCCTTTAGGAAAATATCAAAATCAGCTTTACTTCCATAAGTAGGATCTACCTCGTAATAATTGGCAATGTCATATCCATTGTCAACCTTGGGAGAAGTCAGGAAAGGAGTCAGCCAAATTCCCTTTATACCCAGCGATTGCAGATAATCTAACTTGGCGGTCATTCCTTTAAAATCACCATATCCATCGCCGTTGCTATCAGCATAACTCGGCATATAGATTTGGTAAAAAACAGATTCTTTCCACCATTTCTTTTCAGTGTTCTGTGCTTTTATAGAACCCTTCTCAAACATAAAAAAAGAAAGGATTACGATAATTATGAATTTAGATGGCATAGGCAAAACTTTTAATTTTTCAGTTGAAAATTATAATCCACCACAACATCATTTACCAACATTTTTGAGCCCGAATAGGTTATTTTCCCATTAGAAGGAACGATAACAATTACAGCCGAATTTAATCCCGTGATTTTAATATTTGCGGAAGCGGAAACATTTTTCGCAACAAAACTGCCTGCAACAGTATCATACAAATTCACTTTTTTAGCTTTTCCAATTTTTAATGAAACCGTTTTGTCGGTGGTATATGGGTTGTAATACAAGAACGAAGGATAGGCTTTGTCATGGAAAAAATCGGTCGCCAGTAAATTCAATTGCAAAATTCCTTCTACATTGGTTGTCTTGATAATACTGCCAAAGATTCCCACATGAGCACTACCATAGACACTTAATTGCGATTCTTCGGGATTCTTCCCTGGAACCCAAAGCGGCCCATCTCCTTGCGCAACGGGAGCTGGCACATAATCATATTTATCGTAATTCGATTTTTTAATCATTCCTTCATAAGCTATTACCCCTTTTCCGGCATCAGCTAATTGTGGAATTGTTTCGTGCTCATCTGGCATATATTTTGGATAAAAAAAACGAGATGCATTTGCTGCGTTCAACATCCATTTTCCAATAGCGGAGGCATACGATTGATTGTATCGTACCATTGGCACCAATGGCCAAGCCATATCATAGGTATTCATCAAGAAACCATAACCTCCATGATCAATGGTACTTCCTACAATACCTGAGATATCGATTCCATTCCAGTTTCCGACCAATACCCCCCAACCTTCGCGGCATACAGCGGTTCCGTCAAAAGTCCAACCCAACATTTTGTCGGTATCATAATGAGTTCCTTCTTCGGCATTAATTTTTGCAGATAAGTAAGCTCCAAATGGCATTAATAATTCATAGGTTGGATTTATTTTTTGCGATTCTAATGCTGTCAAAGCACTTTTTGCTCCTTTTAAATATTTTGGGTCTCTAAATTTTTTATAGGCTGAGTATAAAACCCAAGCATGTCCAGCTGCAGCATCCGGTTGTGCACAGATGGTATTTTTCATGGGTTTCATTTTGGCATAATCAAAATAGGAATAGTCATAATTCCCATTTAAAACAACATCGGCTTCATAAAATTTATCGGCAATTTTTTTAGCCATTTTTTCCAATCCGGGTTCATTTGGGTACTTGTCAAATATTGCATAAAACAATAAATTAGGATACACATCATACCACCAGTCACGTCCATAACCACCTCCAAGTAAAGCTACTTCGGGGCAAGTGTTATTCATCATAATATCCCAAGTGGTTTCGCTGTTGAAATAATTTTTGGTCATCCCAACATAATTCAGTTTCTGTTGATTTCTTTTGTCAATTCCTACCAAACTAGCGCCCAATGTAGCGCCCATAGTAGCTAGAGCCTCATGAAACATCCCTTTATTGTTAGTCCCTTGACGCACATCGGCCATAGCAGTATATAATCCCACAACTTCTTGCGGGTAATTTTTTTGGCTATTGTCCTTCCAAACTAATGGCCAATATTTGCCTTTAGCATTAAAATCGAAGACTGTTTTATCAAAATCAAGTGCCAGTTTTTTATAATCAATAATCTCTAACTGAGCAGGAACATTGGGCATTTGTTCTACACGAGCTATCTTTTTTTGTACTGTTTGTGCTTCTATGCTTATACTTAAAAACAGCAAGCCTGCGATGGTAAGTTTGAAATAAGTTTTCATCATTAGATTTTAGATTGAAGATTAACGATTTTTGACTTTAGATTTTTGACTTTAGAAGTAGAAAAAAAATAGATGCTTTTAAATCACATCCAACTACATCTTAAATCGTTAATCATAAATCAAAAATCTTAAATCATTTTTTACACAATATGTTCTGCCACGTGATCCAGAACTTTAAGGTCGATAGGTTCCTCTTTTTCTGGAGAAAGAATATTCCCTTCGGCAATGATTTTTTTACTGATATAAATTGAACATAATTGCAAAAGCGCAATAATACCAATGGCATAACGCAAGGCAAAATCTTCGGAAAGCGTATAATACAAAACCAAAAATGTTCCGGCTCCGCAAAGTCTTCCAACATACAATCCCGCTTCATGATTTAATATATAAGTGAATTCACCTCTTTTTTCGATATGGGAAACAATATCAATAACTCTCAACTGAATCGGAAAATAAGCTAAATCCATTAATGGTTTTGCTATCAATAATAGCAACAAAAATATAATCACCCCTGTTTTATTATAGAAAAATCCGTTCAAACAAGCTCCTAAGGCAAAAAGTACAAGTCCTGCCGTAAATATTTTTATCCGATCAGATGGTTTGGAAAAACGGCCTATCAAGTAAATAACGATGGCCGCCAATACAGCTCCTATCGATTGTGCATTCCCCAATGCGCCTTCTTCTCCCAATAATTTAAAAATAAGCATCGCCGGAGCAGTTACCAAGAATCCTTGTGCCAAACCTTTGAATGTAGCTAAAGATAATAGTTTATACCATAACGGATGAAACTTGAAAAAGATATATTGTTTTTGTGCCGGGTTTTCAAATTTACCTCTAAAACAAACAATTGAAGCCACAATTGTAATAAGAAAAACAACTCCCGTAATGATAATATAGGCACTATGTTTTTCTGCTTCTCCAGTTTTGGATTGAATAAACCAACCTATAGTGGCTGGGATTACAATGGCAATTATGGTATAGAAAAAAGTCTCTAAACCATAATAGTAGTTACGATTTTTGTCATTTGTAATCGCTAATGCCAGATAATCTCTATTGGACCAATACAAACCGAACGACATTCCCATGATGATTCCCGCGATTCCGATTCCTGTTAAATCCAATATCTTGAACGACATCATGATAATCATGGCAACACCACTGAGCATCATTCCTGTTGAATATAATTTCCGAATGTTAAAATGTTTCAACAAAAAACCATTTAATAAAAAAGTAAGCGGAATCCCGGTATAAATAGCCAATTGGTAAATAACAACTTTGGAAGTATCATTGGAATTTCTCATGATGTAGGCCGCCACGAAAATATCAATTACTGGCAACACCAAAGCATACACCAAATTGGTAAAAATTAAGATCCGAAAATTACGGGTCTGACTTTGAAAATGATCAATTTCGGTTTGGATTTTTTTAAACATTGTTAAATTTTAAAAGTGAATAGATTTCTTTGATAGAAAATTTAGCCCCGCATACAAATTCGTCAGAAGCACCGTAATAAATAGTAACAGTATCTCTGTCCGGTTCTACAATGTGACCGTTTGTAAACACTACATTTCCAAAGAAACCAGTTAATTCATATTCTGCGGAAGGAACCATAATTGGCAATTCAGTTTGTGCAATTACTTTTGAAGGATCTTCTAAATCCATTAAAAAAGCCCCCAAACAATACTGATGATTTTCGTTGGCACCATGATAAATGGACAGCCACCCTTTTTCTGTTTTTATTGGAGCAGCACCAGCACCAACTCTTTTGCTGTCCCAAAGTCCTTTTCTGGTTTTGATAATGCATTTGTGATTTCCCCAATGTACACCATCAGGAGATGAGGCAATCCAGATATAATTCCCTCCAATATCCACACTGCTAGGGCGGTGAAGCGCATAGAACAGACCGTTTATTTTTTCTTCAAAAATGGCGCAATCTTTATTGTGAGCTGGCAAAATCATACCGTGTTTCTCAAATGTTTTCCAATCTGTGGTCGTGCGTAACCCCACTCCAACCCCATTGTCTGAAACTGATGTAAAAGTTAAATAGTATTTCCCGTCGATTAGTGCCACTCTACAATCTTCTATTCCAAAAGTTTCAAGCATTCCCTCACCAACTAAAAGTGGATAATCTTTTGGTTCGTAAAAGTTGATTCCATCTTCACTGCACAGCAATCTTAAATGAGAAAGTGTCGTTAGATAATCAACGCCTTTATAGTTAATCACCCTTGCATCGGTGGCGATTAACTCGGGATCGTTGGTAGGAATTTCAATAATTTCGGTACCGGTTTCGGTAAGGATAGGAAAAGAAATCACTCCTTCCTTTTGTTCTGGTCTTTCGGCAACTCTTACTAGTAGCCAAGTTTTACCTTCGTATTGAAAAACACCTGGATTTAACAAACAGGTAATTTGCAAACCATCGGTACTCGCCGGTAAATCCTTTGGTGATAATAATGGGTTTTGTTCGAATCGTTTTGCTATGTCTTTCATAATTATATATTTTAATCTTATTTTAGTTTTTATTTTCAAAATCGGGATCCATTTTTGATGTTCTGCTCCCTGCTACTTCATCTGCCATCAGAATAAAAACATTCCAACACAAACCTCTCGTTGAAGGCCACCATGAATCGGTTGTTGTCCATTTTGTTGGTATAAATTCTTTGCTGTAAGGCCACTCCGGATTGAGGTTAATTTCGGCCCAAGCTCTATTCTCCATCATGTTTTGAGCATTCTTCCATCCATGTTTTGCTCCCACCACATAAGCACAATATTCTGCACGGAACCAACTGCCTCCATTGTAATATATTCCATCATTAGCTCCACCAACATAATTTGATTTTCCAAATTCTCCAAAAGGTTGGTAATCGGTATTCATAAACGAATATCCATTCTTGTCTTTAGTCAGTTGAATAATTAAAGGTGCGGTTGTTCCATATTCCGGATGTGGAGAATTAGCTACTTTATTAAGCAATGGAATTTGATTCAAATGATTTACAACCATTTCATCTGTCAAAATAGGACGTTTGAACAGCCAAAGAGAATAAAATTCAGGTTCTAAATCAGTTAGTGCTATAATGTCGGGGAATTGCTTGTCGTATAACAAATGTTTTCTTTTTGCATCATAAAAATTACGGTATTCCGCTTCAGCTTTTTCAATATAGGAATCAGATATTTCATAACCCAATTCCTTTATGGTTCGCAAAGTAATCGCTAGCATACCTTGATTAACGGCAAGTCTATCCGTTTTTGGATTAAAATCAAGAACGTCTACTTGGCACAAAGGGAAATGTGATTTACACTTTCCGTCTTTGTCATCATCAAATTCATTTAATACAAAATCGACAGCTTTCTCAATTTTATCTTTTGGCAACTCAACACCAAAACGTCTTTTGTTCATCATGGCCCAAATCAGAAATTGAATAGTAGCTTCATTGTCCTTTACTTCAATCGAACCCATATAAGGCGTGATGATGGTACCAACTGCTCCTTTTTGATTTTGGGTTTGAGCCCATTTATTCCAAATAGACAGATTCAGTTCCTTATTATAACTTGATACTATCGAAAAAAAAGAATCTCTATTATACATATCAGGCGAATAGTTCATATTCGGAACATTGAAAGGCGAAAAATCGTCAATCGAAGTAATCCAGGTAAGCATATTAAAATTGGCATACATCATTTTTTCTATTTGAGATCCTTCAAATTTTTTGGCTTCCGCCAAACGAGTCTGAGAAGATATAACAAAATCATGATGATTGGTAAAAGGCTCAACAAAAATGTATGTTGTTTTTGTCACCGTTTCGCCCATAGCTATTTTATTATAAGGTTCTATGACCGGTTCATGTGCTACAATTTGAAGATTTTTTATCTGAAGTGAACAATCTTTTGCATCGCTTGCTCCAATAAACAACGAAACGCTGTCGTTTTCAATATAAGGAACCAGAATGCTTCCTTTGAAAAGTGTCCACTCCTTTTCTTGAGTAGGAAACTTATCGATGTATTTTATTCCGTTTTCTAATTCAACAGTTTTCTTACCATTTTTAATTCTGAACAATTTTAATGCAAGCGGTGAAGATCCTTTACAGAGGAATGAAACGGTGTACACTTTTTGATCTTTGAAAGGTGCGATCATTTCAAAACCAGACTGCAAATTTGATTTTATATTTAATTTATAGATACTGTCATTTTTACTAATTTCAACGGAACCAACTTTCTTATATTGATTATTGAGTTGTAATTTTAGTTCTTTTCCCGAATCTAAATTATAAAGTTCACCAAAGGTTTGTTTGATGTAATTTTGATTTTTAGCTCTTTCCTCTAAAGTTGCCACCGATACTAAATTAGGATCTGGAAGTTTTCTCATACCGACAAATCCACCACCATGACCATTAAAACGTCTTCGGGTGGTTCTTGTATAATGATTTTTATAACCTGCGTCCATCAAGAAACCAACTACCAAATTATTTGGCGTTACAAATCCTGCTGAAGGAAACATTTCATGTGCAAAACCTCCAGGAAAATTATCATATTCAAAGGTTAAATATTTTGAAGGTGTTTGTGCGGGTTTTGACGTTTCGGTCAAAGTGTAATATATAATTGGCATCCCCGTTTGGGTAATATCAATTTTCTTTTTTACAATATTTTTATTGATAACTTCATACGAAACAGTAACCGAAATATTCAAATCAAAGTCCTTAAGATAGGTTTTTCGGGTTAGTTCCATATTGTTTGAATCGCCTTTCCACTCAGCTCCTGTCCAATTTTTTATACTGGTTTTTTCACTAAAATCAGTATTTGCCAGATCAAGCGAAAACTCTTCTGTATTTTTAACCAAAAGCTGATTCCCATTATAAATAGCAACATTATAACCTTGTGTATCATCTCCTACAACTTTTAAATTAATATTCTGGCTTGACGAAATCGCTCCGACAAAACAGAATAGTAAAATAGAAAGGGTATTTAAAAATTTACACATAGTAAAATGTTTTAATTATTTATCAGGTTAATCAGAATTCTAATTTTATTACTAGATTCTTCTTTCGTTTGCTGGATTTTTTATGGTTTAAAAAAATAGAGAAGCAGCAATTTTTTTTAATTGCAATTACTACTTCTCACTGGTAATCAATATTTTAAATTAACCAAACTTATTTCAATTACCTTTTTTTTAATATCCAGGATTTTGTATCAAAAGTCCTGCAGAAGCATCCACTTCTGATTGAGGAATTGGATACAACATGTGTTTGTCTTGGAAATTTTTACCATGGGCTGTCATCACTTGTTTGGCAATTCCCCATCTTTTTAAATCAGGCATTCTCTGATTTTCAAAACCAAGTTCGGCTCTTCTTTCAGAAATCAACCAATTTTTAATAGTTGCTTTGTCTGTAGATGCGGCTCTGTTTGGCAGTGTTCCAGCAGGTACAGGAGTACCATCGGCAGTAACGGTGTTTCTTGCTCTTGTTCTAATTTGATTTATGATGCTAATAGCACCTGAATAATCTCCAGTTTCGTTAAGTGCTTCAGCTTTCCAAAGCAAAACATCGGCGTAACGAATGAATACTTTATTGTTTGATGCATCATCATCTCCTTTATTGCCACCATCTGTGGTTCCTAAAAGTTTACTAACCCATTGTTGAGGAGCATTCACAGTATATAATTTTCTAGGGTCATTAGGTTCAAATGAAGCCAAGAAATCAGCACTTGGAGCAAAGAATCCCCATCCAAGAGGTGCGCAAATTCCGTTTCCTTTTCTTGGATCAGCTTGTTTAACATGATTATAAGAGAAGATAACTTCGTTGTCTGCATATTCAGTATTCATGTTGAAGTTGTCAAAATAATTGGCATCCAAACTAAAAAAACCTGTAGCTTCCAATTCTGACACTAATGTTGTTACACTAGCCCAATCTTTGTTGTATAAAGCCGTTTTGGCAAGAAGTGCAATGGCAGCTCCTTTAGAAACTCTCCATTTTTCTGTATCAGATCCATATTTTGAATTAGGCAAAAGTGATTTAGCTTTTTCCAAATCAGTTTTGATTTGACTCCATACCGTTTCTTTTGGTGCTCTTACAGCAAAATCAAAAGCTTCTTGATATGTTTTTACGGGAGCCAAGATTAAAGGCACATCTCCAAAATTAGTCACCAATGAAAAATAATAGTAAGAGCGTAAAAAATAAGCTTCACCAATTAATTGATTTTTTCTTTCGGTTGTGATTCCGGTAATTTTCTCAATATCTTCATTTAATAGAAAACTCAATGCAATATTGGTTCTTTTTATCCCCTCGTAATCATATTTCCATAACCCATTTGGTCCTCCATTTGTCGAAGTAAAAGTAAAGTTGTTTATCTCATCCATCCAAGGTTGATCTCCATCAGGAGACCATTTTTTTTCCATATCATCGGATGCTATATCATCTATTACAATATCATTTTGAAACACCAAACCACCATTCCAATCCCATTCGGCCAGCTGGTTCAACTTATTGGACAACATATCATAAGACGATGTTACTGAACTTTCTACAGAAGCCAATGTTGGTTTTGAACTTGCCTGTTCCAGAGTTAACGCACCTACAGGTTCTGTGGTAAGTTCATCTTGGCAACTTGTTAATGACGCTAGCGAAATCATAATCGCTGTTATATATTTATATTTCATCGTTCGCTTATTAAATTTTAAATTTTAAACCTATTAGGATTGAAGTAGATTGAGGATAAGTTCCTTGATCTATGAAAGAAGTCGATTCTGGATCCAAACCAGTGTAGTTCGTGAAAGTCAATAAATTTTGACCTGATACATACATTCTTAAATACGTATCACCTATGATTTTTGGATCAAACGTATATCCGATCTCAAGATTTTTTAATCGTAAATATGAAGCATCTTCAACAAAAACGCTAGAAACTTGGCTTCCTCCGTTATCATTAAGTGTGTTACGTGGCGTTGTATTACTTGTACCTTCTCCATTCCATGCTCCTAAAACTGCAGTAGTAGAATTGAAAGGACGGCTATCATAATCCAAAATTTGTTTCAAGTCGTTGTAACGATCTACACCAGAAACTCCTTGGAAAAGGAATGACATATCAAATCTTTTATATTCAGCATTGAATGAGAAACCGTATGTTACTTTTGGTATTGAACTTCCTATGAATGTTCTGTCATCAGCGTTAATTTGACCATCTCCATTTAAATCTTTAAACTTAATATCACCAGGTTTTGCACCGTTTTCATTAGAGAATAAAGTAGAAGACACTTCGGCAGCATTTTGATAAATACCATCAAATTTTAATCCATAATACGAACTGATAGGTTGTCCAACCACCGTTTTAGTATGAGTTTTGTCATCATTAATCTCGGTAACATATTGCTGAAGTTGTTCTACATTATTTTTTAGTGTAGCAATGTTTGCATTGATTCCGTATTTAAATTCGTGGTCGTTATTTTGAAAATTAGCTCCAAATTCGAATCCTTTATTAGTTACGACACCTGCATTAACGAAGGTTCTGTTAATTTGACCAACGGTTGATGAAGGTAGGCCTACAGTCAATAAAATATCATCGGTCTTTTTATCAAAATAATCTGCTGAGAAAGTCAGTTTATTATTCAATATACTCAAATCAGCACCAAAGTTAGTTTGTGTAGTAGTTTCCCATTTTAAATCTGGATTTCCGTAACGAACTATATTTACGATACCACCTGTTTCAGTAACAAGAGTTTCATACGCATTATTAGGGATTTCTTGATTACCTGATTGTCCCCAACTGGCTCTCCATTTTAAGTTAGAAATCCAATCTGCTTTTTCCATGAATTTTTCTTTAGACATTACCCATCCTCCCGAAACAGAAGGGAAATAACCCCATTTATTATTCGGTCCAAAACGAGAAGAACCATCGGCTCTTATAGTACCTGAAACTAAATATTTATTGTCATATCCATAATTGGCAGATCCAAAGAAAGAAATAAGGTTCCAACTTTCTGCAGATCCTGAACTGTGTTTATTGACATCGCTTCCATAATCAAGATAACGGAAAGGATCAGTTGTATTATTATAGTTTTGTCTACTTCCTCCTACTGCAGACTGATCGTATGATACCGTTTCAGATCCCAATAATGCACTAATACTGTGTTTGTCGGCAATAGTTTTTGTGTAATTCAAGGTATTGGCAAAAGTAAACGTAGTAGCTTCCCCTCTATTTTCATTCAGGCTTGAAGGTCTATTTTGTCTACCTTGTCCAGGATATGTTTCATTTGCACTATTGTCATTATCATCTCCAAAATTTTCTCCAAAAGCTTTGTTGTGATCAAAAGTGATTTCAGCTCCCAAATTACTTTTGAATTTCAGTGATTTATCAGCTAAGAAAGCATATTCACCATATACATTTCCAAAAGTTTTAAAAGCAGAACGTACATCATCTGTAAAATGAACTATTGCAAGTGGATTTGACGTAAATTCATAATTTTGACTCCAGCCTCCATTAGAATTGTTATTCAAATAAAAAGGCAAATCGGTGTAAGGATCATTTGATTTATAAGTTGGATCATTTACATCTTTATACACTCCTAAAACCGATGGACGCAATAAAGCATGTCTAATTACTCCGGGAGCGTCTCCGCTTGAAGACATTTTATCTTGTCTAGTGCTTGTAATTTGAAGATTTGTTCCAACTTTGAAACGATCTGTAACTTCAGTATTAATATTGGTTCTAAAATTAATACGCCTGTAGGTATCATTGTCACCAACCACAATACCATCCTGTCCAAAATAACCACCAGATATTAGATACTGCGTTTTCTCTGAACCTCCGCTAACCGAAAGCTGTAGATTATTAGTTCTTCCAGAAGTGAATAATTGGTCTAACCAATTGGTGTCTGATAGTGGTATCCCATTAACGTTTCCGTTAGTTTGATCAGTTTTGTATGGGCTAATTGCACCTGCTGGATTATTGTTAGAATTATGCCAAGCCTGATCCATTACTGTCAAATACTGATTTGCATTTAGCATTTTAGGAAGGTTTGTGGCAAAACTGGTTCCAGAGTAATATTCTACATCAATATTCGATTTCCCTTTTGAACCGCTTTTGGTGGTAAGAATAACAACTCCACCTGCGGATCTGGAACCGTAAATAGCAGTGGCAGCAGCATCTTTTAATACAGTCATCGATTTTACGTCGGACATGTTCAAGAAAGAAATGTCGCGGGTTGCAACACCATCAACAACATAAAGTACGTCGTTGTTTCCTAGCGTACCTTCCCCTCTAATACGTATTTTAAGTCCGTCTCCAGGAGCACCTGTATTAGCAGAAACTGAAACACCGGCAACTTGTCCTTGCAAAGCCTGACCTACATCAGCCACTTTTGTTTTAGACAATTCACCCATATCTACTTGCGCTACGGCACCTGTTATGGATTGTTTTTTTTGACTGGAATACCCCACAACAATTACTTCGTCCAATTTTTGTGAGTCGCTTTCTAATTTAGCATTCACCACAGTTTGTCCATTAACTGCAATTTCTCTGTTTTTATATCCAATGTAACTAAATACCAAAACGGCATCAGCACTTACATTATTGAGACTGTAGTTTCCATCAAAATCTGTTGAAGTACTTAAAGAGGTTCCTTTTACAACAACATTCACCTGCGGTATTGGACCGCTGCTATCCGAAACATTCCCTTTTACTGATTGAGCATGCAGTATGCTTCCTGATAATAGTATTCCAAACAGGAACAAATTATAAATAATTTTCTTTCTCATCATAGGGAATTATTAAATTGATTACTAATTCGAGTTAAATTTTTCATGTTAATAAAAATTAGGTTGATTAAATTCGTTAATAGTTTTTTTTATAGTCAAAAAACGATTTCGTAAATTTATCCTGTAGACACAAAAAAAGGTGTACACTATTTCATCAAAAGTGTACACCTTTTACAAAAGTGTTGATTTTCAGCATTTTAAAACTTATCTACTACTTTCCTTTGTACTTCAATTGATAATTTTTTGGAGTCACATTATACATCTTATTAAACTCACGGTAAAAATAGGAACGGTTATTAAAACCGGATTGGTAGCACACCTCAGATACTGTAAGTACATTTTTACGCAAAAGTTCTGCTGCAAATTTTAATCGTATCGTTCGAATTAAATCTCCCGGAGTAAAGCCAAAAATCTGTTTTACTTTTCGATACAATTGCGAATTACTGATGCCTAATTCTTTTTCAATAAATAAGCTTTGAAGATCTTCATTATCAATATTGGAACGAATCAGTTCAATCACTTTTTTTACAAAATCTTTTTCATCATTATTTATTGGCAGCGTAGCCAGATTCTCCGTAAGCGTATCTTGTGTAAAATGCTTTAGTATTAATTCTTTTTCTTCAAGAAGCTTCTGTATTCGTATTAATAAATGATCCGGATAAAAAGGCTTTGGAATATAGGAATTAGCACCGCTTTCCAGTCCTTCAATTCTATGGATGACAGAATCTTTTGCGGTAAGCATAATAAACGGAATATGACAAGTCTTAATATCCTGTTTGATTTTTTTGCAAAGCTCAACCCCATCCATCATCGGCATCATGACATCGCTGATAATAATATCTGGCATTTCTCTCTCAAGAATCTCTAGGGCTTCCAATCCATTATAAGCAGGGATGATTTTATATTTTTCCCCTAATAAATCATCCAGAAACAAACGGATTTCCTTCTCGTCCTCAACCAGCAAAATTGTTTTGCGGGTGTCTTGAATATCTTCAAGTGAAGCAATTTTATCAGGTGTATCATCAGACTTGTTCGGAATCTCTTCAAGAATATTTTTAAGATGATGAGAAATCAAAATCGGACTTACTTCTACATCCAATTCTTTTTCACTAAATAACTCTTTACCGCATGGAATTAGAATGGTAAAGGTAGTCTGCTCATTTGCGATACTCGAAACCTGAATTTCCCCTCTCAATACGGTGACCAGTTTTTTAATATAGGCCAACCCAATACCAGTTCTAAACAAATCATTATCCGGCGCTTTATTTGAATCCGACAGAAAAAATCGATCAAATAACGAGTCTAATTTCTCTTTCGGAATTCCGTTTCCAGTATTTACTATTGTAATGTTCAATCTTTTGGAATCATCCTGAAGCGTAAACTTAACATCAATCTTCCCTTTTATCGGAGTGTATTTGAATGCGTTTGACATCAGATTAAAAACTATTTTTTCAATCTTATCTTTGTCAAACCAGCCTGGTAATGAGGACGGAATATCAAGATTATAATCAATCTTTTTATCCAATGCCCATTCATCAAACAATTCAGCTA
Source organism: Flavobacterium sp. 103 (assembly GCF_003096795.1). Classification (NCBI taxonomy): domain Bacteria; kingdom Pseudomonadati; phylum Bacteroidota; class Flavobacteriia; order Flavobacteriales; family Flavobacteriaceae; genus Flavobacterium; species Flavobacterium sp. 103. Next base: position 3,792,007 of record NZ_QENX01000001.1, on the reverse strand, counting down.
TTTGTTCTACCAAGCTTACAAGATCAAATTCTCTTGCATTTATTTCCAGGTAATCGTATTCCGCTTTTCGAAACTCCAATAATTGTTGTGTCAAAAACAATAACCTTGACGAATTACGTTGAATCATCTGCAGGAATTTTTGATTGCGTTCACTAAGATTTGCCGTTTCGGATAGTTTTTGGACAGGACCAACGATCAAAGTCAAAGGAGTCTGAAATTCGTGGGCAATATTCGTAAAAAAGGTAAGCCTGTTTTCGTGAAGCTCTTCCTCCCTCTTTCTAAAAAGAATGTTTTGACTCAATGATTGTCGCTTTTTATAATAACTCAATACAAAAAGAACAAAAAGAGTTGTTAGTATCAAATAAATTACAAGAGCCACATTGGATTGCCAAAACACAGGCTTTACCTTAATATCTATGGCGTGAACCGGTTTGCTCCAAACTCCATCACTATTGGACCATTTTATCCATAAAGAATAATTACCCTTAGGAACGTTTGTAAAAGAAATAATTCTTCGATTATTAATAGTATTCCAACCCTTATCGAAATTTTTCAATTGATAGGCATACTGGCATTTTTCACTGTTGACATAAGTCAAAGCTGCCAATTCGATATCAAAAAAGTTTTGATTATGATTTAAAACAATGGAAGGATTTGTCTTTGAATCGGGAGATATTACTAATCCTTGATAATATGGGATAGGCTGATTTTGACCACTGATTTTATCTATCAAAATATCAGGAATAACGGAAGACTCTTTTATTTTTTGAGGCAAAAAATAATTAAATCCTTTTATTCCTCCCATAAAAATAAAATCCGACTTCTGATCTTGATAAAATGCCCCATCAGCAAATTCATTATTCTGAAGCCCTTCGTTTTTGGTGTAATTGATGAACTTAGAACCATTAAAATTGGACAACCCAAAATTCGTGCTTATCCAAAGATTGGACTTTTTATCAGAAACAATTCCATGAATAGTATTATTTGGCAATCCTTCTTTGACCGTATAGCTCTTAAAAATGGCGCTTCCGTTACTCTTTAAATCTTCCAATACATTCAAACCAAAACTTGTTCCTATCCAAAGTCGGTTATTTACATCTGTCCGTAAACACAAAATATCATTGTTGGATAGACTTTTAGAATCATTTTTAATATTTTTATAAGTGTGAAATTCTTCCGTTTTTTTATCAAAAAGATTAAGGCCACCCAATCGCGTTCCAATCCAAAGTTGATTGTCATTCCTAGGGACTATAGAAAAAACAATATTGCTACTTAGTGATTTTGGTTTGTTGCTGTCGGCAAGATATCTTTTGAATTCCGTTACTTTCAATTTATCACCAGAACGCTCAATTTTACAGCGAATCATTCCATAACCATTGGTTCCAAGCCAAATAAATCCATTCGAATCCTGAGAAATAGTGTAAGTTGACTTAAAATAATCACATTTCTCATTCCCTTCAATAGCAGACCAATTGATAAGTTTAGATTTTTTTAGATCAAAAACCGTAACTCCATCCCCATCTGTACCAACAAAAACAAGATTATCTTGACCTTTACACAAAGCAAATACAGCATTGTTTATGGAGCTGTTACTTTCGTTGAAGTTTTGATATTGTAATGCTTTTTCCGGATTTAGATAAAAATTAGAGGGAAAACGAAACAATCCCTTCCCTTTTGTACCAACCAAAAAAGAATTCCCATCCACCTCCAGAAATGTTCTGATAATTCCTCCGTCCAACTCCGGAACTTGTGCTTTTGAAATTAAATTAAACGCTTTTTTCAGTGGATATATTTTAAATAAACCATCTCCATCCGTTCCTGTCCAAAGCACATTTTCACTTCCTTTTATTAATGTGGTTACCTTTTGACTTTTCAAGTATTTCAACCATGGTTTGGAAACAATATTCCCTGAATTATCCATTATAAAATAACCAGATTTACCTGAAAGTACAATTCCCTCTGGAATATGCCCAATGATATTGTCAATATTTTGAGTAGGCAGCGTTTGATTTTTACTATCGGGTAAAGAATGTAAAAAAGCATTTCCTGAACTTGGAATGATGCAGACTTTTTGATTGGAAATCACTTCAAACGTTCGAATACCTTTTGAGATTAATTCGACCTTTGAAATTATATTTTTTCCATTATTCACTGATTTAAGAGACAAAGCATAGAGTTCATTGCTCTCAAACAATACCAATAATTCTCCCGTTGGAGAAAATTCCATTTTTTTAACTGCTTTAGTCGAAAGATTTTTGTTATTTAATAATTGAAAAGTTGTTCCGTCAAAATAACCAATTCCCCAATCTTTTACAGCGCAAAACACTTTTTTGGAAGCATCCAATGCCATGTTAAATTCTGATTCTGATAATGGCGGCTTATTTTCTCTGGAAAAGTAAAATCGCTGGAATGCATCCGTTTTTTTATTATAACGATTAATACCGTGAATTGTCAATATCCAAATCTGACCAGCATTATCTTCATCTATTTTAAGGATTACCTGATTACTCAGGCTGTTTTCATTATCCAACTCTGGTCTGAAAATCTTGAAACTATTTCCGTCATATCGGTTCAATCCATCCCAGGTTCCAATCCAAAGCAGATTCTCAGAATCCTGAAAAATGGAATTAACAGAACTGTTGGACAATCCCTTGGTATTATCTAATTGTTCCAACGAATATTTTAAATCTGAAGTCTTGGATGAATCTAAAAGCGATTTGTGATTATCATTAATCTCAGTTCTTTTAGTCAATCCATTATTATTTAAAGACGAAGGATTTTCTTTATGATTGCATGAAATAAACCCTGCAAAAATAAAGCTGATGAGTATAATTTTAATTTTCAATTTAATAAATGTTTAGTAGTTTTTTTCAAACCAACCATGCGATTATTTAGAGCTGTCGCAATAAATTATTTGCCTTTCCTTTATAAGATGTAAAAGGCAATCTAATTATTTTGGAAGCACAAACAGTACAGAAAGAAGATTTTTTTTACGGCAACTGAGGTAATTATCCACTATCCAAATGTACAAAAAAAGCCTAGCTCTTTAAATCAATCGTGAAATAGTTTGTAAAGTTTCCATACAAAACTCCCATCTTTAACAGTAAATTAGGTTCCGATAAATAAATATTTTTTAAATTATAAAATTTGAATTACTCTATCAAATGCATTCGGTTACAAAAATTAAACTCCACTCATTTAATCACGGAGAATTGATACCAAAATCCTTGAAATACTTCTATCATTAATTTAAGATTAAGATGTAAAAATGCCTGCTTAATTCTTATTAATTAATTATATTTGCCGCGTTTATAAACTGGACTAATTCGATCACGAATCGATTGTAATTCAACAGTTATAAGAGCAAAAACAATTTATAATTTAAAACCAAATAATTATTTGGCCACCTTTTTAACAGCATTTACCCCCAAAAAAATGAATCCATTTAAAACTAATTTATACGCCTTTATAATTTTACTTTCTGGAAATGCCATTTTTGCTCAACAGGCAGAACAGTCAATAAACAATCAAAATCAATTACCACCATCACTTATCCAAAATACAATTGCGTATTCTAATTCTCAAAAGGGAAGTATAGAAAATGCAAACAATTACAATATGCTTTCTATAGCCGATACTACATTGGTTCAACAAAACGGAATCGCATATCCTCCTGCAACCAGAGATTACAGAAGACTGGGGTATGACACCGCAATGTACGTAGGAGCAACTGTTATCGCATTTGGCGTGCTTTATGCCATGCCTGAAAGTGTAACCAATTGGGATAAAGAAGCAATGAAAGAAAATGGAATTACCTATAAATGGAAACAAAATGTAAAAGCAGGCCCTGTTTGGGACGATGATGATTGGGTTTTGAACTGGGTTACACATCCTTATTCTGGAGGAGTTTATTATATGACTGCCAGAAGTAGTGGTTTTAATATGTTTGAATCTTTTTTATACTCGGCTTTTATGTCTACCTTTTTCTGGGAATACGGAATTGAAGCGTTTGCAGAGATTCCATCGAAGCAAGATTTGATTATTACACCAGTATTAGGTTCTGTGGTAGGTGAAGGTTTTTTCTATGCCAAAAAAAGTATTTTAAGGCATGACAAAAAAGTCTTAAACTCAAAAGTCTTAGGATACACCTCCTTGTTTATAATTGACCCTTTCAATACATTACTAGATAGTTTTGGATATAAAGATCAAAGAGCAACACAATTAAGTGTCGCTCCTGTGGGATTTGATAAAGGAGCCAATAAAGCCATCTGGGGATTAAATTTCAGTATGCAATTTTAATACATAAGATTTTTTAATACATTGAAAATCATTTTATTAAATCATTTCTTTCAATAAGAATTTAAATCAAACAGAAGCGTTAAAATTTAAAAATAAATTGGATTTTAACATCGATGAGAAAAAATAATTATTAATTTTAACTCATGCTAATCATTATTCTATAGTAAAACCAACGTTAGTTATTAATTCAGATTAGCACGGAGTTTTTCACTGATTTATTAACCTTAAAAATGATTTTTTTGAGTGAATTTGAAATTATTGTCGCTTGTGTTTTTATGGTTTTAAATTATATAATTTTCACAAAAACTATTTTAAAGTACAAGCAAATAAATGAGGCGTTTGCCCAAATAGTAATTCATAGAAAGTAACACCTAAGGGTTAAGTAAAAGATTTACAATCCAAATACTTTATACAAGTACAATAACAGATGGTAATCTTTAAATGTATAATCAACCAATGGTTTTAATGTGAAATTTATACTTTACTACCTAAGTAAATGTTTTGATTTATAGACAAACCATTTAATGAAGTAATTTACGCTTTGTAATTACTTGTATTACATATACGTTAAGTATATAAAGTGCTTGAATATACTTTTTAAAATGTTCGAAAATGTTTTATTTTTGTTTATATCTATAGGGTACAAACAAAAGTAAAAGGGAAAGGCTAATCAAAATGATTAGCCTTCCTTTTTTTATTCCTTAACCAAATAGATTCCATCTTCTTTAATCTCGATTAACTTTTCCTTATACAAAGCTCCAATGGCTTTTTTAAAGGTTTTCTTGCTCATCTTTAAAACCGTTTTAATGTCTTCGGGATGAGAATTATCCGTTAAACGTAAAAAGCCTCTACTGGCTCTTAGTTCGTCAAGAATTTTTTCGGCATTTGGTTCTATACTTTGATAGCCTTGAATTTGCAAAGAAACATCTATCTTGTTATCCGGTCTAATATTCTTGATATATCCTCGCATACGATCTCCCGTACGTATAGCGTCATCATAAACTTCATCTTTATATAACAATCCTTTGTGTTGTTCATTGATGATTACATTGATTCCCAATTCGGTAATATGAGAAACGATAAGCTCCACTTCTTCCCCTTTTTCAACGGTAAGGTGGTCATTTTTCAAAAATTGGTTCAATTTGCTTGATGCCACCAAACGATTGGTTTTTTCATCCATATAAAGATAAACCAAATAGCGTTTTCCTTTTTCCATAGGACGTGCCTGTTCCTTGAAGGGAACCAAAATGTCCTTCTCCATTCCCCAATCCATAAAAGCACCTATTTGATTGATATAATTCACACGTAAAAGAGCGAACTCATTCAACAATATATAAGGTTCCAATGTTGTGGCAACTGGGCGTTCCTCGTGATCCAAATACACAAAAACAATAAGCTCCTCGCCTATTTCAAATTCATTTGGCACATATTTATTAGGTAAAAGTATATCGTGTATTCCTTCTGGGTCTTTTTCTGGGTTGCCCAAAAACAAACCCACTTTGGTATCACGCAATATTGTAAGCGTATTGTATTTTCCTATTTCAATCATTTTATTGAGATTCTAAGTTGTATTTTCAACTAAGTTTAATGTGCAAAGGTACGAACTTTGAAAATGGGATTTATAAAAACATTATCAATAAAAAAAGCGTCCATTAAAGACGCTTTTTTTATTGATAATGTTTTTAATTGTAAGCACTTTCCCGTCCAAAATGTAGAGCCAATAAATAATAAACCACCGCTCTATATTTATTTTTATTAGACCTTCCATATTTTTCCAAAACAGCATCGATTCCTTTTTGAAGTTCAGGACCATCAGTCAAACCTAATTTCTTGATTAAAAAATTATTTTTTACCGTCGCAATTTCGGATTGTAGTGTTCCCGCAATAATGGAAGAATCTGGATTATATATGGACGGTCCACAACCAGTAGTCACTTTGGTCAATAAGTCCATATCTGGAGTAATCCCGCATTTTTCTTTCAAATCGGCTGCATATTTTACAATTAATACGTCTTTTGCACTCATAAAAATATATTTAAGGTTTTTACTTTTGATTTTATAACATCCTCAAATTTAGTAATTTATTATTAAAGTGTGCGATTTTTATTCAATATTTATTCATTAAATTTTGGTAACCAAATTAAAATTTGATTTTATAACAGTTTTTATTTCTTCAGCCTGTTTATGACAAAATAGTACAATTAGACCAACTCCTTAAAATACTGCAATAAGATGGTATTGTTATCCAAAGTTGGTGTAAAAACTTCCAAGATACCTGGTTTATCATTTTGAGCATATAGCAAATCTAAACCTTTGGACAAACTCATCTCGTCATTTGCAATCGTATAATCAAAGCCATACATTTTTGCCAAATGTTCTGCCGTCAAGTTATGGGAAGTTTCAAAAAAAGTATTAAAAACAGGTGTTTCCGAATGTCCCGGCAAAATTCTAAAAATACCTCCACCTCCATTATTAATCAAAATGATTTTAAAATTTTTCGGTATATAATTATTCCAAAGCGCATTACTGTCGTACAAAAATCCAATATCGCCTGTTATAAAAACCGTCGGTTTGGCATTGGCGACAGCCGCACCGATAGCAGTTGAAGTACTTCCATCGATTCCGCTGGTTCCTCTATTGCAATATACTTCGATTGACGGGTCTATCGGTATTAATTGCGCATATCGAATAGCAGAGCTATTACTGATTTGCAATTGACTGTTTTGGGGCAAGCTCTGAATCACTTTCTCAAAAACTTTGAAATCCGTAAAAGGAATTTTAGATAAATAAATATCGTGTTTTTCTTTGCGTAAGGTTTTAACCGCATTCAATCGAGAAAAATAATCACTTTCAATTTTTGAGGTTAATGGCAAAAAAGCATTGAAAAAAGTATTGGGTTCAACCTCAAAATGTTTTGTTAGACAACCAAAAGTATCGTAGGCTCTTAACGTGTCAATATGCCAATGTTGCTTGGGTTTGTATTTTCTTAAGAAAGCTTTAATACGTTTGGAAACTACCATTCCGCCAAAAGTCACAAGAATTTCTGGACGAAAAGCCTCAAAATCTTCAGCTGTAAATGGAGTTATAATGGTATCAATGTTACTTATGAAACTTTCGTGGGACACATTCGAAGTGTTCTCCGTCATCACCGCAACCGATTCATCATTGGCAAAAGCATCAATTGTTTCTTCAGCAATTGAGTTGGGTTCATTTACCCCTATCAATATCAATTTTCGGGAAGCTTTATTCCAAAGAGAAGCAGAATCCTGTAAATCTTTGATGTCTACCGTACGATTTACTTTTGCGGAAGCAAAAATGGAACTATTGACACTTAGCTCCGAAACCGTTTCATACAAAGGCTCTTCAAATGGAGCATTGATGTGCACAGGACCTTTTTTGGCAATGGCCGTATTGATGGCTTCATTTATTTTCCGATCATTTTCTTCTGAGACTTCTTCCAATAAATTGGCATTGTATAAAGAATGATTGGCAAATACATTTCCCTGACGAATGGTTTGTCCGTCACCAATATCAATTTTACTATGTGGTCTGTCTGCCGAAACCACAATCAATGGAATCTGGCTATAGAACGCTTCCGCAAAAGCCGGATAATAGTTCAACAATGCCGATCCCGAAGTACAAACTACCACAGTGGGTTTACCGGTTTGCTGGGCTATTCCCAAAGCAAAAAAAGCGGCAGCGCGCTCATCGGCGATGCTGTAACATTGAAATGCAGGATTACTGGCAAAACCAATCGTAAGTGGTGCATTTCTTGAACCGGGAGATATGATAATATTAGTGATTTCTTTGGCTAAAAAAATTTGAAGGATGCTTTGTGCTAAAGGTATTTTGGGGTAAGTCATTTTAAATGTTTAAAAGTTTAATGTTTAAAAGTTTAAAAATAAAACTTCTAAAAATTGTTTTGCAAAGTTACAAAGTTACCAAGGCTTTTCCTTTCAATTGAGTCTATTTTTCTTAATTTTGAACAACAAATATTGACTTTATGAAATGAGCATTACTTTGAATCTGTTGCATATTCCAATGAAGGTATACGAATTACATATGAACAATAAAAAACAATAAATAACTTCAGATGAAAATCAAATTAAGATCTTATAAAACCGAAGATACACAAGCCATACTGGATATTATAAATTATAATATTCTAAACTCAACAGCCTTGTACGATTATAACATTAGAAGTTACGAACAGCAAAAAGCAATATTGGAAGAAAAAATAAACAAGCATTTCCCTGTTATTGTTGCTATAGAAGATCATAAAGTGGTTGGTTTTGGTATGTATAGTGAATTTCGATTTCGAGAAGCTTATAAATATACCGTAGAACATTCCGTTTATGTGGATAAAGACCATCAAGGCAAAGGGATTGGAAAATTGCTATTACATGAATTAATTCAATTAGCAAAAGGACAAAAGCTTCATACTATGATTGCCGTAATCGATGCAGAAAATCAAAGCAGTATTGAGTTTCATGAGAAATTTGGATTTAAAACCGTTGGAATTATCAAAGAATCAGGCTATAAATTTGATCGTTGGTTGCATTCGGTTTTTATGCAATTAATATTGGAGTGATATGAAGTCGAATGTTTTAAAGTATTAAATTCATTGCCTTTAAATTGCTTTATTAGATATGTTAGCAATAAGGAAACTTTTGACTTTATGACTTTATAAACTTTATGACTTGTAACTTTATAGTATCTTTGCACTTTTACAAATACTATGAGCTTTACCCTGCTTTCTTCACCTTTACAAGGATTTACTGATTTTCGTTTTCGAAATGCCATCAACAAATATTTTGGAGGAATTGACACTTATTATTCTCCATACATCCGTTTGAACGGAAAATTAGTCATAAAATCGTCTTACGAACGAGACCTTCTTCCTGAAAACAATGTTGGTCTGGAGGTTATTCCGCAGGTTATTACCAATGATGCGGATGAGTTTTTATTTGTTTCCAAATATGTTCAGCAATTGGGTTATAAAGAATTGAACTGGAATTTGGGCTGTCCGTATCCAATGGTTACTAAATCCGGTATGGGTTCCGGGCTTATCAGCAATACAGAAAAAATCAATCACATTCTGGAGAGAGCCCATAACGAAACCGACATTATTGTGTCCATGAAAATGCGTTTGGGATATGATACTACCGAAGAAATCCTTGATGTTTTGCCTATTTTGGACAAATACCCAATTAAGAATATTGCAATACATGCCCGCATTGGGAAACAGCTTTATAAAGGAGGTGTTCATTTGGATGCGTTTCAGCAATGCATTGACAACACTAAGCATAAACTATATTATAACGGTGATATTACTTCGGTGGCTAAATTTCACGAAATGCAACAACGCTTTCCTTCCATAGACCATTGGATGATTGGTAGAGGCTTGATTGCTGATCCATTTTTACCGAGTATGATAAAAAGTGATTCTGCTGAATACCCTAAGAACAAAATGGAATTATTCAGTGCTTTTCATGATACACTTTATGAAGGATACAGTACGTCATTATCTGGACAAACGCATATTCTATTGAAAATGCATCATTTATGGGAATACTTTTCGGTTATATTTTCAAATCCCCACAAAGTTCATAAAAACATTAAAAAATCAAAAAGTATTCGCAATTATGAAGCTGCGGTTAAGGAGGTTATTGCTAAAGGGTAGTTTAGTTTTTCATAAATATAGTCCACAAAAAAAGAGTTTGACTAGCAAACTCTTTTTATAACTGATTTTTCTTTAAAAAATTATCCTTTAATCCATTTTACCACTTCAGGATCTGTTGGTAATGTTTTTGGAGAAATTACTTTTTCCAATTCGCCTTTTTCATTGATAAGGTATTTTTGAAAATTCCATTGCACTTCAGAATCCTGTAAACCATTTTTAGATTTTTGGGTCAAAAATTGATAAACGGCACACATGTCAGCTCCTTTTACAGAAACTTTGTCCATCATTGGAAAAGTAACTCCATAATTTTGTTGACAAAAAGTGGCAATTTCTTCTTTAGTTCCAGGTTCTTGCGAAGCAAAATTATTGGCTGGAAAGCCTACAATCACAAAACCTTTAGATCCATATTCTTTATATAAAGCTTCGAGATCCTTGTACTGAGGTGTCAAACCACATTTTGAAGCCGTATTGACAATCATTACTTTTTTGCCTTTTAGTGTGGAAAAATCAAAAGTCTTACCGTATAAGTCTTCTACTTTAAATTGATAAATGTTTTGTTTCACTTGTGCTTGAATTTGGATATTAAAAAAGACCATCGCGCAGATTGCTACTACTAATTTTTTCATATGTTTTATATTTTTATATAAAATTACGCATTTATTTGTGTTCTCATAAATTATTTTACTTGAACAAAAGTTAATTAAAAAAGAAAACCCAGTATCAATAAAGCTTCTGGGTTTTCAAACAAACAAATTAAATTAGGACTAAAATTTATAGATAACTCCAATTTTTAAGAAAAATGGCGTTCCTGGTGTAAAATGAATTTCTTCCACACTGGCGGTTTCGTTCTTTAATCTGGATTCTGTGGCAAACTGAGTTTCATTCCATTCCGAGTTAAATAAATTTTCAACCGATACGCCAAAAACTATTTTTTTGAAAGTATAATTGACATTGAAATCGGTTATGAAATAGCCTTTTGCCACTATCGAATTGTCTTCGTTGGCTGGGCGGTCATTCATATAGCGATAACGTAATCCCCCTGAAAACTTTTTCCAATTTTGAAAACTTAACCCACCGGTCGAGGTAAAGCCTGGAGCCAGCGGAATGTAATTCTGTCCACTTGGTTCATTAATGCTTCTTGCATGCGTATAATTAGCATCAAAATTGAAAAAGAAATAATCACTCAACTGATAGCGAATTCCCAAATCAAAACCGGCTCGTCTTGTTTCTCCACTTGGTTCTACAACTCCCGCATCGCCAACATATACAAATTCCTGTTGCAAATACAAATACCACAAAGCCGAATTAATAATTAACCTTGGAAATGGTTTCCAAATCGTACCCACATCAGTACCAATAGCTGTTGGCAAAATTTCTTCTCCATTATTTGCTATCACAACTCTGGCATCATTCGAGTGAAAACCAGTTCCGGTTTTAAGATAAAATTGCAAATCATTGTTTTGGGAGTAAACAAAATTCAATTTTGGAGACACTTTTACTTGACTTTCGGTCTGCGTTTTGTAATTAACCGCCAACTTATCCTGATAACCGAATTTAAAATAATCCAATCGAACTGCAGGATTGATCAACCATTTTCCCAAACGAATCTCAGTATTCAAATAACTAAAAACATTTGACTCATCTATATCTCCCAATTTGATTGCTTCCAAAGTGGTACTTCTATTCAACGTATGGGACAACTCAGTATCTGTTGTCGCATCGTTTCTAACGCCAAAACCCAATTGAAATAACAAATCAACCGATTCTTTATTGATGTTTTTATTCAGCTCCGCATTGATTCCATATAAATTTCTATCCTCTTTTTGCTTAATCTGATCTCCATTGATAGGATCTTCTAAGAAAAAAGTAAAATTCGAAAACAATTCAAATTTATAATTCGAATAAAAGGTATTCGCTTTCAAAAACGTATTTTCATCAATTGGTTTGCGGAATGAAACATTAAAATTAGATCTCGAAGTAACTCCTCCCTCGGTATCATCTACCGATCCAAATCTGGAAATCGTTCCAGCATCCACCAAACGCTGAGGCACTTGCCCTGACGCATCCCATTTACTGGTGAAACGAGAAGCAATAATAGAAAACCGGCTATTATCTTCTAAAACAAATGAATATTTTCCAAACAAATTGATTCGGTTGAAATTTTGAGGCGAATCAAATGGGCCATCGGTAAGAATATATTCAGTGGCGATATAGGCACTTTGTTTTTTGTTGTTTCCCAAAAGATCAAACAAACCCACCGTTCTAAAGGTATTAAATTGTCCTACTTCCACCCCAATGCTACTAAAATCCAGTTTTTCTTTTGTTCCAAAATCAACATATCCAGCCGTTGCAAAATCACCTTTACTTGCGTAATACGTTCCTTTTCCAAAATCAATTTTATCGACTGTTTCCGGAATTACAAAATGCAAATCGGCATACCCTTGCCCGTGTGCATGCGAAACCATATTTACTGGCATACCATCTACATTAATCGCTATATCTGTTCCGTGATCGATATCAAAACCACGTAAAAAGATTTGTTCCGCTTTTCCTCCGCCAGCATGCTGACCGATAAACAATCCCGGAACTTTTCTCAATATTTCCTGCGATGAATTTACAGGAGTCGTTTCCAAATCAATTTTTGAAATCACATTTATTGCTGATATTTTTGACTGAATAACCACTTCCTCAAGTTTAAAACTATCACTTTCCATCAAAACACTTATTTCAGAATTGGTAATAATATAGTCCGTTTTTTTATGTCCCAATGCGCTTATATTCAGAACATCTCCTACATTGGACTTATCGATACTAAAATTTCCAGTTTCATCAGAATGTGAATGCGTATTCGATTTTGGATTGGTAATGGTTGCATTTTCAATTGGTTTTCCATTTTCATCCATAACAAACCCTTTTTGAATCTGACTGAATGCATTTAAACCAAATAGAACCAGAAAAACTAGTGTATATTTTTTCATTTCTAAATTACAATTGCATCACCTTCTTTTCCAAAGTTGGCCCTAATTCATAAGCGCTGCCCAATAATTCTTCTTTGATTGGCTTTACTTTTTCGATAATATTATTTGATTTATAAATCATTGCCAAGTGATATTGTACTTTAGGTTCAAAGGATTTACCAACCACATATTTTTGGGCAATTTCCAAAGCTTTTTTCTTTTGCCCCAAATTTAGATACGACCAAGCCAATAAATCATAAGAATCCGGAGTTGGTCGGTGATCAATTTCGACTTTAGCAATTTCGAGTGCCTTTGAAGCGGTAGTTTTATCATCGGCATAAATCAAAACATTGTATTTATTGTACATCGCTCCGTAATTGTACTTTTTGAGCATTGAAAAATAAGCATTTCTATTCGCCACTTCCTTTGATTTATCTCCACTGAATTGTGCGATTTGTGATTTCAATAAATAAAAATCTGGTGTATCGTGTTTTTTGGCGATAGCCGTAATAATTCTGTTCGCTTCGGTGGTATTTCTTTCGTGCGAAAAAACTATCCAGGCAATCCCTTTCAAGGCATACGAATAATTAGGATCAATTTCCAGTGTTTTCAAATAACTATCATACGATTCCTGTATTCTGCCAGCATGTCCATAAAAATCACCTAAATTAGAATAAGACCAGATTTTCAAAGTTTTATCATCATCTTCAATGGCAATGTCTCTTGCTTTTTCCATAAAAGTAATAGCGGTTTTCAAATCGCCTTTATGATCATTCCATTTGGCCAAACGAATTAAATAATCATAATCATTCATGTCACGAATGGCGTTTAGGTTTTTCAGAGCTTCAGGATAATTCCCCACTTCCATTTGCACATCAAAAAGTAATTTTTGGGTTTCTTTTCGGGCTTCGCCAATGGCTAACGCTTTATTGGCAAGATTCAAAGCTTCTTTAAAACGATGCTGGGAAATATAATTTCGTGCCAATGACCGAATGGTCGACACACGAGAATATTTATAAGCTTCATTGTATTGTGTCAGCAATTCTTCGGATTTGTATAAATCTTTTATGTTTCCCGTATATTGAAAAAGAGTACCATAATTTGAGGCTAACATACCCAAATACATCTTTTGGTTGGGAGCCGCATCAATTTTTGTTTGCCAAAAATTAATCTCCCGATTGGCAAAATCAATAGATTTATTGTCTTTTATGTTTAGATATTTCTCATAATCCAAAGTGTTGGTTATTTGAGGCGGTTTGTTGGTACAACTACTAAGACATAGTACGAAGAAAGCCAATAATGGTAGTATTTTTAAATTTTTCATAATCCAAATTTGTTTGTTTGTTCGTTTTGAAATAAAAAAGCAGAGCAAGCAGTCCAAAACTCACTCTGCTTTTTATATAAAATATTACCAAGCAGCTGCTAAGTATGGAAATGAAGCTGTAAATGCTTTATCATTTGCATTAACATGATCTGAAGTAAGTCCTGCATTTGATGTACCCATTGGCCCACCAAAAATCAATAATAACTCTACATCGATAACATCATCCGCTAATGCTCTTCCTGTTAAAACATTGGTTCCATCAAAGAAAGTAGTTTTGGCAGTTTTAGAAACATTCAATACATCTGTAGCTAAAAGACCTGTAAATGCAGCAGCATCTTGTCCTAAAGCATTGGTAGTATAACCAGCATTTAATGCCATCAACCTAGATTGAAAAACAGACTGATATTTGGCTCCCATCGCAGAAGGTATAGCCGCATTGAAATCATCTTTTGGTTGTCCCGAAGCAATAAAAACTGTGTTAATTGCTGGTCTGGCCATTTGATCTTGTTGTACATAAGTGCCTGAAAAATCCATACTTTGCACACCATCATTAGTATTATTGTCATTATTATCGCAGTTCACCGAGATAAAAGCGACAACTAATGCAACAGTTATAATTTTGAATTTATTTGTTTTCATATCTATTATATTTAAAAGAAGAGTAAATTAATTATTGTTTTTTCTTGGTTTCTGCCCAAATGTTTAATGTACTTGAAGTACCTAACATTGCTTTTGGAACTTCAACAACTATTGAAAGTACATTGGTTCCAGCAAAAGTGTCTGTTCCTGGATTATTAAAACCTGTTGCTGTTCCTGCTAGAATTGATTTGAATTGTCCAAGGTCAAAGAAGAATGGATCGTCTCTTGGTCCTGCAAAAAATTTCATTCCGTTTTGCGAAGCTGTAACAGGCATTGCTCCATAAGTTGAAATAGCTACTTCTCCAGAAGCTGCACTTGTTTTGATCATACTGGAAGTTCCTGTAGTTGTAGGAGCATAAGGTCCGAAGAAGTACATTTTGTCTCCTCTTTTAATCGCTTGAATTACCAAATCTTCAACATTGTCACCCGTGTTGTCAATGTTAATTTCTACCATCACATTTTCTTTAAATGTTGCTGCTCCAGTTGCATTTGGGCTTAATAAGCCTTGTGTGTTTACAGCAAAAACCAAATTATTGGTGTCTTGACCCTGGAAAGTGTACACATCTGTAATGTCACCCGCATCACCACTTGAAGTTCCTGGAGCATCAATGTGATCCGCTGCTACTAAAATTAAGCCTGAGATCACCACTAGTGACAGACCTAAAATCATTTTTGTTTTTTTCATTTTGTTATAATTTAAATAGTTATAAAAGCATTTACGGGATTGGATGCGTTTTGGTTTTAAAAAAGTGAATAAAAAATTAAAATATTTTTCATATATCTGATTTACAGTATTTTAAAAACAAAATAAAATCATAATTCTAATAATAAAATATAGAGTTGTTGCATCAAGAAATATAATCTTCTATTTATTAATGGAATTGTATATGTTTGTAACCACTAAAAAAGATAATATGACCCAAGATGAATTGTTAGTTTTAATTCACCAGAAAGATGAAAAAGCATTTACCTATCTTTATGATATGTATTCCAAAAGTCTGTTCTCGGTAATTAACGTGTTAGTAAAAAATAGAGAAGAAGCTGAAGATGTACTCCAAGAAGTTTTTGTCAAAATATGGAAAAATATCGATTCCTATAACGAAAGTAAAGGGAGGTTCTATACTTGGATTCTCAATATCGCCCGAAACACATCAATAGATAAATTGAGATCCAAAAATTTTAATGACAGTCAAAAAAACCTTTCTTCCGATAATTTCGTACATCTATTAGACGACAGTAATAAATTGGTCAATAAAATTGATGCAATCGGGATTCAGGAATTTGTCAAAAAGCTAAAGCCAAAATGTATTCAAATTATAGATTTACTTTTTTTTAAAGGATACACTCAACAGGAAGCTTCAGAGGAATTGGCGATTCCCCTTGGAACTGTAAAAACACAAAACAGAAATTGTATTAACGATTTAAGACTTTATTTGAAACTATAATGGATACAAAAGAATATATAGAATCAGGCATTTTAGAACTTTATGTTTACGGTTTACTTAGTGAAGCCGAGAACATAGAAGTGAGTACTATGGCTAAAAATCATCCTGAAGTAAACGATGAAATCATTGCTATTGAAAAAGGAATTGTTGCTTTATCGTCAAGCTTTTCGCCTTTCCATTCGGTTTCCAATTTTGAAAAGATAAAAGCCAAACTCGAACTGAAACATTCGGGTGTTATCCAAATGAAACCAAGAAATTGGTCCACATATATGGGCTGGGCTGCTGCTGTTGTACTGTTGATTGGAATTGGTTATCAATACCAAAAACTGGGACAAACTAACAACCAAATTGTATCTATTGGTAACGAAAAAGAGAAACTAGCTAAAGAATTAAACCTTTTAGATCAAAAAAATAAAGCAGCCGAAACTAGTCTGGCAGTAATTAGAGATCAAAAAAATACGGTAGTGGCCCTTAGCGGACAGGCAGTAAATCCTAAGTCATTTGCGAAAGTTTATTGGAATAAAGAAACCAAAATTGTTTATGTGGATGCCGCAGGATTACCTGAACCACCAAAAGGAATGGTTTATCAAGTTTGGGCTTTAAAACTGAATCCTTTAACACCGACAAGCATCGGGCTATTAGAGAATTTCGATACTAATAATCAAAAAATATTTGCGGTTCAAGATGGTGGCAACGCAGAAGCTTTTGGAATTACATTAGAACCTGCAGGAGGAAGTTTAAGTCCAACGATGGATCAATTATATACTTTAGGAAAAGTGTAATTTTTATTTTATCAGTTGCATTGTTTTCGACAAAACAAAAAAGAAAAATGCTCCTTTTGGGAGCATTTTTCTAACTAACTAAATAACAACCAACCATTATTAGATTTTCCCCATTTAAACTAACTTTAAACCTAACCTCTCAAATTTAAAATTTGTAAAATCTAATCAAATCATCTATTAACAGATTACAAACTCTATGCCAAAACCTCAATTAAAAACAATTTAAACCTTTGAAATACATTATTTTATATTAAAAATAAGTTTAACATTACTTTATTTGAAATACATATCAACTTAAAATTTGATCTTTTGAATATCATAATCAATAGTGTATTCAATAAATTCATTGTATTCAAATTCCAAAATAGCATTCGAAATCTTCTAGATTGATTTAATAGTTTTAGTAGTAAAAAAAAAAGATGCTCCTATTGGAGCATCTTACTAACTAACTGTAACCGATAACTTTTATAGATACTCTGTAAAAACCAACTTACTAACCTATAAATACTTAGGATAACCAAACCTAATAAAATCATCTACAATCATCATTTCAAACACTGTGCCAAAATTCTATTAAAAGCAAATAAAATCTACAAAATACACTATTTAAAATAAAACATAAGATTAATATTTCAATAAACTATTTTAGAATCCATTTTAAAAAAAAATAATCGATTAACTAATCTTGCGTCAGTCTAGTCAAAATAAAATACGTAAAAGCGGCTTCTACAATTTCGTTATATTGTATAAAAAAAGATGCTC
Organism: Flavobacterium sp. 103; assembly: GCF_003096795.1. Classification (NCBI taxonomy): domain Bacteria; kingdom Pseudomonadati; phylum Bacteroidota; class Flavobacteriia; order Flavobacteriales; family Flavobacteriaceae; genus Flavobacterium; species Flavobacterium sp. 103. The sequence goes on along the minus strand of NZ_QENX01000001.1, from coordinate 3,774,117 downwards.
CATAAAGGAGCATCTTACTAACTAATTGTAATCGATAATTCTATAGATATTTGAATGTAAACCAACCTACCAACCTAATCTACAATATCTTGGAGTCATAGAACTATCTATGAGTAACTTTTCAAACACCGTGCCAAAATTCATTTAAAAGCAAATTATATCTACAAAATACCATTTTTTTAATTAAACGTAAGTTTTGTATTATTTTAAAAAAAAATAAATAACCATTTTGACATGAAACAAAAAAATAAGGTCCAACACGATGCCGAACCTTACTAGAATATAAATTAGTTCTAAAAATTACTTCTTATAAAACTTTCTGTATTTTGGATATGTAATAGCTCCTATTAAAGATATTGTGCCTAAAGAATACCAAATCCAACTCAATGAATGGGCTTCACCGCTTGCATAGGAATGTAATCCCACCAAATGGAAGTTTACCCCATAATAAGTAAACAAAATAGATATAAAAGCAAACATACTCATTAAATTGAAAGTCCATTTACCTCTTAAAGAAGGTACAAATCGAGCATGAATCACAAATGCATATACCATAATACTGATTAATGCCCAAGTTTCTTTTGGATCCCAACCCCAGTAACGTCCCCAACTTTCATTGGCCCATTGTCCCCCAAGGAAGTTTCCAATGGTTAACATAATCAGACCTATTGTCAGTGACATTTCGTTGATGTACGTGATTTCTTTAATATTCAAATCCATTTTCGTTTTGTTCTTTTCATTCGTAAAAAAGATTAAAAGAAGTGACACAAAACCAAGTATCATTCCCAAAGCAAATGGTCCATAACTTGCAACAATAACTGCAACGTGAATCATTAACCAATACGAATTAAGAACAGGTTGTAAATTTGCTATTTCTGGATCAATCCAGTTTGCATAAGCTGCCGTAAGTATCATTGCTGTTACAAACGCCGCCGAAGCCACCGTCAATTTCGATTTAATATCAAAAGCCAATCCAAAGAACATTGTTGCCCAAGCCACATATACAATAGCTTCGTAAGCATTACTCCAAGGTGCATGTCCCGAAATATACCAGCGAGCACACAATGTAATGGTATGCAATACGAAAAGCACCGCAATAAAAATATGCATTGAATTCACTAAAACATTCAAAACTTTGGACTCCTTAAAGATTTTAAGAATAGTAAAGAATAGCATCAATATTGCCCCAAATAAGTAAGCGTAAGGCAACTTTTGAAGCAAATCGTATTTGTTATATGCGATTTCAAGATTAATTTTATCGTCACTTGGTCTTACTTTACTTCCAAACTTCTTTTGAAAACCGTTGATGCTTTCCAGTAAATCATCTGCAGTTTTATAATTTTTGGATTCTATGGCATGACTTAATGTTCCAAAATAAAGTGGCAATATACTTTTAGTGTATGTCGAATCCATTCCTTTTAGACCGGCATGCTCTAATTCCAAATACGAAATCCATTTATTGCCTGGATCATTTGGTATCGGAAAAATTCTCAAGATGCTTCCGCTCAAGGCAGATTCCATCAAGTTTACTTTCTTATCCGTTTCTACAAAATCTTTCTCAAACTGATTTGGATTTCCGGCTTTGTAAGCAGCATCAAGATATGGTGATAATTTATAATTTCCCTTTTCGTCAAAGAAAGAAATAAAAGGCGCGTATTTATCTTTAGAATCAATTCCGATAATCTTACGGATGCTGTCGTTTCCGGATTTAATATAGATAAGCGGAATTTCAATCCACAATTGTGCGCTTTGTGTCATTGACAAAAATACCTGATCCGAATTCATTCCGTTATAAGTATCGGAATGGCTTACTTTTCGCAACAATTCAGATGAGAAAGTATTGATTGGTTTCATTCTACCTCCGGCATCCTGAATAATCAATCTACCAAACTTTGCTGCATGTTCCGGCGTAACGGTATAGGCCGTCAATACCGAATCCAATTGTTTTTGCGTTGGTTTTATCCTAACGTGCCCCGTGTTTTCAGCATGTGAATCTCCTGCCTTTTCATTTGAATGATCATGATTATGTTCTTGTGCAAAACCGGTTAGGCTCATAAACAATACCAAAATCGTGATTAGCTTTGCTTTTTTATCTTTGACAACATCTAATTTTCTTTTCAAATCGGCAAAACGGGAATGCTTGGTAAACATAATAGCCATCATACTAAAAAACAGTAAAAAGTATCCTAAATAAGTAATTGTTGTTCCCCAATAATCGTGATTTACAGATAATACTGTTCCTTTTTCGTCTGGATCAAATGAAGATTGAAAAAAGCGATAACCCTCATGATCCAATACATGATTCATGTAAATTCTGGCATCAAACGGTTTCGTCGAATCCTGAACAGTAACTTGGCTTTCAAAAGAAGAATAGCTTTTCTCAGTTCCTGGATATTTTTGAGCAATAAAATCATTTAATTTAATCTTAAATGGCAAGACATAAGCTTTGCTTCCATAGAAAAACGTATATTCATTCGCCCCAATTTTAACTGTTTTAGAATCCCCAGTTTTCCCTTTGGAACCAATTAACGTCACTATTTCCTCTTTTCCATTTGCACTAAGCATCACTACCAATGCGTCTTCATGATTCTTTTCTTTAAAATCATTTTTGGATTCATAGTCGATTACTCCCGTAACTGCAGGCTCCGGAAAAACAAAACGAATATCTCCAATACTATATAAAGAACGCATCATCAAAGGCTGGACAACATCTTTCACCACTTTTCCTTGTAGTTTGTCAGCCATTCGCATAAAATCTCCTTCAAAAGGCATTTGAATCGTGTAACTTTCTCCTGTGGTATTGATATTGATTGCTCCCTCAGTAAATTTATTCAAGGCAAAAAGTACATTGTGAATGTTTTGCACTTCGCCCGATTTCAGGAAATGTTCTTCACGGCCACCAGCACCTGCTTCAACCAGTTTAAAATACAAACTTCCTTTTGGATCTGGTTTAACGTATTCTTTGGCACCCATAATAAAATTTTGGTAGTGTACCTCAAATGGGGTTCCTGCAAAATCACCTGTCATCTTAAAATCATTGTCGGTTACTGGCGATAACAAAAGAGGTTTCTCAAAAACCCTGCGTTTCATTTCCCCTTTGTATTCTCCATCAACAAAAAGAGTCAGGAATGTTTTATCAGAATAAAACTGATTCTCTGCAGCGCCTTCGCGAATCGGCATCATTCCTTCAAAACTGATGTAACGAGTAATAAAAGCTCCTCCTATGATAAATATAAAAGCCAAATGCAGCATTAAAGTTGCCCATTTCTCTTTTTTAAGCAACTGATAGCGCTTGATATTTCCAATGAAGTTAATCATGAAAAATCCCATGATAGCTTCGAACCACCAGGTATTATAAACTAAAATTCGAGCTGTATCGGTATTGTATTTGCTTTCGATAAAAGTTCCTGTTCCCATTGCAATTGCAAAAGTCAAGAATAATAAAGCCATCAATCGGGTAGAAAATAGGACAGAGAATAATTTTTTATCCATTTGGGAGTAAATTTCGTTTAATAAAGTGTCGCAAAAGTACTCAAAAATGTCCACTTCTTTAAGGACCCAATTGTTAATTTAATCCAAAATTAAGCGTCTTTTTTTAGAGATAAAGCAATAAACCATACATACTCCAGTTATTGTGAGATTAAAAAATTGAAACCAACACTTCATTTTTTTTGCTAATTTTGCCAAATGATTAAAATAACGATTATCGGTTCCGGAAATGTGGCGCAACACCTGATTGACGCTTTCGCAAAAAACAATGTGGTCGAAATCATTCAGGTTTTTTCAAGAACTCAAAAAGACATTAGTCCCAATCTCGATTCCAATAAAATTACCAATGATTGGAATGCTTTGGTGGAAGCCGATTTGTACATCATTGCAGTATCTGATGATGCCATTGCCAGCGTTTCTACTCAATTACCTTTTGAAAATCGATTGATCGTTCATACTTCGGGAAGTGCACCTTTGACTTCACTGAATGATAAGAATCGAAAAGGCGTTTTTTATCCGTTACAGACTTTCACCAAAGGGAAAGCAATTGATTTTAAAACTATCCCTTTTTGCTTGGAAACACAGCTTGATAACGATTATATACTATTGGAAAAAGTAGCACAATCCATTTCTGACAATGTTTACAAAATCGATTCCCACCAACGAAAAGCGTTGCATGTGGCCGCTGTTTTTGTCAACAACTTCACTAATTATTTGTACCAATTAGGAAACGATATTTGTCAAGAGAATCATGTCCCTTTTGATATCTTGAAACCATTGATTTTGGAAACTGCCGAGAAACTCTTGACGCTTTCGCCAAAAGATGCCCAAACTGGTCCAGCCAAACGCAATGATATTTCGACTATTGAAGCACATGAATCTTTTTTATCGAATGAAAATCAATCCACTATTTATAAAATATTAACCCAATCTATACAAAATCATGGCAAAAAGCTATAAAGAAATAATGAATGATATTACTACGTTTGTGTTTGACGTAGATGGCGTACTAACGGACGGTTCTGTTTTTGTTACCAATGAAGGAGAGATGCTGAGAACGATGAGCATCCGCGACGGTTATGCCATGAAAGCAGCTATAGAAAGTGGTTACCATGTTTGCATTATTTCGGGCGGAAGTAACGAAGGCGTAAGGGTGAGACTTCGCAATTTAGGAATTACCGATATCCATTTGGGGACTCCAGATAAAGTGAAAACGTTCAAAGAATATACTGATGTTTATGGAATCAATCCGGAACAAGTTTTATACATGGGTGACGATATCCCCGATTATCACGTAATGAAATTGGTAGGATTGCCTACTTGCCCACAAGACGCAAGTCCCGAAATCAAAGCTGTTTCGAGCTATATTTCTCACATAAAAGGAGGAAAAGGTGCCGCTCGTGATGTGATTGAACAAGTGATGAAAGTGCAAGGAAAATGGATGGCTTATTTTGACGGGAAACTTGATTAAGATTTTAGATTGCAGAATTAAGAATTAAGACTGCAGATTTTAGATTTCTGTGAATTCGTAACTCATATCCCACAACCAAATATTGAACATGAAATACCTCAAATTAATACGTTACCAAAACCTGTTGATGCTTGCTTTGATGCAATTGCTTTTTCGATATGGTTTTTTGAATTATCAAAATATTCCTTTGGCGCTTAACGATTGGCAATACTTTTTGTTGGTATTTGCAACGGTTATGATTGCAGCTGGAGGCTATGTAATTAATAATATCATGGATCAGGCAACCGACAATGACAACAAACCTAATCAGGTTGTAGTGGGCAAAGGCATTAGCGAAACCAATGCTTACAATGTTTATTTTGCCTGCACCGTTTTAGGAGTTGGCTCTGGATTCTATTTATCAAATGTGATTGCAAGACCTGGATTTGCAGCTATCTTTATAATCATTTCGGCCACCTTGTATCTTTATGCGACAAGTCTGAAACAGATGTTACTAATAGGAAACTTTATTGTGGCATTATTGTTGGCTTTCAGCGTGCTTATCATTGGGATTTTCGACCTATTGCCTGTTATCAATCCCGGAAATCAAATCATTATGGCTGAGTTGTTTTCTATTCTTTTGGACTATGCATTATTTGCCTTTGTCATTAATTTTATTAGAGAAATTGTAAAAGACCTCGAAGATGTGAATGGCGATTACAACCAAGGAATGAATACATTACCCATTGCTTTAGGCATCAGCAGAACATCAAAATTAGTGTTAGCTTTGAGTTTGATTCCATTGGTTATGGTAATATTCTACATCAAAAACTACTTTTTTGCATTCGATTTATACTTAGCAACAATATATGCCTTAATAGGTATTGTAGCTCCATTAATTTATTTTTCGGTAAAAATGGTGGATGCCAAAAAAAGTGAACATTTTCATCATTTGAGCACTGTTTTAAAATTAATTATTTTATTTGGATTGTTTTCAATTGCGATTGTTACCTATAATATTTTACACCATGCTTAAAGAAAAACTCAAAAACTACAAACTTATATTAGCTTCCGGTTCTCCAAGAAGACAACAATTTTTTAAGGATTTGGACTTGGATTTTGAAATTCGGCTTAAAGAAATCGAAGAAATTTTCCCACCCGAATTGAAAGCAGAGGAAATCACTAACTATCTCGCACAACTGAAAGCCAGCGCTTTTGAAGGTGAATTGCAAAACAATGAAATTTTAATCACGAGTGACACTATTGTTTGGCACAAAAATTGTGCTTTAGGTAAACCTAAGAACCATCAGGATGCTTTTGAAATATTGAAATCGTTATCAAATGCGACGCACGAAGTCATAACTTCGGTCTGTTTCAAGACAAATTTATCTTCAAATTTGATATACGAGACAACAAAAGTTACCTTCAATGCGTTAACTGATGAAGCTATTCTTTATTATTTGGAAAATTATAAACCGTATGATAAAGCAGGAGCTTATGGAATTCAAGAATGGATTGGATTTATTGGAGTTTCAAAAATTGAAGGCTCCTATGCCAATGTTATGGGGATGCCGACAGATAAAGTTTACGATTATTTAAGTAATTTATAAAAAACATAAAAAATTAATGGATTTTTTTGATCAATATCTTAAAGAGCAGATAAGTACTGGAGTATTGATTTTGATTGTCATTTTGTCCCGCACTGTTGTTTCAAAATTAGTGAGACGATATGCCAAGTCAAGCCAAATTATTGAACGAAGAACCAATTTAGTTATAAAATACATTAATATCCTTATCAATATTTTGGCTTTAATCACCTTAATATTAATTTGGGGAGTTCAAGCCAAAGATATTCTCATTACACTTTCGTCAATTGCCACGGTAATTGGAGTAGCGATGTTTGCACAATGGTCTATCTTGAGTAATATTACATCAGGAATTATTTTGTTTTTTTCGTTTCCGTTCAAGATTGGAGACGTTATCTTAATCCATGACAAAGATTATCTTGTGGAAGGCGAAATAGAAGATATTGGTGCTTTTCACGTAACAATCCGCTCAAAAGAAGGAGAAATAGTTATTTATCCTAACAACTTATTCTTTCAAAAAGGAATTTCAGTTATTAAAAAACCTATAAACAATAATAATGAGTTTACCGATTAACGGTCGATTAAATATTATTTTTTAAAATTAAACCCAACTCTAAATTTAAATACAATGAAAACAATTAAATTATTTATTATCGCAATCCTGTTTTTTACGGTGAGCTCAACAAAGGCCCAGGTTTCTGTTGATGTAAATATAGGAACGCCAAACGTAAATGTACATGTAGGAACGCCTCCTCCTCCCCCAGCCCCTGCTCCTGTTCCTGTTTGGGGACCTGTCGGTTACGACGAAGTGGAGTATTACTATTTACCGGATATTCAAGTTTACTATGACATCAGATTGGCACAGTATATTTACTTTGGAAATGGAAAATGGATTCGTTCCAGATATTTACCAAGCCATTGTAGAAACTACGACTTATACCATGGTTACAAAGTAGTTTTGACTGATTACCACGGTCATACCCCTTATGCTTATTATAACACCCACAAAGTGAAATACTATAAAGGATACAAAGGAAAACCTCAAAAAAGTAGAGGTGAGTACCAAGTACGTTATGATGATCATGATCACCATGATAATGATAATCATAACGACCATCATGGTAATGATCACCACGATAACCATGGCGAAAAAGGCCATAATGGAAAAGGAAAACATTAATTCAATATATCGTTAATTCAACAAAAAGAGTGCTATAAACGGCACTCTTTTTTTGTGATAAATTATTTATAAAAAAAAACATAAAATAATAGAAATGAAGTATTTAATCGATAAAAAAAAGTATTTAATCAGATTTTGGCATAGTTATTGGTTATAGCATAAAAATATTTCAAACTAAGCATTAAAAGAATACTCAGACGGAAAATTTAGCACGACTTTAAACAATAATCCTTTTACAAAAACATGAAAAAACGTATTTTATTATTTTCAATCATAACCTTAGCTTTTATTACTTCTTGTACAAATCAGGATGATTCCAATACAGAAACAAATCCAGATAAAAATGCGATTGTAATCAATGATAATCAAACTCAGTTAAATCAACGTTTGGATTTAACCAATTCGGGGGTTATCTCGATTGTAAATCCATCAACAAGGAAAAGTTTGGTTACCGAATCGGCTCAATTACCACTAACACAAATTGCTGAATTCAATGCACCAAAAGACAGTCAAGGAAGGACGTTACAGGCTAATCACGTTGCAGTAAATGGTAATTATGCTTATGTAGCTTACACATTACAAGGGAGCGAGTATTCCGGGGCCATTGACATGATTGACGTTTCTGATCCATACAAACCAAAGTTAGTGATGTCGGCTTTAATTCCTGATACCGATATTACTTCCTTAGTGTATAGCAATGGTAAATTAATAATTGCAGGAGCGACAAATACAGATAAAAATGTTGCATTAGAATCACCAGCCATTGTAATGAACATGCAATTGACTTCTAGTGGAACATTTACCAACAGTTTAACAACAACCGATATTGCTAGCTTTGTAACCACAGATGTTGCTGCCAATACTAGTAATTATTTTGCCGTATCTGGAAATACTGGAAGTTTATTCAAATTTGACAATTCAACCAAAGAAATAGTAAGCAGTAAAGCAATAGAAGATCTAAGAACGGTTGCTATCAATAACGATAAGGTAATAACGTTAAGCGGTACAAAAGGAATTAACATTTATAACGCCTCCAACTTAGAATTGATAAAATCTTTTTCTTCTTGGAAAGATGATGCTGAAGGCGCCAAAAGAACAATTGATTTCGTAGGCGATAAAGTATTGGTATCTGAAGGGTATCAAGGACTAGGAGTTTACAACATGACTACGGGAACCAAAATTCAAACTATTTCATTAACTCCAGCTGCAACAACAGAACCTGATGATGTGGTTACTAATGCTGTATCAGTAAATGGAGATTATGTTTTTGTCGCTAATGGAGGAAATGGACTTAATGTTTACAAAACAGGAGATCAATTAACTCTAGTCGGAACTGTAGGAATCAATGGATCTGCTAATTATGTGAAAACAAGCGGTGATTATATTTATGTTGCCAGCGGTAAAGGCGGATTGAAAATCATCAAAATGGAAAAACCATCTGCTCCAACAGTAAATTCATGCACAGGACTTCCTGCTTATAATTTAGGGACTGATTTGATTTTAAACTCAAACGAAACTAAAGGTTTTTATGGTTCTACAGCCATAAATTCAATCATCATAAATTCAAATTCAGTTCTTACACATTGTGGTTCTATCTCTGTTCAAAACAATCTTACCATAAACAGCAAGGGTAAATTCATAATGAATGGCTCATTGAGCCAAGGAAAATACCAACAAGCAAATCCAACTGTTTTAACAGTTAATAGTAATGCAACATTACAAATTGAAGGTTCTGTAGTGATATGGGGAGATTTGACTTTAAATAGTAATTCAAACATTGAATTCATAGGTTCTGGTTCATCAATCACAATCTATGGTAAAGTAAATAAAGCCTCCAATATTTCAATAACAGGAAACTACACTGATACTGAAAATAAATTAAAAAAATAATCTTTCTCATAAAATTCAAAAAGCTGCAACAGATCAAAATGTTTGCAGCTTTTTTTTTTATTTAAGCATAAAAATTAATTTTTCAAATACTTATCCAACCACTCGAATATAGTTTTAAAGACAATATCCCGTACTGGCTTTCTGGACAATACCAAATCGTGTATAGCATTTCTGAAGCCAATAACTTCTTTGTGGGGAGAATCAATAAATTTTGCTTTTTCGGTAATGTCATTTACATTCAAAATAGCATCTCCCTCAAACATTTCTTCATCCCAATGCTTTGGATTTACTGATTTAATAGAATGCAAAATTAAAATCGGTTTATGAACTGAAATCCCATTTGCAATTTTCAAATGCCCATCATGTATTGCGTTTATCCATCCCGCATTGATTGAAGGCGCAACGTGGGGTTTCCATTGTAAATTGTAATCCCATTCCCCAAAATCATTCTTGTGCAAACTTTTACCATAAAATTTTGAAAATCCGATGGGCAAAGTAATATTTGGATTTAATCTCCCCAAAAAGGAAAGTACAGGAATAACTGTTTTCTTTTGAATCCAAGGCACATTAAAATCATAGAAAGGACTATTGCATATCAATACATCAAAAAGTGCCTTCTCTTTTCGATCCGAAGCATATAAAGTTATAATCAATCCACCTGTTGAATGACCGTACAATACTATTTTTTGACTTCCCTCTTCTCTAATAATGGCCAAAGCACTGTCAATATCTTCATAATATTCGGATAAGTCTCTCACATTATTCGCCTTATGATTTTGCAGAATAGATCGCCCGTATTTCCTTAAATCCAAGGCATAAAAATGATAGTCTTTCTTTAAAAATTCTTCGGCTATAACATCTTGAAAAAAATAATCATTAAAACCATGAATACATAAAATGGCTTTAGTAGCTTTTGAAGAACCTCTTTTTCGGATTAGCGTAGTGGTAACTTTGCCTTCAAAATCATCGGGTTGAACAATCGTTATTTGCTCAAAACCATTTTTCAAAACATCTTCCTCGTATTGCATATTCATTCTGGTTAGGTTAATTGTAGACAAAGGGACAATTTCAAATTCTAATGAATATTTTCATTATAACATTCTCAAATTTAGCATTCTAATTTTAAATAATTGACATAGAAAACTAATATTTTATTTCAAATTTGTTAATCTTTATGTCGTACATTTTTTAAAAATTGTCCTAATAAATATCAAACATTAACATAACTTTTGGAATTATAGCTAAATATTCCCATTATTTAATTAGTACTTTTGGACTTGAACTAATACTTACAATTCTATTTTTTTTAGAAATAATAAATCTTGTTATATGCGAAAGCTTTTTTTTAAATCATTTTTAGTTTTAGTCCTTTCTATACAGATAACATACGCTCAAAAGCCTCAAAAACCGAATTCAGCAGAAATCTATAATCAAATTCAGAAGCTTAATTTTCTGGGGACTGTACTTTATATCGCCGCACATCCTGATGACGAAAACACCCGTTTAATTTCATTTATGGCTAATGAAATTCATGCGAGAACTGGCTATTTATCATTAACCAGAGGAGATGGTGGTCAAAACTTAATTGGTCCACAATTACGGGAACTACTTGGTGTCATAAGAACACAAGAACTTCTTGAAGCAAGAAAAATAGATGGTGGCGAACAATTTTTTTCCAGAGCCAATGACTTTGGTTATTCCAAAAACCCGGAAGAAACATTACAGATTTGGGATAAAGAAAAAGTATTGGCAGACCTTGTTTGGACGATTCGCAAATTCCAGCCAGATGTCATCATCAATCGCTTTGACCATCGTTCGCCAGGAACTACTCATGGACATCACACCTCCTCGGCAATGCTGAGTGTAGAAGGTTTTGATTTGGCCAATAATCCTGCTTCTTTTCCGGAACAATTACAACTTGTACAACCTTGGCAACCCAAACGTGTTTTTTTTAATACTTCATGGTGGTTTTATGGTAGCAAAGAAAAATTTGATGCAGCCAATAAATCCAATTTAGTTGCAATTCCAACTGGTGTTTACTACCCTACGCTGGGGAAATCCAATCAGGAAATAGCGGCTTTAAGTCGCAGTAGTCATAAATCACAAGGATTTGGAAGTACCGGGACTCGTGGTGAAGACACCGAATATCTGGAATTTCTAAAAGGTGAACCCTTAAAAGACAAATCATCACTTTTTGAAGGAATCGATACGAGTTGGAACCGTGTAAAAGGCGGAAAAGCAATTGGCGAATTGATTACCGTTATTGCCAATCAATATGATTTTAAAAATCCTTCGGCTAGTATTCCAAACTTAATAAAAGCATATACGATGATTCAAGCCTTGGATGAAAATCATTGGAAAATAGTAAAATCTGAAGAAATAAAAAAAATCATCGCAGCTTGTTCCGGTTTGTATTTGGAAGCTGTTTCCAACTCCCAAGAAGCAACTCCTGGAAGTGTTGTAAAACTGAATTTGGAAGCTATAAATAGAAGTCCAATAGCCATGCAATTAGCAAGTGTTACGACTCTACCCGAGCAAAAAAATACGGTTTTTAACACCGATCTAAAAAACAACACACTACAAAACAGTGCTCTAGATTTACAATTACCTCAATCAATAAACTACACGCAACCTTATTGGTTAAAAGAAAAAGGAACAGTAGGATTGTACACCGTGGAAGATCAAAAAAACATTGGAATTCCTGATATTATTAGAGAAGCTAAAGTTATTTTTAATGTAAAAATTAATGGTGTTGAAATCCCATTCGAAAGAACTATTGTTTACAAATACAATGATGATGTAAAAGGTGAAATGTATAATTTTTTGGATATTGTTCCCGAAGTTACTACGACAATTCAAGATAAAGTATTGCTTTTTCCTGATACCAAACCTAAATATGTTGGCGTAACGATAAAGGCGGGAAAAAATGACCTTAAAGGAAATTTAAAATTGGATTTATCAAAAGATTGGAAAGTTTCTCCCCAATCTATACCTTTTCAATTGGATAAAAAAGGAATGGAACAAACCATTTATTTTGAAGTTTCGCCTCCAGCACAAATGAGCGAAATTGTTGGAAAAAGCATAGCAACTATTGATGGTGTAACATTTGACAAGGAGCAAATCAACATTAATTATGACCATATTACAAAACAACAGATTTTAAAAACTTCTGAGGTAAAGTGCATCCGATTTGATTTGAAAACCAATGAGGAAAAAATTGCCTATATCATGGGAGCAGGTGACGAAGTCCCAAAAAGTTTGACTCAAATGGGTTACAAAGTGACCCTCCTAAAACCGGAAGATATTACTCCCGAGAGACTTGACACTTTTGATGTTGTCATGACTGGTGTGCGTGCTTACAATACTATTGACGCATTGGCAAACAAACAGGATATTTTATTTGATTTTGTAAAAGGCGGAAAAACAATGATTGTACAATACAACACTAACAGGGATTTAATAACATCAAAAATTGCTCCTTATCCATTGACAATTTCTAACGATCGAGTAACTGAAGAAAATGCTGAAGTCCGTTTTCTTGCCCCCAATCATCCTGCATTGAATTATCCAAATACAATTACCCAAAGTGATTTTAAAGGATGGAAACAGGAACAGGGATTGTATTATCCAAAAGAGTTTGACAAAGCCTTCACTCCTATTCTGTCCTCAAACGACAAAGGAGAAAGTCCAAAGAATGGCGCTTTGTTAATTGCTCCGTACGGAAAAGGAAATTATATTTATACAGGTCTGAGTCTTTTTAGAGAATTACCGGAAGGAGTTCCCGGAGCCTATAAATTGTTATCGAATATGATTTCGATAAAATCTTCCGTAAGTATTCCTAACCAAAAAATGAAACCTTAAAAACAAAAAACATGGATTCAAAAAAACCTAAAATCTGGTCAAAAGACTATACCTTAGTCCTGGTTGCCAATGCCCTGTTTATCATTGTTTTTTATTTAATTATGAAATTATACTCTTAACCTATGCAATTATTTGACTGGATTGTACTGATAATAACACTATTATTTATCGTAATTTATGGAGCTTGGAAAACACGGGGCAGTAAAAACGTTGAAGATTACATTCTGGGCAGCAACGAAACTCCATGGTTTACTGTAGGACTTTCGGTTATGGCAACACAGGCCAGCGCCATTACTTTCCTTTCGACTCCAGGACAGGCTTATCATGACGGAATGGGATTTGTGCAATTCTATTTTGGATTACCAATTGCAATGGTAGTAATATGCCTCACTTTTATACCTATTTATCACAAATACAAAGTCTATACTGCTTATGAGTATTTAGAAAAAAGATTTGACCTAAAAACGCGCTCATTAGCCGCAGTTTTGTTTTTGGTCCAAAGAGGTTTAGGAACCGGAATTACCATTTATGCTCCCTCTATAATTTTGTCGGCACTATTGGGTTGGAATCTTACGTACATGAATATCATTATCGGTATTTTGGTTATTATTTACACCTTTTCGGGAGGAACAAAAGCTGTAAATGTCACTCAAAAACAACAAATGTTCGTGATTTTATCTGGGATGCTGATTACTTTTTTTCTTATTCTCGATTATCTGCCTAATGATATGACTTTTGACAATGCTATGCATATTGCAGGAGCCAATCAGAAAATGAATATCGTGAATTTTTCTTTTGATTTAGATGAAAAATACACTTTTTGGAGCGGAATTACAGGTGGTTTCTTTCTTGCCTTAGCCTATTTTGGAACCGATCAATCACAGGTTGGCCGCTATTTGTCTGGAAAATCCGTTCGCGAAAGCCAAATGGGATTAATCATGAACGGACTTTTAAAAGTACCTATGCAATTCTTGATTTTACTAACTGGAGTAATGGTTTTCGTTTTTTTTCAATTCAATGAAACGCCTTTGAACTTTAACCCAAACAATAAAATAACAGTTGAAAATTCAAAATACAAAGGCGAATATCAAAATTTACAAAAAGATTTAAACAAATTATCTGAAGATGAAAAAGTCGTAAATCTATTGTACATAGATCAGCTCAATCAGGATTATGACAATCCTACCCTTCGAAAAGAGTTGGTCGATTTGGCACTCAAAGAAAAAGAATTAAGAGCCAAAGCCAGAGAGATTATTTCAAAAGCAGATAACAAAGCCGAAACAAATGATAAAGATTATGTCTTTTTCTATTTCATACTCCACTATTTGCCCAAAGGTCTAATTGGTTTATTACTGGCGGTAATCATTTCAGCAGCGATGTCTTCTACCGCATCCGGACTAAATGCATTGGCATCAACAACAGCCATTGATATTTACAAACGCAATGTCAAAGAAGAAAAAACTGAAAAACATTATCTGAATGCTTCAAAACTTTTCACACTAATGTGGGGAATCATTGCTATTGCATTTGCCTGCATTGCCACGCTTTTTGAAAATCTAATCCAACTCGTAAACATCATTGGTTCTATATTTTACGGTACTGTTTTAGGGATTTTTCTGGTTGGTTTTTATACCAAAAAAATACGCGGAAAATCAATTTACTACAGTGCAATAATTAGTCAAATAGCCATTTTTATTATATACTATTTCACCAACTTCATTTATCCGAGCGGTGCAGAAAAACTAGGCTATTTATGGCTCAATTTTATAGGAGCCCTCCTCACTATTGTATTATCTTATATGTTGCAAACTACAATATTCAAAACCGAAGAACAAACAACATTGGTAGAAAATATAACGCCATAAAATTATTTATAATACAATCAATATCGAATAAATCCCGTTTCTACATGATTCGGGATTTTTTAGTATAATCATCTGTAGAGAAGCACTGCAGTGTTTCTCTAAAATACAACACATTACAATATTTTCTTAAATTATTTATAAAAAAAATAATACAAATAATACTAAAATATAATTTAAAAAAATCTAAATTTGGCACGTAAATTATAACCAACCATTTAATAATGAAATCAATAAAACTTATTTGCTTAGCCCTATTTTTTCAATTATTTTGCAGTAATACTACTTATGCTCAATTTGGTATTTCAACCGATTTATTAAAACTAGGAGCTTCTAGCCTTGGCATTGATAAGCTATTCAAAAAACCTGCAGCCATAACAACCGCTTTTGAAGATGTAAATAAAGAGGGCTCACAAATGCCTAATTTTTTCAAATTAGAAGTCGCTCAACCATTATATCTATTGCCTAAAGCACCCAATGGAGGATTTGTGCTTTGTGCCGGTTATTATGAAATGACCAATAAAAGTTATTGTTTGCATGCAGGAACATTTGCACCATCAAAAGGAGATGGCTATATGTACGCACCTACCAACGGATCCAAAAAAGAAATTGTTACAGCTATATTAAAAAGTGCTGAAAATCATCCCGAAATACACCAACATGACATCCAAATTTTACTGTGGGCAATCATTGCCAAAACAAAATTCATTGATTTTAGTACTGAAGTAAAACTGACCGCTGTAACCCTACTAACCAAAAAACAATTAATGCAACTGGAAGATGGTGCTCTCGGTTTTTTACCCGATGATGTTATCAATCAAGCCAAAGCAAAACTACCCGAAAGTGTACAAACTGTATTTGAGGCCGAAAACAACATTCGTGGCTTAATAACCTCTGGAAACTATACCTATCAAGAAATGGAAAAGTATGCCATTCTTGCTGGTTTTGCACCGCCAAGAACAGATTATCCTAGTGGTATTTGGACATTGCATCCTGATGGTTATTACGTTCGATATATTCCTTCAGGTTATTCAGTTACCAAAGTTCAAATTTATGTTCCCAAAGAACTTATCATTAGTCTAAAAGGGAAAAGTCTTATTTATGATGCAACCAATGACATTGCATGTCCGGCAAATACAGGTTCTCAAAGATTAGCACAAACCAACGAACCCTTAAATCCAGATTATTCAATTACTCTAAAAACCTTATGTGATGGTGTAAATTAATATCAAAATAATAAAACAGTTTATTAAAAAATCCCGTTTCGCCCTATAGACGAAACGGGATTTTTAATATAATAATTAGTCCGAATGCTGTTTGGTGAGCCTTATTTTTTACTCCACTCCGCAATACTTTCTCTATTCATTTTTACGTAATCTTGATTTTTTGCAGCTTCTGCAGCTACAAGAGATAGATTTGCGGTTTCAATAGCACCTTTTTTGTCTCCTGCTCTTGCTTGAATCAATGATTTTTGGCGAGTGTACCAATACGGTTTTTCAGTACTCAATTCCATAGCTTTATCCATGTAAGACATTGCTTTTGCGTTATCACCATTTGACTGATAAAGGTATTGTGCAGCTGAAAAATAATCAGCAGATGTTGGTCCCGCCAATACTTTTTCAATATTTGCTAATACTTCTTTTTGAGTAGGAACCGTAAATTTCATTGAAACAGAAGAGTTTTCCCAAGCCATATCCAAGGTAGCAGTATCTGCAGTCAAGTTACCAATACCAATTGTGAAAGACTCTACTGATTTTTGCAATGCATCTTCTTTTACCGTAGTTCTCAACACTACATTAGCCTCATTCCATACTTCAGGATTTCCCCAATTGTTTGTGGTAGAATAAAAAATTACTTCCCAGCTTTCTATTTTAGGGATTGTATACAAAGAGTATTTTCCTTTAGGCAAAGTTTTACCATCAATTACTACATCTTCGCTAAAAGATATAGTTGTATTTTCATTGGCACCTGTTCTCCAAACTTTTCCAAAAGGAACTAAATTTCCAAATACCGCTCTTCCTCTTGCTGCTGGTCTGCAATAAACTATTTCTACATCCGTCAATCCAACTGTTTGAAAAACAGTCGCTTTAGGACTAGCTTGAGGAGTTTTCAATTGAGCCTCAGTGATAAAGGGCGCTATAATAAATGCTAAAACAAAAAGTATTTTTTTCATTATTATTGGTTTAAGTGTTTCCTCAAATTTACAAATTCAAAAAGCTTTAAATGTTAATATTTCCTTAATTCAAAAAATAGTTATTATACTGTTTTCTTTAAATTCCATCTCTGCAAAAACAAAAAAAGCAATCCAACAGCAAACTAATAAATCATATAAGCTTTATAAAAAATTATGTAACAACAGAAAAGAGGTTCAAGTTTAAGTTTGTATTGTAATTAAATCAAATTTAATTAATAATGACGTGATTATTTTTAACAATAGTCAACTTTATAAAAAACTACTATCATGGAAAATCAAAAAATAATACTCCAAAAAGTAAAATATCTTTTTTTTAAAAGCATGTTCTACTGTTTTGAAATTCGATATATGTTTAATTTATAAACTCATTAGTACTGTGATACTTTCTCAAAGTTCAATTCATCAAAATGATTCACAACAACATCAGCCAGTGACAAATCCTGATCTTTGGAATGAAAGCTATTATATCCTACACAAAAAATGCCAGCAGCTTTGGCCGCTTTGACACCATTGGTACTGTCCTCAATAACGATGCAGTTTTCTTTTGGAGCAATTGATAAGGAAGCCGCATGGAGGAAAATAGCAGGATGCGGTTTTGATTTAGGAAAATCTTCACCACTTACGATATGCGAAAAATATTGATGCAGATCAAAACGGCGAAAAACTCTGTCAATCGTCACTTTTGAAGCTGATGAAGCCACAATCAATTGCATTCCATTTTGGTGAAAATCTTTAATTAAATTCTCTACTCCTTCCAACAAAGCTAAGTCTTCTTTATTATCAAAAGCATCATTAAAAATGGATCTTTTTCTCAAAATCAAATCTTCCACTTCGTGTTCCAACTGGAAATACTCTTTCAATTTCTGAAAAGTATTGCGAGTCGATAATCCTGTAAAAGAAGTATACATTTCCTCTGGAACCACAATATTCAGTTCGCCAAATTGTTTGTAATAAGCATAACGGTGTACGAGTTCTGTATCTACAATTACACCATCCATGTCGAAAATTACGGTTTGTATCATTTGAAAAATTTTGTTTAAAATTTTGTTTAAAATCGTTTAAAAGTTTAAAATTGTTTGATGAAAATCGTTTAATATGATGTTAAACCTTAAACCATCATAAACTTTTAAACTTTAAACCCTTCCTTCTTTCTTAAGCAAATATCGAATCACTGTTTCGGCAGCATACAAGCCAAATAATCCTGGCATATAACTATTGGTTCCATAAAACGATTTTTTAAAATTGGAACCATCTGTCATGCGCAGACTGGATTCATCTTGAATTTCAGAAGAAAAAACTACTTTCACTTTATTGATTTTCTCTTTCTTTAAACGCTTTCTGATTGTTTTGGCAAAATAGCAATTTACCGTTTTGGCAATATCGGTAACTTTCACTTTGGAAGCTTCCATTTTTCCTCCAGCTCCCATACTGCTTATGATTCGGACCTTTTTTC
Organism: Flavobacterium sp. 103; assembly: GCF_003096795.1. Taxonomy (NCBI): domain Bacteria; kingdom Pseudomonadati; phylum Bacteroidota; class Flavobacteriia; order Flavobacteriales; family Flavobacteriaceae; genus Flavobacterium; species Flavobacterium sp. 103. The sequence continues at coordinate 3,755,152 of NZ_QENX01000001.1, read as the reverse complement.
TTTTGGCAGAAATAATCAAATTCAATTTTGGTGTTACGCTATCAATGCAATCCAAAACATAATCATATTCATTGGTCACAATCTCATAAGCACGCTCTGGCGAAAGAAATTCTTTTAGTCGAATCAAATTCAATTCAGGATTAATATCCATTAATCGATCGCCTACAACGTCTACTTTAGACTGTCCTACTGTAGAATGTAAAGCAGGTAATTGTCTATTTATATTGGTAATATCCACCACATCGCCATCCACAATGGTCATCGTACCCACTCCAGCTCTAGCCAAAAATTCTGCTGCAAAAGAACCTACTCCGCCAAGTCCTACGACCATTACATGAGCATTTTGCAAATTCTGTAATCCTTCTTTTTTAAATAATAGTTCGGCTCTTTCTGTCCACTCTGCCATATCAATTCTTTTTATTTTTATTCTTAAAGTTGCTTTTTAAAAACTGCTGCAAAATTACTCTTTATTTGTTGTTGCAGTTCATCCATATTCCATTTTTTATATCGGGCCGCCAGGGTATACACTTCCTCAATTCCTTCTTCCACTGTATCCGTTTCCAAAAAAAATCGATCATTGGGAATACTTTGAAAAACCGTTTCCAATTCAGGATTACGTAGTAAATATTTCCCGAATGAGATATAAAATCCGTTATTGATGAGTTCTTTGGCCACTTGTTTGTTCTTTGAAAAACCGTGAATCAGCATTGGAACCGTAATTTTTAATCTTTTTTTGAGCGCAATTATCTCTTGAAAAGCAGCCACACAATGAATCACAACAGGTTTATTTTGTTTTTGTGCCAAAAGCAATTGTCTTTCAAAAACCATTTGCTGCAATTCTAACGGAATTTCGATACGTTTGTCCAATCCACATTCGCCTAGAGCGAGACAATTTGAATCCTGTAATTTGCTTTCTATTATTTGCAAATCGGTCTCCAATCTTTCTTCATTGATATACCAGGGGTGAATCCCAATGGAATAATACGGAATCCCAGCATCAAATTCCTGTGGATATTGATTGACGAGTTCCAAGATTGTGTCCTGATTCGTTAACTTGTGGGTATGCAAATTAAAGTAATTCATTAGTCATGAAACTTCTTTACACCTGCTTTGATCTCTATAGACAAATCGTTTTCCAATGGTACTTTTGGGCATGAATATTTATAACTGTATGCACAATAGGGATTGTAAGATTGGTTAAAATCAATAACGATGGTATTTCCGGCTGGAATCTTCAAATCAATGTATTTCCCGCCTATATAACTCTCTTTTCCCGAGGTCAAATCCGAAAACGGCAAAAACAAATGGTCTTTGTATTCTTCTTTTTTGGAAAGTTCAATATTGCGATAAATATTTAGTTTTAACTCTTTTCCTTCTAACTGAAAATGAGCTTCACCGTATTTTACATACATTGGCCTTTTGGTGCCAGTAGTTGGCATCACAAAAGGTTTTTCATTCTCAGTTCTAATGAATTGTGCAACTACAAAGGCTTTCTCATTTATGGGATAAAAATCCAATGTCTTGAAATGGGCCAAATCTTCAGGCAGTAAAGGACTTGTCTTTGCGTCGGAAAATTCTATATTGATATCTTTTTGAAATTTTTCGACAGCTGCTGTATCAAATTTTTCTTGTCCAAAGCCAATATTAAATAATGCTATTAAAACCAAAGTCAGTATAACTCTCATATCCTTAAATTTTAAGCAAAAATAGTTTAAAAATGATATACCATAAAAAAATTAACCGCAAAGAGCGCAAAGAAAGCGCTGGGAACGCAAAGCTTAGCGAACTCTGTGAAATTCTTTGCGTTCTTTGCTGTTAATCATTTAAGTTTTTACCTTTGAAAAAACTCGAAATTTCTAATGCTCAAAACTGCCCTAGGTCGCTACATAAATAATTTTAAAGGATTCACACGCGAAGTTTGGATACTTGCCCTAATCACTTTTATCAATAGAGCCGGTACTATGGTGCTGCCTTTTTTATCCAAATATTTAAAGGAAGATTTGAATTTTACCTATGGCGAAGTGGGATGGATTATGGTTGCTTTTGGATTGGGTTCTATGTTGGGCTCGTGGTTAGGAGGAAAATTGACCGATAAAATTGGGTTTTATAAAATCATGATTTTTAGCCTTTTTACGAGCGGAATCCTATTTATTTTGCTGCAATATATAACAACCTTTTGGGGATTATGCTTTGGGATGTTTGTCATTATGGCTATTTCCGATATGTTTCGTCCTGCCATGTTTGTATCACTGAGCGTATATGCAAAACCCGAGAATCGAGTTCGTGCGCTGTCTTTAATTCGTTTGGCTGTAAATCTAGGCTTTACGGCTGGCCCGGCATTGGGTGGATTGATTATAATAGGAATGGGATACCAAGGCCTATTTTGGGTCGATGGGAGCACCTGCATCATTGCGATTTTGATTTTTGCATTCTACATCAAAGAAAAAAAGAAAATACCTGCTGCCACAGATCATTCGATAACCAAAACAGTTCCAAAATCGGTCTTCAAAGACAAACCTTTTTGGTTACTTCTCTTTATCAGTTTTGTAACTTTCATGGTTTTTCTTCAAATATTTTCGACTTTACCCTTATATCACAGCGAAAAATTCGGACTCAGTGAATTCCAAACCGGAATGTTGCTTTCCATCAACGGACTATTGGTTTTCCTTTTAGAGATGCCGATTGTTAGCAGGTTGGAAAGAAATAAAACTAACAAAATAAAAAGCATTGCAATTGGATCGCTATTCATAACACTTGGATATTACGTTTTGTTACTCGATTCTTGGGTCGGAATCTTAACCATTAGCATCATATTGCTCACCTTTGGAGAAATTTTTTCTTTCCCATTTGTCAATGCCGTTGCCCTCAACCGCGCGCCAAAAGGTCAAGAAGGAAAATATATGGGCTTCTATACCATGAGTTTCAGTCTAGCACATATAGTCAGTTCCAAAACAGGTTTGGAAATCATTGCACATTATAATTATCAAGTCAATTGGTTTATCATGGGAACTTTGGGTGCACTATCCTTCCTTTGCTGTATTTGGCTCAATAAAATTATTCACAAAGAACAAAAATAACATCTACATAATAATTAGGGTGTGTCACCATTATATAAATGGGCCAAATATACAAACCGCCTATTCGGCCCACTTACATAATGCTGTCGGGTCATACGCGCTACTTCGGTAGCTTGCTCCTACCCCTCACACGGTAAACCACAACTATTATATTTCAAAAGATATTTTTTGCTTTTATCGTTTTCTATACATACATCCTAACAGCTTTCCAAAACCTTTTAAGCTAAAAAACACATTCCAATCTCAGTAAAATCAATACAAAACTAAAATTTTAGTTAAATAACTATATTTATAGTTTGTAAACTAGAAATATAGTTGTAAGTTTGTTTCAAATAAAATCATCATGCAAAAACTAACAAACAAAGAAGAAGAAATCATGCACATTTTATGGAAGCTCAAAAAAGCATTCGTAAAAGAAGTGATGGCCGAAATCACCGAAGACCAACCGCATTACAACACCTTATCGACCATTATTCGCAATCTGGAAGAAAAGGGATATGTAAATCACAATGCCTTTGGAAACACGCATCAATATTTCCCAATTGTAAGTATTGAAGATTACCGAAAAGGTTTTATGAGTACCGCTATCGATAATTATTTTAATAGCTCTTATAAAAATATGGTTTCCTTTTTTGCCAAAGAAGAGAAAATATCGGCAGCCGAACTGCGTGAAATCCTATCTATGATCGAACAAAAGCAATAAAAATGGAAACACTATTCATATATATCGCAAAATCGAGCGGACTAATTGGAATGTTCTATATCGCTTATTATTTCCTATTGCGAAAAGAGACTTTTTTTACAGCAAATCGTTGGTTTCTTTTAGCAGGTTTGTTTACATCTGCAATTTTGCCATGGATAGTTTTTACTACAATTGTTTGGGTAGAACCGGCCCCAAGTAATTTTGATTGGTCCAAACTTCCCATCAGACCTGTCCAAGAGGAAAGCTTTGAAATCAATTGGTATCTCGTTTTGGGCGCTGCTTATATAATTGGAATAGTATTGTTTTTAGCCCAGTTTGCATTAGACTTTTATAACCTCAATAATGTTTTAAAAGGAAAAACCATTCATCAACAAGCCGACCATAAATTCATTGACCTCAAAGAAAACATTGCTCCATTTTCTTATTTCAATACCATTGTTTACAACTCATCATTGTACAGCGAGTCTGAAATGGAAAGTATTTTGGAGCATGAAAAAGTGCACAGCGAGCAATACCATACGATAGACGTCCTAATCACGCGTTTCTTTTGCATCCTTTTTTGGTTCAATCCGTTTATTTGGTTGTACAAAAATGTCATTTTACAAAATCTGGAATTCATCGCCGACAGTGAAGCCACCAAAAACATATCTGACAAAAAAGCCTACCAACTCACGCTTTTAAAAATAACAACACACGAGAATTGTGTTGTGCTTACCAATCATTTTTATCAATCATTAATCAAAAAACGAATCGTTATGTTAAACAAAAATCAATCAAAAAAATGGAATTCCTGGAAGTATGCATTGGTACTTCCGGCTTTAATTGCCTTTGTATTTTTATTCCAAATGGAAGTGATTGCAAAGGAAAAAAATGTGAACCCAAAAGTAGAACAATCAGCCTCTGATGATGTAGATGTTTATAAAATCACAAAAAATACTACGGAAGCGGAATTAAAAGAAAAAGCCGAAATTCTAAAAGAAAAATATGGCATACAAACCACATTCTCTAAAATTAAAAGAAACTCAAATAATGAATTAATTGGTTTAAAAATTAAACTGCAAAAAGGAAAAGAAGCAGCCACAGTTACAGAAGTGAATAGCAGCGAACCGATAAAAGATTTTGCAATAGCCATTTCTAAAAATGATAATGGAACCACAAATATTGGAATCGTTACCGAAGAGAACAGAAAGACCGATAAATTAACCCTAAGTAATAACGTAGCATCCCATAATATCAATATTCCTGATGATACCAACATTTTTATTGATGGAGCAAAATCAGATAAAACCGAAATGGATAAATTGGATCCAAAAGATATTGCCACTATGAATGTCATCAAGAATAATGACAAACAAGAAATCAGAATCATTACAAAAAAGTTTGCAAAAATAGGCAGCGAAAATGATATCTATATCAATGATAAAAAAGTAGACCAGAACGAATTAGACAATTTAGACCAAGGAACAATCGAAAGAATGGACGTGAATAAAGACGGGAAAACTATTCGAATTATTACCCGAAATAGAGTTTCTCAGGATATAAATGCACCAGTCCCTCCTACACCACCAACACCTCCTACCCTACCTTCAAAAATTAAAGCTCCTGCTTTTCCAAAAGCGCCAAAAGCACCAAAAGGAGACCCAATAAACGGAGATAAAAAGGCTTGGAAAGATTTCGAAAAGAAAATGGAAGAGTATGACGCCAAAATGAAAAAACTAGAACCTCAAATGGAAGCTTTTGACAAACAAATGGCTGAATTTGACAAACAAATGGAGCCGTTCAATAAACAAATGGAGGCTTTTGATAAACAAATGGAAGTTTATGAAAAACAAATGGAAGAATACCAATCCAAATCAGAAAAAGAAAACAAATAGCGGCGGTATTCACTAAAAATCAATAAAAAAGACGGTCACTCATCAAGACCGTCTTTTTTTATATCTTTGAAAAAAAATCAAGCTATGTTTAAAATCCTTGCCCAAGTCAACAAACTTATTTTACCAAGCTTTACTAAACAAAGATTGGATGTGTCCAAAGCCAAAAAATGGCAAATGGCAATTATTGGCTATCGTTATTATGTTACCACAAGGGCGCTTGGTTAAAATTTTAGAATGCAGAATTAAGAATGCAGAATGCAGATTCTAAATACTGCCTACTGTCACCTATTAATCTGCCTACTGAACACAAAACTAATACGTCATCGCCGCAAAAATCTCGTTTCCTGCAATCTTTTCTCTTCCGTTTAAGAAAGTGATTTCCATTAGGAAATTGCACTGTACAATTACGCCTCCCAATCGTTCCACCAATTCGCAAACCGCTTTTGCTGTTCCACCGGTAGCCAAAACATCATCGTGAATCAAAACTCTATCTCCTTTTTGTATAGCATCGGTATGAATTTCAAGCGTGTCAGTACCATACTCTAAATCATAAGAGGCAGAAATAGTCTCGAAAGGCAATTTATTGGGTTTCCGAACTGGAACAAAACCTACATTCAATTCCTCCGCCAAAAGAATCCCGAAGAAAAAACCTCGACTTTCAACTCCAATTACCTTGTCAATTTTTTTGTCTTTTACTGTAGAAACCAATATTTCCAAGCATTCTTTCCTCGCATTTGCATTAATTAGCAAGGGAGTGATGTCTTTAAACACAATTCCTTCTTTTGGAAAACCCTGAATATCACGTATATATTTTTTCAAGCTCATATTTTTTCATTTTTATACGATTTCATACTTGCAAGATACATATTTATTCCTATATTTGCACCCGCAAACAAGTTCAGTAGACAACATTGTAAACAATGAACAAGTAAGCAAAATGGCCTTGTGGCGCAACTGAATAGCGCACTTGATTACGGCTCAAGAGGTTACTGGTTTGAATCCAGTCAAGGTCACTACAAAAATCCTTAAACACACTGTAAATCAGGAGTTTAAGGTTTTTTTTTATTATGAATAGACCAATAGATACGACAAAATTAATTATTTCGAAATATGAAATTTTCGGGATAAATTAACCCAATTAAATTTCTTGCTTCTGACTAGATACATTTGAGATTGTCAAATTTAAAGTTTAAAATTTACTAATTCTTCTTTTTCCATTCTTCAAAAACGGTCAAATAATCCATATTTGTGAGAGGATAAAGGCCAATAATAATTTTCCTTTTAAATACTTTTTCTAAGACAAAATTTTTAAAAAACTTGATTTCATTGCATTCATTGACAACTTTATCAACAATATCAATAGGGATTATATTCAATTTAAAAATAAAGACCAATTAGACCAAGTCCATTAATTTTCAATATACAAATAACCTGTTTTATGGAAACTATCACCAGTTGAATTCGAATATTTTAAAAGATAGAAGTAGGTTCCGTCAGGCAAGTTAGAATCTTTACCAATAGTTCCTTTTCCTTCAGAAACTCCTTTAAAAACATTTGTAACATTATCATATCCTTTTGCTTCGAAAACTAAAGCGCCCCATCTGTTATAAATTTCTATTGAATTATTAGGATAACATTCTATCCCACTAATAATCAAAGCATCATTAATTCCTGAGCTATCATTTGGACTTAGAGCATTATACACTTTTATCTCACATCCATTAATTTCAATAACAGTTGGATCATCACCAAAACCATCATCGTTGTCTGATAAATCACTAATTGAATTTCCTTCAGTATCTATAGCTGAAACAATTGATTGATTTGTCACACTTCCATTCAATAAATCTTGCAATACTAGTGTATAAGTACCTACAAAAGTGACTGAGTCTGATTGCTCAGGTGCAAGAGCAATTGGTCCTCCCGTGATTATAACACCTGGTAATAGGTCCGAAATTGTAATGTTTGATAGTGTTACATTACCAGTATTTATAACTGTATATTTATAGATAATTGTTTCCCCTACTTGCGCTATTCCATCTCTATTACTATCATTAAATTCAGCTTTATTGATCAATGAAATACTTGGAGAATTGCTTAATAGTACGATAGTACAAGAACTACAATTTGGATCAATTGGAGTACATGTTACGCAAGGTGTTGGATCTATCGAAGTAGCCGTTATTTGAGAACTTACAATAGGTTTACCTTTAACTAAAGCAAGGTTATCTACCTGACCTGCATCGATATCAGCTTGCGTAATATTATGAATCGCAGTAAAAGTTGAGACATTTGAGGATCCAACACCAAGAATATCTATAGGGCCTCCTGTTACTATTGCATTTATATCTGTAACAATAATTTCAAAAAGCGGAACATTTCCAGTATTTGTAACAACAAAATTATAAAAAACCGAATCTCCCACATTTGTTCGTCCATCTCCATTGTTATCCACATAAGTACCATCTTTAGTTATACTCACACTTGGAGAAGGCGTACCAGCAGTAACTAATATACTTGTTGTCGTTGTATCACAAATTGTTGGATTAGCAACTTGACAAATAGTATACGTTAATGGATATCTTCCTGCTGCTGTTCCAGGAGCTACGGTTATAGTTCCGTCAGGATTTAATGTTAATCCTGACGCTAATGGTAACGAAGTTAAAATAACATCTGCAGGTAAAAATGGTAAACCATTTAAAGTATCATTATCAAATACAGATAAAACTGTCCCTCCTGTAGTACCAATCTCTGGTTCTCTCACATAGGCAACAGCATCTATTGAAGTTACTATAACATTTGTTGTTGCCGTATCACAAATTATTGGATTTGCAACTTGACAAATAGTATAAGTTAATGGATATACTCCGGGTGCTGTTAGTGGCGCAACGCTTATAGTTCCATCAGGATTTAAACTTAATCCTGATGCTAATGGCAACGAAGTTAAAATAACATCGGCTGGTGAAAATAATTGACCATTCAAGGTGTCATTAGCAAATACACTTTGGGTTGTGCCTCCAGATGTTCCATTAATTGGTGCTAGTATATCGATTACAGCATCAATTGTATCTGTTGCACCTGTTACTGTTACTGTTACTTTAGCGGTATCACAATTTGACGGGTTTAGTATTTCACAGATCTGGTAATTTATAGTATATATTCCTGCAGCTGTACCTGGTGTCACGGTTACAGTACCATCATTGTTAATCTTTAATTCTGTTGTAGCTACAGAAACGATTTTCACTTGAGAAGGAATTACTGCAGTACAATTTAGAATATCATTATCCAAGATATTTATACCCGCATCTCCTCCATTTAATCCATTAATAGGACCTGCTGTATCATTAACAGCATCGACTATACCTAAAACAGAAACTATTTGCGTACAAGTTTGGGTGTTGCCCGCCGCATCGGTTGCTGTCCAGGTTACTGTCGTGGTTCCAATATTGAATGGCTCAACAGCATCATTGGTGATAACCAAATCGACTCCTGTTGAACAATTATCGGTTGCCGTTGCAGTACCTAAATTCACACCAGTTGCAGTACATAATCCTGCATCGGCTACTACACTCACATTCGAAGGGCAAGTGATCGTTGGTTTTTCGGTATCGCTTACCGTTACAGTTTGTTCGCAAGTAGCCGTATTACCTGAAATATCGGTTGCTGTCCAGGTTACTGTCGTGGTTCCAATATTGAATGTGGTTGGTGCATCATTGGTGATGACCAAATCGACTCCCGTTGAACAATTATCGGCTGCGATTGGAGTGCCTAAAGCCACACCTGTTGCCGTACATACTCCGGCATCGGCTACTACACTCACATTCGAAGGGCAAGTAATCGTTGGTTTTTCGGTATCGGTTACTGTTACGGTTTGCGTACAAGTTTGGGTGTTGCCCGCCGCATCGGTTGCTGTCCAGGTTACTGTCGTGGTTCCAATATTGAATGGCTCAACAGCATCATTGATGATAACCAAATCGACTCCCGTTGAACAATTATCGGCTGCGATTGGAGTGCCTAAAGCCACACCTGTTGCCGTACATACTCCGGCATCGGCTGCAACGCTTACATTAGCTGGGCAAGTGATTATTGGTTTTTCGGTATCGCTTACTGTTACGGTTTGCGTACAAGTTTGGGTGTTGCCCGCCGCATCGGTGGCGGTCCAGGTAACTGTTGTTGTTCCAATATTGAATGTTGCCGGCGCATCATTGGTGATTACCAAAGCGGCTCCTATTGAACAATTATCCCCTGCAATTGGAGTGCCTAAAGCTACTCCTGTTGCTGTACACAATCCTGCATCGGCTGCAACGCTGACATTAGCTGGGCAAGTGATGGTTGGTTTTTGATTATCGCTTACCGTTACGGTTTGCGTACAGGTTTGGGTGTTGCCCGCCGTATCGGTTGCGGTCCAGGTTATTGTGGTTGCTCCTAATGGGAATGTGATTGGAGCATCATTGGTGATAACCAAATCGGCTCCTGTTGAACAATTATCGGTTACGGTTGGAGTGCCCAAAGCCACACCATTTGCAGTACACAATCCAGCATCGGCGACTACGCTTACATCGGTAGGACAAGTGATCACTGGTTTTTCGGTATCGCTTACCGTTACGCTTTGTTGGCAAGTAGCGGTATTTCCTGCTGCATCGGTTGCTGTCCAGGTTACTGTCGTGGTTCCAATATTGAATATTGTTGGTGCATCATAGGTAATAACCAAATCGACTCCCGTTGAACAATTATCGGCTGCGGTTGGAGTGCCCAAATCCACACCAGAAGCGGTACACAATCCAGCATCGGCGACTACACTCACATTCGAAGGGCAAGTAATCGTTGGTTTTTCGGTATCGGTTACTGTTACGCTTTGTTGGCAAGTAGCGGTATTTCCTGCTGCATCGGTTGCTGTCCAAGTCACTATTGTTGTTCCAATATTGAATGTTGCTGGCGCGTCATTGGTGATTACCAAAGCGGCTCCTGACGAACAATTATCTGTTGCCGTTGCTGTACCTAAAGCCACACCTGTTGCCGTACATAATCCTGCATCGGCTAGTACACTCACATTCGAAGGGCAAGTAATCGTTGGTTTTTCGGTATCGGTTACTGTTACGCTTTGTTGGCAAGTAGCGGTATTTCCTGCTGCATCGGTTGCTGTCCAAGTCACTATTGTTGTTCCAATACTGAATATTGTTGGTGCATCATTGGTGATAACCAAATCGACTCCTGTTGAACAATTATCGGTTGCCGTTGCAGTACCTAAAACCACAGCGGAAGCGGTACACAATCCAGCATCGGCGACTACGCTTACATCGGTAGGACAAGTGATGGTTGGTTTTTCGGTATCGGTTACCGTTACGCTTTGCGTACAGCTTTGGGTGTTGCCCGCCGCATCGGTTGCAGTCCAGGTTACCGTTGTTGTTCCAATATTAAATGTTGGTGGCGCATCATTGGTGATTACCAAAGCAGCTCCTGTTGAACAATTATCGGTTGCTGTTGCAGTACCTAAAGCCACAGCGGAAGCGGTACACAATCCAGCATCGGCGACTACATTGACATTAATCGGACAAGTGATGGTTGGTTTTTCGGTATCGCTTACCGTTACGGTTTGCGTACAATTTTGGGTGTTGCCCGCTGCATCGGTGGCTGTCCAGGTAACTGTTGTTATTCCAATATTGAATATTGTTGGCGCATCATTGCTGATTACCAAAGTGGCTCCTGTTGAACAATTATCGGTTACGATTGGAGTGCCCAAAGCCACACCAGAAGAAGTACACAATCCAGCATCGGCGACTACATTGACATTAATCGGACAAGTGATGGTTGGTTTTTCGGTATCGGTTACCGTTACGCTTTGTTGGCAAGTAGTGGTATTTCCTGCTGCATCGGTTGCGGTCCAAGTCACTGTCGTGGTTCCAATATTGAATGTTGGTGGCGCATCATTGGTGATTACAAAAGCGGCTCCTGTTGAACAATTATCGGTTGCCGTTGCAGTACCTAAAGCCACACCAGAAGAAGTACACAATCCAGCATCGGCGACTACACTCACATTCGAAGGGCAAGTAATCGTTGGTTTTTCGGTATCGGTTACTGTTACGCTTTGTTGGCAAGTAGCGGTATTTCCTGCTGCATCGGTTGCTGTCCAAGTCACTATTGTTGTTCCAATACTGAATATTGTTGGTGCATCATTGGTGATAACCAAATTGGTTCCTGTTGAACAATTATCGGTTGCTGTTGGAGTACCTAAAGCCACAGCGGAAGCGGTACACAATCCAGCATCGGCGACTACATTGACATTAGCTGGGCAAATGATCGTTGGTTTTTCGGTATCGCTTACCGTTACAGTTTGGGTACAAGTTTGGGTGTTGCCCGCCGCATCGGTGGCGGTCCAGGTAACTGTTGTTGTTCCAATATTGAATGTTGGCGGCGCATCATTGGTGATTACCAAAGCAGCTCCTGTTGAACAATTATCGGTTGCCATTGCAGTACCTAAAACCACAGCGGAAGCGGTACACAATCCAGCATCGGCGACTACGCTTACATCGGTAGGACAAGTGATGGTTGGTTTTTCGGTATCGCTTACCGTCACAGTTTGCGTACAGCTTTGGGTGTTGCCTGCCGCATCAGTGGCTGTCCAGGTTACCGTTGTTGTTCCAATATTGAATGTTGGTGGCGCATCATTGCTGATTACCAAAGTAGCTCCTGTTGAACAATTATCGGTTGCGGTTGCAGTACTTAAAGCCACAGCGGAAGCAGTACACAATCCAGCATCGGCGACTACGCTTACATCGGTAGGACAAGTGATCACTGGTTTTTCGGTATCGGTTACTGTTACGGTTTGTTGGCAAGTAGCGGTATTTCCTGCTGCATCGGTTGCTGTCCAGGTTACTGTCGTGGTTCCAATACTGAATATTGTTGGTGCATCATTGGTGATTACCAAAGCGGCTCCTGACGAACAATTATCGGTTACGGTTGGAGTGCCTAAAGCCACACCAGTTGCAGTACATACTCCTGCATCGGCTACTACACTCACATTCGAAGGGCAAGTAATCGTTGGTTTTTCGGTATCGGTTACTGTTACGGTTTGCGTACAAGTTTGGGTGTTGCCCGCCGCATCGGTTGCTGTCCAGGTTACTGTCGTGGTTCCAATATTGAATGTGGTTGGTGCATCATTGGTGATTACCAAATCGACTCCTGTTGAACAATTATCGGCTGCGATTGGAGTGCCTAAAGCCACACCTGTTGCCGTACATACTCCGGCATCGGCTGCAACGCTTACATTAGCTGGGCAAGTGATCGTTGGTTTTTCGGTATCGCTTACCGTTACAGTTTGGGTACAAGTTTGGGTGTTGCCCGCCGCATCGGTGGCGGTCCAGGTAACTGTTGTTGTTCCAATATTGAATGTTGCCGGCGCATCATTGGTGATTACCAAAGCGGCTCCTATTGAACAATTATCCCCTGCAATTGGAGTGCCTAAAGCTACTCCTGTTGCTGTACACAATCCTGCATCGGCTGCAACGCTGACATTAGCTGGGCAAGTGATGGTTGGTTTTTGATTATCGCTTACCGTTACGGTTTGCGTACAGGTTTGGGTGTTGCCCGCCGTATCGGTTGCGGTCCAGGTTATTGTGGTTGCTCCTAATGGGAATGTGATTGGAGCATCATTGGTGATAACCAAATCGGCTCCTGTTGAACAATTATCGGTTACGGTTGGAGTGCCCAAAGCCACACCATTTGCAGTACACAATCCAGCATCGGCGACTACGCTTACATCGGTAGGACAAGTGATCACTGGTTTTTCGGTATCGCTTACCGTTACGCTTTGTTGGCAAGTAGCGGTATTTCCTGCTGCATCGGTTGCTGTCCAGGTTACTGTCGTGGTTCCAATATTGAATATTGTTGGTGCATCATAGGTGATAACCAAATCGACTCCCGTTGAACAATTATCGGCTGCGGTTGGAGTGCTCAAATCCACACCAGAAGCAGTACACAATCCTGCATCGGCTACTACACTCACATTCGAAGGGCAAGTAATCGTTGGTTTTTCGGTATCGGTTACTGTTACGGTTTGCGTACAAGTTTGGGTGTTGCCCGCCGCATCGGTTGCTGTCCAGGTTACTGTCGTGGTTCCAATATTGAATGTGGTTGGTGCATCATTGGTGATTACCAAATCGACTCCTGTTGAACAATTATCGGCTGCGATTGGAGTGCCTAAAGCCACACCTGTTGCCGTACATACTCCGGCATCGGCTGCAACGCTTACATTAGCTGGGCAAGTGATCGTTGGTTTTTCGGTATCGCTTACCGTTACAGTTTGGGTACAAGTTTGGGTGTTGCCCGCCGCATCGGTTGCTGTCCAGGTTACTGTCGTGGTTCCAATATTGAATGGCTCAACAGCATCATTGGTGATAATCAAATCGACTCCTGTTGAACAATTATCGGCTGCGGTTGGAGTGCCTAAAGCCACACCAGTTGCAGTACATACTCCTGCATCGGCTACTACACTCACATTCGAAGGGCAAGTGATGGTTGGTTTTTCGGTGTCGGTTACCGTTACGGTTTGGGTACAGCTTTGGGTGTTGCCCGCCGCATCGGTGGCTGTCCAGGTAACTGTTGTTGCTCCAATATTGAATGTTGCTGGCGCGTCATTGGTGATTACCAAAGCGGCTCCTGACGAACAATTATCTGTTGCCGTTGCTGTACCTAAAGCCACACCTGTTGCCGTACATAATCCTGCATCGGCTAGTACACTCACATTCGAAGGGCAAGTAATCGTTGGTTTTTCGGTATCGGTTACTGTTACGCTTTGTTGGCAAGTAGCGGTATTTCCTGCTGCATCGGTTGCTGTCCAAGTCACTATTGTTGTTCCAATACTGAATATTGTTGGTGCATCATTGGTGATAACCAAATCGACTCCTGTTGAACAATTATCGGTTACGGTTGGAGTGCCTAAAGCCACACCAGTTGCAGTACATACTCCTGCATCGGCTACTACACTCACATTCGAAGGGCAAGTAATCGTTGGTTTTTCGGTATCGGTTACTGTTACGGTTTGCGTACAAGTTTGGGTGTTGCCCGCCGCATCGGTTGCTGTCCAGGTTACTGTCGTGGTTCCAATATTGAATGTGGTTGGTGCATCATTGGTGATAACCAAATCGACTCCCGTTGAACAATTATCGGCTGCGGTTGGAGTGCCCAAAGCCACACCAGTTGCAGTACATAATCCTGCATCGGCTGCTACACTCACATTCGAAGGGCAAGTGATCGTTGGTTTTTCAGTATCGGTTACTGTTACGCTTTGTTGGCAAGTAGTGGTATTTCCTGCTGCATCGGTTGCGGTCCAAGTCACTGTCGTGGTTCCAATATTGAATGTTGGTGGCGCATCATTGGTGATTACCAAAGCGGCTCCTGTTGAACAATTATCGGTTGCCGTTGCAGTACCTAAAGCCACAGCGGAAGCGGTACACAATCCAGCATCGGCGACTACGCTTACATCGGTAGGACAAGTGATCACTGGTTTTTCGGTATCGGTTACTGTTACGGTTTGTTGGCAAGTAGCGGTATTTCCTGCTGCATCGGTTGCTGCCCAAGTCACTATTGTTGTTCCAATACTGAATATTGTTGGTGCATCATTGGTGATTACCAAAGTGGCTCCTGTTGAACAATTATCGGTTACGGTTGGAGTGCCTAAAGCCACACCAGTTGCAGTACATACTCCTGCATCGGCTACTACACTCACATTCGAAGGGCAAGTGATGGTTGGTTTTTCAGTGTCGGTTACCGTTACGGTTTGGGTACAGCTTTGGGTGTTGCCCGCCGCATCGGTTGCTGTCCAGGTTACTGTCGTGGTTCCAATATTGAATGTGGTTGGTGCATCATTGGTGATTACCAAAGCGGCTCCTGACGAACAATTATCTGTTGCCGTTGCTGTACCTAAAGCCACACCTGTTGCCGTACATAATCCTGCATCGGCTAGTACACTCACATTCGAAGGGCAAGTAATCGTTGGTTTTTCGGTATCGGTTACTGTTACGCTTTGTTGGCAAGTAGCGGTATTTCCTGCTGCATCGGTTGCTGTCCAAGTCACTATTGTTGTTCCAATACTGAATATTGTTGGTGCATCATTGGTGATAACCAAATCGACTCCTGTTGAACAATTATCGGTTGCCGTTGCAGTACTTAAAGCCACAGCGGAAGCGGTACACAATCCAGCATCGGCGACTACATTGACATTAATCGGACAAGTGATGGTTGGTTTTTCGGTATCGGTTACCGTTACGCTTTGTTGGCAAGTAGTGGTATTTCCTGCTGCATCGGTTGCGGTCCAAGTCACTGTCGTGGTTCCAATATTGAATGTTGGTGGCGCATCGTTGGTGATTACCAAAGCAGCTCCTGTTGAACAATTATCGGTTGCGGTTGCAGTACCTAAAGCCACAGCGGAAGCGGTACACAATCCAGCATCGGCGACTACGCTTACATCGGTAGGACAAGTGATCACTGGTTTTTCGGTATCGGTTACCGTTACGCTTTGGGTACAGCTAGCTTGATTATTATTAACATCCGTTACCGTCCAGGTAACGGTTGTTGTTCCAATTGGAAAATTGACAGGAGCATCATTTGTTAATGTATCCACACCACAATTGTCGGTTGTGAGTGCATTTCCAAGCGAAACATTCGAAGCTGTACAAAAACCTGCATCAGCCGAAACAGTAACAGCTGCAGGACAGCTAATGATTGGAACTATGGTGTCGACTACCATTGTTATTTCGTTACTCGTCGCTGGTTTTGGGATCGCACAAGGCTTAATAGAGGTCGCATCACACACTACTTTATCACCCACAGAAACGGAATAGGTAAAAACATTACTGATTGAATTAGCAATAATAGCACCATTTACTTTCCATTCGTATAAGGTAAATGGCCCACCATTTATAGTGGTTGCCGTAAAAGTTTTAGTTGAAGGCGAAGAGCAAACAATGTCAGAATCTGTTGAAATGGAAACAGATGCAGTAACAACTTCATTAACCACAAAAATATCGGACTGGCCGGTGGTAGGCACTGTACTGCATCCGCCACTTTCGATATTGGTAATTGTAATTGTTGTATTACCAAAAACATTTAATGGTACTGTGTTGAAAGTCCCACTAACCCCACTAAATGCAACACTTTTGGTTTCAGTACCTGAATTTGCACCAGACAATACATAAGTCACATTATAATTTCCATCGGCAAGTGTTGTTGAAGAAATAGTTATTTGAGATAGTAAACCTGCGCAGGCATCGGAAGCGTCAGTTGAGAAGTTTAAAAGATCGGGTGCTAGATTGACAGTTACAGTCCATACTTCGGATGAACTTGTAAATGTAGTATTGCAACTTCCATCCTTTGCCTGACGACGATAGTATGTAGTTTGTGCCAATGTTTGCGTTGGCAAATAAGTAGCCCCATTAACCGACCCCGATCGGCCTGGTGGAGGTGGCGAATTTGGATCATAATTGCTATCTGAAATTGTTGTTACATCAGTTAAAAAACTACTATCAGTACTATACTGCCATTGATAAATAATAGAATTGTCGCCACCGCTGGCGTCGGTTGTACTTCCAATTGTAAGGGTTGGTATATTCCCCGAACAAATCGTTTCACCGGTATTTGCAATTGCTCCTGCTGTAAATGGAGAAAGAACAGTAATATTCACTGTATTGTTTGCTGTAATGTCACCTGCATTAATTCGTGTAATTGTAACTGTGGTGGTACCTGAAGAAGTTAACGAATTTGTCGGAACTATAAAAGTACGTGTTCCTGCCGATGTTCCAGACATACCTATTGTTATATCGGTAGCTGTATTTACTCCACTTAAAGAATATGTAACAGTATAAGAGACATTTGCAAGAAAACCATCAGAGGAAACTGTTATAGTAGAAGATTCTCCTAAGCATACAGGAGTTGTAGAAGTCAAGCCTTGAATTTGTCCCATTGCAGTTTGCTGAATCAGAAAAACCAGCACAACTGCAAGTAATAAAGCAAAATTATTTTTTAAAGAAAGTCTATCTCGTTTCATAAGCTTATCGGTTTTAAAGTGACTAGCTTATTAAACAAGATACTAAAACCACCAAAAATCAAAACTATTTGAAAAAATGGCTCACGATGGTTTTCCAACAAAAGCAGGTATAATGCAAAAGAAATATTCGCCACGATATGCAGCAATGGTTCGTAAACCGATGTTAATGGATTATATTCCTGTAGCTTACCCAATTTTGTTTTAATTTAAAATATTAAATTTTATAAAAGCCTGGTAGTAAAAATGATAATTGAACGCCCGATTTGTTATGGATTCTTTTAGTATTTGTTATCTGAATCCTTTTTGGCGTGCCAACAGGTAAAATCGTCCGGTTCCTTTAAATTTATCTGGAAGGGTAACCGAATATCCCGTTTTATCACTGTCGATTCGTGAGAGAACCCCTGTCGTTTTATCCTCAATATAAAATTCCATTCCTTCGGGCAAATCAACCGTTTCCGCAGTAAACCGGACTAGTCCACCTTCAGGATAATCAAGCCCCAACGGAATTCGGTAGCTTTGATAATCCTTTAGCGGAAGACATTGAACCGCAAAATCAACACCATTGTCATCCAGCAACTGTGTATAAAGATCCATTCCATCATTCATTTTGAACATACCTGCATCATACGCCGGATCCAAATTTTTTGTCATCTCATTATTAAATGCAACAACGGTACTGCTTTTTTTCTTATCATCAGTAACTGTTATTCTAACTGCAGGCCATGAACTGGAATCTGATAAATAGGATATTCCACTTATAGATGAATGTTCTTGCATCAAGTTATCAAAAGTAACTGTTCCATTTGCAATTGCCTTTACTACAAATCCCTGCCCTACTGCGATATCACTCTCATTAAGTTCGGTTTCTCCTCCAGGTGCAGGAAAAGCATAACCAGCCTGAGTAATAACAACATATTGTCCCAGCGACTGACTCCAGATGTAAACCCCTGAAAAGCTTGGATCCATCGCTGACTGGTTTTTGGTTAGAAACCCATCGGCTCCCTTAATTTTTAATGCTGAAGTATACGGATTACCAACTGCATTCCAGCCCAGGTTGCTTTTTGTGATTGGAACAGCGACTGTTCCGGTATTTATTGTTCCTGAGAAAGTTACTGCACCTGTGGCGGTTTTTCGTATTGCGTATCCTTTTCCAACTACCATAGAACTGTTATTGGAACTCTGTGTAAAGGGTGTCCAATTATTTGATGCCTCGTCTAAAGGAGACAAATCATAATTCCCAAAAGTTGCATTATTAACTATTCCATTACTACTAACAAAGGTTCCCAATGGCTGACCAGTAGCCGATGGCGAAATAATATGCCAATTCGAACTTGGAATAAATCCGTTTACCACAACGTTTAAACCACTGCTTTGTGTCCCAACAATTAAACTTCCGGTACCCGTTGCATCCGATTGTATAATTACTTTTCCTTGCGACCATCCTTGCACGACTATTCCCATCAACAAAATGACCAGAATATATTTTTTCGTTACTTTTTCCATTGGTTTTTCCATTGTTTTATTTAGTGGTAAGCGCTTTCTTGGGTGGAAGAATCACAGTGCCTGTGGGATCAACGATTAATTTCCCGCATTTCGCTGGAAAAACATTTGGCAAATCAATTGTTGCAGTTCCCTGAATGGTTACCTGCACATTCGATCCAGGCGAACCATTACTCCAGTTTGTTTGTCCGGGTTTATTTCCTTCGCTCCAATTTCCGGTTCCTGTCCAGGTGGTCGCATCGATCAGGTTCTGAAATAAGCCATTGGTTCTAGGAGATCCTAAGTCACTTTGAGTAGTATTATTGTACCCTTTCTCCCTAACTAAAGACGGAATCCAGTTGAGCACGTCGTTGTTATCATCCGTTAATGGATTGCCCACAAAAATCAACGATTGACCGGTCCTAATATCCCAACCTAAAGATGAGTCCCAATCAATACGATCAATTAGAAGACGGCTGTCGGAACGAATATGTATGTAGTCATTCGTGTTACCGAAGAAAATATCTTTAAAAGTATAGTCAACAGGTACACCACCATTAGTTATAGGATCTGGGTTTATCCCAAGTACCAGAAAACTTTTAGCCTTAATAACTAATGTTGGATCGCTAATGGTGTGTTGTATATTGTTCACACCGTCAAAACTCTCAATCAGCCAACCATTTAAATTTATATCTGCAGCGGTTGTATTAAAAATTTCGAACCACTCACCATAAGTATCATCAACACTTCCTGGGGCTGCCATAAATTCGGTAATAATTACATCTCCTTCTTGCGCGCTGCTTCCTGCGTTGGTGATTGCATTGGCTGTTGGTGGAGTACCATTTGTTTTAAAATTGATTAAATCCCCCGAATTGGAATAAGAATATATAATAAAATAATAGGTAGTATTTGGTAGCAAACCAGTCCATGACGCCTCTTCAAAACCTCCATGAAAAATATTTACACTGCCTTCTCCATCACTCAAATCGGGATCTGGGGGAACCGAAGTACCATCGACAGGTGGAGTGAAAACACCGGTTGTATTCACTTGTATGTGATAGCCAAAAGGTAAATCAGGACCTAACGCATCTGTCCAAGTTGTACTAATTTCGGAGGCACTTACTGCTGTTGCTGTAAAATTTGTTGGATAATTAGTTGGTTGCGGATAAGCAACATTCGAGCTGCTAATGTGAATATCATCTACTCTCCAGGTACGGTATTCGTAGTTCGGGTTAGTGTATTTAAAGGCTAAGTAAACTCTACCGTTAATAAAAGGGGGAAGTTCTACTAATTCTGAATAGTACCATTCTTTTTTACTCGGTGGTTTCTGAAAAGGGAGTGAAATCCATGTGTACCCTTCGGGACTTCCTGTTCCAGGGTAATCCATCGAGTACATTAAATCAAAAGTACCTACATCATCGAGTCCATAGTTATACCAAGTCTTAAAATCCATCACTTCGGTTAGTCCTGTACTTAAATCAAAACCGGGTAAAACAAGCCAGTCTTCTTCTGCTTCGCCGCTATTGTACCCGGAGGCTTCGGCAACTTTATCCTTTTTTTCTTTGAACCAGTACCAGCTATTTTTGGAACCCGTAACACTAATTGGGTAGCAATCACCTAAGCTGCTTTCAAAGGGTTCAGTATAGGGCAAAGTAGTAGTCACTGCATTACGCACGGCAACTGAATATTCTTTTGAAACTCCAATAGCAGCCGCATTATCACTCGCTTCAATCGCAAAAAACACCGAACTGTTATTAACAAAAGTATTTGCAGGAATGGTATATGAATATTGATTCCCCGAAGTATTGGTCATAAGCGGAGTTTCAGTATACAAACCAGTACTTGTTCCGTATTTCAGTTTCACTGAGGAGACGGTTCCATTTACATCGCTCACATTGGCGGTAATCGTAATAGCATCACTAGTGGTCGGGTACTTAGTATACACTATATTTTCAATCAATGGAGGCGGATTTGAAACAGTTGACACAACTATATTAATTTCATCAAGCGCTATTTCATCACGGGGTTCGGCTGTTAAGGTATTAGAATCATCAGAAGTCCAACGCAAATAAAAAAAACCATTATTGGCAACCGCCAAATCATTAATGACTGTTCCGATATCATTTGATTCCCACTTTGGTCCACCTTTAAAAGGATCCGCAACAAATACGGCCGGTGAACTGTAGTTAAGCACTGGTACATCTACAAAAGTGATATTATCATACGAATAGGCAAAACTAAGTTTTGTAGAATAATCGAAATCATTAAAATCCCAGATCTTAAATGCCAAATTGATGGCATTTATATATTGCCCTGTAGTGTTTTGTATTTTTAAAGTAATGGATCCGGGAGTAAAATCATCTTGGGTTGGCTGAAAACCAAGTGTGTAATTTGTTTTATTTTTATCGGCAACATCAAAGGCATAAAAACCACCAACAACAATCTCTCCTTCGCTAACTCCTCTGGAAAAATCACCCGTAGTATTTGTGTCGCCAAAACCAGAAGAACCCTCTGACATACCTGTGGTTGACCAGGCATTCGAATTTAATTGCCCTACAACTGGGGTAGGACTGAAACCCGTACCCTGAAAAGCGCCGTTGTTAACTCCCGCCACGTTAGTATCAAAATTTATAAGGTAATTGGTTCCGCTGGCAGAAATCTGTAATTGGGCGTATGATCGAAAACCCGAAATACAGATCAGAATAATTAATAAGTATTGCTTTTTCATTGTGACTACAATTAAAAATAAACAAATCGGCTTCTAAAAATAAGCAATAAAAATTTTAAATAACTAACCTCTCCGAATTATTCGGTCAAATGCTTTATAAATTTTATAATAAAAAAAGACAATGTACCATCCAACCTAAATCAAAAGCATCAAAATTATTTTATGCTTTTTTTACACAAATTAACTTCTCCAGTACGCCTTTAAGATTGGGGCACAAATTAAGATTCGTTTCATATTTTACTAATTTAATACCGTAAGATATTTCAAAATAGTCTCATGAAAATTTGATTAAAACATATACAGCTATAGTAAACCGAAGTTAGTCATTTTTTTTGATTTTCAGCCTATTACAAACAAATAACCCTTATAAACGCTCATTTTTTATCACAATAGATTCATCTGCTTTATAAAAAATAACTTGTCTTTTATTAATACTTCCATAAAATTATTTTTACAAAATCACTAACAACTTGCCTCTCAATATCAATTATCAGAGTATCTAATAGTTATAACAAAATATTTAACATCTTGTGCAAAGGAACACCGTTTGGATTGTTTTCGCCCATAAAACAATTGCGATATAACGCTAAAGAGAATCCATTTTTGAGTCTTGAATAATTATATCTGATTAATGGTTTTCTTTAACTCAATCTTTTAAAATATGATGATTTAATAAAATAAAGACAAGCACATCTGCTGCAGGCCACATTCAATTTAATTTGACTAATTTAGCCGAAGAATGATTTTTTTGATACGGATAAGTCTATTATTCAAACAGCATTTGAACCTTATTTTAAATAGCGGCAACATTTTTATTGAATACAGAAGCCAAAACAAGAAACTGTTCTTAAAACCTAAACAAATGCTTGAAAATTTCCCTTTTTATCTTGGTATACTGCTCGTTATTTTATTGCTGATTATGCTTGCTAATAAAATAAAAGTAGCCTACCCTATACTATTAGTTCTGGCGGGTTTGATCATAAGTTTTATTCCTGGCATACCAGTAATAAACATTGAACCCGATCTGATATTCTTTATTTTCCTGCCTCCGTTACTATATGAAGCTGCATGGACGGTTTCGTGGAAAGAAATGTGGCGATGGAGACGCATTATAACAAGCTTTGCTTTTGTGGTCGTTTTTGTCTCAGCGATTTCGGTAGCATTAGTTGCTAATTATGTTATTCCCGGATTTTCATTGGCATTAGGATTTGTGTTAGGCGGAATTGTTTCACCTCCGGATGCTGTAAGTGCCGGTGCTATTTTAAAATTTGTTAAAGTCCCTAAAACCATTTCGTCTATTTTAGAAGGCGAAAGTCTGCTGAACGATGCCTCATCCTTAATTATTTTTAGATTTGCGATGATTGCTGTAGCAACCGAGCAGTTTATATTTTACAAAGCTGCGACGAGTTTTAGCTGGATGATTTTTGGCGGGGTGTCAATTGGTTTACTCATTGGGTGGATTTTTATGAAAGCTCATAAATTCCTGCCAACTGATGTAAATGCAGACAGCGTGCTGACATTGCTAACTCCTTATATTATCTATCTCGCAGCCGAAGAGGTTCACTGTTCTGGTGTATTGGCAGTTGTGAGTGGCGGACTGCTTTTGTCTAATAACAGACATCGTTTTCTTAACAGCAGATCCCGCATTCGGGGAGTAAACGTCTGGGAAAGTTTTTGTTTTATACTTAATGGATTTGTTTTCATGCTGATTGGATTAGATCTGCCTCAAATTACCAAAGGACTTGAAGAAGCGAATATTAGTATTACCGTTGCAGTTGGATATGGTGTGATGATTACGGTTGTTCTGATTATCAGCCGGATTCTGTCTTCTTATGGTGCTGTAATTGTAACACTCATTGCCCGTAATTTTATCACTGTTGCTGACAGCAAAAATCCGGGTTATAAAGTGCCTTTTATACTTGGATGGACCGGAATGCGCGGTGTAGTTTCACTGGCTGCAGCTTTATCAATACCTGTTTATCTCAATAACGGCAACGGATTCCCACAGCGTAATCTCATCCTGTTTATCACTTTCATTGTTATTCTTTTGACCTTATTAATTCAAGGATTAACATTACCCTATTTTATTAAAAAAATTCTAACCGATAATGATGACGATACCTTATCCCGCAATGAAGTCTATAATAACATCCGACAGGAATTAGCTGAATTTGCAACACATTACTTAAAAACCAATTATGGTGATCAAGTAGAAAGTAATCCTCCATTACAACATCTTATTTTGAAATGGGAACAGCACAGTAATGGAATCGATGACGAATCAATTGGTGAAGATCTGAAAGTTATTTATCTGGATTTATTAAATCAGCAAAGGCATTGGCTCATCAATAAAAACAGAGAAGATCAAAGTCTTGACGAGTCAATTATACGAAGACAAATGCATTATTTGGATATTGAAGAAGAAAAACTGCGGTATCTCTAGAAAATATTAAGTCTGCAAGGTTGAATCTCTCTAATCTGTCTGGATTAAAAATTTCGGAATTTTGCAGAGGCATGATATTAGTATTTATCTGCTTTATATTCCAACCTTCCTAAAAGTTAGGTTAATCCGTGGAAGCACGTCTCTTGCTGTTTTAGGTACTTGATGTTCCCAGAAACTATTTGTTTTTCCTGCCATTAATAGGAAAGAACCATGGTGCAAAGGAATCTCAAGCGGTGGTATATGTTTTAGAAATTTATGACGCAGCCTAAATATTCGGGTTTCACCAAAAGTAACAGATGCAATATTCATGTTTTTATTCTCGCTTTGCGTTTTATCGCTATGCCAAGAAACTCCGTCCTTTCCATTTCTATATAAGTTCAGTAAAACAGCATTGAAATTTATTTTGGTTTCATTTTCAACCCTGGCTTTAATGGCTATTAATTCCTTAGGCCAATTTGATTTACCAAAATTGCCCTCACTTTCATCATACCAGGCAATCATACGCGGAGCAGTAACTATTTTATCATACATCGGCATTTCGTATTCACGCCATGGAGTATTGTTTAATAAAATGTTATAATAATTATCAGATTCTTCTTTGGTGAAAAAACTATCAATCAACATTACGTCAGCATCAGTTGCGTCAAATATTTTTTTGCCGGCTGTGCCTTGTGAAAACATTTCAGTGTCGTTAAAGAGAATCATACGTGTGCCATTTTATTTTTATGTTTCTATCATTTAGAGACGTTTTACTTTTCCTGGGTATTTCTCGGCATAAGCATAAATGAGATGCATGATGTATTGGTTGCTCCGGCAAGGCGTTAGATAATCCTTTATCTCCGACAATTCAGCAAATCCAATATCTGACGAAAAATATCCCATTCCATAAAAATGCCCATTTTCAACCCAAATACAACTGTTTTCTTCTATAGATTTTCCTTTGTCTATAATAACAAAACTTGCTCTGTTACTTAATAAAAACTCAATCGCGTTTTCGATTTTCTCGTTGTGATGGGTAACATCCGGCAAATTTGTCAAATCTTTTTTTGGAAAAAATTCTCCAACTATTGACATACCGTATTGGCAAAATCGGTAATCAATTTTAAACTCTTGAGCAAGGTTTTGCAATACTGCTATTCCATCATATTGGCTATTGAATTCCTGAATACAGGTCTGAAATTTGGTTAGTTTTCCAATTGCCAAATATTTATACCCATTTCGGGCTTCATATTGAAACAATCCAAATTTAGATTCAAAACGTTTTAATGCCCTGTTATAAGCAGGCCACAACTTTTTAATCTCATCACATTCCAACAACAGCGCCATCAATTCAGTAGCGCAGACCTCAAAGGAAATTCCGTAGATATCTTTCAAGAAATTCTGCCTTTGTGCATTTACGTTATGACCGCTAAAATGTGAAGCCACACGCTTTTTTAAATTAACCGCTTTTCCAACATACACAACTTTATTTAGTTGATTATAAAAATAATACACTCCTATTTTTTCAGGCAATTGCTCAAAGTCCTGAGGAGGTAAATTAGGAGGCAGGCGCTGATCCTGTGCCGTTTTCTGAATCATCTTATCCATCACTCCCTCGCTGTCCCATTCCAATAATTTAGAAAATAATATGGCGGTCGCATCTGCATCACCACCAGCGCGATGCCGATTCTCTAAACTTATATCTAACGAATTGCAAAGATTCCCCAAACTGTAAGAGCCTAATCCGGGTTTAATTTTTCTTGCGGCACGAACGGTACATAATTTTCTGGCTGTCCATTTAAATCCAGACTTTTCCAATTGATGCCGAACGAAAGAATAATCGAAATTGACATTATGCGCCACAAAAATACGGTCGGTAAGCATCTCCAAAACTTTTTCGGAAATATCATCAAAGATGGGAGCATTACGCACCATATCGTTATTAATTCCGGTAAGCGCAAAAATTGCCAGCGGTATTTCCTGTTGCGGATTGACAAGTGTTTCCCAACGGTCAATAACCTTAGTCCCGTCATGAATAGCAATCGCTATTTCTGTAATACGGCTCCCTCTGGCATTGCCTCCTGTCGTTTCTATATCCACTATGGCATATTCCTGCTTTTTCATAAAGTATCTAACGTGAATATTATTCTTGTTCTTGTAACTGCTTTGATCCAAAATTATTTAGCAAAATTAGGACGTTAAATCACTATGTTGCTTATATTTGTAGTGACTTAAAATCCCTTTAACGTATGTTGTATATTTCTGACAATCTAAAATGGCTGAGAAGCAAACGAAATTTGTCCCAACAAGAAGTGGCAAACGGAATGACTTTGCCACTTGACCGCTACAAGAAATATGAATACGGAAAAAACACGCCGCCTGCAGAAACGCTGGTGATTATTTCACGGTATTATCATATCAGCATCGATTTGCTTTTAACAGTTGATCTTCGTAAAATATCCATTGATAATTTAATGCAATTGGAAGACAACCGAATTGTTTTGCCCATAACCGTCGATCAAGACGGCAACAACCTCATTGAAATTATTCCACACAAAGCACAAGCTGGTTATCTTAGTGGTTATGCTGATGCCGAATACATAGAAAACCTGCAACAGATAGCACTTCCGTTTTTAGGTTCAGGCAAAATGAGAGCTTTCCCTATTAATGGCGATTCTATGCCGCCACACACCAATAAATCCTTTGTGGTCGGAAAATATGTGGACAATCTGGGGGAAATAAAACAGAACAAAACCTATATATTCATTACCTCCAGAGAGGGGATTACCTATAAACGGCTCGGGAATAAAAACGATGATTCGGTAACTGTCGTTTCAGATAATATTATTTACAGCCCATACGAAATCAAACTCTCTGATATTTTGGAGATTTGGGAATATGTATGCCATATTGGAAGAGACGACGCTAAACTCCTAACCACAGAATCCGATTCAGTAAAAGAAATGTTTCTAGAACTGAAAAGAGATATCCATGAAATAAAACTAAAAAAATAAACCTCTTTCTAGATATTTTTTTAGCTAATGACTATTAAAACCCAGCATAAAAAAGAAGTAAAGTAGCAATTTTTACATATAATTTAAGTTTACAAAAACAGGAAGTATGGTTTTCACATCTGAACAAAAATTATATACATATATCTAGCTGTTCTTAATAAAACTTATTAGTAAAGATAATCATGAAAAAAGTAATTACTCTATTGACGATTGGTCTGTCCTTATTCTAGCATCTTGTTCAAAAGAAGATGACCCCATAGATAACTCATTTGCAGTAAATCCTATTACAAATAAAGTGATTAATTCCAAAAACTCAATGCTACGGAAGTAATAACGAACTTATTTTATCAATACAGTTTTATATTTATCCATGTCTTTTAAAACAATTCCTGTACCTCTAACCACAGCTCTCAAAGGATCTTCTGCAATATATACGGGTAAATCCGTCTTCTGCGAAATCCTTTTGTCAAGACCTCGAAGCATTGCCCCTCCTCCTGCGAGATACAGACCCGTATGATAAATGTCTGCAGCCAGTTCAGGTGGTGTCTGAGAAAGCGTCACCATAATGGCATCTTCAATTCTTTGTATTGATTTATCCAAAGCTTTTGCTATTTCCCTAAAAGTAACCAAAACTTCTTTAGGCTTCCCGGTAAGCATATCTCTTCCACGAACAGTTAAATCAGCAGGAGCATCTTCAAGTTCTTCCATTGCAGCGCCAACTTCAATTTTTATCGTTTCTGCGGAAGCTTCTCCAATATATAGATTATGATGTGTTCTCATAAAATACAATATATCATTGGTAAAAACATCACCTGCAATTTTTATAGATTTGTCACAAATTATTCCTCCAAGGGCAATAACAGCTATTTCTGTAGTCCCTCCACCAATATCCACTATGAGATTCCCCTTAGGCAGCATCACATCTAAACCAATTCCTATCGCAGCAGCCATTGGCTCATGAATTAAAAACACTTCTTTTCCGTTTACTCGTTCACAGGACTCTTTTACTGCTCTTTTTTCCACCGTGGTAATGCCACTCGGAATACATACCACCATTCGGAGTGCAGGAGTAAAAAAGCTTTTCTTTAAATCAGGTATATTTTTTATAAACCAGCTGATCATTTTCTCAGAGGCATCAAAATCTGCGATAACCCCGTCTTTAAGAGGCCGGATCGTCCTAATATTCTCGTGTGTCTTACCTTGCATCAAACTGGCCTCTTTACCTACTGCGATTATCTTACCGTTTCTAATATCCCTTGCCACAATGGAAGGGCTGTCCACAACAATCTTTCCATCATGAATTATTAAAGTATTGGCCGTCCCCAAATCCATAGCGATTTCCACTATCATAAAATCAAATAAACCCATAATATCGTTTTATTTAAGAACGCTATTGTTACCCGTTTATTCTCAACACACTTCCAGAACACTATAGATTTATGATAAAATTAGTATTTACAAACGTTTGAATTCTCAAGCTGTGCAAAGTGTATCTTCTCCGCATTCTCCCGATTTTCCATTATCAAAAACACGCTAGCGAATCTTAAACAATTTTATTTGACGAATGGTTTTCTTTAACTCAAAAAAAAAGCCACCCAAAAAATGGGTGGCTTACAATTATATTAGAATACTATAGCACGGATAACAAAACCTTCAGCACATCATCGAAAACCTGTTTTGGTGTTCCGCTTGAACGAGCCAAAACTCTTATGCCCGAATAATTATTAAATATAAAACGGGCTAATAATCTTGCATCCGTTGCCGATGAAATTTGATTTAGTTCCTGCCCTCTTTTGACAGCCAGAAAGAAAATTTCTTCCATCTTTAGCCTATTATCATTGACCACTTTTTCGATTTCAGCATCGTGAAGCGCCAATTCAACGGTGCTGTTGACCATAAAACATCCTTTTGTAATTTTATCTTCAAAACTTTCAATGATTGCCTGAGCAAACATTTCTTTGATCGTTTCTTTGATATTTGTCGATTTTTGTAAAAGACTGGCTACATCATCATATGATTTTTTCTGATAACGTTGCAAAGCCTTAATGAATAAGGAATGTTTGTCTCCAAAAGTATCGTAAAGACTGGATCTGCTTAGACCTAAATGTGATACTAAATCTTGTGCTGATGTCCCGTTGTACCCTTTGCTCCAAAAAATTTCTATTGCTTTATCCAAAGCATCTTCTTCATTGAATTCTTTTAATCTTGCCATAAACTTGATTTTTATAGATGTACAAAGATATCAAATTGGAACGTTCATTCTGAAATTAAAGCAAAAAATTAAACCACTGAATTTACGGTAAGTCCACCATCAACAACTATTTCAGTTCCTGTTATGAATGAAGAATCATCTGAAGCTAAAAAGCCAACTGTTTTGGCGATTTCAGAAGCTTTTCCAAAACGTTTTAAAAGAATTTTATCTCCCAAAACTGATCCAAAACCTTCAACTTCTTCTTTACTTAATCCTAACTTTCCATAAAGTGGTGTTTCAACCGGACCAGGAGAAATGGCATTTACTCTAATGTTTCTAGGTGCAAGCTCGGTAGCTAATACTCTATTGAAAGATAAAACTGCACCTTTGCTCGCAGCATATACACTTGAATTTGGCATACCTATATTGGCATTAATTGAAGTATTAAAAATTATTGACCCGCCGTCATTCAAAATAGGAAGCAATTTTTGAACCGTAAAATATACTCCTTTTACATTCACATTCATAATGCTGTCATAATGTTCTTCTGAAGCAAATTCTAACGGAGCAAAAGAAGCTGTTCCTGCATTTAAGAAAATAATATCCAACTTTCCAAATTTAGATTTTACTTCGCTAACCAAATTATCAATTGATTTTAAATCCGCTTGATCGGCTACAATTCCTGTTACGTTCAATTCGGTTTCAGCCTTTATTAGAGCTTCTTTATTTCTTCCGGTGACAATTACTTTTGCACCTTGTGCAGCCAATTCTTCGGCAGCTGCATACCCGATTCCGCTATTTCCTCCAGTTACTAGGGCTACTTTTTTAATTAATTTTTTCATGATTGTGTTTTTTAATATTTTATGGTACAAAGATATAATAACGGAACGTTCGTTCCGTTATTGTGTTAGTTAAACTTATGTTAATAATACCTAACTGAATATCAGTCGTTTTTAAACACAAAAACAATTCAATAGATTACCATTTTTTATCATTATAAAACCAACATCAAAACATTGCTTTTAAAATCGAATCAATTCAACCTCATTATTCGTAATTTTACTGTCACACTTACCAATCGACTATGAGCAATAATTCATTTACAGAAAGCCCTTTCAAAACTCTAATTTCTTTTCACAAATTGATAGAAAATTTAGAGGAAATTGCTGCAACCAATGTAGATTATCGCTCTAATTATGCTAAAGCGCTGCTAAAAGAAATAGCCTCTTTCCCAGAATTCAGAGACGGGATCGAAGATTTGAACTTTATCAAACAACACGAAACACTAATACATAATTTGCTTGCAGATCTATTCCCGACTGCATTAACACACAACGAAATTAAAGCCATTAGCATTCCATTTCAGAATACCACCTTTAATTATACGGAGAGATTCAAAAAGATTCTTCAAAATGCAGGAATGACATTTGACATGGAGATACGTGATTTTGAGGAGGATGAATTTTACATTTTTAATTGTATCTTAATTTTAAACGCTTATTATGGTCAGCATTTTGACTTCAACAGGCCTTTATTTTATGATATTCCGAGCGCGAATGGCATCATGAACCATTACCGTATTCTGTATAATGCCGATTTCATCGAAATTATTCCAACTCAAAATGCACCCGAACTTTCTCAAGATGATATCGATTTCTTAATGAATAATTACGGTAACATCAATTTATGGAAAGAAAAATTCCCTATTGAAAGCTGGATACTAAAAGGTTTTGGAATAATAAGCCTCATTGATGTTACTAGAGAAAATGCCATATCCAACTTAAAGAGCAATCTTTTAAAATCAGAATCATCACAAACTAAATTAAATTTGAGTTTTGAATCCATTTTTAGATCTATTTTTAAAATTGCTGATTTAAGAATTGGTTTTATCATATACAATGAGGAAGAAGAAAAATTCACAAACCCACCTCATGAAGAGAAAGAGATGAAAAGTTTCATCTTAAACGGCTTAGAGGAAATGGATTGTAAAAACACCATTTATGGTTGTTCTCTTGAAGCTCTTTTAGCAGAAAAAAAACCAATAATAATCTCTGAGGTTGAACAATTTTCCAAAATTTCCGGAAATGCGAGACTTGCACAACATTTGCTGCAGCAAAACATACAGAGCTGTATTTTTGCACCAGTAATAAAAGACGATACCATACTTGGAATTATTGAATTGGTTTCTGCAAAGCCAAAAGAACTCAACACCATCAATGCAACGAATCTAGATTTGATTTTACCGTATCTCATCGATACATTAGAACGGTATAAAACCGATATGCAGCACCAGATTGAAGCGATTATTCAAAGAGAATATACTGCCATTCATTCCAGCGTTTATTGGAAATTTAGACGAGAGGCGCTCAAATATTATCAAACTAACAGCCCCAATAAAGATTATATTTTCAAAGAAATCATATTCAAGGAAGTCTATCCACTTTATGGACAAATTGACATTAAAGGTTCCTCCGAACATCGAAATGAAACGGTAAAAGAGGATTTAAAAAACCAATTAACCACTCTTATCCAACTTCTTGAAAAGCAAAAATCAAATGAAAGTCTTGTTTTATTGGAACAACGAATATTCGAACTGCAATCTTTTGATAAAGAGCTTGAATTATCATTAAAAGCAGATACTGAGCAACAAATTCAGAATTATATCGAAACCGAAATTCACCCTATCCTGAGAAACACTAAAATGGATATTGAAAGTGAAATGGCAACGAAAAACTATTTTGAAAGCTTAGACGAAAAAACAGGAATGTTTTATCAAGCCCGAAAGCAATTTGATAATGCTATGTCCGTAATCAATAAAAAACTAGCCGCAGTCCTAGATAAAAAGCAAGTTGAAGCCCAACTAATTTATCCTCATTATTACGAACGATTTAAAACAGATGGTGTAGAACACAACCTTTATATTGGTGCATCAATTGCACCCACAAAACCATTTAACAGCCTTTATTTACAAAATTTAAGATTGTGGCAACTGCAAACTTTATGCGAAATGGAAATAGAACACCACTTGCTAAAAGCTACTTTGCCGTATGAACTGGATGTTACTTCCCTGATTTTGGTATTTAGCTCGCCCATTTCTATCCGATTCAGAATGGACGAAAAACGATTTGATGTAGATGGAACCTACAATGCCCGTTATGAAGTGGTCAAAAAACGCATCGATAAAGCCAATATAAAAGGGACCAAAGAACGAATCACCCAAAAAGAAAAAATCACCATTGTTTATTCTCACAATGCTGAAGAAAACGAATACTTGAAATACATCAAATACCTACAATTCAAAAAATTACTGGAACCCAATATTGAACAATTTGAAATTGAAGATTTGCAAGGTGTATCTGGATTAAGAGCCTTTAGGGTAAAAGTGGTTAACCATAATCAGGATAGTTTTTTTCAAAACAATTCTTATCAAGATTTATTGAATGAACAAAATTAACCGCCAATTGTTTTAAAAGCTACTACAAAAGCAATTACGGACAGTACAATTCCAATCATAAAAATATTATAGGCAATTCGCAATAATCGGTATTTTTTTTCCAAAACGATACCTAAATAATACAAATCTTTTATCATTGAATTGTATAGATATTCCCTGTCTTTCATCATCTCATTCATGGCCCATTTGTAATCCTCCAAAGGCATTTTGTAAAAATTACCAAAGAAAAGAAGGTTCACTTTTTTGTCTTCAATGTCCTTTTTTGTAAAAACCCCTTTGGTCACTTTTGGTCGGGTCGAAAGGATGGCAAAAATAATGGTGATTACACTGGACATCAGCATAATAAAAGTAGGAACAACTAAATGCACATTTTTTGGGCTGTCCAATTTTGGAATCAATGTAGAAAGGGCGATAGAAATAATAATGGCATTTACAGAAAGTAAAATATTGGCCTTACTGTCGGCAATACCACTCAATCGGGTATGATTACCTAAAGTAACTCGAAACAAAGTATCAATGCCTCGTTCCGGTTTTTCTTCTTTCTTTTTTCGTTTATTTCCTTTAGGCAATTCTTCACTCATTTTTTTTATTTTTTTTCGAAGTCGTTTTATGTTTTTTTCTTTTAAAGGTTTCCAATGTTCAATCGCATAAGGAGTATAAAACTGGTGAATTTTTGACAAAAACAATTCATTTTCTTTTGCCCATTCTATATCTGTTAACAATTTGCCTTCTACATTTTCCCACTCTTTTCTTAAACCTTCACATTCAAAAATGTAATCATCATTCAGAACATGATAATAGTCTGCATCCTTTATTATTTTTTCTAAAAGGTTTTGAGGCACATACTCCTTTGCTGTTGCTTTGATTAGACCGGAAACTTTAGCAATGTACTCCTCGGTTTTTCCTTTTTCCTTTAAAAAATGAGTTGCGATTTTGGCACTCGAATCTTCATGATTTTGACAACCATTTGTATAGCCCGTATCATGAAACCAAGCCGCTATCAGTAAAATCTCTTTATCTGAAAGAGAAATTTTTTCTTCATCACACAATCTGTTCACTGCGTTAACTACACCTGTTGTATGGTTCAAATTATGGTACGTATAAACACCTGAAAGTTTACTTTCCAGTAAATTGGATACAAAATCCTGAACTTGATTTACGAGAGTCATAAAAAAGTTTTTACATGTCTAAATTATGAAATTGTTTTTTGAAATTCATTTAATACTAGAGAATAAACAAAACTTTGTGTAATTTTTGTTTTTTCACCTTTTAAGGTTTTTATTTAAAAGTAACATCGATTAATCAATTACCTTTATATACATTTTCTTAATTTCGTTTAAAAATTATCAAAAAACTCGACATTTCGCTAAATTTAAAATAAATAAATACGCAATCAGCCTACTATTAAGCCTTATTAAAAAGGTATGATTCTTGAAATAATATAAGTAAGAGCATACTTGTTTTTGGTTACCGGATAATCAAAATAATACTAAATACAAAATAATGAGATTGTTTTCAAAAAATTGTTCAATAAATTTTAGCTTCATTTTTTTAATGCTGCTTCTTCAATCTTGTGCGACACACCAGGCCCAATATGGCAAAAAACTAGAAAACCACGTCATCCAAAATGAAACAGATTCTTCAAAAATTGCCCATACATTTTTCTTAATTGGTGATGCTGGAAGTCCTAACAAAGAAGAAGCTCAAGAAACATTTTCTTTACTTCGAAAAAGGTTAGAAAATTCAAATAAAAAAAGTACGCTATTGTTTCTTGGCGACAATATTTATCCTAACGGATTTCCGAGTGGCGTAATCCCAGAAGAATATGCAGAGGCTCAAAACAAACTTACAAAACAGTTAGAATTATCCAAAAATTTCAAAGGAAAAACCATTTTCATCCCAGGAAATCATGATTGGAACACCGGAACTGCAGGTTTAGAACGTCAGGCAAAATTTGTAACCAATTATCTCAATGATAAAAAAGCTTTTTTGCCTCAAAAAAATTGTGGCTTAGAAGAATTAAAAATTGACAAAAACATAACTCTAATTGCTATTGACAGTCAATGGTTTCTGGAAGATTGGGACAAATACCCAACTATAAATGATGATTGCAGTATCAAAACCCGTGAAGATTTTTTTGACGAACTGGCAAGTATTTTAAATAAAAATCAAGACAAAACAATAATTCTAGCTCTTCACCATCCGCTGATGAGCAATGGAACCAGCGGTGGACAGTTTTCAATGGAAAAAGAACTCTTCCCCTTCGAGCAAAAAATTCCATTGCCTGTTATTGGTTCTCTATTTAATTTGACCCGAAAAACATCGGGTATCTATCCGCAGGATATCCAAAATAAAGTGTATCTCAATTTTACAAAACGGGTGAAAACACTTTTGCAAAATCAAAGAAATGTCATCGTAGTTTCTGGCCATGACCATAATTTACAATACCTAAGCAAAAACAATATTAGACAAATCATTAGCGGTGCTGGTTCAAAATCAGAAGCTGCCAAGGCTGTGAATCCAAATGATTTTTCATACGGAGGAAATGGCTATGCAACATTGACATTGTATAAAAACGGAGAAACCAAAGTATCCTTTTATGGCAATGAAAACCAACAGGAAAAACTACTTTTGGAGCAAACCATCATAAAAGTTCGAGATACAGTCGCACCAAAAAATTTACCCACAAAATTTGCCGCAACAACTACAACTTCGATTTACTCTAATGAGATGACTCGAAAAAGCATCTTTCATAAATTCCTTTTTGGGTTACATTATCGAAAATATTATAGTTTGCCCATTGAAGCAAAAACGGCTACTTTGGACACTCTTTTTGGCGGAGTCAAACCTACAAGGGAAGGCGGCGGACACCAATCAAAATCATTGCGACTGGTTGATGCCAATGGCAAAGAATATGTAATGCGTGCCCTCAAAAAGAGCACCTCCCGTTTTCTGCAATCAGTGGTTTTTAAAGATCAGTTTGTTTTAAATCAGTTTGATGATACCTATGCCGAAGGTTTTTTGTTTGATTTTTACACTACCTCGCACCCTTACACCCCATTGGCGGTTGGAAATCTAGCCGACAAAATTGGTGTTGCACATACTAATCCTCTTTTGTATTACATTCCAAAAGAACCAATTCTAAAGGGCTTCAATTATAATTTTGGTGATGAACTGTACCTGGTGGAAGAACAATTATCCGATAATCAAAAAAACACAACAAGTTTTGGAAAACCATTGGATATTATCAGCACTGATGATGTGATGAAAAATTTGCACAAAGATGAAAAATACACCATTGATGAACCCGAATATATCAAAGCCCGATTATTTGATATGCTTATTGGTGATTGGGACAGACACAGTGATCAATGGCGCTGGGGCGAATACAAAGAAGATGGAAAAATAGTGTACAAACCCATTCCGAGAGATCGAGATCAAGCCTTTACCAAATATGATGGAGCTCTGTTATCGTTATTAATGAATATGCCGGCGTTACGCCATCAACAAACTTTTAAAGAAGATATTCGCAACGTAAAATGGCTGAACCGTGAACCTTATCCACAAGATATTGCGTTCCTAAAAACAACTGATGAAAAGGAATGGATAGCACAGGCCAAATACATTCAAGAACATCTTTCGGATGATGATATTGATGGTGCTTTTACTAATTTACCCAAAGAAGTGCAGGACGAAACGATCGAAGACATTAAACGCAAACTAAAAATAAGAAAAACGAAACTACAGCAATACGCAAAAGAATATTACAGGGTATTGCAAAAAACGGTTTTGATTGTTGGAACAGACAAAAAAGACAAATTTACAATTACGAATATCTCAAAAAACAATACTGAAATAGCGGTTTACAGACTCAAAAAAGAAGGTAATGAACTGCTTTATACCAAAAATTTCACGGCAGATAAAACCAAAAATATTTGGATTTACGGTTTAGATGACGATGATGTATTTGAAGTAAAAGGAGACGCTAAATCGGATATAAAAATTCGATTGATAGGCGGGCAAAATAATGACAGCTATACTGTTGAAAACGGAAAAAAAATAAAGATATATGATTTTAAATCCAAACCGAACAATTTTACTTTGGACTCTAAAACCAAAACCTTTTTGACCGATGATTATGAGCCCAATTTTTACAACTATGAAAAAGTAAAATACAATGCTTTCGCGGGATTCCCTTTTGGAGGCTACAATCCAGATGATGGTGTGAAATTAGGCATCGTGGCAAGCTACACGATAAACAAATTCAATCAATATCCATACACTCAAAGGCACTTATTAAAAGCCAATTATTTATTTGCCACCAGCGGTTATGAATTTACTTATAACGGCTATTTTCCAAAAACTTTAGGCAAATGGGATTTTGAGTTGGAATCAAAATTCACGAGTCCTAACTTCACCGTTAATTATTTTGGCTATGGAAATGAAACCGTAAACAATGATGATTTTTATGGAATGGATTACAATCGGGTTCGATTGAGAACACTAAAAGCCATGCCATCCATCAAAAAAACAGGTCGTTATGGAAGTGAAATTAATCTTGCTACCTCTTTTGAAAAAATAAGAGTCGAAGAAACTACCGATCGTTATATAAACATTCCGGGGGCAGTAAACCCAAATGTTTTTGATAACCAACAGTATGTGGGAGCCATAATCAAATATAGTTTTGAAAATTATGATGTTCCATCGCTACCGACAATGGGATTTGGATTTTCAGTAGCGGGCAGTTGGAAAATGAATGTAGACCATACACAAACCAATTTTCCTGCATTAGACGCAAAAATTAATTTCAACCATAAAATTGATCCGAAAGGTCAGCTTGTTTTGGCCACTATTCTGAAATCAAAAGTATTGTTCAACAATAATTTCGAATTTTATCAAGGCGCAACTTTAGGTGGTGATTATGATTTGAGAGGTTTCAGAAACGAACGATTCTTGGGTAAAGCTTCTTTCTACCAAAGTACAGATCTACGCTGGAACATCGGCAAAATTAAAAAGAGCATTATACCAATGTCTTACGGAATTTTAGGCGGTTATGATTACGGAAGAGTTTGGCTAGATGGTGAGGACTCCCATAAATGGCATCAATCCATTGGTGGCGGAATATGGATAAATGGCCTCAATGTAATTACGGGGCGAATAACCTATTTCAAAGGCACCGATGACCGAGCCAGAATTACTTTTGGTTTAGGGTATGGCTTTTAGCTTTGAAAGATTCACTCCATAAACTTTTCCGCCAATTTTATTAGTCTTTTCATCAGCAATAATCAGGGTTTCATTGTTCTTAAAACAAATCGCTTCTTTTTGTGAAAAATGATTTAATTTCAGTTGCGACTGCTTTCCTTTAAGAAAATCATCTCCTTTAAAATTTTCCAGCAATATGATTTTATCGTGGGTTAAAAGAACTACTTTGGAAGCATCAGGGCTAATGGCAGCACTGGTAATTGCACAGTGATTATAGTTCTCGCAGGTTTTTAATTTCCCCATTAAAACCGCTTGATGAAAACCTACTTTATTTGGAATTTTATATACTAAAACGGTGCCGTCAAATCCTTTGCTTCGGTTTTTGGTAAAGAGATAAAAGTTGTTTTTATATTCAAAGAAACCTTCCACATCAAAGAATAATTTAGTTTTTTTTGGTGGAAATTCTTTTTGCTCGGGATACGAAAATGAAATTTTATAGGTTGGAATTGTCTTTTCTTTCTCTAATGAATTTTTACTTATTTGATAGATGCACAAATCTTTTCGAACGTTGTCATTGTTGCCAAAATCGCCAATATAAAGATTTCCTGCTTTGTCTTTTGTGATGTCTTCCCAATCTATATTTAAGGCATTTTCAATGGTAATTGTTTTCTCAATTGTGCCATTTTTAGCATTCAGTCCATAGATTTTATTGGCATTACCGCTGTCTTCCAAAGTCCAGAATAAATCATTTTTTTCAGTATAAACAATCCCGGAAACTTCTTTTAACTTTTTTGGTAAACTATAAAGTGTCGTAAGTGTTTCAGAACCGTTTTGACACGCTATTAAAATAAAAGCAATTACAATAGAGATAGAATTTTTCATAGCTTTATGTATAGTTACAAAAATAAGTCATAAATTTCGATGAAACTAAACTTATTTCTTGGCTAAATAATTGAATTTCTTGTTGACAAAATATTTTTCACCAAAATATTACAAACTAAATCTATTACAAAAAATTAAAAAAAATAATAAAGGCTATTACTTGAATTCTTACAAGTAATAGCCTTTCTGCTTTTCCTTTAAGGCTGATGCCTTATATTTCAAAGTGAAATTTATTATTCTGTATCTATACCATTATACGTATTGATTGATAATATTTTCAAAAAGCTCCTGTTTGCCGCTTTGTAAATTCAACTCCCCGTTTTCTTGGGCAATTTTATACAAATCGGTTAAACTTAATTTTCCTTCTTCAAAAGCCTTTCCGTTTCCAGAATCGAATGAACTGTAACGTTGCGTTCTTAGTTTTTCATAAGGGGAAGAAGTGATAATTTTGTCGGCTGTCAATAATGCTCTCGCAAAAGTATCGGCTCCGCCAATGTGGGCCAAGAATACATCTTCCATATCAGTCGAGTTTCTTCTGATTTTGGCGTCAAAATTGACACCACCTCCCTGTAGTCCGCCTGCTTTTAGGAAAACCAACATAGCCTCGGTAACTTCCTGGATATTGTTTGGGAATTGGTCCGTATCCCATCCGTTTTGGTAATCCCCTCTATTGGCATCCAAGCTTCCCAACATTCCTGCTTTGGCAGCCACTTCCATTTCGTGTTGGAAAGTGTGTTGAGCCAGTGTTGCATGGTTCACCTCGATGTTCATCTTGAAATCTTTCTCTAAACCATATTTATGCAAAAATCCAATGGCCGTGGCACTGTCAAAATCATATTGATGTTTCATTGGCTCCATAGGTTTTGGCTCAATGAAGAAATTTCCTTTGAATCCTTGTGCTCTGGCATAATCTCTGGCTTTGGCCAAAAATTGTCCCATATGATCCAATTCTCTTCCCATATCGGTGTTCAGTAAAGTCATGTATCCTTCACGACCTCCCCAGAACACGTAGTTTTCACCGCCTAAAGCAATGGTAGCGTCCAAAGCCAATTTTATTTGTCCTCCGGCTCTTGCCAATACATTAAAATCTGGATTGGTAGCCGCACCATTCATATATCTTGGGTTAGAAAAACAGTTTGCAGTTCCCCAAAGCAATTTCACTCCAGAAGCGGCTTGTTTTTCTTTCAAATAGTCTGTGATGGTAGCCAATCTGCTTTCTGATTCTGCGAAAGTGGCTCCTTCTCTAACCAAGTCAAAATCGTGAAAACAGTAATAGTCAAATCCCATTTTGGTAATAAATTCAAATGCGGCATCCGCTTTCTCTTTTGCGGCAGCGATTGCATCAGTTGGTTGATCCCAAGCAAAATGTTGTGTTCCTGGACCAAACGGATCTGAACCCTGGCCACAGAAAGTATGCCAATAAGCAATTGCAAACCTAAAGTGTTCACGCATTGTTTTTCCGGCCACGATTTGGTTTGGATTGTAGTACTTGAATGCTAACGGATTATCTGATTCTTTTCCCTCAAACTGAATTTTCCCAATTCCTTTGTAATATTCTTTATTTCCCAAACTGATCATCTTGTTCTATTTTTTTGTTATTATTAATTCCAATTCTTTTTTCCAATTATTGTAAGCTTCCACATATGGCTCGTTATTTTTCAACGGCATATAAGTCATCACATGGTCATTCTTGATGATGTTTTCGCCAAACTTTTCAAAATCACCGTCCAAAAGTCCAACGGCCCTTGCTGCACCGACCGAACCCGTAGTATTGTATATTTCAATTTCATACCCGATTAATGTCGCCACCGTCTTCGAGAAGATTTCAGATCGAAAAAGGTTGTCGTTTCCGGCGCGAATCACTTTAATCTCTGTATTGTCATTTTTCATGATTTCCATACCGTAAACAAAGGAGAATGCGATTCCTTCCAATGCCGCCCTGCACAAATGACCGTGACTGTGTTTGTTTAAATTTAAATTCAAAAAGTGGGTTCCCACGTTTTTATTATTCAACATACGTTCTGCCCCATTCCCGAAAGGAATCACCACAACCCCATCTGATCCTACAGGAACTTTGGATGCTTTATGGTTCATATTTTCATAAGAATCGACCACACTATTACGCAACCATCGGTATTGAATGCCTGCTCCGTTTATACACAATAACTTACCAACTATAGGGCGCTCAGTGGTGTAATTAACATGCACAAAGCTGTTTACCCTTGAAGTTTCCTTTGAGTCCAATTTGTCTGTTACGGCATACAAAACTCCCGAAGTTCCGCCTGTTGTAGCCACTTCACCCGGTTTGAAAATATTCAGCGACAAGGCATTGTTAGCTTGGTCTCCCGCGCGATACACCACCGGAATTCCCACAGGAAGCCCCGACTCTTTTGATGCTTTATCGGTTAATTCCCCTTGGTTTGTGAAATTATCGACCAAGTCTGGTGTCAATGCAGTGTCAATTCCATAATAGTCCAACAAGAAATTGGCAACCTTATTCTCTTTGTAATCCCAAAGAATCCCCTCGGATAAACTGTTTCTGGTAGATACTATTTTACCCGTAAGTTTAAAAGCAATAAAATCACCCGGCAACATGAATTTGTAGATATTTTTATAAATTTCTGGC
This sequence comes from Flavobacterium sp. 103, assembly GCF_003096795.1. Taxonomy (NCBI): domain Bacteria; kingdom Pseudomonadati; phylum Bacteroidota; class Flavobacteriia; order Flavobacteriales; family Flavobacteriaceae; genus Flavobacterium; species Flavobacterium sp. 103. The sequence continues at coordinate 3,713,460 of NZ_QENX01000001.1, read as the reverse complement.
TCGTTGTCTTTTACCCACTTCAATTTGGAAGCCGTAAAATTTCCGGGAGAATTCAATAAATGGGTAGCGCATTTCTCGGCTCCAATTTCCTCAAAGGCTTTGTCACCAATCGCTACTGCCCTGCTGTCACACCAGATGATGGCATTACGCAACGCAGTGCCCTCTTTGTCAACCACGACCAATCCATGCATTTGATATGATATCCCAATACCTGAAATTTTTGAAGCATCTAAGTTGGCCTCTTTGATGGCGCGCTTGGTGGCCGTACAAGTATATTCCCACCATAGTTCTGGATCCTGTTCGGCCCAATCCTTATGAAAAGCGATTATTGCCATTTCATCGGCAGGTTCGTGCAAGGCGATAATTTTTTCACCGGTAACTGCATCAACCAAAGCCACCTTCACCGATGAACTTCCTATATCATATCCTATATAATACATTTATTATTATTTAATTTATGAAGCTAAAATTATAGTATTCTTTATAATTTGAATAAAAAAAGACAAAATACATACTTTTCATTCAAGAGAATGATTTCATTATGATTTTTACAAAATACACAACAAACACAACATAATCAAATACTTAAAAAACTATCCTATCCAAAAAAATCATCTTTAAATAACAACTTAAAGGTTTAAGTAACTTTTTAAAATTAACAGTGATAAAGGCAACAGATATTCCCTTTGACTATCAAGAAATCTTAAAAACATAAGTTCGATTATTATTTCTTCTTTTTTGATGATGGCAAAAAAAACAAAATACCACCCCTTAGCCCAATGTCATTAAGTTAAGGATTTAAATGATAAAATGATTGCTGATTTTTGATTAACGATTTTTGATTAACGATTTTTGACCCGAGCCTGAAAGGCGAACAGGCGAAGCATTTAAGATGTAGCAGACTTCGTAAATCGACAATCTAATATTTAGCAACAACAAATCTGAAATCAGCAATCGTTAATCCTCAATCTAAAATCTCATAACTTAATGACATTGCCCTAAGCCCCCCTTGCTCCGCCAGTTCGCCTCGCTCGTGTGAAGTAGAAATCTTTTTGTGGCTCGTTTTTTTTACGAGAGACAAAAAATTACTTCACTACATTATTATTTTCATCGGAGTTCAGTGAACTTTGTTTGTAACAGAAAGCGGGACGATATCGGCAAAAAAGCCACCCGAGCGATAGCGAATAAGCGAAGCAAATCATTCTGCTCCAAAAATTAATAATTGAACTAAAACCAAAACCTAAATTATTGAAATAAAAACGACTTATAATACTGCCATATTTAGAGCCAAAATCAAAAATGTATCAAGAAATTAATTTAAATTAGCCTACTACATCAAATCGCCAAATCATAATACAAAAATGAACAATAGAATTACATTAAAAAAAATTGCTGCTGAGTTTAATGTATCTATTGCGACTGTTTCGAAAGCTCTGAATGATAGTCATGAAATCAGTTTGAAAACCAAAGAAAAAATACAGGAGTTTGCCAAAAAGCATAATTACAAACCCAATAAAATAGCTTTAAGTTTACTGAACAAAAAAACCAAAACTTTGGGTGTAATCATTCCCAATATCATGAATAGTTTTTTTACGGAAGTTTTTGTCGGTATCGAGGAAAAAGCATCTGAGTTAGGCTATAATTTAATTTCCTGTATTTCTAATGAGTCCTATGACAAAGAGGTCAATACAGTGGAATTATTAAAAAGCGGAACCATCGATGGTTTTATTGTTTCCATTGCCGAAGAAACCCAAATCAACAAAAACTTCAAACACTTTAATGACGCCATAAACGAAGGTGTACCTATTGTACTATTTGACAGAGTAACCGACGAAATAGTATGCGACAAAGTAATTGTAAACGACTTTGAAGGCGCAAGGCATGCCACAGAACACCTCATCAAAACGGGGTGTAAAAAAATCGCATTAGTCTCCGTCATCGATAATTTAAGCGTAGGGAAATTACGTGTTGAAGGTTATAAACAAGCTCTCAAAGATCATAACATCACGATTGATGAAAAAATTATAGTACGATTAAATAAAAAAGAAGACCTCGAAACCTCCATGAAAATTATTTTATCAGACAAATCTATAGATGGCTTATTATGTCTCGAGGAAAGTTCTGCCATTCAATCTTTACAATTGATTAAATCCATGAATTATAAAATTCCAGAAGAAATGTCAATCATTTGTTTTACTAATGGAAAATTGCCTCAACATGTTACCCCTACAATAACTACCATAAGTCAACATGGCAAATACATAGGTGAAGTTGCAACCAAGATGCTGGTGGACCGTTTGGAAAATAAATCCGACTTAGAGTTTACTACCAAAATCATTAAAACCAGCTTAATAGAACGAGGAACAACTTTACCTTTGAAATAATTAATTGTTTTTTAATGAATCATTATTTCATTATTTATTAAAACAACAAGATTTCAAAAACCTATAAGGTCCTAAAATAGGTCAACTTTTATGTTAACTTATTTCAGGACCTTACAAATATTTTATAAAAAAAGTCCTAAACACTTTTACATGTTTAGGACTTAATCACAATTATAACAACCACGTTATTTCCATCCACCACCTAGATCTCTATAAACAAGGACCGAGGCGTTGAGTTGTTCTTTTTTGGTATCTATCAATTCAAGTTTGGATTCCAAAGCATCACGCTGTGTCATCAAAACTTCAAAATAATCGGCTTTGGCAGACTTAAATAAGTCGCCAGCAATATCAATCGAACGGTTCATAGCAACTACTTGCTGCGATTTTAGGTCGTAGCTTTTTTCCAAATTATTGATTTTGGAAAGTTGGCTCGATACTTCTAAATACGCATTTAGAATTGTACGCTCATAGTTATACAAAGCCTGAAGTTGTCGTGCATTGGCACTGCTATACTCGGCTTTGATAGCATTTCTGTTAATCAAAGGGGCGGCCAGATCACCCGCTAATGAATACAGCAACGACTCCGGAAGCGTAAATAAATAGGACGGATTAAAGGCATTTACGCCAATAGCCGCAGTAATGTCTAGTGATGGATAAAACTCCGCACGAGCCACTTTTACATCCAGCTTAGCAGCTTCCAATTCCAATTCGGCTTGTTTGATATCCGGGCGATTGGCCAACAATTGAGATGGAATCCCTGAATTGATTACCGAAGGCATCAAATTCATGAAATTACCTTTGTCTCTTTTTATCTCCTGTGGATATTGTCCTAACAAGAAATTGATTTTATTCTCTGTTTCTTTTATATTTTGAAGAATATCAAACTCCATGCTTTTTGAAGCCAAAACCTCGGCCTGAAATTTTTGAACGGCCAATTCGGTTGCTCTTGCAGCTTCTTTCTGAATTTTAACAACCTCTAAGGCGTTTGATTGCAGCTCGATAGTCTTTCTTACAATCTCCAACTGACTGTCTAAAGCTAGCAGTTCATAATATGAATCGGCTACTTCCGAGATAAGGTTTGTAATCACAAAGTTCTTTCCTTCCACAGTCGATAAATATCGGCTTACCGCCGCTTTCTTTGAATTACGCAGTTTTTTCCAGATATCTACTTCCCAATGTGCATAGGCTGCAATTTTTAAATCTCCCAATGGATCTGGCATTTCCTTACCAGGAAGTATTTCAGTTGATGCATCTCCTGCTCCTTGGCTAGTATATCTCCCCACTTTTTCGATTCCTGCTCCTGCTCCAACGCTAACACTTGGCAAAAGAAGACCTTTCTTCACACGAATATCGTTTTTGGCGATTTCAATTTCCTGCAAAGTGATCTGCAATTCCTGATTGTTTTTCAAGGCAGTATCAATCAAATTCACCAGATTTGGATCCTTAAAGTAAGTACGCCATGGAGTGGTTGAAGTATTGGTGGTATCAGTACCTTTACTTTTATCGAAAGATTCCGGAACAGTCTTGGTTTCAGCCAAGGGCGCAATAGCCGGAGTACAACTTGCCACCGCTAAGCAAATACCTAGCGGGACAATATATTTATAGGATTTTTTATTGTGCATGATTATCGTCAAATTCTTCGGTTAATGGATTTTCTTTTTGATCTTTTACATAGGTATATCTTTCAGCGATTCTACCGAAAATGTAATACAATCCAGGGATTATGAATACACCGCATATTGTACCTATTAACATTCCTCCTGCAGCAGCAGTACCAATAGTTCTGTTACCAATTTTTCCAGGTCCTGTTGCAAACGCCAATGGAAGCAAACCGGCAATAAAAGCAAAAGAAGTCATCAAGATAGGACGGAACCTTGCTTTGGCTCCTTCCATTGCAGCATCAAGAACAGATAGGCCTGCGGCATGCCTTTGAATAGCAAACTCTACAATCAATACGGCATTTTTACCTAATAAACCAATAAGCATTACCATTGCAACCTGAGCGTAGATATTGTTCTCCAAACCTGTAAATTTCAGTAAAAGGAAAGCACCGAATATACCAGCAGGCAATGATAAAATTACTGACATTGGTAAAATGAAACTTTCGTATTGAGCCGCTAAAACCAAGTAAACGAAACCTAAACAGATAAGAAAAACCCAAATGGCTTGATTCCCTTGCGCAACCTCATCGGCAGAAATACCAGCCCAGTCAATATCATATCCTCTAGGTAATGTTTTCTCAGCCACTTCCTGAATAACTTTAATGGCAGTTCCACTACTGTATCCTGAAGCTGCAGCACCACTAATCTCCGTAGAAGTGTACATGTTATGTCTGGTAATTTCTGATAGACCGTATACCTTTTCTAATTTCATAAAGGCAGAAAAAGGCACCATTTCATCTCGGTCATTTTTTACGTAAAGTTTCAAAATATCATCTGGCTGGGCACGATATTCCGGAGACGCCTGAACGATAACTTTATAATTAATTCCGTATTTAATAAAACTGATTTCGTAGTTACTTCCCACCAGCGTAGATAACGTATTCATCGCATTCTCGATGGATACTCCTTTTTGCTGTGCTAAGTCATTATCCACTTTCATCATATACTGAGGAAAACTGGCGCTATAGAAACTGAATACATTCGATAATTCAGGACGTTTGTTGAGTTCTTTAACAAAATCATTGTTAATTTTTTCCATTTTCTTATAATCGCCTGAACCCGTTTTATCCAATAAACGAAGCTCAAATCCTCCTGCAGCTCCATATCCTGGTACTGCTGGCGGTTGAAAAAATTCGATATTAGCACCTGGAATGTCTTTAGACTTTTTCTCCAATTCATCCATAATCTCCTGAACAGAATGCTTTCTGTCTTTCCAATCTTTAAGATTGATCAAACAGGTCCCTGAATTCGATCCAGTACCTTCAGTCAAAATTTCATAACCAGCCAATGAAGAAACAGATTTTACTCCGTCTACCTTTTCGGCAATTTTTTGCAGTTTTACTGAAATATCATTTGTTCTTTCTAATGATGAACCCGGAGGCGTTTGAATAATGGCATAAAACATACCTTGATCCTCATTTGGAATAAATCCTGAAGGAACAGTACTGCTGATAAGCCAAGTTCCAGCACAAAATCCTAAAAGCACGATAATTGTAACTGCTCTTCTGTTTACTATTTTTCCAAGAATATGCTGATATTTAGTTTGCGTAAGATTAAACAGGTTGTTAAAACCATCAACAAATCTATTTATAGGTGTTTTCTTTTTCGGTACTCCATGATTATTTGTTAACATCATAGCACAAAGTGCCGGCGTTAATGTTAATGCCACAACTCCCGAAAGAATAATTGCAGTTACCATCGTAATTGAGAACTGTCTGTAAAACATTCCAACCGGACCAGACATAAATGTAACAGGAATAAATACTGCTACCATCAAGAATGTAATAGCGATAATAGCACCTGAAATCTCGTGCATTGCTTTTTTAGTCGCCTTCAATGCCGAGAGATGTTCTTCCTCCATCTTGGCGTGAACGGCTTCGATAACCACAATGGCATCATCGACGACGATTCCAATTGCCAATACCAATGCAAACAAAGTAATTAAGTTCAACGAAATATCGAAAAACTGCATGAACGCAAAAGTTCCAATTAATGAAACCGGTACAGCAATCGCTGGGATAACCGTAGAACGCCAATCTCCTAAGAAAAGGAATACAACCAATCCTACCAAAATAAACGCTTCAATCAACGTGTGAATTACTTTTTCAATCGAAGCATCCAAGAATTTAGAAACGTCATACGAAATTTCATAATCCATCCCTTTTGGGAATTTTTTCTTGATGGTTTCTAATTTGACCTTTAAGTCTTCAATAACTTGATTTGCGTTACTTCCAAAAGACTGTTTTAATACGATTGCCGCAGATGGTTTTCCGTTCAAATTCGAATAAATATCATACATCGAACTTCCAAACTCAATATTAGCAACATCCTTCAAACGTAAAATCTCTCCATTTGGATTGGATTTCAATATAATATTGGCATACTGTTCTTTCGTAGTAAACCTTCCTGAATATTTCAAAACATACTCAAATGCTTGAGAACGTTTTCCAGATGCCTCACCCGTTTTTCCTGGCGAAGCTTCCAAACTCTGACTTGATAATGCTTCCATTACTTCATCAGCAGAAATTTTATACGCTAACATACGGTCTGGTTTCAGCCAAATACGCATCGCATATTCACGAGTTCCTAAAATATCTCCCGATCCAATACCGTTTACCCTTTTTAATTCTGACAATACATTGATATCGGCATAGTTGTACAAGAACTTTTGATCCGTATTTTTATCGGTACTAAAAAGATTCACATACATCAACATACTTGGAACCTCACGGGTAATTTTTACACCCTCTCTTACTACTAACGGTGGCAGTTTATTTGTAACCGAAGCCACACGGTTTTGAACATTAATAGCGGCTTGGTTAGGGTCAGTACCTAAGTTAAATACAACTTGAATACTAGCTTCACCGTCATTTCCCGCATCAGAAGTCATATATTTCATTCCCGGAACTCCATTCAAAGCTCTTTCTAAAGGAATAACTACCGACTTAATCATCAATTCTCCATTAGCACCAGGATAATCGGCCGTAATATTCACCATTGGCGGTGATATGGACGGAAATTGGGTTATTGGCAAATTCATCACCGACAACACCCCTAAAAAGACAATTATAAGCGATATTACTATCGACATAACAGGTCTTTGGATAAATTTATCAAACATTTGTTTCTATTTTTTATGATTAAACCAAATTCGTGTTTACATCGTAAACTGCATACTGATTACTTAACACTGCAAACTGATTACTTAAAACTATTCTGCTTTTAATCGCAAATGAGTAATAACTTCTTGAGGCGCTACGTATTTATAGTGAATTTTATCATTGTCTTTAACCTTCTGAACACCTTCCAACAAGATTTTGTCATTTACGGTTATACCGCTGTCAATCAAATACAAATCTGGAATTTCTCCTTTAATTGTAATTTCTCTAGAAGATACAACATCGTTTTTATCCACAACAAAAACATATTTCTTGTCTTGAATTTCATAAGTAGCTTTTTGTGGAATCACAATTACATTTGGAAGAGGAGCTTCCATCAATACTTTTCCGGTTTCTCCGTGTTTCAATAACTTACCCGGATTCGGGAATCGCGCTCTAAAAGCAATATTTCCGGTTTCATTATCAAATTCACTTTCGATAACTTCTACATTTCCTTTTTCTTTAAATGTATTACCATTAGCCAAAAGTAATCCTACCTTGGTTTCTGCTCTGCCTTTAACATTGGTTTCATAATCCAAATATTCTGGTTCAGAAACATTAAAATAAGCAAACATCTGGCTGTTATCAGAAAGGCTGGTAAGCAGCTCTCCTTCATCAATAAGACTTCCAAGTTTCTTTGGGATTCTGTCGATAGTCCCATCAAACGGAGCTCTGATTTCGGTAAATGACAAATGAACTTTTGCAAGGGAAACTTCAGCTCTTGCCTGATCTAATTTAGCTTGAGCGACAGCTTGCTCATTTTTTGAAACTATATTTTTGTCTGCCAAAGTTTTAGCATTTTTAAGCTCAATTTCTGCCGCTTTTTCTTCTGCTTGAGCTCCTAACAATTCAGCTTCATACACTTTTGGCATAATTCGGAACAATACCTGGCCTGCTTTTACAAATTGGCCTTCATCAACATAAATATTTTGCAGAAATCCTTTTTCTTGTGCACGAATCTCAATATTTCGAAAAGATTTTATCTGTGCAACATATTGCTTCGTTAGCGAAGTATCAATTTTTACAGGATTAGTAACTGCAAAAGTTTCGACTTCTTCTTTTTCTTCTTTCTTACTTGTACAGCTAGCAAGAGACAACACGGCAATTAAGCCCATGAACACGAGTGATTTTTTCATTGTAATAAAAATGGTTGTTATGCAATAATTGATGGAATAGAAAATTCCTTTGAAAGCAAAAGACCATCAGTTACCAGTGTGAGACCAGAACTATCATTCAAGATGAAATAAATTTAATATACCCCCAAGAGGTATACATCATCACACTTTTGGCAACTGATGTAGGGTATATATCAAATTCTTAAAACTCCTATTCTTAAGTAAATAGGATTAGAATGGGCGCAATTGGACGCGAAGTTTTCAAACTGTTTGGAATAATCCTTGAAAATAAACTCATTGGAGAATGTCAAATACCAACTGTCTAACAAACTATGTTTTGCAGCTAAGATTTTATTGGCACCACCATTTTTAAGATCATCACTTCTGTGAAATTCCTCGTCTAAGTCCACGTCAGCATCTTCAATTAAGACACTTCCTGGTTCTGCAGTTCTAAGTTTTACTTGTTGTTTTTTTACAAAATCCCAAGAAGGAGAATCACAAATAGCAATAGGATGTGTATCGGCATGGAGATGTTGTCCACCACCCAGCAGAAAAATACACAGACATATGAAATTTATAATTACTCTCATTTGGGTGCGAAAATAATAAAAGATTGAGATAAAAAAACATTTTTTTAGCAGGCAAAAGTTATAAGAGCCAACGAAAACGTTTTCTTTCGTTTAAAACCACGAATACTTTATGCTATGTTAACAATAATTTCTTATTAATTTAGTCATTAAAAACCTACATGCATATTATTGATTGTAATTTTTCTTATGATAACAAATTATTTATGGGAAAGTTGCTAGAATAACTAAATGTGTTACTTAGCCCTGATGGAAGCGGCATCCCGTCTCGTCTCGTCTTTTTGGACGAGACGAGACGGATATAGTGGACAGCAGGAAAAATGTTGATGAAAAACGAAAAACTTCTGCTCCTAAAGATCCATGGCTTCAAATAGTCATTTTTCACTGAAGTTCTATGTCATTAAGAAATAGAAATTCGTTTCTTTGCTGAAATTAAAATTCTTTGATGCCAGAATATTTCCTAGATATCGAATACAACAATCACACTTACGGCGTTGACGAAGTTAATTTTAAGGAATTTGAATGTTGTACATTTAATAACTGTACGTTTTCGGCCTGTAATTTTATGGATGTAACTTTTATTGATTGTGTTTTTAATGACTGTATTTTTAGTGAAGGCAGAATCAATCATGTGGCTTTGAGAACCGTAACTTTCAATCGATGTAAAATCAAGGAGGTTAATTTTGCAATGTGCAACAAACTTATTTTTGAAGTCCGTTTTAACGATTGCATATTGGATTTCTCTAAATTTTATACCCTAAAAATAAAAGGGACTCCGTTTATCAATTGCAGTTTGATTGCTGTGGATTTTATGGCTGCCGATTTGACTGAAACACTATTTGATAATTGTGACTTATACCGTTCCGAATTTGCCAAAGCCATAGCTAACAAAGCCAATTTCAGAACCAGTTATAATTATACAATAGACCCAAAAACTACCAAATTGAAGAAAGCAATTTTTTCAGTAGAAGGACTAAAAGGTTTGCTTTACAAACATGATATTATAATAAAATAAGAAATTTCAACATACCATTTTATCAAATCGTCTTTGCATTTCCTCATAACTAATGTCTTCTTTATGCGTTGCAATCATCCATTTATAGCCAAATGGATCCGTTACCTGCCCCACACGATCACCATAGAACATATCTTCGATTGCCATGAGTGAAGTGGCACATGCATCGAGAGCTTTTTGAAATGCAGCATCAACATCTTTTACATACAATCCAAAAGTCATTGGGTTTCCGCCAATGGTTAAAGGGCTTTTGTTTCCCCATTCTAGGTTCTCGTCGGCCATCATTAATAATGAACCTTCAATATCTATTTCTGCATGGCCAATTGACCCATCAGGCATCAGTAATCTTCCTTTTTCTTTTGCCCCAAAAGCTTTTTTATAAAACTCAATAGCGTCACTGCATCCTTTGATTGTTATGTAGGCATTCAATGTGTACGCTCCCGGATAAATGTGTGATGTTTCCATGTGTATTTATTTTTTAAATTTTCATATAGCTCTTAAAACGCTATCATAAAGAGAACATTAAAATTACTCATTTTACTATATACCAACACATTACAAACTAGTATTTTTAACATAAAGAAAATATTTGAAACAAAAACGCATAAAAAAACCGAAGCAAATGGGCTTCGGTTTCTCAAAATTTCTAAATAGCATCTTTATTGATTCGAGCGATAGCGAATAGGTTAAGTAATCGGTTTCTCCAACACATAATCCTCCATCAGGTAACCGTGATCCAATTCTATATTAACTTCTTCAACGATTTCAAAACCTAATTTTCGATAGAAGTGCAATGCTTTATTGAATCGGTTTACATTTAATGAAAGTGCATTCGAATCGTTTTCTTTTGCAATCTTTTCGATAAAATCTATTAACTTTTTGCCAATTCCTTTGCCTTGTGTTTGAGGCAAAATATAAATCTTATGAATTTTGGTTTGTTGCTTTTGGTTGTAATAATGCTCATAGGAAGCAAAACCTAAAGTCTGCTCACCTTCTTTGGCTAATATAAAATGATGCCCCTTATTGGCAACACTATCATTTAATGCTTCTTCGTTATAAAAGGCATCCAACATATAATCCAATTGTGCTTTCGAAAGGATTTCTCCATAGGCAATAGGCCATGTTTGATGCGCAATATTTTGAATCGTCTCGTAATCAACAATCGAAGCTTCGCTTATTGTAATCATTATTTTTAATTAATTTATTTTGGAAAAAAAATAGAGAATTTGGTACCTACGTTTAGTTTGGATTTCACTTTGATAAAACCATTATGATTCTCCATAATCTTTTTACAAATTGCTAAACCAATGCCTGTACCCCTATATTTAGAATCAGTTTCTAAACGCTTAAATAACTGGAATATTTTATCGGCATATTCCTGTTTAAACCCGATTCCATTATCACTAACAACAATTTTATGATAGTCAGCATTAGAAATAATCCTGCTATTATACATTTCCTTTCCAGAAATTTTTTCAGATTTGATACTAATTTTTGGCGGTATATTCTCTTTACTGTACTTAAGCGAATTCGAAATTAAATTGACAAATAATTGTTCGATTTGAAATCCTATTCCATTAATTTCCGGTAGATCTATAACTTCAATTTCAGCTTTCTTCTCTTCAATATTTACTGATAAATCTTGAATGCATTGCTCTACCAAATCTTGTAAATTTATTTTTGAAAAAATTTTATCTCCTTTGGCAACTCTTGAATAATTCAGTAAATCGATTAATAATGTTTGCATTTTATTGGCTGCCAAACGAATTTTTACAAAATATTCTTTTCCATTAGGAGTCAATAAGTCTATCTCTTTTTCTTCTAGTCGAGATACAAACATTTGAATTTTACGCAGCGGTTCTTGAAGATCATGACTTACAATATTATTAAACGATTCCAGTTCGGCATTAATCGTCTTCAATTGTTTATTACTCTCTTCTATTTCTAGTGTTTTTTTATACTGCGCAGTAATATCATAATTGACACCTATTTTAATCAGATCACCATTACTATTTCTGGTAAAACTACCAACGGACATAATGTATTTTATAGTTCCATCCTGCAGCAAATATCGCAACATTATTGAAGTGGGTTGATGATCGATTAAGGATTGTTTATGAACTTCCATCACACTATCATAATCATCTGGATGCAAAAATTTGCTGGCATTTTCTAAATTGGGTTCAAAAGAACGTGGTTCTACTCCCATCAATCGATAATAATTATCCGAAAATGTATAGGTGTTCTTGTCTAAATTAAATTTCCAGTGACCAAATCCTGCAATTTGTTCAGCATTTTTAAAGGAAAGGTTTGTAAATTTCAATTCATCATTGGCCTTTTTGAGTTCATTAATGTCAACATTCATTTTATTAAATGATAATAACAATATTGCTAATGAAAGCATGACAAGTAGAAAAGCGCTTATTATGGAATCATTTAACTCAAATTGATGATTTGTATTATAGCGTTTTATCTTGCTTATTTCCGCATTGATTCTTTTATAAACAAAAGCGTGCATGCTCTCTGTGCAAGAACTGCTTTCTAACAGTTTTATATACAATTCAGAAGTGTTTTTTCTCGGGCTTTTTTGAATTAACAATAAATCCCTAAAAAGCTTAAATCTATAATCTATCAGTTTTTTCAGACTGTCAATATCTTTAATCTTAGCAGAATCATTTCCTGCAATCTTTTTTAAATTCTTAATGCATACTTCGATTTCTCCTCTGTTTAAAAAGCGGTCTTCCAAATAAACTTCATCCTGGGTAATAATATAATTACGCAAACTCATCTCATAACTTCCCATAATAGACAGGAGCTTTTCTAACTCATATTGGGTTTTATTTGAACTTGCGATTAATTCAACCGAAGTATCCAGTTTTTGCATTTGAGTATAAAATACGCTGGCAATATAGCCTATCACGACTATTGCCACAATCAAAGCAATTTTAAATACTTGGGTATTTTTATATAATCCAAAAAATTTCATTTGCACTTTATTATATGCTAAAGAAAAATGTTTCCTTATTTAAACCAGAAACATGAAATTGCCAATTCATATGGAAAACACCTTTGATTACTTTTTTCAATTCAGAAAAATCATTGGGCTTTTTTATATAAATATTTGCTCCTTCGATAAAAGTATTTTCAATATCCTCCTCAGATGAAGAGGTGGAATATATGGCGATAGAAACATCCTTAAACCGATCATCTGCCCTAATTTCTTTGAGGCAATCCAATCCATTTTTATAAGGCATATTTAAATCGAGAAATAAAATATCGGGCAAACTAGCATCGGGGTCTAATAAATAATCCATCAAGTCCTTTCCATCATTGAATAATGTAAGCTTGTTTTTCATTTTTAGATCCTCAATGGCTTCTCTAAAAAAGATGCGATCATCTTCATCATCATCAGCCAAAAAGATCTGTAAGGGGGTTAAATCATTAGTCATATATCTCTTGATTGAATTTTAAATTTAATTATCGATTAATTGCTTTCTCTTTTCAATAATTCTTTTAAACACGCTGGGAGTCAAGCCAGTTACTTTTTTAAACTGACTGGATAAGTGTGCTACACTGCTATAATTCAATTCATATGAAATTTCAGTCATGTTTAATTTTTCTTCAATAATTAATTTTTTGACTTTTTCAATTTTTTGAATAATAATAAAATTCTCAATAGTGGTATAGGTATATTCTGAAAAGATACTAGCCAAGTGGCCATAACTTAAATTGAACTTTTCAGAAAGATAATAGGAAATATTGGTATTAGGATATTTGTCTTTATCAAATACAATTTCTACAATCGTTTCTTTAATTTGCTGAAAAAGATGTTTTTTTTGATTGTCAACTATGTTAATTGCATACTTGCCAAGATTCTCTTTCAGTGTTTTAAAATTTTCTTTAGAAACGGTATTGCTTATTTCAAAACCGCCCAAAGGCAAAAGTTTGTATTTAATATTTAACAACTCTAATTGCTCTTGCAAAATAACTCTACAAGCAATATTTACATCATAATTTATGTAGAATCTCATAGCAATACTTATTTGGTTTTCGATAAATATAAAAAATTCATCACAAATAACCAACCAAAAGCAAATTAAATACAAATATGATTACGCATAAAAGACTAACTTATAATACAATATAAAAAAAATCTACCCATGAATTGTCTCGCCTTTTCCGTAGTTGGCAATAATCGATTCTTCAAATTCCAGCCATTCCCTCCAGCGTTTTTCAACGTCAATTCCAACGCCATATTTTCGAGCATACGTGATAAAGGTAGTATAATGACCTGCCTCGCTTTCCATCAAATCTCTATAGAAAATAGCCAGTTCTTCATCCTTAATATTTTCCGAAAGTACTTTGAAACGCTCACAACTTCTTGCTTCAATCATGGCCGAAAACAACAAGCGCTCCACCAAACCCGAAACTCTGCTTCCGTCACCGCTTTTTTTCATATACAAATACAATTCATTTACATAATCGTCTTTGCGCTCGCGACCCAATTTCAGTCCGCGTTTGATAATAATATTATGCACTTGCTCAAAATGATCGATTTCCTCTTTGGCCAAAGCCAATAAATCCTTTACCAAATCCTGATGTTCTGAATTATTGGTAATAATTGTAATCGCATTTGTTGCTGCTTTTTGTTCGCACCAAGCATGATCGGTAAGAATCTCTTCTATGTTTTTTTCAACGATATTAACCCATCTAGGATCGGTTGGCAGTTTTAATCTTAGTACTGACATTTTAAAATTAGTTTAGGGTTTAAAAATTTGTTTAAAGTTTAAGGTTTTCTAAAAAAGAAAAGAGTTTAAAGTTCGAACTTTTGCACAATACAAAACCTTAAACTTTAAACTCTTTAAACTATTAAACAAAAATTTAGAACACAAAGATTGCTCTTTCGCTCATCATTTCGTTTACTTCATTGGCTACTTCTTCAATAACATCTTCGTTGGTGTGATCTACCAAAACTCTGTCGATCAAATCAACGATAGTTTCCATATCTTCTTCAACAAGACCACGAGTCGTGATTGCTGCAGTTCCCACACGGATACCTGAAGTTACAAATGGAGATTTATCATCAAATGGAACCATGTTTTTATTTACGGTGATTTCTGCTTTTACCAAAGCATTTTCAGCCTCTTTTCCAGAAATTCCTTTGTTTCTAAGGTCAATCAACATCATATGATTGTCTGTTCCTCCAGAAATGATATTGTATCCTCTTTTTACAAAAGCATCAGCCATTGCATTTGCATTTTTTTGCAATTGCATAGCATAGGTAAAGAACTCATCTTTTAATGCTTCTCCAAAAGCTACTGCTTTGGCAGCAATAATGTGCATTAATGGTCCACCTTGATTTCCAGGAAAAACGGCAAGATCCAATAATGATGACATCATTCTGATTTCTCCTTTTGGTGTAGTTAATCCCCAAGGATTTTCAAAATCTTTACCCATCATGATCAAACCTCCACGTGGTCCACGCAATGTTTTGTGAGTTGTTGTTGTAACAATATGACAGTGAGGAATTGGGTCATTCATCAAACCTTTGGCGATAAGCCCAGCAGGATGAGAAATATCAGCCATTAAAATAGCACCAACACTATCAGCAATTACTCTAAAACGCTCAAAATCCATATCACGAGAGTAAGCCGAAGCACCTGCAATAATTAATTTTGGTTGTTCTTTAGTAGCTATTTCTTGAATTTTATCATAATCCAAACGACCAGTTTCTTTATCTACACCATAGAAAACAGGATTGTACAAACGTCCAGAAAAGTTTACTGGTGAACCGTGAGTTAAGTGTCCTCCGTGAGATAAATCGAAACCTAAAATTTTGTCACCTGGTTTCAAGCAAGCAAAAAATACTGCTGTATTAGCTTGTGAACCTGAGTGAGGTTGTACGTTTGCATACTCAGCACCAAATAATTCTTTAGCTCTGTCGATAGCAATTTGTTCTACTACATCAACTACTTCGCAGCCTCCGTAATATCTTTTGCCAGGATATCCTTCAGCATATTTATTAGTTAAAACAGATCCAGCAGCTTCCATTACTTCGTCACTTACAAAGTTTTCAGAAGCAATAAGTTCTAGTCCGTGAATTTGTCTGTCTTGTTCTTCAAGAATGAGGTCAAAAATTTGTTCGTCGCGTTGCATTTCTTTGATTTTCGTTAATTTGACGCAAAAATACAAAAAAACGTTTGTTTAACCCTTAGATTATAATATATTTGACAAGTAATTTTCAACAAACAATTAACATTATCATGCCAATAACAGCCAACGACACTAGTAGAAAATCATGGTTAGAAGTACTGCCAGACAGCGACTTCCCTATCCAAAACATTCCATTTGGAGTTTTTCTTACCAAAGAAAACATCGTTACAGTAGGTTCTAGAATTGGTGATTTTGCAATCGATTTGGGTGCTTTACAACAATTAAATTACTTTGAAGGAATCGAATTGACAGACGATATGTTCATGCAAGATACCTTGAACGATTTTATATCGGATGGTCAAAAAACATGGAGATTGGTACGAAATAGAATTGCCGAAATTTTTGACGCAACAAATCCCGAATTAAGAGACAATACCGAACATAGAGACATAGTGATTTTTAGAATGGAGGATGTTGAGATGCAACTTCCTGTATTAATTGGTGATTACACTGATTTTTATTCCAGCAAAGAACACGCTACCAATGTTGGGAAAATGTTTCGTGACCCGGAAAATGCTTTATTACCAAACTGGTTACATATACCAGTAGGATACCACGGAAGAAG
Organism: Flavobacterium sp. 103; assembly: GCF_003096795.1. Classification (NCBI taxonomy): domain Bacteria; kingdom Pseudomonadati; phylum Bacteroidota; class Flavobacteriia; order Flavobacteriales; family Flavobacteriaceae; genus Flavobacterium; species Flavobacterium sp. 103. The sequence continues at coordinate 3,696,762 of NZ_QENX01000001.1, read as the reverse complement.
TTCGACTATTATTCCATCGGGGATTCCAGTACACAGACCTATGGGGCAAACTTTACCAAATGGTGAAACTATGCCAGTTTTTGGTGCTTCTCGCTTAGTTGATTTCGAATTGGAAACTGCTTTTATCACGACCGATGTCAATATTATGGGAGAGAACATTCCTATTGGTGAAACCGAAGATTATATTTTCGGAATGGTTTTATTAAATGACTGGAGTGCACGCGATATTCAAAAATGGGAATATGTACCGCTTGGACCATTCTTAGCCAAAAACTTTGGTTCATCAATTTCTCCTTGGATAGTTACTTTAGATGCTCTAGAACCTTTTAGAACAAAAGGTCCTAAACAAGAGCCAACTCCTTTTCCTTATTTGCAACAAAAAGGAAAACATTCATTCGATATCAATCTTGAAGTAGCCATTGCTCCAGAAAATGCTGAGCCAACAGTTGTTTCCAGAACCAATTTCAAATATATGTATTGGACTATGAGCCAGCAATTGGCACATCATACTTCAAACGGATGCCGTGTTAACTCCGGTGACATGATGGGTTCCGGAACTATTTCCGGTCCTACACCAGACAGTTATGGTTCTATGCTCGAACTGACTTGGGGCGGTAAAAACCCAATTAAATTAAATGATGGTACCGAGCGTAAATTCATAAATGATGGCGATACCGTAATTATTAAAGGATATAGTCAAAACGGACAGGTTCGTATTGGTTTTGGGGAATGCTCCAGTAAGCTACTTCCTCCCTTTGTAAGACAATAACCAAATTCTTTTTATACACAACCGACAATTTATACTTGTCGGTTTTTTTTTGAAATATTTTTAGCAAAATCTACTAAAGGAATAGTAGATTTGCAAAATATTTTTAACCTACTATTGATATAATTCATTATCCCCATAAAATGAAAAAAATTACTCTTTTAATTGCTTTTTTTACACTACTTACTTCTTGTGGTGTAAAACAAACCCAAAACAATTTGACTTCCGGAAATTATGACGCCGCTATTGACATAGCACTTTCCAATTTACGTTCCAATAAAGACAAAAAAGGAAAACAAGACTATATCTATTTACTTGAAGAGGCTTTCGCCAAAGTCAAAGAACGAGATTTGAATACCCTTTCTTTTTTGAAAAAAGAAAACAACCCAAGTAATTTGGAAAAAATTTACAATACTTATTTGGCATTACATGACCGCCAAGAGAAAATAAAACCATTGCTTCCTCTAAAATTAATCAAAGAAGAAAGAAACGCTATTTTTCCTTTTGATGATTATAATGACCAAATCATCAGCAGCAAAAATGCTTTATCCAATTATTTGTATACCAATGCAAAAGCTTTGATGCTGACTAAAAACAAAATGAATTACCGCAGAGTTTATGATGATTTAATTTATTTGGACAAAATAAACCATAACTACAAGGATATTGCCAACATGCTAGATGAAGCTCAGTTGAAAGGAACTGATTATGTAATCGTATATACCAAAAACGAAACCAATATGATTATTCCTGAGCAACTTCAAAATGACTTATTGGATTTCAAAAGCTATAAATTGAATGACAAATGGACCGTTTATCATAGTGTCAAACAAAAAGACACTTATTATGATTATGGAATGCTTATCAACTTCAGATCAATTTTAATTTCTCCAGAACAAATAAAAGAAAGAGAATTCACAAAAGAACGTCAAGTAGTTGACGGACAAAGAAAACAAGTTGACTCCAATGGAAAAATCGTCTTGGACAGACAAGGAAAGCCAATAATGGTGGACAACCTAATTAATGCTATGGTAAAAATCAACGAAGTTAGACAGTTTAAATCATGTCAAATTACTGCCAAAGTGGATTACGTTGACAATAAAACCAAACAATCGTTAGGTTCTTTTCCAGTAACAAGTGAGTTTGTTTTTGAAAACATTTTTGCCTCTTACAAAGGTGATCCGCGTGCTGCAGATGACAACTACAATTCAAATTTCTACAATAAAGCAGTACCTTTCCCTTCTAGCGAGCAAATGGTCTATGACACTAGCGAAAATTTAAAAGAAAAAATCAATACCGTTATTAATAGCAATCAGTTTAGAAAATAACACCTTTAAGTATTACTAAAAAAGCAACTCCACATCGAGTTGCTTTTTTTATACCTTAAAATTAATCGAAAAACTCTGCGAAATTCTTTGTGCCCTTTGTGGTTAGCTAGCACAATTTTATAATACCAACAACGGTGCAATTATACCAAAACTAAATTGTCCAGTTGTCCCATCGATTGCATTAAAATTATTTTCGGCATAAGCAGAATAATTGTATTTTTTAGCAACATAACCTACGTAAAACTTCATATTAAAATCAGTAAAAGGAGAATATTCAACCGTTGGGATAATACCATAAGAACTCAACAAATGGCTGTCTTTATTGGAATTTGGATTGCCATTCCAATAAGAATTATCATTCATGAGCGTAAGCAACAAATTAACTTTTGGACGAATCTGGTATTCTGCCCTAATCCAATTTTCTACATAAGAAACATTTTGTGCAGCGTAAACATACTTGCTCTTGATGATATTTGAAATCACTCCTTTTTGATCCAAATCCTCTTTGCTATATTGAAAATCATAATACAGTACCAATTTATTGCTTTTGTATTTATTCCCCAGAGAAATAAAATTCCTGTTTGTATTTTCGGCATCAATAAAATAACTGTAGCTATAGGTAGTTTCTATTTTACCGTCAAAAAAACTGCCTTTCCAATTTCCTACTGCAGCCAAAGGTGTTTTGGTAGTGGTAATTCCAGGAGGCACCGTAGTACCAAACTGCTCTTGAAAGGTTTTAGTTCTGGAATTCAACAGCTGTAGATTGAATTTATTTTTGTGATCGTTTAATGCATACGAAAGAGCTGCTCCCACCATAAAATTGTCCGCTTTATCATTAATAGTGTTATAGGATAAAATTTCGATTGGATTCGTCAAGAGTTCGTAACCTCCCCAATCCCCAATCATTTTTCCTACCGTCAGTTTAGTTTGCGCAGCAATATCAATAGCGACATAAGCCATATCCACCGAACGACTGATGTTGTCGACAGTACTTGGATCGGCTATTTTGGTGTATCTATTTCGGAATCGAAAAGAAACTTTGTCATGAATTTTTCCTTTCACTTCAAATCGGAATTGATTCACCGAAAACAGAGAATTTACGTGTTCATTATCAACAAAATAATTATCGAAAGCCATTCGGGTATTAAAGATAACATCCACATCTTTCAATAAGGACAACTTTGAAGTTGGAATTAAAGGTGCTATCACCGCATTTCCTTCTTGAATTTGTTTTTGAGCAACAGAAAAAATAGGCAATAGTATAAGTATCCAATAAATAAAGTACTTTTTCATTATAAGATATTTTATTTTTTAAAAGTTACTTTACCGGATTCTATATCATACAACGCACCGATAATCGTAATTTTATTTTGAACAAAACGTTCTTTTAAAATTGGTTCTGCTGATTTTAAGAAATTAATACCATGAGCAATATTGGCATCAATAGCTTTATCAACAGATAATTTACTGGTACTGGTTAGATTTTTTTCTTCGTTCTCGCTTTCTATGTAATTAATGATGTTTTTAATGTGATCCGCATGCTTATAATGCCCATTTGAATTGATAAATGCTTTGATGGCGCCACAGTCTTTGTGTCCCATAACAACAATCAATTTACAGTCCAAATGTTCGACAGCATATTCCAAACTACCCAATTCATAATCTCCAATAACATTCCCAGCAGTTCTAATCGAGAATATATCCCCGAGGCCTTGGTCAAAAACAAGTTCTGCCGGAACTCTGGAATCAGAACAGCTTACAACAATAGCAAATGGGTGTTGTCCTTTTTTAAGTTCCCGTAATCTTTCGAGGGTTTCATCAGGATGTACTGGTTTTCCCGAAGCAAATCGTTTGTTTCCTTCTTCCAGTTTTTGTAGTGGAGATAAATTGGTATTTTCAGTGTGGCTACAAGCAGATAATACGCTTATAAAAAGTAGATAAAGTAGTCCTCTTTTAATCATGATAGTTTCCCTAAATTGCAACAACCTAAGTCTATCCGAAAAATTTAGACAAACTTATACTTGTCAATGAGACAACAAATTTAGAAGTATAAAACCTCGTAAATATTGATATTTATCATGTTTGACGGATTAATTACATGAAAAAACCACCTCGTTTAAAAGCTTTTAAACGAGGTGGTTTTTGTGTTTAGCAATTTCTTACTTAAAAAAAAATCTTATTTGATGGCTAATCAATCTTCTATCAATACATTTCCGGTGTCAAAGTAACTATAAACAGGTTTTTTCCGTTGATATCCATATAATGATAAATAACCGTAGAACCATTATCTCTGAAAGCTTCAAGACTCGGATTCGTTTTGGAACTTACCAATATTTCTTTTTCCACAGACTTTTTTAAAGCTTCGACATCAATGTTTTCTTTTTGAACACGCACCAATACAAAGTCATACTGAATAGTATTATCTGGCAATGTATTTACACTCTCCATTCGAATATCATTACTAATCATCATCGGGCAAGCATTATTATAATTGGTAACCAATGCTGTTAGTTCCTTCCCCACCGACTTATTTCTAGAATAATAATATGGTATCACACTGACCAAAGCCACAATCATAATAATTTTGAGCACTTTCCGGATGAGTAGTTTCTTTTTTGCTTGTTTTTTTTCCATTGTGAATTGGGAGTTTATGTTTATTTACAAATTTTAATATTAACCAAAATTTGTTTCGAAATATTCACTTTTTCAAATATACCTAATATCCCTAACAATTTTTAAAAGAGCATTTACTTTCATATCATTTTGATCTTATAAAAACAAAAACTCTTGTTTTCCTTAAAGTTGTCTCGCGTGAGGGATTACCTCACTATACATTTATTTTCATAGGAGTTCAGTAAATTTCATTTGAAGCTAGCTACCGAAGTAGCGCGAATAGCTCGACCCCGTTGAGCGAAGGGGCTGTATAAGCGATACTATAAGAAAGCCCCTTTGCTCAACGGGGACACGCCCACACGAGCTTTTGCGAACTGACGAAGTAAAAGATTTTGAAAACTAATTTTGAATCCAAACTACCTCCCTCTTAAAAAAAAAAAAATAACGCTAAAAAACAGTCATTTTAATTAAAATTTTCTTTTTTATTACAAAAATAGTATGATTTGTTAAAAATTTGACTTTTACAAAAAATTTAGCATTTGGTTTGAAAAATAAGTGTACTTTTGCACCAATGAAAAATAAAGAAACATATAAAACAATTATCTCTCGGATAATTACACCTACGACTTCTCCCGAAGTACGGATGCTATAACTATAGCCTCCATAGTGTAATCGTATTATATTATTCATTTCTTATTTTTATCGTTTTGAAATTACTTCCATTTTTATTTGGATTAATACATCCTAAAAAAATTACCAAACAAATTTTATCTATCTGTAATTCAATTATTTGGATTGTTCTTTGCTTCATTTATTCTATATTTGATAGTGCAAAACCAGAACATTTCAAACTTCATTACAGTACATTATTTAACCTAAAATATAACTCTTGAAATGAATATTTCTATTGTAGTAACTCAGGAAGAACATTATAAGTACGCGCAGGAAATATGCGATACGATAGAATCATCTGCCCTGTTGAGAGGTACTGGAATTGCCAAAAGAACACCGGAATACATCCAAAAAAAGATGGAGAAGGGAGATGCTGTGATTGCACTTAACAACGGAATTTTTGCTGGTTTTTGCTATATCGAAAGTTGGCAACACGGTCAGTTTGTGGCACACTCCGGTTTAATCGTACATCCGGATTATAGAAACTTGGGACTGGCCAAAAAAATAAAATCGTTTGTATTTGACTATTCATTACAAAAATATCCAGAAGCCAAAGTATTTGGAATCACAACCGGTTTAGCGGTAATGAAAATCAATTCGGATTTGGGATACAAACCGGTTCCTTTTTCGGAACTGACAAACGATCCCAGTTTTTGGAAAGGGTGCCAAACCTGTACCAACTTCGAAATCTTAAAAAGTAAAGATTATAAAATGTGTTTGTGTACCGGAATGCTTTTTGATCCGAAAGAGAAACCGAAAGACCCGCCAAAACATCCTTTTAATGTGAGGGTCCTTAATAGATTAACAGCCATTAAAAAAGCGCTTTTCTTGACAAAATTATTTTAGAGAAAATTTAAAAAATTATAACATACAAAAAACTCGCAGCTAATAGCCAAAAGCTAATAGCCAATAAAATTATAAAATCGGAGATTCACGACCTCCACAAAACAATAAAAAATGGGAAGTAAAAAAGTAGTATTAGCATACAGCGGAGGATTAGACACATCATATTGTCTTAAATATTTGAAAAATGAAAAAGGGTATGAAGTTCATACAGTACTAATCAACACTGGTGGTTTTGATGATGCCGAACTAAAAGCAATCGAAGAAAGAGCTTATGAACTGGGAAGTGCCAAACACGCTAATCTTACCATTCTAGATAAATATTACGACAAAGCAATCAAATATTTGATTTATGGTAATGTGTTAAAAAACAACACTTACCCTTTATCTGTAAGTGCTGAGCGTGTTTTTCAAGCGATTGAAGCTATAAAATATGCCAAATCTGTTGGTGCTGAAGCAATTGCTCACGGAAGTACAGGTGCTGGAAATGACCAAATCCGTTTTGATTTAATTTTCCAAACCATCGCTCCAGAAATCGAAATCATCACTCCTATCAGAGACTTGAAACTTTCTAGACAAGAAGAAGTGGCTTATTTACAAGCTAATGGAGTTGAATATTCTTGGGAAAAAGCGCAATATTCTATCAACAAAGGACTTTGGGGAACAAGTGTCGGCGGAAAAGAAACATTGACTTCTGATAAACCATTACCAAGCGATGCGTATCCATCACAATTGACAAAAGAAGGTGAAGAGAAAGTAACATTAGAATTCAAAAAGGGAGAATTGGTTGCCGTAAATGGTGTAGCCGACAAACCTTCGAACAATATTGTAGTTTTAGAAAAATTGGCAAGTGCTTACGCTATTGGTAGAGACATCCACGTGGGTGACACTATTATCGGAATCAAAGGAAGAGTTGGTTTTGAAGCAGCTGCTCCTTTAATCATTATCAAAGCGCACCATTTATTGGAGAAACACACTCTTGGAAAATGGCAGCAATACTGGAAAGAACAGCTAGGAAACTGGTACGGAATGTTATTCCACGAAGGTCAATTCCTAGATCCTGTAATGCGTAACATAGAAACATTTCTAGAAGACACTCAAAAAACGGTAAACGGAACTGTGACTGTTTCTTTGAAACCATATCACTTTTCATTGGACGGAATTGAGTCCAAAAATGATTTGATGAATACTGGTTTTGGCCAATATGGAGAAATGAACAATGCTTGGACATCTGACGATGCGAAAGGATTTATCAAAATTTTAGGGAATGCCCAAAATATATTTTCGTCTGTAAACAACGAAACTTACGAATAGTCTTTTTTTGAGGAGCAGAAACATTTTGCTTTTTCAGAAAGATTGTTCCCGCCATCATTCCAATCTTGTGAGCTGAACCCCAGCTCACAAGGATTTTCCCTTCTGTCGGGGCTAAAGAGGGAGATTGGGATTTTTAGATTTATCTCCTGCAAGGTCTTTTTCGGACCTTGTAGGTATGATTGAGAATACTTTAATACCTACAAGGTTTGGAAAAAACCTTGCAGGAAGGAACAAAACACATTTAGTTTTAAAAATTAAAATTATGATTAATGTTGGAATAATTGGAGGTTCAGGTTATACTGCGGGAGAACTCATCAGAATATTGATGTTTCATCCTAATTCAAAATTAGACTTTGTATACAGTACAACTAATGCCGGCAAACCGCTTTCAGTGGCGCATCACGATTTGTTGGGCGACATCGAAATGAATTTTACCGATACCGTAAATCCAAATGTGAATGTGGTTTTCTTATGTTTAGGACACGGAAAATCGAAATCATTTTTAGCAGAAAACCAATTTGCAAGCCATACCAAAATCATTGATTTAGGAAATGATTTCAGATTGCACAAAGACGAAGTTTTTGATGGCAAAAAGTTCGTTTATGGTTTACCGGAATTGAACAAAGCGACGATTAAAAACGCTCAGTTCATTGCCAATCCTGGTTGTTTTGCCACTGCAATTCAATTGGCTTTATTGCCATTGGCGGAAGCCAAATTATTGAACAGCGATGTGCATATCAACGCCACAACCGGAAGCACCGGAGCCGGAGTTGGACTTGCAGAAACGTCGCATTTTAGTTGGAGAAACAACAATATGTCGCATTACAAAGCCTTTGAACACCAACATTTGGGGGAAATTTCAGAAAGTTTACACCAATTGCAAAATGATTACAAAAATGAATTGCTTTTCATTCCAAATAGAGGGGATTTTCCAAGAGGAATTTTTGCAACATTATACACCAATTGTACCGAAAGCCTGGAGGATCTTGTAGCAAAATACGAAGCGTTCTATAAAAACCAACCTTTTGTAACCGTTACCACAACTGGCATCAATATGAAACAAGTGGTTCAGACAAATAAATGCATTATTAGTTTAATGAAAAAAGGAAACCGGATTTTGATTACTTCGGTAATCGATAATTTAGTCAAAGGCGCCTCAGGACAAGCCATCCAAAATATGAATTTGATGTTTGGATTGGAAGAAACCACGGGATTGCATTTGAAACCAAGCGGATTCTAGAAAAAATTTGTTTCAAGTTTAAAGTTTCAGGTTACTCACAGAACTTGAAACTTTAAACCTGAAACTTCAAACTAAAAAACAATAAAAATGAACTTATTTGACGTTTACCCATTATATAACATCACTCCTGTAAAAGCACTAGACTGCACAATAACAGATGAAAATGGTGTGGAATATTTAGACTTATACAGTGGCCACGGAGTAATCTCCATTGGACACACACAACCGGATTATGTAGCCAAATTGAAAAATCAATTGGATAATCTAGGGTTTTATTCGAATGCCATCCAAAATCCATTGCAAGTGGAATTGGCAGAGAAATTAGGCAAACTTTCAGGATGTGAAGAATACAGCTTATTCTTGTGCAGTTCTGGAGCTGAAGCCAATGAAAATGCACTGAAACTCGCTTCTTTCCACAACGGAAAATCAAGAGTGATTGCTTTTGACAACTCTTTTCACGGAAGAACTTCGGCTGCCGTTGCTGTGACTGACAACAAAAAAATTGTCGCTCCGATTAATGCGCAACAAGTGGTTACTTTTTTGCCTTTGAACAACCTTGATTTGGTGGAAACCGAATTGAAAAAAGGAGATGTTTGTTCAGTGATTATTGAAGGAATTCAAGGAGTAGGCGGATTGGATGAAGGAACAACCAAATTTTTCCAAGGATTAGAAAAACTTTGCAATCAATATGAAGCAGTTTTGATTTTGGACGAAGTACAATCAGGTTATGGAAGAAGCGGGAAGTTTTTCGCTTTTCAACACCACAATATTAAACCGGACATTATTACGCTTGCAAAAGGAATGGGGAACGGTTTCCCGCTTGGAGGTATTTTAATTTCGCCAAAATTTACCGCTAGTCACGGATTATTGGGAACTACTTTTGGAGGAAGTCACCTTGCCTGTGCGGCTGGAATTGCCGTTTTGGACGTAATTGAAAATCAAAAACTGATAGACAACGTAAATGACGTTTACGGTTATTTCCTTGAAGCCATCAAACAAGTTCCTGAAGTGGTTAAGGTGAAAGGAAAAGGATTGATGTTGGGAGTAGAATTTGATTTTGAAGTAGGCCCATTACGCAAAAAACTGATTGTCGAAAAACTGATTTTCACAGGAAGTGCCAACAATAAAAATCTATTGAGAATCCTTCCTCCTTTGACAGTCAAAAAGGAAGCTATCGATATATTTATAGTTGCATTGAAAGAAAGCTTGGCTGAATTAAAAGCATAAATTTATTAACCATATAAGTCATATAAGTTCATTTAAACTGAACAAAAAAAGAGTAAATTACAAAAACTTATATAACTTATATGGTTCCCTTTTTTTAACAACCAACTAGCTTAAAATAAACTTATCTGACTTATATGTTTTAAATTTTATTTTTTGCTCTTTTAACCTAAAAACCAATGAATCATTTATTATCCATAGAAAAAAGAAACGCAGTTCTGAATCGAATGGCTGTACTTTTAGAACAAGAAAGAGACAGCATTAAAGCGATTAATCAACAGGATATGAGCAATTATTCTGGAGAGGATTTAGCTATGGAAAAACGTTTATTAGTTGATGATGCCAAAATTGACGGAATGATTTTGTCTATGCAGCAATTGGCTAGCCAAGAAGATCCTGTTGGACAAGTTCGCTTTGATTTCACTCACGAAAACGGAATGAAAGTAACCAATAAAACAGCTGCTTTCGGTACAATTATGATCATTTACGAATCCCGACCTGATGTAACAGTTGAAGCGGGAGGAATTGCATTCAAATCCGGAAATAAAATCTTATTGAAAGGCGGAAAAGAATCTTTGTTATCCAATTTAAAAATTGTTTCGCTTTGGCACCAAGCCTTAGAGGAAAATGAAATTGATACGAATTGGGTAGAATACCTGAATTACAATCGCCTCGAAACTCAAGCATTTTTAGAAAAACCAACGCAAAAAGTAGATTTAATTGTACCTCGTGGTGGAGAACAATTAATTGAATTCACTAAAAAACACGCTACTTGTCCAGTAATTGTAAGCGGGCGAGGAAATAACTTTGTTTATGTAAATCAAGAAGCCGATTTAAAAAAAGCACTTGACATTATCATCAACGGAAAAACAACCAATATCGGTGTTTGTAATGCTTTAGACAAGGTTTTGATTGATACTAAATTACCTAATTGGGAAGTTTTCGCAACAGAATTAGTAGCAGAATTAAAAAAATACAATGTAGAAATTTTAGGTGATACCGCTTTCGCAAATGCTACTCAGGTGCCTACAATTGAAAACGAGGAAATTTGGTACGAAGAATTTTTGAATTATAAAATTGTTATCGGAGTCGTAAATTCTGATGAAGAAGCAATTGAAAAAATAAACAAATATTGTGGAGGACATTCGGCTTCGATCATCACTCAAAATGATGCTTTGGCACAAGAATTCATGGAAAATGTGGATACAGCAGCCGTGTATCAAAACGCTTCTACCCGATTCACCGACGGTGGTCAATTTGGTCTTGGCGGAGAATTAGCCATCAGCACTGACAAACTACACCAACGCGGTCCAATAGGACTACAGCATTTGGTAACCAATAAATGGTATGTGTACGGTGATGGACAGATAAGATAAGAATTTAGATTGCAGATTGTTGATTTCAGATTCAAGAAAAAACTTAGGATCTTAGTAACTTAGAACCTTAGAGACTTTAAAAAAAATGACTAAAAAAAGAATATTACTAAAGTTAGGCAGCAACACCTTAACCAAGGAAACCAATCATATTTCGAGAGGGAAGATTGAGGATATAGGAATACAGATAGCTGCTTTACAAGATGAATATGAGTTTATCATTGTTAGCTCAGGAGCAATTGCTGCAGCCAAGCAATTCGTAAAACTGGAAAATCAGGATGAGGATGTTTTTGTAAAACAAGCTTTGGCATCGATAGGTCAGCCTCATTTGATGCGGATTTACCATGAAAACTTCAGCGATTTAGGATTGCTGACTTCACAATGTTTGTTGTCATATTCTGATTTTGAAAAAGAACAATCTAAAGTCAATATTGTAAATACCATCAATGTATTAGTCAAAAACAATTATATCCCGATCATCAATGAAAATGACACTGTGGCTACAGATGAGATTAAATTTGGTGATAACGATAAACTAGCGGCATTGGCTGCTGTTTTATTAAATGTTGATATCCTGATAATTGCAACGAACACTAACGGTATTTACACCAAATCGTCAATTCACGATGAAGTACCAGAAACTATCGAACTAGTAACCGATTTATCGCTTTTGCAAAAGGAAATTGGCGATAAAAAATCGTCTCACGGAACAGGTGGGATGCAATCCAAAATTGATTCAGCAGCCATTGCCAAAGCTGCAAATATCGAAACTTGGATTGTAAACGGACTCGAAGATAATTTTATGTTGAAGGCTTTGGATAACAAAATTGCTTTTACAAAGATTGTGTAGTATGATACGCTGATGATACGGATTTGCTAAAGCAAAAACGCTAATAAAAGCTGATTTTTTTTAATATTGAGTTTCTTTAGATTGCAAAAAAAAGAGAAAACAGATAAAACTGATTTTAAATATGGGTTTATTGCACCAAGAATTAACAGATGTTATCATTAAAACTTTTTATGAAGTCTATAATGAATTGGGGGATGGTTTTTTTAGAAAAAGTGTATCAAAATTCCCTGTATTTAGAATTAAAAAATAAAGGTTATAAAGTTGAAGCTCAAAAGAAAATTAACGTTTACTATAAAGGAACCGAAGTTGGTGAATACTTTGCTGACTTGATCGTCGAAAATGCTGTCATCCTAGAATTAAAAGCTGCTGATGGTATTGTAAAAGATTTTGAAAATCAAATTTTAAACTATTTTAGAGCAACAGATTGTGAAGTAGGATTGCTTTTAAACTTTGGAAAGAAACCTGAATTCAAAAGGAAAATATATGAAAATAATCGAAAAATAAGAAAAGAAAAAAAGTCTTGATCAGCATCAATCATAAGTAAAAATATAAATCTGCTTTTATCCGAATTATCGCTTTAGCGAATCCGTTTAATCGATATCAAAATAATAAGTAACAAAAAAAAAACAGTTTTTATCACCGTTTTTGCTATGGCGAATCAGTTTAATCAGCGTCTAAATCAAAAGTAACAAAATAAAAAAATCCGCGCCTTATCCGTGTCTTCGCTTTAGCGAATCCGTTTCATCCGCGTCTAATAATAAGTATCTATACTAAACAAAAAAAACATGAACTACACCTCAATAAAAGAAATAGATTCACTCCAAAAATGGGTGAAAGAAGCTATAAAAATCAAAAAAAATCCACTTAAGAATAAGAAACTAGGAAAACACAAAACCTTAGTAATGTTGTTTTTTAATTCGAGTTTGAGAACACGTTTGAGTACACAAAAAGCAGCTTTGAACTTGGGCATGAACGTAATGGTAATGAACTTTGGCAGTGAGGGTTGGACACTCGAATTCGAAGATGGAACCATTATGAACCAAGGTGCTTCGGAACACATCAAAGAAGCGGCAGAAGTAGTTTCGCAATACTGCGACATTATTGCCATCAGAGCTTTTGCAGGTTTGGTTGACAAAGAAAAAGACAATGCCGAAACGGTAATGAATGGTTTCTTGAAATACGCCACGGTCCCAATTCTAAATATGGAAAGTGCCACAGGACATCCGTTACAATCCCTTGCTGATGCCATCACAATGGAGGAAAACAAAACCAAACACAGACCAAAAGTGGTTCTTTCGTGGGCACCACACCCCAGAGCATTGCCTCAGGCCGTACCTAATTCATTTGTAGAAATGATGCAATTGCAAACCGAAATGGATTTTGTGATTACACACCCGGAAGGCTATGAATTGAACCCTGAAATTACAAAAGATTCTAAAATCGAATACGATCAGGACAAAGCTTTTGAAAATGCCGATTTTATCTATGCCAAAAACTGGAGCAACTATAAAGAATACGGTAAAATAACTAATTCCGACCCGAATTGGACCATCACTGCCGATAAAATGAAATTGACTAATAATGCCAAATTCATGCACTGTTTGCCCGTAAGACGTAACGTAATTGTAACGGATGAAGTAATTGACAGCGAAAATTCGATTGTAATTCAACAGGCGAATAACAGAACCTATTCCGCTCAATTGGTTTTGCAGAAGATTTTGGAAAGTTTAGAGAAAAGAAAATAGAACATAGGCGAATAGATAATAGACATTTTAGTAAACACAAATCTAAAATCTTTAATCAACAATCATAAATCAATATGACTCCTTTATCAATCATAAAAATTGGTGGCAACATCATCGACAATCCAGCCGAATTAAAACAGTTCCTGACTGATTTTTCCAAAATTGAAGGCTATAAAGTACTCGTTCACGGTGGCGGAAAATCGGCAACCAAAATGGCGAAAAGTATCGGATTAATTCCTCAAATGATTGATGGACGACGTATTACCGATGCCCCGATGCTCGATGTGGTGGTGATGATTTATGCCGGTGAAATCAATAAAAATGTAGTTGCTCAATTGCAGGCTAACAATACAAATGCAGTTGGATTTTCGGGTGCAGACGGGAATCTGATTTTGTCTACAAAAAGAAACCACCCCACAATTGATTATGGTTTTGTGGGCGACGTTCAAAAAGTGAATACTCCTTTATTGGAAACGTTATTAAAGAGCGGAATAACACCCGTTTTTTGCGCCATCACTCACGACGGAAAAGGGCAATTATTGAATACCAACGCCGATACCATTGCCAGTGAATTGGCCATTGCATTGTCCGAAGTTTTTGAAGTAACCTTGACGTATTGTTTCGAAAAACCGGGAGTTTTGTACGATGCTGATGATGACAGTTCTGTAATCGAACAAATCAACCACGAATTATACACCAAATTAAAAGCCGAAAAAGCGATACATTCCGGGATGATTCCTAAGTTAGACAACTGTTTCAATAGCTTGTCCAAAGGGGTTCAAAAAATAAAAATTGGACACCATAGAATGTTACAAAATGCTGAAGTTATACATACCAGCATTGAATTATAAAAAACACTAACAAACCTAACCGGTTTTAAAAACGACTTAGGTTTCAGAAAAATATATGAAAAACATAGAAACCCTAACACAAGAAGCCATTGCGTTATTAAAATCGCTGATTGAAACTCCTTCCTTTTCGAGTGAAGAAGAACAAACTGCGCTTTTAATCGAGAATTGGTTTACACAAAATAGCATTCCATTCGAGCGGGAAAACAATAATATCTGGGCTTTCAATCAACATTTTGACAAATCCAAACCAACATTATTGCTCAACTCCCATCACGATACTGTAAAACCGAATCAAGGTTACACCAACGACCCGTTCAAAGCCATCGAAAAAGACGGTAAATTGTATGGATTGGGCAGTAATGATGCAGGAGGTTGTTTGGTTTCCCTTATGGCGACTTTTGTTTATTTTTATGCCAAAGAAAACCTGTCCCACAATATTGTAATCGTAGCTTCAGCCGAGGAAGAAAGCAGCGGCAAAAAGGGCCTTAACAGCGTTTTGAAACATTTACCCGAGTTGGATTGCGCTATTGTTGGCGAACCTACATTAATGCAATTGGCTGTCGCCGAAAAAGGTTTATTGGTACTCGATGTAGTTGTCAAAGGAACTGCCAGTCATGCGGCTCACAATAACCCTGACAACCCTATTTACAATGCAATGCCTGTAATTGATTGGTTCAAAACCTATCAATTCGAGAAAATATCCGAGGTTTTAGGGCCTGTAAAAATGACCGTAACCCAAATCAATGCAGGAAGACAACACAACGTAGTTCCTGCCGAATGTCATTTGGTAGTCGATATTCGCGTGAATGACTGTTACAGCAATGTAGAGATTTTAGAAACCGTATGCCCCCCAACCCCCAAAGGGGGAGTGAAAATCGAGGGAATAGAAGTACTCGTTACTCCGCGTTCCATGCATTTAAACGCTTCATCAATTCCTGTAAATCACGGTTTGGTGAAAGCAGGAATCGCATTGGGAAGAACTACCTATGGCTCGCCTACCCTTTCGGATCAGTCGGTTTTGAATTGTCAATCCTTGAAATTGGGGCCAGGAGAATCACTGCGATCACACTCGGCAGACGAATTTATATTTGTAAACGAAATTGAAGAAGGAATCCAATTGTATATCAAAATACTGGGAGACTTTTTAAAGAACTAAAATAATTTTTAGGAGCTAATCCAGCTATCCGCTGCAATCTTGTGTGCCGAACCCCGGCCCACAAGGATTTTCGCTACACACGAGCGATAGCGAACTGGCGAAGCAATCGGGGCCAAAAAACACATAACAACAAAAGTTTAGATCTAAAAATCTAAAATCCAAACATCTAAAAATCCAATTATGAAACTTTGGGAAAAAGGAATACCAACCGATAAACAAATCGAACATTTTACAGTAGGAAATGACAGGGAACTTGATTTGGTTTTGGCCAAATACGATGCTTTAGGATCGATTGCGCACGCCAAAATGTTGAGACAAATCGGGTTGTTGACCAATGACGAAACAGAATCCTTGGTTGTCGCTTTAAACGAAATTATAAAAGACATTGCAAACGGAAATTTCGAAATCGAAGACAGTTTTGAAGACGTACATTCCAAAATCGAATATTTACTGACAGTAAAATTGGGTGATGCCGGAAAAAAAATCCACACCGCACGTTCCCGTAACGATCAGGTTTTGGTCGATGTAAATTTATACCTTAAAGATGTAGTCAAAGAATTGAAAGAGCAAGTAAAAACGCTTTTTGATTTAATGATGGAATCGGCAGAGAAACACAAAAATGTATTGTTGCCAGGTTACACACACCTTCAAATTGCGATGCCTTCTTCTTTCGGGATGTGGTTTTCCGCCTATGCCGAAACCTTGATTGATGATATAACAATGCTAAATGCAGCTTTAAAAATTGTCGATCAAAATCCATTAGGTTCTGCTGCGGGTTACGGAAGTTCATTTCCAATCAACAGAACTTTCACTACCAAAGAATTAGGTTTTGAAACTTTAAAATACAATTCGGTTGCCGCACAAATGAGCCGTGGAAAATCGGAAAAAACGGTTGCTTTTGCCATGAGCAGTGTTGCCGCAACTTTGGCAAAATTCTCAATGGATGTGTGTTTATACATGAGCCAAAATTTTAATTTTATCGGTTTGCCATCGCATCTTACCACCGGTTCCAGCATTATGCCACACAAGAAAAACCCCGATGTTTTCGAATTGATTCGCGGTAAATGCAACAAAATTCAAGCTTTGCCATATGAAATCACTTTGATTACCAATAATCTTCCAAGTGGTTACCACAGGGATTTTCAATTATTGAAAGAAGGATTGTTTCCAGCGATTCAAAACCTGAAAGCCTGTTTGGATATTGCTATTTTCTCCATCAAAGACATCACGGTAAAAGATAATATTTTGAATGACCCAAAATACAATTATTTATTTACAGTTGATACCCTAAACGAAATGGTGGTAGCAGGAATGCCATTTAGAGACGCCTACAAAGCCGTTGCTGAGCAATTGGAAAACGGAACCTACCAATCTCCAAAAGAAACTAAACACACACATGAAGGAAGTATCAATAACCTTTGTTTGGAGGAGATAAAAGAGAAGATGAAGCTAAGTTTTTAAACTTTAACAAAATAGAAAAACCTCATTTAAATCGACATTAAATGAGGTTTTTTTTTGCTCTTTTAAATTTTAAAATTTCAATTTTCCAGTTTTTAGATATATCGTTGAATTTTTGATTGAACTATTCATAGCATCTGTAAAAGCTTGTTCAAAGGCAAAAAACACCACACTCCCATTTCCATTGGATACAAAATCTAAAACTTTTTTTCTTGACTTTATATCATATATCTGAAAATGAGATTTTATAATACAACTTTCGCTTTGAGTTCCCGAAGACATACCCATACCTCCATTTGACATAGCCATAGGCATACCAGGACTTCCTTGTATACGGTTTGTAATTTCATGGTCATAAATTCGTATAAGATAATCCGCTTTAGAATTCGTAAATAATGAATCTACCTTTTTTTGCTGTTCTTGAGTAAATGTCAAAGGATCATTTGAAACAAATTCCAAAGATTTATCATATTTTATATCTCCAAATATCTTTTCTTCTTTCAATTTAGCAGTATATAAACTATCATACTGTTTTACAAAATCATGCTTTTGATTATACTTTTTATTGAATGTTTTAGTAAATTCACTTAACAATATGTTGTCATTACCAACTAGTACCGCAGTTTTATCAGGGCCAAAAGCAAATTTGGAATCTTGATAATTAGCAGTTTCACTAATACGAACTGCTTCACATGAGCATAATATCAGTTGAGCACCAACTATTCCGGCTATTAGCCTTTTACTTATTTTCATTTATTTTATTCTTTTATATTTTGAAATTTCTAGATACATTTTTATGAAGTACAAAAAAACACGAGTCAAAAAACATTTAATTTCAATAAATCTACTCAAATTATTTATCTGGGTTATCAATAATTTGATTGTTTTCATTCTTCCATATTCCATTTGAAAATACAATTATTCCATATTTCTCATGATAATACATATTTCCAAATTTAGAATCCTTTGGATTACGTCCTACATAATTAGGAATACATATAGTTTGGCCATTATTTTCATGCGGCTTATAACCCTCATCACAAAGATTTTGCTTTTCACAACTTACAACGGAAAAGAAAATAATAGCTAGAAAAAAAATATTGATTCGATTCATTTTTATATAATTAATAGTTTTAAACATTTCAAGTCATTACAAATTGATTTTTTATTTCATTTCAAAATATAGTTTTCCGTATATAAAAAATAGCCTAATTAGTGAATGAAAAAAATATACTTGTAATTGCCTTTTGACAACATATATATCACGAATGTATAAATTTTAGAATAACATTCTTAACAAAAAACTATAAAATCATCAAATATTTCCTTAATTTTTAATTATTTTTTTAGTCAAAAATGAAGCAAATACATTTTTCAACTAAAAATCAATTAGTTATATTCACTAGAAAAAATCGTAAAACAATTGTTTTTAAAATAAAATTGATTAAACAAAATATCCCCAAATAGTGTCTAACTTTTTGAGGGTAGTTCAATTTATAGATTCTTTTGTAACCTATTCTGCCCTAAAACATTAATAAAATATAACATAGAAACTCATTTTTTTAACATTAAAAAAATAATATGCATGCATAATATTTTATATTTTCACAAAAAATTTAAAACTAACCCCAAATGAAATTAACCTACACAATTGCATTATTAGTATGTATGAGCTCTCTTTTTTTTAACAGTTGTTCAAGTGATGCCGATACTAAAACGGACTCAAGCGCAACAGATAATGGAACATTAAAAACTTTTATCGATGTTACTTTTTCTTTAGACCAGTCAGAAGGATACGATGCTGGTCTATATTTCTCTACCGAATTAGGAAAATCATTTAAAACTAATAAAATTGATGCTGCAACTTTACCTAAAATTGACATTGCTTTTTATAGCGCAAATTATAGTTTAAATTATTTCATGAGTCCTAATAATGCTAATTATGGAATTAAAGGTGCCTCACTTAGTCTATTTATAAATGCTCAAAAAGACCTATTGACAATTCAACAATTCAACAAAATAGAAAAAAGTACCGATTTTGATACTATCAAAATAGATAACGACGACGACGATTCATTCCCAGATGATAAAACTCCAAATGTAGTATTATTCAAAAATGCTGCTGGCAAAAAAGGAGCTATCTACATAAAATCAGTTCACAGAGTGGGTTACGATCCAAGAATTGTAGTGGATATCAAAATCCAAAAATAATATTGCTTACTAATTCAATTGTTGAAACCAATTTTTCTAAATAGAAAAATTGGTTTTTTTGTGCTTTTTAGTTTGAGCCAGTTAAAACTGAATAAAACTCAAAACAAATCATAATCCCCCTCTGCATTATAAAAGCTTAAAATTACTCCGGCTTACTCATTAATTAGTACTAAAAATTCTATATATTTGAGAAATATCTTAAATAAATAGCATGGCGAATTTCGAAGAACAAGCTACTCAAACGCTTTTTGACAAAAATCATATTACAGAAGAACAATTCGAAGCCATTCAGGCGTATCGAGGATTGAATTTATTTTCGGTTCATAACGAATTGAAGTTCTTGTTATACCTTTCGATGTTGATGTTTACGTCGGGAATTGGTATTTTGATTTACCAAAACATAGACACCATCGGACATACCGCAATTCTTGGATTGCTGCTTTTGGTGACATTGACTTGTTTTTATTTTTGCTTTAAAAATCACGAGGGCTTTAAAAAAGAAGAAGCACCATTCCCTAATCCACTTTATGATTACTTGGTACTTACAGCGGTTATATTGAGCTGTACGTTTGTGGGATATTTACAATTTCAATACCAAACTTTTGGAACCCATTACGGATTGGCTACTTTGGTGCCGACATTCATCAGTCTTTTTTGTGCCTATTATTTCGACAATAAAAGCGTTTTGTCTATAGGAATTACAGGAATGGCTGCTTATTTAGGACTTTCGGTCGATCCAAAGCATATTTTTAAAAACGAGATGATCGACAATACCTACTTGAGCTATATTGGATTAGCTTTTGGATTGACCTTATTACTTTGGGTTTTGTATGCGACGAAAATCAATTTAAAAAAACACTTCAATTTGGTCTATCTAACTTTTTCACTTCATCTGGTTAGCATCGCCTGCATCGTCAATTTATTTCAGGATTACTGGCTGGCTTTTGGGGTAGTATTGGGAATCGCAGCCTACTATTTTTATAATTTAAGTTTCCAAATAAGGTCTATTTCTCTGTTTATTTTCACGGTTTTATATGGATATATTGGAATGAACATATTAATGGTAAGACTTTTAGACTCAATCCATCTGGAAGACTTATTCTCTGTATTCATTTTCACAACGCCTTTTTATTTTATTGGCTCCATAATTGGATTTATAAAATTGATTAAACACTTCAACAAAAACACTACCGATGATAGTATATGATAAAACACTTTTAGACAACGTTTATATAGATGAAGAAGCCAATCGATTAAAAAAATCGGGTTTCATTAGTCTGGAGCAATACCAATCGATTGCCTATCAATTACCAAGACTGAAAAGTCAGAAGAATATCTTTATACGAATTGGTTTCTTCATTCTGGGTTGTATGTTGTATTCCTCGATTTGTGGAATGCTATCGTTATTTGGACTGGCAATTATGGATGATGCCTATTTATTTTTCATTTACCTATTTGCCATAATTGGTTTTGGAGCCAAAGAATTTATGTCCAGAGAAATGAAATATTTTGGTTTTGGTCTAGATGATGCCTTTATTTTGGGAGCGATTTTAGCGCTACAGATTGCAATTGGACTCACTTTTGAACAAAATTATAATCCTAACTATCTGCTTATTGCCATAGTAACAGCAATCGTTTCCAGTATTGCTTATTTACGATACCTCAATCTTTCTTTGGCACTACTAGCCTGCTTAGGAATAACGGCAAGCGTTGCATATCTAACATTTGATTATCTTATAATCGGCAAAGCCATATTGCCATTTGTGATGTTGTTGCTTTCAGGTATTGGTTATTTCATTTCTAAAAATAAACTGCAAAATCTAACAGTTCCTTATTATTCAAGCGGATTGAAACTAACCAAAGCCTTCTGTCTAATTCTATTCTATCTCGCAGGAAACTATTATGTGGTAAGAGAATTAAATTTCAGCCTATCGGGAGAGTATTATTATGGTGGTGTAAGTACCGAAATTCCTTTTGCAATTTTCTTTTGGGCTTTTACAATTTCAGTTCCTGCACTCTATCTGTTCTTTTCTTTGAAAAACAAAGACCGAATGATGCTTTGGATTGGTTTTCTTGCACTTTGTTTTGCCCTTTTTACCATCAGAATGTATCATCACGTTTTACCTCCTGAAGTGGCTTTAACCATTGGAGGATTGGCTGTATTTGCTTTTACTTATTTTTCCATAAAAAAAACAAAGCATAAAGAAACCGGAATTACCTTCAAGGAAGACCGATTTGCCAATCCAAATTCTTTTGCCAATCTGCAAACTCTTGTGGTCGCTTCACAATTTGGACTTAAACCCGAAGCTAAAGTCGATGAATCACCAATGAAGTTTGGTGGCGGCGGATTTAGCGGTGGCGGTTCGAATGGGAAATTTTGAAACAAGACCATTAAAACATAAAAATCTTACCGCAGATTCGCAGATTTAAACTTTAAAAAAAATCTGCGAATCTGCGGTATTATTTTACAATCTCTCCACCAAATCACCCGCATCAATATCACTATGCGAAGCATCATAAACCGATTGACCATTTTTGATCAGCAATAATTGTGGGGATTGGTGCACTACCTGAAAGCGGCTAGCAATTTCATTGGAAACATCACGGTATTCGATTAAATCCAAAAAGTAAGCATCAACTTTATCTTCTAAAGCATATTCATTTTCAAATTGCTTAAGGGCAAATCTACTGATGCTACAACGTGTGCTGTGTTTAAAAATCACTGCAGGCTTTTCGTCCGATGATGCTGCAATCTCATCCAACTGCCCTACGAATTGAAGCGGAATCCAATTGATTTTACTTCCTGTTACTTTCTTTTCTTCTGAACTACCGAATAGGGAATTGAATATGCTCATTTTGTCTTATTTTATGTCTTTTTGTCTTTTTAATATGATAAAAATCATCACGGAAACGTCAAATTGTCCGTAAATTTATAGTGGAATACCATTTGATGATTATTTTGCAAAGTTAGTTATTAAATAGTGAAATTCAGTAATCAACAATTGGTTATAACTGATTAACCATAATTAAAACTTATAGCTAATTACAAGTAAAACAAACATATAAAACATAAAACCTTTAATCATGAACATTAATAAATTTACCATTAAATCGCAGGAAGCCATACAGCTTTCGCAGCAACTGGTTCAGAGTTTGGGTCAACAACAAATAGAAAACGAACACATTTTCAAATCTATTTTTGAAGTTGATGAGAATGTGGCTCCGTTTATTTTGAAAAAACTGAACGTCAATGTGCCTTTATTTATTCAAATTTTGGATGCAACAATTCAGAGTTTTCCAAAAGTATCCGGAGGCGAAATTCAGCTTTCCAGAACCGCCAATACAACCCTGAACGAAGCCGAAATCATTGCCAAAAAAATGAACGACGAATACGTTTCCATCGAGCATTTGATTCTGGCCATTTTTGATTCCAAAAGCAAAGCAGCCCAAATCCTGAAAGACCAAGGCGTAACCGGAAAAGGACTGAAAGCCGCTATCGAAGAATTGCGTAAAGGCGAAAGAGTAACCTCAGCCTCAGCCGAAGAAAATTACAATTCTTTGAACAAATACGCCAAAAACCTCAACGAACTGGCCAGAACCGGGAAACTGGATCCTGTGATTGGTCGTGACGAGGAAATTCGACGTGTATTACAAATCCTGACCCGAAGAACCAAAAACAACCCAATGCTTGTGGGAGAACCCGGTGTGGGTAAAACAGCCATTGCCGAAGGTCTCGCACATAGAATTGTGGATGGCGACGTACCCGATAACCTGAAAGACAAAATCGTATTCTCTCTCGATATGGGAGCCTTGATTGCGGGTGCCAAATACAAAGGGGAATTCGAAGAACGTTTGAAATCGGTGGTTAAAGAAGTGATTGCTGCCGAAGGAGACATCGTATTATTTATTGACGAAATTCACACGCTTGTGGGTGCAGGTGGTGGCGATGGCGCAATGGATGCCGCCAACATTCTGAAACCAGCTTTGGCTCGTGGAGAATTAAGAGCCATCGGTGCAACGACTCTAGACGAATACCAAAAATATTTCGAAAAAGACAAAGCCCTCGAACGTCGTTTTCAAAAAATCATCATCGAAGAACCCGATACAGAAAGTGCCATCTCAATCCTTAGAGGTATCAAGGAAAAATACGAAACACATCATAAAGTACAAATCAAGGATGATGCGATTATTGCAGCCGTAACGCTTTCGCAACGCTACATCACCAATCGTTTTCTTCCAGACAAAGCCATCGATTTGATGGACGAAGCGGCTTCCAAACTGCGTATGGAAATCAACTCCAAACCAGAAGAACTGGACGTTCTGGATCGAAAAATAATGCAGTTGGAAATCGAAATTGAAGCCATAAAACGCGAAAAAGACGAAAGCAAACTCAAAATATTGGGAATGGATTTGGCCAATCTCAAAGAAGATCGAAATGAGATTTATGCCAAATGGAAATCCGAGAAAGAAGTCGCCGATAATATTCAGGAAGTAAAAACCGAAATCGAAAATTTCAAATTCGAAGCCGAACGCGCCGAACGTGAGGGCGACTACGGAAAAGTAGCCGAAATCCGTTACGGAAAAATCAAGGAAGCACAAGATCGATTGGCTGTTTTCCAAAAACAATTGGCCGAAAACCAATCAGGAACTTCATTGATCAAGGAAGAAGTTACCCGCGAAGACATTGCCGAAGTAGTGGCCAAATGGACCGGAATTCCCGTAATGAAAATGTTGCAAGGCGAACGCGAAAAACTGTTGCATCTGGAAGAAGAACTGCACAAACGTGTGGTAGGTCAAGAAGAAGCCATACAAGCCGTGAGTGACGCCGTGCGTCGTAGCCGTGCCGGACTGCAGGATATGAAAAAACCAGTGGGAACCTTCCTTTTCCTTGGAACAACGGGAGTTGGGAAAACCGAACTTGCTAAAGCTCTGGCTGAATATCTTTTCGATGACGAAAACGCCATGACCCGAATCGACATGAGCGAATACCAAGAACGCCACAGCGTGAGCCGATTGGTAGGTGCGCCTCCGGGATACGTGGGCTATGACGAGGGTGGACAATTGACCGAAGCCGTGCGTCGTAAACCGTATTCTGTGATTCTGCTGGACGAAATCGAGAAAGCCCACCCGGACACCTTCAACATCTTGTTGCAGGTACTCGACGAAGGCCGTCTGACCGACAACAAAGGACGTTTGGCCGATTTCAAAAACACCATTATCATTATGACTTCCAATATGGGAAGCCAGATTATTCAAGAAAAATTCGAGAATCTAAAAGGAAGTATCGAAGCCGCCACCGAAATCGCTAAAGTTGAAGTACTCGGATTATTGAAACAAACTGTACGCCCCGAGTTCATCAACCGTATCGACGAAATCGTAATGTTCACGCCGCTTACCGCCAAAAACATTACCAAAATCGTTGGCTTGCAGTTGAAAAACGTTACCGATATGCTTGCTCAACAAGGCATCACGATGGACGCCACTCCCGAAGCTATCGCGTATCTGTCTCTGAAAGGTTATGACCCGCAATTTGGTGCCAGACCCGTAAAACGAGTAATTCAAAGAGAAGTCCTCAACCAACTCTCCAAAGAAATCCTCGCCGGAAAAGTACATCCCGAGAGCATCATCCTACTCGATGCCTTCGACAACGAACTCGTTTTTAGAAATCAAACCGAGTTGGTACACTAATATAGCTTACTAAAACCTTTGCCAAAATTTTGAACTTTGGCAAAGGTCATCAACAACACCAGTCGAAAAGCTGGTGTTTTTTTTTGTTTAGGAGCAGAGCAATTAGCTTTTTCATCAACTTCACTCCCGCTGTACGCAATATCTTTTGGGCTGAACCCCATCCCAAAAGGATATTTGCTTCCATCGGGGCTAGGCAAGGCATCTAATTTTTTAGAAATATTTTTTTTGGATAAATAAAATTATAACGCCGATAACAACATCTATAATTATTTGCAAATAAACTTTTTTGCTTCTAGTCCAAAACTAGAATAATTTGGAGAGTTTATCAGGATATTAAATTGATTTGATTTTTTTGAGGAAATTTCATTTTGTGAATCTTTATTCACTTGTGTCATAGTAAACACAAACAGTTTTTTTTCGGTAGTACAACTAAGTACAACTTTGCGGGTAATATGCTTCATCACATACTTTATTTTAAATTAATAATATCAAATTTACTGATAATCAAGTTTAATAACTTAAATTACACCATTACTTATAAACAAAAATTGTTAGTTATTTAACCCGCTCAACGGCGTCTCCCGACTTCGTCGCACACCCTCAACAACACCAATAACGCGAATTTGCAATCCATTCCCATTCCAATTTGAACTTAAAACAAAAAGTATGTCAAAACGAGACGAATTACAGAAATTACCATTATACCAAAAAGCAGAACAAATTTTTAAAATCACGCAAGGATTAGTAGAAATTGTCCCCGCTGACAATGAATTTCTACAAGAAACAAGAGTTCGATTTATCTTGGAAAATGCAATGATAATACCCGCTAAAATTGCAGGAGCCCAAGCAGTCGAGTTGTATGATATAAAAATGGAAAATGCCACCATAATTCGAAAAGCAGCAAGAGAACTCTATGTTCAAGCTGGTAGTTTACGTTTTGAAGAGGATATCTCGGACAAAGACTATATCCTTTTGTTGAGAAAAGAAATCGATGAATTCCGACTTTTATTTATTGATTGGGTAGCTGGTTTTGATGTGTGGAATTATATTAAAGACGATTGGGGATTGTTCAACCCACCAGGAGTAAATGCACACGATAAAGACCCCGATGAAGATATTCCTTTTAATCCTGAGGATTTGTTTGATTTTGAGGATGATGATGAGAATGAATAATTCAAATACACCATTAATTCTATGCCTCTGGGTCGTTAACAGAAGCCTAGTATTTACAAAACAAAAAAGCAACTCCTAATGGAGTTGCTTTTTTAGTTTATCTAATGAATAACCCGTAAATAATACAACTTTTCTAAAAAGTATTATAATACAATCTTTAACCAATACTCTGACCTTTACAAGGTTGAAAATAATTTAAAAACAAAACATTATGAACAATATATTCAGAGGCCTGCTAGCAGGTTATGGAGCAAAAAAACTAGGAGGTGGATGCTTCGGCACAATTTTAGTTTTTATAATTATCTGGGTGCTTTTGGGGCAGTGCAGTTAAAAATTTAAATTCTATTCAATATAAAAATATAAACAATCTAAAACAAAACAGTTATGAGTACAGGTAAAGTAATATTAGGAACAGTAGCGGGTCTTGCCATAGGCGGAATTTTAGGAATTCTATTTGCTCCCGAAAAAGGTTCGGTAACCCGAAAACAAATCTTGGATAAAGGAAATGATTATGCTGACGATTTGAAATCAAAACTTAACGAGTTTTCTGATTCCATCACAGATAAACTTCAAAACGCAAAAGAATTTGCTCAAGGCCTAACAGAGGATGCTAAAGCAGAATTTGATGAAGCAAAATTTGATACCAATCACAGCGCTTCAAAATATTAATCCAAAATAAATATATTATGACTGAGGATACAAGCCCTATAGCAATGCTTTTTGAGCGGGCAGAAGATTACAGTAAAACAACTCTAAAGTTGATTAAGCTAAATGCCATAGACAAATCCGCCGATGTAGCCTCATCTCTTGTTGCTCGACTTGCAGTGGTTATGACCGTTGTATTCTCAGTTTTAATTATTAGCATGGGCGTATCAATATGGTTAGGAAAACTGCTTGGTGATACCTCTTACGGATTTTTTATAGTAGGTGCTTTTTATGTTTTTATGGCAATTCTTCTTCATTTATTTCGCAAACAATGGCTAAAATATCCCGTTAGCAATTCTATTATTAAACAATTGCTAAAAGAAAAAATGCTATGAAATGAGCATAAACGTAAATTGGTCACAATTGAAAATCATCGAATACCAAAATAAAATAATAACCGATGAGATAAACACCACTGGAGATATGTGACCCAAGCGATAGCGAACAGGCGAAGCAATTACATATGACCGATAAAAAACAATAAATATCTACATATGAAAATGATAAACGAAACAGATTCATTAAATGAATTGATTCTTCTACAGGAGAAAAAACACGATACTGAATTGGCTCTATTGAGAAACCAATTTGATCTTACCTATGAAAGTTTAAAACCTGTCAATCTGATCAAAAGCCTATTTCACGAAGTAACCACTTCACCCGAGATAAAAAATGATTTGGTTGGAAACACGCTTGGCTTAGGTGCTGGATTTCTTTCCAAAAAAATTTTTGGAGACAATCCACAAAGTCCTGTCAAAAAGGTATTAGGAACCATGCTCCAATTTGCTGTGACCAATGTGGCGGCGAAGCATTCAGATAGCATCAAAAACATTGGAAGCAATCTTTTGAATCATTTTTTTCATAAAAATAAAAGCTAAGCAAATTATTGTATAGACAATAATTTAGATTTTATTTTATCGATAAGACAGCTCTGCGATTCCAATACTACATTATGGAAGTGCCGTTTTTTAGTAGATATCCTTCTGATTTCATTATTCATTAAAACAATGTTATTTCTTACTTTTAAATAAAATAAATGTATTTTATCGATATATTAATAAAGTTTAACTAATTTTATGACAGATTTTGAGAACCAAATCCAAGCTTAAAAGCAGTAACGATTTGTCTCTCAAAGAATTTAAAAACAAAAGATATAAAACAACTATACTACTATGAAATCAACATTACACTTCTTAATTGATTTTTTTGCGACTCTTTATGATTTGGTTATTGATTTTTTTGCATTGCAATATGATTTGGTCGTTGGCTTTATAGTTTTTTTGGGGGAGTATTTCAAATGGGCTACCACTAGCTCTCGCAAGTCTACCGATTTTGCAGAACCCGCTGAGGAATCAATTAAAGTACACAATCAAAACCCTTTTGATGTTAGATAACTATAATACATAAAATTCTAAATGTTTAAAAAACAATATTCCTACCTTTGACACAATACCAAAACAACAATCGAAAAGCACATCCTTTCGATTGAATTAAAAAATAAAGAATGAAATTCAAAGGAGTTATTTTTGATTTAGACGGAACACTGGTTAATTCACTTGAAGACATTGCAGATGCTATGAATAGTGTCCTTCAAGGTCTCAACTACCCTACTCATAATTATGATGCGTACCAATATTTTATTGGGAGCGGCCTTCGAAATTTGGTAAGCAAATCATTGCCCGAAACACATAATGATGAAAAGCATATCGATCATTGTTACCAATTGATGATTGAAGAATATAGCGATAATTGTACTCGTAAAACAAAACCTTACGATGGGATTGTCCAATTATTGGATCACTTAATTTCACACAATATCAAACTGAGCGTATTCTCCAATAAATCGGATGAGCTTAGCAAGAAAATCACGACTGCTTTATTCCCAAACTATTTTGACCCTATAGTCGGTTTGAGTATTGAATCACTAAAAAAGCCTAATCCATCTGAAGCCATAGCAATAAGTAAAAAATTAGGATTGAAAACCGAAGAAATAATCTTCGTGGGAGATTCTGGTATTGATATGCAAACGGCTGCCAATGCCAATATGCTTGCTGTGGGAGTGTCATGGGGATATCGTCCAGAAGAAGAACTGTTTGCCGAAGGAGCAAAATATGTATTAAACCATCCATTGGATTTAATTAAAGTTTTGCAACCCGAAGGCGTTACTATATTGATGTAATTCGTGCCTCCCTAAAACGCAACTCACATCAAACTTTGACCAGGAATTGGTATTCAAAAACGAAAAATGACAAAAGGAATTTTTCTATATCTTTGATATTCAATACCAAAAACTATAATTATGCTCAATAACATCTTAAGAAACGGAATTTTAGGAGGAATAATTGCTGCAATTGTTATGGCTTCGATGGTATTTTATATGAAAGCCAATCCGGGAGAGGAGCCCAATTCAATTATAAGTTTTATCAGTATGCTTTTAGCTTTTACCTTCCTGATATTGGGTATCAAGCGACAACGCGAAATCAATAATGGTAAAATCACTTTTGGAAGCGCCTTCCTGACAGGATTGGGAATTTCATTTGTCATTGCAACCATTTACGTTTTGGTCTGGCTGGTTATTTATTATAACTTTTTTCCTGATTTTATGGATAGATATGGTGAAATGGTCTTAAAAAATGCCAAACCCGAAGATCTTGCAGCCAAAACTACCGAAATATACCAAATGAAGGAATGGTATAAAAGCCCTTTAATGGTAATCTTGCTTACTTATATGGAAATTTTCCCAATTGGCATTGTAATTTCTTTAATTGCAGGACTAATTCTAAAGAAAAAATAAGCTACTTTTTTATTGTACTATTTTTTCAAAAGTCAAATAATCAATAGCGGTTTCACCCTTGCTGTCATCCTTTAGTTTCACAGAAGTACCTGTATTCTCCATTACCTTCCAATCCCCATTTAAATCTTGAAAGATATCTACGGGATTCATTGAAATTTTAAAAATCGTGCTGAAAAGATCATTATCACTGGTACTTTTGGCTACCGACCACATACCTATATAGGAATTTGTTTCTTTGGTTGCGGTCAATACGTCATTACTTCCAAAAACAAAATCATAACCCGCATAATTCAAAGTTTCATCCTTTCCGGAATCGTAAAAATAACTAACCTTCCATGTTCCGTCTTTTATAGTATCGCTGACGTCGTCGACCGTATTTTTACTATCATCATTACTACAGGAAACAAAAGTTGCGACCACAACAGTTATGAATAAAACAAATCGGTATATATTTTTTAATTTCATAATCACCTATAAGTCTTTAAGTTATCACTATTTTAAAATCTGCCTTTGTAAAATTAAGAATTAAAATTAGACTTCAAATTAATTATCAAAAAGTAATATTTATCAATAAAAACCAGTAAATATTTAACTCATATTTGTATCTGCTTTTTCATTAAATCGATACATTTGTTAGGTAACCATATTTTAAAATCATGAGAATAGAAACCGAACTTAAATTAGGATTTAAAGATGTAATGATCAGACCCAAACGCTCTACTTTGAAGAGTCGATCACAGGTTTCTCTAGAGAGGGAATACAAGTTTTTACATAGTTCCATCGCTTGGTCAGGAGTTCCCATCATGGGAGCCAATATGGATACGGTGGGAACTTTTGAAATGGCATTGGCATTGGCCAAAGAAAAACTTTTCACAGCAATCCATAAGCATTATTCTCTTGAGCAATGGGATGAATTCATGAGAAATGCACCCGAAAATATTCAGGATTATATCGCAGTGAGCTCAGGAACCGGAAAAAATGATTTCAAGAAAATAGGTGAAATATTTGAACAAAGCCCCCAATTAAAATTCATTTGCATTGATGTTGCTAACGGCTATTCCGAACATTTTGTGAGTTTCCTGAAAAAAGCACGCGAAAAATATCCAGACAAAGTAATTATTGCCGGCAATGTAGTTACCGGCGAAATGGTCGAAGAATTATTACTAGCCGGTGCCGATATCGTAAAAGTGGGAATAGGTCCAGGATCGGTTTGCACCACAAGGGTAAAAACAGGTGTGGGTTATCCCCAACTTTCTGCCATTATCGAATGTGCGGATGCGGCTCATGGTTTAGGAGGTCATATTATAAGCGATGGCGGATGTGCCACTCCAGGCGATGTAGCCAAAGCATTTGGTGCCGGTGCAGATTTCGTAATGCTCGGTGGTATGCTTGCAGGACATAACGAAAGCGGTGGCGAAATGGTTGAAATTGCCGGTGAAAAATTTAAAAAATTCTACGGAATGAGTTCGGAGACGGCCATGAACAAACACGTTGGCGGTGTCGCCGAATACAGAGCAAGCGAAGGAAAAACGGTTCAGGTTCCGTTCAAAGGGGATGTCATCGATACCTTAAAAGACATTCTTGGCGGATTAAGAAGCACTTGCACGTACGTAGGCGCTTCCAAATTGAAAGAATTGACCAAAAGAACCACCTTTATTCGAGTGCTGGAACAAGAGAATGTTATTTTCAATAAATGATTTTAAACTAAACATCGGTCGAAAGGCTGGTGTTTTTTTTTTAGGAGCACAACAATGGTTTTTCATAACGGCTTTACTCCCGCTGTCCGCTTCAATCTTATAAGCCAAACACTGGCTTATAAGGATTTTCACTTCTATGGGACTAAACCAGAAATTTAGTATTTCAAAACACTAATTACACGAATAAAATCATTCAAAAAGTAGTAATTTCGTATAAATAAACAATCAAAACGCATTGATTGAATTTGGCAAAGCTATATCAAAATCAATACACTCCTTAAAAACAAAATATAATGGCATCAGGTTTTTTCGCACTATTGGATGATATCGCAGCACTTATGGATGATGTTGCAGTAATGAGTAAAATTGCAGCCAAAAAGACAGCTGGTATTTTGGGCGATGATTTGGCCGTTAATGCCGAAAAAGCTTCCGGATTTGTTTCCTCAAGAGAACTTCCTGTATTGTGGGCAATTGCAAAAGGTTCTTTCATCAATAAATTAATTATTTTACCTATTGCCTTTCTGCTAAGTGCTTTTTTTCCTTTGGCAATTATAATAATCTTGGTACTTGGAGGTCTTTTTTTAGCGTATGAAGGCGCCGAAAAAATATACGAATACCTGTTCCCTCATAAAAATCCAACAACGGAAACCAAAATCCAAGAGTTCACCGAAACCGAAATTCTGGCATTTGAGAAAGAAAAAATAAAATCCGCGATAATAACTGATTTTATTTTATCGGTGGAGATCGTAATTATTGCGCTTGGAACCGTAATTGAGGAAACTCTAACATCTCAGATTGTCGTTGTCTCATTTATTGCCATATTGGCTACCGTAGGTGTTTACGGAATCGTAGCGATTATTGTAAGAATGGATGAACTGGGTTTCAAACTTATTGGGATGAGCAACAAAGAAAACAGCCCGTTAAAAATTATCGGTAACATATTGGTACAAGCACTTCCAAAAGTCATTAAAAGTTTAGCGGTAATCGGTACTATAGCCTTGATTCTAGTGGCTGGTGGTATATTTGTACACAATATTGATTTCTTGCATCATTTATTGCCTCAATTGCCTTCCTTCTTAAAAGAATTTATCATCGGACTTATAATAGGATTGATTGTTTTAGGAATTGTAAACGTATGTAAAAAGGTGTTAGGGAAAAAGTAAGGAAAACATTTTTAACAGATAAAGTCATGAAAATAAATCGAGAATGGCATTTGGAAAACAAAATGCCCAAAAAACCAACTTTCGAACAAAGAGTTGCATGGCATTTGGAGCACGAAAAGAATTGCAAATGCAGACCAATTCCTGAGAAACTCCTAGAGGAAATGGCAAATAAAAAAGCCAAACCCAATAATGACTAATTATTGGGTTTGGCTTTTATTTTTATACTTCCACTATTTTTCGCTCCCCTATTTGTTGTCTCCACATGGCATAATACAAACCTTTTTCATTCAATAAATCTTGGTGCTTTCCTTGTTCTATAATAGCTCCCTGCTCTAATACATATATTCTGTCAGCGTGCATAATGGTTGACAAACGGTGTGCAATCAATACTGTAATCTGGTCTTGCTTAGAAGAGATGCTACGAATGGTTTGTGTAATCTCTTCTTCTGTGATGGAATCCAAAGCCGAGGTCGCTTCATCAAATAACAATAATCTTGGATTTCTCAATAATGCCCTTGCAATCGATAATCTCTGTTTTTCTCCACCAGATACTTTAATTCCGCCTTCACCGATAGTCGTATCCAATCCCTTTTCAGCACGAGACAATAAATTTTGACAAGCCGATTTTTGTAGAACATCATTTATCTCTTCATCGGTTGCATTGGGTTTCACAAAGAGTAAATTGTCTTTTATCGTGCCCGAAAACAGTTGAGCATCTTGGGTCACAAATCCCAATTGCTGGCGCAACTCGGTTAAGTCAATCTCTTTGGCATTTTTTTCATTGTAAAAAATAGCGCCTTCGTCTGTAGTATATAATCCAACCAACATTTTTACCAAAGTCGTTTTTCCGCTTCCCGAAGGGCCGACAAAAGCAATGGTTTCCCCTGCTTTGGCTTCAAAAGAAATATCTTTGACGGCGTAAGAAGTGGCAGTTTGGTGCTTGAACGAAATATTTGAAAATCTCAAATTATTAATAAAACCAATCGTTTTTGGAAACAAAGGTCTTTCCTCGCTTTTGGAATTCATTAAATCACCAAAATTATCCATCGAGGCTTTTGTTTCGTTATAAGTCGCAATAACATTTCCAAGTTCTTGCAGTGGATTAAACAAAAAGAAAGAGAAAAACATTAACGTAATCAAATCCCCCGGCTTAATGATTCCTTGAAAAATAAACATGTATAATGCAAAAACCAATCCAGTTCTCATAAAATGAACCGTAGTTCCTTGTATAAAACTTAGTGAACGGA
Source organism: Flavobacterium sp. 103 (assembly GCF_003096795.1). Taxonomy (NCBI): domain Bacteria; kingdom Pseudomonadati; phylum Bacteroidota; class Flavobacteriia; order Flavobacteriales; family Flavobacteriaceae; genus Flavobacterium; species Flavobacterium sp. 103. The sequence goes on along the minus strand of NZ_QENX01000001.1, from coordinate 3,662,651 downwards.
TAAATCTAACTTTCTTCAGCTCAAGACCCAATATTTTTATCGTGGTACTGTTTAGACGATTCACTTCTTGCTCCGTTAAACCCAAACTTTTTACCAATTCGATATTCCGCAACGATTCGGTGGTAGCACCTGCCAAAGCGGTTGTTTCGCCAAGAATTTCCTTGGACACTTTTTTGATTCTTGTACCCAAAAAGGAACTGATAAAAGCAATAACGGGAACGGTTGCCAAAAAGATAGGCCCCAACAGCCAATGGATATTAATCGCATAGGCCATCACAAAAACAATCCCGATAAGCGTTTGAAAAATTAGCGAAATGGATAAAGTGATGAACTTTTCACAATCTATTTTTACTTTCTGAAGTTTTCCGAGTGTTTCACCGCTTCGCTGATCTTCAAAATCCTGAAATGGTAATTCAAGCGCTTTTTGAATACCGTCGGTATACATTTTTGCACCTGTTCTCTGAATGATGATATTGGTGAAATAATCCTGAAAATTTTTGGCAATTCTTGACATCATCGCGGCTCCTAAAGACAGTGCCAGCCAACCCAGAACGGCTTTGGTGAAGAGTGCAAAATTGTGATGGAACCCAGCAACGCCAACACCACATTGATTCAATAATTTACCAATAATAATGGAGTCACATAGGGAAAAACATTGGTTGATAGCCGCTAAAAATAAAGCTAAAAATAACAGGGACTTGTGTTCTTTGATGTAGGTATATAATATTTTCATGTACTTTTCTAAAATTAAAATACAAAACTACAACTATTGGCTTCAAAAAATTAAAATTAACCTAATAATAACACAACAAATTCCCGTTATTATATAACAATTTCCCTTGTTTAAATTTTCATTTTTACAAAAAGAAATTAGTTATGCAAAAGTCAGTCCTCATATTATTGCTACTTGTCATTTTCTGTTCGTGTAAACAACAGAATCAGGATAATGTGGTATCCAAAAAAACAATAATTCGAAAACATCCCAAAAGTATTTCGTTTCATTTCGAAAAGACCAAACAATGGCTCGAAAAGACCAAAGATAGTGCGCAATTTCGAATCGTTCTTGCCGTTAATAGAACTGACAAAACTAATATTGCTAAAATGGATTCTATCCTTATTCCTGGCGATTTAACTGGTGATATTGAGTTTTATCTTCCATTTCCGCTAGAGGTTCCTTATTTGAAAGACATCAATAAAGTCATCTTCTTTTCGTATCCTACGCAAACTTTTGCCGCTTACGAAAACGGCGACCTGATCTATACCGGCCCTACCAATATGGGACGAAAAAAAGACCCCACACCTACCGGCCTTTTTTACACCAACTGGAAAGCCGAAAAAACAACAAGCACTTTCAATGATGAGTGGGATCTACGTTGGAACTTTAATATTGCCAACAAATTAGGAGTTGGTTGGCATCAATATGAATTGCCCGGCTATCCTGCTTCGCATTCCTGTTTGCGACTACAGGAAAAAGACGCCAAATACCTTTACACTTGGGCAGATCAATGGATTTTGCAGGATGATGAAAATGTACTCATGAAAGGAACTCCTGTGATTGTTTTTGGTTCCTATCCTTTTGGTGAACCAAAACCCTGGCTGCAATTGATTCAAAATCCTAAAGCATTGAATATTTCAGTAGCCGAAATAGAAAACATAACAAAGCCCTACTTAAACGGCATTTTATCGGAACAGAAGAAAAGAGAAAATCAGCCTAGTAAATAATTGTATTTCAAATTTATGGACACGAATTACACAAATTTACACGAATCTATGCGGTTATTATAGTTTGTGTAATAATTTCACGAACGAATTCGTGTAAATTCGTGCAATTCGTGTTTGTTTTTTTGACTTTTATCCTAAAAAATGCACATTCTCATTAATCCCATCAATAACCTCCTTAGCTATTTTCAAACTCTTCAGTTTATCCTGATGATTAAAAATCGGACTGGTAATCATCAATTCATCCACACGGGAATAATTAATAAATTCTTTTAATTCTTTCGCCAAAGTCTCTTTACTTCCTATAAACGAACCAGCTGTCATTTGGTTAACATGAAAACGAGCTTCTTCGCTCATATTATTCATGAGATCAGACAGGGAAGCCACTGGAGGCTGCAACGGTTTTCTAGTATTTTGAACCAAATTCTGAAACATTTGATACAAACTCGTCGATAAAACTTCGGCTTCATTATCCGAATCGGCGGCAATTACATTCACGCAGGCCATTGTTTTTGGCATGTCCAAATATACCGAAGGTTTAAAATTTTCTCTATAAAACTCAAAAGCCTGAATCATTTGTCTTGGCGCAAAATGTCCTGCAAAAGCATACGGCAATCCATAAGCCGCCGCCAACGAAGCGCTGTCCATACTCGAACCCAAAATCCAAATGGGAACATTTGTCCCTTCAGCCGGAAAAGCACGAACTTTGGCCTCCGCATTCGCTTCCGAAAAATAGTCCTGCAACGCTTTTACATTCTGCGGAAACCGTTGCGATTCGGCAATAAAATCAGGTCGAATGGCTTGTGCGGTCAGCGAATCGGTTCCGGGAGCCCTTCCCAAACCAAGGTCAATTCGCTCAGGATACAAAATCCCCAAAGTCCCAAACTGCTCGGCAATAATCAATGGCGAATGATTGGGCAACATAATTCCACCCGATCCTACCCGAATATTCTGCGTCTGGCTCGCAATAAAACCAATCAGAACAACCGTTGCCGTACTCGCAACATGAGCCATATTATGGTGTTCGGCCAACCAAAACCTTTTATAGTCCAAACCATCGGCAAGTTGCGCCAATTCTTTGGTCTTTTGCATCGTTTCGCTGGCATCGCTGTCCTGCGTAATTATCGCTAACTCTAGTAAGGAAATCGGAATTGAGGTTTTCATATTCATTATAAGTTTGCACAAATTTAATCATTACCACTTAGGGTATTTATGTTGAGATGTTAATTCAATTATAATATTTAAACCGAGTTTCTTACAATTATTTAGGAGCAGAAGTATTTGTCATTCTATCAACTTCACTCCCGCTGTCCACAATATCTTTTGGGCTGAACCCCAGCCCAAAAGGATATTTGCTTCCATCGGGGCTAGGCGAGAAGTTTAGTTTTTCAGTTGAAGTGATGTTGAGATGTGATTAGTAAGATTTTGTTTCTTAAATTAAATACATATATTTACTACAATAATAATTCAAAAACCAACTAACTTAGATACGATGGGCTGCATTGTTCGCACAAATAAATAAGATGGAGGCTATTTTGACAAAGTAAGTAAATAACAAAAATGACAACAAAAAACATGAAAAATTTCCTTTTTACACTATTGGCAACTGGACTTTTATTCCAAACTGGATTCGCTCAAAACCTTGACAAAACCAAATTGGACGAATACTTCAATGTGCTTGAAACGAATAACAAGTTTATGGGAAGTGCGGCAATTTTTCAAAATGGAAAAATCATTTATACAAAGCAAATTGGATTTTCCGATATCGAAAATAAAGTAAAACCTAATGAAAATACTAAATACAGAATTGGTTCTATTTCAAAAACCTTTACTACTGTTTTAGTTTTTAAAGCGATCGAAGCTAATAAACTAAAATTGACCGACAAGCTAGATCAATATATCCCCGAAGTCCCAAATGCCAATGAAATAACCATAAGCAATTTGCTCAACCATCGAAGCGGAATCCACAATTTTACGGATGATGTAGAGTATTCAAAATGGGATACAAAAAAGACATCTGAAAAGGAATTACTAACCACTATCATAAAGGGAGGAAGCGATTTTAAACCTGATGCCAAAGCTTCATATAGTAATTCCAATTATGTGCTTTTAACATGGATACTGCAAAAGATTTATAAAAAGGATTACGCCCTTTTATTGAATGAACAAATTGTCCAGCCATTACATCTAATGAATACCTATTTAGGAAAACCTTCCAGTATAAAAGACAATGAAAGTTTTTCCTATTCACTCCAAAATGGCAATTGGGTAAAACATACAGAAACAGATATGTCTATCCCCTTGGGAGCTGGTGCAATCGTGTCCACGCCTAGCGACTTAACTCTATTTTCAGATGCATTATTTAATGGCAAATTAGTTTCAAGCCAAAATCTTGAACTAATGAAAACATTAAAAGACGACTTCGGAATGGGTTTATTTCAAGTCCCCTTTAATGAAAAAAAAGGCTATGGACATACTGGAGGAATAGATAATTTTACTTCAGCTTTTTCTCATTTTGACGACCAAAATGTAACAATTGCACTTACAAGTAATGGCTCGGTTTTCAATAATAACAATATCTCAATTGCGTTATTAAGTGCAGTATATAATCAGCCGTATGAAGTGCCATCATTTAAAACGATAGCGGTTACCACTGAGGAATTAGATAAATACTTAGGAATTTATTCAAGCAAAGACATCCCTATAAAAATTACATTCACTAAAAACAGTAACACCTTGATAGCACAAGCTACAGGCCAATCTACCAGTGAACTCGTTGCAACTGATAAAGACAAGTTTTCATTCGAACTGGCAGGCGTTATTATGGAATTTAATCCCGTAGAAAAAACAATGACTTTAAAACAAGGAGGACAACAATTCCTATTCACAAAAGAATAAAACAGCAGTTAACATTTGTGTTTGTGTTACCCCCGCTCGGCCAAATCTCCCGACGTAGTCATAAACCCTTAGCAAGCATATATAAAAGTAATCAAAGTCTTTGCGCGGAAGGAAGCAATTACACTATCAAAGTAAATCTTGCAAATTACTAAATAAAATATAGCAAGAGAGATTGCTTCGTGCCTCTCAAAGACCTTAAAAAAGAACTCATCAGAATCCTATCGTTCTGCTCGCGAACACTAATCCATTACCGCTGAAAAAACCACATTTTTTGATTCTTTAAAATAGAGTTTTTCATAACTTTAACTGCATCTTTTCAAAACAATAAAAGTCATGGAACCAAAATTTATATGGGCAAACTTAGCCTCAAGCGACCTGAAAAGAACAATCCAATTTTATTCAGCATTAGGTTTTGAGCCAAATGGAAAAATGGATGAAGGAACTAGTTTTTTCTTTGGGCAAAACAAATTTGTTATCAATTTCTTTACAGAACTAAGACTGAAAAAAAATGTAAATGGTAATATTGCTATTCCAAAAGAGAACGAAATAATATTTTCCCTTTCTGCAGGCAGCAAAGAAGAAGTAAATAATTGGGTTGAAAAAGTAAAATCGGCGGGTGGAACAATCTTCGCAGCATCACAAGATTATGAAAAAGGTTATACTTTTTGCTTTGCTGATCCAGATGGTCACAAATTCAATATTTTGTATTGGCACCGCTCTACGAAGTCTCCCGACTTCGTCCCCCACGCAGATCAAGCAATACATAATCGCAATCAAAGTCCTTGCGAGGAACGAAGCAATCTCACTATTAAAAGTAAACCCCGATAGCGCGGATTTGCAATCCGTGCCCATACAGTATATCGACAATCTAAAACGATGAGGAGAGACTTTTTTACATACTTTGCGGGCAGGGATTGCAAATCCGCGCTATCACTCTTAAGAGACGTTTTTTGTCCCACTTACATACACTAATCTATTGCCACCAAAAACCCAAATTGGAATAAACCCAACTGCTTACAACATGTTTTTAAGATATGTTAAACTATTACAAAACAGTACAACATAATCAAGACAGAAATGAATCAGGAAATTAAAGTATACAACGAAAAACAAACTTTGGGTGACAAAGAAATTTGCGACCAGCTTGCTACAGGTATTGACAACGAACTAACTGAAGCCGAAAGCAAAATTTGGCACGCGCACCCTGTTTGGTTTTTAGACGGTAACCCAATTGTTGGCTACAGCAAACAAAAAGCGGGAATACGACTAATGTTTTGGAGTGGAGCTGACTTTGAAGAGGAATCTTTAAGCGTAAGAGGTCAAAAATTTAAAGATGCTTCAGTATACTACAATAGTGTTTTGGAAATCGATAGGAACGATTTAAAACGTTGGCTGAAAAAATCAAGGGACATTCAGTGGGACTATAAAAATATAGTGAAAAGAAAAGGGCAATTAGAAAGGCTGAAATAAACTAAAAGTCCCAAGTTAAAACACAAGTATATGAACGATACCAGCCATCATTATGAGCGAATCGCCAAAATGACATTCGCTTCCATAAATCCTAATGCACACCTGATTACTGGCGTAATTTGTGGCTACCGAATAGAAGAAATAGAAAACAAGTTGACGCAACAGGTGAGATATTTGGATAAATTGGTGGATGAATTGGCGAAAGGCCGTAAAATGGAAAAGATTTTGCGACTTGCTTAAGACGGCTTGCAAACAATAGAATACCTCTTAATAAATTTAGCATTTCCCTTGCCCATTTGCTTTATTTTTTTAACTTTATAATTCAATAATTTATAAAAAAACGTAATGAAAATAGCAGTTTTAGGTACTGGAGCCGTTGGCACAACCATAGCCACCAAATTGATTGAATTGGGTCATCAGGTAATGATAGGTTCCCGAAGTAAAACCAACGAAAGAGCAATTGAATTTGTAAATAAATTTGACCATAATGCCAGTAATGGCACTTTTGAAGAAGCGGCAACTTTTGGAGAAATCATCTTCAATTGCGTCAAAGGACAATTTACAATTGAAGCATTAAAGCAAGCTGGCAATGGAATCGTCAATAAAATTCTCATTGACATTTCTAACCCTATCGATACTAGCAAAGGGATGTCATTTTGTTTAATTCCTGAACTTTGCAACACCAATTCATTGGGAGAAGAGATCCAAAAAGTCTTTCCAACTACTAAAGTGGTAAAAACCCTAAACACCATGTGGAGCACTCTGATGATGATTCCATCCATGCTGAAAGATGGAGACCATACCAATTTTATATGCGGCAATGATGAGGAAGCCAAAAACATAGTAAAAAATTTACTAAAAGAAATCGGTTGGAAAGAAGAAGCCATTGTGGATTTGGGCGATATTACTGGCTCTAGAGGCACAGAAGCAATGCTCCAATTGTGGTGGAAAATTTGGGGAGTCACAATGGGAACTTTCAGCATTAAAGTTGTCAATTAATAAAACAACACTTTAAAAAATACAATTTAAAATGCCTCCAAAAAGCTAAGACCTTTTTGGAGGCATTTTTCTTTAGCCTAAACACAAAAAGATAGTCGATTTAACTTTTTAAAAAATCCAAAAGTCAGTACCGCTACTCTTTTAAAAAATAACTATTTTTGCAATCTAATTTTTTTACCATGTCAAAGAAGAAATACAAAATAGCGGTGATTCAATTGAATCTAAACGATGTTGCCGAAAACAATCTTAAAAAATGTTTGAGTTGGGTACGTGATGCCGCCAATCAAGGAGCTGAGGTGATTTCGTTGCCTGAGTTATACAGCAGTCATTATTTTTGTCAAAGTGAAGATGTAGACAATTTTGCTTTGGCAGAACCATTGTACAGCACTTCATTTATAGCTTTTAGTGCTTTGGCAAAAGAATTGGGAGTGGTAATCATTGTTCCTTTCTTCGAAAAAAGAATGGCAGGAATTTACCACAACAGCGCCTATATCATCAATACTGATGGATCGGAAGCAGGATTGTACCGCAAAATGCACATTCCGGACGATCCACATTTCTATGAAAAATTCTATTTTACACCAGGTGATTTAGGTTTCAAAGCTTTCCCTACCGAAAAAGGAAAAATAGGAACTTTAATTTGTTGGGATCAATGGTACCCGGAAGCGGCTCGTTTAACAGCACTGCAAGGTGCTGATGTGTTGTTTTACCCAACAGCAATTGGTTGGCACCCACTTGAAAAAGAACAATACGGTGAAAACCAACATGGCGCTTGGATGAACGTGATGAAAGGTCATGCCGTTGCCAATGGTGTGTATGTAGCAGCCGCCAACAGAATTGGTTTGGAACAATATATTGAAGGAACAGCTGGAATCCAATTTTGGGGATCATCTTTTATTGCGGGACCACAAGGTGAAATTTTGGCGCAGGCCTCACATGATAAAGAAGAAATACTGATTGCCGAAGTGGACTTGGATCTACAGGAAAATGTACGTCAGAACTGGCCTTTCTTTAGAGACAGAAGAATTGATGCCTTCGGAGATATTACCAAAAGAGCAATCGACTAATCATGAGTGCAAACAGTAGAAGATTTCCAGCGGAATGGGAAAAGCAACAAGGGATTTTATTGTGTTTTCCTCATAACGGAAAAGATTGGCCGGGAAAATACGAAGCCGTTCAATGGGCTTTTGTTGAATTCATCAAGAAAGTTGCTACTTACGAGCAAGTTTTTTTGGTCGTTGCCGATGAAAATCAAAAAAACAAAGTAGCCGAAATGCTAGAAACAGCTCATGTAAAAACGAGCAATGTCTCTTTCATTATACATAAAACCAATCGCAGCTGGATGCGTGACTCTGGACCGATCATTGTAAAAAATGGTACAAAAAGAGAAGCTTTAAATTTCAATTTTAACGGTTGGGCTAAATATAAAAATATCAATTTAGACAAACATGTTCCTGCCAAAGTGGGTGAGTTTCTAAATATTCCCGTAACCCAAGTAACTTACAAAGGGAAACCCGTAATTGTTGAAGGTGGAGCTATTGACGTAAATGGAAAAGGAACATTGTTAACTTCTGAAGAATGTTTGATGCATCCCGATATTCAGGTTCGAAATCAAGGATTTACCAAAGAAGATTACGAAGCCGTTTTTAAAGAATATTTGGGAGTTACCAACGTAATTTGGTTGGGCGATGGAATTGAAGGCGATGATACGCATGGACATATCGATGATTTATGTCGATTTGTAAACGAAGATACTATTGTAACAATAGTAGAATTGGATCCAAATGACAACAATTACAAACCATTGCAAGATAATCTGAAAAGACTTCAAAATGCTAAACTAGAAAATGGAAAAGCTCCAATTGTAGTAGCATTACCAATGCCAAAAAGAATTGATTTTGAAGATTTGCGTTTACCTGCAAGTTATGCTAATTTCTTGATTTTGAACAATTGTGTTTTGGTTCCAACTTTTAATGATGTAAATGATAGAGCTGCCTTAAATATTTTAGCCGAATGTTTCCCTGATCGAGAAATCATCGGAATCAGTGCAATTGATTTTATTTGGGGATTTGGAACGTTGCATTGCTTGAGTCAACAAATTCCAGAATAAAATTATCATAACAAAAGAAAGCTAAACTCATTTGATTTTAAATAAAAAAAGACTTGTAGATTATTTTCTACAAGTCTTTTTTATTATTGAAACAAAAGCTTTTAGTCTCTTGTAAATGGTATCTTTTGATTTGAACTAATAATCATATCAAATCCGTTTTTAGCTTCGTTAAACTCAAATGTAACTCCTGCTTCTTTGGATTCAAATTTATCTTTACCACTTGGTTCTAGTGAAAATTTTGGATAATCGGTAATTTCAGCAAAAAGCACACTGTTTTTCTCAGTAAATTCAATTTTATATTTTGAAACCTTAGAAGAAAATTTACCAAGATATCCGTCTAAAATAATATCTTTTTCAACTGCTCCACTACCCGATTTCCAAGTGTTATTACTTTCATTCACATCAGGAAATGCATGATCTGGATCGATAACGACACTCTCGATTTCCTCAGTAGTATTAACCTTGAAAGACCAATCTATATTACGTTGCCAAATTTCTACAGGCAATTTAACACGGGTTACTTTTCCGCTTTTGGTTTTTACGTCCAAAACAACAGGCATAGCCATTTTTTCAAAGTTTTCAATAGTGATTACAGCTCCTTTACTTGGATCATTTTTTACATATTTAACAGAATTTACTCCTTGATCCAAACGCCAGTTATTCACAAACCAACCTCTCCAAAACCAGCTTAGGTCTTCACCCGCCACATTCTCCATTGTTCTGAAAAAATCATCTGGAGATGGATGCTTGAATGCCCAACGTTCTGTATAAGTTCTAAAAGCCAAATCAAAACGTTCTGGCCCCAATATTTGTTCTCTTAAAGTAATCAATCCAGAACTTGGTTTGAAATAACACAATAGACCAATATTTCTTTCCTTCATATTATCCGGAGAACTCATTATTGGTTCATTCTTTGGGTCGGTAAAGTATTCCGCATTTTTATGAAAATCAGTTGGCTTAGCTTTATATTCACCATTATTAAAATCAACTGAACTAATTGAATTAATAAAAGTATTGAATCCTTCGTCCATCCAACCAAATAAGCGCTCATTAGAACCCACAATCATTGGGAACCAACCATGACCAAATTCGTGATCAGTAACTCCCCATAAATCTTCTCCTTTGGATTCCCATCCACAAAATACAATCCCTGGATATTCCATTCCGCCTTCATTTCCGGCTACGTTTGTTGCAACAGGGTAAGGATATTCAAACCATCTTTTGGAATAATTCTCAATCGAAGTTTTAGTATATTCTGTAGCACGTCCCCAAGCTTCGTTTCCAGCACTTTCAACTGGATAAGCAGATAATGCAAGTGATTTTGCACCGCTAGGTAAATTAATTCTTGCTCCATCCAATATAAATGCAGGTGAAGATGCCCAAGAAAGATCACGAGCGTTTTTGATTCTAAAATGCCATGTTTTTTCAGATGTAGTTCCTGCTTTTGATGCATTAGCTGCCACTTCTTCGGCAGTACGAATCATTACTGTTTTTTCGCTTTGTTTGGCTTGGGCAATTCTTTTTTGCTCTTCAGCAGAATAAACCGCAGTTGAATTCAACAACTCACCCGAACAAACTACAATGTGGTTTGAAGGTACAGTAATATTCACATCAAAATCACCATATTCTAAATAAAACTCAGAAGCTCCTAAATACGGATTAGTATTCCAGCCTCTCAAATCATCATACACACACATACGAGGATACCATTGTGCTATAGTAAAAATTTTACCATTTTTGGTATCTAAAACTCCCATTCTATCCGAACCTTCTTTTGGTGAAATGAATGAAAAATCAATTTTTATTTTCACAACTCCGCCTCTCGCTTTCAAATCATCTGGAAGAAAAACTTGCATTCTAGTGTCGGTGATTATATATTTTGCTTCTTTCTCAACCGATTTTCCTTTGGAAGTAGTGACAATTTTTACCGATTTAATTTTATGACCTCCGTCAAAAATTTCGCCTCTGGCCCCATTACGGCTTCCATTTAATGGTATAAGTGCATTACCTCTAGAATCAGATTTGAATAAGTTTTGGTCCAAATTCATCCATACAAAGGACATTTTATCATAACTGTTGTTTGTATAGGTAACTATATCTGTTCCAACAATTTCATTCGTTTTTTCATTTAGCTTGGCAGTTAATTTATAGTCTGCTCTGTTTTGCCAATATTCATGACCCGGTTCTCCGCTAGCTGACCTTGTAGATGTACCGTTATTTACATAAAAAAATGGTCCAAAGGCATCATGATAATCATACTTTGAAACTGGATTGGCAGTAGATGTGCTAGTTACAGGAGCATCTTGACTCCATGAAGTACTAAACACGATTAATAAAGTCAGTTGAAACAGGGCTCTAATACAATTATTTCTCATAAGGTAATTTTTATTGATTTCTATTGGGGTATTACATAATTAGTATCTCTGCAATTGATATTTAAAACCACTTTCTTTATGCTTATTTCATAAAATTTGTGTTTCTAAAGCAAATTAATGGAAAAAAAATCAGATTTCCGCTTAAAATTAAGAATTTGATTGATTTTATGTTCCAAATATAATCTCTGTTTTCTTTCTTAAAACAAGAATTATAAAATATCTTTACAACACTAATTTTAACATCAAAAAACAACTATTATTGTGACCACAACTATATCCAACTCCTATTTAACTGCTCAAATAAAACATACTGGAGCCGAATTATGTTCCTTAAAAGACAATTCCAACAAAGAATACATTTGGAGTGGAAACCCAGAATTTTGGGGAAAACATTCTCCTGTTTTATTCCCAATTGTAGGTACTCTAAAAGACAATTCATACCAACATGACAATATTCAATATCACTTATCCCGTCACGGTTTTGCCCGTGAAATGGAATTTGAATTGATTGACAAACAAGAAACCAGTGCCACTTTCTCATTAGTTTCATCTCCAGAAACCAAGGAGAAATATCCATTCGATTTTGATTTACACTTAATTTATACTTTGGAAAACAAATCCTTAAAAATAGAGTACAAAGTATTCAATAATGGTGAAACAAAAATGCCGTTTTCTATTGGAGCTCATCCAGCATTTGATTTGCCTGGAAATTTTGAAAATTACAGTTTGGTTTTCGAGAAAAACGAAACCTTAAACTATTATTTATTGAAAGATGGCTTGATTTCGGATACTACCGATGAATTGCATTTGGATGAAAATGAATTGCATTTGAATTACGAATTGTTTGCTAACGATGCTTTGGTTTTCAAAAAAATAGCCTCCAAATCGATAACTATTTTGGAAAAATCCAAACCGTTTTTGAAAGTAAGCTATTCTGATTTTCCGGATTTAGGAATCTGGACTCCATCGAATGCGCCTTTTATATGTATAGAACCTTGGTTTGGCTATTCTGACACCATTGATAAATCAGGCAATCTTTTCGAAAAAGAAGGCATCCAAATATTGGAAGCAAACGGTATTTTTCATTCTCTTTTCAGTATCATAATTATATAAGAAATTTATAAAACTATAATACTTAAATAAAATCAAACAACCGAAATTCGTAATTAAAAATCCATGCGTAATTTCATTTTTTTATCGCTCACTATATTCTTATTAGTAGGTTGTTCCAGTTTTAAAATAGTACCTGATTATGTGTTTGATTCTTTACATAAAAAAGAGTTATATATTAAATCATACGACGAAACATTAAAATTATGGGATGTCCCGTTTGAAGAATTAGATGTCGCAACAAATTATGGTAGTGCTCATATCATCGTTAGTGGTCCAAAAACAGGCGAGCCTTTGATTTTATTTCATGGTACAGATGCAAGTTCCACAATGTGGTATCCGAATGTAAAAGAATTTAGTGCAACATATAGAGTTTATGCCATTGACTTCCCTTTGGAAGCAGGAAAGTCAGTTTCAAATTCCATAAAATTAACCAATAAACAGGCCGCTTTATTTTACAACGAGATTTTTAAGCACTTTAAAATGGAAAATATTAATTTATTAGGAGTGTCAAGAGGCGGGTGGATGGCGACCTATTTAGCCATACAGCCCAACAACTTAATAAAAAAAATAATTCTGTTAAGTCCCGCGCAAACTTTTGGCGGAGTTGCAAACTTAGGAAAAGTCCTTACCGGAATAAATCTTAAAATGTTTCCAAGCCCAAAAAGCACAGATAGATTTTTTAACGCATTTTCCTATTATCCTGATGGAATTAGCTCTGTATTCAAAAATCAGCTTTATCTTGCTTACAAATATGGCAATAGCAAACCCCGTTTATTAAACATGATGCCGTTTTCCAAAAAAGAATTGAAGTCGCTGAAGATTCCTGTCTTGATTTTGATTGGTGATCATGATATTGTGAATAACGAAAAAACACTTACTAAAGCACACAAATTTATCCCTAATGTAGAAACTGCAGTTATCAAAAATGCAGGCCATTTTATGTCCATTGATCAATCTGAAAATACAAATAAAAAAGTTGTTGAATTTTTAAATAAAACCGAATAATGTTAGATATAAACTTTTCACCTTTTCCAAATCTTGAAACTAAACGTTTATCATTAAGACAAGTAAAAGCAAATGATGCTGACGCAATTTTATCATTACGTTCGAATGATGAAGTTATGAAATACATTCCGAGACCTTATCTTAAAACCAAAGAAGATGCCTTGCAACTCATAGCTATGTTTGATGACAAAATAGAAAGTGGAATTGGTATCAACTGGGGGATTTACTTTCTGGAAGAGCCGGAAAAACTTTTAGGAATCATTGGTTATTACCGAATGAAACCGGAACATTACAGAGCTGAAGTAGGCTATATGCTATTTCCGGAATACAATGGAAAAGGAATCGTATCGGAAGCATTACAAAGGGTCGTAGAATATGGTTTTAAGGATATGAAACTGCATTCCATAGAAGCTGTTTTGGATCCTGAAAATAAAGGATCCGAAAAGGTTTTAATAAAAAATGGCTTTGTAAAAGAAGCGCACCTGATTGAAAATGAATATTACGAAGGTCGTTTTCTTGATTCGATGATCTATTCACTTTTGAATAAATAATTTTAAATGTCTGATAAAGTATAATTGCTTTAATTTAAAAAAATGAAAATCAAGAAAGCAAGTATAAATGACAATGAAATTTTGACAGAAATAACAAAAAAGTCAAAAGCATATTGGGGATATTCTGAAGAGCAAATTTTAAAGTGGAATAACAACCTGACCATTTCCGCTGCCTATATTGAAACCAATTGTGTCTTCACATTGGTAAATGACAATAAAATAATTGGTTATTATTCTTATATCATAAAAGAGGAAAAGAATGTAATACTTGACAACTTATTTATTTTACCAGAATATATTGGAAAAGGATTTGGGAAATACTTGATGACCGATTTTTTAGATCGAATGAAAAATGAGGGATTTGAAAAGATAACTCTAGATTCTGAACCAAATGCAGAAAATTTTTATCTAAAAATTGGATTCAAAAAAATTGGCGAATTCGAAACTTCAATAAAAAACAGGTTTATGCCAATTATGGAAATGAGTCTTTAGAGTAACGTATCAAAAAACATCCAAAATGGATTTAGACAATCAAAAAGAATATTGGGACGAAGTAGCCGAAATCAAAACTTTTACACATCCGATAGACACCGAATTAATAAATCAATTTTTAAACAAACAAAGCATAATTGTTGACTTTGGATGTGGATATGGCAGAATTGTAAAAGAGTTGTCGGATTTAGGTTTTGAAAATGTTTCTGGGTTTGACACTTCAAAAGAATTAATTGCCAGAGGAATATCCGAAAATAATCTTTCTCTTCACCATATTGAAAATCCGACTGATCTGAAACTTAAAGATAATTCTGTTGACTGCATCATTCTTTTTGCTGTTTTAACTTGCATACCTTCCAATGCAGGACAAAGTAGTTTGATAAATTTACTATTGTCTAAACTTAGAAAAGGTGGCATAATCTACATAAGCGATTACTATATACAAGAAAAATCAGTTGAAGTTGAACGCTATGAATATTTAAATGGAGACGAAAACAATTATGGTGTTTTCAAACTTCCTGAAGGAGCCACGTTTCGTCATCACACAAAAGAGTGGATTAAAATATTGACCAAAGATTTTGAAACTTTAATAGAAAAGCCTCTAATTGTAAAAACAATGAATGGTAATATTGCTAATGGATTTCAATTAATAGGTAGAAAATAATTACTCGTTACAATACACTAATCTTTCTTATGAAAACCAATCCCCTAGCCCAGATGGAAACGGCATCCTGTTGTCCCAGGGTTTGGGACAACAGATATAGTGGACAGCTGGAAATAGCTTCTAATTATTTGGATTGTATTTTTGGAATGGTTTTTAGATACAGTTCCTCGACTTGTTTTCTGGCCCAATCTGTTTTTCGCAAAAAGGTGAGGCTTGATTTCACACTCGGATTTTCATTGAACGATTTTATTTTAATCAATTCTCCCAAGGTATCAAATCCATAATATTCCACTAATGTTTCCACTATTTTTTGAAGTGTGACTCCGTGAAGCGGATCTTTTGACTGTTGTTTTTCCATGATGCAAATTTATAGCATTTTCCTAAAAACAATTGGTCTTTCATTAATTAGTTCCTAAATTTGCCCAACTATGCAAAAAACTGTCAACATACTCAATAAAAGAGCTCGTTTCGATTATGAAATCCTTGAAACCTATACCGCTGGAATTGTTTTGGCTGGAACCGAAATAAAATCCATTCGATTAGGAAAAGCAAATATCACCGAAAGCTTCTGCGAATTTAGCAACAATGAACTTTTTGCCATCAATACTTACATTGAAGAATATAGTTTTGGAAATCAATTCAATCATGCAGCTCGAAGTGAGCGTAAACTACTTTTAAACAAAAGAGAATTAAAAGGACTGGCTCGAAGTGTACAAGCCAAAGGACTTACCATAGTTCCGTTGAAACTGTTTACTAACGAAAAAGGCTTAGCCAAACTACAAATCGGACTTTGCAGAGGTAAAAAAACATACGACAAAAGAGAATCACTTAAGGAACAAGACACTAAAAGAGACTTAGACAGAATAAAAAAAGCATATTAGAGCAATTCGGATTAAAATTTAACCTCTTTTCATAGTTTTTATTTTCAAATTATAATTACTTTTACTTACATTATAACGAAAAACAAACAAACTATGAAAAAATTATTTATCACTTTAATCAGTGTATGCTTAGCAAGTTGCGGAAGTAATACATCAATTGTATCCAGTTGGAGAGATCCTAATGCGACACTTGCTAAAGAACAATTCAAAAAAGTATTGGTAGTTGCATTAGCAAAAGACGAAAGCACTAGAAGGTCTACAGAAAATAGAATTGCTTCCATAAACCCATCGGTATTAAACCCCTCTTATAATTATTTAAATCAGCAAAATTTAAACCTTACTCAAGAACAGAAAATAAGCATTGTTCAATCTGAAGGTTTTGACGGAGCTATTACTATGCGTTTCATTAAAGCTGATAAAGAAACACAATATGTTCCTGGAACAACAAACTACTATAGCGGTATGGGATATCCTGGTATGGGATATGGCTATGTAGGTGGTTACGGCATGGGCTATGGTGCAGGATTTGGTGGATGGTATGGTGCTTATGCTCCAGCTTATTACTCCCCTGGATACTATCAAGAAAACACTTATTACTACATCGAAACCAATATTTTCGACTTGAAAAACAATAAATTAGTTTGGAGTGCCACTACAAAATCACTTGATGTATCTGATGTAAACACTACCGTTGATGAAATCATGGAAGCTTGCGTGCAACAAATGAGAGCTGATGGTTATATGGCTCCTAAATCAAAATAAAATATAGTTCTTTTTCCTAAAAAGGATTGAAAAAAAAAGCAACACTGAAAATTTAGTGTTGCTTTTTTTTATATGGTGTACTTTTTTAATTTTTATCTTCTAATAAAGGAACAAAACGAAACTCTCCAAATTCGTGTTTTTCAAATTGCGTTTCATTGATTCGAATTAACAGTGTCATAATTTGAATATCCTCTCCCAATGGAATAACGAGCCTTCCTCCTATTTTGAGCTGTGCCATTAGCGGTTGTGGGATAATAGGTGCACCCGCAGTAACAATGATACTGTCAAAAGGAGCGTGATTAGGTAGCCCTTTATAACCATCACCAAAAGAAAGATGTTTGGGACGAATGCCAAGTTTAGGTAATAAAGCTGATGTTTGTTTGAACAATTCATTTTGTCTTTCTATGCTAAATACCTGAGCACCCACCAAACACAAAACGGCCGTTTGATAACCAGAACCTGTCCCAATTTCCAAAACTTTATGCCCTTTTTTTATTTCTAATAACTGAGTTTGAAAAGCAACTGTATAAGGTTGGGAAATAGTCTGACCTGCAGCAATAGGAAAAGCCTTATCCTGATAGGCATAATCTTCAAAACTTGAATTTAAAAATAAATGACGCGGGATTTTTTTAATAGCTTCCAAGACATTCTTATCAATAATACCCTTTTTCTGCAAAACGGTTACTAATTGATTTCGAAGTCCTTGATGCTTGGCTGTATCTTTCAAAATTTAAGGTTTTATTATAGAACAAAAATAGAAAACTAAATCAATTTCCAATCCAAAATAAAACCTAATTCACAATCTAAATAATAATACATATCAGCTGAATTTAGTATTT
Organism: Flavobacterium sp. 103; assembly: GCF_003096795.1. NCBI lineage: Bacteria > Pseudomonadati > Bacteroidota > Flavobacteriia > Flavobacteriales > Flavobacteriaceae > Flavobacterium > Flavobacterium sp. 103. The sequence goes on along the minus strand of NZ_QENX01000001.1, from coordinate 3,644,773 downwards.
TTATAAATTGGAATTTCTTAATTTATTACTATTTTTGTGGAAACAACTTTATTATGCTGAAAATTGGAGTATTGGGTGCTGGGCATCTAGGTAAAATACATTTGCGTTTATTACAACAATCTGAGAAGTATGAATTAGTCGGTTTTTATGACCCCAATCAAGAAAACGCTGAAAAAATAAGCAAAGAATTTGGATATAAAAATTTCAGTACTATAGCAACATTAATTCACGCAGTTGATGTTATTGATATTGTCACCCCTACACTTTCCCATTATAAATGTGCCAAGGTAGCCATCAAATCGGGTAAACACGTTTTTATAGAAAAACCCATTTCCAATACGGTTGAAGAAGCCGAAGAAATCATTGCCCTTGCCAAAGAATATAATGTAAAAGGACAAGTTGGGCATGTTGAGAGGTTCAATCCAGCATTTATTGCAACCAAGAATATGATTGAAAACCCAATGTTTATCGAAACACACCGATTGGCTGAATTCAATCCTCGTGGAACTGATGTTCCTGTCGTTTTGGATTTAATGATACACGATATTGACGCCATCTTGAGTGTAGTTCAATCAAAAGTAAAAAACATAAATGCCAGTGGAGTTTCTGTAATAAGTGACACTCCGGATATTGCCAATGCCAGAATTGAATTCGAAAATGGCTGTGTTGCTAATTTAACTGCGAGCCGAATTTCAATGAAAAACATGCGTAAATCTCGCTTTTTTCAAAAAGACGCCTATATCTCAGTTGATTTTCTGGAAAAAAGATGTGAAGTGGTAAAAATGAAAGATGCTCCAGAAGTTCCTGGTGATTTTGATATGATTTTACAAAATGCCGAGGGAGTAAAAAAACAAATTTATTTCTCAAATCCTGATGTAGAACAAAACAACGCGATACTTGACGAATTGGAATCATTTGCTGATGCTATCAATAACGATACTATACCAGTAGTTACTTTGGAACAAGCTACAGAAGCTTTGAGAGTTGCCTATCAAATTATAGATTGTTTTAAAAAATAGAAACTAAAAAAATACACATTGAAAGTTTAAAGTTTAAAGTCAATCATCGGTCTTTAAATTTTAAACTTTTTTAACTTTTAAATACAAAAAAATGAAAATTATAGCTGTAATCGGAGCAGGAACAATGGGTAACGGAATAGCTCATACTTTTGCACAAAGTGGTTTCACCGTAAAATTAATTGATGTTTCAGAAAAATCGTTAGATAAAGGAATGGCAACAATAGCAGCCAATCTAGATCGAATGGTTTCAAAAGGAACTATAACCGAAGATGATAAAGCCAAAACAATTACCAATATTATTACGTATACCGATATAAAAGATGGTGTTGTTGGTGTTGATTTGGTAGTTGAAGCCGCAACCGAAAATGTAGAATTAAAACTAAACATTTTCAAGCAATTAAACGAAGCTTGTTCTCACAATACTATTTTAGCGACTAATACTTCATCTATTTCGATTACTCAAATTGGAGCCGTAGTAGCACATCCAGAACGTGTAATAGGAATGCACTTTATGAATCCAGTGCCAATTATGAAATTGGTAGAAATCATTCGTGGTTACAACACAAGTGACGAGGTGACGAACATCATCATGAAGCTATCCGAAAAACTTGGCAAAGTTCCCGTAGAAGTGAACGATTATCCGGGCTTTGTTGCCAATAGAATTTTGATGCCAATGATTAATGAAGCAATCGAAACCTTATACAACAAAGTTGCAGGTGTTTATGAAATTGACACCGTTATGAAACTGGGAATGGGACATCCGATGGGACCTTTACAACTAGCCGATTTCATTGGTCTTGATGTATGTCTTGCCATCTTAAATGTAATGTACGACGGTTTCAAAAATCCAAAATATGCTCCTTGTCCGTTATTGGTAAATATGGTGAGAGCAGGAAAATTAGGAGTGAAATCAGGTGAAGGTTTCTATGACTATAGCGAAAGTAAAAAAGCTGAAAAGATTTCGAAACAGTTTGTTTAATCTCTTTATTTTAATTTTGCTCTGCAAATGGAAGAATGTCGTTTTTGCCAGATAATTAAAGGTGACCGAATAAATGAGGAAATCATTTATGAGGATAACGACTTTATCATTCTGACTGATAAATATAGAAAAACAGCAGTTGGGTCAATTTGTTTATTAATACCTAAAAAGCATTTAAAAAACATATTAGAACTTACTGATGAGCATTCTGCAAGATTAGTTCCTATATTAAATCTGGTAAGTAAAGCGATGCAAAGTGCTTTTAAAAATAAAGGTCTCAGAATTTGGACTGCTGTAAATAAAGAAGCAGGACAATCAGTCTTTCATTGTCATATTCATATTGTGCCTTGTGATTCATTAAAAGACAGAATAATAGCTAGCTTTCCTGGTGTTTATGATTTAAAAAGACGATTTTTAAAATTTGGAAATAATGAATTAAGGGCAAATGAAAATTTTCAACTTGCTGAAAAATTAAGAACTGAAATTAAACTAACATAGATGAGCATTCAATCTAATTTGCAAAATATAAAATCGACTCTTCCGGAGCATGTTACTTTGGTAGCTGTTTCCAAAACCAAACCCGTTCCCGATTTAATGGAAGCCTATAATGCTGGTCAACGCATTTTTGGCGAAAACAAAATTCAGGAAATGGTCGATAAATGGGAGCAAATGCCAAAAGATATCCAATGGCACATGATTGGACATGTACAAACCAATAAGGTCAAATTTATGGCTCCTTTCGTGAGTTTGATTCACGGGGTGGACAGCTTGAAATTATTGGAAGAAATCAATAAACAAGCCTTAAAAAACAATCGAGTTATTGATTGTTTGCTACAAATATACATCGCCGAAGAAGAATCAAAATTTGGTCTTGACGAAGAAGAACTCTCTACACTACTAGCCTCACCCACTTTTAAAGAAATGAAAAACATCCGAATTATGGGATTAATGGGAATGGCGACTTTCACCGATAATCAAAACCAAATCAAAAAAGAATTTACGCATTTGAAATCAATTTTTGATGGATTGCAATCACTGCAAACTGCAAACTGCAAACTACAAACTGTTTCAATGGGAATGTCTGGCGATTATCAATTAGCAATTGCATGTGGCAGTACAATGGTTCGGATTGGAAGTAGTATCTTTGGAGGACGATAAAATTATACAATGGCAAAAATCAATGGCAATAGCAAAAATCAATTTTAAAAAATGAATATCAATAAACCAAAATTTCCTAAAATATTCAATTTTGAAGACCGATTAGTAAGATTTGCTGGAGAGTGCATTATTTTTAGTCGTAAATTAGAAAAAACATTTGAACATGATTACTATAAAAATCAACTCATTAGATCATCAGGCAGTTCTTCCTTAAATTATGGTGAAGCTCAAGGTACGATTACTGACAAAGATTTTATTTTTAAAATTTCATTAAGTATAAAAGAACTTAAAGAATCTAGAAATTCATTAAAAATTCTTGATTATATAAAGGCTGGAATTGAAGATGAAAGAAATGATTTATTAACTGAAGTTGAAGAATTAATAGCTATTTCTTCAAAAATGATGAATAATAAGAGAATGTAAAATCAATTAAAAAATTTAAGATTGATTTTTGATATTGTAATTGATTTTTGATATTTAACATGTACGCAATACTCGACATAGAAACCACAGGAGGACAATTCAACGAAGAAGGGATAACGGAGATTGCTATCTATAAATTTGATGGACATGAAATCGTAGACCAGTTCATCAGTTTAATCAATCCAGAAATTCCCATTCAGCCGTTTGTAGTCAAACTCACTGGCATAAACAATGAAATGCTTCGTAGCGCTCCAAAGTTTTTTGAAGTGGCCAAACGCATTATTGAAATGACAAACGACTGCGTACTTGTTGCACACAATGCCTCTTTTGACTATCGAATTCTACGTACCGAATTTCGTCGTCTCGGGTATGATTTCAACATTAAAACCCTTTGTACCGTAGAATTATCCCAACGTCTATTACCGGAACAGCCCTCACATAGCTTAGGCAAACTGGTACGTGCACTAGGAATTCCTATGGCCGACAGACACAGGGCTAGCGGTGATGCCATGGCGACAGTTAAACTTTTCAAGATGCTTTTGGACAAAGACCTCGAAAAAACCATCACCAAAGAGCTAATCAAGTTTGAAGTTATCAAAGGAGTATCTCCAAAATTATTGGATATTATCGAAAGCCTACCTTCCAAAACCGGAATTTACTACATTCATCGCGAAGATGGCAGTATTATATTTATTGGACAAAGCAAAAACATCAAAAAAAGAGTCAATCAGCATTTTACAGGTATAACCAAAAGTTCCAAGAAAATCCAAGCAGAAGTATTCACAGTTACTTTTGAGGAAACTGGAAGTGAATTGATTGCATTATTAAAAGAATCCGAGGAAATAAAGAAAAATAGTCCCATATATAACCGAATGGCTCGCAAGAATACTTTCTCATGGGCTATTTATGCTGAAAAAGATCCAAATGGATATTTGAATTTAAAACTTCAAAAAGCCGATGGCCGTAAAAAAGAAATAACGGCATTTGCCAACCAACAGGAAGGAAAAAACGCTCTCAATCGCATTACAGAAAGCTATCAACTGTGCCCAAAACTTACCGGTCTTTCCAATTCAAAAACTCCTTGCACCCAACATGAAAACAATCAATGTGATGGCGCTTGTTTCGGACAAATAACATCCGAAGAATACAATTCAAGAGTTCAGGTTTTCATCGACAAAAACCTTTTCGACAACAAAAACATGATTATCATTGACAGAGGAAGAAAAACAGGTGAACACAGTGCAATATTAATAGAAAAAGGAATTTGCAAAGGATACGCATTTTATGATTTAAATTATCAAATCATAAACCCCGAAATCCTAAAAAACATCCTGGTCCCAATACCAAATAACAGAAACACCCGAACTTACATTCAAGGTTATTTAAGAAAACATAGAGTAATGAAAATTATTAGTTTTTAATAATCATAATTGGAAAAAGTAAAGTCAAAATATGGTGTTTTCAGACAAAAAACTCAAATTATAATCTACGGAACAAACACAAGAGCTGGTAGATTATTTGATTTGATTCTTTTAGGAGTTATTCTATTGAGTGTCTTTTTAGTAATGATGGAAACAGTAGAAGGTTTTGATGCAAAATACCACAATCAACTTGTTTTATTTGAATGGGTCATTACCATTTTTTTCACTCTTGAATACATCTTACGAATAATTTCTATTGACAAACCTATAAGATACATATTCAGTTTTTACGGCCTAATAGATTTAATTGCGACATTACCAATGTATTTATCTCTATTTTTCCCTGGAACAAGAATATTGTCAGTAATTCGGGCATTGCGATTATTACGGTTATTCAAAATCCTCAATCACCCCAAATTTACAAGCCAATCCTTACACATGAAAGAGGCTCTCAATGCCAGTAGAGGAAAAATTATAGTCTTTATTTATTTTGTACTTATCAGCACCATTATAATTGGATCAATCATGTACATTGTAGAAAGCAAAGAAAGTGGTTTTACAAGTATTCCCATGAGTATTTACTGGACTATTGTAACCTTAACAACCGTTGGCTATGGTGACATTTCCCCTCAAACTCCCCTAGGTCAATTTTTAGCCGCATTGGTTATGATACTAGGATATGGAATCATTGCCGTTCCTACCGGAATTGTAACTGCCGAATTTGCAAAAAGAAATACCAATCAAGAAACAGACTTAGACACGATTAAAACTGCTTGTTCATCATGTGGCACATTCACTCTAAATAAAGAAGCTAAATTTTGCTACAGTTGCGGAAACAAATTAAACAATAATAATTAGGAGCTAATCCAGCTGTACACTACAACTCCTCATTATTCCAGCAGTTTTTCTAAGGAATAAAAGGAGCTTCTTTCAGTCGCTCTTTTATACCAAGAAAAACAAACTGGAATAACTCCGGGGTTTTCGTTACCATCTGGGCTATCAAAAAAAATATGAAATACTTAATTACCATCGTCGGACCAACAGCCATAGGAAAAACAGCCTTAAGCATCGACCTGGCCAAACACTATAATTGTCAAATTATTTCCTGCGACAGCCGACAGTTTTTCAAAGAAATGACTATTGGAACAGCTGTGCCCAATCCAGGAGAATTGGCATCAGCAACACACCATTTCATTCAAAACAAATCCATTTTTGATAATTACACTGTAGGTGATTTTGAAAAAGAAGCACTATTAAAAATAGAAGAATTATTCCAAAACAATGATTACGTAGTTCTTGTTGGCGGTTCTGGATTATATGTAGATGCCATTTTAAAAGGGTTTGATGAATTTCCAACCATAGATTCCTCCATTCGGGAAAACGTGAATTTAAATTATGAAAATCAAGGAATTGAATATTTACAAAAACAATTAGAAACTCTTGATCCAATCTATTTTCAAAAAATAACTTCCGAAAACCCACAAACCTTGCAAAACCCGCAACGTATGATGCGATTTATAGAAGTCTGCCTTGGAACAGGAAAACCCTATTCCTCTTTTTTAAATCAAAAGAAAAACAATCGAAATTTCATGCCTATCATCATTGGCCTTGAAGCAGACAGAAACGTGATTTACGAAAGAATAAACCAAAGGGTAGATATAATGCTTAATCAAGGAGTTTTGGCCGAAGCTCAAGCTTTATACGAACACAAAGAATTAAACGCTTTGCAAACGGTTGGCTATCGAGAATTATTCGGATATTTTGATGGAGAATTTACACTCCCTTTTGCTATTGAAGAAATCAAAAAAAACACCCGCCGATTTTCAAAACGCCAACTCACTTGGTTCAAACGTAAAGAAAACACCAAATGGTTTGACTATTTAACGGAACGAAAGGAAATAATTGAATATATAGATAATCAAACAAAAATCTAAATTCTATTTTCTTTTTTCTAAAATCTTAATTCTGCAATCTTAAATCTTAAATTTCCATGCCAATAGATCCAAATTTCACTTCCATATTGAGTAAAGATTGGGAAATCAATTTTACCCAATGTACTCCAAATGGCTATTTAAAATACACTGATTTATGCAATCTTTTGCAATTAACAGCTGCTGCTCACTCCGAAGTGGGAGGAATTAGCTTTACAGATATGCAGGAATTTAACCAAGCTTGGGTTTTGAGCAGAATGAGAGTTGAAATTACCGAATTACCCAAATGGAGAGACGTTGTAACCATAAAAACCTGGATTAATTCCCTAGAAAATTCCCGTTCTGTACGTGCACTAGAAATGCATGTCAATGGCAAAAAAATAGTGGGATCCGAAACCTTTTGGGCTGTTTTCAACACCAAAGCCCGCAGGCCAGAACCTTTGGCACTTCCGTATCAACATTTTGAATTGTATCCTGAAAACAAAGCCACAGAAATGGGTTTTTCAAAAATAAATCTACCCCAAGAAAAAGAGATGATTTTTGAAAGAACCGTTTTCATGTCCGATTTAGACATTGTCAATCACGCCAACAATGTAAAATATTTGGAATGGTGTTTGGATTTAGTCGATGAAAACAAAATACTATCCCAACAAATAAAAAGCTTTGAGATGAACTTTTTAAAAGAACTTTCGCTAAAAGATAAAGTTATCATTCATGAATGCATAAATGATAATGATGTTGTTTTTAGCATCACGAAAGAAGACAAAACATGCTTTGCTTTGCAACTCAATTGGAAATAAAAAAAAGCTTCGAAATTAATCGAAGCTTTTCTTTATGAATTAACAAGACCTATTGTTTCCCTTTCACAACTAATCTGAATCCTTCACCGTGAATGTTCAAAATTTCAACATCCTCGTCTTGTTTTAAATACTTTCTTAGTTTGGCGATGTAAACATCCATACTTCTAGAAGTAAAATAGTTATCATCTCTCCATATTTTTGTTAAAGCCAATTCCCTTGGCATCAAATCATTTTCATGCAAAATCAACATTTTAAGTAGTTCATTCTCTTTTGGAGACAACTTAATAGGTTCTTCGTTATTAAACGTTAAGAAACGAAGTTTCGAATTAAGATGAAACTTACCAACATTAAATTCAAATTGAACCGCTTCTGTTTTTACATCAGATGCTTTTCTTTGTATGATGGCTTTAATTTTCATCAATAAAACTTCAGAATCAAAAGGTTTGTTCAAATAATCATCTGCACCAGCTTTATAGCCTTTCAACACATCCTCTTTCATTGACTTTGCAGTAAGAAAAATGATAGGCACATCATTGTTCTTTTCTCTTATTTCTTTTGCTAAAGTATACCCATCTTTGTATGGCATCATCACATCAAGAATGCATAAATCATAGGAATCCTTCTTGAATTTTTCAAAACCTTCCATACCATTTTTAGCTAAAACAACATCAAAATCATTTAGCATTAAATAGTCTTTTAGAACTGCACCAAAATTAAGGTCATCTTCTACTAATAGTATTTTTTTATTTGTGTTTTCCATACTCTAATTTATTAAAGGTAATTTTATAATGAAGGTACTTCCTTTTCCCTTTTCACTTTCTACATATATTTGACCATTATGGTCGTCTACAATTCTTTTTACATAAGCTAGACCTAAACCATGTCCTTTTACATTATGTATGTCTCCGGTATGTTCTCTATAAAATTTTTCAAAAATTCTTTTTTGAGCAATTTTACTCATACCCACGCCATTATCTTTTATTTTAATAAGAACCATGTCCTTGATATTTTCAGTATAAATGTCAATTTTAGGAATACCAGGAGTATATTTTATGGCATTTTCCAAAATATTGACTATTACATTCGTAAAATGGACATCATTCAGTAAAACTGTTTTTCTTATAGCTCCAAAATGAATATCAATAGTTCCTTCTCTATCTTCTAAGATCAAGTTAACATGTTCAATAGCATCATTTATAACTTCTTCGATATCACTTGATTCCTTTATAATATTTAATTCTTTCTTTTCTAATTTAGAAATCCTTAATACATTTTCTACTTGGGCATGCATTCGTTTGTTTTCGTCCCGAATCATTTCGAGGTACTTAAACACTTTCTCTTTGTCTTCAATGATCTTCGGATTTCGAATCGCGTCTAAAGCAAGATTTATTGTTGCAATTGGTGTTTTAAACTCATGCGTCATATTATTGATAAAATCAGTCTTAATCTCAGAAATTTGTCTTTGACGAATCAACTGATTTAAAGCAGTGGTATAAGCGATTATAATAATTAACGTAAATATGATGGACAAAATCGTAATACTTACCAATTCAGACAGTAAAAACTTCTTTTTGTGTGGGAAATAAACCAATAATTTATATTTTTCATTTCCCTCATTATCTGTGAAAACTGGAATCGAATAAGTGGCATCCTTAACATACATGAAATTATCAGATTTTACTTTAGTTTGTATTCCATTACTTAAAATTCCAAACTCAAACTTGGTTTTTACACCATATTCTTCTAATTCCTTTTTAATGATTTCTCTTAAAACTTCCTTTGAAATTCTTTCTTGAAGAGGCATTGCAGAAGCAATATCTTTAAAGAAAATCTCAAATTGAGCATTATCCAATATGTCTAAATTACCCGATTTTTCAATTTTCACATCCGGAATCAAGCTCTGCTGTATGCCGGAATTATCAAGGCTGTTTTTATTATAAACTTCAGTAACCCTTCTAGAATTGAAGTTTTTAAAACTTTCAGTGTCAAATTTTTTATCAAAAAGTCCTGCAGAAATTTTAAAGTCTTCGGATATTATACTATTCGAATAAATTATAGTCTGATTAGTCTTTGGATTTTTTTGAACATAATAAAATTCTAATAAATCATCCCTTTTAGGAATTTTACCCGTACTATCTTTATAATGGTTGTACTTATCATAAAAACTATAAGCTTCTCGATTCTGCAGTTTTTCAGCAACATTACCAATTACCTGCTTAACATGAAACTTAAATTGTTCATCATTATTCTTAAATGAAGTATTAAACCAATATACCTGCACAAGAATTATCCCTATCAAGGATAAACTCATTAACAATACAAGTAATCTAAAAAATAATTTATTCATTCAAGCAAAATTAGTATTTTAACAATATAATAGATAAAGCATTAACCAAAGATTAACATTTAAGACTTCATTTGTTTAATTCCTAAAAATTTAAGAATTTTAACAATTTCAGGCTTTATCGCCTCCATACTAGTGTTTTTAATAATAAAATCACTTTTTGATGATTTTTCCTCATCATTCCATTGATTTTTTATTCTTTCCAAAACTTTTTCGCGTGTCGTTTTATCTCTTTCAATAACTCTTTGAATCCTAATTTCAAGAGGAGCTACAACATTTATAATATAGTCACACTCTTTATAACTGCCGCTTTCAAATAAAATTGCACTTTCGTAAATAACAAACGGATTATTTTGATGTTCCAAAAGCCATTCTCTGAAATGTTGTTTCACTGCAGGATGCACAATACTGTTAAGCTTTCCTAATCTTTTGTCATCATTGAAAACAATTTCGGATAGTTTATCCCTAAGCAAAACACCTTTATCAAAAACTGCGCTTCCAAATTCTTCTTTAATTTGTTTCAAAACAGAATCAGACTGCATCAATTTTTTGGCCTCCAGATCTGTAATATAAACTGGAACTCCAAGAGATAAAAATTCATTGGCAACGGTAGTTTTACCGCTCCCAATACCTCCAGTTAAACCAATTATTTTAGTCATATTATATTTTAAAAAACAATTCAGGAAAAGCTTCCTTTGGGTCTTGTTTTAAAATTATTACTTTAACATAAGACTTTAAAAATCCAATACCATATCCATAAAACTGTTTCCAAACTGCAATAATTGATAAATAGCCAATTTTAACACTTTTATTCTGAATAGAAGATAACAAAAATAATGCCAAAAAGTAGCCAAAATAAAATTTAAGCAGAATATCTTGATTAAAAACCAACAATACTAAAGATACAAAAAATCCTATTATAAAAACCGTTGGGAAGAAAAAAGTTAATTTATTATATTCTGGATACCAACTATTTAGTATTGGTCTGGCTTTACCAAATTTATTTACTTGCACAGAAAATTTTTCCCAATCAATTCTCCTTTTGTGATAAACAAATGCTTTCGAAAAAAGTCTGGTTTCAAAACCTAAGTTCCACAAACGGATTGACAAATCTGGATCTTCTCCAGGATGAATATTACCAAAGCCTTTTGAAACTTCGAATGCCTTACGCGAAATTCCCATATTAAAACTTCTGGGTTGAAATTTTCCTATTTTTTCCGAACCGCCTCGGATTCCTCCCGTAGTAAGAAAAGAGGTCATTGCAAAATTGATGGCTTTTTGAATATCCGAAAAACTATCCAAAGCTTTATCCGGACCACCAAAACAGTCCACATAATTTTCTTTTAAGGCTTTATCAACTTCATTCAAATAATTACTGGGTATAATGCAATCAGAATCGAAAATGATATAATAATCCCCCCTAGCCTTATTCATTCCGTAGTTTCTGGAATCGCCTGGACCAGAGTTTTCTTTATAGTAGTATGAAATATCCAGTCTATCACCATATTTTTTTGCAACGTCTTGACATCGAATTGTAGAACCATCCTCTATCAATACAATTTCAAAAATTTCTTCATAGGTTGATTTTGCTAAACTTTCTAATAATTCATCTACTTCATCAGGGCGATTATAAACGGGAATGATCAATGAAAACAACATAATAGTAATTGGGTTATTATTTTTTTATTCGTTTAATTTAATTTTTGGGCAAAGGTACTCTTTATCAATAAAAAAACCATCAAATAAATAATGATGGTTTTTATACTACAAACTGTTTATATCCCTATTCAAACATTTCCATAACTTCCTGGCTAACTCCCATATTGGAGAATCCACCGTCGTGCAATAAGTTTTGCAAAGTTACTTTTCTAGTCAAATCCGAAAACATAACAACTATATAATCTGCACATTCTGCAGCTGTTGCATTGCCTAGAGGAGACATTTTATCAGCAAAAGCAATAAAACCTCCAAATCCTTTAACTCCTTGTCCAGCTCTAGTGGCAGTTGGCGATTGCGAAATGGTATTTACTCTCACTTTTTTATCCCTTCCAAAGAAATACCCAAAACTACGAGCAATAGATTCTAGAAAAGCCTTATTATCTGCCATGTCATTATAATCTGGAAAAACACGCTGCGCAGCCATATAGGATAAAGCAATGATACTACCCCACTCGTTCATGGCATCTTTTTTATACAATACCTGCATCAGTTTATGAAAAGAAACCGCAGAAACATTCCAGCCTTTTTCGGTATACTCATAATTTTGATTCGTGTAATGATTTCCTTTTCTAACATTAACCGACATACCTATCGAGTGCAAAACAAAATCAATTTTACCTCCTAAAATCTCAACCGCTTTATCAACCAATACTTCTAAATCAGTAACCGAAGTTGCGTCAGCTGGAATTATTTGGCATCCAATTTTTTCTGCCAATGAATCAATATTTCCCAATCGCATTGCTGCAGGAGCATTTGTCAAAACAAAAACCCCTCCTTCTTCATGAATACGTTCGGCTGTTTTCCAAGCTATTGAATTTTCGTCTAAAGCACCAAAAATAATTCCTCTTTTTCCTTTTAATAAATTATACATAAATGATTTTTTAATAGTTGCTAAGAGACTAAGTCACTAAGATTCTAAGCTTAGAAAAAAGTCATACTTTTCTAAACTTTTGCATATAAATTCTCAAGTCTCCAGATAATTAATTTGTCTTTCTAAATTCCTAATAAATCTTAGTGACTTAGCCTCTTAGAAACTTAGAATCTACTCAATAAAAAACACCTTATTCTCTTGATTTTAAACCATCAAGTAATAAGGTGTTTTTGAAAATTATAAATATTGTTTGCTAATTACCCAATACTTGGAATAGCAACCATTTCGTTTGTGTCTGCTTTATAATCCACACCATCAAATCCAAAACCAAACAGATTGTAGAAATCACTTCTGTATCCTTCTAAATCTCCTAATTCAGCTAGATTCTCAGTTGTAGCTTCCAACCAAAGTTTTGCCACTTGAGCCTGAACATCTTCACGCATTTCCCAGTCGTCTATACGGATTCTTCCTTTTTCATCAGTAATCATTGGCTCTCCTGTATATAGTCTTTGTTGGTACAAACGTTGAATTTGTTCGATACATCCTTCGTGAATTCCTTTTTCTTTCATTATTTTATACAATAAAGAAATATACAATGGAATAACCGGAATAGCGGAACTTGCTTGGGTTACCAAAGCTTTATTCACAGAAACATAAGCTTTACCGTTGATATCCGCTAAACTATCAGTAATCGTGAATGCTGTAGCTTCCAAGTGATCTTTGGCACGACCAATTGTTCCTTTTCTATAAACAGCCTCAGTTAATGATGGCCCGATGTATGAATAAGCAACAGTTGTAGCGCCTGGAGCCAATAAATTTTCAGCTTTCAAAGCATCAATCCACATAGCCCAATCTTCACCACCCATTACCGCTACCGTATTGGCAATATCTTCATCAGTACAAGGTTCTATAGAAATATCAGAAACTTTTCCAGTATGAAAATCAACCGTTTTATTTGTAAAAGTACTTCCGATAGGTTTCAAAACTGAACGGTGTAAAACACCTGTGTTTGGATTTAATCTTACTGGTGAAGCAAGACTGTATATAATTAAGTCAACTTGACCTAAATCAGCTTTAATAAGATCTAAGGTTTGTCTTTTTACTTCATTTGAAAAAGCATCTCCGTTAATACTTTTTGCATACAAACCAGCTTTTTGAGCCTCTTTTTCAAAAGCAGCCGAATTGTACCATCCTGGTGAAGCTGTTTTTCCTTCTGCAGGTTCTTTTTCAAAAAATACACCAATTGTAGCGGCGTCAGAACCAAAAGCACTTGTAATTCTTGAAGCCAAACCAAAACCAGTTGAAGCACCGATAACCAATACTTTCTTAGCTCCGGCTATAGTTCCTTTTGATTTTACATATTCAATCTGATTTTTAACACTTTGTTCGCATCCTTTTGGTTGGGCTGTCAAACAAATAAATCCTCTCATTCTTGGTTCTATAATCATATTAGTCTGTACGTTAATTTATATTATATATTTTCAATTAATTGAATCGTTTAAAGCTTTTAAAATTGAATGGGCAAATATAGTCCAATTATTTAGTTCAACAAGGCTTTTGCGTGATTTAAGGCCGAATCTGAAATAACAGTTCCAGACAACATTTGTGCAATTTCCACAACTCGTTCATCGACTGTCAATAATTTCAATTCTGATTGAGTATCATCTCCAACAGTAGATTTAAACACTTTAAAATGCTCATTACCCTTAGCGGCAATTTGAGGTAAATGGGTTATGGCAAATATTTGCATCTGAGTACTCATTTCTTTCATAATCTCTCCCATTCTATTGGCAATCTCCCCGGAAACACCTGTGTCAATCTCATCAAAAATCAATGTTGGTAATTTTGAATATTGAGCTAAAATTGCCTTCACAGCAAGCATAATTCTAGACATTTCACCACCAGAAGCCACTTTTTTCAACAGCCCAAAATCAGTTCCTTTATTGGCAGAAATTAAAAATTGTAACTCGTCTTTTCCATTTTCAAAGTATGTTGAAGTGCTTTTTAATTCCATATTGAAACGCACATTAGGCATTCCCAAGGTCTCTAAAATGGATATTAATTTTTGTGACAAAAGTGGAATCGCTTCCAACCTATTCTTATGTATAGTGTCACAAATTTGGTCTAGTTCCTTGATATTACCATCAACCAATTCGGTTAGTTTTGCGATCTCTTCATCAATATTCCCCAATTCCAATACTGAGTTTTCCAATTTGGATTGAATGTCCAATAACTCATCCACAGTTTTTACCTGATGTTTCTTTTGTAAATTATAAATCAACTGCAATTTCTGATTAATCAAATTTAATTGCTCAGGATCATTTATTAATTTTTCGGAACAGCGATTAAGCTCAGTTGTAATATCTTCAAACTCGATTTTCAAACTTGTTATCCTTTCAAATAGCAAATTATAATCAGCAGAGAAAAGAGCAATTTTCTGAATCGCATTTTTTATTTCGTTCAAATTATGAAAGACCCCAATTTGTTCTTCATTGGCAATAGCCAACGATTTATCGAGTGCTTCTTTGATAATTTCTACATTATTCAATTGCTCATAATTTTCCTCCAGAAATTCTTGCTCACCCGATTTTAGTTTGGCAGACATTAATTCTTCCAAAAGAAAAGTATTGTATTCTTGCTCTTTTGAGGCTTCAGATTTTCTTTTGGTTAAGGCATTTAATTTGGACTTATTCGCCTTATAGTTTTTCAAGATCGATTGATAAGTCACAATTGTATCTAAATTACCAGCGATAGCATCAATAATTTTGAATTGAACATTCTCATCAGACAACTCTTGAGTTTGCTGTTGTGAATGAATATCTATTAAATACAAACTCAACTCTTGTAACTCCTGCAAATTAACAGGGCTGTCATTTATAAAAGCTCTGGATTTTCCGGAAGGTAAAATTTCTCTTCGAATGATTGTTTCTGGTTCGTAGTCCAGATCATTGGCATCAAAAAAAGGCAGCAAATTGTATTTGGATATATCAAAATGGGCCTCAATCACACATTTTTCTTCTTTATTTTTAAGCGAAGTCAAATCGGCTCTTTTCCCCAAAGCCAAACCTAAAGCTCCTAATATTATAGATTTCCCAGCTCCTGTTTCCCCAGTAATTATTGAAAATCCTTTCGAAAAATCGATTGTCAATTTTTCGATTAAAGCATAGTTTTTTATAGCTAGTGAAGTTATCATTTTTGAAATTTTACGAGTAGGTTGGATTAAATAAAAGAAATTATAAAAAGACTAATATTTTAACAATTGCCATTTACCAGAGTTTGATGAAGATGTTTTGTTTAAACTATCGACCATATCATTTATTGCAATACTGGGTCCTCCTGAAAAAATAGAAACAATTTCATCTGATTTGGAATCCATAAAAACTCGCAATAAATAGGAATTAGGTTTAGTGCTATTCAATTTAGACAAATTCATTAAAGAGCCTTTCACAATTTCTTTCGCTTTTTTAAGATCTTGGTGCATCGTATCCAAACCTAAATAATACTGAAAGCTGGATTGTCGTATTTCATTATAAGTTGGCGACATTAAATCATTAATCAAAACAAATCTGCTCAATGTACCATCGGACTGATTCCATCCTTTGTACCCACCTTGTTGTGCCAAATTAGAAATATTCAATGCCTCTTTATAATAGCGATCTCCAAATAATGGAATAAAAGTATCGGCATCCATTCCTAAAATTATGTAACTATAGAATGACAATACCGAAACCAGATTTGAATCATAACTTGTTGGTATATAAGTTAAATTCTCAAATTCAGTATAATTAAAGGTAAAATCTTTGTCATTTATATTTATTACCGGAGAGGAATAGGTCGAATTGTAAACATTTCTGGAAGATTGCACCTGAATATTGGCTACAAATTGATCAGAACTATAACTAGAAATGGTAATATACATTGAACAACTGATTTTTTCCTTTTGTGAAAGGGTTTGTCCAGTCCAATCTGTTTTATTGACAAATTCATTTATTGCAGTTTGCAGTGTTTTAAAAACTTGCTGATTGGCATTGCTTATTTTTTGGGTATTTAAAGTCACGGTACAATTCAGCTGTTGGGCCTGAATAAAGCCACAACTAAAAAATAAAAACAAAACAAATCTAACCATAAAAATGTGCTATTACTTTGTTTAAAATATCATCGGCCACAGCCTCTTTAGATTTCAAATCCATTGGCTCAATTCGAAATGCACTATCTATAAAGGTAACTTTATTGGTCTTTTTCCCAAATCCTGCACCTTCATCCTGCAGCGAATTAAGAACTATCAAATCTAAGTTTTTTTTCTGAATTTTCGCTTTAGCATTTTCAATTTCATTTTCAGTTTCTAAGGCAAAGCCAATTAAAAACTGATTTTTCTTAACTTCTCCTAATGAAGCCAAAATATCTTTGGTTTTCTCAAGTTCAATAGTAAAATCATCTGCCGCTTTTTTTATCTTTTGCAGAGCGACATTCTTTGGTCTATAATCAGCTACGGCAGCAGCCGCAATTGCCACATCCACTTCTTGATAATACTGATAACAAGCTTCATACATTTCTTGAGCAGAAACCACTGGAATTACTTGAACTAAAGGATGATTTATTTTACAATGAGTAGGTCCCGAAATCAATATTACTGACGCACCAAGATTAGCTGCACTTTGGGCAATATCAAATCCCATTTTACCAGAAGAATGATTTCCAATAAAACGAACTGGATCAATTGCTTCATAGGTAGGCCCAGCGGTAATTAGTATTTTTTTACCTTTTAAAGGTAATTTACTTTCGAGATCAGCTTCTAAAAAAGCAATAATATTTTCAGGTTCTGCCATTCGTCCTTCTCCAGATAAACCACTGGCTAATTCTCCATTTTCGGCTGGTATCATTGTATTTCCGAATTCCTTTAAAGTTTTAAAACTCTCAAGCGTAGAAGGATGAATATACATGTCTAAATCCATTGCTGGCGCAAAATAAACAGGACATTTAGCCGATAGGTAACAGGCAATTAAAAGATTATCACATAACCCATTTGCCATTTTTGATAAAGTATTGGCAGTTGCAGGCGCAACAACCATTATATCAGCCCAAAGACCCAATTCTACATGACTGTTCCATTCCTCATTTTTTTCATCTTTATTGTAAAATTCAGAAAAAACGGGATTCTTGGAAAGAGTAGATAAGGTAAGTGGAGTTATAAAATCCTTAGAAGCAGGTGTCATTATCACTTGGACATGTGCACCTGCTTTTATGAAGAGTCTAACTAATGAAGCCGTTTTATATGCAGCGATTCCGCCAGAAATTCCCAGCAAAATCTTTTTTCCACTTAAAACTGACATTAGATTGATTATTTGTTTGCTTCTCTGTGGTAAATTTTACCGTCTAACCACTCTTGAACCGCTAAAGCGTGTGGTTTTGGAAGTTTCTCGTAGAATTTTGAAACTTCTATTTGCTCTTTATTTTCAAAAACTTCTTCTAAACTATCATTATAAGTAGCAAATTCCTCTAATTTTTCAGTTAATTCTTTTTTAATTTCAGAATTAATTTGATTTGCTCTTTTAGCCATAATTGTTATCGCCTCATACACATTTCCAGTAGGTGCTTCAATAACTGTTTTATTGTAAGTTATTGTATTTACTGGAGCATTTGTCTTTTTTAAATCCATGACTTTATTTATTTATTATATTTTTGCAATTCAACATCAATTTGTGCTAACATTTCGTCAGCTTTCTTTTTGTATTCTGTATTTGGTTTGAATTTAACCAAATTATTGTAACTCGTTTTGGCTGTAATCAATCGCTCTTCCATTTTTGAAGGAACACTATTTATTGCCAATGAATAAGCAGAATCCAATTTATAATACAACGCTTTTTCTTTTAAAGGAGTTCCTGGATAATCTGCTATAAAATTATCAAAAGCAATAATAGCCGATTTATAGTTCGAAATTCTATTGTATTCTAATGCATTTTCATAAACTTTACGTTCAATCTTATCATTTAACTTTCTAGAAGTCGCATTGGCCTCAGCAATATATTTAGAATTTGGATAGCGATCAATAAAACCTTGAATCTTTTCTATTGCCTTAAACGTATCTGTTTGATCAATACTGTAAACTGGCGATAACATTGAATAACTTTGAGCTCCTAAATAAGCACATTCTTCTAATTTTTCACTTTTAGGATAACCGGAAACAAAACTATCGAATTGATATCCTGCCAAATAATATTGTTTGGTTTTGTAACATGATTGAGCATACATGTAAAACAATTTTTCCCCTGATGGTTTACCTCTATATGCTGGTGCCAACTGTTCAAAAAGACGAATCGCTTTTGTATATTTCCCAGCTTCGTACATTTTGGTTGCAACGTCAAACTTTGCTGCAACATCTTCGTTCTTCAATGCTGCTTGATAATCACTACAAGAGTACAAAAAGAGAGCAACAAGCAATACAGATATTATTTTCTTCATTTTATTCACTGATTTTATTTTTACAGCATAATATTATATGCAATAAAAGCCACCAAAGTTAGGTGGCAAATTTAGTTATTAATTTAGCTATTACAAAATATTTCTTTATTTAAAAAAAACGACAGCTATTTATGAGTTTTTAACCATTTTCTTTACAAAAGAATCCAATCGGCTTGCCAAAGATTCATCTACAGAAACCAATGGCAAACGAACAACATTCTCCGTAATACCCAGAATACTGAATACTTCTTTTATACCTGCAGGATTACCTTGCTCAAAAATCATATCAATACAATCCGCCAATAAATAATGTAATTTAAAGGCATCATCTACTTTTCTATTCAAACCCAATCGAATCATCTCTGAAAACTCTTTTGGAAAACCTTGTCCAATAACCGAAATTACTCCCGCACCTCCAGCCAAAACTACTGGCAAAGCAATCATATCATCACCAGAAATAACCAAAAAATCTTTAGGTTTATTTTTCAATAACTGCATAGCTTGGACTAAATCGCCAGCTGCTTCTTTTATTGCTACTATATTATCAAAATCATTTGCCAATCTAAGAACCGTTGACGGCAGCATGTTACTGGATGTTCTTCCCGGAACATTATATAAAATCACAGGAATAGGCGACGCTTCAGAAACGGCTTTAAAATGTTGGTATATTCCTTCTTGACTAGGTTTATTATAATAAGGAGAAACAGACAAAATAGCCACAAAATCGGATAAATCTCTAGTACGTAATTCTTCAACAACATTTAAAGTATTATTTCCTCCCACACCAAGAACTAAAGGTAATCTACCTGCATTCACTTCAATTACTGTTGCGATTACAAGCTCTTTTTCTTCTTCAGACAAGGTTGCATTTTCGGCTGTTGTACCTAAAACAACAAGATATTCGATTCCTCCGTCTATTGAAAAATTCACAACTCTTCTTAAAGCATCAATATCAATTGTAAAATCGTCTTTAAACGGTGTGATTAGGGCAACACCTGTTCCTATTAATGATTGCATATTTTAAATTATATTTTGTTTAATATTTTTAAGTACCGAAATAGCTCCTTTGTAAATCCCTTGTAATTCTCTGGATCAATATTTATCATTAAATGATTTAATCTTTTATCGACAGTTGAAAAACCAACCTTAAATTTTGCATTGGAACTATTCGTTAAAAGCAACAAAAAGGGCTTCTCCTCATTATAATAATTAATCAATAAATCAAATTCTTCAGAAATAAACTCATTTATTGGCTGTTGTGTAAATTCACTTTTTAAATTCAAATCCTTTAACCCAAATGTAGGTTCTAGATAAACTTCTTTACTTTTTAAAAGGTCTCGAAAAACAATAACTTTAATATTATTTTCTAAAACTCCATTGGAAATAATTTCCTGTTTCAAAGCTGCTGTTTCCAAAAAATTGCTTTCATCAACAATCAAACCAACCATAGTAATAGCCGAGTTTAATGACTCATCCTTGACATTACGCAGACTCTTTTTTAAAGTTTTTTTTAATATAAAGCTCTTTATATAGTTTAAAAACATATCACTTTTAAAAGATTACAAATTTAATTATTTAAGTTACATTTGAGATGGCAAATCTAAAAAACTATAACGACTTTTTAAAACTTTTTGTTATATTCTTAACATTATTTATGTTTTTGATTTAAGTAAAAAAAATTAATCTTCTTTTAAATCATCTAAAACTTTATCTTTTTCCAATAAATAATTTACCATAAAGAAATAGGATAAAAATTGAGTAACAATACTAAGCAGAATAAAAGCATAATTGTAAAAATAAAATTTATACAACACAAAAAAGATATCCGTTATTATAAAACAAATACACATTAGCATAGCATTAAAAAGAGCATAACTACCACTTTTAATGTAGTTTATAATAGAAACGATACTCAAAATACTTAGAATTATACCAAAAGCCACATACAATGAAAAATCGAGCTCTAAGTTTTCAAGCTCTAAGTTTAAAACGGAATAGCAAATACTCCCAATACCTAGAATCAAAATAAAAATCGAAAGACTATCCCTATAACTAAATTTCAGATATTTAAAATCTTTTTGGGCTAAATATAAAAGTAAAACATAAACTGCCAATACACATAAAAAAGAACCCATTGCAGATTCACTAATATTTAGTGTGGTAAAAATATCCCTCACAAAAAGCAGCAAGAAAATCAATCCTTTGAAGAAGGTAATTTTATAATTATTCGATACCAAATAATAGATAAACAAAGAGGGAATTATAATTGACTTACCGCATAGCACCAACCCTTCATAGTCTAACAACTTAAATAGCACGACCAATGCTGAAGTAACAAAAAACAATATAAGTGATGGAGTACTAGCTTTCATTTAACATGGTTATAAATTGATCTTCAGAAATTATTGCTATGCTGAGTTTGTTGGCTTTTTCAAGTTTAGCAGGTCCCATATTATCTCCAGCAACAACAAAATCTGTCTTGGCCGATATAGAACTTCCCACTTTTCCTCCGTTGTCTTCAATGGCCTTTTTTAATTCATCCCTAGAAAAAGTAGAAAAAACACCAGAAACGACAAATGTTTTCCCTAAGAATTTCTCCGTTGCATTTGGATTTACTTTTTCAACAATTTCAAATTGTACGCCATAACTTTTTAATCTTTCGATGATGATTTTATTTTCATTATTTTCAAAAAAGTCAATTACGCTTTGCGCAATTCTTTCTCCAATTTCATCTACCAAAATCAAATCCATAAGAGTTGCCTGTCGCAATGCATCAATATTTTTATAATGCTTAGCCAACTTTTTGGCAACTGTTTCCCCGACAAATCGAATCCCCAAAGCAAACAAAACACTTTCGAAAGGAATATTTTTTGAATTTTCAACACCCTTCACTAAATTCTCAGCTGATTTCTGGGCCATTCTCTCCAAAGGCAGAATTTGCTCAACTTTCAGTTCATACAAATCGGCATAATTGTGAACCAATCCGTTATTGAATAGCAATGCCACAGTTTCGCCTCCAAGACCTTCTATGTCCATAGCTTTTCGTGAAATATAATGCTGAATTCTACCAATAATTTGCGGAGGACAACCATAAAAATTAGGGCAATAATGATTCGCTTCTCCCTCACCCCGTACTAATTCGGTTTCACATTCAGGACAATGGGTTATATATTGTGTAGGTTCTGAATTATCGGGACGTTTACTTAAATCAACCGCTATAATTTTGGGAATGATCTCCCCTCCTTTTTCAACAAAAACGGTATCATGAATTCGAATATCCAACTTTTCAATCTGATCGGCATTATGCAATGAAGCGCGTTTCACAATCGTTCCAGCTAATTGTACCGGTTCAAGATTTGCTACTGGAGTAATAGCTCCGGTTCTTCCAACTTGATAGGATATAGAATTTAGTTTTGTAGCAACTTGCTCTGATTTGAATTTATATGCAATTGCCCAGCGTGGAGATTTGGCAGTATATCCTAACTCTTCCTGATGGCGAAAATCATTTACTTTTATAACCACACCATCCGTTTCATAAGGCAATTCATGACGATGTACATCCCAATAGTCAATAAACTCAAAGACTTCATTTAGACTCTTTGACAACTTTGCTTCGGTCGGAGCTTTGAATCCCCATTTTCTGGCAACTTCCAGTCCTTCAAATTGAGTGTTAAAAGGTAAATTTGGTCCAATTAAAAAATATAGCAAACAATCCAAAGGGCGTTTTGCCACTTCAGCACTATCCTGTAATTTTAAACTTCCGGACGCAGTATTTCTGGGATTAGAATAAGGTGTTTCGCCAATTTCAATTAATTCCTGATTCATTTTTTCGAATCCGGCAAAAGGCAAAATAATTTCACCCCGAATAGCAAACTGCTCAGGATAATTTCCTTTCAACTGCAAAGGAATAGATTTTATTGTCTTTATGTTATTGGTCACATCATCTCCTTGAAAACCATCTCCACGAGTCACAGCCCGCTTTAATTTTCCATTTTCGTAAGTGATGCTTATCGATGCTCCGTCATATTTCAATTCGCAGGTATATTCTAATGGAACATCACCCAAAACTTTCTGAATTCGATTTTCCCAATCAATCAAATCTTCTTTGGAATAGGAATTGTCTAGCGAATACATGCGATATTCATGCGGAATAGTTTCAAAATTTTTAGTCACTGTTCCACCTACTCTCTGTGTTGGAGAATTGGCATCAAAAAATTCGGGATGTTTATTTTCTAAATCTTGAAGTTCCTTTAATTTCATATCAAACTCAAAATCAGACAATGTTGGTTTATCCAACACATAATAATTATGATTGTGTAGATTGAGTTCTTCCCTAAGTGTTTGGATGGTTTGCAGTATATCCATAAAACAAAAAATTGGCTATTTTAGTGTATTAAATAATCTACTAAAATAACCAATTTAAACTGTAAAAATCAAATTTATCCCTCGATAATCGAATTAATTTGATTGTATAATTGACCATCACTCAAAAAGGAGCCTTGTTGTATCAATTGAAAAATAGAAAGATTTCGCTCTTCAGTAAATTCTTTTTTACCCACTTTCATTTCAATTGTTTCTGTAAACATATTATCGCTAAGCCATTCCAAACCTTCTTTTGTCAAAAAATCAGTTTCCGGAACCAAAGATTTTAAAACAATCGATTTTATATGTGTGTCAAAACAATGAAAAAGGAAAATATGGTTTTTGGAGAAAAACTCTAGATAGGTAGCTTTTGTAAGTACCCCTTCCCAAATCAAATCTGAAAAAACATCCAATTCTTGTTCTGCCACCTCTGGTTTTTCGGCTTTGATTTTGTCCCATTCCGTTTTATCAATTGCCTGAGTTGCCAAAAAATTAGTAAATTCCTGTGTTAACTCTTCAAATTGTTCTTTTGTAAGTCTGGTGTATTTCATAATTAAACACTTAGCATTTGAACTGCTCAAACTTTATTCTAAAAAAGTACAAGCAATACGAATTATTTTTTGTTAAACAAAAAAATCCCGACTTTCATCGGGATTTTGATATAATAATTTAGAGATTATGCTTTTTCAGCGATAATTTCATAAGGTAATTCAACAATAACATCTCTGTGTAATCTTACAGAAGCGCTATATTTACCAATACGTTTTACAATCCCTGAAGTGATAAATTTTCTGTCAATTACTTGACCTCCTTTAGCTAAAGCTTCTGCGATATCAATGTTTGTGATTGAACCAAATAATTTTTCACCACCTGCTTTTGCAGAAATTTTAATTTCGATAGCTTTCAAAGCTTCAGCCAATGCTTTAGCATCTGCTACAACTTTAGCTTCTTTGTGAGCTCTTTGTTTTAGGTTTTCAGCCAATACTTTCTTTGCAGAAGAAGTAGCTAAATGAGCGAATCCTTGAGGAATCAAGAAGTTACGACCGTATCCGTTTTTTACAGTTACTACATCATCTTTAAATCCTAAATTTTGAACATCTTTTCTTAAAATAAGTTCCATGTTGTTGTCCTTTATTTGAGAAGTTAGGTTTCATATTTCAGAAAACCAACAACTGTTAATTTTTAATTATTTTAATAAATCGGCCACGTATGGCATTAAAGCTAAGTGACGCGCTCTTTTTACAGCTACAGACACTTTTCTTTGGTATTTTAATGAAGTTCCAGTTAAACGACGAGGAAGAATTTTTCCTTGTTCGTTTACGAATTTCAATAAGAAATCAGCATCTTTATAATCGATATATTTGATACCTGATTTTTTGAAACGACAATACTTTTTAGTTTTGTTAGTTTCTATATTCAAAGGCGTAAGATATCTGATATCCCCGTCTTTTTTTCCTGAAGCAGATTGTTGTAATGTTGCCATGATAATTAAGCTTTTTGAGATTTAAGTTTTGCTCTTCTTCTTTCAGCCCAAGAAATAGCATGTTTGTCAAGACTTACAGTTAAGAAACGCATAACTCTTTCGTCACGTCTAAATTCAGTTTCAAAAGCAATAAGAACTTCTCCTGATACTTTGAATTCGAACAAGTGGTAAAATCCACTTTTTTTGTTTTGAATTTCGTAAGCCATTTTTTTAAGGCCCCAATCTTCTTTCGACACCATTTCTGCTCCTCTACTAGTAAGAAAATCTTCAAATTTGCTTACTGTTTCCTTTACCTGAACTTCAGATAAAACGGGATTTAAAATGAAAACAGTTTCATAATGATTCATAAAAAATTTATTTATTTGTTAAATTGGCTGCAAAAGTAATCTTTTTTTTTGAACATGCAAGTACAAAAATACTATAATCGACGTATGACAAAAAAAGATTTGCTTTTTTTAGTTTTATAAAAAAAAAAAGCTATTTTTACTTGACCAAATCAAAAATTTGAAATTATGAAACTAAACTGTGTAGTCGTAGATGATAGTTCAATACAAAGAATGATTATTGCAAAGTTAGTTAATAATCACACTAACTTAAATTTAATTGGTGATTTTTCTAATGCAATAGAAGCCAAAAGTTGTATGACTGTTCATACGGTAGACTTAATATTTCTTGATATTGAGATGCCTGTTATTAGTGGTTTTGATTTCCTTGATGGTTTAAAAACCAAGCCCCAGATTATCTTCATCACCTCAAAAGCCGAATACGCAATGAAAGCCTTTGACTATGATGCCACAGATTATCTACAAAAGCCTATTTCTATTGAGCGTTTTAATGCCTCAGTTCGTAGAGCAATTGATCACTACCTTCTTAAGAAAGAAAACAAAGAAGATGAAGGCGAACATATATTTATCAAAAGTAACTTGAAGAAATTAAAAGTTTTTACTTCTAAGATTAAGTGGATTGAAGCTTTTGGTGATTATGTAAAAGTAGTTACGGAAGACGACAGTAATCTTGTGCTTTCGACAATGAAATCATTTGAGAATGATTTGTCAAAAGATAAATTTATAAGGGTCCACAAATCCTACATTGTAAATATTGACAAGATTGATCGTTTCAACAGTAAATTTGCCGAAATCGGAGTAACAAAAATTCCTTTGAGCCGAAACAAAAAAGAAGATTTAGTAAAAGCACTTGCCTATTCTTAGAAAATTACTCATTAATAAAAATCAACATTTACAGTAACTTTTATAGCTCTGTATTGTGAAACAGCCTCAAAACTATTTAGAATTTTCTGAATAGTTTTTTTTGTGTTCACAATTGACGTATTTTGAGGTATCTTAATAATTATAGTTCTAATGTATTCATTTCGTATTCTGCTGATTGCAGGTTCTTCCGGACCTAAAACCGGCATAGCCAAATTTTGGCTCAACACTTGATACAACCACATAGCGCCTTCCTTTAGCTTATCAAAATCACGTTGTTTCAAGGTTAATTTTACAATTCTAAAGTATGGCGGATACTTATAAATTTGCCTGTCATACAATTGCTCCTTATACATTCCTGCATAATCGTTATTAGTAACTTGCTGTATGGTATTATGGTTCGGATTATAAGTCTGAATAATTACTTTTCCTTTTTTCTCAGATCTTCCTGCACGTCCTGCTACTTGAGTCATCATTTGAAAACTTCTTTCAAAAGCACGAAAATCTGGATGATACAACATTGTATCAGCATTCATAATGCCCACCAAATTAACATTGTCAAAATCCAATCCTTTGGCAAGCATTTGAGTTCCTACCAAAATATCAAATTCCCTATTCTTGAAACTATCGATAATTTTCTCAAAACCAAATTTTCCTCGCGTCGTGTCCTGATCCATCCTACCAATTTTTGCACTAGGAAAAATAGTCAATAATTCTTGCTCAATTTGCTCCGTTCCTAAACCTTTGGTTGTCAAGTCAACACTATAACAAGCATGACAATGAGTAGGATTTGCAATAGCATAACCGCAATAATGACAACGCAATTGATTCTTGTGTTTATGATATGTCAAACTCACATCACACGACTGACAATGAGGAACATGCCCACAGGTTATGCATTCGATAATTGGCGAATATCCTCTTCTGTTTTGAAACAAAATCACTTGCTCACCTAAAGACAAAGCTGCCGTAATTTCATCGATTAAAACGTCGCTAAAATGACCATTCATTTTTTTTCGAAAGTATTTGTCTTTCAAATCCACCAATTCAATTTCAGGCAAACTTACATTCCCAAAACGTTTCAAAATTTCAACAAAACCGAATTTGCCCGATACTGCATTATAATAGGTTTCAATACTTGGCGTAGCTGAGCCCAAAAGCACTTTGGCCTGATGTGCATTTGCCAAAACAATAGCCGCATCACGCGCATGATAGCGAGGAGCAGGATCAGATTGTTTAAAAGTCTGCTCGTGTTCTTCATCAATAACAATAAACCCCAAATCATTAAAAGGCAAAAACAAAGCCGATCTGGCTCCAATTACAATTTGGGCTTTTTCTGCATTTAACAAAACCTGGTTCCAAACTTCGACTCTTTCATTATTACTGTACTTCGAATGAAAAACAGCTACTTTATTTCCGAAATGAGCCCGTAATCTTGAAACCAATTGCGCAGTCAAAGCAATTTCAGGCAACAAATACAATACTTGTTTCCCAGTCGCTAAGTACTCCTCTATAAGTTTAATATAAATTTCAGTCTTCCCGCTTGAGGTTATTCCATGCAAAAGACATACTGATTTTTGTTCAAAATTTTCTTTTATGGATACAAAAGCCATATGTTGGTCTGCACTTAATTTAAGTTCACCATCCCTTCCTTTTCCAGCAAAATTGATTCTGTCTTCCTGTAAAAAATACTCTTCAAAAATTTCTTTTTCAACTAATGCTTTAACAATAGCAGGAGAAGATTGAGCTGTGTCAACCAACTTTTTTACAGTAATCGGCTTTTTTTCAGTAGCGCTTAATTGGAAATAATTCAAAACTACTTCCTTTTGCTTATTGGCACTTTTTAGAATTTCAAGCAATTCCTTTAAACCATCATTCGAATTGTATTTTTCATGCAATCGAACATATCGCACTAATTTAGGTTTGTAGATTTCCTGAACCTCCTCTTGCAGTACTAAAATATTTTTGTCAATCAATTTTTGAATAACAGGAAATATATTCTTCTTATTCAGAATTGAAATAATATCCTGAACTTTTAAAGAACTCTGTTTTTGCAGAGCCTCGTAAACTAAATATTCATCATCCGAGAGTACACTTTCATCAACAAATAAATCGTTCTTTTTAGTAATCACTGTTTCACTTTCCAGCAACAAGGCGCTTGGCATAGCACCGCGATATACATCACCAAGAGCGCACATATAATAATCGGCGATCCAAATCCAATGATTGATTTGAAATTCGGTTACTATAGGACTGTTGTCCAGAATTTGATGAATTTCTTTGGCTTCGTATAGTGTAGGTTTGTTATTGTGAATTTCAATCACCAAAGCCGTATAGATTTTACTTTTTCCAAAAGGTACCGTCACCCTCATTCCTTTTTTTATAAAAAGAAACTCAGCTTCAGATACACGATAGGTGAATGTTTTGGCTAAAGAAAGCGGTAAAATGACTTCGACGAAATACATGTAAAGGTTTTATAGTCTGTAAAATTACTTTTTATTTAATTCAACAGATGCATTTTTTTTATATTCCTGAACCAATTTCAATGTATGATCCAAAGACCCTATATCAGTCCAATCTTCATGGCCCGGAATAATAAATTTTGGATTTTTAAATTTTGTCTGTACTTTTTTAATAGAGTTCTCCCACTCATTCACATTGGCATCGCCCAAATAACCTAAATCTTTTGCATCAGCACTCTTAATAAAGCATCCTCCATAAAGTACTTTTTCTTTATCAAACCAAACTACAATATTATCAGGCGCATGTCCTTTTCCTGGATAATAAACTTCAAATTTATATTCTCCTACTTTAAAAATAGTATCATTCGGAATTACGAATTCAGCTCTTTTTTCATTTTTATTTTTTAGAATCTCGTCAGTTAATTTTATAGTATAGGTTTTAATTCCTTTTTGTCTAAAAAACTCCAAGCCTCCTGCTCGATCGTCATGAGAATGCGTTGCAAAACACATCACAATATTTTTATTATGTTTGAATTTTATGCTGTCTAACAAAGGCTGAAATTGAGATTTATCCCACGGAGCGTCAAATAAAACAACTCCTTTATCTGTAACCAGATACATTGCGTTTGCAGAAATGAGAGTTCCTTTATAATCATGAAAAGTTTTATAAACATAAAAGTCACCTATAAGATGACTTATTTGCAAAGGCGAATTTTTAGATTGTCCAAAACTATTTGACAGCACTATGAAAAATAAAATTATCGCTGTTATTTTTCGCATTTTATATATTAAGAAATTAATTTTTCACTCTATACCAGTATTGTGTTCTTCCAAACAAAGAAACACCAACAAAACCTCGCACTTTCAGTTTATCTTTACCATCAAGTGCTATTAAGCATTTATATTCTTCACCTTTTAAAGGATCTAAAATCTTGCCTCCATTATATTCATCTCCATCTTTCTCAAGACCTTTGATGATTATTAATCCCATAATTGGTGCATTTTTATCTTCACCAGAACATTTTGTACAAAGGGATTTCTTTTTTTCTGGATTTAATACATCTATAATTTTTCCGTAGACTTTACCTGATTTTTCATAGATTTCCACGATAGATTTGGCTTGGCCTGTCTCATCATCAATGGTTTTCCATTTCCCAAAAACAGTTTGGCTTTGGACATTAAAAATCATTGCAAAAAACACAACTAAACTAAATACGATACTTTTTTTCATTTTTCTTAAATTATTGTCTCACTTTTTTATTATTCCAAATCGCCGCAAAAAAACAGCGCTTGGATTTCTTTCGACAAGGATACAAAATTCCATTTAAACAATCTCATTATATTGCTAAACTTTAATATTTTCCTTTGTCTTTTTTAGCTTATGTATCGTAGCATTCAATTCGAATCCCAGCAACAAAATCATACAGTTAATCCAGATGTAAAACATCATGATTAATAATGTCCCTATCGAACCATACAATTCGTTGTATTTTGAAAACCGAATCACCCAGATTCCAAAAAAGTAGGAAGAAATAATTATAAGTACAGTTGTAAAAACCGAACCCACACTAATAAATGGAGGTTTATGCGATTGTTTTGTTCCATATCGCAGTAAAATTGAAGAGGTAATTAATATCATTAATATTACGAAAATATACCTTCCTAAAATAATTAACGGAATTCGATCACTTAATACATCTTGAATAATTGTTTTTTGAATAAAAACTTCAAAAACAACTATAATAGAAACAGTCAATAACAAAAGAATTGATAATATTAGTGAAATTCCCAATGCAACAAAATATTGATTAAAAAAACCTCTTTTTTCTATTACATGACGGGAAGATTCAAATCCCCCAAGAATTCCATTTATACCATTTGCCATCAAGAAAATAGAAAGCAAAAATCCCGAAGAAACCAATCCTGTGTGACTGTTATTAAGGATATCGTTTATGATATTAGCAATTGCATCATAAGTATTTGGAGGAACACCTTCCTTAACAAATTGAAGAAAATCGTCCTGAAATCCTTCTATGGGTATGTAGGGAATTAAATTTAGAATAAACAGTGCAAAAGGGAATAAAGCCATAAAAAAGCTAAATGCAACAGCACTGGCGTGATAAGAAAATGCTCCATCGATGATTCCCTCAAAATACAATTCTAATAAATCATAGAAAGAAAAACCTCCCAAACCAGGAACCTTAACTTTTTTCAAGACGCGCATTAAGTTTCTTACAACAGGGATTTTTTCGAGTTTAGCCTCAATTATTAAGCTCATAATTCTAAATTGCTTTTAGACTTAAATCCATATTATAAACAGAATGAGTTAACGCTCCCGATGAAATATAATTGACACCACATTCAGCATAAAACCTCATGGTA
Source organism: Flavobacterium sp. 103 (assembly GCF_003096795.1). NCBI lineage: Bacteria > Pseudomonadati > Bacteroidota > Flavobacteriia > Flavobacteriales > Flavobacteriaceae > Flavobacterium > Flavobacterium sp. 103. The sequence continues at coordinate 3,613,755 of NZ_QENX01000001.1, read as the reverse complement.
TCTTCGTTGATATTACCCGAAGATTCTGTTTGGCATTTGTCACCTATCAAAGCCACTGCCGTGCGAGTATCTTCATAATTAAAATTGTCAATTAGAATCCTGTGAACTCCTTCACTTTTTAAAATTTCTTCAATTTCAGCTAGATTTCTGGCTTCAACAATAATTTTAAGATCTAAATTATTTTCCTTGAGATAGGCTTGTGTTTTGGCTATAGCCAATGTAATACCACCGGCAAAATCAATATGATTATCTTTTAGCATTATCATATCATACAATGCGAAACGGTGATTTTCCCCGCCACCAATTTTAACAGCCCATTTTTCGGCCACACGAAATCCAGGTGTTGTTTTTCGTGTATCCAATATTTTTGTATTTGTACCTTCCAATAACTGCACAAAACTATTTGTTTTGGTAGCAATCGCACTCATACGTTGCATTGTGTTTAATACTACTCTTTCGGATTTTAAAATAGATTGAGAACTACCCGAAACATGAAAAACAACATCCCCTTTTTTTACTGGAGATCCATCTTCCATAAAAGTCTCGATTTGCATTTTAGGGTCAACATATTCAAATATCATTTTGGCAAACGCAACTCCTGCAATTATACCATCTTCTTTTACCAATAACTTAGCTTTTCCTTGAGCATCTGCAGGAATACAGGCCAATGAGCTGTAATCTCCAGATCCTACATCTTCTCTAATAGCATTTGCAATTAAGCTATTTAATTCGTTTTGAAACTGCGCTTCACTAATCATTTTTTCATTCTTTTAATAGAATGCTAAAGTAGGATTTATTTTGTGTATTAAAAAGTAAGTCCGTTTTAAAAATTTGGAATTTCACATTTATTTATAACTATTCATTCTTTCAATTACTAAATCGTCAAAAGAACTATAAATAAGACTGTTTTTCAAAAGAAAACCTGTAAGTATTTGAGTTACTTACAGGTTTTCTATTTCCTTTATTTTGGTTTAAATATCTAAATTATTCAACCACATTTTGGTCTATCATATAAATCAAAGCAGCCATAGTTCCTGCTCCTAATTCTAATTCTCTTTTGTTAATGGCGTCAAATTTATCGTTTGCTGCATGATGGTAATCAAAATAACGCTGAGAATCTGGCTTTAACCCAGCTTTCACAATTCCTTTCCCTGTTAATGGACCAATATCCGATCCTGAATGCCCTTTTACAAAACTATGAATTAGATAAGGTTCGAATAATGTTTTCCAATTTGTAATCTTATTAAAATTAGAATCGTCACATTCTAATGAAAAACCTCTTGGAGTAAAACCTCCTTCATCACTTTCTAAAGCAAAAATGTGTTTTTCTTTATTTATCAATGACAGTTCTTCGTATTTTTTCCCGCCTCTTAATCCGTTTTCTTCATTCATAAAAAGAACTACGCGAAGCGTGTTTTTAGGCTTGTAATTTAAATTTTTAAAAACATTCATCACCTCCATGCTTTGCACTACCCCTGCTCCATCGTCGTGCGAACCATCAGCCAAGTCCCAAGAATCAAGGTGACCACCTACAACCATAATATTTTCAGGATGTTCTGTTCCTTTAATTTCACCAACAACATTGTATGAAAGAGCATCTTCCAATTGCTGACAGGATTGTTTGAAATAGAATTTCAAATTAGGGTTGCTTTTTAAAGTCTTACTTAACAATTCGGCGCCATTGGTACTAATAGCAGCAGTTGGAATGTATTTTTCTTTTGGAATATCGCCATAGCTTTGTCCTCCTGCATGCGGATAATCGTCCAATCGCAAATTCATTGAACGCACGATTGTTCCAACTGCTCCTAAATTCGCAGCTTCTTTTGCACCCGCATATCGTTGATCAACCGCTCCAGAATAGGCGTCAAAGGCTTCAATAGCCCCATTATCCATAGGTCTGTTATAGAACACTATTTTACCTTTTATTTTATCTGCACCCAAAGCTTTCATTTCATCAAAACTATGAACTTCGATCACTTCGGCAGTTAACCCATTTTTTGGAGTTGCAATAGAACCTCCCAAAGCACAAATAGGTACTTTGATTTTCGTTTTATTATCTTGAATATATGCAGTTTCTTTTTCTCCACGAACCCAATGAGGCACCATTACCTCTTGCAAATACACTTTATCGAAACCTAATGTTTCCATTTGACTTTTGGTGTATTGAACCGCTTTTGCAGCTCCCTCTGAGCCCGATAAACGAGATCCAACAGTATTAGATAAATGATCCAACCAAGAATAACATTGTGATTTTGTTAATGCTGAATTGTAAATTTCCTTAAAAAACTGTTCGTCTTTGTTTTGGGCAAACAAAGCAACACTATTTACAAAAAGTAAAGAAAGAAGTAGGTTTTTTTTCATTTTGGGTTATTCTTAATTTATAGTTTTAATTAATCGTTGTGCAATTTCGAAATTCTAAAATAAAATTGATGTTAAAATCAAAAAAAAATCCTGCACACTTTAAAAGTTTGCAGGATTTAATCAAATCGCAGTTAAATTAATTACTTAATAGGTTCAAAACTAACGGCTGTCCCTCCACCAGGAGCCAAAACCAAATTTAATTTAGACTTGCTAGTAACCTCAACAGTTCTAATTTTGTAAGCCATTGGATTATTTTTCCAATCGGCATCTTTGGCATCTTCATAAATAATAACTTTATACTTTTGTCCTTTGGTTAAAAAGTCTAATGCTATTTCAGATTTTCTTGCATTTTCATCTGTTATTGCGCCCAAGAACCATGTTTCTTTTCCTTTGGTTTTTCTTGCAATAGTCAAATAATCTCCAGGTTCTGCTTCCAGAATTTTAGTATCATCCCAATCTACCGCTACATCTTTTATAAATTGAAAGGCATCCATACGTTTTTCGTAATTTTCTGGTAAATCGGCGGCCATTTGCAAAGGCGAATACATCGTTACATACAAGGCTAATTGCTTGGCCAATGTAGTATGAACTTGTTCTTTTTTATTTTTATCATAATAGCTCATTTTGATTTCAAAGATACCTGGCGTATAATCCATTGGTCCACCAAGAAGTCTTGTAAATGGTAAAATGGTTTCGTGACTTGGTGCATTACCAACACTCCAAGCATTGAATTCATTACCACGTGCGGCTTCCGCATCAATGTAATTTGGATACGTTCGACTGTAACCTGTTGGTCGAGATGATTCGTGTGAATTGAGCATTAATTTATAATCGGCAGCGCGTCTGGCCACAAAGTTGAAGTGGTTCACCATCGTTTGTCCGTCATGAAATTCACCACGAGGAATAATTTTGCCAACATAACCCGTTTTTACAGCTGGATAATCGTATTTTTTCATCAAATCGAAGGCACGGTCTAAATGACGTTCATAATTAGCCACAGAACCCGAAGTTTCATGATGCATAATCATTTTTACGTTTTTTTCTTTGGCGTAAGCCGTAACCTCTGCCAAATTGAAATCAGGATAAGGAGTCGTAAAATCAAATACTTCTTCTTTCCAGTTGCCTGCCCAATCTTCCCAACCTACATTCCAACCTTCAACCAATACGCCGTCAAATCCATTTTTGGCAGCAAAATCAATATATCTTTTGGTATTTGCTGTTGTTGCGCCGTGTTTACCTGTAGGAATCAAATCTTGTGAAGATAAATTTTGTGCGTTTTGTGAACCTGCATAATCCCAAGTTGATATTCCAACATGCATTTCCCACCAAATCCCAACGTATTTCATTGGTTTTATATATGAAACATCGTCTAATTTACAAGGCTCATTTAAATTCAAAATCATTTGTGAACCCACAATGTCACGGGCATCTTTGCTTATCATAATTGTTCTCCAAGGAGATACACAAGCTGCTTGCAAATAGGCTTTGTCGCCAATTGCATTCGGTACCAAATGTGAAGTAAGTTTATAATTGGTAACATCAACATCCAAATGCATGACTGGATAGTTCACAACAGCAGCTTCAAATATATTGACATACAAACCCGAAGGAGATTTCATCATTAAAGGTGCTTGAACTCTGCTTTTACCAAGATCCGTTGTCATCCCGATTCCTGTATTTTTATCCAATTTTGCATTGTCAATTTCAGAAAGTTTGGTCTCACTATAAGGATATTCATTGGTATCAAAATCACCAGGAATCCAAAAGGCTTTATAATCTTCGGTTAAATTAAAATGGGTTTCCTCATCAGAAATAATGAAATAATTTAGCTTCTCTTGTTTTGGAAATTCATATCTAAAAGCCACTCCTTCGTCATACACTTTGAAAACAATATTCATTTTTACATTGGTTTCTTTTTGAACCAAAGCAATGGTAAGTTCATTATAATGATTTACAATTGATGCTTTTTGACCTAAAACAGGTTTCCAAGATTCATTAAAAGTATCTGCTTTTGAAGATTGAATCTCAAAATTAGCATTAAGAGAGGTTTTATCTTTGAGTTTTATCCCTAAAGTACTTTCAACAATTACGGGTTTGCCATTGTAATTTACAGTATAAGATGGTTGCCCATTATTTACTAATTTAAAATTTACCTCAAGGGCACTGGATGGAGATTTTACGCTTTGTGCATGTAGCAAACTCAAAGCAAAAACGAGAATAATAGAAAATACTTTCTTCATTTGGTTATGTATTTATATAGATAGTAAAAATACTTATTTACATTATGATATTCTAAATAAAATCAAACTACTACCTTGTAGTAAAATCGAAAACGTTTTCGATTTTATAAAAAAAACCAATTCTTTAAAATATATAAAGAATTGATTTTTTGGTTATAGTTCTTTTAAACAGATGTCTTAATTTTATTACTATCCGTCACCAACCGATAAAATTGCCACAGATTAAAAAATATATTTGATACACTTTACGGACTGTCATATTCAATTTTATTTCGGAATCTAAATTTAATTCGAAACAGTAAGAGTGCTTTTGGCCCCAATTCCATTTTCATTAAAAGCTTCTATGGCAAAATAATAGTCCGTGCCTTTGTCCAATCCTCTGAAGTCATATGAATTTCCATCATAAACCATTATGCTGTTGTATAATTTATCAGAGGCAATTCCATAGTAAATATTATAACCGACAGCGCCAGACTGCGCATCCCAATTAATCATAGCGTTGCGTGAATCCACCGCACTTCTATCAACTTTAAATCCAGTAACCGATTTTGGTTTATCGGACAATCCATTACCAAAAACACGGAAATCTGAAACAGCAAATAATCCTGATGCGTTGTGGATATTCACCATTTTTACATAACGGGCTTCAATAGGTTTTGTCAATTCAAGATAATCGTGGGGAGCATCTTTATCGCTTTTGGATTTATCAACTACCAAAGTCCAATTTTGATTATCATCTGACATAAAGATTTGGTATTGATAATAAATATCCATCGCCTTGTTATGTTGCGTGGCTTTATGATCGGCATAATTAATCTGTAAAGCATTAATTCTCATTTTTCTGCCCAAATCAATTTGTAACCATTCACCCGGTTTGTCAGTTTTTGCCGACCAATACGATTGAATATCTTCATCGGTTAAATTCTGGGCATTGTAACAGATTTTTTCAAACACTTTTTTTCCTCCTGTATCTACTCTGTGGGTTTGTACATCCATACATTCCTCATATGAAGATACTGTTGCTGGTTTTTTGTACGAAAGCAACATCCATCCTGTGAAAGCTCCTTTGGTTTGATCACGCTTGCTATTTGGAAGCAAAGTTGGGTAATCTCCATAAGAAGTAATCGAATACATAACATCATCTTTATCAAATCCAGCAGGGAACATATCGATGCGGCGTTCAAAACGATCTTTTACTGAAATTTTACAAGTTCCCGTATTCCAATAATTACCGTAGTTATCGGCAAAAGTATTACCATGTCCAGCACCAATTACAAATCCTCCAGGTTTATACGACATTGGATTATGTTTTTGATACGTAAACGGGCCTAATGGACTATTCCCAACATGAACACCATTGGCATAGCCCTTGAATTCGGTGGCCGGAGCTCCATATTGCATGTAATATTTACCGTTGTGTTTCGTCATCCAAGCTCCTTCTATAAAATTTCCCCATGGCGCTGGTTCCATATCGTTATTAGGTCCAAAGCGTTCCCAACCATGTTTAGCCGGATCTAAACCTACGACTGCTTTTATTTCACCATACGGACGTTGAATATCTTCAACTTCGGTTGCAGCATATAACTTTTCGTAATCTGCCTGATTCCCTTTTGGTAACCATGTTTTGTAATCTACCTCTACACCACAAAGCGGTAATTTTCCACTTGAACCATAATACATATATACTTTTTTGTCGTCATCCTGAAAAATGGCAGGATCCCAAGTAGGCAACATCGCAGTATCGACGTGACGAACCCAGCGACCCGATTTTGGATCGGCAGTTTTCCATACTGGGTGGTCTTTTTTCCATGTTGAACCTACATAAAACAAAGTGTCATTTACAACCCAAGCAGCAGGAGCACATTGATCGTCATCGCCGGGATTGCGTTGAAAACTGCCGTAAACAAATTTCCAGTCGGATAAGTCTTTGCTCCAAAAGAATCCTGCTTGATTGGTTGCAAACAGGTAATAATCTCCTTTATAAGCAATAATTAATGGATCGGCACTCGAACGACGAGAATCCGGAATTCCGTTATGGTTTGCTGTAGTATAATTATAACCGATATTGATAGGGTTACAATAGGTCGATGCGGGTTTATTGGGGTCAAACCATTTCGTTTTAGATTGTGCCATACTGATTTGGAGGCTCAAAAATAGTAACAATGCTGGTATTAAATATAGTTTTCGCATTTTTATCTTTTAAATTATTTAATATTAAACGTAAGGTTTGCAAAGCTTTCCGCCCCTTCGCGGTCAATGTTATTAAGTGAAGGAATCACTATTATATTTTCACGCAGATTTCGCAGATTTACGCAGAAAAAAAGTAAAAAATCTGCCGAACCTGCGTGCTGTTTTTTTTAATTTTACCTTAACTTAATGACATTGAGCTCTCGCAAAGACGCGAAAACGCGAAGAAATCGGCTCTAAACTTTGCTCACTTGTACCTTGGTGAGAAAAAAAAGCCCTCCGTCTAACCAAAAACGGAGGGCAACCAAATAAACTAACCAAGCTTAATTTACTAAATTAAAACTTACTTTATTGTCTGCGTTTGAGTTTCCTCCAACGAAAACTTCAAACTGTCCAGGCTCAGCAACAAATTGCAAATCAGAATTGTAAAATTTTAAATCTTCTTCGCTAATTTCGAATGTCACTGTTTGTTTTTCTCCCTTTTTAATGGTTATTTTTTGAAAACCTTTAAGTTCCCTAACTGGTCTGGTTACAGAACCAACCACGTCTTTTATATACATTTGTACAGTTTCTTTTCCGTCATAATTTCCAGTATTTGCAACCTCAACACTTACTGTTACTTTGCCATTAGAATTCATTTTCTCCGACGAAATTTTTATGTTTGAGTAATCAAACTTGGTATAGCTCAATCCGTAACCAAAAGGAAATAATGGTTCATTTCTTTCATCTAAATAATTGGATCTGAATTTTTCGAATTTTCCTTCTGTGTTAGAAAGTGGTCTTCCAGTATTTTTATGCGCATAATAAATTGGCAACTGCCCAACACTTCTAGGAAAAGTAGTCGTTAATTTCCCTGAAGGATTTACATCTCCAAACAAAACATCGGCGATAGCATAACCTGCTTCACTACCGGCGAACCAAACGTTCAAAATTGCCGGAACTGTTGCATTTTCATCATTTAATATTAATGGGCGACCATCAAATAAAACTAAAACTACCGGTTTCCCTGTTTTTAATAATGCATTCAATAAATCTTTTTGTGCTTGTGGAATTTCCAAATTGGTACGGCTACTGCTCTCGCCGCTCATTTCGGCGGATTCGCCTAATGCAGCCACGATAACATCTGCTTGATTTGCAATTTTTAAAGCTTCTGCAGTCATTTCTTCTTTGGAACGTTTGTCTCTATTCAAAGTTTTTCCAAACATTGTAGCATTAGTTTCAAAATTTTCATCATAATCTAGATTACTTCCTTTAGCATAAAGCACTTTGGTTGAATTACCTGCAACTTCTTTGATTCCTGCCAATAGTGAAATACATTTTTCTCCATTTGTGGCCACACTCCAAGTTCCAGACATATTGTTTTTGGCATCTGCCAATGGTCCGATAAGCGCAATAGTTCCCGATTTTTTCAAAGGCAACAACTGGTTTTGATTTTTCAGTAAAACCAATGATTGAGCAGCCGTTTTTCTGGCTTCATCTCTACTGCTTGCAGTAAAAATTTCAGTTTTAGCTCTTTTATCATCACAATATTTATAAGGATCTTGGAACAATCCTAAATCATATTTGGCATTCAAAATAAGTGTTACAGCATTGTTGATTTGTTCAATAGTAACTTTCTTTTCGTCTAATGATTTTTTCAAAGTGGTCAAAAATCCTTCGCCTACCATATCCATTTCAACTCCAGCATTTAGAGCCAAAGCGGATACTGCTTGCAAATCGCCCATTCCGTGAGCAATCATTTCAGGAATTCCGGTAAAATCAGTAACCACAAAACCTTTAAAACCCCATTGTTTTCTCAAAACATCTGTCATCAACCATTTATTTCCAGTGGCAGGTACTCCATCAATTTCATTAAAAGATGCCATAACCGAACCTGCTCCAGCATCAACAGCTGCTTTGTAAGGAGGAAAATAGTCATTGTACATTCTTATGTGGCTCATATCAACCGTATTGTAATCACGACCTGCTTCAGGAGCACCATATAAGGCGAAATGTTTAACACACGCCAAAATGGAATTGTTTTTGGAAAGATCGTGTTGCTGGTATCCGTCTACCATGGCTTTGGCAATTTGGCTTCCTAAAAATGGATCTTCTCCAGAACCTTCAGAGATTCTTCCCCAACGAGGATCACGCGAAATATCAACCATAGGAGAAAAAGTCCAATTGATTCCATCAGCACTAGCCTCTTGTGCGGCAATTTGAGCGCTTCTTTCAATCAACTTCATGTCCCAGGTACATGACAGTCCAAGAGGAATAGGAAAGGTTGTTTCATAGCCATGAATTACATCCATTCCAAAAATCAAAGGAATTTTCAAGCGGCTTTTTTCGACTGCAATTCGCTGTACTTCTTTTATTTTCTGAACCGATTTGATATTAAATAATCCACCGACCTTGCCTTCTTCGATTTTCTTTGCAACATCAGAGCTATTGGCTTGACCGGTGGTTATATCTCCCGAAGTTGGTAAATTCAATTGCCCCAATTTTTCATCCAAAGTCATTTTTGATAACAACTCGGCTACAAATTCGGCTTTAGGTTTAATTGCAACGGCTTTTTTATTTTCTTTCTTTTGGCTATAGCCCAAAAAAACGGAGCCTAAGAGTATTATAATTAATGTCTTTTTCATTTTTTATGTGTTTTTATTTGTTTCAACATCCAAGTATACGTTTCTGGATTGCCATAAACTTGAGTCCAACAATCATGACCTGCGTCATTAAAAAGAGTTAACTCAACATCTTTATTACATTTTTTTAGTTCTTTATAAATTGCAACATCATTATCAACAGGAACTACATCATCGAGCAAACCATGAAAAATCCTAGTAGGGATTGTCTTCATATTGCATATTTCTTCCAATTGAATGATGTCAACAAAACCCGAAACCGGCATTACTGCTGCAAACATTTCAGGATGTTTTAAAGCAAGACTATACGTTCCCCATCCTCCAGAACTTAATCCAGTAAGATAAATTCGGTTGGCATCAATATTATTTTCTTTCTGAATTTTTAAAATCAGTTCATATAAAATATCCGGATTCCATTGTTGTCCTTCCGGACATTGTGGCGCAAGAACAAAAAAATCTAAATCGTGGTTCTTCAAATATTTGAAAGGTCCATGAATTTTCACTTTCTCAACATCCGACCCATTTTCACCAGAACCATGCAGAAAAATAAGCAAAGGCTTTTTTTCTTCACTTTTCAACGGAACGTGCAATGCGTAACCCAATTCCTGTCTTTGCACTATCTCAATTTTTACTTTAGAAACAATATCTTTTTGTGCAAAAGACATTAATGAAAGCAAAAAAACAGGTACTATTAGATTATATTTCATTAACCATTCAGTTTTAAAATCCATATTTACCAGAATGAAACCCTAGATTCAGTAAACCTTGTTTTACCTCTGGCGCATTCATAAATAATTTCCATATCAGACCAGTACGATAATTTTCAATCATTGGTGCAATGGTTCCTTGATCGATCGCCAAATAACGTGGTGTAACCCAATTAAATTGAGGTGAAAAAGCATCATAAGGCCCTGCTATTCCAACGTGAGTACTTTTCTTTTCATCATATAAATAATGCAAAAACTTCATACTTTCTTTTGGAGTATATGGAAAAGAAGACAATGCAGCTGTTGGAGTAATTACACCTAAATCATTGTCCGTGTCATGAGCAGAGTATCCTGTTGTTCCATCAGTATTTCGGGAATAACTGGCTGTAAGTCCCCAACATTTATCAGAATAGCCGTTCCATTTTTTTGGATTATCGACACAATAGCTGTATATGATTTTCGCCTGATTTTGGGTTAGTTCCCAATAGTTTGCGTACTTATCCGATAATTGAGAAGGATCTAATCCTAAATATGAATATTGGGCCCAGAATAAAGGACCTGCATTTCCATTAATCGTATTGTATTTGAATACTAAAGGAATTCCATACTGTGTTTTTCCCGTTGCAATAGTCCCGTTTCGTGTCCATCCTTCGTGATATGCGGCTGCAGGAATCGGGTGAGTTGTGGAAGCAGCTCCCAAAATGTAAGCAATCAAACACTCATTGTAGCCTTCCAATTTGAATTTCATCTCCCATTGATAAGTAGGAGACCAATGCCAGTACATCGCGTTTTCATCATTGGTGTACCAACTCCATTCTACCCCTTTCCATAGATTATCAGCTTTGGCAGATAATGCCTTTTCTTGGGTGTTTCCATCCTTGAAATATTCTCGCACGGCAATCAAACCTTGACATAAAAAAGCGGTTTCCACTATATCTCCACCGTCATCTTTGTTTCCAAAAGAAATAGCATGACCAGTGTTTCCATCTATCCAATGTGACCAAGCTCCGTGAAAACGGTCAGCTTTTTCCAGAAAATCCATTGCGGTGGTCATTCGAGTAACGGCTTCGGCTCTTGGAATAAAACCTCTTTCTACTCCAACAATCAAAGACATTAGCCCAAAACCAGAACCTCCCGTGGTTACTTTGTTAGCTTCGAAACTAGGATCTTCAGTATGGTAACGCTCCCTCCCTAATTTTGAATTAGGTTCGGCATAATCCCAAAAATACTTTATGGCATCTTTTTGAACCTGATCCATAGCTTGTTCATCTGTCAAAATAGTAACAGGAGGTTTTGGAGTTGTAGGCAATGGCGTACCTCCAGTACTCCCATCCGACGACGGATTTGATGACGAACATGAATTGAAAAAACTCAAAAAAATCAATAAGAATAAATGATTTTTCATATTTTTAGATAATATTGTTTTTGTTGGAATATGTAATTCGCATATCTATCTTCATTGGTGTTTACGACCAATTTACGGTCATGCTCATTTTTATAAAATTTAATGGATAAAAAAATACACACCTGATTTTTGTATAAATCAGGTGTGCAAAATGAATCCTTATCTGTTATCTTTTTCTAATTTATAAAGAGCAACAACTTCATTGTCAGCTAGTGCTGCGTCATAAATTCTGAATTCATCCATTAAGCCAGTATAATGAAGCATCCAGCTATCAGGGTTACCCCATGGAGCACCTAAATGTTGTTGGTAACCACCAATAATGAATTTTGAAACTTCCGAATTTGCTAGCTCTCCATATCCCACACCTCCTGCTAAAGGGTCGCTTGCGTACCTTTTAGAAATTGAAGCAGGCAAATCTAATTTTACACCATCAACATATAAGCTATAAGTAGAACTTGTTCCGTTGTAAGTCCAAACCAAATGTTTCCATGCGCCAAACATATTTTTCAAAACATTATCTCCACCATGCTCTATAAATTGTCCTGACCAAGGAATACTAGGCGTTACATCTTTTTGAATATGATTTTTCAATAACATTGTTGTTGCTGGTCCTGTACCTTCAATTAAAGTGAAAATATTTCCCCAGAAATCTGTTTTTTTAGGCAGCATAAATAATGATTGTGCTCCTCCAGTATGAGGATCCGTTTTTATCCACATTGAAACTGAAATACTTTTTAGATTTATTACAGAATTTGCCACAGTATTATAAGCAATGAATGAACTTGAAGAACCTTTATAGGCCTGCCCTTTTATACCTGCTTCATAAGTAACATTTGTTCCCAATCCGTCAGTTATTCCGTTTTTTGAATCCGTAATGTTTCCATCAAAACTAAACTTAGAAACTAAATGTGAAGCCGCAACATCATCAGAATTCTCATAACCCCCAATTGATTCATAAGGAATTGGATCGTTAACTTTATCTATACTATCCTCGTTACAGCTTGCAAAAAATTGTGCAACTATAACCGAAGTAAATAAGAAAACATATTTATATTTTTTCATTTTTAGTGTTTTTAAGAATTAATAACCAGGATTTTGAGATGATAAATTACCAGTCTGTTTTAAGAATGCTGCAGGAATAGGGAATAATTCATTTTTTCCTTCAGTAAAAACTTTCCCATCTACCGCAAAAGCTGCTTTAGCTTGACCTGTACGAACTAAGTCAAAAAATCTATCGTGTTCAAAAGCCATTTCTACTCTTCTTTCTTTCCAAATTGCTGTTCTCACATCAGCTTGAGATGCTGCAGTGGTATTGGCCAATCCGGCTCTATTTCTTATTTGGTTTAATAACGGAATAGCTTCAGATGTTTGCCCCAATTCATTTAATGCTTCAGCCTTCATTAACAAAACTTCAGCATATCTAAGGTATTTAATATCAACATCTGTTTCCCAAGCATCTGTATATGCAGATGAATATGCTTTGTAGTTGTAACGTTCGTTTTCAACAGTATTAGGCACTACTCTGCCATCATATAAGGTAGATCCTCTAAATATAATAGTAGCATTTTTTCTAACATCGCCTGCTTCATAAGCATTTACTAAACTTTGAGATGGAGTATTGAACCCCCAACCCCAACCACCGGTACCACGAGCACCTTGTGTGTTAGAATAACCTTCTATACCTTTTGCAGGAACAGCGCCTTGTGCATATATTTCGAAAATAGATTCTGAATCAAATTTCCCAGCTGGTCTATACATAGAGGCATAATCACTTACAATTGAGTAACCTACAACTTTATTACAATTATCAATTACTTTTTGCCAGTTTTTTTGATACAAACTTACTTTTGCCAATAAAGCATAAGCAGCACCTTTTGAAGCTCTAGATCTTTCATTTACTGAATAAGCCGTTTTTTCTGGTAAAGCTGTAATAGCATCATTCAAATCACTTTCGATAAAAGCATATACTTCTGCAGATGTTTTACGAGTCAACTGCATGATTCTATCAGAATCTGAACCAGGAACAGGTAAATGATCTACAATTGGTACTCCTCCGTAGCATTTTACCAAAGTAAAATACATAAAAGCTCTTAAAAACTTGGCTTCCCCAATTAATCTAGCTCTTAAATTTGGATCAGCCTTGTCTAATTTTGGAATAATATTTAGGGCCTGATTACATCTGTTAATTCCATCATAATTTGCATTAAAAGTACTCTCTGCAGATGGGTTTGAAGCATTGTAAGTTAAAGCATCTAGCACATCTTTATCTGTTCCTGTATCTCCAGGAGATGATCCTTTATCGGCATCATCAGAGGTAATACTCGAAAGACCTATCCATCCGAATGAAGTCATATCCCAATTCAAGAATTTATTATAAATGGCTGTTACAAACTGAGCTGCACCTGCATCATTATTATATAATTCTGTATCTTTCGTAGAAATAGATTCAGTTTGATCTACATCTAAATAATCGTCTGCACATCCCGCAAAAAAGAACGTTGAAAGAACAAACGTGGTTATATATATCTTTTTCATTGTATTAAAATTTTAAATTAGCACCAATTACAAATGATCTTAAAGTTGGATAAGCATCAAGCTCAACACCTTGAGTTCCGTAAGGATTTCCATCTCCATTTAATTCAGGAGAGAAACCAGAGAATTTTTGTGTAATAAATGGATTTATAGCGTTTACATAAATTCTGCAAGAGCTAATAAAATTATCACTTTCTATTGGCAGTTTGTATCCTAATGTAATATTGTTGATTCTAAAGAAATCACCAGACTCTAAATAATAAGTAGATGCAACGGGCACTTGATTAAATGGTGCAGGATTAGAAGCGGTCAGGTTATTTGGTGTCCAGAAATCTGTAGCAAGAGATTCTTCAATGTTCTCGCCTGAAAAACGCTGAGCTTTTTTACCGTTATAAACTTTTGCACCATTAGTTCCATATCCATCAACTGAAAAGTCGAAGTTTTTGTAATTTAATCCTAATGTTATTCCGTAGTTTGATTTTGGTAAACTAGATCCAACATATTTTCTGTCTGTATTTGCATTTAATGCATCTTGAGTCACTTTTTGCCCAGCTGCATTATAATACATCATTAGTCCGTTTGTCGCATCAAAACCAGCATATTCATAAATATAAAAGCTACCTAATGGCTGACCTATTGTAGTATTATCTAATAGTTTTGTATCTTGTCCGTTACCCAATCCTCCACCAATAACTGGTGATAAAATAACATCTTTCAAACCTGTCAGTTCATTTTTATTGTTCGAGAAATTACCTCCAATCCAATAACCAAAATCATCATTGATCTTGTCATCCCAACGCAAAGAAATCTCATATCCTTTGTTTGAAACTTCTCCAACGTGCGCTGGTGAAGCGACTGTAATTCCGGAAGTTGAATATGGTTTAGTATTTAAAATAACGTTTGAAGTATTTTTATCGTACAAATCAAAAGATCCTTTTAATCTACTGTCTAATAATTCAAAATCTAAACCTACAGAAGATTCCTCTGTAATTTCCCAAGATAAACTTGGGTCAATTTGAGAACTAATAGTTGTTCCACTATTTAAAATAGAGCCACCTAAATAAGCATTTTGACCAGAAGTATAAGCCTGATTGTTGAGTGGTACGTTTTGGTTACCTAATCTACCCCAACCACCTCTTAATTTCAACATGTTAATTACTTTCACATCTGTCATAAAGTTTTCTTTGGTGATAACCCAACCTAAACCAAAGGCAGGAAAATTACCCCAACGATAATCTTTAGCAAAATTTGAAGACCCATCACGTCTGATAGTTCCAGTAAACAAGTATCTCTCCATTAATTTATATTGGAAACGGCCAAAATAAGATGCTAACTTTGTTTCGTTAAAAACTTCATCTTGGTAACTTGTAATATTTGTTTCATAATCATTATCTCCTTTTAAAGACCAATAGTTAGAATCTGAATTAACATTTTTTCTAGCAATTGTCAGTTTTTCCCTTGGGCCTCTTACTGAAGTCTCTATACCAGCTGTCAACTCTACATCGTGAATTTCATTAAATACTTTATTATAAGTCAGATAATTAGACATATTCCAATTAAAATATTCTTCTCTGCCTTTAGTCAATAAATTTATATTAGCATTTGGAAATTCTTTTTCATAATCACTGGATATCTTGTTAGGGTTTGCTGCTAACCAAATATTTTTAGTGTCATCATAATTGTATTGTTTCCAAGTATAATATTCTCCATTAAATTGCGAAGTAAATTTTAATGATTTTATAATTTCATAATCTAATTTCAAACCACCCTGTAAGGTTACACTTCTTTGTTGCTCATCAAAAAAATTCAATTGAGCCACTGGATTTCCAACATTGTTAAATGCAGATCCTGATTCACTTGCAAACCCGTCATCGCCTACACGAGAAACTCCATATTTACCATCAGGAAAATAAACTGGCACAATTGGCGATTGTTTGTATGCATTTGTAAAAGCACTTAATGGCTTAGGCGCTGATTTTCCAGAGGTAAAACTGAAAGTTTGATTTAAAGTCAGTTTTTTAGAAATTTTATACTCATTATTATTTCTGAAAGTTGTACGGCCATAGTCCAAACCATTTAAAACTGCTTTTTCTTCGTAGTTTCCTAAACTAAAAAAGTACTTTATGTTTTCAGATGCGCCTGAAATAGATATGTTATTTTGAGTATAACTTCCAGTTCTGGTAATCTCGTCAAACCAGTCAGTGTTAACAGGTTGATCTTGCGAAAATGTAGTCGATTGCAACGCTACATTAGAGTAATGTGAATATTTATTACTACCGGCCATTTTAACCCTTTTTAAAGGCTCTCTCATACCTGCAAAGCTTTCAATTTCAACAGAAATCTTCTCCCCTTTACCTTTTTTAGTTGTAATAATGATTACTCCATTAGCAGCCCTTGTACCATAAATTGCAAGTGCGGATGCATCTTTTAAAATTTCGTAAGAAGTTATATCATTGGTATTAATGTTATTGATATTTTCTGTTTGCATTCCATCAACAACATATAAAGGGGTTCTTCCTCCTAAGGCAGTACCCAAACCTCTAATAATTACCGAAGGTGTACTTCCTGGTAAATCTGAAGAAACAACTTGTACCCCAGCCGCCTTACCTTGAATAGCCTGAGAAGCATTCAATACTTTGGTTTTGGAAATCTCCTCCGCTTTTATGGAAGAAATAGCTGTAGTGTTATCTATTTTCTTTCTTGTACCATATCCAATAACCACCACTTCTTTTAGTGCTGTGTCTTCGGATTCTTTTAGTGTAATTGTCATCGGTGTCAAAGTTGCTGCAACTGATACAGATTCAAAACCGACTAAACTAATTTTTAATATTGTGCCCTCTTTGGCGTTAATACTAAAATTTCCATCAAAATCAGTATCGGCAGACACATTTCCTGCAACAACAAATGCTCCAGGGATTCCGAGTCCGGTTTTATCCAATACTTTTCCTTTGATTACTTGACCAGACATATAGGCTGGAAGTAGAATGAGTGCTAAAAAGCTAAAAATAAAATTTCTCATAGGTTTGTTAAACGTTTAAGTTAGTTCAGCTAAATTAGCTAAATACAACGTTGTAGTAGCTGAAACGGTACTACTACACGAATACATCAAACCTAAATAACGCAATAATAAACCCCTATTTTACAACAATTTACAAAGAACCTGAAGTACTACATCGCAACGTGATGATGTAGTGATGATGTATTGTAATTCCATAATAAAAGCGTAAAAAAAACTTAATATTAACAAAAAAATACACTTTTTTATACAGATAATAGAAATTTAGAAAGTATTTCTTCTTGTGAAAGGCCTAATTTTTTTCTTAAGCGATAGCGATGTAGTTCTACTCCTCTAAAAGAAATATTCATCATCGGTGCTATTTCCTTTGATGAAAGATTCATTTTGAGGTACACACACAACTTAATATCCTTCGAAGTTAAGTGTGGGTATTTCTTCGAAAGTGCAATAATGAATTCATTATTAATTTGATTGAGATTGGTTTCAAAAACTTCCCATTCATGCTTATTTACAGCATTAATTTTTATGGCTTTTTTAATCTCACTTTTTAATTTATTGAAATCAGATTCTGTATCCAAGATATTTTGAATGTTTTCAATCATTTCACTTTGTTTGGCAATAGAAAGTGATTTGCCTGCCACTTCGGAAGATTTTGATTGTAATTCCAATTCCAAAATATGTTTTTCATATTCCTGGCTATTCAATTCATTTTCGGCTTTCAATTCCATTTCCAAAATTTCCTTCTGATGCTTTAATTCTTCTTTTTGCAATTTTAGCTTCTGAATGTATTTCATCTTATTCCATTTATAATAAAGATACAGGATAAGCCCAATCAAAATCATATAAACGAAAATCATCCAAGCCGAAAAATACCATGCTTTGGCCACAACAAATTCAAAATTGGCTATTTTATTATAATTTAACCCATCATTGCTATAAATAGTAACATCGTGGGAACCGCTACTTAAGTTATTCAGAAGAATCAATCCTTCTTTGATAGGAAAAAAATCTTTTGTTCCATTAATTTTATAAAATAAATCTGGTTTTGTCGCACCATAAATTCCAGATATTACATTTATCCTAAGCTCTGAATTATGATTGATTTTTGAATTGTTTTCAACCAAAATACCATTATTGAAAGCTTCAATCTTTACAGTGGTTTTCTTCTTTTCATCGTATTTTAAATCAAGTGAAATAAAACCATCATCCAGATTTAGCAGATAATTATTTTTATCCTTAAACACTTTCAAGTTATCATTGATGATTTTTCCTTTGTAATATTTCTCTTGAATACTGTTTCTGATGAATTTAGTACCCTGTGCATATATATGGTACAAAAGCCCATCCTGAAGTACCATAAAATGATTTTCATCAATAGCAACAATATCAGAGGCGTTTTTAAAATTAGTATTAAACAGTTCATTGGCTTCTAATTGATTGGTAATGGAATTAAAAGTATACCAAGAATTATCTATCAAAAAAAGAATTTCATTTCGAAATTCAAATATCTTAACTCCAAAGTCATTACTGATTTTACTGCGTTTAGTGATATTATCAACTTTGGTGGTCGCATAGTCATCATTATAAAGAATGCGATACAAACCTCTATTATTATCTGCAGCCCAAATTTCATTTTTTCTGTTTTGTGCTAGATATTTAATAGGTTTCTGTATTCCTTTTATTACTATTTTTTGGTTTAAATCATTGGCATCATTGTAAACAACAACTCCACTGTAAGTAGCTTGCAAATATGAATTATTAATACTGCTTTTGGCCAAATTCCAACCTCCGTTAATAATACTCAATTTACTGAACAATCCGTTTTTATAAATATATGTTCCCTCGTTATGACCTATGAGATACTGATCATTGATTTTACTAATATTCCAAGCTTGCCCTTGCGTGTTGGGAATTAATGAAAGTTGTTTGTCTTCATATTTGAAAACACCATGATTGGAAGCCATCAAATACCCTTTTGGAATACTTGCCACTGAATACACAGACCCTAAAATCCCAGAACTGTCATAAAATATTGAAATTGGCGAATTGACTTCAATATGGGCTATTCCATTATCAAGTCCCAGCCATAAATCATTCTCTTTATCCTGACCAATACTCAAAATTGAATTGTTCATCAAGACGTTATTTCTATTGATATTTTTATAGGATTCATCATTTAAATCCAGAATATAAACTCCTTTATTGGCAGTCCCAATAATCAATTTATTGTTTTTGATGAATTGAGCCACATTAATATTGGCCGTTTTCAATATCTCATTTAAACCATTCTTCCAGGGGCTTAAAACATTATTCTCAAACACATAAACGCCACTTTTTTTTGTAAAAAAATAAATTTTATTTTGATGTTTTTGAACACTATGAATGACATTATTTTCCAAAAGAGATAATCCATTTACTTTTTCAATTTTCCCATTAGTCAACCGAAAGATTCCTTTTTCAACTGAAGCGATCAATATCTGATTGTCGACAACAAAACAATAGGAAATCAAAAAAGGAAATTGTTTTTCCTTTATGATCTTACCGTCAAACACGAAAATACCATTGAAAGACTGAAAGTAAATTTTGTTCTTAAACTTGAATATTTTCCAGATTTCTTCATTATTATTTGCATCAAAAACTTTTTTCCCTTTCGTAATGGAAACATAATGCATCTTGGCGTCTTTACGAAACCAGTAACCGAATTCTTGATAAGAACCCGAGTAAATACGGTCTCCATCGACCATTATGGAACGAATAATTGTTTTGTTGGGCAGTGTGTATTTCTCCCATTTTACACCATCATATCGCAACAAATAATAATTATTGGCAAAATACATAGCATTGTCATTTCCCTGTACAACATTCCAAATCTGATTATCACCTTGATAATTTGATTTGCTATAATTTTCAACAAAAGGAAGCAACTCTTGAGCAAATAGTTGCGATGACATAAAACAAAAAAAGAATATGTAGAGTAGTTTAGTTTTCAAAACGAGAAGATTTTTTATCAAATATAATTACATTTCCTCAATAAAATTCACAAAAAAAGCCTCTGAATACAGAAGCTTTTTGATGAAGTGATTTTATTTTAACTCAATAGCAATTCATAAACCTGATTTGCTATTTCAATTTCTTCATTAGTAGGAATAACTAAAATTTTTGTCTTTGAATCTGTAGTATTGATTTCTCGAATTTCTTTGGAACGAATTTCGTTTTTGGCTGAATCTAATTCTAATCCAAAATAATCCATATCGGTACACACGAGTTTTCTGATGTAGGATGAATTCTCTCCAATACCGGCAGTAAAAATAATAGCATCCAACCCATTCAAAACGGCTGCATAAGAACCTATAAATTTCTTAATCCTATAGGCATTCATATCCAAAGCTAGTTGACAATCCAAATTTCCTTTTGCGGCATTGCTTTCGATATCTCTCAAATCACTAAATCCGGTAAGACCAAGCATTCCGCTTTGTTTTTGCAGCAAATTGTTTACGGCATCCAATGAATATCCCAATGAATTCACCATGTGAAAAATTATTGACTGATCTACATCGCCACTTCGCGTTCCCATAATCAAACCGTTCATAGGTGCAAATCCGAGAGTATGATCAATACTTTTCCCATCTTTTATGGCTGTCATACTGCATCCGTTTCCTAGATGTATCGTAATGATTTTAGATGATTTTCCAGAATTATTTTCATTCAAATAACGAATTGCTTTTTCTGAAACATATTTGTGACTCGTTCCATGAAAACCATAGACACGTATCTTATTTTCTGTCAAAAGATAATTGGGTAATGCATATTTGTGAGCTACAACAGGAATAGTTTGATGAAAAGCAGTATCAAAAACAGCTACTTGTTTTGCAGAACTGAAAATTTCCTCGGCAACATTTATCCCTTCCAAATTGGCGGGATTATGCAAAGGCGCCAAATCTGAAAGTTGTCTTATCTTCTCCTTAACCTCTTTTGTAATCGTAACTGTATTCGAAAAATCGCTTCCTCCGTGCACTACACGATGACCAACTGCCTCAATTTCCGAGGTACTTTTGATAACACCAACTTTATCATCCATTAACAATTGGGAAATCTTCTGCAATCCTATTTTATGATTTGCAATTGGCAACGTTTCCTCTACTTTGACAGTATTGGTTACATAACTAAAATTTGATGATTCTAAACCAATTCTATCAATCATTCCACTACAAATTACTTCATTGGCAGGCATATCAATCATTTGATATTTAATAGACGAACTTCCCGAGTTTATAATTATTATTTTCATTTATTTATTTTTTAGTGAGCTTCTGAGAGGCTAAGATTCTAAGATTTTGAGTTTATAAGCAGCATTTATTTTTTAATGATCTTAGCAACTTAGAGTCTAAGTATCTTAGCAACTTTTTTTTACAAATCCTGTGCTTGTATAGCTGTAATTACTACTGTATTTATGATATCATCGACGGTACAACCACGACTCAAGTCATTTACTGGTTTGTTTAAACCTTGTAACATTGGTCCAATCGCCAATGCGCCAGTTTCTCTTTGAACCGCTTTGTATGTATTGTTTCCAGTGTTCAAATCGGGAAAAATCAATACACTCGCACGACCGGCAACTTCGGAATTTGGCATTTTGCTTTGCCCTACTTCTAAGTCAACTGCGGCATCGTACTGTATTGGTCCTTCGATTTTAAGATCTGGGCGTTTTTGTTTTACTATTTCGGTTGCAAGTCGTACTTTTTCAACTTCATCCCCTTTTCCAGAGGTTCCTGATGAGTAGGATAACATGGCTATTTTTGGTTCAATTCCAAAAGAAATACTCGAATCGGCAGATGAAATAGCTATTTCTGCCAATTGCTCCGCAGTTGGGTTCGGATTGATGGCACAATCTCCAAAAACAGAAACGCGGTCTTCCAAACACATGAAAAATACTGAAGAGACTACTGATGAATTTGGTTTGGTTTTAATAAACTGCAACGCTGGTAAAATGGTATGCTGTGTAGTATGTGCAGCACCCGAGACCATTCCGTCTGCATGCCCTTTATAGACCATCATTGTTCCAAAATAGGAAACATCTTCCATTAAATCTCTAGCCATTCCAAGAGTTACATTTTTGGCTTTTCGCAACTCATAATAAGTATTTACGTAATCCTCATAATTTTCAGATTCAATTGGATTAATGATTGGCACTTTAGAAAAGTCAAAATCCAAACCTAATTCTGCAACTTTACTTTCTATTTGTTTTTTATTTCCAATAATAGAAATATCCACTACATCCATTGCCAGCAAACGAGAGGCTGCTATAATAATCCTTTCATCATTTCCTTCCGGCAAAACAATATGTTTTCTATGGGCTTTGGCTCTTTTCACCATATTGTATTGAAACATTTTAGGTGTCATTCCTTCTGCCTTAAAGGCATTAAACTTATCGATTAACACATCTAAATCAACGTATTTATCAAATGTATTTATCGATGTCTCAATTTTTTGAATATTATTGGCATATATTTTTGACTTAATATTTCCAATTTGATTGGCAATATGATAGGTACCGCCTTCCACTGTGATAATTGGCACCACTGATGACAAACCCTCAATTAATTTCAAAATACTGTCCTCGGGTATTATATTCCCTGTTAAAACAATACCTGAAACTGTTGGATAATTGGCTGACTCATTTGCCTGTAATGCCCCTAGAATAATATCGGCTCTGTCGCCTGGAGTGATAATAAGGTTATTTTCTTTAAGGTGTAACAGGTAGTTACATAATTGCATCGCACCAATGCTATAACTACTCACCTGATTGTTCAAATATTCCTGGCCAAACAATACTTTAGCATTCAATACTTCAACGATTTCTTGCATCGTAGGATTATTCAAACTACTAATTAATGGAATCGAATTGACTAGAATTGATTCTGGCAAACTTTTCTGCAATCCAGTTGTCACCAATTCTAAATTTTCAGGTTGCACTTTATTTGCAATTACCGCCAATACTTCAACTTCTTTTACTTTAAATGAATTATAGGCTAAATTCAAATTGTCGATTAATTCTTCTAATGTTTTCCCTTCTCCGGAGCCAACAATTATGGTAGGAATTCCAAGATTTTTGGCAATCAGCACATTCATGTCCAATTCTATGACAGTTCCTTCTCCCGTAAAACTAGTTCCTTCAACCAACACAAAATCAAAACGGTCTTCCAGTTGTTTGTATTTTTCAATAATCAAATCAACAACTTCACCTAATTTTCCATTATTTTTTTTCTTGATTAATTTACTTTTTGTAATCGCATAAGCATCTTCATATGTAATATCTAAATCAAAATAAGATATAACCATCTCGATATGAGTATCCTTTTTTCCCTCTTCATAATCTTCAATCACAGGCCTGAAATAACCCACTTTTGCAGTCTTTCCCAACAGCATTCTCAGTAACCCCAGGGTAATTATTGTCTTACCGCAATTCTCCTCAATCGTTGCGATATATATAGCTTTTTTCATATTGATACTTTTAAAATTTAAAACCTTTAAACGCTTTGATACAAAATTATATCTTTAATTTTCTACTAAATATGACCAAAATCAGCTTTAAATAATAAACTGTTATTTAACCACAAAAATTAAAACCATCTTCGCCTTTTGAAATAAAAAACCATCCCAATTACTACCAAGAACATAAAGGCCATCACCAGATAATATCCATTGTGAGCTCTCAATTCGGGCATATTGTCGAAATTCATCCCGTAAACTCCCACAATAAAAGTAAGCGGAATAAATATCACCGAAATAATAGTCAGTGTTTTCATAATCTCATTCATCTTATGCGTTTGTGCCGCAAAAAAGAAATTAGATGCACTTTCCAGAGATCCCATATCGGAATCTATTTGTTCCAAAAGTTCAAGACATTTTTGATGCAAACGGGTAAAAAAACTAAAATTATCCGGATCAATTTCATTAAATACATTATCCTCTTTAATGCTTTTGATATCATATAATGAATCCCGAAGCGGAATAATGGAACGTTTCAGGAAATTAAAATTATCCCTATGCTTTTCAATTTTTTCCAAAATAATAGGATCGGCACTATTTTTGGTCATATCAATTAAATCTTCAATTTTGTCCTCTTCATTTTCAAGAGTTATGTAAAAGTTACCTATAATGGCATCCAACAGAATATACAATAAATAGTCTGCATTCTTGGTGCGTACAATTCCCGAATTAGTTCGAATACGTTCCCTAATATGAGTAAAAAAATCACTCCTTTTTTCCTGAAAAGAAATTAAAATTCCTTTTTTTAGCAAAAAACTTATTTGCTCCACTCTTATATCATCAGTGGTTTCTGAAGGCAGCATTGATTTTATATTAAAAAATAAAACATCTTTTTCCTCTTCAAGTTTGGTTCTTTTGGTGGTATTTAAAATATCAGCCAACATAAAATCATCGATATTAAAATGGTCTGCTATTTCTTTAAGCAAATTAATATCTGTTAATCCATGAATATTTAACCAATTTATTTTAGCTAAATCAATATGCTTTTCCAAGTTAGCAATAGTACCATTCTCATATTCACCAACCGTACAATCGTCATAAACAAACAATTGCATCTCGATCTCTTTGTTTCTGTGCAAACCAGTATACTCTAGTGTATAAGGCTGTAGCCGTTTACCTTTCTTGTATTTAATCTTTCTCATAAAATAATTTGTAAAGTAATATTACGAAAAAAAATATAATGTATTTGACTTTAAAGCATAAAAAAACCGAGCTATTACTAGCTCGGTTCCTTATTTATTATGTTGCGGAAATGCACCAAAATGCATCTCTACGAGAAATAATTATTTTACTTCTTCGAATTCAACGTCTTCAACATTGTCTCCTTGCGCTTGAGCTTGTGGCTCAGCAGCTTGTTGACCTTGTTCTCCTTGAGCGTACATAGCTTCAGTAGCTTTTTTCCAAGCTGCATTGATGTTGTCAAGAGCAGTTTGAATTGCAGGAATGTCTTGAGATTGGTGAGCCATTCTCAATTCAGTCAATGCATACTCAATAGCCACTTTGTTATCATCAGACAATTTAGCTCCAAGTTCTTTCAATTGAGACTCAGTTTGGAAGATCATTCCATCAGCTTCGTTTAATTTTTCAGCTCTTTCTCTTGCAATTTTGTCAGATTCAGCGTTAGCTTCAGCATCTTGTTTCATTCTTTCGATTTCTTCAGAAGTCAATCCAGAAGAAGCTTCGATACGAATGTCGTGAGATTTACCTGTTCCTTTGTCAGTAGCAGTTACTTTGATAATACCATTAGCATCGATGTCAAAAGCAACTTCGATTTGAGGAACTCCTCTTGGTGCTGGTGGAATACCATCTAAGTGGAAACGACCGATAGTTTTGTTATCTGCAGCCATTGCTCTAGCTCCTTGCAATACGTGAAGCTCAACAGATGGTTGAGAATCAGAAGCAGTAGAGAATACTTGAGATTTTTTAGTTGGGATAGTTGTATTAGCTTCAATTAATGTAGTCATAACACCACCCATAGTTTCGATACCTAAAGATAAAGGTGTAACGTCAAGTAACAATACATCTTTTACATCTCCAGAAAGAACTCCACCTTGAATAGCTGCTCCAATTGCAACAACTTCATCAGGGTTAACTCCTTTAGACGCTTTTTTACCGAAGAATTTTTCAACCTCTTCAACGATTCTTGGGATACGAGTAGAACCTCCTACCAAGATAACTTCGTCAATGTCATTTACTGTTAAATTTGCATTTTTCAACGCTTTAGCAACTGGTGCCATAGAACGTTTTACTAATGAATCAGTCAATTTTTCAAATTGAGCTCTAGTTAATTTTTTAACTAAGTGTTTTGGTCCAGAAGCTGTAGCAGTTACGTAAGGTAAGTTGATTTCAGTTTCTGCAGAAGATGACAATTCAATTTTAGCTTTCTCAGCAGCTTCTTTAATACGTTGCAATGACATTGGATCCAAACGCAAATCGATACCTTCTTCAGCTTTAAATTCGTCTGCTAACCAGTCAATAATTTCGTGGTCAAAATCATCTCCTCCTAAGTGAGTATCTCCATCTGTAGATAATACTTCGAATACACCATCTCCTAATTCAAGAACAGAGATATCAAAAGTACCTCCTCCTAAATCGTAAACAGCAATTTTTTGATCAGTTCCTTTTTTATCCAAACCGTAAGCCAATGCCGCAGCAGTTGGTTCGTTGATGATACGCATTACTTTAAGACCTGCAATTTCACCAGCTTCTTTTGTAGCTTGACGTTGTGCATCATTAAAGTAAGCAGGAACAGTAATAACCGCTTCAGTAACTGTTTGACCTAAATAGTCTTCAGCAGTTTTTTTCATTTTTTGAAGTGTCATAGCTGACAATTCCTGTGCAGTGTACAAACGACCATCAATATCCACACGTGGAGTATTGTTGTCACCTTTTACTACAGAATAAGGAACTCTTTTTGCTTCTTCAGTGATTTCAGCAAAAGAATGTCCCATAAAACGTTTGATAGAAGCAATAGTCTTAGTTGGGTTAGTTACTGCTTGTCTTTTCGCAGGATCACCCACTTTAATTTCTCCACCTTCAACAAAAGCGATGATAGATGGTGTTGTTCTTTTTCCTTCAGCATTAGGGATTACTACTGCTTCATTACCTTCCATTACAGAAACACAAGAGTTTGTTGTACCTAAATCAATTCCGATTATTTTACCCATTTTTAATATATTTAATTTTTATTGTATACTTATTTTAACGGCTCGAAGACTCTAAGGCAATCTTTATGCCAATATAAAAAACCGAGTAAATTGTCAGTTTTATTTACAATTGTCATAAAACAATATGACAAACTGACATTTTAAGAATCGGTTGGGCAAGTCCCCATTATGCAAAGAGGCCAAATAGAGCACATGCTTATTCGGCCTCTTTACAAAATGCGGTCAGGCTATTGTTATTACTTTCGCAATTACTTGTTACCATCTAAAGTCTTAACGTCATTAGTCTATGAAAAGAAATTTTATCTTTTTAAACTAAAATAAATTTTGAAAATTATGCGATTAATTTGAAACCAACAAAAAACAACATAACTGCTATGGCGTTTCTAAGTAATAAATCAGGTAATTTACCGCTTAGCATACTTCCTATATATATTCCCGGAAGTGACCCCATTAATAACTGTCCAAGCAAAGTCAAATCTAAATTCCCCATAGAGGCATGTCCCAATCCAGCAACAAGCGTTAAAGGTACAGCATGAGCAATTTCGGTTCCAACCAATCGAGGCGTTGGTAATATCGGATATAAGAAAAATAAAGTCACAGTACCTAATGCACCCGCTCCAATCGAAGTAAGTGTCACAGTAGCTCCTAACATTACGCCAATAGCAACTGTCAATAAATTTTGGGTTCTACTCTCACTATGGAATTTATCCCCTGCATGTTTTTGGGAAAATACCATTATTTTATTTTTGAATAAAATAGCAACTGATGTAAAAACTAGCGCCCAGCCCAAACTGTATTTTATCATTTTATTCAACTCGGTCGTATCAGTATTCAAACTATGGAGAATCCACAGAGTCAATAAAGCCGCGGGAACACTACCCAAAGAAAGCCAACCTGTAATAGTCCAATTGATATTTTTCTTTTTATTATGCACAAAAACACCCCCAGCTTTGGTCACTGCTGCATATAATAAATCGGTACCAACGGCTGTTGTCGGGGGGATACCAAACCACAATAAAATTGGAGTCATCAAAGAACCTCCTCCTACACCAGTCATTCCTACCACAAAACCAACTACTAAACCTGCAACTACTAAACCTATTTGAAAATCCATAAAAGAGACTTGATTTTTTTTTGATGGCAAAAATAAAGAAAACAACTTATATTATAGTCAACTTGTCGAGTTAAGATTTAGTTTTCAGCCATTAAACTCCATGAATTTACGGTCAAATAACTATCATCATAAATTCGCCTCATTGCACTAGCGCACCAAAATATTGTCAAAATCATTTTAAACCCGACCAAAATCATAGAAATTTACTTTTTTTCTAAAAAAAACACAAACATTTATTAAATACCCTATAAGTCAACTAGGTTATGTGGAATTGATTTAAATTATAAAAATGAAATGTTAAAATATAAAAATATAAGAAATATCGCCTAAAAATATTTGAAAAAAGCAAAAAAAATAGAAAAAAGATGCTATAAATAATTAAAAAAAATCAAACAAAAATGTAAATTGTCTTTATGTCCAACTTGAATATGCTCAAAAATTCAAATCACTTTTTTGTAACTTTGCCTCATTGAAATCCAATAAAATGAACATCAAACTTATCGCCATCGGCAAAACCGACAATAAATCATTACAAACCTTAATCGACGATTATACCAGACGATTGTCTTTTTACATCAAGTTTGATTTAGAAATTATTCCAGATATCAAGAACGTAAAAAATTTATCGGAAAGCCAGCAAAAAGAAAAGGAAGGCGAACTTATCTTGTCCAAAATAACTCCCACTGACCAGCTTATTTTATTGGATGAAAACGGAAAAACCTTTTCCAGCGTTGCCTTCTCTACCGAGTTACAAAAGAAGATGAACTCGGGCGTAAAAACACTAGTATTCGTGATTGGTGGTCCTTATGGTTTTTCGGATACGGTTTATGCCAAGGCAAATGGAAAAATTTCACTTTCCTTAATGACATTTTCACATCAAATGGTGCGCTTATTTTTTATCGAGCAATTGTACCGTGGATTTACTATTTTGAGAAATGAACCATATCATCACCAATAAGCTCTAAACTTTTAAAATAATCCCAACACCTCATATCGTCTTTACAATCAAGTTTTTACACTAAAAAAAAAAACATCAATCAAAAATAAAACATTACCTTTGATATCATTCTTATCTTTTTAAGATAAAAATCAATAAATATATTTTTTAAACCAGTTATTAATTTAAAAATATATTGTTATGAACAAATTTGCTGGTTATTTAGTAATTACATTCTTATTTATTAGCTTGATTTCTTGTTCAAATAGTGATGATTCAGAACAATCAACAATCGTAACTTTTAATGCTACTTTGGAAGGGAGTAATGAAGTACCTTCAAATGCCTCAACTGCAAAAGGTACTGCAAAATTGAATTATGATAAGAACACCAAAATTTTCACGCTGACTGTAACATATACTGGCTTAACCCCTACATCTGGACATGTACATCTGGGAGCCAACGATATTAATGGTGATATTCTTTATACTTTTACAAATTTAACATCCCCAATAACTTTTACAAGTCCTGCATTAAATTCATTTCAAGAAAGCTTACTTATGTACAATACCTTTTATATTAATCTACATAGTGACACATTTCCAGAAGGCGAAATAAGAGGTCAACTCATCACAACAAGTCCTGGCGGAGGCTGTGGCAGTTGTGGAGGAACTCTTAGCAAAGCAGCAAAGTCTTCACTTTAATTTCTAGTAAAATATAATGACTCCACATTACTATATATTATCAAATTAAGAAACACATTATAATTCTTTTTTAACTGTTTATTCACCCAAAACATCATAATTATTAAATTCTAGACCTATAAAAATAAAGGCTTCTGTATAAAAAAGTGCAGATTTTTTATCAATACACAAATTCTTCTGAAATAACATTTTTTAACTCTACCGAATGAATTAAAACTTTATTCTGAATATAACTTCCGTAGTTACAATTTTTATCAAAACAATACCTTATTTTTTTCAGTTTACCATTTGAATTACTAATGACTTTTTGAAAATCATTTTTTGAAACCAATTCGTTATTTACCATAATTACTCCATCTTTAGTAAAAAAAACAACTGTCCCATTTTTAGGTTTCTCCGTCATATAATACACATTCGTAAAAGGAATAAAAGCTAAATTCTTGCCAATGCTATCGGCATAGGAATAATAATTTTGGGCTAATTCATTTCGATGTTCCTTTTCTTCCCGTTTCCGCTGTTGCAGTTTTATCACTTCTGGAATAACCAATCGTAAAGGTAGACGCTTGTCAATATTAAGTATCCAATTGGTTGTGATAATGCTGTTTTTCCTGTTTACTTCTGCCAAAGTATCTTTCCCTCTTACTCTGAAAAAAATGTAAATAGACGAAAGATCGACAACTTCTTTTACGATAGTTCGATCTGCTTTTGGTAATAAAATATCTTCTTTATTTCCACAAGAAATGCTCAGTAATAATACAATCCCAAATAGATATTTCATTATTTTAATTTAGTCTATTAAACAAACGAACACATTCAACAGCTTCTTTCACATCATGAACGCGAAGGATTTTTGCGCCCTTAGTCAAAGCAATCGTATTTAAAACTGTGGTTCCGTTTAAGGCCATTTCGGCATTAGAATCTAAAGTTTTATAAATCATTGATTTTCTTGAAATCCCAACTAACAAAGGCAATTCAAGCATCTGAAACAACTCCATTTTTTGCATGACCGCATAATTTTGTTCCAATGTCTTGGCAAAACCAAAACCGGGATCCACAATCAAATCATTTATCCCAAGCAATCTTGCCGCAGCAATTCGTTCCGAAAAATAGAACAACATTTCCTTAATTATATCTTCATATTGAGTAAATGTCTGCATCGTTTGCGGTGTTCCTTTCATGTGCATCATGATATAAGGAACCTGAAATTTTGCAATGGTTTCCAGCATTTTATCATCCAATTTTCCTGCCGAAATATCATTGATAATTGCCGCGCCATTCTCAATGCAAATCTTTGCTACTCCAGCCCGAAAAGTATCAATTGATAATATTATCTCCGGAAAATGTTTTTGAAGCAAATTCACAACAGGAATTATCCTCGATATCTCTTCTTCTTCAGAGACAAACTCGGCATTAGGCTTACTAGAATACGCTCCAACATCAATAAAAGTAGCACCCTCATTGAGCATTTTTTCAACTCGCTCCAGAAGTTCCGATTCGTTTTTATACTTTCCACCATCAAAAAAAGAATTGGGAGTTATATTCAAAATCCCCATTATTTTTGGCGTGGATAAGTCGATAAGTTGTCCTTTACAGTTCATTTATTTTTTTTTGTTTAAAAGTTTAAATTGTTTGAAATTGTTTGAAATTGTTTGAAATTGTTTAAAATCGATTAAACTTTTAAACTCTTAAACTTTTAAACCCTTAAACCTTTAATTTTTTAAACTTTATTTTTCTTATTTTTGGTGCAATTTTATACAAATATACATCAATAATGAAGAATACTTCACAAGAATATGACAAGGTGATTGCCATTTGCCGCACGCTTTTTATCAATAAAATGAAAGATTACGGTAGTGCTTGGCGCATTTTGAGACTTCCTTCCCTAACCGATCAAATTTTTATAAAAGCTCAAAGAATAAGAAGCTTGCAAGAAAATGAAATTAGAAAAGTCGATGAAGACGAAACTGGAGAATTTATCGGTATCATCAATTATTCGATTATGGCTTTGATTCAATTGGAATTGGGCGTGGTCGACCAACCCGATTTGGAAACCGAAAGAGCAACTCAATTATACGATGCAAAAGTAGCTTTGACCAAAGAATTGATGGAAAACAAGAACCATGATTATGGGGAAGCTTGGCGTGATATGCGCGTAAGTTCACTTACCGATTTGATTTTGCAAAAACTGCTTCGTGTAAAACAAATTGAAGACAATAAAGGAAAAACTATCGTATCTGAAGGAATTGATGCCAATTATCAGGATATGATTAATTATTCGATTTTCGCATTGATTTTGATGAACAAAAAATAAATTTTTCGAAGCTCCACATAAAGTTTGCAAAAGAATACTATTAAAAAAACAAAAATGAAAAACATCATCACACAATTCTCCCGAATTTTCGTTGGAATCTTATTTATAATCTCAGGATTAATTAAGCTGAACGATCCTGTTGGTTTCTCTTACAAACTAGCAGAATATTTTAGTGAACCGGTTTTCAACATGCCTTTTTTCGTTCCTTTTTCCTTGGCTATTGCCTTATTTATAGTAATCTTGGAAATAGTTTTGGGCGTAATGTTGCTCATTGGTTACAAATCAAAATTGACAATTTGGCTTTTGTTGCTTTTAATCATAAAATTCACTTTCCTTACCTTCTATTCCGCTTATTTTGATGTGGTAAAGGACTGCGGATGCTTTGGTGATGCATTACATCTTACGCCGTGGCAATCCTTTACGAAAGACGTTGTTTTATTGTTTTTTATATTAATACTTTTTATTAATATGAAATTGGTAAAACCTTTATTTGCAAATAAAATTCAAAATAGCTTGGCAGTTCTAACTGTTTTCCTATGCGCTTTTATGGGTTATTGGGTAATCAATCACTTACCATTAAAAGACTTCCGCGCATTCAAAGTGGGAAACAATATTCAAAAAGGAATGGAAATACCTGAAGGTGCACCAAAATCCGTGGTGGAAATGATTTTTATCTATAAAGTAAATGGTGTTGACAAAGAATTTGCAGAAAAAGATTTGGCCAATATTCCGGCTGGCGCCACTTTTGTGGACAGAAAAGACAAAGTAATCACCGAAGGCTACATTCCTCCTATTCATGATTTCGTGATGGAAAAAGACGGATCCGATTATAAAGAAGAACTACTCCAAGAACCTAAATTATTGATGGTTGTTGCCTATGATTTGGCTCTAGCCAATGCAGATGGCCTTGCAAAAATGGAGCAAATCAGTAAAAACGCTTCCGCAAAAGGTTATAAAACAATTGGAATGACTGCTTCTACTCCAGAAGAAATTGCAAAAATCAAAAAACAATATGGTATCACTTTCGATTTTTATTTCTGTGATGCCATTCCGTTAAAAACTATCGAAAGAGCCAATCCAAGTTTTGTGATTCTTGAAAAAGGAACTATTAAACAAAAAGTACATTACAACGATACTGAAGATTTAGCTTTCTAATTTTAGTTAAAATAATAAAAACAACAGCCTTGTTGGAATATCATTTTCCTGCAAGGCTTTTTTCTTGTTAGTAATAAACATAAAAAAATCACAAAAAAATATCAACTATAACGATATTGTAATTGCTTTTAAAGATTTTCACATTAAAATTCCAAAATCAGTTTACCTAATTTAGATTTCTTTGGTTAACTTTGTGAAAATTCTTTTTTAGATGAAATCGCTATGATTCCACGATACCAAAAGGAATGAAGAATAGCGATTCCATATTCCAACAAAAAAACAAGTATTAAATTCATATGAAAAAAATAGCCCTTTTAGTTATTGCTTTTGCAACATTTTCTTGTACCCAAGCTCAGAAAACTGAGTTCTCCAAAAAAGCACTTTCCGAAACTTTATTAGCTACAGACGGAAATCAAATTAAATTTAAAGATATTCTGAAAAACCAAAAAGGTAAAACAACGCTTATCGAGGTTTGGGCTTCATGGTGCGGCGATTGTGTCAAAGCAATGCCAAAACTAAAAGAACTTCAAACCAATAATCCAAACGTATCTTATGTGTTTATGTCAATGGACAAAACCGCAGATAAATGGAAAGAAGGTATCGAAAAACACCAACTAAAAGGCTTGCATTTCATGGCAAATGACGGCATGAAAGGTGTTTTTGGAAGCGCAATTGACTTAGATTGGATCCCGAGATACATCATTATCGATAAAAACGGAAAAATTGTTGTTTATCGCGCCATAGAAACCGACTTTGATAAAATTAATGCAACCCTAAAACAGTTGCAAGAATAATTGCCATAACAATTGTCAGGTCAAATCATAAAAGAATTAATTAAAAAAGAAAAAACTATAAATACTACAAAAATGAGAAAGAAGATTGTTGCAGGAAACTGGAAAATGCATAAAAATGCAGCACAAACAAAAGAATTATTGAATGAACTATTGACACAAATTCCAGCTGAAACTGCTGCACAAGTAATTGTTGCACCAACATTTGTGAACTTGGCTTCGGCAGTAGAAAACTTAACACACTCCAATATATCGGTTGCTGCACAAAACGTACATCAAGCAGAAAGCGGTGCTTTTACAGGCGAAATCTCTGCAGATATGCTTAAAAGTGTAGGTGTAAATACCGTAATTTTAGGTCACTCAGAGCGTAGAGCTATTTTTCATGAAACTGACGCTTTAATCGCAAGCAAAGTAAATACAGCTTTGAAACACGATATGACCGTAATTTTCTGTTTCGGTGAAGAATTAAAAGATCGTCAATCTGGAAACCACTTCAATATTGTTGAAAACCAATTGAAAGATGGTTTATTCCACATTGAAGCCAAAGATTGGGAAAAAATTGTATTGGCATATGAGCCTGTTTGGGCTATTGGAACAGGTGAAACTGCTTCACCAGAGCAAGCACAAGATATGCACGAATTTATCAGAGAAACAGTTCGTAAAGCTTTTGGAAGCGATGTAGCTGAAGATGTTTCTATTCTTTACGGAGGAAGTGTAAAACCGGATAATGCTAAAGAAATCTTCTCTAAACCAGATGTAGATGGCGGGCTTATCGGTGGTGCTGCCTTAAATGCAAAAGATTTTATTGCTATCGTGACCTCAATCTAAAAAGCAATTATAATATACTTCAAAGCGGTGCAAATAATTTTGTACCGCTTTTTTTTTTGCAATTCATCGAGATTATTTGGGCAAGACCACATTAGGAAAAGGGGCCAAATCTACTTTGCGCCTTTACGCCCCTTTCCCTAATGCGGTCGGGCTATCCATGCTACTTCGGTAGCTTATTCCTATCCCTCTTGCACTTCCAACAGCCTTAATTTCAATACAATAAACATTAGTGTTTTCAAACGTTTTTTATCAATAAAAAATAGTTTGGCATCATTATTGGAAAGTACTAAGAACAAAAAGGAATTGAAGTTCCAGATCGAGTAATACGCAATGCTAACGGTAATATTGAAAAGAAAGATTATTACTCGATCATACTTCAAAACCCAAAATCACTGTGACTTTTCTTTTGTTCATCAATATTTCAAAAAAGAAATATTTTCACCCCAAAAGGTTCAAGAAACTGCACATCGAAATTAATTAAGCCCGATTTGCCCAAAATCAAAAACAAAAAAAAGGAAACTAGGTTTCCTTTTTTTATTGGAGTTAATTCAAATCCATAAAAAAAACCAACGCCATGAATACCGTTGGTTTTTCAACAATCAAATTACAAATAAACTTTATCGTAATAATTTTAATTGCTCAATTGCATTTTGGTTAGCGGGATCGATGCTCAGTGTTTTACCAAAATTTTCTTTCGCTTTGACCTTATCCGTATCTGCATAAATAATACCCAAATTATTATAAGCTTCAATCAATTTTGATTTCATTTTTATAAGTTCAGCAGGATCTTTTTTGTTGGCTGCGCTTATGAAATCCTCATAATTTTTGGCTACCAACGTATTATTTTTAAGCAAAACTTGAATTCTGGCTTTAAAAAGATACGCATCCTGGGTTGTTGGCGAAGCTGTAATAATCGTGTTTAATGCCATGTCGGCTTTATTCAGTTGCTCGATTTGCAGTGGAGACAAATTTTCAATACCACTGCAGGCCCAATACACGGAAGAAGCAAAAAAGAAATTATCCATTAAGTATGATTTTGTCTCTGTGTTTGCAATTGCAATTTCATAAACGGTAGCAGCTTGGTTATATAGCTTTTTCTCGTACAACTTTTTAGCCAAGTCAGGAAGCTCACCGGCAATAGCAGGACTCATATCAAAAGATTTTTTAAGATCTAAAATTCCATTATCAATAAGTGAATTATCAATTGGAACCAAACTTACTCCTTTGCTCAGTTTTGCCGCACCAATATAAAAATAATCTCTTCCAATGACTCTATTTGACGGATCCGAAACATAGGATGTCAAAGAACTTATAGCCGTATCAAAATTATTATTGTAATAAGCAGAATATCCTAAATAACGATAAATCCTTGGATTTACTTTATCAATCTTAGTCATTTCGTTGGCTTCGATTTCAAGTGCTTTGTAATCTTTTGCAAGAATAAGGAAATCAGCATGACGCATACGGGATTCCAAAGAATAATCCGTCAAGGACATATACTTTTCATAAAAAGCCAATCCTTTTGCAATATGAGTATCGTAATTTCGCGCATCATTTAATGCCCATAAATATTGGGTTTCAGCAAGTTCTCGATACACAGGTCCATAATTAGCATTTAATGCAATCACTTCGTCAAACGCAGTTAATGCATAAGGAAAATTATGGGCATTTTTTATTAAAGTACCCAATCCCATTTTGGCTCTTAGTAAAGTATTGTCCAATCTAAAAGCTTCACGATAACAATCATAAGCATCGTTTTGTTTTTTATTGAATTTGTAAGCATCTCCCAAAGCCAATAAAACACTGGTATTTGCCGGATCAATTAATCTGGATTTACTCAAAACCTCAACTGCCTTTTTGTAATTCGGATGATCTGAATAGGTATAGGCCTTGCCTATATATACCGTTTCTTCTAAATCTTTTTTACTACTATTTTGTGTAGCTAATGCAAAATATTTTTCAGCTTCGGCAACATCGTCTTTATCCAACGCAATATAGCCTAATCCGATATAACTAAAATTTCCTTTGGTGGAACACGAAATGCCAGCATCAAAATGTTTTTTGGCGGCTGCATAATCCCCTTGTAACAGACACACATTGCCCAAAAGAAATTTAGCATAGCCATCAGTAGGTTTTGAGGCGGTAATGGTTTCCAAAGTATTTTTCGCTACTTCATACTGTTCGGCATCAATAGCGTTTTTCGCTTGTTTTATATCCTGCGCCTGTCCCAAAAAAACAAAAAACAGTGTTGCGACGGTATAAATAAAAACTTTTTTCATGGTAGATATAATTAATTTGAATATTAAAATAGTGTTGTATTTAATTGGTATAAAACAACACTACAAATATAAAATAATATTAAAGAATAACAGCGTATTTTATCAATTAAATAACTGTAATTCAGTTAGTTATATTTTTAAAAACATGATAAAAGTCATTTTTTTATATTCCAAAAAAAAGTATAAGATTAGCATAAAACGAGAAATAAAAATTAAAAAACAACACTTTTAAAATCTCAAAAACATACTAGGCGTTCATTTTTAGACCATTAACACAAATCTTACCACTATAACTGTATGTGTTAAAAATCAGATGCAATCTTATTTAAAGCAAAGCTCCTTTTCTGAAAATTTATTAAAATGAAATACTTCAAAAAAATAAGCAAAAAAACATTCTCCCAAAATAGTTGCCAAAATTCAAAAAAGGATTGCATCCTATTGTTACCTTTGCAAAAAAATTAAACATGTCAAATATTTATATAGGGTATCATTTTTCAATTGAACCAAAGGAGTTAGGATCGGAAATATTAATTGCCGAATTGGGTGAAAAAGCTTTTGAAAGCTTCACTGAGACCGAAACCGGTATTTCTGCTTTTGTGCAAAAAGACCTTTGGGACGAAACGATATTGGAAGACATTCAAATATTACAATCGGAAGAATTCAAAATCGATTATACTTTTGAGGAAATCGAGCAAGTAAACTGGAATGAAGAGTGGGAAAAGAATTTTGAACCTATCGACGTAGAAGGAAATTGTCATGTTCGAGCACCATTTCACCCGAAAACGGACGCAGAATATGATATTGTAATCGAGCCTAAAATGAGCTTTGGAACGGGGCATCATGAAACTACACACATGATGATTCAGCATTTATTAGAAATGAATGTTACCGGAATGAAAACACTGGATATGGGTTGCGGTACAGCAATTCTTGCCATTCTTGCCGAAATGAAGGGAGCTCAACCTATAGACGCTATTGACATTGACAACTGGTGTTACCTGAACTCCATTGAAAATGCCGAGCGCAACAATTGCAAACAAATTACGGTTTACGAAGGAGATGCTGCGTTATTAAAAGACAAAAAATACGATTTGATCATTGCCAACATCAACAGAAACATTTTGTTAAACGATATGCAAAGCTATGTTGACAGTTTAAATGCGGGCGGAACTATATTATTTAGTGGTTTCTATGAAGAAGACATTCCTTATATTGATGCCTCTTGCACAGAAAAAGGATTAACTTTTGTAAAAAAACTTCAAAGAAACAACTGGGTATCAATAAAATACGTAAATTAGTATCTACTTTTTTATAAATCAACAAAGTACAAAAACCTAAAAGCATGAGTACAATAGAGAAAGTAAAAGAAAGAACCCGAGAAGAGGAAGTTACAACCAAAAACAATGAAATAATAGTTTACAATGATGATGTAAATACATTTGATCATGTCATTGACACTTTAGTTCGTGTTTGCGGGCACACTCCTATTCAAGCAGAACAGTGCTCATTAATTGTGCATTACAAAGGGAAATGCACTGTAAAAACGGGGGAATATGATAAATTAAGGGTACAATGCTCTAGATTACTTGAAGCAGGCTTAACTGCCGAAATAATCTAAACTACACAATACTATTTCCAAAAATTTGTTATTTATTAAACCTACTTGAGAAGTACAATCTTAAGTAGGTTTTTTTATGTCTTCTCTGTACCTGAACTAATTTTGAAACCAAAATACTCTCCAACAACTCTATTCTTCTGAAAATTCGCATTATTGAATATGTAAAACTACTTATAAAAAAATAACAAAAACTACAACATTCTAAACAATTATTCTATATTTGAAAAAAAATACCCCTCAAATGGAAGAATACGGTAAAATATTAGTTTTTGTGATGCCTATTTTTTTGATATTAATTATAATCGAAAAAATATACGGACACTATAAAGGAGAAGACACGGTTCCAAACATGGATTCAGTTTCTAGTATCAGTTCGGGAATG
Organism: Flavobacterium sp. 103; assembly: GCF_003096795.1. Classification (NCBI taxonomy): domain Bacteria; kingdom Pseudomonadati; phylum Bacteroidota; class Flavobacteriia; order Flavobacteriales; family Flavobacteriaceae; genus Flavobacterium; species Flavobacterium sp. 103. The sequence continues at coordinate 3,574,853 of NZ_QENX01000001.1, read as the reverse complement.
GTCAATTCGGTCAAAGATGTTCTTGGACTTAGTATTACCTTAGTGACTTATGACTGGTTTGAAAACAAGTTTGCCATAATTCATTTGGATGCTACTATATGGGCTTATATCATTGGATTTATCGTCATTGATTTTTATGGGTATTGGAGTCATCGACTTTCTCACCAAATTAATTTTTTATGGAACAAACATGCGATTCACCATAGTAGCGAAGAATTTAATCTGGCTTGTGCCTTGCGTCAAACAGTTTCGAGTTTTGTCAATTTATTTACTTTTCTATTGATTCCAGCGGCACTATTGGGCGTCCCACCAAGGGTAATTGCGATAATACTGCCTATTCACTTATTTTTACAATTTTGGTATCATACCAAACATATCAAAAAAATGGGCTTTTTGGAACACATTCTTGTTACACCCTCGCATCATCGCGTTCATCATGCCATCAACCCCATTTATATGGACAAAAATCATTCGCAAATATTTATTATTTGGGATAAACTTTTTGGCACTTTTCAGGAAGAATTAGATTCGGTTCCCCCTGTTTTTGGCATTACAAGACCAGCACAAACTTGGAATCCTTTCCGAATTAACTTCCAGCACTTGTGGTTATTGATAACCGATGCTTGGCGTGCCGAAAAATGGAAAGACAAACTCACCATTTGGTTCAAACCTACTGGCTGGCGTCCTGAAAATTTTGAAGAAAAATACCCCGTCAACAAAATAACCGATGTTTATGCCTTTGAGAAATATGGGACACAACATTCCAACAAATTAATGTATTGGTCATTATTTCAAGCCATAATCACTTTGTTACTCATTACCTATATGTACAATTCTATTGCGAATATTGGTTTACCAAACGTATTCATCTACGGTGCTTTTATATTTCTAACCGTTTACAGCTACACCGAATTGATGGATACTCGAAAAATCTCATTGTTGTGGGAAACAATCCGCTTTTTTTCGGGAATAGCAATCGTTGCATATCTTGGTGATTGGTTTGGCATGAATACACTTTTCCCTTTGGCGTCTTACATCATAATTGGATATCTCGTTTTATCGCTATTGGTTACGGTTTATTTTGTAAACACCAACTTTGATGCAAAAAAATCAATTGTCGCAACTTCTTAAAAAAATCTATGCAATCATCTTTACTTCTCAAAACCTATATTGGTTTTGCTATTATTTATCTTGGTATTCAATTCCTTAATATTGAAGGATTCGATTTTTATATGAAACCTGTTCTGCTTCCTATTTTACTGGCAGCAGTTGTGGTTTCAGACAATTTTCCAAGTAAAAAAATCCTTTTAACCGCGTTGACTTTTTCCTGGATAGGTGATATTATTTTGCTTTTTACAGATAGAGGCGAACTCTATTTCATCTTCGGGCTAGTAGCTTTTCTTGTATCCCATTTGGTTTATATTATCCTTTTCAGCAAACAACAAAACACTAGAACCAACGATAACAAAGTCCTATTTTGGGTTGGTGTTCTGGTTATTATTGTCTATTTCATTTTTATGATTGATACTTTGTTTCCCAAACTGGGACCTTTAAAAATACCGGTTTTGGTCTATGCGATAGTGATTACCACCATGCTTTTCTTTGCTTTCAAAGGCAGTTTAAAATGGGCGATTCCTGCAAACAATTACATACTTATCGGAGCGATTGTATTTGTAAGTTCCGATAGTATTTTGGCATTCAATAAGTTTTATGCGCCAATTGAACATGCTTCATTTTACATTATGGCAACCTATTGCCTTGCTCAATATTTAATTGTTGCTGGGATTTTAAAATTGAATTCCAAAATATAAAATAATATTTAGGGCGTGCCACCATTAAGAAAAGAGTCCTAATTTAGACTACGCTTATTCGGCCTCTTTCCTTAATGTTGTCGGGCTATACACGCTACTTCGGTAGCTAGTTTCTATCCCTCACTCACGTATAACAAGTCATTTATCCCAAAAAAAAACATTTTCCAATTTAGAAAATGCTTTTTTATACAAAGAGTTTTATTGATTAATGTGGCAACTTACTTTTTAAAGCACCATAAATAACAGTCCCAATCAGCGCTCCAATAAGGACAATAACTACAGGCATAAACCCTGCTCCTATCAATATAAAAATGGGTCCTGGACAAGAACCTACCAATGCCCAACCCAATCCAAAAGAAATTCCTCCAATCCAATATCTGGCATTGTCTTTTGGTTTTTCCTGAATTTCGATTGGAAAACCATCGATGTCTTTGACGTTATATCTTTTGATAATCTGAATACCAACAACTCCTGTCGCAACGGCAACCCCAATAATTCCATACATATGAAACGATTGAAATTGAAACATTTCATAAATACGGTACCAAGAAACCGCTTCGGATTTGGTAAGAACGATTCCAAAAAGGAATCCTACGAGAAAATATTTTAATACATTCATGGTCTAAAAAAGTAAGGGTAATAAAAAGTGAGCCATAATCAGTCCGCCAATAAAGAAACCAATAACCGCTTTCAACGAAGGCAATTGCAAATTACTCAATCCTGAAATTGCGTGTCCAGATGTACATCCACCTGCATAACGCGTCCCAAAACCAATCAAAATACCACCAACAAGGAGTATCAAAATACTTTTGGGTGATTGCCAAATTTGTTCTCCAAATAAAGCTTGGGGCATTAACTGACCATTGGGAGCATCGATTCCCATTTGGGCAAGTTGAGCTATCGTTTTTGGATTAATATCAACATTAGAAGGATCGCTCATAAAATGCACAGCTACAAAACCACCGGCCATAGCACCCAAAACCACTACTAAATTCCAACGATTTGCTTTCCAGTCAAAATCAAAATACTCAATACGTTTTCCTAATCCGGTCATAGAACATAAAGACTGAAGATTAGTTGACATACCGAAATTCTTTCCGAAATAAATCAGTGAAAGCATCACCATTCCGATTAAAAAGCCAGCGACATACCAAGGCCATGTTTGAAAAATCACACTCATATAAATTTGTTTTGGTTACAAATATAAAAGGATTTTGATAAATTCATCAATTCAGCTGTTTTTTGACAAAAAAATATAAGGATTACAGTTGGTTTTTGATAATAGAGTAAAGTTCTTTTTATATTTGTGGTAAGAAATACATCACTTTAAAAATTTAAACTCTCAAAATGAAAAAAATAGCCTTATTCATAACGGTACTCCTACTACTCGTTTCATGCGGAAGTATTAAATCTTCAATAAAAAACGTAGATAATAATGCTCCTGTGCCTGTAGTGGGTAAAAATAATGCCTTTATAATTACTCAATACAGTAAAGACAAAAAATACGGATATGATAAAGACTACCCTATCAATATTTTTTACAAAGGCACCAAAAATGACACCATCAACCAAAAATATTTCATAAATGCTTTGGCAGGACCAAAAGGCGAAAAAATAACTTATAAAAAATTGGAAAACTGCTGCCCATTTCCAACCAAAACTAGCGATATGGGTGCTGGATTTCTAGATGTATATGAATTAAGTTGGGAAGGTTTAAAAAAGCCAATCATCTTGTATTTGAACATCTATGAAAGAGGTCAATTAATGGTTCCGGTTGGTCTTAGTTTAAAGAAAATATAATTAAAACCACTACTGCCCTAGCCCCGATAGTAGCGGTATCCTTTATGTCTCGTTTTTTCACGAGACATAAAGATACAAGCGAATAGCGGGAATAGCTCCAAATAATAGCTTTAATGCTTCTAAAAATAATTGCTAAATCTAATTCGGAAATCGCAAATTCAAACTACCTTTGCACTTTCAAAAAAAACACAATATGAACATACATAATATCCCACAAATCAAACATACTGAGAGCGGTAACTTCTTTTTACTAGCTGGTCCATGTGCCATTGAAGGAGAAGAAATGGCAATGCGAATTGCTGAAAAGTTAGTTGGCATCACTGATAGATTACAAATTCCTTTTGTATTCAAAGGTTCTTTTAAAAAGGCAAATCGTTCTAGAATAGACAGTTTCTCTGGAATTGGAGACGAAAAAGCACTTAAAATACTGGAAAAAGTATCTAAAACTTTTGGAGTGCCGACTGTGACGGATATCCACACTAATGAAGATGCTGCAATGGCTGCAGAATATGTAGATGTATTACAAATTCCTGCTTTCCTTGTTCGTCAAACTGATTTGGTTGTGGCTGCCGCCAATACCGGAAAAGTGGTGAACTTGAAAAAAGGACAATTCATGAGTCCGGAGAGTATGAAACATGCGGTTCAAAAAGTATTGGACTGTAATAACCAAAACGTGATGGTAACGGATCGTGGAACTATGTTTGGCTACCAAGACATGATTGTTGATTACAGAGGTATTCCTACTATGCAACAATATGCTACAACAGTTTTGGATGTTACTCATTCATTACAACAACCAAACCAAACTGCTGGAGTAACCGGAGGAAGACCTGATATGATTGAAACTGTTGCCAAAGCTGGAATTGCTGTTGGTGTAGACGGTATTTTTATTGAAACTCATTTTGACCCAGCTAATGCTAAAAGTGACGGTGCAAATATGTTACACTTGGATTACTTCGAGCCTTTAATGAACAAATTGGTTGCCATTAGAAAAACCATAAATCAATTTTAATTTAACATAGAATACCAATACATTGAAAACATTTTTTTTTTACGCCTCATTTCTAGTTCTTTTTTTATCAATTAATGCTTTTGCTCAAGACAGCACGCAAAGTACTGAAAAATTTACTGCACACAATAAAGGAAAATTCTTCATTTCATGGGGTGGCAACAGAGAAAGCTATAGTGAATCTGATGTAAACTTCAGAGGAAAAGATTACAACTTTACAGTTGATAATATGGTTTCTCACGACAAACCAAAAGGCTGGCATGTTGATTATATAAATCCTGCTAACATGACAATTCCTCAAACTAACTTTAGAATGGGATATTTCATTAACGATCATTACAGTGTCGCTATTGGTTGGGATCACATGAAGTATGTAATGAGCCAAGCTCAAATAGCTAATGTAACTGGTTATATTAATTTACCTGCTGATCAATCTGGCTCTATTTACAACGGAGTTTATAATAATACTCCTGTAGATATGTCTCAAGGTAATGCTCAGGAAGGTGGTTATGAGAAAAATGTTGTTCAGCCAAATGGTACTGCTTTTTTAATGTACGAACATACAGATGGTTTGAACTATGTTAATACTGAGGTTTCCAGACATGACGATATTTCGAAATTATTTAAATTACCAAATACAGATAAAATTCAGATCAACTTAACTGAAGGTTTAGGAGCCGGACTTTTATATCCAAAAACAAATGCTACTGTGCTAGGAATGCCTCGTCATGATGATTTTCACATTTCTGGATATGGTTTATCTGCAAAAGCGGGAATTAACTTTACGTTTTTCAAATATTTCTATATACAAGGTGAGCTAAAAACGGGTTACATCAACATGCAAGATATTAGAACAACAACAAGTAGTGATGATAAAGCTTCACAAGATTTCTTCTTTTTCCAAAGAATTATTGCTTTTGGAGGTATTTTTAGATTATAAAATACTCTCACATAAAATCAAAATCTCCTTCGGGAGATTTTTAGTATAAGATAGATTTTAGTTGCTTTAATAAAAATTATTAATCAAATTTAAAGACATTGAAAACAAAAATTTTACATACTGCTTTTTTAGTTTTTTTCTTTACTGCTAATGCTTTTGCTCAAGACAGTACACCATCAAATGAATTATATACCGCACACAACAAAGGAAAATTCTTTGCACATTGGGGAGGAAATAGAACTTATTACACTACTTCTGATTTACATTTTGAAGGAGAGGGATACAATTTTACAGTAGAAAATGCACAATCTCATGATTTACCAAAAGGCTGGAATATTGATTATGTAAAACCTGGAAGCTTAACTTCATCGCAGACCAATTGGAAAATTGGGTATTTTATCCACGATAAATTTAATGTTTCCATTGGAGTTGATCACATGAAATATGTGATGACTCAAAACCAAACAGCAATGATTAATGGAACGATTAATTTGCCTTCGACTGAAGCCGGTTCTCAATTTAACGGAACTTACAATAACCAACCAATAGATTTAACTGACGGTAAATTTTTAAAATTTGAACATACAAATGGATTAAATTATGTTTTTACCGAAGCAGCTTATTACACAGATATCTCTTCAATTTTTGGAATTACAAATACCGATATATTTCAATTAAACTTCACGCAAGGATTAGGAATGGGATTATTGGTTCCAAGAACAGACGCTACAGTATTACAAAAACAAAGACATGACGAGTTTCATATTTCAGGATACGGTTTTTCGGCGGATGCTGGTTTAAATTTCACTTTCTTCAAACATTTTTACATGCTAACCGAGTTAAAAGGTGGTTATATTAACATGACAGATGTTAGGACTACTTATACTGGTGATCATGCTCAACATCATTTTTGGTACGGAGGAACAATTGTTTCTTTTGGAGGTATCTTCAGACTTTAATTCATCCTCAACATAGTTATGAAATCTCCTTCGGGGGATTTTTTTTATTTATGACTATCCGTAACAAATACCATACCCATTCAATTGGCCACGGATTAAAAAGATTAGAACAGATTTCTTTAATAATGGGAATAAAATCTGTGTAAATCTGTGTAATCAGTGGCAAAAAAAAACACTTAGTACGCTTTACGGACTGTACTATTTTTATTTATATAATGTCGCAGCTTCCCGGATTACATCTACCAAAATAGTATTGTCAATATCCTCTAACTCATAATACCGAAGCGACTTTACTGTATTCCTCTTTTCTCCGACAAGATAATCCTGGTTTCCTGTTAATTGAAATCCTCTGGCAAAACCTGCGTCTACAAATCCCTTTTTTTGATTGGGTGCCAAATAGCAGAAAGGTTTTTTCTTATAATAGAAATAAGGTATTCCCCATTTAAAAAGCAAATCCAATTCAGGCATTTCCCGTTCAAACACACTTATTAGATGCAAAAGAATTGACCTAAACTTTTCAGGCTGGCGATAGATATATTCATCCGTAATTTTCATCTAATAAAAATAATAAAAAAGTATTGTTTTTCTTAAATTTTATTATTTACTTTGTAATTCAAAGTACTTTATATATGGACGATAAATATTTACAAGATATCAGTGAGATTAAAAACATGATGAATAAATCCTCTCAGTTTATATCTTTGAGCGGTTTGGGTGGAATAATGGCAGGCATATATGCCTTGATAGGTGCTTTTATAGCCCATATATTAATTGAAAACAACAATAATAATTATGGTTCGGGTAATTACGACAAGATTATCACTTTAGAAAGCCATACTTTCAAACTAATCGTTTTGACTGCACTTTTAGTATTAGTTTTGTCAATAGCCACGGCCATATTACTAACCTACAACAAAACAAAAAGAGGAGGCGAAACAGTATGGAATAGCAGTTCAAAAAGACTGTTAACCAACTTCATGATTCCATTGGTAACCGGTGGAATTTTTGGCTTGTTATTATTGCGAAATGGAAGCTATGGATTGATTGCCCCCGTAACTTTGATTTTTTATGGTTTGTCTTGTGTAAATGCAAGTAAATATACACTCCGAGATGTGCGCTATCTGGGTATCACGATTATTATAATAGGGCTTTTAGCCACCGAATTCTCCGGGTACGCGTTAGAATTTTGGGCATTAGGATTTGGAATCTGTCATATCGTATATGGTAGTATGATGTATTTCAAGTACGACAGGAACTAGATTGCAGAGTTTTAGATTGAAAATAATAAAACAGACAATATCGATGTGAACTATGAAACCAAAAAGTACAGATATGAAAAAAACGAAATATATTTTTGCCATAATTACCTTTCTGATGAGTTTTGGATGTGCCCTTTTCATTGCTAATTCAATGTTTGGGAATATTCTTTTTGGTGCTCGACCTGTCACAGTCTTGGATAAAATACAAGAAGGAGACATGATTTTTCAAACTTCCCAATCCAAACAATCTGAAGCCATAAGAATAGCCACAAATTCCAAATTTTCCCATTGCGGAATCGTATTTATTGAGAAGGGTGAAAAATATGTTTTTGAAGCTGTTCAACCTGTAAAATACACACCCCTCAAAACTTGGATTACCCGCGGAAAGGAAAATCATTTTTTGGTAACCCGATTAAAAAATGCATCGAGGCTTTTAAGTTCTGTAACTTTGCAAAAGATGAAAAATTATGCAAAAGGCTTCAACAACAAAGACTATGACCACTATTTTGAATGGTCTGATGATAAAATATATTGCTCAGAATTGATTTGGAAAATATACAAAAACGGAGCTGGAATCGAATTGTGTCCTCTTCAAAAACTAAAAGATTTTAATTTAGAAGATACCCGAGTACAAGCAATACTAGCAGAAAGATATGGAAATAAAATCCCGCTTGAAGAGAACGTAGTTGCGCCATCAAACCTGGAACAATCCAAAATAGTAACCACAATAATTGATACTTACTAAGACTTGAAAAACATTATTCAAAATATAAATAAAGCATTTGACCACCGCATACGACTTGGAATCATGTCGGTTTTGATGGTCAATGAATCGGCTGATTTTAGTACTTTGAAAGAATTATTAGGCGTTACCGACGGTAATCTGGCCAGTCACACCAAAGCCTTGGAATTGGAAAGCTACATTGCAATCGAAAAGCAATTTATTGGGAAAAAGCCAAATACAAGCTACAGAGCTACCAAAGCTGGTCGCAAAGCATTTCAAGATCATATTGATGCACTCGAAAAATTAATACAGAAACGATAATCTATTTTTTTAATCAAACACTTTGAAATTCAAAGTACTTTTAATATTAAAATCCAATTAAAAAAAACCTCTAAAATTAAATCTATGCAACTCATAATCAGACTTTTCAATAGCAACCGAAAAACCAACAGCATATTATTGCTTTTCACGACTTATTCTCTCATTTTGTTAGCTATAAGAGCAAAATTGACCAACACAATTTATCTCTTTTTCTTAGTCTGGAACCTATTTCTGGCTTTCATTCCTTACTTTTTCATTACCTATTTAAAAACCCAAATTTCTTTCCAAAAAAGTAAAATTAAAGCTCTATTACTTCTCTTTTTCTGGATTCTTTTTCTACCCAATTCATTTTACATCCTGACCGACTTAATTCATTTATCACAATCAAGCAATCTTTTGGTTTGGTTTGATTTGATCATCATTAGTTCCTATGCATTAATTGGATTTACCATTGGTATTATTTCATTAATAGAATTTGAAAATATTATAAAAAACTATACCACATCACTTATTACTAAATTAATGATGCCGTCAATCTGCTTTTTATGTGGTATTGGAATTTATCTGGGTAGGATTCTACGATACAATAGTTGGGACATTTTGAGTAATCCCCTAGAATTGATTCATGACATTCTAATTTCTTTATTATCGGTACACGCATTATTGTTCTCCTTTTTTTTTGGAGCCTATATCTATTTATTTTATTTCTTGAAAAAATTTCATTCAACCATAAATCCCTTATAAATCATGCAAACTACCCTAACTCAAGAGGAACCTTTTGAAGGCAGAACCTCCACAGAACTCGCCGTTGGTTGCTTTACAATTGGCACATTGTTTTTCATTCTTTTTCTGACGCTAAAGGATACTTCTTTTGTTTTAATCATTGGATTTATCTTCATGATTATGGCACTATTTCTCAATGCAATAATGTTTTGTCACCTCTTGTATCATTTTTACATTTTTCCCCAACAGCGGAAATACATTGGGATTAAAATTATAATTCTATTGAGCAACATTCCTGCAGCATTTCTGTATTACAGTTTTCTAAACACCCAAAAACTATTGTAATTTTTTGACTATAAAGACCAAAACATGTAGACGCCTAACCGAACAAAATCCTTTTATAAATGGGCATTTTCAAATGAACTGGCCATTGGTTCATTTGTGATTGGAACCCTATTGCTTCTATTATTTAAATCCAGTACTCATGCTGGTATGATTTTACTAATAGGCTTTTATTATGTGCTTTTTTCAATAATTACTAACTCTATAATGCTGCTCTATCTTATTTTTCTCTCTATCATTTTACCTGAGGAGCGAGAAAATTTAGCCTTCAAAATTATTCTTTTATTGTGCAACATTCCCATTGCAATACTGTATTACAATGTTATTTTTTAATCATTACTAAACAACAAAAAAAATGGAAACTCCAGAAAATCAAAACCCAACTCCAACACCTTTTTTTCAATCCAATACTGCTAAAATGTTCATGGTAGGATTGCTAACCCTCATTTTGCTCATTCCGCTGGAATTTGTCAAAAGTTTGATTCAGGAACGCTCGAACCGTCAAGAAGAAGTTATCTCCGAAATCAATGACAAATGGGGTGAAAGCGTCTATTTTTATGGTCCAATACTAAAAGTTCCTTATACCGTTTTTGAGGAAACGCTTTCCATTAACCAAAAAACCAATGAAACGGTAAAACAGCAAAAAGCAATTACCAAATACGCCTATTTCTTCCCGGAAGACTTGAAAGCCAAATCGAACGTTACTACCAAGTTACTTAATAGAAACAACTACGAATCGGTCGTATACAGTTCCAAAATGAATTTTGAAGGGAATTATATTCAACCCGATTTCAGCAGTAAAAATATTCCAACCGAAAACATTCAATGGAATAAAGCCACCATATTGATAAAAACAACCAACTTAAAAAGCATCAAAGACGAGGTAAAAATAAATCTTGGCGGTAATAAATTGACATTTGAACCTGTTTACAGCACCAACATAACCGATTCAATACAAGCACTGGAAACCGGTTTTATAGACCTAAAAAACACTTTAAAGACGGTCAAAACCAACTTTGGATTCGACATCACCTACAACGGAAGTAAGCAAATAAAAATGGTTCCTATTGGTAAAACTACGCAGTTAAGCATGCAATCCAATTGGGCTTCGCCAAGCTTCACCGGTAATTTCCTTCCAGACGATAAAACCAAAAAAATCAACAGTGACGGTTTTGTGGCTAATTGGAAAATACTTCACATTAACAGAGCTTTTTCACAACAATTTTTCGAAGTCTTACCCGATTTAGGAACCTATGCCTTTGGAGTTGACTTTGTGATTCCCGTAAACCAATACCAACAGAATGAAAGAGCCGCTAAATATGGCTTTCTGGTGATTGGCCTGACGTTTTTGGTTTTCTTTCTAATCCAATCCATCAGCAAAATCAGGATTCATATTTTCCAGTATACCATGATCGGGTTGGCACTGATTTTATTTTACACATTGCTGATTTCAATCACCGAACACAGTAGCTTCACGAAAGCCTACCTCATCGCAGCAACAGCAATCATAGCATTGATATCGCTGTACTCCGTTTCGATCCTAAAAGGAAACAAATTCCCTATTTTCATCGCAGGATCACTCACTGGGTTGTACACCTTTATCTATGTCATCATACAACTGGAAAACTATGCATTATTGGTGGGAAGTATCGGTTTGTTTGCTATCCTTGCAGCAGTAATGTACTTTTCAAGAAAAATAGACTGGAACAAATAAACTAAAATAATCAGGAGCTAATCCTGCTACCCATTGCAATCCACGCCCAAAAGCAGGGGATTTTCACCGCAAACGTAGGTGACTGAACTCCAGTTATAATAAAAATTAAGTGAAGTAATCTAGGAAAGGGCATTCATTTTTATAAGAACTTTTTATTATTGATTTGATATCCCGTAAGCTCTTTTTCCACATATAAAAAAACCACAAAGTAATAGGTTCATTACTTTGTGGTTTTTTACTTTTAAATTATTCCTCTTTCTGTGTGGTTCAGTTTAAGGAATTCTTGAATTGTACTTTGCAAAGCTCACGACAAATTGATTTTATTACCATTCAATTCCTCGCCATTTAAATCATGATTTTTTATCTCTCAGATTTTTGGTTTATTTTATTTGCAAAGGAGATTAGCAGTACTAAAAGTAAAATTCCTGCAACAATACCTAATTCTAAAATTAAATGCATTTTGGATTTTTTTATGTTAGACTTTACATTTTTATTAGCTGTGTTGAATGCAAAAATAATCGCTTTTATATTCGAAAATACTTCATACTCAACACAAATCATCTAATACTCCAAAGTTAAAAAAAATAAGATTATGTCAAAATATTGTCGATGAAATGCATCATTTTTGATAAACTAAACGTATTAATCGTACGGAAAAATCATTGCGCTTTAGAAATTTATTTAATTCAATTCTCTTTTCTTACATTATATAAAAATCAATATTAAGAAATAACTCATGTATTGATCGGTAAACTTTTTTTTTGGTTATCCTGATGACAATATTGATTACCATCTCGTTACTTTTTTCTTTATGAGAAGATTTTTATGACTAACCAACCTTATAAACTAATCAGGATATGATTTACAAATCCATTTCTTTAAAGGCACTTTTGCGTAAGGGATTGCAGCGGTATCCTTTATTTTTTTCTTTCAAAAAATAAAGATGAAGCCAAAAGCCCGACCCAGTTGTAAAAAACAAAGGAGGCACGACTGAGATTTTCACAACTGGGATACGCCCTTATTATGATTTTTGGTCTTAATAAGTCAAAAAGTTTAGTATTTTTGGAAACTGAAAATGAAATGATGAAAAAATTTATGATTTTGCTAATGGTTTTGGCCATTGGTGTAGCTTTATATGAGCAAACAAGCGCCGATAAAAATGTGTATGTAATGGTGATTGCCATTGTCATTTTTATGATGGGAATGATGAAGTTGAGCAGTAAGACTCCAAGTAAAAATCAAGATAAAGAAAAAGATGATGTTTAGTAAAGGTGATAAAGTTTCGGTGTTGGATGAAGCGGTTGATGGTGTTGTCTTGTCGGTCAAAGACAAGGTCATCACTATTGAAACAGCAGATGGTTTTGTGATGAATTTTGCCACCAATGAGCTCATCAAAATAGGAGAATCTGCCAATTTGATGGAGGAAATAAAAGGTATCAACATCAATGAAATAAAGAAAGAAAAGGAGATCCCAAAACCTCGAAGCTTTGTAAAAGAGAAGAAAGACAAACATGAATTGCCAGTGCCGGAGTTTGATCTACATATCGAAAAACTGGTGCCCAATAAACGTGGGATGTCAAATTACGATATTTTGACTTTGCAGTCGGAAACAGCTAAACGTCATATTGAGTTTGCGATTCGCAATCGGATTCCAAAGATTGTTTTCATCCACGGCGTGGGTGAAGGTATTTTGAAAGCCGAATTGGATTTTCTATTTGGCCGTTATGACAATATTGTTTTTCAGGATGCCAATTACCAAAAATATGGTGCCGGTGCAACCGAAGTTTATTTTAAACAGAACAATAAATAAGTATCCTTAACTCCATAAAAAAACGTCAATGCTTAATTAAAAGTATTGACGTTTTTTTTTATGTGTTTCAAGATTTTTATCATGGTATTTTAGTTTGTAACTCGCCATATTTATAACTGGTTCCCAATTGAAAATTATTTGTGTCTTTTTCAAGCGTTACATTCTTAAGAATAATGGTATGTTTGAAAGTATTTGGGCCACTTGTAGTAGTAGTAACTTCTATTACTCCCCCAGCTTTTCCTAACCATGTTTGATTAACGGTAGGCAATAATGGATCTGTTGTTTGACAAAAATAAGATGGTGGTACCACACCGTTAAACAAACGGTAAACTAATTTATTTTTGACAAGTCCTATTACTCCAGTTCTTGGAGAACCAACAGGCGTAACCGCATTTACAATTAATGCTGGATCGATATTCAGTGTAAAAGCCTCGCTTTCGGTAAAATCATATACTTGACCATTTGCACATATATTCAAAAGTCCCTGAAAACCAAATGGCAATGGATCTACCGTTTTCAAGTAATCACCAAAAGGAAAAGTTTCATAAAACTGAGTTGTACCATCAGGTTTTGTGAAAGTGATATTTTGTAAAATAATATTATTATTGTATCCTGTTATTCGGGTACTGTTATCTGTTTCGTTCAATTTCTTTACAGCAGTAGTTGTAATTTGAATGATACCCGAAGATGCTTCCCATTGATTTTTTATATTGGGAGTCGCCGGAGGAATTAAAGCACATATATTTGCGGCAGCTACTTTACCGTCATAAAAATTATACACCACTCGATTTGTCGTATTAATGTCTAATTTTATTGGGTCATTCACAGGTGTAGGGTTCTCTGTAAAAGTTACTTCTGGAATATTCAGAATTAAAGATTCACTTTCTTTGAGTTTAAAAATAAGATTATTATCAGAACAACTGCTTGTAGTTACATCCGAAAAATCAATTGTATCCACTATTAAATCACCATCATCACAGCCCGAAAAAGCAAATACACAAATCAAAATTCCTAAAAATCGTTTCATTATTTTATATTTTGAACAAAAATAGAATTTTTAATTTGTTTCTTAAACTTTAGTAACCAAAAACCTGATATTTAACTGAAAAATTACTGAGAAACTAAGCCTCTAAGACACTAAGCTTTAAAATAAAGTAATTATCCCTTATTTTGGTTATTAGATTATTAAAAAACAGAGAACAAATCTCTTTCCATCTTAGTTTCACAGATTGTCAGCAACTTATTAAAGACATTGATTCACTACAGAAATCCTTATCTTTGTGGCGAATTTTACTTTTCGATGAAAAAATACAAATACTATTTCGCCGCTTTTTTAGCATTTTTCATATGGGGCTTTTTCAGTCTGGCACTAAAACCCATATCGAGTTATCCTTCTTTGGATATTTTATTCTACCGTGTGTTTTTCAGCGTACTGACGATGACGGTAATAAATCTTGTTTTTAGAAAAAAGAATATCCGTAAAAATTGGAATGATTTCTCAGTAATGCCTTTAAAAAAGAAAAGAAGTATAGTTATTTTGACTCTTTTGGGAGGTATGATTCTAGCATCCAATTGGTTTATTTTCATTTATGTTGTCAATCATGTGAGTGTGAAAGCGGGTTCACTTGCTTACTTAATCTGTCCAATTTTGACAACAGTTTTTGCTTTCTTTTTACTTCACGAAAAACTGAGTAAATGGCAATGGTCAGCAGTTTTTATAAGTGTTATAAGCTGTATTTCATTGTCTCTAAATCACTTTCAGGACATTTTTTATAGTTTGGTCGTGGCAGCAACTTATGCATTGTATTTGGTCAGCCAGCGCAAGAATAGTGAACTTGATAAGTTTCTTCTTTTGAATATACAGTTACTTTTTATTGCATTGCTAATTTTGCCCTTTTATCCAAAATACAGTGGTGCAATCCCAACAGAACCTTTATTTTATATGTGCCTATTCTGCATTGTTGTATTTTTTACGATTGTTCCGCTTTTTTTAAATTTGTATGCTTTAAAAGGTATCAACTCATCGACTGTGGGCATCCTGATGTACATCAATCCAATAATCAATTTTACCTTAGCTATTTTTTACTTTAAAGAACAAGTTACTTTGCTTCAAATGTTTTCTTATTCTCTAATTTTGATTTCAATCATTGTTTTCAATAAGAACGTAATTTTTGGCAAAAAACACAAATTCAAAGTAACTGCTGAGGGTTCAAAATCTATATAAAAAATGAAAAAAGTATATCTTGATAACGCTTCCACTACTGCACTTCATCCCGAGGTAATTTTGGAAATGACCAAAATATTAACCGAAGATTATGGTAATCCATCCTCAACACATAGTTTGGGACGCAATGCTAAAAGCATTCTTGAACTTTCCAGAAAATCAATCGCAAAGCAAATAAACGCTTCTGCAGCCGAAATTATTTTTACTTCCTGCGGCACAGAAGCCAATAACTGGATTATGCGTTCTGCCATTAAAGATTTAAAGGCAACTCGCATTATTACAAGCAAAATAGAGCATCATGCGGTATTACATACTGCCATTGCGTTACAAAATGAATATGACATTCAAGTAGATTACGTAAAAATTAAACCCAATGGCGAAGTTGATTTAACCCATTTGGTCGAATTATTATCAGAAGAGAAAAAGACTTTGGTTTCCTTAATGCACGTCAATAATGAAACAGGAACTATTTTGGATCTTGACAGAGTGAGCCAAATTTGTCAAGAGCACCATGCTTTACTTCATTCGGATACGGTACAATCTATTGGGAAAACCAAAATTGATTTGCAACATACTCCTATCGATTTTATTGTAGCCAGTGCCCATAAATTTCACGGCCCAAAAGGCGTTGGTTTTGCTTTTGTTCGAAAAAATACAGGATTACAGCCTTTATTTTTTGGCGGTGAACAAGAAAAAGGACAGCGTCCAGGAACCGAAGCCATACATCAAATTGCAGGAATGGCAAAAGCCTTGGAACTTTCTTATCAAAACCTTGAAAGCGAAAGTCAATATATTTCATCATTGAAAGACTATGCCATCGAAAGACTAAAAACAGATTTCCCGGGATTTAAAATCAATGGAGAAAAAGCACTCTACAATCTACTCAATGTCGTTTTGCCTTTTGACGAAAGTAAAATTTCTATGCTTTTATTTCATTTAGACATGAAAGGTATTGCTGTTTCCAGAGGTAGTGCTTGTCAATCGGGCAGTATTAGGCCTTCTCACGTTCTGGCTGAAATGTTATCTGATGAGGACTTAAAAAAACCGAGTATCCGAATTTCTTTCAGTCATTTTAACACCAAAGAAGATATTGATTTATTAATTGAAGGGCTCGGGAGCATCTAACTTTTTACTTATTAAAAAAATTGGTTATTTTTATATTTTTTTTTCATAATTTTAACATAAAAAATGAAAAACACCATCATTATTGTGTTAATATATTCATTACCCTTTACTTCCTATGGCCAACTTAATGATGACATCGAAATTGGTTTCAATTTTGGATTAAACACATCAGCTGTAACTAATTCTGCAGAATTTGGCGATAGTTCAGATTCTAATCATGGAATCAATTTAGGAGCCTCAATCGATTACTATTTTTCTAGAAATTTTAGTTTGAAAGCAAAATTAATATATGATCAAAAAGGCTGGGAAAATAAATTTATAATAGACCCAAATTCTGGAATAGTTTACAATAACAATAATACCCTTGATTACAATCTGAATTATTTGACTATTCCTATTGCTGTCAATTGGCATTTCGGAAAAATTTTCTATATAAATCTTGGTCCATATGTCGGAATACTTCTAGGAGCAAAAGAAACCGGTACAGATTCAAATATTAAAAACAACTTTGAATCTATTGATTATGGTTTACAAATGGGAGTTGGGGTAAAAATTCCAATAAATGATAAATATAAAATTTTCTTTGAGTGGGAAGGCCAAGGAGGACTTCCTGATATAGCTACAATAAATTATGATTCAACTGTGTATAATAGTAGAGGAAGTTTTAATCTAGGAGTTAATTTTGTTTTAAAATAAATTGACGCGAGATAAAAACGGGCTCTAAACAAATCAACCAAAAATTAGTTAACTTTCTTTGCTGCCTTTTCCTGTTTTTTGAAATAACCTCGCAACAGAAAGCTATGTTTCATCGCTTCGAGATCTTCGTTCAAGAGGATAGTCGCTTTATTTAAGTTTGTCATCGTCGAATCTATTTTTTTAACCAAATGGGGATCATTAGATAAATAATTTATCGCACCATTTCCGTTTTTAGCATTCGTAATTGTTGCGTTTAAGTTGGTTACCACTTTGTTTATCTCTTGACTTGATTGATCCAAGTTGACAACGATTGTTCTTATTTTTTGTGCTGTAACTGGATCATTCAATACTCCTATTACACTGTTTTTATCTCCCAAAGCCATAACCGTTTTATTAAGGTTATCTACGATTTCGGTTGTGCCTTTACTCGTCATTTTCAGATAATTCATGGTTTGTTTCAAATCGGATGCCATAATCGTGTCGTTGAGCAAAGTTCCCAAAGAGCCTTTGCCCTGAGTGATTTCTTTGGTGATTTTAAGTAAATCGGCTGTGAGTAAAGCGGCATTTTTATTGGTTACACTCAGCGTATTCAACAAATCATCGGTACGAACACGACCCGAGGATTGTATGATGTCGCCTGCTTCAATATGCCGTTGATTTCCTTTTCCTGGAGCAATATTGATTACCATACTTCCTACCAAACCATCCGAACCGATACTGGCCAGAGCATTTTTTTTGATGTGTGGGAACATTGATTTATCGATAATCATATCCACATTGATAGTAGTATCATTTATCATTTCTATCCCCCTAACCGTTCCAATATTGATACCGGAATACCGAACATTATTTCCTAATTGCAATCCATTTACATTGCTAAAAACAGCCGTAAGATGATCGGTACTACCAAACATTTTTTGTTTGTTACCAATAAAATACACGACAAGAACAAAGAGGGTTAGTCCCGATATGACAAAAATTCCTAATTTAATTTTCTCTGAAGCAGTTTTTTCCATTTTATACTTATTTAAAGAAAGCTTGCACTTTGGGATCTTTGGAAGTTGACAAACTCTCAAAGGTTCCTTCAGCATAATTTATTCCGTCAATTAATAAAATCATTCTGTTAGAAATCATTCTGGCACAATCAACATCGTGCGTTATAATTATAGATGATGTATTGTATTTTTTTTGAACAGACATCATCAGCATTAAAATTTCTTTTGATGTAATAGGATCCAATCCTGTTGTAGGCTCATCATAGAGAATAATTTTTGGTTTCAAAATTAAAGTTCTCGCCAAAGCAATTCTACGCTTCATTCCGCCTGAAAGCTCATTTGGCAACAAATCTATAGTATTAGCCAAACCAACACTTTCCAATGCTTCCATAACCAATGGCGTGGTATCATGAATAATTCCGAATTTTTTGGTGTGCCGTCTCAAAGGAAATTCTAAATTTTCACGGACCGACATAGAGTCATACAAAGCGCTACCCTGAAAAAGAAAACCAACCTCGGTTCGAAGTTCATCCAAAGCTTCTCGAGAAAGCTTTTTGATGTCTTTTTCCATCACTTCAATACTGCCTTGGTCCGGTTCTTCCAATCCAATAAGACATTTGATCATTACCGACTTACCTGATCCCGACTTCCCCATTACAACCAAATTTTCGCCTGGAAACAATTCTAAATTAAATCCATCCAAAACATGGTTATCACCAAAGCTCTTTTTTAAATCTTTGATAACCACAATTGCTTTTTTATTTTTTTCATTCGAATCCATAGCACTAAACATCGTAAAAAACATTAGAAACAAAAACCGCTATAAAATCAATGATAAAAAGTAACATTGAGGAAAAAACCACCGCCGAATTAGCCGCCAACCCAACTCCTGCTGTTCCTTTTTTGCAATAATATCCTTTAAAACAACCAACCAATCCAATGGCAAAGCCGAAGAAAAAAGACTTAATCGTTGAGGGAATGACATCAAAAAACTCGAGATGATTAAAAACCTGAGTAAAATATAACAATAGTGAAACATCTCCTTTTAAATTTTCGATCAAAAAAGAACCAAAAAGTGCCACTCCATCTCCAATAAAAACCAAAATAGGTAACATTAAAGTAGTCGCCAATATTCGGGTTACCACTAAATATTTGAAGGGATTTGTTCCAGAAACTTCCATTGCGTCTATTTGCTCAGTTACACGCATAGAACCCAATTCGGCTCCAATTCCTGAACCAATGCGCCCTGCACAAATTAGAGCGGTAATGATAGGGCCAATTTCTCTAATGATAGAAACACTCACCATGGCAGGAATCCACGAAACGGCACCAAATTGTTGTAAAGTAGGTCTGGATTGTAAGGTAAACACCAATCCTATGATAAATCCCGTAACCCCAACCAGAAGCAAGGAACGGTTCCCCATATTATAGCATTGCCTAAGAAACTCTTTAAACTCTAACGGACGTTTAAATACTTCCTTGAAAAAACGACCCGCAAAATCAGACAGCTCGCCAATTTCTATAAGAAAATCTTTGAATACTTCAATAATTCTAAAAACACTATTCATTCGGTTTATGAATTAATTTTTAATACGAATCTTACTCAAATATACGAATATTCAATTGATTTTCTCTGCATTAAAATCCACAAAATGAATCGTGTGAAGAATCTAATTCTCATATAGACGTAATCTGTTTTGGGCAGTCATCAAATCTTTTTGCAAATGTTCAATTTTTTGCAAAAGATTAAAAACGACATCAATTCCTTCCGGATTCACTTCCAATTCGTGATGCAATCGAATCATTCGTTCCAAATTATGCATCTGATTTTCGTTGACATACGGAGATTGCTCCATAACTTCAATTTCAATTAAGCCTAAATCTTGCAAATGGTTAAAAAATGAAAGCTCTATTTGATAATGAGAACTAATTGTTTGCAAAAGTATCCAGTTATCTGTTTTCATGTGTGTGAAATTTATTTATCAACGTCATATATGTTATGTTTCGCCAATTCGCTATGCTCGGGTCGCCTTTTTATTAATTGGTATTGCTTACGCAAACTTTTTTAATGGCGATTTCATATCTTTCTAAGCTCAGCTAATTCTGAAAATAATTCTTTTTCTTTTTCGGTAAGGTTTGTGGGTAATATAATTTGATAGGAAATATATAAATCTCCATATTCTCCTTCTTTTTTATACACTGGAAATCCTTTGCCTTTTAGTTTTACTTTGGTGCCATTTTGCGTACCTGGCTTAACGGTTAATTTTACTTTGCCATCAAAAGTATTGGCTGTAATTTCCCCTCCTAAAAGTGCTGTATACAGATCCAAGTCAACAGTAGAGTACAAATTGTGCTTGTCAAGTTTAAAATTGGTGTGATTTTCGATGTTAAAAGTAAGATACAAATCACCTTTTGGGCCTCCATTGGCCCCTTCTCCACCCTGTCCGCTTATTTTTATGACCTGACCGTTTTCAACACCGGCAGGAATAGTTAGCCGTATATTTTTTCCATTGATTGTAAGGGTACGTTTGTGCGTGGCATAAACGTCTTTTAAGTCCAAATTCAATTCGGCATTAAAATCCTGACCTTTAAACGCAGCGGTTCTGCGACTTCCTCTTTGTCCTCCGCCGCCAAACATCGATTCAAAAAAATCAGAATAGTCACCACCGCCAGAAAACCCGCCAAAACCCCCTTGTTGACCTCCGGCATTTTGATATTGCTGTTGCTGTTGTCTGGCTTTTTCATATTCCTCACCGTGTTGCCAGTTTTCGCCATACTGATCGTATTTTTTTCGGTTTTCAGGATTACTTAATACCTCGTTGGCTTCATTTAGTTCTTTGAATTTTCTCTCGGCTTCTTTGTCGTTTGGATTTAGATCAGGATGGTATTTACGTGCCAATTTTCGATACGCTTTTTTGATATCCGCTTCTGATGCGCTTTTATCAATCTCCAATACTTTGTAATAGTCTATAAATGCCATTTTACTATAATTTTAGGATACAATAACCTATTTTAAAATCAAAAGGAATCCACTTCAGCTTTTATAAAAAAATGAATATTTCACTCTCAAATTTAAGCATTTTCTTTAATTTAAACTATGATAAAATGTTTTATTAGAGCAAATTACACAAAAACAAAAAAAGCCCTAAAGAAGGCTTTTAGAACAATTCAAAATCGAGAAAAATTAACTCAAAGCAAATGCAACAGCTGCATTGGAATGAATCATAGCAGTGTCAAAAACAGGCACCTGAACTTCTTCTTGCTTTACCAATAATGGAATTTCTGTACAACCCAAAATAATTCCTTGGGCCCCGTTATTTATAAGTTTTTCGATAATAGAAAGATATCTTGCCTTGGTACTTTCCAGAATTAATCCTTTTCCCAATTCATTAAAAATGGTATCGTGTATAAAATCTCTGTCGTCAGCTTCAGGTATTATTGTTTCAATATCAAGAGCGGATAATTTGTCTTTAAAAAAATCCAATTCCATCGTAAACTTTGTTCCAAGAAGACCCACTTTTTTAAAATTGCCTTTTTGGATTTCCTTGGCAGTTTCGGTGGCAATATGAATTAATGGTAAATCGACACTCTCCTGAATTCGATCAGCAATAAGATGCATTGTATTGGCACAAAGAATAATCGCTTCGGCACCACAGTTTTTTAAATTTTGACATGCTTTTGACAACATATTGAATGTCGAATCCCAGTCGTTGTTTTCATTATTCCTTTTGATATCATCATAATTAAAAGAATAAATCATGCACTCGGCAAAATTAACTCCGCCTAACTCTTTATTGATTCCCTCATTTATAAACTTATAATAATCTGCCGTTGACACCCAACTTATACCACCTATGAGTCCTAATTTTTTCATCCTTTTATTCTTTGTTTTTATTTCGCCAATCAAATCTATTAAACCATGGATTAAAAATACGGATATAAACCAGAAAAATAACTACTTAATGCTATCTGTATAATAAAACTATATTTTTCTTAGCTTAATTTTTAATATTACTTATTTTGGTCAAAATTAAAATAAGAAACCAACTAAAAACCATCGGTGTTAAAACGATAAATCAAGGAAAACATCAATTTACCATAATGAACTGGGATAGTTCCAATTAAAATTTTAAAAAATAATATCAAAATACTATAAATAGTAGAAAAGCTTTCTTAAAATTATCAAAACAAATGATTATCCTTTCATAAAAAAATATATTTTTACAATATAAACTTACAATTAAACTTTAAAAAATGAAAAAATTAATTCTTGCCATGTTGTTTGTTGCCTTTTGGGCTGCAAATTCCTTTTCCCAAGAAGCTACTTTTGTCACTTCGGTAGAAGGCATAAAAGAATATAGCTTACCAAATGGAATGAAAATTTTGCTAATCCCGGACGCTGCACAATCAAATGTGATTGTGAATATTGTTTATGGTGTTGGTTCACGTCACGAAGGATATGGTGAATCTGGAATGGCCCATTTGCTGGAACATATGTTATTCAAACGCTCCTCAAAGTTTACGGACATCAAAAAAACAATTGCCGATAAAGGGGCACAAGCCAATGGTACAACCTATTATGACCGTACCAACTATTATGAAATTCTACCGGCAACAGATGAAAATCTAAAATGGGCCTTAGACATGGAATCGGACAGAATGATAACTTCTGCCATACTGCAATCCGATTTGGACAAGGAGTTTAGTGTAGTTCGAAATGAGTTTGAAATAGGAGAAAATGATCCTTCTGGAGTATTAAACGAACGTATTCTCTCTACTGCTTATTTGTGGCATAATTATGGAAAATCAACCATTGGAAGTAAAGAAGATATAGAGCGTGTTCCTGCAAGTCGTCTAAAAGTATTTTATCAAAAATATTACCAACCCAATAATGCCACATTAATTATAGGTGGAAAATTTGATGAGAAAAAAACGCTTTCCTGGATTAAAGAATACTTTGCTCCAATACCAAAATCAAAAAACGAAATTGAAAAAACATATACTGTAGAACCAGCCCAAGACGGGGAACGATTTGTAGAACTCAAAAGAAATGGTGATCTTCAATACATTGCTATGGCTTATCACACTCCCAGTTATTCAGACAAAGAATTTGCTGCCAATAATGCGTTAATCTCAATATTGACCAATAACCCTTCTGGTATTTTGTATAAAACTTTAGTGGAAACTAAATTATCAACTAATGTCTATGGATATACCTTGACATTAAAAGATCCAGCATTCAGTTATTTTGCCTGCGAAATTGCAAAAGATAAAGACATAAACACGGTGCAAAAAGCCTTTTTGGAAACTATGAATAATGTTCCTAAAATGACTTTTACGGAGGATGACCTTAAACGTGCCAAAAATGAATTGCTAAAACAATTTGAAAACACTTATAACAAAACACTGAACTTATCGATTGCTATGACAGAATTCATCGGAGCTGGTGATTGGCGTTTATTTTTTATAGATAGAGACAATATCGAAGCTTTGACAGTTGCCGACATTCAAAACGCTGCCAAAAAATACTATTTGCAAAGCAACAGAACTTGGGGTCGCTTTATACCCGAAGCAACTAGCGAAAGAACCAAAGTTAGCGACACTAAAGACATAGCGGCTCTTGTAAATGGATACAAAGGAAAAGTAATGGAGGCAAATACCAATACCTTTGAAGCCTCTGTTGCCAATATTATAAAATCCACTGAAGAAGGAAAATTAGCATCAGGTGGAAAATATGCATTATTGGAGAAACCTGCCAAAGGAAATAAAATTGAAGCCCGTATATTGTTGAGAATGGGAGATGAAAAATCATTGAGCCAAAAATCAATGATTGCCAATTTAACAGCAAACATGTTAAAATTAGGAACTAAAACCAGAACCAAAAAAGACATTAACGACCAGCTTGACCAATATAAAATAAACTTAAGTGTAGTGGGATCTGTTGATGGTTTATATGTAAGAATCAGTACGGATAAAGCCAATTTAAACAATGCTTTAAACTTGGTACAGGACATTTTGAGAAACCCTTCTTTTGATGTTACTGAATTTGAAAAATTGAAACTGGAATCCAAAAGCGGATTGGAATCCAACAGAAATGAACCTCAAGCTGTTGCAACTCAAGAACTGACAAAAATAACTGCTTTGTACCCAAAAACCCATCCTTATTACTCGGAAACAATTGATGAAAGCCTGGCTACCCTAGACAAAATCACTATTGAAGACCTTAAGAACTTTTATGCAACCTTTTATGGCGGATCTAACAGTATATCTTCGTTTGTAGGAGGTATTGATAAAGATGCCATTAAAAAATTCTTGAGCAGCACTTTTGACAACTGGAACCCGAAAATTGCATACAAAAGAATTCCAACGCAATATTTTGATGTAAAATCAAATGAAAAAACCATCCAAATTAATGACAAAACGAATGCCATTTTATTTGGAAAAATAAATTTGAATATTGGTAAAAAAAATCCAGATTATCCTGCTTTAGAAATGGCAAATGAGTTATTGGGTGGCGGTGCTTTTCTATCCTCCAGAATTCCGCAACGTTTACGTGAAACTGAAGGTTTGAGCTATGGCGCTGGTTCTTATGTACAAGCAAATGCTATTGATCCTACATCAGAATGGGGAATTTATGCTTTTTATAATCCAACAATGAAGGATAAATTGACAACAGCCCTTAATGAAGAAATCCAAAAAGCAATCAGCAAAGGGTTTACCAAAGAAGAATTTGACAGTTCCTTAAAATCTTGGTTGCAAAATAGACAAACAATGCTTGGAACTGATGAGTTCTTGGTTCGTGAACTAAGAGAAAACATGGATTCAGGTCAAACTTTCAAAGACTATGAAGATTTTGAAACTAAAATTAAAAACTTAGATGTTCAAAAAGTAAATACTGCTTTAGTCAAATATTTTGATCCAAAAAAACTAGTGATTGTTCAAGCTGGAGATTTTGTTAAAAAATAATTTTTTGTTACTAAAAAACTAAAGTTCTAAGTTAAACAAAGAAGCTTTAGCCTAGCAAAAATTTAAATCGGAAAAAGGTGTTGATTGCTCAACACCTTTTTTTTGTCACTATTTTTTTTCTGATTTAACCCTAAAACCAAACATTCCATTATTATTTATGGCAAGCCACTTATCCTTTATTTAAAAACTGACACTATGAACTTTAAAAAATTATAAACTCAACAAAACTAAAACAAATCCCAATTAACAATCTAAAATCAGCACTATTTCGTAACTTTATAAGCCCGATTCTTTTCCTAAAAAATATCTTTTCATTTCAAAAAATAGTAGTAATAATTCAATTTTTAAATCTGCTAATTGCTGTTAAAAAATATTTTTTTGCCCTCTAAATAGTAAAGTTCTAACTTAATCTCATTTTAATTTTAAAAAACAAAGTCATGAAAAAACAAACTGGCATCTGGATTGATTCATCAAAAGCAATTATTGTTACTCTTGATGGTGGAAAGCAAAGGGTATCAAAAATCGAATCTGATTTGGAAAATAAAATATACCATCAAAAAGAAGGAAGCAAAGGATCCTTCAATGGTAGTCATCATGGTAGCGATGAAACTAAATTTGAAGAAAGAAGAAAAAATGAAACCAATCATTTTCTAAAAAGCATTCTATCGCATATCAAATTAGTCGATGAACTGTATATTTTTGGACCTGCTGAAACAAAAATAAAATTAGAACAAAAAATAAATTCCGATAAATCATTCGATGCGAGCAAACTAAAATTAGTTGAAACGGCAGAAAACAACATGACCACTAATCAAATCGTAGCCAAAATAAAAAAATTCTATCATTTAACCCACATTCCAAATTAAAAACATATTACATCAGCTCTTGTTTTATCAAATTATCCAGTATCCTATAAAAAAACTAATGTGGTTTACTTCTGAATTAAAAAAGGATAAGATCTGTCATACAAGGTAACCTCATTATTCTACTAAAAAACAATAAGAAATCGAAATGAAATATAGAATCGAGAAAGACACTATGGGCGAAGTCCAAGTCCCCTTAGACAGATACTGGGGAGCACAAACTGAACGCTCCCGAAACAATTTCAAGATTGGGTCGCCGGCATCCATACCAAAAGCTATAATTGAAGGTTTTGCCTACCTCAAAAAAGCAGCCGCCTATACCAATTGTGAATTGGGTGTTTTACACGTCGAGAAACGGGATTACATTGCTTTGGTTTGTGATGAAATTCTGGCTGGACAACTTTCTGAGGAATTTCCGCTTGTGATTTGGCAAACGGGTTCTGGTACGCAAAGCAACATGAATGTCAACGAAGTAATTGCCAATCGTGCTCAGGTACTTAAAAGATTAAGCATTACAGAAGATGAGCCTTTTATCAAAGCCAATGATGATGTCAATAAATCGCAATCGTCCAATGATACTTTTCCAACCGCAATGCATATTGCAGCCTATAAAACAATAGTGGAAAATACTATTCCGAATGTCGAAAAATTAAGAGATACACTTCACAAAAAGGCAACTCAATTTCATTCCGTAGTCAAAATTGGCCGTACCCATTTGATGGATGCCACTCCCCTTACTTTGGGACAAGAAATTTCGGGTTATGTGGCGCAATTGGATAATGGTTTGAAAGCGGTTAAGAACACATTGGGACACTTATCCCAAATCGCTTTGGGAGGAACTGCTGTGGGTACAGGATTGAATACACCAAAAGGATATGACATAAAAGTTGCCGAATATATCACCCAATTTACGGGGCATCCTTTTGTCACCGCACCCAATAAATTTGAAGCGCTGGCAGCTCACGATGCCATTGTAGAAACCCACGGCGCACTCAAACAATTGGCCGTTTCTTTAAATAAAATTGCTAATGATATCCGAATGTTAGCTTCAGGGCCACGCTCTGGAATTGGTGAAATAATGATACCCGAAAACGAACCAGGCTCTTCTATCATGCCTGGAAAAGTAAACCCAACACAATGCGAGGCGCTGACCATGGTTTGTGCTCAAGTGATAGGAAATGATATGGCCATTACCGTAGGCGGTATGCAAGGTCAATATGAATTGAATGTTTTCAAACCGATGATGGCTGCCAACTTTCTGCAATCGGCGGAATTGCTGGGTGACGCTTGTCATTCATTCGACATACATTGTGCTCAAGGAATTGAACCAAACTACAAACGTATTCAAGAATTGGTCAATAATTCATTGATGCTGGTTACGGCTCTGAATACTAAAATTGGCTATTATAAATCGGCTGAAATTGCCCAAACGGCACACAAAAATGGCACCACCCTCAAAGAAGAGGCTGTGAGGCTAGGATATGTGACTCCCGAAGAATTTGATGAATGGGTAAAACCGGAGGATATGGTTTGAGAAGGATTTTAGATTGCAGATTTTAGACTTCAGAATTTTGAATTTACCGAAATCCATACCCATTTAAGCCTAGTAAAGAAAAACCTGCAAATCGACAATTTGCAGGTTTTTCTATTACAATTATATTTTTGGGGAATTAGTCATTAACTTTATTTTCCATCAACATAATCTTGTAAATAACTAAAACGCTCGGTTAGTTTTCCCTTTTCGGTCATTTTGGCTCGTTTAAGTATACCGTCTTTATCTCCGTTAAAAAAGGCAGGAATAACGTGTTCTGAAAACATTTCGCCAAAACCTTCACTGGCGTCTTTTGGCAATTCGCAAGGCAAATTATCTACCGCCATAACAACAATTGCAGCAGGATGAAAAACATCTACTTCTTTGTTTTCGCTAGGCAAATAACCGTATAAAGGTTCTGCAATGGTCGAAGAACGCAACGTACAGGCTACAGGTCCGTTGACATCACAGGAAACATCAGCCACAACTTTTATCTTGCAATCATTTGCCTGAAGCATTTCTCGACTCAAGATTACAGGAGCTCCGTTGCCATAAAAATGACCCGCAATGTAAATATCTGAAACTTTGGTGAATCGTTCAAAATCAGAAAGATATTCCGAAGGATTTTCGTGAAAATCAATATAATCAAGTACTTGACCGTCTTTTCTTTTATTATAATCCAAAACATCTATTTGAGTGTAGACTGCTTGGGTGTAATTTTTAGTCAAATAATTGTCTGGTGTGACTTCTTTGATTTTCATGGCATCCAAAATTTCTTTGGCACCATTTCCCACTTTTCCAGTTCCTGTTACCACAATTTTTAAAGGAGGCAAAACCAATCTTCTTAAATGGGCAATCAATGCATCTTTGCCTGAAAGCGTTTCGGCTTTTGGCATTTTAAACAATTCAAATTTTAAACCGAACGCACGGAAAGCATTGTAAGTGCCCACAATTCCGGCATATTTTCCAAAACCTATTAATCTACGATTGTGTGAATCTATAATTGTTTCATGGTCATACAAGTCAATATTTTTATCCAAAATAGCTTGCAACAGCTTTCTGTTATACGGTTGTTTTTTAATCGTATGTGAAAAAAAGAAATAGGCTTTATTAGGAATCAAGTTCTCAACCGGTACTTCTTTTACCCCAAAAAGAACGTCACAATCACTTACATCATTGGCAACTTCAATTCCCATGCTTTGGTATTGGGCATCGGTAAAAATACGAATATCCGAGCTTTCTACTTTTATAGTACAATCATGATACAGTTGCTTTATTTTTGCCAATTCATTGGGTGAGAAAACAACTCTTCTATCGGGTGGATTTTTCCTTTCTTTTATGATTCCGAACTTCATTTCGACTATTTTAAAAAATTATAAATATAACTTTATTGACTTTATTTGTTACAAACATAACAATTTATTTTAAAACAAAATATATTTATATGATTAATTACAAAAGTCGATAAAAGTAGTCTAAACAATCCGTTTGGGCAAAGTCGTGGGCTTAATAAGTCCTTTTGCACGAACTTATTTTGTGGCTGACGCAATAGATTCAACATTTCAAGTACTTTTTTTCAATCTTTATAGGTACTATTTCTAACTACTATCTATTCTCTTATCAAGAATAATGCTATTAAATTCCAATAAATAATTAAATAGAATTTGTTTTCTTATTCTGAGCATCAGCCAAATAAAAATTGCTTTCAAAAAAAAGTTAAATTTTAAAAAAAACTATAATCCAAAAGTATTTGTTTCTATATATTTGCTTTTTTAGTACCACGAAAATGAATTATACAAAAAAGGCGATTATACTAAATTTACTGCTCCTAAACGTAATAGTGAGCTCCTGTAAAAAAGACACTAAACAAATAGAAAAAGCGGAATTAAAAGATGCCGATCTTCCGAAAAATGTATTGCCAAAAATGAAACCTTTGGTAAATGAAACACCAAAACTTACCGCAGATTATATAGCCGAAAAACGCCGACAAATAGATTCTTTTTACAAGAAAAACTGGCCAAACAACAGTATGAACGGTGGTTTTCTTGTGGCAAAAAATGGTCAGATTATCTACGAAAAATATGAAGGTTATGCCAATCTAAGAGACAAAACTCCAATAACAAGTACTACTCCTATTCATATCGCATCGGTAAGCAAAGTCCTTACTGCGACTGCAGTTTTGAAATTGGTCAATGCCAAAAGAATTGACCTTGATCAAAAAGTCACTGATTTCCTTAAAGAATTTCCCTATCCGGATGTTACGATAAGAATGTTGTTGGATCACAGAAGCGGAATGCGCAGTTATGCCTATTTTACAGATCGTGACAAAAGTGTTTGGGACAGACATAATACGTTGACCAACCAGGACATATTGACCATAATGGGAACCAAAAATATTGGGTTGGAACAAAGAACGGGTACCCGATTTGCCTATTGCAATACTAATTATGCTATGCTGGCTCTAATTATCGAAAAAGTAACCAAGATGTCTTATAGAGATGCAATGGCTGAAATTATTTTTAAGCCATTAGGAATGACCAATACTTTTGTCCTGGATTTTGACAAAGACAAACATAACGTAGCTCCATCGTATAAAGCCAACAGGGTAGAAATTGGCATTGATTATCTTGACAAAATTTATGGAGACAAGAACATCTACTCGACTCCAAGAGATTTATTAAAATTTGACAGAGCAAGGAATTCCCCATCGTTTTTGGAACCTGAATTATTGGCACAAGTGTATACTGGGTACAGCAACGAACGAAAAGGAACCAAGAATTACGGATTAGGTATTCGAATGATTAATTGGGAAAGTGGTAAAAATTTCTATTTTCATAACGGTTGGTGGCATGGCTTTACGTCATCATATATTCCTCTGAAAGACGAAAATGTAACTATAATTGCTTTGTCCAATAAATTTACAAGAAACACTTATGCGGTTCGAAAACTCTCTGTGATATTTGGTGATTATCCATTTAAAGTGGCAGATGAATAAAGATATTTTAGATTGCAGATTTTAGAATTTAGAAAAAAGAGAATAGAAAACAGGTAATAGATTACAGAATGCAAGTTACCGATTGTAAATTGTAGATGGAATATAGATTTTTGATTTGCCAATAATTTCAAAACGGAACAATTCTGATAAAAAAAACTCCAAAAATATTTTGGAGTTTTTTGCTACATACATAAATCACTAATTGACTATTATTAATTTAGTAGTTGAAATCTCGTTGGATTTAATCACTTTTACAACATATTGACCATTGCTTAATCCGGCGGTATTGTTTCTGAATCGGTTTTCTCCAGCAGTAGCATCAATTACAAAAGATTTTTCTTCTCGCCCTTGAATGTTGTATACTTTTACGGTTACTTTTTCATTTACTTCACTACTAAACGAGATATTAAAATCTTCTCTAGCCGGATTTGGATATATTTCAATTTTAGCTGGAAGTTTTTTTACTCCATCATTTGAATCGGCAAGAATTTTACCTGCTTGAGACGCCATTTTTGCTGTAGACGAAATATTCAAAGTATAATCCTCTGTTTCTCCATAATTATAAGTACCACAAGGAGAATTGATAGAGTTATAACTCACTATAATTCGCATTCTAATGGAACCTGTTACCGCTGTTGTTGGAACAGTAATACTGGGGCTCAAAGTCGCACTACTGAATATTGAATACACTTCTTCGCCGGAATCTGTAAATAAACCATTGTTATTGTAATCAATATAAACTTTCCAATACAAACTTCTTGTAGCGCTATATCCAGGTGTTAATGTCAAAGTTTTGGACACTCCTTTAGTAATTGCAGTAGATTGAGTTGTAAAATCGGCATAACCTCCATTATCATTACTTAAATTATTTATAGTTCCAAAAACAACTTTCTTAATCCATTCACTGGATGAACTATTCCCCTTGGAAGTACAATAACTTACTGTAGAACCTCCAGTTGTTGTGAATGTAGATGTTCCTGATGTAGAAGCTCCTGACGTACAATTTCCAACAATTTCAACATTATAAGCAGTACCTAATGCAAGTCCAGTAAGCGATACGGAAGTAGCAGTTGTATTTGACAATGTTGTCCAAGTTGAAGCTGCGGCCGTTTTGTAACGAACGGTATAGTTTGTCGCAGCTGTAGCTGTCCAAGAGACCGTTGCACTTATATTAGTAATTGCACTTGTAGTTATTCCAGAGGGAGTTGCACAGGAATTCCCACTAGGCGGAGTTCCCCCAAGTGTTTCTGTCAAAGTTCCATTAATCACTTTAATATTTCCCCAAGCGGCATTGGATCCTGAAGTTGTAATCCAATTATTTAAATCGAAAGAAGTTGTCCCGGTTGGGTCTCCGGCAATCTTAACAATTTTAACCCCTTTTCCGCTATTATTCCAAGTTAAAGGCGAACCCGAAGTTACCGTTTCAGGAGTTGAATTGGATTCTATTTGATAAAAATAAGCAAAGTTAGTTGTTGCAGGAGCGAATATTTTGGCAATCCCGTTTTGATCAATACAAACCGCAGCATTCTCATAAATACCAATCCCTTTGGCATTCAATCCAGCCCCTTGATCTTTCCACATTCTAGCTAAAAAAGTAGTTTGACGTCCTCTTCTATCTGGATTATCATAATGAGTATCAGTAATAACATTGTTTAAAATGGGATGGCTTATAAAATCATTAACCCCAATTGTTACACCCGAATTATACGGATTTGCAAGAGCATCTGCAGAAAGAACACTAGTAGTGGCGGCAGTAAAATAATACTTTCCTTGAATAGCACATCCTGCACTTGATCCTCCTACTGGTACTTTCTTAGTGTTAATCAAATAATTTATAGCATCTTCAACAGGAGTATCTTTCCAATAAGAAATATAATCATATTGATTTCCTCCAGCAATAAATAAAGCTTCAGCATTTCTAATTTTAGTAGCAATTTCGGCAATACTTGCTTTAGCTCTTGTATCTATTAATATTGTTTCTACTGAGTTAAGAGTAACTCCTAATTGAGAATAGAAATAATCATTATGACCATTTGCACCACTAGCACGAATAACAACCACATCGCCTCCACCAGCTTTGCCTAAAAACCAACGAAAAGCATTATCATTCGATTCTTTACCTCCATCAAGAAGAACTCCTCCTGTAGTTGTCGTCACTTTATCTGTAGTACTACCTACTTTCCAACTTGTGTATGTTTGTGCTTGAACACTTATTCCTAAACAAAAAACAAAGAGAACACGGAACCAACCTTTTTTAGTAAAATATTTTTTTTTCATAGTATTTTGGTTTTAGTTAAATAATTCACACAATATTAAGGAATAAAAAATAAATATGATTTTTTTATCTTAATATTTAAGTCAAATTATATATTTTTTATCATACTAATAAGAAATAACAACAAAATACCCCCTGAAATGCAATATTAACAGAATTAAACTTCTTTTTAAATTAATAACTTAACGACTCATAATCAAAATTTTACAAATAACCCTTTATTTAACAACAATTAAACTTATTTACAGTCTATTTTAAACAAAATAACCAACAAACAACACCATAAAAAGTCAAAATAGAATATGGCTAAATTTTAATACCTTCCATTTCAAAGTGGATATACAATTTAATTAACAGAAAGGATTGTAGCTTTTTGAAACTTACCATTGAAATATTGAAATTGACATTCGGAATTCCTTTGAATTTATACTAACTTTGCAAAATATTCTATTTAAATATTGGCTTCAAAATCTAATATCATAAATCTAAAATTAAATGGGGTCGACTGGTTTTGACAGCAAGTCGAATTGGAAAGTAAGCACGTCGAGAACTGGGACAATTCTCGTAAATAAAAGGTCTCAAACATTTTACACGGCGAAGGAAACTACGCTCTTGCTGCATAATCTGAATTATAGTAAGATTAGCCTCGTCCTACCAGGTAGGAAAGCAGGATTTACCTCGAAAGCTTTGGTTTATAGCGGTCGATTAAGGTAAATCGTAAATTTAAACCTAGATTTCCACAAGCTTCGGGTGGATTTCGAAATTAAAGAAGCTAAGCAAAGAGTGGTTGTTTCTGACCTAACTCCAAGTCGAAAATCTATTCAGGAAATAAGCGTGTAGAAAGCTATTTAGTTGCTTGTTTGGACCCGGGTTCGATTCCCGGCGATTCCACAAAAAGCCTTGTAATCAATTGATTTACAGGGCTTTTATTTTTTCGTTGCCGTTTTAGTTGCCGTTTACCATCTCCTAATATCTTTTTTTACCAATAAAAAACCTCTCTTTTCTGAAAGATTTTCAGTCTTAAATTTTATTTTAAATATAGTGCATAGAAATTAAAACTGTCTGTGCGGATAATAATCAATCTACATTAACTGTGTTTCGAGCGATTGTAATTATATTATTGTTTCCTTATTTCTACAAAAGTCCCCTCAAAAACATCTAATATCACATAGAGGAACTCAAAATCAAAAATGTTGATCAAACCAGAAAACATTCCTTGTTTTGTTGTAAAAAAGCACACAAAAAACAATAATAAACAAAATGTTATTTTCACCTCTGTCTACAGCGTATTTTAAAAATTTGTTTAAATCAAAAAAAGTCAAATTTTAAGCCTGTTTTTTAAAAACACAAAATAAGATCTTTTTAAAAAACTTGAAAAAAGGGACGTATGGGACAGTCTCGCCTCAAGTCTAGAATTAATATTTTGCATTCCATTTTACTAAAACTTTTGTATAATACTACATACATACACTTCTGCAATTCTTTCTGGTGGTTTACATTTTTAAAAGTATTTTGGTAATTGTATGGGAGCCGTCATGAATACAATAGACAAGTAAAAGACTATACTTTGTAACCAATTTATTGACTTGTCGGCCAATAGTCGGTTAAAATCAATAGGTTGCCAGTGTATTTGTTTTATTATCAATTTATTACATTTTAAATTGCTACTCTTGTCTAGAGTAACAAAACGATATTGCTTCTTTTTTGCTAATAGAGATTGGCAAGTAAAAAAGACAAAAGTTTTGAAAATACAATCTCATTAAAGACACCCCCTCCCTTTATAAAATCAACTTTCCCTTTTTGTATTTTGGATCCTATGCGGGGGTATAATATTGTGTCTGAATATTTCTCACTATAAAAAGGACATGTTAGTCAGATCTTACGGATCGAGACTGAATGAAACTGTATTGTGGAAGCAGCACCCCCACTAATGCAGGAAAAGAGAGGGTCAAGATGATGAACGAGTGCTTTAATAAAAATATCAGCTTATTTTATACTTATTTTTTATTGCCTCGCAAAGTGTCTGTGGAAAGAAGCACGGAGGCTTTTTCTACTAACGATTGATTGGAGCAGTCGAACAGAACAAAGCATAAAGAGAGATATAGACTGCTTACTTCCTTTGATATAATTCCTAATCATTAAAATCAACGATTAGTTTTAGTTTGCTTGTGACCTAAGGATAATTTACGCTCTTCAGCATTTATTTGTAATATAATCACATCGATTTTGTCTCCTAAATTAATAAATTCAGATGGGTGTTTGAAATTTTTTGTCCAAGACAAATTTGTATTAGCTATATAGCCAACAATATTTTTATTTAGTTCAACATATAAACCAAAATTTGTAAAACTGACTACTTTACCTGTATGTTTTGAACCAATCGGGAGATTATTAGTAATATTTTGCCAAGGGTCTTCAGTTAATTGTTTAATACTTAGTTCCATTTTACCAATATGTTTATCATAGAATATAATAATTACTTCTACAACGTCGTCAATTTTTATAAAATCCTGAGCTAAGCACAAGAATGAATTCCAAGACATTTCAGAAACACGGATTAAGCCTTCAATCCCATCAATTACTTCAATATATGCACCATAATCAGCAATTTCAATTACTTTCCCTTTTATAATATCTCCAACTTTCAAACATGAATAAGTATCATTATCACCCCTTACGATTGAAACTGGCGTATTAGTAGGTAAGTCTGTAGCAGTTTTATTTGAAGGGTTTATTTTACCATCTATTTCTTTATAAAAGATAGCAGTGTGAGAAGCAACTACTCTTTTGAATTCTTTGTTGAATTCAATTACTTTGAAATCAGCAGAATCTCCTTTTTTCAACTTCTTACCATCTTCTTTTTCAAGATGACGTGTAGGAATGAAAGCAACGATATCTTCACTTAATTCTACAGTAGCTCCTTTGTCAACGATTTCAGAAATTTCAGCTGTGTGGATAGTTCCAACTGCGAAAGAATCTTCATATTGATCCCAAGGATTAGCAGTAGTTTGTTTGTGACCTAAAGATAATTTACGTCTGTCAACATCTAATTCTAATACAACTACGTCTAATTTTTCACCAACATTTACAAATTCAGATGGGTGTTTGATTTTTTTTGTCCAGGATAAATCAGTTATATAAATTAATCCGTCGATATATTCATCTAATTTTACGAAAACACCAAAGTTTGTAAAATTTCTAACGATACCTGAATGTCGAGAACCTATAGGATATTTAGTAGGTATATCACTCCAAGGATCTTGAGACAATTGTTTGATACCTAAAGACATTTTATGAACTTCTCTGTCTAAAGTCAAGATAATCGCTTCTACTTTATCTCCTATGGTAAATAATTTTTGAACATAAAGCTTACGTTCCTTATTTGTTGAAGGAATGTATTTCCACGTCATTTCAGAAATATGGATTAAACCTTCAACACCTTCAGCAACTTCGATAAATGCACCGTAATCTGCCATTTCTACAACTTTGCCTTTTACAATATCACCTATTTTTAGGTTTGTATCTAAATTATTCCAAGGATGATCTTTTAATTGTTTTAATCCTAATTGAATTCTTGATTTATCAATATCAATATCAAGTATTACAACATTTAATACTTGATCTATTTCAAGAACTTCAGATGGATGGTTGATCCTATCCCAAGAAAGATCTGTAATATGGATTAAACCATCAAAACCTCCTAAATCAATGAAAACGCCATAAGATGTAATATTTTTTACTATACCTTCTAATACTATACCATTTTGCAATTTTGTGATGATATCTTTTTTCTTGATTTCAAAATCTTCTTCTATAAGCACTCTATGGGAAACAACAAAGTTTTTGTTTTCTGGAAAAACTTTAACAATTCTAAATTCCATAGTTTTACCAATGTAAAAATCAAAATCTATTATTGGTTTAATATCCATTTGTGAGCCGGGCAAGAATGCTTCAAGTCCCAATATTTCAACAAACATACCACCTTTGGTTCGTGACTTAACTAATCCACTAATTGTTTTTCCATTTTCATATGCATCTAAAAGTTCATTAAAAGAGTTTTCTTCTTTTTTATGTTTAAGATAAATTGCTTCATATAGATTTGGCCGTAATTCTTCTAAAATTATCCAGAATGTTTCTTCGGATAAGGATATTTTACGATCATTATTATATTTGAAAGGAAATAATTTATTTGTTAAAGTTGTTCTTTTATGAAATGGAGATTCTAAATTTAAATATTCATAAGCTTTTTCAATTAAAAACAATTCAATTGAAGAAAAGAAATTCTTCAATTCAAATCTAATAATTTTATCATTTAATGGCTTATTAAATGGAACTAATGTAATTATGCTTCCTTTGTTTGTTGTTGAATAATTTACATTTGAAATGAAAAAGGATTCGGATTCGGATTCTCTTGCTATTTCAATAATATCTTGATTATTTTTTTTTGTTGTTTTATTTTCTAAGAAATTATAAAAAATGCTACTTCTGTAAAATTCTTTTAAAGATTCAGTCTTAAGAAATCCAAAACTATACTGTGAAATAAATTCTTTAGTACAAAATGTTTCTAGTTGCTTTTCTTCAATTTTTCTATTAAATATATTTTCATCTAATTTAACATTGAATCCTCCAGGTATCACTGAATCTATTTTGCCTTTAATTATGTTGAAGTTTGAATATTCATCAAACCATAATAAAGAATTAAAGGATAATCTTAATTTGTCTATTAATTTTGTGTAATTTATTAAATAGTCTTTTATTAATTCAGGGGGACTTTGTTCTATATAAAATAATAATAATTCAAAATATTTTTCCGACGATTTAATATAATGAATAAAAATTAATTTTATTTGATTGATATCTGAACAATTAACTAGAAATAAATTTGTTTCAATTGTATCAAATAGGATTTTAACTTCTAATTTATAATCATAACTTTTAAATGAATAATTAAAACTCTCTAAAAGCCTGAAAAAATCGACACTATAGGGATTTCCTTTTTCTAAATTATTAATGTATTCCTCAATTAAATCATCAAACTTAGAATTCGATAAGTCTAGTTCCTTTTTCTCTATGTATTCCAATAAAAGGATAGAAATTAAATGTTGATAATTATTTTGATAATTATCTTCTATAAAGTTTTTTGAAAGATTACCTAATTGATTGATAAAAACATTCGAAAGATTAAAAATTATATGGGAATATGCCAATCTATTTATAAAATGGTATATAAAATCACGAATATTATCGCTACTATCTTTATCATATCTTTTTAAGAAATAACTAAAAAATATTTCTATTTCATCTACTTCAAATTTTTCTATAACTACCCATAGAGCATCATCTAAATAATTTTTTAATAATGCAGAATTACAATGATTTATAAATCTTTCTAAAACGGACATTATTTCTAATGGAAAATTAAGATTCTTTATGGAAAATAAAGCTTCTTTGAATTCCATTTTATACATATATGGTAAAAATGCATTTTTAGAAATTTTGCTTAAATAAGCAGAATGTTCAATTCTTTTTGAAACCCAATTATTGAAAATTTGAAAGAATTTACCTTGTGTATAGGTTTTTATTTCTTCTGAATCTGATATACTCGCAATTTCAGTTGATAGTATCCAAGACCCCTTATCAAAAATTGATTTTACAAATTCAATTTTTTCATTTTCAGATAGATCCTCAGCAAAGAATCTTAAAATACCATGAGATATTATTGCCTTTGGATCATGCCTATTTAAAACAGCGGAGAATATTTTATCTGAACTCATATTTTAAATAATGTTTACAAAAAAACTCAATATAACTTTGATGATAAAACTGAATTAAATCTTCATTTTTGGATAAAATCTCTAGTTCATATCCTATTCTACTTATATAGCCTGCATTAAATTTTTCTAAACCGAATTTTTCGGCCGCATCAACAAGCATTTTATTAAACGTAAACTCGTGAATGGGAGCATTTGATTTATGTTTGTGCCAAATTTCACTTGCAGCATAAGACATTAACAATTTAAAATTATTTACATTTAATAGTGGGTCTTTTTTTTCGTCTTTTTCTCTTCTAAGTAGAATATCTAAAAACTTTTCAATAATTTGCCCCTCTTTCTCTGGCAAATCATTATCAATCTTAATTATTTCAATTGCTCTTGTAAGTACTAGAGGACGCAATAATATATCTTGAATATTGCTTTTAGATTTTAATATTTTAAGAACATGTGCCGATTGCTCCTGAGAATTATTACAATATTTAGTAACAAACTCCTCTATTTGATCTTTGGTAAGTTTTTGTATTAAAAAAGTAGGAACATTAAACATGTTATTTTGATAGCTGTCGAATTCATATCTATCGGTTATTATTATGCTTAATTTAGGATAGTCTTCAAGTAAAAGAGCAATTTCTTGTAATTTTAATTTTTTTGACTCTCTATTTTCAACCATTTCGTTGATACCGTCTAAATAAATTTTCAATTCGTTTGTTTCAAGTAATTCCTCTGCATAATCAGTATCAACATTTATTTTTTTTGCAATACTTTCGACAACAGTTTCTTTAGAGGATAAATTTGCCAATGAAATTATCACCGGAATTTTTGAGGTTGAAGGATTTTCAATCCATTTTGATGCATCTTTATATACAAGAAATTCAAGAGTAGTTGTTTTTCCAGATCCCCCTTGGCCCAATATTCTAATTCTATTCAGGTTGTCATCTAATAAATCTTCAATAAAACCATTTCTACCTTTATCAGTTTGATTCGATAATTCTTTTAGATTTAATGAAACAAATTTAGAATTTTGCTTTTTTGTTCTTTCAATCTCTGTTTTTATATATTCATCAAAATCTCTATTTTTATAACTATCTTTTTTTATAGCAATCGCCAATTCTTTTTTGAAAAAATTAATCAACCATAATTCTGCAATTAAGGTTGAATTAAAGTTAGTAACGTTATCTAAACGATTACGTTCTGGAACTTGGTGACTTTGTTCATTTTTTAAAATTATAGCCTTAAGAAGATAAAGCAAAAAGTTATTATGGTACTTTTGATTAAGTTCCCTATCACTAACAGAAGCATAACTATCAAAACTAAGACTGTTTGGATACAAGCGTTTATATATTATAGATCCAGTTTCAGCATTAATTTTATAAACTGGTTCGCCATTTATATGATGAGCAAATTCAATTTCATCAACTTCTTTGTTTTTTGAATCTAAATAGATTGGTCTAATCTTATTAAAAGTTGCAAGATATGGGCCAAGTGCTTGAAGTTTTGAATGATCTAAGATATGTTCTTTATTAACAAACTCCCCCTCTTCCAATATGTAATATATTTTTTTGATAAACTGCTCAAAATTTTTAGAAAATAAACCTACTGAAGTATCATTAATTTTACCATCAATAAAGTTTTTTTCTAAAGTATCATAAATTGATTTTTCAAGTCCATCTAGATCATTTTTGGTTGAAATAGAAATTTTAAACTTTAATATTTTTGAATATAAGTTCAAACAATTATCAACATCAATTGCTGGATCGATAGTGTTAAATATTGTGACAATTTCTTTTAAAATCCCTTTTTTTATTAATTCCCAATTCATCATTTTTATTATTTAATTTAAATAAATCAAACTTATTTTTTTTATAGTTTATCAAATATTTACAAATCATTTAATAAACCAATCGTTGACTATGTGTAAGTTTTTTTTTGCTCGAGTAATTGAAGTGTAAAGCCACTGATAAATTCCAGGTTTATTGATTCCGTGAATTTTATTATCAAGATATAAATATACTTCATTCCACTCACCTCCCTGTGCCTTATGACATGTTAATGCATACCCATAAACTGTTTTTAGAGCGTTAAGATATGGGTCTTTTAACATATTCTCTTTGAATGCTGAATCTTTTTGATGAATACCTTTCTCTTTCATTCGTTTAAAATAATCAATCATCAAGTCTTTGTGTTGTTTTGAGTCTAAATTTGTTGATGTGGAGTACAGAATATCTTCAATTAAAAGCAAATTAAATTTATTCTTTGATGTAATTTCTTCAACACTAACTTTTATAAATGACAAACCACATCTGTATTCTTTACTTCCTATATCAACAACTATTATCTGGTCACCATTTACAAGATTAGAAATGTAATTGTTTTGGGTTACCATCAACAAATCACCAATTGATATTCTTTCTTTGTCCTTTTGAAGTATGGAACGAATTACTTTATTTAAATCAGAACAATGTTTGTTTGTTTGACAAATTAAAGTTGAGTGCTTGAACCCTTCCGCTTTGATTTTTTCAATATAATCGTTTAGCATACTGGCGTGAGAGTTTTGAATAACAATATTGTTATGCCCTTTTATGGGGAAATTTGCATATTTTACATTAGGGTTTGTATAATATAATTGACGGAGTTTAAAAGACGCTTCTATTATCCCGTTTGTGTTTGATTGCCTAATTATCTCTGTCATTTCAAATTCTGAAGTTTGCAATTTGTATTGTTCAGCAATATGAGAAGCGGAAAGGGCGGGGGAATTTGATTGGTTTATTGGTGGAAGTTGACAAGGGTCTCCAACAAAAATAAATTTACCATTGGTGTCATAATTTAAGATATCACCTAGTAAATCCCCAGTTCCAAATTTAGCAAAGGAAACATTTTTATCTATTTTGTCAGAAACCATTGATGCTTCATCAATAATATAGATTTTTTCAGACTCTGAACTTATTGTTTTTAAATCAAAAAGCAAAGTGACCTGACCTTTGTCATCTATTGAAAAATCTTGCTGTATTTTACTTAATTTTTCTAAATCTTCACTCAATTCATTGAAAACATAAATATGACTGTGGATAGTGTTAGCGTTTGTTTTTGTTTTGTCTGAAAGTATTTTCGCCGCTCTTCCTGTTGATGCTAAAAGAGCAAACGGAATTTTATTTTCTGATAAACGTTTAATTAAACCGCTCATCAAGGTTGTCTTTCCTGTGCCTGCATAACCTTTCAGAATAAATACTTTTTCTGATTTATTTTCAATAAAACGGCATAAAGCATCAAATGCTTTTTGTTGTTGATGTTTTAGCTCAAAATCAAAATATTTGTCTTTATTAATAATCATACCTCATTAATTTATTTTATTCCTTTTAAGAAATGATAATTATATAATTAATACTCCCACTCACCGTGACTTACTGGTAAACGATTTAATTCTTCTTTATAGAGCTTCCATTTAGGTAAGTATTTTTCCAAATGCGCCAAGAAATTTTCATTGTGATGTCTTTCTATTAAATGGGTCATTTCGTGGACTATGATGTACTCTAAACAATTATAGGGTTTCTTAGCTAGTTCCAAATTAATCCAAATTCTTTTTTGTTCAATGTTGCAAGTTCCCCATTTGGTTTTCATCTGTTTTACTCCCCAATCTGATACTGATACTCCAATTATTGACTCCCATTTTTCTATGAGCTGTGGGATTTTATTTTTTAATTGTTTTCTATACCATTCATTGATACAATTTTGTCGCTGTTCAACTGTTGCATTTGGTCTGATGAATAAATCGATGTATGTTTTTGTTTTTATTTCAACCCTTGGAGGCGCATTTTGTTCTATTACTCGCAATAAATATCTTTTCCCTTCGAAATAATGACTTTCTCTTTGCTCAAATACTCTGGGCGTTTGTCTGTCTTGCATTTCAAATTTTCGTTGGTTCTTTTTTATCCAGGCTAATTTTGAAATCGCAAATAATTTGACCGCTTCATCATCAACATTTAATGGTGCTGCAATTCGTACCCGACCTGTTGGTGGATAAACCGAAAGGTGCATATTTTTTATGCTCTTTCTAATTACATCTATGGAAAAATTACTTACTTCGATTTGGTGCATCTTAATATTCTTTTTGATTTGAAACTATATCAAAGACTTTACTTAACATCAACTCATCATTAATGCCATTGCTTTCCAATATTTGCCTAATTGCTATTTCTACTTTTCTTCTCTTGATGTGTGTACTTCGCCAATCATCATCTTTTGTATTTCTAATATGCTGGTCTAATTCGTTTGCCAGTTTATCATTTTTATCCAAATTGTCATACAATGCTTGTTTTGGTTTTGTATCAATAGTGCCAGGATAGTCTTTTTTGGTGTTGGGTTGAATATTTCTGGCTAAAATTTCATACTCTTTCAACAACTCTTCATACGATATTGCTCCTTCTTTTCTCAAACGGATTAACTCTACAAGCAAAACACTCATTTTTTCATAATATGCCGGATTGATAGGCATTTCCTGAATGATTGTTTTACGCATATTATTTTCAATAGTTTCACTCATTGCGCCTCTGTTTCCTTTTATGCTATTAGGAAGTTTGTCTGTCGCTTCTTCAATACCATTATCAACTATTAATTGTAAAAGTGTTGCTTCTCCTAAATTAGATAACACGCGACTTGGATCTGCTGTTAAATACATATCTAACATTTGGCGCATATCTGGTTCATACTTTTTCAAATCGATATAATCAGAAGAATAATGTTTGATACTATTTCTTAATTCGGCGTAGTAATTTACTTTTTCTTTGATTTTATCGGCTTCTACTTGTGTATATCCCGCTTCAATTATTTCTGATGCAATATTATTGTAGGCTCTAATTAATGCCACTACCAATTTATATAAAGTCAAACGTTTTTGTTCGTTGTCTTTTAAGTCGTCTTTGTTTGTTGGGTCACCACAGAAATAGTGATAATACTGCTCTAATTGTTTTGGTGCCGGAATGTCTAAACACAATTGGTGTAATGCTTCAACGGCATCTTCCAAACGTTCTTTTGCTTTTTCTAATCTATCGGTTAGCAATCCTTTTACATCTTCAATATCATATTCATCAAACGCATCTGAAGTATAATCTGAAATTGATTTGTTTAAGTTTTCTAATAAGTTTTTATAATCTACAATATATCCAAACTCTTTGTAATATGGGTCATTTTCTTCTTCTTTACCTAATCTATTGGTTCTGCAAATGGCTTGAAATAAACCGTGGTCTTGCATTTGTTTATCGATATACAAATAGGTGCAATGTATAGCAT
Source organism: Flavobacterium sp. 103 (assembly GCF_003096795.1). NCBI lineage: Bacteria > Pseudomonadati > Bacteroidota > Flavobacteriia > Flavobacteriales > Flavobacteriaceae > Flavobacterium > Flavobacterium sp. 103. Next base: position 3,530,714 of record NZ_QENX01000001.1, on the reverse strand, counting down.
CAAAACCAGTAAGCAGCTTATCTACTACTATAAGCAATTGCATATTTGAAGGTTCTTCCTTGAATTTCTTTTTAGCGAATTTTTCAAAGGCTTCTGCATCTTTAAAATCGTAGTCCTTGAGCATTTTTTGATAGATTTCAAACTGCTCTTTCTTTTCGGTTTCTCCAGCTCCTGTTTCTTCTATTTTTATGCTGTTTTCATTAGGTTCAAAACTGGTAATTATACCGCATTTTTTTATTCCGAAGGATTGGAAAATCTCGTAATAACGACAAGCTTCATAGATACTTCTAGCTACCAAAATAGCATTCCCTCTACCATCTTTTAACCTTGGTTTTGTGATGAAATCCTTTTTAATATCGAATACTATTTTTTCTAAACGTGTTTTAGTACTTAAAACTTTTTGCATCGTCCCCCATTTTTGCTTGAGTTCCGCTTTGGGAATATCATTCATTCCGTGGGTTACAATTGCAAACCATTCATCAATGCCTTTTTGGTCAAAAACGTGTTGGTCCACATCACGCGCTTCGTATAATAAATCTAGCACAACACCATCTCTAACCGCCTCGTCAAACTTATAGGAATGGATGTAGCGACCAAAAATTTCTAAACTTTTTTTCTTGTCTTTTTTCAATAATGGTGTACCTGTAAAACCAATAAAAATGGAATTATCAGGCAAAATGGTTTTCATAGCACCGTGTAGTTCTCCACTTTGAGTTCTGTGGCACTCATCTATGAAAACAATAAAATCTCCTTTGGGTTGAAAATCTTTTGAAATTTTTAGTTCTTCAATAAATTCATTGGCGGCATTATCTTCTTTACCTCCAAACTTATGCACCAAACTGCAAAGTAATCTTGGTGCAGTATTGTTTAGCCTTGATATCAAATCGGCACCGCTTTTTGTTCTTGTAATGGTTTCACCAACTCCAAGAAAAACACCTTCAATTTGTTCGTCTAAATCTGTTCTGTCTGTAACGATTAGTAATCGTGCTTTTGGATTGTTCTCTAATATCCATTTTGCCAACCAAACCATCGTTAAACTTTTACCGCTTCCTTGTGTATGCCAAATAATACCACCTTCTTTTCTAGCAATATATTTTTGAGCTTCTTTTATCCCGAAATATTGATTTGGACGACACAGTTTTTTTGTGCCGTGGTCGAATATTATAAAATCGTGAACTATTTCTAATAAACGTTCTTTGCTACAAAACTGTTCGATGTGTTTGTCTAATAGGATAATATTAGGATCATACATATCGTTGTCTTCTTTCCATTTTAGGAAGTATTTCTCTTCTGTTTTAGTCGTACCATAATACAAACCATTGCTATCATTTCCGGCTAATACCAATTGAATGGTAGTAAAAAATGATTTATTGAATAAATGCAGTTGATTGCTTAGGTTTTGTCTAATTCCTTCACTAGCTGAAACACTAGCTTTTTTTAATTCTAAAACTCCAATAGCAATACCATTGATGTAGATTACAATATCGGGTCTACGTTCTTTAGCTCCTCTAATAGTGACTTCTTCGGCAATGGTAAAATTATTTTTTAATGGATTTTCCCAATCAATGAAATCTACGTGTTCTGGTCGTTTTATGGCTTCTACTTTTTTGGATGTTCCATAACGCAATAATGAATAGACTTCTTTGTTTGCGGTAAAAAGGTCGTCGTTAGAATTTATAGTTGCCTCTTTCTTCAAAGCAAACATTGCTTTGTTTATCAATTCATCGCTATACTTTTTAGTGCCTTGCAAGTATTTACGCAATTCATCTTCTTCAATATTGCTGTTACCTTCTCTTTCTTCCCAATTACCCAAATAATCGTATTTCAAAGTTTCTTGAAACAATTTTACTACACGGTTTTGTGTTGCTCTTTCTATTTGTCCTACTTTACTCATTGGTCTAATGGTTTATTATTGCGGAAATTCTATCTAGAAAATTTACTTCTTCCGTACTTATTTTTTCATCTATTAAATCGGAATAATCTATTCCGTCAACTACAAATTGGATATTATTCTTTTCTTCAGAATATAAACTTTTTGATTTGTTTCTTTCTTGTCTATTGTTATCAAACTCCTTTGAAAATGGATATAATAAACCGCCAGCCACTACATTTTTACTTTGCTTAAAATACGTTATATAGGTGTGTATTTGAAAAAAATCGGCTCGGTCATAATCAAAATAAACAAATTCCATTCGTTTGTATTTTGCATCCCAAACCATTACATCATTTCCTTTTTCTAAAACAATATCTGGTATGAGTGTTCTGCTAAAATCTTTGTCTTTGTAAGTTGTAATTTTATCATTTCTAATTATCCAACCATCTTTTAAGAACCGTCTTTTTAAAATAGCTCTTAAATACATTTCCCATATTTCAGCTACATCAATAAAAAAACTCAACCCCTCTTTGTTTTTATTTTCACTATTACCAAAATTCTTTTTCTTTATTACGTCCCAGGATAAATCAACAAGTGGCTTATAGGATAAATAAATATCTCGATATTGTATTTTATTATAATCGTTTTCAGATATATATCCGCCATCTGTTTTCGATGTATATAGCTGTTCTATTGCGTTTTTAGAACTCATTGATATCATTTCGTTTGTTAAATGATATTCTGCCTTTAGCATTCTATGTGCATTTTTTAAAATGCTTGTAATTGTTTTATTAGGGGTTTTCTCGTGGTACTTACTGATAATTTTTTCTTCTGTATATAATGGCAAAATAGATTTTCTGATGTCTAATTTTCCAATTATAGTAGCTCCTTTTTGAAATTTGATGATGCTGTTTTTTGGAATACCGTGTTTATTGGCTTTTGATAAAAGATTTAACCATAAAAAGGAAATTAATTTCTTTATGAGATATTGGTATTCCTTTTGTTTTTCTAAATTGTTATTTGAATGTGGAAGTCTGATATTGTACACTTCTTCGAGCATCCTGAAAAGCTGAGTATTTCCAAATCTAGGATTGATAGTTATTTTGTATTTCAAATTATTAAACTCAAAAACCGCTTCTCCAATAAATCTTCCAGCATACCATTTAGCTTCTCGATAATTAAAGTAAGCTATTTCTTCATCATCCTCTTTAGCCTTTTTACCAAAATTAAAAATATTTAGATTGTTTTTTTTAGATATAAAATATTGAATAGCTTCGCCGTGTCCTTCCTGATTTTTAAAGGAACAACAATCGTTAGCTTCTAATATTATAGTTTCTAAACTCACTACTAATTTTGATTGTAAATGATTTTTAACTCTTTTAATATTTCATTTTGAACTTCTAATTCCATATTGCCTAGAAAAGAAACTAACATTGGTTCTAATGAAATTTTCCATAAAATATTGGTAGCTCCATCACCTCTATACAATTGATATCTTAGCGATTTATAACCTCCAATTTCTTTATAGCTTTTATAAATTTCTACAATTTCAGCGAAAAAAGTATGTCCGATTTGGTATTGTTTACCAAGTTCTGGTATTGAGGAAATCTTGCGGTTAAGTTGAGTAGCATTTCTTATAAATCTATTCATTTCTTCATCCATCCTTAATTTTGTATTCAATGCACTGTTTTTGTGGTGAATGATGTTCCACAATGTGTTTTCATCATAACCGTAGAAAAACCAAAGAAATCTTCTGCGTAAAGCAAAATCTATTCTTTCCAATGAAAAATCAATTTCGTTCATTGTGCCAATAATATATAGATTTCTTGGAATTGTAAGTTCTAAATCTCCAACACCTACTTGAATAGGTTGGTCTCTGTTTTCTAAAGCTGAGAATACTTCTCCAAATAATCTTGATAAATCAATTCTGTTGATTTCATCAAGAATTAATACGTGTGGCATATCGTCGTTTGGAGAAGCACCTAAATCGGCTTTTGCTTTCTCACAAATATTAAAAAGTATACCTGGAGTCTTTTGCGTGTTACCATCTTTTAATTGGTATCCAGCAATAAAATCTTCATAAGTATAATTGGGATGTAGTTGCAGATGGTGAATTCTATCTGTGGTTACATCCGGTTTTACTCTGAAATAGGTTGTAACATTTGCTTTATTTTTGAGATAGGCATAGGTTATCAAAGCATCTGCTAAATGTTTTGCTGTAAATGTTTTGCTTGTTCCTGGAGGACCATATAATATTATTGCTTTTTTGTATTGTAACCCTTGAACTTCCGAAAATCCTTCCTCTGTTAAAGAATAATTCCAAATTCTAGCATAATCATATTCATAAAAATCAAAATTAGGATTTGTTAATGCTCCCAATTCTTTTCTGATTAGTAAAATTTTATCATCTGTATTTAGATTTTCATCTGCTTTTTGTTCATCTGTTAGTAAACCCCAAAATGAAACCAGGATTTGATTTTTGTGATTTTCAGATGCTATTCTTTCATAATTATCGGGATTACCAGCATACGTAAGAATATTGGTTACAGCTAAACTTTTTTCTTGTAATTCATCTTTGAATGAATCTGGCAGCATATACGTTGTGCTTTCTGTACCGTATTTTTGGAACAAGCATATATATTCTATCCAGTCTTTAGCTTCTTGCACTGTTGCAATTTCACCAAGAACAATTTTTTGTCTTATGAAACGAATTAGAATTAAAATGAATTTAATCTCCTCGTATTTATTGTTTGTATGCCATTGTCCTGCACTACCAAAACCAATTGGATAAATCGTATCAACTAATTCTTCTTCGTCTAGATTAGTAATTCTTTTTACATATCCTTTTTTTGTTGGAATTCTTATATCATCAACAGCAAAAGACCATAACCATTCTGCGTGTGCAAAAACCAATCGAGTAGATAAATCAGCATTTTTAAATTGATCTGTTACTTTAGCATCAAAACTACCATTGGTATCATTGTAATTTTCAATATAATTAGAAAAGCATCCTTTGATGGTATTGTCATTTAAAATAGCCGTATGAGCACTCAAAATGCTATCCCCATCTATCAAAAAAACTTGTATGAATTTATCATAAAATTGATAAATATCTTCGGCGTGGTATTGTTTCATACTAATCTAATTTTACCTGTTAAAAGGTTTTGCATCATTCCCAATTTTACATTTTTATATTTCTCCAATTTGGTTTCTAAAGCGGTTATCTCTGCATCCATATCAGAAAGAACAGTTGTGATGCGGGTTTGTTCTTTTGATGGTGGAAATAGAATTTCAATTTTCCTAATATCATCTAATATCAGATTTTGATGTGAACCTGCTTTAACATTATCGAATATTTTTTTCTGTCCTTTATCTGATTTTAAATAAAGCATTACCCAGTCTATTAGATCAGGTTCTTTAAACTTTAAAATAGCAACTGCTCCACCAATAAAAGCTAATTCATTCGATTCAAACACTCCAACATTCCCAACACTTCCGGAAATGGAAATTAAAAGAGATTTTTCATTTAAGAGAATTTTTGGAAATTGAAGTGCTACTGATTTTGGAATAAAGTAGTCAGTATCTAAATTAATCCATTTATTATTAAAATCCTTGTTTTGAATAAATGGCAATGTATCTTCAGTTCTATACTTAACTAAAGAGGGCTTTATATAAGCTGTATAATCAAATCCTGTTTGCTTAGTGAATATTTTAGTTAATTCTACTAACTTGTTCTCCACCCAATTTTCTCTTGGTTGAAGTAATTTTTTCATTGCGCCTTGCTTGATATTCCTTTTTTTTACAATGAGTTTTTCTAAGCCTTTTACTAAATTATCTGCATCGGATAAGGCGTTGGTTATGGCAATTTGTTCGGGATTACTGGGGCATACAAATTTCGTTGCTTTTAAAATACTATTATATAACCGCTGAATTGTACCACCTTCTGTATTGTATTTAACAACTTGAAAAATATGATACAGAAAAGCATTAGAAATAACAGACAATTTATTATCTATCCATACTATGTTAGAGTCTTGAAAATAAGCATCTTCTCCATCATAAATAATTGTTCTACCAATAGTTCCAGCAGCAGAAATTAAAATATCTCCTTTATTTGGAAAAGAAAATTTTTGACGATATTCATTGTATAAATTTTGTGATATGTATGCATCAGCCTCTTTGCCAAATGTTCCTATTTTATAAAATGGAATTGCACCAATTGATTTAGTTTCGTGATTAAAAATTCTTCTGCACATTTTCACTTCACCAATACTCCCCAATTCCTTAACCTCCCAATTGTCAGGTATTAAACCAAGTTCTGACTTTTTATAACCTGCTCTTACTTCCATACAAATCCCATTTTTTGAAGGTGAGCAATCACTTTGTTTTCTAAATCGGTAACATCCTTGGTTTGTTTGGGTAGAGGTGTTTCGTATAGTTCTGCTAATTCCTTTATGCGTCCTGTAAGGCGCTGGCTTATGCGTTCCATTTCGGATTTTACACTTTTTTCAATACTTAACATCCATTTATCATCAACAACTAAATGTTTAATTTCATCAATGGTTAGTATTTTGTATTTGGCTAATACTTTTTTATCTAATTTGGCAGTAGCGTCTTTAATTTTTTTGGTTAGTACTGCTTGGTCTTCAATTAATTTTAAATAGGTTTTTAACACGGTAATTTCTTCGGTATTTTCTGCTTTTAGTTTTGGTGTGTCAATAGCTTTTAATCGTTTTTGAACCGTTCCTTTGTTAATTTTATCAAAATCTGAAAAAATGCCTTCTTCTGTATCGTGTTCTTCCTCAAGCTCTGTTTGCGCAGCTGCTAAAGTTTCCTTCTCGGCTTCTAGTTTTTGAAGTGCTGTTTTTTCAGGCATAAAATAACGGTCAATAACTAGTCCTTTTGGCACCAAGTCACAGTCCCAACCTTTATCGGTCTCTACACCCGCTTTGTTTTTAACTAATATTCGGAAAGGTTCTGCTTTCCAACCGTCAACAGCAATCAGATAGGTATCATCTTGCATTGTTTCATTCCAATAGTTCATCACGTGTTGATAGATATCATATTTATCCATCAAAGCTTTACTTGTATAATCAGATAGTATCGCTTCGGAAATGGTATGAACTACTTTTTTTGGTTTGATACCCGCCGATAATTGCTTTAGGAAAATGGTGTTTTGGTTTTTCCAATCGTAAAACAACTTGTCCATTTCTTTGCTGAACAAAACAAATTCTGGATGATTAAAAATGGTTTGTTTGACATCTTCTTTGGCAATTTTAAGGTTGCTGTAGTTTGGTCTTTTGTTGGGTGTAAACAATTCCTTTTTAAGTGAAGGATAGACTTCCCAATATTGTTTTAAAGCTTCGATATCCTCATTTGGTATTCCTCCTAATAAATGAGCTTCAATATCTTGAATGTCTTCTACTTCTTGATTGTCAATGTATCTTGGAATATTTAAGTTGAAATCGTTTTTCGGGTCGCTAATTTCGGTAATGCTCACCAAACGACTAAATTTTGGTATTTCAGTTTGTTTGTTAAAAACATCTGTTATTTTATGAATGTCTTGCTCTCTTAAACGGTTCTTGTTACCGTCTTTGATAAAACCTTTACTGGCATCTATCATAAATATTCCCTTTTCATCATCGGAAAGATCTTTTTTGTTTTCGGCATTTTCCATATCAATTACAATCACACAGGCTTTAATACCTGTTCCATAAAACAGATTGGCAGGTAATCCAATGATGCCCTTGATGTAACCTTTTTGAATTAAGCTTTTTCTAATTTCGGCTTCTACATTACCACGAAACAAAACGCCGTGTGGTAAAATACAAGCTGCTTTTCCCGTGCTTTTTAATGATTTTACGATGTGTAATAGGAACGCATAATCACCATTTTTTGTTGGAGGAATTTTCCCTTCTTCAAAACGGTTATAAATGTCATTTACCGGGTCAAATCCATCAGTCCAGTTTTTGGAAGAAAAAGGTGGATTCGCGACTATGTAATCAAATGTTTTTAAATCACCCAACTCGTTTTTATGCAACGGATTGGAAAGTGTGCTTTGCCCTTTTTCGATAACTGCTTCCGGGTTGTTGTGCAAAATCATATTCATACGCGCCAAAGAAGCATTTGCTGTTTCTTTTTCTTGTCCGTATAAGTTGACTTTATTTTCGGCTTCGTCGGCTACCTTCAGCAATAAGGAACCCGAACCACATGTTGGATCGTAAACAGTTTGTCTTTCCTTATTTCCTTTGTTTACTTCTATTACTTTGGCTAATACACGGCTAACTTCTGCAGGAGTATAAAATTCACCTTTGCTTTTTCCACTTTCAGATGCAAAGTGTCGCATTAGGTATTCGTAAGCATCTCCCAATATATCATCGCCTTCTGCTCTGTTCTTGCTAAAGTCTAAAGCAGGATTTTCGAAAATAGTAATAAGCCCTGTTAGCTTATCAATCATTTCTTTTCCTTTTCCTAACTTTTCTTCGTCCTGAAAACTGATAACATCAATTACGTTAACTAAATCATTTTCTTTGGCCAGTTTGGTTATTGCCATATCCATTTTTTCTCCAATACCCTTTTTCCCTTTCAGGTCTTGCATATCTTTGAAACTACCACCCTCTGGAATAAATATTAACGCATTTGGATCATTTGAATATTTATCGCTTACATACTTCACAAATAATAAAACCAAGACGTAATCTTTGTATTGACTTGGTTCCATAGAACCTCTTAATTTGTCACAACTTGCCCAAAGTGAGCTATATAATTCAGATTTTTTAATTGCCATTCTGTTTGTTTACTTTTCTTATTTTAATTTTTATTTTCAATACTCTTTAAATAATATAATTGTTCTCTTTAATTAATGAAATTAATTACTTCTCAAAACAAAAAAACAAAGTTCTCACTTTAGGGATTGATTTACGTTAATTGTTCCTGCAAAACCAATTCCAACAAACATACAAAAAAGCAATGGAAAGAAATATGAGGAAAACAGTAAACGAACAAAGAAAAAAGAAAAATAGTGGTTTTTTTTTTGAGGTAAGTAGGGGACAAAATTTTGAGTAAATAATTTTTATTTATTTGGTTTTAAAACTTTCAGATTAATTCGAAAAAAACAAAGCAAAATAAAACGTTTATTTTTTTATGATACCCTATAAATAACTGTATTGTTATCAATAAAATATAGTATTTCTTTATATAATTCCTCATTAGTCAATTCTGATCATTTACTCTTTCGTTCCTGTAACATTCGAAATACTTCAGGATTTCCCCTAATAATTATCAGTTAATAATCAGTTGCTAATTTTGGAAAGGTGATTTTGCTTTTCTTCATTTATTATATAAAGGTCTTTTAAATCTATTTTGTATAATACTCTATATTTCATGCATTAGTTTAGTACTGTACGTTATACTTCAAGGAATTTTCATTAGATTATTCTTTAAAAATTTCTCTCAAGTCATAGCCTAATGCAGAAAATATTTCTGAAATGGTATTTATGGAACAGTCCCTTGTAATTCCTTTTTCAATATTTCCGATTCGTGTTGCCGAACATTTGTTTTTATACACTTTTATGGATAATGCAGTTAGGCTTAACTTCTGTTTTTTGCGCTCATTGTAAATGAATTTACCGATTGCTTCTTGAATGGTTTCTTTTGACATGGCTAAATAGTTTTAAGTTTTATTGTATCGTATAGGTATCTGTACCGGTATCAATATAATGTTGAATTGCGTTATAAGACTCCTCTTTTGTAATATTTAATCCTTTGATTTCCAGTGCTTGTATTTTTCGCTCCTGCACCATTCGGTGTGCTTCGTGGCTTCCCCATGAAAATTCTTCATCATTCTTTTCTGGAAATATTTCGGTATAAGGTATTGTTTGTAGTTCAGCTATTTCGGGCTCCGGCGATGGTTCCTGAATATCCTTTTTTCTGAATTCTCGCCAATCCAATTTTATCAAATAGTCCGCTAGATCACTGCCTTTAGTTTTATCCGCTTCAGGAGCCAACAGTTCTAATAAATCTGAAAATATAAAACGTGTTCCAGGTAGACGGCTTTCGTATTCTTTGGCTTTGGTTTTCCATTCTTTGAAGGTATTGCCATCTTTTGAAAGGTCAGGAAACACATAAACAACACGACCTTGCAATACTTTTAATTTATCAAATGAAAAACTACTTTTGTTGTAGACAGCGAGAAAAATTAAATCCTCAGGTGTTTCGGGTAATCCGAAATACAAAGTACAGTAAACTGCTGTTTTCGGGGATTCAAACAAAACAACGGGATTGTTTGGGTACATCTTTAAAATCTGTTCGCCAAATAAACAGGAAATTATTTTCTCCTGCTTTATGTATGCTTCCAGCCATTCGGGCAAAGGTTTGTTGTTTTGGGTGTAATGCTTTTTAATTATTGAATGTAAAAAATCTGTGCTTGTGGTGTGGTTCTGTTCGTCAAATTGTTTTACTTGAATTGCCCTTGCATTACCGTTTATATCAATAAAAGGAAAAGTAATTGCGCCTGCTCTGTAGCCATTTGCAACTGTTCCCAATCGGTACAGCTGTATGACCTCTGTAACATCATCAACTTCAAAAGGGAATTGTACCCTGTGAAGTAGATTTTGTATAAATGTGTTCTTCTCATAGCGTTCGGATTGCAACGTTTGTTTGAAGGTTTCAAAGTCAAAAAATACCGGAGCAGGAGATGTTGGTGTTATCTTTTTTCGAGATGACTTCCAGTTGTATGGTAGTTCAGAAAGATAACCTCGTTCTTGTTTCCATATTGCTTTTGCATATCCATCTGAGGAAGGATTTAGGTGGTATTTACAGTTATCTACACGTTCACAACGTCCATACTGTTCGGGCAAGTATTCGCCTGTTTCTTTATCAATGTAGCGAACGAACTCATTTTTTTTTCCGCAACTAGGGCAATGGAACTTTTTACTGCCTTTTTCTAAACTGTATCGGTATTCATTCATTGTTTACCTTTTTTAGTAACAATAGTAACACTTAGTAACACCTGTTACTAAGTGTTACTATTGTTACTATTCCTGTTTACAATTCGATTAACTTTTACTTTGAAACTTTGAAACTTATTTTCGTCTGTACAAAGCCTTTTGGCAATGCCATAAGCAGATAAGGTTGGTTCCGCTTGCATCAAATCTTTGACATTACTTTCAAGTTCCTTTTTTTCGTTTTCGTTAACTTGTTTGAGGTGTTCCCTCTCCGTTCCAAAATCAATTAATTCAAATTCTAGAAAATTAAAAGGCTTATCAATTTTACAAACGCATACGTTCTCAGCATCATAAATCTGTTCTGTATTGCGCTGCTTAATCTGCTTCAAGTATCGTAAACTTTTGTCAGTATTGCTTTCTCCTATGGAAAAGGAACTATCACAGAAGTTTATTAGCATCTTGCTTCCTTGTAAATCATTTCGGGTTATCGGCTTTGATAAATCTCTTTTGGGAGTATGCGCAAGTGCTAAAATTGAAAGTCCGTACTTGCTTTTTAACGCTTTCAAATGCTTCATTAATGGCAAAGCATCTTTAGCTTTTTCATTTTCATTTTTTAGGTAAGTAAGGTTATCAATGATTAAAACTTTTGCTCCAGTTTCTTTAATGCTTCGTTCCAGTGAATGGTTGAGGTAATCTTCAAAGGTTTGATTTTCGGGAATACTAGCGTCGGGGTCTATTTCAATCCGTATAAAATTATCGTCCCATTTGTAATGACTATCGAAATTTGAAGAGTATCGGTTTTCAAATTGTTTGTCCGAAAGTTCAAAATCAAAATATAAAATCGGTTGCTTTGTTGCCTCCAGTTTAAAGCCCTGTATCTCTTTGCCAGTGCTTATGCTGTCACCAATTTGCACGGCTAAAATTGACTTGCCTAAGTTGGTGTCGGCAAACAAAATACATAGTTCTCCCTCAAACCAAAATTCACCAAAAAGCATCTTGGGAATAGGTCGTGTTTTAGCTAGTTCAATCCAACTGTTTGCAGGTTTTACAATAAACAGTCCTTTGATTTCTCCCGATTCTATGGCTAAATTCCGTTCCTCCTCCGCTTTAATATCCTTAATACCTACTTGGGTAGTTGCAAGGCTTTGTGCTACGCTTTTTTTTGTCAGTTCCTGTAAGTGGGATAAGTAAGTTTTAGGGTCGTTGAGGTCATCAAACACGGGGTTTAGTTTCGTGTTTGTAAAATCATTATCTTTGACTTGTGGAGTTAAAGATAAATTATTGGGGCTTTGGGAGTTAGTAGTTTCCATGGCCCTTTATCTTTTATATTTTAAAGATTTCACTTCTGAAAGGCCTTTTTTGAATTGATGTTGGTCGATTAGGATTCTTCGACCAATTCTTTTAGCTTCGATTTTTCCCTCTTTAATCCAATTTCTAATGGTCAGTTCTGAAACTCCGGCGTAAACGGATAGTTCTTTTACAGAATTAAGTTTTGTCTCTGTAATTTGGAGTGGGTGCTTAATATCGATTAGTAATGTTTCGATATTCAGTAAGCGGGCTTCTAATAATTCAAATGGATTGATCATAACTTTGTTTTTAAATGTTTAACAAAGATTATGACCAACCCAATAGTGCGAACCGGTTATAACCGGTTATTATTTTAATAAAGAGGTATAAAGCCCTCTAAAATTTTGGTCTCGTCAATAGCTTTGCCTCTTTTATCCTCGGGAAGCAAGCTTGTAACTTCTTTAAATAATTTAATCTTATTTTTAAGTTTGGTTTTACTCTGGGGGTTAGCTTTTCTGTCAATGTTAGTAGCATAAAAGGTATAGTATTGATAGAGCTTTTTATGCGAAGTAAATTCAGATCTGACAAGGAATTCACTCGCATTTTGCTCCGTTATGTGCTTTCCCTCATAATAGGCTTTTAATGCAATATGCCTTAATGAAATTGTAAAACCGTTTTCAGATTGTGAAATTGTACTTTCTTTTTGTTCCCTGTCGGGAATAGTGGATTCGAGGTGTATAATTTCTGTTTTTTTAGATTCTAAAAATGAAATCATTTTAAAATAACTTGATAATCTTGGTTTAATCATTTCAATGTCCAAATCGAAACCGCATTGCTGTTCAGTTACTGTTTTTTGGTTCTTCACCACTGGTTTTATATATTCTTTTATCAGTTTTATCTCGCTTTTTACAAAATTAATTTCGTCGTTATCTTCATTTAGAGTCTTATAATAATCAAGTAATTCCGGATAATCATTTTTATACTCTTGTAGTGTTTTATTGCGGAAACTATCCGACGAATTTGAATATGGTGAATTTCCTATTTGCATATACCTGAAATTTATGATTTTAATTTATGATTATTTGCCTAGCAATTGTCGATTTACACTATTTTTTTTAACGGAATTTCAATACTAAATACTTCGTCCATAGCTTCTTTTTTCTCGTCATCGTTAACCTGATAGTACTGATTTAGGGTTTTCATATCATTATGGCCAGTTATTGAAGCAATAAGTTTGTCGGATTTTCCTTGTCTTTTCATCATGGTTATAAAGGTTCTCCTTGCCGTATGGGTCGAAATGCGGTCATAAAAAAAGATATCTTCCTTAATGTTCTCCTTGCCTTTGGTAGTCACTTTTTGCACCTTGTGAGTATATTCCATTTCTTGAAAACAATCTTTGATATACTTGTTTTGCTTTTGGTTCGCAATAAGAGGTAATTTATAATCATATTTCAATAAAATATATCTCGATAAGCTTGTCAATGGGATTTCCCTAGCCTCCTTTGTTTCGTCTTTGTCCTCTTTAAGAGTGATGTTTTGATCCGAAACGTTGCTTTTTGAAATTAAAGACAATTCCCCAAAACGCATACCGGTAACACAGGCAAACACAAAAACATCTCTCACACGCTCCAAACTTTCTGTTGTGAATTTGTGTTGCATCAATTTATTTAGATCGTCAATAGTGAGCGCAATTTGATTAGTGATAACTTTTGGAACTTTCTTAAATCCTATAAATGCATTATTGAAAGTATATTTCTTTTCAAAAGACCAATACATAAAGGACTTGAACAAGGTTAAGTTTCTTGCATAGGTATTATTAATGTGCTTCAAATCGCCCATACAATAATCTGTAAACTCATTGTGAAACGTTTTGTTTATCCGACTGTATGTAAGTTTGTACTTTTTGGCTTTCTCAAAGTTTTCAAGTATATTTTTTATATTGTCATACCTCAATACTGTAGCTTTAGCCCATACTTGCGCTTTTTTCTTTTCTGCCATAAACTCATCAAAAGCATCGAAAAAAACATTCTTGCCGGATACGGTCTTTTTAAATTCCTCGTCGAATACTTTTTTCAAAGCTGTTGAAGTCAAAGTTTCTCCAATTCTTTTATAAAGACTGGCCGTTTCAATAAGTAAATCAGAATAGCGGTTTAATTGCTGTTTGATTGTTTCGGCTGTTTTTCCTTTTTTACTACCTGAAACATACGGAAACTTATTTTCCTTGTCCCAATGTTTTGGAAGTATCGTTTCTCCAGTTGAATAAACGAATTTTTGATTCGTCTCATCCTTAAAATTACAAGTGAATAAAATTAAAGTTTCTTTCTCTGAATTGGGTTCTTTGAGTTTAAAAGTGTACTTCATATTTGTGGAATTTAGGACAAAATAACGTTGCCGTTTTCGTTGCCGTTTTTTGGTCAAAAAATTTACAGTTGCCGTTTTAGTTGCCGTTTTTGTTATAATTCGATATAATTAAATTGCGACACAAATATAAATATTTATATGTTTATCAGGCAATTATAGCCCTAAATATTTATTAATTACAAATTAAAATATAGAAAGTTCAAGAACCGGCGATTCCACAAAAAGCCTTGTAATCAAATGATTTACAAGGCTTTTTATTTTTAGTTACAGTTTTAGTTGCCCTTTACTTCTTGTTGTAAAGTTTAAAGTACAATCGCAAAAGATTTAAAAATTAATCGTTAGACCTACGAAATTTTATAAATTTTACCCACATCATTACTAGAAAAAACATCTGTAAATGAATTTCTTATGAAATCACATTGCAATAATAATGATCACCACAATATTACCATCTAGTTTTCAACTTATTTTAAGTAGACAAAACTCAACATAAATACATAAATATTGATGATATTTGAAGACTTAAAAAGCTTCATAATAAAGGTATTTCTTTGTCTTTAAAATTTTTTGTAATGAAAAAAATCGCCCATCTCCTACTTATTAGTTTTATATTCATCTGTTTTACAGCCCACTCTCAGAAAAATATATGGGATGAAAATCCAAGTGATTCACAGGTTGAACTAGACAGTTTGTTAACAATCTTGCCGACATCTAAAGGAGAAAAGAAAATGTCTTTATTAAATAGAATTGCCGAGATATACTGGACCACCGATCCTAATAAAACTTTGAAATATGGCTCGGAAGCTTTACGTTTATCAATTGAGTTTAAAAATAAAGACCAAGAAGGGCTAGCACTAATAAATTTGTGTCAGGGTTATTTGTTTAATAATATCTATGACAAAGCTTTAAAATACGGATTACAATCCTTAGAAATACGAAAAGCCATCGGAAATGATTATGATCTCGCCTTTACCTTACGCACACTTGGCTGGTTGTACTATGACATTGGGTATTATGAAAAAGCATTAGATTATCATAACCAAGCTTTAATCATACATGAAAAAATAGGCGACAAGCAACGAATTGCATACAGTTATAACAGTATTGGAATAATTCATGATGGCAAAGGCGATTATAATTTGGCATTATTTTTTTTTAAAAAATCTTTAAAGCTCATAGAAGATTCTAATAATATGGATAGGATTGCAGAAACTATGAAAAATATGGGCATTTGCTATCGCAAAATTAATGAACTCAATTTGGCCAAAAAATTCTTAGAGTCTGCACTGGTTATTGAGAGTCAAATTAAATATGACTATAAAAAGGTTTATATTCTTCATGAACTTGCCATAGTACACTTAAAACTTAAAAATTATGAAGAATGTTATTTATTGTTAGAAGAATCTAGGAATATTATTAAGGTATTGGGTAACAAAAAGGAACTACTTTTAGAGAATGATAAAATTATGTCCGATTATTATTTAGCATTAAATAATTATAAGCAGGCTTTCCATTTTTACAGGAAATATACTAATAGTAACGCTGAAGTTTTCACAAGCAAAAAAAGTGAAAAGTTGGCTGAAATGCGGATTTTATATGAGGCTGAACGACGCGAATCTGAAATCAAGTTATTAGAACAACAACACCAGTTGGAATCACAGAAGAGAAAATCCTTATTGATTGGCTCTTTACTATTGGCAATCATAGGAATTCTAGTAATAGCTTCGTTATGGAATAATATAAAAAAGAAAAAAGCTATTTATCTAAAAAATCATCAACTTTCGAAGGAAAAATTAAAATCACAATTTCTATTGCAGGAGAATTTAGAACGCAGATTGGATTTTAGAACTAAAGAACTTACAAATTTAGCTTTGTTCATTTCTCAAAGAACTAATATTTATAAGGATCTGACAAAATCTTTAAAAAATTTAAAATTTACCGATTTAAGCGTACTTAAACAAGACATCAATGCGCTTATAAACGATTACACTTTTAAATTTGATTTAAATGAAGATATTCAACAATTTCACTCAAACATAGAAACTCTACAAAGTGATTTTTTATTTAGAATTAAAGAAAAACATCCTAATTTAACGGATAAAGACATTCAGTTGGCGGTACAGGTTAAACTAAAACTTAGCTCTAAGGAAATAGCAAATATTAATAATATCTCTGCTAATTCAGTAGAAATTGGAAGGCATAGACTAAGAAAAAAATTAGGATTAGAAAACAAAGACAACCTAGTTATTTATCTTGAAAACATTTAGGCTATTATCCTTTTTTGGACATCTTCGAGTATTATCCCTAGTCTTTCATAATAAATACCATTCATAAGACTAATAATGAAAAATCAGTAAACAGTTTCGAAATTAATTTTGGAACTGTTTTTTGCTTTATAAGTGCTGCTTTTTATTTTATGCTGTTGATGCATTTTATTAGGTGTTAAGATACAATTAGCGTTGTGTAGTTTTTTTTTTAGTGTAAAGTTTCACTCCATTTCTTACCAATAACTTCATAATTGGTATTCTTATATCAAACCAATCAACAATATATTCTTACTTTAAAATACACTTTTATTTTTTCTATGATTGAATTTTCATTTTGATCAGAATGTAATAATGAAAAAAACTGTTTTTTATTATTTAATCTCCATCCCATTAAAAATGCAGTGTTGACATGGATAATTCTTTGTTAAAACCACTATCTACAATGGTTTTGTTTAAGGATGTAAAGGTCAAGTAAAGTTTCTTTTTGATGCTTTATCTTGAAATAATTTAATATTTGTGAGCCCAAAACTTAAAATTAAAATTGAATAATAATTTAACTAGCAAATAAATTATTACGAAGATCAAAAAATCAACAACAGTCGTTAAAACGTCTAATTTTTTGCTTTCTGTTCTAATGTATTTTGGATTTGTGAAAATGTCATATCCACAGCACATTATTTTAAAAAAGAAGTTTTGGTGAAAGTATTATTGAAAAAGAATTATCAAGAAGAATGCCTTTAATATCATACTAAATACGTTAAAAATGAATACAACTAAATTACTGTCAAAATTGTGGGAGCAATATGCTGAAATTACTCCATCTGCAAAAAAAATTCACGATCTATTAGAGCGAAAAGGTGAAGAAATAAAAAATGATCATATAGCTATTCGAACATTTAATGATTCGCGTGTAAATATTAGTGTTTTAGAAAGACTTTTTCTAGAACTTGGCTATGAAGAAAAAGGAGAATATGTTTTTGAATCAAAAAAATTATTTGCCAAGCATTATGAACATACTACCGATATAAATGCTCCACGAATTTTTATATCCGAATTAGAGTTAGAAAAATGTTCTCAAAAATTACAAGAAACCGTAAACACCATTTTAGATAATTGTGATCAATCTACTTTTAGCAATCCTGAATTGGTGATTTGCGGTAGTGTTTGGGAGTCAAATTCTCAAGAAATTTACAACCAATTACTAGAAGAATCTGAATATGCCGCTTGGATGTATATTTATGGATTCCGTGCTAACCATTTTACCATAAACGTCAATGCTTTAAAAGATTTTGATACCCTACAAGACTTAAATGCTTTCTTAGAAGATAGTGGTTGGAAACTAAATGCTTCTGGAGGAAAAATCAAAGGAACTCCTGAGCAATTACTAGAGCAATCAAGCACATTGGCCGATTTACATATGGTTGATTTTAAAGAAGGATCTTTACAAATTCCCTCTTGTTATTATGAATTTGCTCTTCGTTATACTATGTCAAATGGGGAGTTGTATCAAGGTTTTATAACTTCCTCTGCTGATAAAATTTTTGAAAGCACTGATGTAAAACTACAAAGCATTTAATAAAACCACCAAAGAAAAATATCATTTTAAACACGACGCAACCACATCAAAATAAGAGACTAGTACAATGACATCAATAGCATTACAATTTGGAATTAAAGAAGCTTTATCTCAATTGGGAATAAAGGAAATTAATGATGGAACTTCAACAGGTGTAAATAATTTTTCAAATGGTGAAATCCTTGAAAGTTATTCACCTGTAGATGGGCAATTAATTGCAAAAGTAAAAACTTCTACTACTGAAGATTATGAAAAAGTAATAAGTTCAGCTACAGCTGCATTCAAAACATTTCGATTGATGCCAGCTCCACAACGTGGTGAAATTGTGCGTCAGTTTGGAGATAAATTGCGTCAAAACAAAGAAGCCTTAGGGAAATTGGTTTCTTATGAAATGGGGAAATCATTGCAAGAAGGATATGGCGAAGTCCAAGAGATGATTGACATCTGCGATTTTGCTGTGGGCCTTTCACGTCAGTTACACGGATTAACGATGCACTCTGAGCGTCCAGGACATAGAATGTATGAGCAATACCATTCGTTGGGTGTTGTCGGAATTATTTCTGCCTTTAATTTTCCCGTAGCAGTTTGGGCTTGGAATACAGCATTGGCTTGGATTTGTGGAGATGTTTGTGTTTGGAAACCCTCTGAAAAAACACCTCTTTGTGGTATTGCCTGTCAAAATATCATTGCCGAAGTTATAAAAGAAAACAACCTTCCTGAAGGAATTTCTTGTCTAGTCAATGGTGATTACAAAATAGGAGCATTATTAAGTAGCGATGTTCGTGTACCCCTAATTTCAGCAACCGGTTCTACACGTATGGGTAAAATTGTTGCTCAAACTGTGGCTGGCCGTTTAGGAAGATCGTTGTTGGAGTTAGGCGGAAACAATGCGATTATTGTAACGCCAGATGCTGATATTAAAATGACCGTTATCGGAGCTGTTTTTGGAGCTGTTGGTACGGCTGGTCAACGTTGTACTTCTACTCGTCGTTTGATTATTCACGAAAGTATTTATGATAAAGTAAAAGATGCCGTTGTATCGGCTTACGGACAATTGAGAATTGGAAATCCATTAGACGAGAAAAATCACGTTGGACCGTTAATTGATAAACAGGCTGTTGAATTTTATAATAATGCTTTGACAAAAGTGATTGAAGAAGGCGGTAAAATTCTTGTTGAAGGTGATGTGCTTTCTGGCGAAGGTTATGAAAGCGGATGCTATGTAAAACCTGCAATTGCTGAAGCAGATAACTCCTTTGAAATTGTTCAACATGAAACTTTTGCCCCAGTTTTATATTTGATCAAATATTCTGGAACTATCGAAAATGCAATCGATGTTCAAAACGGAGTAGCACAAGGATTATCATCTGCCATTATGACCAACAATCTACGTGAAGCCGAAAGATTTTTATCTGTCACGGGTTCTGATTGCGGCATTGCCAATGTAAATATCGGAACTTCTGGAGCTGAAATTGGTGGAGCTTTTGGAGGAGAAAAAGAAACTGGTGGAGGCAGAGAATCCGGTTCTGATGCTTGGAAAGTCTATATGCGTCGTCAAACCAATACAATTAATTACACTACAAGTTTGCCCCTAGCTCAGGGAATCAAATTCGATTTATAATTCATAATGTTTTTTACGAAAAAAAATGCTTTACATAATGTAAACAGGATTTCGTATGCCATTTTTAAAAAAAGAATACCTAAAAAAAGAGAATCTAAAATTAACTAAAACCATTAACAAATGAAAAAAACAACCTCATTGATTAGGAGGCACAATTTTGTCCTCTTCCTGTTATGCCTCTGGCTACCAAACATCAATTTTGCACAAAATAGTCAATTGCAAAAAACCATTTCAGGAAAAATAACGGATAGTAAAGGCATTTTACTACCTGGAGTAAATGTAACTTTAGATGCAACTACTATTGGAACAAATAGTGATGAAAACGGAAAATTTACATTACAAATTCCTTCTGATATAAAAAATCCTACTTTAACTTTTACCTATATTGGATTTAACACACTAAAGGTTCCTGTGCAAAATAGCAAAGAATTAAACGTTGTACTTCAAGAAGAAAATAACAAGTTAGACGAAGTGGTTGTTATTGGTTATGGAACCATCAAAAAAGGAAATGTTACCGGAGCAATTTCTACTATAAAAAAAGAAAGCTTGGAAGCTCGAGGAACCAATAATGCTGCAGAAGCACTTCAAGGTTTAGTACCAGGAGTAAATGTTCAAAAAACAGGAGGAACTGCTGGTGCCACAGTAAATGTTAAGATTAGAGGAATTAATACTTTTGGAAATACAAACCCATTATACATTATAGATGGTTTTCAAGGAGATATAAATTCAGTCAATCCTACAAATATCGAATCAATGGAGGTTCTTAAAGATGGTGCTGCAGCAGCAATTTATGGATCTGTAGCCGCAAACGGTGTAATCATTGTTACAACAAAATCGGGGCAAAAAGAAGGAATGAAAGTTGATTTTACTTCTTTTGTAAAAAGTACAACAACAGCCAAAACATTAGATTTATTAGATTCCCAAGGCTATCAAACCGTTCATAAAAGAATGTATGATGAATACAATAAATATGCTAATACTCCAGTTGCATTACCTGCATACATTACTAATCCGATAGAAAATAATACAGATTGGCAAGATCAGGTTTTCCGTTCTGGATTAGCACAAAATTATGGCTTAGGTGTTCAAGGTCGTCAAGGTGTGGTTAAGTTTGCTCTTTATGGAAACTTATCCTCAGAAAAAGGAATTGTAATTGACAACAATTTTGATCAAAGAAATGCAAGTGCAAGAGTTAGTTTCAAAAAATCAATTTTTGATGTTGATACTAAATTAGCGTATGTCTCAACGAAAAACGAACAACCCAATTTTCAGTTAAAAGAAGTTTATGCTATTTCGCCTTTAGTCCCTGTTTTAGACCCAAATGAACCTTATGGTTATGGCTTAACAAATAAAGACGGCTTACCTTTTAATACAAATCCAGTTGCAGATGAGCATTATAGAAGTGGTGATACGAGAGGACAAGATTTAACAGCTAATATATCAATAACTGCTAATATCACCTCTTGGCTAAAGTTTAAAACTGCTTATTCTTACCATGAGCTAAACTCACAACAAACATGGCACAATCCTCCATTTATCGCAAACGTACAATCTCCTGAAAAATACACAGTGCAAAGGGAGCAAAGAACTTTCTTGGATCAACAGATTTGGGAAAATACTATAACGGCAGCTAAAACTTTTGGAAATCACTCTTTTGACTTTTTATTAGGTACTACCATGAACCCTTCCTCTTCTAACTGGAATGATATTACAGTAGAAGGTAAAACAACGGATCATACTGTAGAAAATGGACAACTCGTGTCTATAGAGCATCCCGCAGGTTTTTTAGATCCTAGTTTCCAAACCATTGGAGCAGGAAAAGGAGGAACTTATTCAGCTGATGGATCTAAATACCAATACAATCGACTTTCTTATTTCAGCCGTATTAATTATTCTTACAAAGATCGTTATTTGGCTCAAGCTACGGTACGTTATGACGGTTCATCTAAATTCGGAAAAGACACTCGTTGGGGAGCATTCCCATCGGTTGCTTTAGGTTGGAAAATTGATAAAGAAGATTTCTTCCCAGAAGATTTTCTTGTGTCTAAATTAAAATTACGTGCGAGTTGGGGACAATTAGGTAATGAAGCAGCATTAGGATACTATGCTTCTAGTTCATTAATTCATTCTGGAAATTCGTTAAACTCAGGTTATGTACAAGGAACTGGAAGTAATCCATGGCCAGGTAGTATTGCAACTACATTAGAAAACAGAAAACTACAATGGGAAACGACAGATTCTAAAAACATTGGAATTGATTATGTTCTTAAAAACGGGAAAATTAGTGGTTCTATGAATTACTATCATAATGTTACTGACAATTTGTTAATCACAAAAAAATTAGCTCCTTCTGCAGGAATTGATGATCCTATTCTTAATGTTGGTAAAGTGAGTAACAGCGGATTTGAATTCGAAATTAATTATGCTGATCAGGTTAATGATTTCAAATATAATGTAGGCTTAAATTTTAGTACCCTTCACAATAATGTAGAATCTCTTGCCAATGCAGATCAAGCTATTTATGGAGAAGGTCTAAAATATGGTGATGAGCATTTCCCTACTCAAGCACGAGTTGGCACACCAATTAGTGCCTTTTACCTATACCGAACTGATGGAATTTTTCAATCTATGGCCGAAGTAGATAGTTATACCAATAATGGTACTTTAATTCAGCCAAATGCTAAGCCAGGTGATGTTAAATTCAAAGATTTAAATAATGACGGAGTAATTGATGAAAAAGATAAAGAATACACCGGTACAGGTTTGCCAAAACTAGAAGCCAACTTAATTCTAGGTGCTAGTTACAAAGGCTTTGATTTTAGCGCTTTAATAGGAAGTGGATGGGGAAATAAATTATACAACGGAAACAGGTATTTCTACGAATCTATGAGTTCAGGAACAAATATGCTGGCTACTACCCTTAATTCGTGGACACCAGAAAACCACAGTGACACTCCTCGTGCTGTACTTGGGGATCCTAATGGAAACAGTAGAGAATCTGATCGTTTTCTTGAAAATGGAAATTTCGTTCGTATGCGTCAATTACAAATTGGATATACTTTACCTAAACAACTGTTAGATGCAACCAAAATAGACAAACTGAGATTTTATGTAACTGCTGAAAATCTATTTACCATTACCAATTATTCAGGTACTGATCCAGAATTTTCAAGAAACACTTTACTAGATACTGGTGTAGACCGTTTCGTGTATCCATTCACAAGATCATTCATTTTGGGCGTACAATACGTATTTTAAGAAATTTATAAAGAAACAATCATGAAAAAGATATTCAATTTTTTTACTGTTTTAGGCTTATTAACACTCGCAGGATGCAATAGTGATGATTTCCTAGATCAAGAATCACCGGATCAACTTGACTCTTCAACATTCTGGAGAAACAAATCAGATGCCGAAGCAGGTCTTTCTGCAACTTATGCCTTACTTGAAGGAGCTGTCGACGAATATGCATTCACTGAGGTAAAATGGCCTGTAGAAGCATATCGCGAAGACATTTGTAAACTAGGAAGCGATGCCCTTAATTATCAAAATTGGGTAGAACTTGCTGATTTTACGTACACCAATGGCAATAGTCAATTTACAAGTTATTGGACACTTAATTATCGTGGTATTAGTAATGCTAATCAAGTTATTACCAAGGTTGGACAAATGCCATCATCTGCAATTACTGATGTAGACAAAAATCAAATAATTGCAGAAGCACAATTTTTAAGAGCTTATTACCATTTAAAGTTAATTCTTAACTGGGAAAAAATAAAAATCAGAAACAAATATATTACTGATCAAAGCCAAATAGATGCTCCTCTTTCAGAACGTACAGAAGCTTGGGATTTTATCATAAGTGAATTAAAAGCTGCTGCCCAAGTGCTTCCAGCTACTCAACCAGCAGAAAAAGCAGGGCGTGCAACTAGTGGTGCAGCTAACAGTTATCTTGGATTTGCATATTTAACTAGAGCATATGAAGAAACAGCTCAGAAACAAACTTACCTTACTGAATCCCTTGCTGCCTTTGATAAAGTACAAGGTTATGAACTGGTAAAAGATTACGTTAGTATGTTTAATGGAACTAACAAAAACTCAAAAGAATCTATTTTTGAACTTCAATTTAGTGAAAACACCTCTAATGGTGCTTTCTACCGTACTGCTCTTCATTTCTGGATGGGTGCAAGTGAATTAGGTGGTTGGGATGAAATTCTACCTACAGATATGTTGATGAATGAATTTAAAAAAGAAGGAAAAATAGCTTCAACAGGAAATTACGATTCTCGTCTTTACAGTAACATTTTCTTTAAAGATCCCTATTTTAATGACCCTGCAAATCCAAGGATTTTTGGTCAAACGTATGATGACAAATTCGGAACTACAGACAAACCTGTTTTCCGCAAGTACTTACCTCCTACTCAAGAACAAATGGATACTGAATTTTTGGGTATGAATGTTCCTTTAATGAGATACTCAAATGTTCTTTTGATGAAAGCTGAAGCCTTAAACGAATTACAACGTTCTCCAGAAGCTATACCATTTATTAATGAAGTAAGAGCTAGAGCCGATATGCCAAATATGGTAGGTGCAAGCTATGATGCGGTTAAAGCTCAAATTGAACATGAAAGAATTATTGAATTCCCGTTGGAGAATTTCCGTTTTTACGATTTACGTCGTTGGGGAAAAACAAAATCTGCTTTAGATGCTGTTGGGCGCACCAATTTTGATCCTGCAAAGAATAATTTCTACCCAGTTCCTTTAACCGAAATACAAAATAATTAAACTCATCACATAGAATTAGTACTAAAAAAAGAATAGTCCACTCAAGAGTTGGACTATTCTTTTATAACATTTAAAAGATTAATTTTAAATAACTTAAAAACTCAAATCTTGAAACAAGTTCAACTTGAAAGGTTTTTATAGATTAAAAGAGGAATAGCAATAATATGCATTTTTAAAAACCCACTTTACTGCAAAGCTGAGATTCATCTCAAAATGCATAATCGAAACAAATATTATATTAAAATGAAACAATTTATATCGACTCTTTTATTCTTTTTGATACTTCAAAATGCCTTTTCTCAAACAAAATTTCCAATTTTGGAGTTGAGTAAAAACAGCTTGAATTATAAAGGTTTTCCAAAAAATGCGACCGATCGTAAGTCATTGGCATTTTCAGACAAAGGTGCTTGGTTTGGTTTTGGGTTTCTTGAACCAGGATCCATTCAAGGTGGATTTTCAGGGCCATTTTTAATGACGGAACAAAATGGTGTTTGGCTAAGTTCTTCTTTTGTTTCGTTGCGTCTTTTGAATGACAACAAACAAGATGAAATCAACTGGGAAAAATCTTTAGTAAATCAAAATAGTTACAACAGTCATTTAGAACAATTGTTCCAAAATGAATTGCTTGAGGTAAAACAACAGTTGGTATTCTTTTCGGGAAATACGGCAATCCAAAAAACAAGTATTACTAATCGTTCATCAAAAAAAATTTCTTTAAATCCCGTTTTTGACTCTAAAACTTACCTAAATACGATTCAGTTTTCTAAAGAAAATCAAACCCTAAAATTAATTTCTTCAAAAAGCAATGCTGTTGGTTACATTCAGTTTTTTGACAAAAACACCGTTATCGAAACGACGAATGAAGGCTATAGTGCTAAATTAAATTTGATAACAGTAAAGCCTAATGAAACAAAAGAAATCATAGTTTCACAATCGTATATTTTTCCACAGTATAGTTGGGAAAATGAAAAAATAAAAATTTCAAAAAGTACCTTCAATTCAGTTTTAAGTACGAATCAACAGGCCAAAGAAAAAGAATTAGCTCAATTAATAGCTAAAAAGAAAATGGTTTATAACGGTGATGATTATTCTGTTTTCCTAGCAAAATTAATCCTCACTTTACAAAACAACACTAGAATTGCTGCAGAAGGATTAAAGCATGAAGGTGTATTTCCAAGCTATAACTACGAATGGTTTCATGGTTTTTGGGCGTGGGATAGCTGGAAACATGCTGCAGCATTAGCTCACTTTAGTCCTGAATTAGCTAAAAATCAAATGCGTGCTTTGTTTGATTATCAAGAACCAAACGGATTTATTCCAGATTGTATTTATCGGGATACGACAATTGAGCCTAATAATTATAGAAATACAAAAGCACCACTTGCAGCTTGGGCAGTTTGGGAAATTTACAAACAAAATAAAGATGTTAGTTTCATTAAAGAAATGTATCCAAAATTAAAAAAATACCATGATTGGTGGTACAAAGAACGTGATCATGATCAAGATGGCCTTTGCGAATTTGGTTCTACAGATGGTAGTGTAATTGCAGCTAAATGGGAAAGTGGCATGGACAACGCGGTACGTTTTGATAATAGTAAAATATTAAAAAATGGAGAAAAGGCTTACTCGCTAGACCAAGAAAGTGTCGATTTAAACTCATTTTTATATGCTGAAAAAAATTATTTGGCTAAGATGGCACAAGTTTTAAAACTAGCGGATGAAGAAAAAAAATGGAAATCTGAAAGTAATACTTTAAAAATACAAATTCAGACGCAATTTTGGGATGCTACTACTGGATGGTTTTATGACACATCAATTGATGGAAAAACATCCGTTAAAGATATGGGGTGCGAAGGTTTTTTACCACTTTGGACTGAGGTTGCTACTTCTGAACAAGCGAATGCGATTAAAAACAATTTATTAAATCCAATTACTTTCAACACATTTGTTCCGCTACCAACCTTGGCGGCTAACAATCCAAAATTTAATCCAGAAGACGGATATTGGAGAGGTCCAATTTGGTTAGATCAAGTTTATTTTGGTATCAATGGATTAGAAAAATATGGTTATAAAAAAGAAGTCGATTTACTTACGGGTAAACTTATTCAGAACACCGAAGGCGCTTTAGAAAAAGGAATGTCTATTCGAGAAAATTATCATCCAAAAACTGGAAAAGGATTAGAAGCGCAAAATTTTAGCTGGTCGGCAGCACATTTTTTACTTTTAATTTTAAATAACTAATAACAAAAACAATTAAGTAATGACTCATTATAATTCCTTAATAACGAAACTTATATTTTTACTTTTAGCCTTATTCGGTTTTCAGTTGAATGCACATTCTCAAGAAAAAAACAATCCTCAGAGGTTTTTCAATAAAGCTGATTTAATGCAAATTGGGGTGTATTATTACCCTGAGCAATGGCCAAGAGAACAATGGGGTCGTGACTTAAAAAATATAAAAAAGTTAGGTTTTGAATTCACCCATTTCGCCGAATTTGCATGGACATATATGGAACCTGAAGAGGGAAAATATGATTTTAAATGGCTTGATGATGCCTTATCAATAGCCGAAAAAGAAGGTTTAAAAGTGATTCTTTGCACGCCTACACCTACTCCACCAGCTTGGATGGGTGATAAATACCCTGAAATATATCTAGTTGATTCTAAGGGCAACCGAAGACAACACGGAAATAGAGCAAACATTTCAGTAACCAATAAAAAATACCGTGAATTCACAGCGAAAATAGTAGCTGAACTGGGAAAGAGATACGGTAAAAACAAAAATATTATAGGTTGGCAAATTGACAACGAGCCTTTGTCTACGGAGGATTTTAGTCCTTCTGCTCGCACGGCATTTCAAATTTGGCTTAAAGCCAAATACGGGACTATTGAAAAATTGAATACGGAATGGGTTGGTAGTTTCTGGAGTACACGTTATTCTAACTTTGAACAAATCGTATTACCTAACACCGAAGTTTATTTTGAAGATAAGTTAAGTCCACATACGATTTTAGATTTCAAGCGATTCACTGCAGATGCTCAAGCTAGCTTCTTAAATGACCAAGCCGAAATATTGAGAAAATATACGGATTCAAAACAATGGATTACGACTAACTTCACTAATGTGACTTACGACTCAGACCCAAGAAGGGCTGATAAAATGGACTTCATCACCTATACAATGTACCCCGTAAGTGGTCAAAATAATTTAGGTGGAGCCAATTTTAGAATCGGACATCCTAGTAAAATCCATGAAGCAAACGATTATTATCGCTCCATCAGTGGCGTTACAGGGATTATGGAATTACAACCAGGACAAGTAAACTGGGCGGATATTAATCCACAATTGCAACCGGGAACGGTTCACATGTGGCTTTCACAAGCCTTTGGAGGCGGTTGCGCTTTTACCTGTACTTACAGATACAGACACCCACTAGGAAGTAGCGAAATGTATCACGAAGGTATTGTGGGCACTGACGGAGTCACACTTTCTACTGGTGGAAAAGAATTTGTACAATCAATTCAAGACATGAAACTATTGCGTAAAGAGTACAACCCAAAAGCAGTACTTCCGCAAAAAATTGCCAACAGGAAAACAGGTTTCCTGTGGAGTCATGAAAACCTTTGGGACTTAGAAAATCACAAGCAAACCAAAAATTGGAATACTTGGAGACATAGAAATACGTATTCTTCAGCCATCAAATCTACTGGAGCACCAGTGGATTTTCTTACAGAGGAAGATAATTTTGATGAATATCATTTTATTGTGGCTAGTTCGTATCAGCTTATTGATCAAAAATTAGTGGACAAATGGACTAAATATGTTGAAAAAGGAGGTAATTTGATTTTAACGTGTAGAACTGGACAAAAAGACAAAAACGGACATTTTTTTGAAGCCAACTGGAGTGCGCCAATCGTGCCTCTAATTGGAGCTGATGTTGACTTTTTTGATGTATTAGTTACAGATATGAAA
Source organism: Flavobacterium sp. 103 (assembly GCF_003096795.1). Classification (NCBI taxonomy): domain Bacteria; kingdom Pseudomonadati; phylum Bacteroidota; class Flavobacteriia; order Flavobacteriales; family Flavobacteriaceae; genus Flavobacterium; species Flavobacterium sp. 103. Next base: position 3,502,026 of record NZ_QENX01000001.1, on the reverse strand, counting down.
GGAAATATAAAAGCAGATAACAATAACTTTCAATGGAACACCTGGGCAGATGTATTATCGCCTAGAAAAGGAACCGAAGTTTTAGCCACCTATGAAGACCAATTTTATAAAGGCAAAGCTGCCGCAGTTACTAGAAAGTTAGGTAAAGGAACAGTAACTTACATTGGCGTAGAAAGTACTGAGGGAAATTTAGAGAGACAAATTGTACGCAATGTATATGAAAGAGCAAATGTGGCCATTGAGAATTTACCAAGAGGTGTTTTTGTCGAATGGAGAGATGGCTTCTATGTAGGAGTTAATTATTCAAACGACCCTGTTGAACTTGCTATTCCACAAGGAAGTAAAATATTGGTTGGACAGAATCCTTTGCAGCCTGCACAAGCCGTAATTTGGAAATAAAATTAACGAATACAAAAAATTTACTGATGAATTTTTCAGAAAAAACAATTGAGCAATTAGCCAAAGAACATTACGGGCTAACTGCAACCGCAAAATCATTAAATGGTTATGACGAGTTAAATTTTCTTTTATCTACAGAAACAAACGAAAAGTATATTCTAAAAATATCTAATGAAGATCATCCCCTTCCGTTTTTAGACGCGCAGGTAAAAATCATTCAGCACCTATCAAATAGCAGCCTTGCAAACAAATTTCAGCAGTTTTGCATCAACACGCAGGGCGATGCTTTGACAAAAGTTGAAGTCAATTCTAAAATATATTATGTAAGAATTCTCAATTTTCTAGAAGGTACTTTTTGGGTAGAAAAAGTAAACAAATCAAAGGAGTTATTTTACAATCTAGGATCCTTTTTAGGAAATATGGATTATGAACTTCGCTACTTTTCTCATCTTGCTATGCACCGTCGCTATACTTGGGATATCAATTGTGCTAGCGAGGCAAATGATAATCTGAAATATATTATAGATCACGAAAAAAGACGAATCGCAGGTTATTTCTTGTTGCAATTTGATAACGAAGTACTTCCTCTAGTCCATACTTTGCGTCATGCCTACATACATAACGATGCTAATGATTATAACATCCTAGTTCAAGAAAATCACATTAGTGGTTTGATTGATTTTGGTGATATGGTTTACACATCGCTTATCAACAATCTAGCGATTGCGTGTACTTATGCCATGCTTGGTGAGAAAGACCCGTTGACAGTTGCTGCATCAATTGTTGAAGGGTATCATAAATCGTATGCACTCAATGAACAAGAAGTTGATTTATTGTATTATCTAATTGCAGCGAGACTTTGTATCAGTGTGACACAATCAGCTTACAACTCATCTTTAGAAAGCAACAATGAACATCATTTTCTTACTGAAAAACCAGCTTGGGAATTGCTAAACCAACTTATTCGAATTAATCCAATAAAAGCGCAAGATACTTTTAGAAAAGTTTGTGGTTTTACAGGAATTATTACTGATGAAAATTATGATGATTTATTGGCAATTCGTCACGAAAAAATAGGTAGAAATTTAAGTATTGGATACAAAGACAAACTAAAAATTACAAAAGGCGCTTTACAATTTCTCTATGATGATAAAGGAAGAACTTTTGTAGATTGTGTAAATAACCCATCACATGTAGGTCATTGCCATCCTGTTGTTGTTCGAAAAATGCAAAAACAAATTGCTAATTTAAACACGAATACACGTTATCTTAATGACACTATTATTGAATATGCCGAAAAACTTACTGCTACTTTACCTGCAGCTTTAAGTGTATGCTATTTTGTTAATTCCGGCAGTGAAGCTAATGATTTGGCAATTCGAATGAGTCGCCATTTCACGAAACAGAAGGACATTATTGTACTGGATCATGCTTATCATGGTACATCGACGGTTGCTATGGAAATGAGCCCATATAAATTTGATGGTAAAGGCGGTTTCGGAAAAATGCCTTGGATTCATAAAGCGATTAATCCCGACTTATATCGTGGTCCTTATAAATATGGAGATACAAATGCAGGCGAAAAATATGCTGCTGATGTGCAACGAATTATCGAAGATTTAAAAAAAGAAGATAAAGCGCCTGCTGTATTCATTTGCGAAACGCTTTTAGGTGTTGGAGGCCAAATACCACTTCCTAAAAATTATTTAAAAACGGCTTATGAACACGTTAGAGCTGCTGGAGGAATCTGTATTGCTGATGAAGTTCAGGTTGGTTTTGGACGAATTGGCGACCATTTTTGGGGTTTCGAATTGCAAGATGTCGTTCCCGATATTGTTGTTTTAGGAAAACCAATTGGTAATGGACACCCACTGGCTGCCGTAATTGTTACTAATGAAATTGCAAATGCTTTTAATAACGGTATGGAATACTTCAACACCTTTGGAGGTAATCCTGTATCTATGACGGCAGGTTTGGCTGTATTAGATGTGCTTCAAGACGAAGAAATGCAACAACATGCATTAGAAGTGGGAAACCACCTGATGGACGGTCTTAGAAAACTAATGGCTAAATATCCTATTATTAGTGATGTTCGTGGACACGGTTTATTCATAGGTGCGGAAATGGTTAAAGACCGAGATTCAATGGAGCCAGCTGTTGCTGAAATTGATATAGTTGTTGAAAAAATGAAAGAAAAAGGTTTTTTACTAAGTACAGATGGTCCTTTGCATAATGTTTTAAAAATAAAGCCACCAATGCCTTTCAATAAACAAAATGCAGATGAGATGATTGAGCTATTAGATATTGCTTTAAGCGAGTTGTAACAATCCATCATCCATATATAAAATACTAGATTAAGCAATATTTTTATTCTAAATGAAACATAAAAATTCTCTTGCCAAGAGTATTGTCAATCTTAAAAGTTTAGAACATAAATTAGAGGGTAAATTATTTTATGATCATACCATGCGCTTATTATACGCTACAGATGCGAGCACTTATAAGGAAATGCCTTTAGCTGTTGCGATTCCAATGTTGATATAAATTATCCTTATAAATTGAGTAAGTTGACTTAAAATAATCACATTTTTAAATTTATACAAAATCAAACTAAAACGATGGGAAAAAATAAATCGGAACAGAATTAATTATGTTCCGATTTAACCAATTTTATATTATTAACCTAGTTAACCTATTTTAAGACGATTCCCCCAGCCATCTATTCAAAGTTTCCAAAATTAATGATTGCTCTTTTTCTGGAAAGTCTTTCACTCTTGTAGCGTGGCTCCCTTGTGGAAGTACCATTTTCAAGGCATCTAATTTAGGATTTGGTTTTGGGGAACAAGAAAACCAAGTATCATAACCTCCATAGATATATAAAATATGATCTCCTCTGGTTTCAACGTAATTTCTAACCTTTTTAATGTATTTCGGATTGTATTTAATAGGCACTCCTTTTGGTGAAAATCGGTTGTTTGAAGTGTTTTTTACAATTTGAAGTAAATCTTCAACTGGAGAAAAATCAAATCCGTAGTATCCTAATTCACTTAAATGTTGGTAATAAGATGGCAAATAATTGAAATACATTTTATCATTATAAGTTCCAACTCCAACGACTTTATTTAAATAATCAAACAAGGCTTTGGCAGGCGCTGTTTCGAGTGGAATCTCATCACATTTTCCTCCCCATTGCCAAAAAGAAAAAGGAAATTCTAAAACTGCATATTCAAGAGCTTCTGAAAAAGGAACTTCAGTAAAATCCATTTTTTTGGCAACAGCATATTTCTTAAATTCTTCTAAAACTGCTTCTCTATTTTTTAAAACAGTGCGCTGAAAACTTTCAACCTTTGCTCTACATGCTGCACTTCCAACAGTTTTCGTATGCACTATCGTTCTAGGATCTTCTTCGGTATCGATCAAAGGAGCAACATAAGGCATTGCAACATCGACATCTTTCGGGTATTTCGATTTATAAATCAAAGCGGTCTCCCCTCCTTTACTTATTCCTGTAGAAATCCATTTCCCGGTATATAGCTCTTTTAGTTTGACTACAATATTATGGTAATCTTCTATTGCTTGATCATTGGTCAAATACTCCCAAGGTATCGGATTTGGGCGTGATTTTCCGTAAAAACGATATTCGACAGCAACTTGATTTGCTTTCAATAATGAACTTACTTCACTTTTAATATTTGCGGTATTATATCCATGTGTCTCAATAACCATCGGACTTTTAAAATCAATGTGTGACAAATAAATATAATGTTTAAAAGTTCCTTTTTCAGGATGTTTGTGATCTAATGGTTCATCTAAAATTAGTTGGAATGATTCGGTAAAACCTTGTAAATTATCAATTTGTGTTATTTCCGCTTTCGGAAATAATTGAGCTAATTTTTGATTCAATTCTGTCACTGTTTGAGCAGAACTCTCGATTGTCGTGCAGAAAAGCAAGAATAGTAAAACTATGTTTTGTATTTTTTTCATTTTTTAGGCTTAATATATTTTATAAAATTAAAACCAATGCCTCCCTAAAACTGATATTATATTACCCTTAAATTATGATATTTTATCTGATTTTTGAAAAAATAATACAATAACTAAAAATTGATTTAACTTTATTTAAAATTTAAAAAAAATGAAAACAATCCAACATATTTCTGATGATTTTATTGAAGAAAACTGCAATTTCAAGAACTTAATTGAAGCCTTACGAAAAGGATTTTCGAATACAGGAATCGAAGTCCCTATGCGCCATCATCACGATTTTAGAAATCCAGAAGAAAATAAAGATTCTACTTTATTATTAATGCCAGCTTTTAATCCAGGTAATGATTTGGGCGTAAAAATTGTAACCGTTAGTCCCAATAACGGAAAATACGATTTACCGGCAATTCAAGGAACTTACATTTACTTAGATGCTCATAAAGGGAATATCAAAGCAATATTAGATGCCAAATCATTAACCACAAAAAGAACTGCTTCTACTTCTGCTTTGGCGAGTAGCTACCTATCACGAGCCGATTCTGACAGTTTATTGATGATTGGAACTGGAGCATTAGCAACCAATTTAATTCAAGCGCATGCAAGTGTTCGCCCAATAAAAAAAGTTTTTGTTTGGGGAAGAAACTCTGCGAAAGCGCAAACAGTATGTGACGACTTGAAAGATTTTCCGTTTACATGCGAAGTCGTTGAAAATATTGAAAATGTGATTCGGAACGTAGCCATTATTTCGTGCGCTACTTTATCTGCTACTGCTTTAGTTTTTGGAAAATGGCTGCAAGAAGGGCAACATTTGGATTTGGTTGGTGCTTATAAAAAGGATATGCGAGAAGCTGATGACGAAGCCATTTTAAAATCAAGTGTATTTATCGACACTTACCAAGGCGGACTCAAAGAAAGCGGTGATATTTATATTCCACTTTCTACAAATATTATTACCAAAGATGCAATTAAAGCCGATTTATTCGAATTGTGTTCAGGAACCAAAAAAGGAAGAACTTCTGACAAAGAAATTACTTATTTCAAATCCGTTGGTCATGCGCTTGAAGATTTAGTTGCAGCGGCACACTTTTATAACGAATTTACTACCCAAAAATAATTTAAACCTAATGACATCAACTTACCAAAACATTCTAGAAAACACAAACTTTATAGTTCCCAAACATTGGGTGCAAATTAAAACAATTGACATGCATACTGGCGGAGAACCTTTGCGCGTGATTATAGATGGATTTCCTAAATTAAAAGGGAATTCAGTTTTAGAATACCGCCGAGACATCAGAGAAAATTATGATTTCCTGAGAACAACATTAATGTTTGAACCACGCGGTCATGCCGATATGTATGGCTGTATTTTACTTCCACCCAATGATAATGAAGCTGATTTTGGAATCCTATTTCTTCATAATGAAGGATACAGTACGATGTGCGGTCACGCAATTATTGCAATAAGTACGTTGGCGGCAAAAATGAATTGGATTGATCTTGTTGAAGGTGAAAATGAATTAAAAATTGACGCTCCTTGTGGCCGAATTACATCTTATGTAAATATTAAAAACGGAAAAGTTGCGGGTGTCAAATTTCATTGTGTTCCAAGTTTTGTAGTCGGTTTAGATCGTGTGGTTAATGTTCCTGGCTTGGGCGAAATCACTTATGACTTGGCTTATGGCGGCGCTTTTTATGCCTATGTTGACCTTAGAAAAAATAATTTAAACTTGAGCTTAACCACAGCTGATTACCGTGCAATTATACAAACTGGAATGGATATAAAACGTACCGTTATGCTAGATGATCGCGAAATATTACATCCTTTTGAAGAGGATTTAAGTTTTTTGTATGGCACTATTTTTATTGATGAGCCGCATAATTCTAAAAACCACAGTCGTAATGTTTGCGTTTTTGCCGAAGGTGAAGTTGATCGTTCACCTACAGGTTCTGGTGTTTCAGGAAGAGTCGCAATTGAACATGCTCGAAAAAACATTGATTATAAAAAAACAATCACAATTGAAAGCATTACAGATAGCGAATTTAATTGTTCATTAATATCTGAAGTTGATTATGGAAATTTTAAAGCTGTTATTCCGCAAGTTGAAGGAACAGCACATATTACAGGAATGAATACTTTTGTTATTGACCCTATTGATCCCATGAAAAATGGATTCATTTTACGTTAATTCTAAAACATCGTACCCAATCATTTGATACCTTTATTCAAACAAAAACAATCTCAAAAAACTACAAAAATGACTATAGGAGTTGGCGGATCTACCGCAGAAATAGAGCTAAAAAAAATACAAGACATGACGTTGAATGTAAAACCCATTCAAATACAAGAATACCAAGCTCGTATTCAAAAGGCAATTATTTTGATGAAAGAAGCCAATTACAAAGCCATTTACCTCAACGCTGGAACCAATTTATATTATTTTACAGGAACAAAATGGAATCCATCCGAAAGAATGGTGGGTGCTTTACTATTTGACGACGGAACCTTAGAATACATTGTCCCAAAATTTGAAGACGGAACTTTTAAAAAATTCATGCAAATTGATGGAAAAATCAATTGTTGGGAAGAGCACGAGAGTCCGTATACTTTAATGGGAATGCTTTTGCAGCATAAGAATTACAATGACGGAACAATTGCGTTGGATGAATCTGCTAATTACTTTTTAATTGATGGCGTTACCAAAGCCAATCCAAATTACACTTTCGTAAATGCTCAACCCATTACAACGGGTTGCCGAATTCAAAAATCAGCTAACGAAATTGCTATTATTCAGCAAGCCAAAGAAATAACAATGGTTGTTCAGCGTGCAGTAGCACGTATTTTATATCTAGGTATTAAAGCCGATACTGTTGTCGAATTCATCAACCAAGCGCATATTAAAGCGGGTGTTTCTTCGGGTTCCTATTTCTGTATCGTTTTGTTTTCTGATGATTCGCAATATCCACATGGTGTAACTGTTCCTCAAGATTTAAAAGACAATGATATTGTTTTGATTGATACGGGTTGTCGTTTAGAAGGTTATTTATCAGACATAACACGTACCTATGTTTATGGAACTCCTACGGAAGCTCACCGCAAAATTTGGAACCTTGAAAAAGCTACCCAACAAGCGGCGTTTGATGCTGCAAAATTAGGAGCTACTTGTGGTTCTGTAGATGATGCTGCTAGAAAAATATTAGGAGAAGCAGGATTAAGCTCCGATTATGGAATTCCAGGATTACCGCATCGTGTTGGTCACGGCACAGGTTTGGACATTCATGAATACCCGTATTTGGTTAGAGGTAATCAAACACTTTTACAAGAAGGAATGGTAGTCAGCAACGAACCTATGATTTGCATTCCTGGACAATTCGGAATTCGACACGAAGATCATTTTTATATGACTACTGAAGGTCCAAAGTGGTTTACAACTCCTATGCACAGTATTGATAATCCTTTTGGATATTAATACATTTAGATAGTTAAACAAAAAGGGAACATTTCCATTACAGAAATGCTCCCTTTTTAATTATTTATGTTTCTTCTATTTTGCTCCTGGAGGGCAATTTTTCTCAATAAATTTGACAAAAGTATCGCTTAGATGTTTCGAAGTTCCTTCACCTTCATAAATACCATGAGTACGGTTTGGATATATCATTAAGTCAAACATTTTGTCATATTTAACTAATTCATTTATCAAAACTTCGGCATTTTTATAATGAACATTATCATCTCCCGTTCCGTGAATATATAGTAAATTACCCTTTAAATTTTTAGCATGAGTTACTGGCGAAGCTTGAATATAAGACGCTTCACTTTCGGTTGGCAATCCCATATAGCGTTCTGTATAAATATTGTCATAAAAATGCTGATCAGTAACTGCTGCAATTGCTACTCCCGTTTTGTAAATTTCTGGATATTGAAACATCAAATTTAAAGTAACAGCTCCACCACCACTCCAACCGTGTACTGCCACTCTATCGGTGTCAATAAAATTCCATTTTAAAATTTCTTTGGCAGCCATCGCTTGATCGCGAGTATTAATAATTCCAATGTTTTTATAAATACATTTTCTCCATTGGGTACCTTTTAAAACTGGAGTTCCTCGATTATCCATTGCAATTCCTATGTATCCTTTTGGTATTAACAATTCAATAAAATCATTAAAATACGGCATATCATTTGCTACAGAAGCCATGGGTTCGCCATAAACATAAAAAAACAATGGGTACTTTTTATTCGGATCAAAATCCAAAGGTTTTGCCATTATTCCATCCATTTCAATACCATCAACTGTTGTAACTTTAAATTTTTCTAAAGAAAAATCTCTATTCGGTTCTGTAAAAACATCCGCTTCTAACGGTAATACTTTTTTATGATTGGATAAAGAAACTAAACGAATATTAAAGTTACGATTGATACTAGAATTTAAGTGCTTTGCGTAAGTTCCATCTGTAGAAAACTCATAGTTATTGGTTCCAACATAAACTTCTGGCGTTACTCGTTTTGTTTTTTTCGAATTCAAATTCGTTTCATACAAGTAGCGTTGCGTTGCATCTTTTGGGCTAGCGATATAATAAACCGATTTTGTTTTATCGTTGTACGCTTTAAAGTAAGCATCAAATCCCTGAGTAGTTATCAATTCTTTCTTTTTTCCGTCAATGCTTATTTTATAAATATGCATCCACCCATCAGCATCAGAGCTCCATAAAAAAGCTTTACCATTATCGACAAACTGACACGGAAATCCATCATATACCCCAGAAGAAATATCAAAAACATCAATCCAAGTATCTGACTTCTCTTGGTAAATTACATTAGCTTTCCCTGATTGAGTGTTACAGTTATAAAGTGTTGCTTGATTTTGATGTCTGTTTAATTGCACTACCATTACTTCTTGATTAGCAACCCACTCCATACGAACCAAATAATTATTATCAGGTTCACCTGGAATATTTAACCAATTTGTTTTTAAAGAAGCAACGTCGATAACTCCAATTTTTACCGATGCCGGTTTCTCACCCGCTTTTGGATATTCCACAGGAACGATAAACGGATACAAAGCATCAGTATTATTAATCATTAAATGGAATTTTGTTTCGGTGGCATCTACACGCCAAAAAGCAATACTTTTCCCGTCAGGACTCCATCTAAAACCATCGCGAGCGGCTAATTCTTCTTCATAAACCCAATCAAAAGTACCGTTGATAATTTTGTCGGTTCCATCTGTAGTTAAAGACGTTATTTTTCCTGAATTTAGATTTTCAATATAAATATTGTGTTTTGAAACATAAGCCACATTTTCATTATCACTAGAGAATTTAGCAAACATCAGCGATGATTTTTCTAAGTTTGCTCCCAGTTGTTTTCCTTTCCCTGTTTCCAAATCAAAACACCAATAGTCGCCTTTGGTATTGGCTCTCCAAACTTTTTTAGAATTGGTATAAACCAATACTTTTGTTTTTGTTTCGTTCCAAACTAACTCTTCAATTACACCTTCAAAACCAGAAGTCTTCAATTGTTCTTTGGTCAAAACTGTTTTGTTTTTATCCAGTTTATCCACGTCATAAACTACAACGTTATTTTGCTCATTTACCCAAAAGGAATGGGAATTTGGCAACCAATTTAATTGGTTTATAATACTATTTTTTTGAGCAAAAAGACTTGAGCTAACAAGGATAAATAATAATAAAAGTTTTTTCATTTCGATAAGGTTATTTGGTTTTCATTAATTCTTCAATCTCAAAAATTTCAATAGGCATGTCTTCGCACAAATTGATGTTTCCATCAGCTGTAAGTAAATAATCATTTTCTAATCTAACACCGATTCCTTCCTCTCTAATATAAATTCCGGGCTCGCAAGTTAAAACCATTCCTTTTTCAAAAGGTCTTGAATACAAACCCACATCGTGAACATCGAGTCCTAAATGATGGGCTGTTCCGTGCATAAAATATTTTTTATACGCAGGATTCTCAGGGTTTTGATTTGCAATATCTTCAGAGGTAATCAATCTCAATTTAATCAATTCTGTTTCAATCAATTCAGCCATTTTCAATTCGTAATCTTTTGATAAAACTCCAGGTTTTAATAATTTCGAACCTTCTTTTAAACAATATAAAACGGATTCATACACCTCTTTCTGGCGAGGGCTAAATTTTCCGTTTACTGGAAGACAACGAGTGGTATCCGAATTATAATTGCCATAGCAAACTCCAAAATCGACCAAAATCATTTCCCCATCTTTGCAAACAGCATCATTGGTATTATAATGTAGCGCACAGGCATTTTTACCTGAAGCCACGATAGGTTTGAATGCGTGGCGTGTTGCTCCATTTTTTATGTAATGATAAGCCAACTCAGCTTCTAGTTCGTATTCCTTTACATTTGGTTTTGCTGCTTTTAATACAGATTTAAAACCTTTGATACTAATAGCAATTGCTTTTTGAATTAAAGCTACCTCTTCATCAGACTTAATTGGTCGTAAATCACGGGTAATTTTAGCCACTCTTTCGTATTGATGCAGCGGGTATTTTTCTTTGCACCACAAAATCATACGATCTTGACGAGTCGACATATCTGAAGTTACTCTTTTAATATGCTCGTTATGTCCCAAATAAATCACATCCGATTCAAATGCAAATAGTTGAAATGTTTTTTCAAATTCGTGCGTCCATTTTACATTTTTAATACCCGAAATAGCCTTAACTTGTTCTTTTGTCAAAAAATCTCCTTCCCAAATTAAACTATGCTCGTTGACTTCTTTTACAAATAAAATGGCTCTATTTTCTTCTTTAAAAGCATCTGGAAAAAGCACCAAAATAGTTTCATCTTGCTCGATTCCAGACAAATAAAACAAATCATTATTTTGAGCAAAACCCATTACATCATCAGCATTATTAGGCATTACATCATTTGAAGTCAAAATAGCTAAACTATTACTTTGCATTTTTGAAGTAAATCGGCCTCGGTTATTTTCAAACAAAGAAACTGGAATCGAATCGTATCGCATATTTTTATATTTGGAACATTTTTGTGTCTACAGAAGTTGTTTTTCCTGAGATTATTTCGGTAATAATTTTTCCTGTTGCAGGTGCAAGACTTAACCCCATCATTGCGTGTCCAGTTGCAAAAGTCAAATTTACTACTTTTTTATCTTTAGTAATAATAGGCATACCCGATGGAGTACAAGGTCTAAATCCATACCAAGTATCTTCTACTTTTGGCATTTCAACTTCCATTTCAGGGTAAAATTCATTGATGGTATTTACAATTCCTTGCAGTCTGTTCTGATTAATTTTGGTGTCATTTGTATGAGTTATTTCCATAGTTCCACCGAAACGAATATCATTATTCATAGGAGTTACGGCTACTTTTCCTTCACATAGAATAGACGGAATTGAAGGCTTGTGATTTTCATCTTTCAACGTAAAGCTATATCCTTTCCCTGGCAAAATGGATATCGAAATCCTTAACTTTTTGGCCAAAGTTGGACTCCAAGAACCAGCTGCCAAAACAACTTCATCTGTTGCAAATGTCCCTCTACTGGTAATAATTTTTGATATTTTATTTTGGTCAAAAACAAAGTCTTTCACGGAAGTGGAAGAATAAATCTCAACTTGTAAGTGTTGCAATTCTTTTTTAATGAATTCCATGAACCTTTGAGGGTACAAGTGGGCATCACTTTTATAATGAATTCCACCCAAAACATCTGTTATTGTTCCTTTTTCTAATCGAGAAACTTCTTCTCTTGTCAAATAATCAACTTCCAATCCCAAACGCTCTGCTTCCTTGGCTTCATGAAACATTTCATTGGCTACTTTATCAGTTTTATACAACATCAAAAGTCCCTTTTCTTTATAAAAAAAAGAATCATTTTCCTTTGCAAAATCTTGGTACAACTCTTTACTCAACAATGACAAATCACGCAAAGCAGGCATACAATTCTCAACGTGCTTTTCGTTTGCGTGTTTGTAAAATTGAAGCCCCCATTTTATCAAATCAGCATTTAATCTTGGTTTAACATAAAACGGACTTTGGCTATCAAACATCCATTTCATTCCTTGGGCAATCATCCCGGGTTGAGCAAGCGGAATTATATGCGAAGGAACAATCATTCCTGCATTTCCATAAGAACAACCATCATTCATTTCAGATTGATCAAAAACAGTTACTTCATAACCTTCTTTGGCAAGATAATAGGCTGAACACAATCCTATAATTCCTCCGCCAACAATACTTACTCTCTTCATTATATTTGGAATTAGAAAATTCATTGATAAGACCGACAACGCTTATCAATGAATTTATATATTTTAAATTACATATTAAATCACTTGAAAACCGTGTGCATATGGATCATCATTTTCGTCTATAATTATGTTGTTATATCCATACACTTTTGCCCAACCTTGAATACTTGGAACAATTGCAGGGATTTCACCAATACTGGTTTCTTCGACAACGCGTGCAATAAACTTACTGCCAATATAGCTTTCATGGATAAAATCTTCATCCTTTTTTAGTTTGCCTTTGGCGTGTAATTGTGCAATTCTAGCCGAAGTTCCTGTTCCGCAAGGAGAACGATCTATAGCTTTGTCTCCATAAAAAACAGCATTTCGTCCCGATGATTTTGGATCTAATGGTTCACCTGTCCACAACATGTGGGTTACATCACGAATGGTATCATTTTCAGGATGAATAAAATAATTAGGGTATTTTTCGTTGATTCTTTTGCGAACTTCTTGACTAAACTGAATAATTTTGCCAGCCGTAAAATCTTGAATCCCTGAAAAATTTTGCTGCGGATCTACAATTGCATAATAATTTCCGCCATAGGCAACATCAAAAGTAATTTCACCCAATTCTGGGCAGTCAATTGTCAAACCTTCTGCAGCTAGATATGATTTCACATTTGTCAAACGAACCCAATCCACTTTATTTCCTGTTTGTTGGTACTCTATATTTACCAAACCTGCAGGAGCCTCCATTTTAATTTTTCCAGGAACTTTAGGAGTAATTAAACCTTCTTCTATGGCAATTGTTATGGTTCCAATAGTTCCGTGACCACACATTGGTAAACAACCTGAAGTTTCTATGAATAAAATTCCAAAATCATTTTCGGGATTGCTTGGTGGATACAAAATACTACCGCTCATCATATCGTGACCTCGGGGTTCGAACATTAATCCTTTACGAATCCAATCGAACTCTTTTAAAAAATGTTGTCGTTTTTCACTCATATTTGCACCAACTAAATTTGGTCCACCGCCCGCAACTACTCTCACAGGATTTCCGCATGTATGCGCATCTACACAAAAAAAAGTTTTCTTAAACATAATTTATAGGTGATTGAGTTTGGGTATTGTTTATGGTTCTTAAAATTTGCAACGGATTTTCATTTTGTAAAGCCAATGGCAATAAACTATTAGGCCAATTTTGATAACTAAAAGGACGCACCCAACGGTAAACAGCATGTGTTCCTACAGCAGTAAATCTCGAATCTGAGGAAGCTGGGTAAGGCCCTCCGTGAATCATTGCTGGACAAACTTCTACTCCAGTTGGAACTCCATTAAAGATTAAACGCCCTACTCTATTTTGCATTGCTGCAATGATTCCTGTATGTGCATTTAATTCATTTGCTTCTCCAATTATAGTTCCTGTTAACTGTCCATCCAATTGATTTACAATTGCAAGTAATTGAGATTCATCATCACATTTTACAATGATTGAAAATGGACCGAAAACTTCGTGAGATAACATTTTATTCTCCAAAAATGTTTTTCCATCGACAGTCAAAACAATTTGAGCACCATGATTTGGAGCAACTTCTCCTTTATATTCTGCTACTTTTGAAACGCCTTCTTGAGAAATAACCTTTTGAGCGCCTTCTTGAAAACCCGATTGCATCGTTGGATGCAGCATACAAAAAGGTTCTATTTTCTCAATAGCAGTAGCTAATTCTTCGGTAAATTTAGTAAGTTCGGCACCTTTTACCGCGATCAATAATCCTGGATTGGTGCAAAACTGACCCGCTCCAAGCGTAATCGATCCTGCATAAGCTGTAGCCCATTTTTGACTGTTTTCTTTTAAAGCATTAGGCAAAAGCACTACAGGATTTACACTTCCCATTTCGGCAAAAACAGGAATCGGTTCCGGGCGTTGTGCAGCCAAATCAAATAAAGCTCTACCTCCACGAATACTTCCTGTAAAACCAACAGCTTTAACAAGGGGATGTTTTACCAAACTTGCTCCAAGAGTTGTTCCTCCACCTACAAGATTCGAAAAAACGCCTTCTGGCATATTTGTTTTTTTGGCAGCTTTAATAACTGCCGAAGCCACCATTTCACCAGTGCCAATGTGCATGGAATGACTTTTTACAATAACGGGACAACCTGCAGCTAAGGCAGAGGCCGTATCCCCTCCTGCTGTAGAAAATGCAAACGGAAAATTACTAGAGCCAAATACAACAACAGGTCCTAAAGGCACTAGCATTTTTCGTAAATCTTCTTTTGGAGCAGGCTGTCTATCTGCAATTGCTGTGTCAATAGTAGCTTGAACCCAACTTCCTTCGGTTAGCATATCTGCAAACGAACGCAATTGACCAATCATTCTACCTCGCTCACCTTCTGCTCTCCCTTTTGGGAGACCAGATTCGCTGCAATACTGAACTAATAATTCTTCACCTAAAGCCAAAATTTCGTCTGCAATTGTATTCAAAAAATTCGCTTTTTCCAAACCAGAACATTTTTTATAAGCAGCAAACGCCTGATTGGCCAAAATAATCGTTTCATCAATTTCTTCTTGAGTTGCTTCTGTAAAAACCCAAGGATTTTCCTTATTCAATTGCGGATTAAATGTTTTAAACGTTTTCGTTCCGCTTGCTTTAAGTTGACTTCCTATATAATTTCTTCCTGTAATCATTTATATTGTTTTTATGAATTTAAACTTTACAAATCAAAACCGTAAAGCCAATCATGTGAATATGCTATTACAAATTTTTGTAATCTGGTAAAGTTGGTCTTGTACGTAAACCTTCAGCAATAACAGCCAAAACTTTTTCTCTTTCTGCACCACGAAGCGGTAATCTAGGCGCACGTACATATTCTGTACCAATTCCTGTAGCTACTTCTGCCAATTTGATATTTTGAACCAAGAATGCATTGATGTCCAATTCTAACAAAGGCAAAAACCATCTGTATATTTTAAGAGCTTCATCGATTCTTCCTGCTTTAGCCAATTTATAAATAGCCACTGTTTCTCTTGGAAAAGCATCTACTAAACCTGAAACCCATCCATCAGAACCCATCAATAAACTCTCTAATGCCAAAGTATCTACTCCAGATAAAATCTTTAAACGATCACCAAAACGATTAATAATCCTTGTTACATTTGATATGTCTCTTGTAGATTCTTTTACCGCTTGAATATTATCGTATTTCAACATTTCTTCAAACATATCCAATGTAACTTCAATTTTATAATCTACAGGATTATTATATACCATAATAGGCAATGAAGTGTTTTTGGCTACTTCCGTAAAATACACAACTGTTTCATAATCTGAAGCATTATAACGCATTGGCGGCAACATCATTAATCCTTTTGCACCGTCTTGTTCGGCTTTATTGGCTGCCAAAATTGCTCCGCGAGTCGTTTGCTCTGCAATATTCATTATAATAGGAACTTGTCCGTTTACCATCGCAACAGTACCTTTTACAAGTTCTCTTTTTTCTTCTTCCAAAAGTGTACTTGCTTCACCAAGTGTTCCTCCTAAAATAATTCCTTCAACTCCTGCTTCTAATTGTGCTTTTACATTTACTTCAAACATTTTGAAGTCTAGTTTATCATCTGCAGTAAATTTTGTTGTTACTGCTGGCATTACACCTTTCCATTGAATACTCATAATATCGATTTTAATTATAGTTCAAAATTATTTATAATGCAGGAAGGCTACCGCCAATAAATTACCTCAAAATAATACTATATTATCCTATATATGGTTATTGATAAAAAAATAGACTAATATATTACCACTTTTATAGATAAATAAAATACATTTGATATAAATTAACCTAACCAACCATGAAAGTTTTTCCGTTTAAAATACCCAAATCAGGCGAAGAACCTCTTATTTATCAAGAAGATAGAGAAGTTGTATTTTATGACAAACTCCATCAACACGAAGAAATTCAAATTAGTTTTATCGAAAAAGGTGAAGGTGCTGTTTTTGCAGGAGATACTATTTCACATTATCAAGAAGGAGATATTTTGGTTATTGGTAGTAATTTACCTCATGTTTTTAGAAGTGATGCTCGTGAAAATGAATCGTCAATCATGTGCACTCTGTTTTTTACCACTAATTCTTTTGGAAAAGATTTTTTTAATTTAAACACCTTCAAAAATATTCATCCTTTTTTAGAAAACAGTAAAAACGGATTCATCATTCATAATCCTCCAAAAAAAATAATCAAATCATTTAAAAAATTAAAAAAAGCGGACAACTTCGAACGCTTTATTCTGTTTTTAGATATCATAAAATGGATTTCGAATAATGAAAAAGAGCAACTTTCGAATTATTTATATGATAAAAAAATTACAGATAATGAAGGCAAACGAATGCAGACCGTTTTTGAACATGTTATGACTAACTTCCACAAAAACATAACTCTAGACGAGATTGCCTCAATTGCAAATATGACCAAAAATGCTTTTTGCAGGTACTTTAAAGTTAGAACCAACAAGTCTTTTTTTCAGTTTTTGATAGAGGTAAGAATTGAAAGTGCTTCAAAATTATTGGCCAACAACAGTGAACTTTCCGTTTTAGAAATTGCCGAATTATGTGGTTTTAACAACATTTCAAACTTCAATAGAAAATTTAAAGAGCTAAAACACAATTCTCCTTTGCAATATAGAAAATTAAATATCTAAAAGGAATTCCATACTTGTAAAAGACTCCAATACGATTTATAGTAGCCCTCCACAATTGGAAATGTGAAAACATCCAAAAAGTTGAATGTACAGTTGCTGAAGGACCTACAGTACTGAAAAAAGACAGTTTGTATTATTTAATTTATTCAGCAAATGATTTTAGAAATTCAAATTATGCTGTCGGATATTATGGCTTTTAATTATTCCAAACTATAACCCACTTAATTCTAATTCTGTAACTTGTCTTTGAGCTCTTCCATATCTTGCTGCATCTTGCTGATAATGACTTCTAAACTGTTGGCATCGAAAACTTCAGGCTTATAATTTTCGCGTTCAAGACTTCCGGTATATTCTCATATTTCCGCTATTTCAGAAAATCTAATCTCATAAGGTTTATAAAAATTATTATCCGACTTTAAAACCAATACATTTTTTCCGTTTTTATTTAGCCGCTTATATACCATTTCCTGATTCTTGGTAATGATAATATAAGTTTTACCATCCACAACATCTCCAATTTTTTCAATATACCTTCCAATTATATAAGACTTGTCGTTGTGAGCAGGCATAGAATCTTCATCCACAGGGAAAGTCCTGTACTTTTCATTTTTGTCGAGCCAAGGGAGATAAATATGTTCAAGCTCTGAAATAAATGTGGAATCAGAATATCCCCCGGCAGCATAACCCGCTTTAGCATTATGGGGTACAATCTCAATATAATTATTTTGATTTCGATCTACCATTATCGGCAGTAATATTCTGTTATCGCCAAGCTTTAGCAAATTTTCTATGGGAATACTTTTCAATTCAACAGAAAGAAATATCTCAATACTATTATGATAATAACGGGAAATATTCTGCAAAATTTCCAACGGAGGATCCGATTTATTTTCTTCATATTTTGAATATCGTTCGCATGTAATAGACAAATTATCAGCAACTTGGTATCAGGAAGATGTAATAAAAATTGCTTTGCATTATGGAGGATTGCCAGCAGCAGATGGCGATATTTTACGTCGGACCATGAGTGGCAAAGGGCGGTCAAAAACAGCATTGCAAAAAGTAAAGGACAACTTTTTTGATTCCTGCAAAAAGCAAGGACATCCACAGCTCCCCGAATGGTTTCTTGGTACGGTGATAGCGACCGAAGCGGAAGGGAACCAAATGCAGACTGGCCTACAGAACTATTATCAATAAAAAAAAGAGTTGAAATTGAAACACAAATAAAATTTAATGCAGTATTACTCAATCTTTACAGAAATGGTAAAGACGGCGTAGCTTGGCACAGTGACAAAACGCCTAGCACTAATAAAGATATGATTATTGCATCGGTAACTTTTGGAGAAACTCGTATGTTTCGCCTGCGACATAAATTTATAAAGCATATTCCGCAAATAGAAATCCCATTACATCACGGGTGGTTTTTTATTGATGGCAGGACCAACAAACAGTTACTGGGAACATCAGTTACCAAAAACGGCGAGAGACGTACTTCCTAGAATTAATCTTACTTTCAGACAGATTAAGCAAACATCATAAATATAAAAAACATTCCCAATTTCAAGGTATTCGATAAAATAATCGTCTATTATATTAATTTTACTTTAATCTTAAAAAATATAAAAAATGGAAAAGACATATTCACTTGTTATTCACCCTCCCGAGCCTATTCTTGCTTTGGTAAAGTCTATGAAAGAACAATTGGCGGCTGAAGTTGGCTGGTTCAATAGTAAAAATTCTGTGGGACATATTACCATCTGCGAATTTAAGGCAACCGAAAAGGGAATTGAGAATATCAAAAATCAAATTCTTAAAATATGTGATACACTATCCCCTGTTGAAGTGTATCTAAATGAGTTTGGTTCCTTTCCAAAAAACGGTGCTTTTTTCATAGCACCCGACAACGATTCCAAGAAAAGCTTAAAGAACATCATGAAACGATTTCATAAATCACTACTCATTCCAAATATGCTAAAAAGCGACAATCCACATCTCTCCATTGCCCGAAGATTAAGTTCCGAAAATCTAATAAAAGCCAATCAATTATTTACCGAAATTGATTTACATTTTGTTTGTGACCGTGTGGTTTTACGCCAATTTGACGAGAAAATAAAACAGTTTTTTGTAATCGATACTTTCGAATTTAATGACAATCCGCAACCAGAATCAATACAGGGAACACTTTTTTAATAATGCTTCACTAAATAAGACAAAATACATAGTTGTAATTGATGCCAATTATACCTTTTGATAGAATCAAAAAAAAACGGATAAACAAAAAGTATTAAATTGCAGTTTTATAAAGAATTGCAATTATCCCCAAATAGCTTATCAATGAAAATTTCAATAAAACATATTTTTATCATCTTCCTCTTGTTTTTTGTATCGTTCGCAAAGGCACAAAAGACAACAATTAATTTTATAGAAAATGATTATAAACTGGCGCTTGAACAATCCAAAACATCCAAAAAGCCAATTTTTGTAATGGTTTATGCCACTTGGTGCCCGCATTGCAACAAAATGAAAGCTACTGTTTTAAAAGACCCAGCTGTAATTGATTTTTTTAACGCCAACTACATCAATGTAATGATGGATGGGGAATCTCCGACGGGTAAAGATTTTATGAAAAAATTTAGGGTAACTTCCTTTCCGACATTTTTATACTTGAACGAAAAGGAAACCCATCTCTATAGTACGGGAGGTGAATTCACGTCTGAAGAATTTATTTCGGAATCCAAAAAAGCATTAAATCCAAATACACAATTACCTTATTTAGAAAGCCAATTTAATGACGATATTCGAAATTCAGAAAGTTGTCTGCTTTATTTAAACGCCCTAAGAAAGAGCATCGACAGAGACAAAACCGATGAAATTGTGGCAAAATATCTATCCACCCAGCCCAAAGACCAACTCTTTACGGCAATCAATTGGAAGATTATTGCCTTTGGCGTTAATAAATTGAATACAAAAGAATTTGATTTCATTTTGGATCATCAAAGTGATTTTGCCAAAGTGGCATCACCCAAAAGAGTCGAAGCCAAAATTGTAAGCGTAGTCAATCAATCCTTAAAACACAATATGGAAAGCCTAGATTCAATCGGGTATTCCAAGAACAGAATCCTTGCCAAAAACAGCAATTTAACCAAAGTGGATTCCTTAGTGTTCAAACTCGATCTACAAATGTATGAAGCCTGTAAATGCTGGGATAAATACAAACAAACCACCTTAGAATCAGTTCAAAAATGGGCTTGGAGCGATTACAAAACCATCAACGAAATTACCAAAATTTACATCCAGTACATAAATGATAAAGAAGCCTTACAATCCGCTATCACATGGGCAAAACGATCTGTCGAACTGAACGATTCCGCCGAAAGTAATTTATCATTGGCGCGATTGTACAACAAAACCAAGGATAAAAAAACAGCCATAACATACGCCCGAAAAACCAAAAATATCATCACAGCAATGGGTTGGGACACAAAAGAAATAGACCAATTTTATTTGGATTTAGGGATAAAATAAATTCTATCTGTTCTCAATACAAAATTTTTATCATAAAAAACAAGTCGCTATTGAATACTTTTATTCTTCAACCTATCGATCAATTCTCTGCGATACGTAATCCCGACAGGCAATCTTTCATTTTTGATAATGACAAAATCCTTTTCAGTGGTGTCAATTTTGTCCAACGCAACAATATAGGATTTATGAATGCGCATGAAGTTTTTTTCAGGAAGACATTTCTCAAACTCACTTGTGGTAATTGATGCGAGGTAGGTCTTTTTCAATGTGTATAATTTGACGTAATTTCCAAAACTTTGTGCAAACAAAAGCTGGTCCAATTCGATGTCAATAAAATAGCCATCGACTTTTACACTAACTGAATTAATTCTATCTTCTTCAACTTTAATTGCGTTTTCAGTTGAAAAGAAACGATCTATTGCTTTTAAAAAACGGGGGAAATAAATGGGTTTTAACAAATAATCAATAACGCCATAATCATAACTTTCGAGAGCAAATTCAGAATAAGCAGTAGTTAAAATGGTTTTGGGATGTGTAGGAAGTATTTTCAGCAATTCCATACCAGAAATCTCAGGCATATTGATATCCAAGAACATCAAATCGACTTTGTTTTCACGAAGATAATCCATGGCTTCAATGCCATTATAACCTTGAAAAACCAACTCTAATCGTGGATTTTGTCTGATATAATTCGCCAAAACATAGTGTGCTGCCGGCTCATCATCAACAATAATACACTTTTTGAGTTCTTTCATATGTTAATATTTATTGTTTTTTATCGGTCATATGTAATTCGCATATCGTCATTGGTATTTGGAACCAATTTACTGTCATGCTCATTTCATTATAAAGTCTTTTTGAGTTGTAATTTCAAATCTACAATATACGTATTTTTGTCATCTTGAATATCTAATTTATAGTCTTTACCGTAAATTAAATTTAAACGTTCTATAGTGTTTTTTAAACCAATTTTAGTAGAAACAACGTCTGTTTTCTTCGGAATGGAATTTACAACATGTAAATGCAACAAACCGTTTTCAACAGTAATTATGATTCGGACAAAACATTTTTCTATGGCACAAGTTCCGTGTTTGAAAGCATTTTCGATAAAAGCGATCAGTAACATCGGTGACACTTTATAGGCATTTTCATTGTCAATTTTGCAATCGTACGTAATATCGCAACGGTAACCTACACGTTCTTTTTCAAGTTGCACGTAACTGTTTATAAAATCAAGTTCATCTTCAAGAGAGACACTTTGTTTACTGTTGCTTTCAAGCTGATAACGCATGAGTTGCGACACTTTCATAATCAAATCAGAGGTTCTTTCTGGGAATTCTAAGCTGATTCCGTAAAGCGTATTGAACGTGTTGAATAAAAAATGTGGATTCAATTGTCCTTTGAGTGCATTCAACTGCATTTGATTAAACAGTAAAGTTTCGTCTGTTTGTTTTTTATGAATTCTATAAAATTTAAAAACAATTATCGGGCTCAAAATACAAACCAATGTCCCTAAAACACTCGCCAATTGGTACACATAGCTTCTTTGATGTGAGTTTTGATACAAATGACTTTTACTGAAAATATCCAAAGTAGACATTTCAAATAAAAGAACCGAAAATACTAATACTCCCAATAAAGTTAAAGACAAATAAGTTAATGGTCTTTGTCCCTTAAATAGTACTGGAAGCAGAAAAAAACGATTGAATTGGGCGTGTATGTACAAAATGAGATAGAAAGAAATACCCATTAAAATGGATGCCAAAGAACTAAATAACATCCAATCGTTCTTTAAGGTATAAATCGTCAATGAAAAACCAACAACGGCAATTTCTTGCCACCATTTGTTGTCCATTAAATTATCAAATTTTTTATTCATTAGAAATACTTAAATAGGTTGCAAATTAACCACTAATATTTCGTTTTTATTTCTAATAAATGACCAATTGAATTGGTCATTTATAATCGTATTACATCATTTAAGAAAGGGTATTTCCCTGCAAGTGAAATAATTTTGTGCCACTAATTATATTTTGAATTTTATGTGTTTTAAAAAAATCACTATATTGTTTTTCATGATTTTTGCCTCCGTGAGTTACTCACAGACCTTGTCTTTGAAAGAAGCCATAAAAACGGGTCTTGAAAACTTTGGTTCTATAAAAGCAAAAAACAATTACGCCAATGCTTCGCGAGAGACACTTAAACAAACTCGTCGCGATTATTTACCCAACCTTAATCTATCTGCCCAGCAGGATTACGGAACTATCAATGGGCAAAATGGCCCTTTATATGGATTTAATGGTTTAGGAACCGCTTCTTCCGGCCCAACATTGGCAGAACAAAACTGGAATGCCGCTTTTGGCGCTTTGTATTTGGCCAACGTGAATTGGGACTTTTTTACTTTTGGGAAAACCCAAGAAAAAATCAATCTGGCGAAAATTGATGTTCAGAGCCGTGAAAATGACCTACAACAAGAACGATTTCAACAAGAGATTAAAATATCTTCTGCTTATCTGAATTTATTGGCCAGCCAAAGACTATTGATCTCACAGCAAAAGAATTTAAGTCGTACCGAAGTTTTCAGGAAGAATGCTGTTGCAAGAGTCAAAAACGGTTTACTTGCCGGAGTTGATTCCACTTTGGCGACAGCCGAGGTTTCTAAAGCCAAAATTGCCTTAAATCTGGCTAAAAATTTGGTAAAGGAACAAAACAATAAATTGGTCGATTTGATGGGGATTACTCCTCAGGACATCATCACCGATACCGTTTTTGTGAATCGAATTCCAAAAAACATCATAATGGATGAAAAAGCCAGCGATAGTTTACATCCTTTACTTCAATTCTACAAAACAAAAATTGACTACAGCAATCAACAAGTCAAATTATACAAACGATTTTACTACCCAACGATGAGTGCTTTTGGTGTTGTGCAAACGCGTGCTTCCGGGTTTAATAATGATTATGCATTGGATAGAAATTCTTTCAGCAGAAATTATTTGGATGGTGTGAATCCTGACCGTTCCAATTATTTGGTTGGAATCGGAATTAGCTGGAATTTGACTACTCCGTTTAGAACGAGCAAACAAGTGAGTGCCCAAAAATTTGTTTCGCAAGGTTTACAGGAAGAATACAACCAAGCTGACCGTGAACTAAAATCACAATTGACTTTGGCCGATGACAAAATAAGAATCACGCTTGACAATTATGCCGAAGCCCCTATTCAGGTAAAAGCAGCCGCCCAGGCTTATTTGCAAAAATCAACTTTATACAAAAATGGTTTAACCGATTTGACTGATTTGACGCAAACGCTATTTATTCTCAATCGTGCCGAAATTGACCGTGATATCGTCAACAATAATGTTTGGCAATCGTATTTGCTAAAAGTAGCCGCAATAGGCAATTTTGACTTATTTATAAATGAATTTTAATAAAAGATCCTGATGAATTTAATACGATTTGCACTCCGCAAACCCATTTCCATAATGGTACTGGTAGCAGGCTTATTCTTTTTTGGAATAGGTGCCATACAAGATATCAAAGTGGATATCCTACCCAAAATGAACCTTCCGGTAATTTATATTGCGCATCCTTTTGGAGGATATACTCCTGACCAAATGGAAGCTTATTTTGGAAAAACCTACGTGAATATTCTTCCTTTTGCCAATGGTATAAAATCAGTGGAGACCAAGAATATCCAAGGTTTGATGATTATGAAACTGACCTATTATGAAAACACCAATATGGCGCAGGCAGCTGCGGAATTGGGTGCGCTTTCGAATAGAATTCAAGCGGCATTTCCTCCCGGAACACAACCGCCTTTTATCATTCGTTTTGATGCTTCTTCATTACCGATCGGACAATTGGTTTTGAGCAGTAAAATCAGATCCAACAATGAATTACAGGATATGGCAAACGTATATGTTCGTGCTTCCTTTACTTCTATTCCCGGTTTATTATCGCCGGCTCCCTTTGGCGGAAGCCCGAGAACAATAGAAGTAAATGTTAATCCTGATTTGTTGCGTTCCCATAATATGACACCTGATCAAATTGTGGAAGCAATACGACTAAACAACCTTACCGCTCCTTCCGGAAACGTACGAATTGGAGATAAAAATTACATCACGCCCACAAACAATACAATTAAAGAAGTTAAGGATTTTGAAAAAATTCCGTTGTTTAAAGGCGGAGTTCAAAACCTGACTTTAGGCGATGTGGCTACCGTAAAAGATGGTGCTGATATCACGGCAGGTTATGCATTGGTCAACGGAAAACGTTCTGTTTACATCAGTATTGCCAAAGCGGGCGATGCCTCAACTTGGGATGTGGTTAAAAAACTGAAAGCTGAATTACCAAAAATTCAAAGCACATTACCCGAAGATGTTAAATTATCATATGAATTTGACCAATCCGTTTATGTAATCAATTCGGTGAAAAGTTTAATTACCGAAGGGATTATCGGAGCGGTGTTGACGGGATTAATGGTTTTATTATTCCTTGGTGACCGAAGAGCCGCCATAATTGTGATTTTAACGATTCCGATTTCTATTATCTCGGGAGTTTTATTCTTGAAATTATTTGGACAAACCATCAATTTGATGTCATTGAGCGGGCTGGCTTTGGCTATCGGAATTTTGGTGGATGAAAGTACGGTAACCATAGAAAATATTCACCAACACCTCGATATGGGAAAACCCAAGGCACTCGCCATTTGGGACGCCTGTAAAGAAATTGCGCTGCCAAAACTGCTGATTCTGCTTTGTATTTTGGCCGTTTTTGCCCCTGCCTTTACGATGGTAGGAATCCCAGGAGCGTTGTTTTTGCCTCTGGCTTTAGCAATTGGTTTTTCGATGGTATTTTCATTTTTATTATCGCAAACCTTTGTTCCCGTTATGGCCAATTGGTTGATGAAAGACCATCCAAAAATGGAACACACCCCAAATATTACAGATGATGAAGCCGAGTTTAATGCTTGCGGATTAACACCGGAATCCGAAAAAGATATCATCAGCCAAAAAAAGGTTATGGTTGAAAGAGACGATTTTAATAATGACCATAAAATAAGTCATTTTGAACGATTCAGAATTCGATTCATGAAAACGCTGGACCGTCTTTTCCCATACAAAAAAGCAAGCAGTTTAGCTTATCTTATCGGAATTACACTTTTGGCAGTAGTATTTATTACTTCCATCGGGAAAGATGTTTTTCCAAAAGTAAATTCGAGTCAGTTTCAACTTAGAATGAGAGCTGCAGACGGAACACGATTGGAACGTACAGAAGAAAAAGTGGTTTTGGTATTGAAAGAATTAAACAAAATGGTGGGCAAAGAACACGTTGGTATTTCATCGGTTTATGTGGGTCAACATCCATCTTTGTTCTCCATTAACCCAATTTATTTATTTATGGCTGGTCCGCATGAGGCGGTTTTTCAAGTGAGTTTGAAAGATTACGAAACTGATATGGAGGATTTTAAAGACGCGTTTAGAGCCCGAATTAAAAAGATTCTGCCTGATGTGAAAATCTCGTTTGAACCAATCGAGCTTACAGACAAAGTATTGAGCCAAGGTTCCCCTACTCCAATTGAAGTTCGAATTGCTGGAAAAGACAAAAAAAGAAATGAGTTATATGCCAATCAAATAGTCGAAAAATTAAAGAAAATATCCTATTTCAGAGATGTGCAAATTGGACAGCCAATTCATTATCCTGCAATGAATATTAACATAGACAGAAAGCGCGCAGCCGAATTGGGTGTTGACATGAATGATATTTCACGCTCTTTAGTCGCTTCGACATCTTCTTCAAGATATACCGAAAAAAATACTTGGATTGATGAAAAAGCGGGCTTGTCCTATAACGTTCAGGTGCAAGTGCCTTTGAACCAAATGAAAAGCAAAAATGACATCGATGAAATTCCGCTGTTAAAAAATTCGCTTCGTCCTGTTTTGAGTGATGTGGCTACAATCACACCTACAGTTGTAAGTGGTGAGAATGACAATTTAGGAGCGATGCCTTACATCACCGTTACTGCAAATACCTATAAAACCGACTTAGGGAAAGCGACTAAAGATGTGGCGGCAACGATAAGTTCATTAGGGGAATTGCCTCGTGGTTTGTTTATCGAACCCATTGGTATGACCAAAGTATTGAAAGAAACATTAAGCAGTTTACAACTCGGATTATTAGTTGCCGTATTTGTCATTTTCTTAATGCTTGCCGCCAATTTTCAATCGTTCAAAGTTTCTGCTGTTATTTTGACAACCGTTCCGGCTGTAGTTCTGGGAGCCTTATTAATGCTAACGATTACTGGTTCAACGCTAAATTTACAATCGTATATGGGAATCATCATGTCGGTTGGGGTTTCAATCGCCAATGCCGTTTTACTGGTCACCAATGCCGAACAATTACGAAAACGAAATGGTAACGCCTTAGAATCGGCACGGGAAGCAGCTGCCTTACGACTTCGCCCTATTATCATGACCTCTGTGGCCATGATTGCGGGAATGTTGCCTATGGCGATTGGACATGGCGAAGGAGGCGATCAAGTTTCTCCATTGGGAAGAGCCGTAATTGGTGGATTATTATTTTCGACCTTTACCGTATTGCTGATTTTGCCTTTAATTTTTGCCTGGGCACAAGAAAAAACATCCATAAAATCGATCTCTTTAGACCCTGAAGACGAAGAAAGCGAGCATTATATATCATCACTAAAATCATAAAATGAACACTAAAATATTACAACCGACCGCGCTATTTTTTGTAGCACTATTTATTCTAAGCAGTTGCAATTCGAATAAAAAAGAAGAGCCTGTTGCCGAATTAGAACCTAAAATGGAAACCTTTTCTTTGGTAAAATCAAAACTAACCACCGACTTGCGTTTACCGGCCGAGTTATCCGGTTTTAGTCAAGTGGATTTATATGCCAAAGTGAACAGTTATGTAAAAACACTTAAAGTAGATATTGGTTCTGATGTAAAAAAAGGTCAATTGCTAATTGAACTGGAAGCACCCGAAATCAGTTCGCAATTATCGGCTTCTGAATCTCGCCTGCATTCGCAAGAAGCGGTTTATACAGCCAGCAACAGCACCTACCAACGATTACTTGAAACAAGCAAGGTCGAAGGAACGATTTCTAAAAATGACTTGGAACTGGCTTTGTCCAAAAAGAATTCAGACTTTGCACAATTAGCCGCTGCCCGTGCTGGACACAAGGAAATCAAATCGATTCAAGACTATTTACAAATACGTGCTCCTTTTGACGGTAAAGTAACGGCACGAAATGTAAACACTGGAGCTTATGTGGGACAAGGAGCCCAAATTCCGTTGCTGACTGTGCAGGACCAAAAGAAACTTCGTCTATCGTTATCTGTGCCTGAAGCGTACACAGGTTACCTAAAAGTGGGTGATATGATTGGGTTTAATGTAGTGTCTTTACGTGGCGAAACATTCAAAGCTAAAATCAGCAGAATGTCCGGAGCACTGGACCTCAAACTACGCTCGGAACGTGTCGAACTGGATGTAATCAATTCTGATGAAAAATTACTCCCGGGAATGGTTGCCGAAGTGATCCTACCACTTAACAGCAAAAAAGAAACTTTTGTTGTTCCTAAATCGGCGGTTGTGAATACAGCAGAAGGAATCTTTTTGATAAAAGTAGTCAACAAAAAAGCACAACGCGTCAAAGTAAGCCTTGGACTTGAAGTTGATGATAAAATTGAAGTTTTCAGTGATTCATTACAACAAAATGATGTTTTACTTAGTAAAGCAAATGAGGAAATTAAGGACGGTGATGATATAAAGGAATAGTTTTTAATTAGGTTAATTTGGGAAGAAAGTGCTGTAAGACTTAGGTTTTACGGCATTTTTTTTTAGGAGCTTATTCCTGCTATCCGTTTCAATCTTTTGTGCCGAACCCCGGCACAAAAGGATTTACCCTTCTATCAGGGCTAGGGCTTTTGCGATTTAAAAGATGCTTTACTCTATAAAAATCCTTCTGAAAACTTATAAAAGTTTTCTCGCTCTTCGAAGTCTCCCGACTTCGAACTTTTTTCAATGTTCTTGTAAAAGGTAAATCTATTAAAAGCCTCCCGCCTTTTTCCGTAATTGTCTTTAGAATTCAACACATTACAAAATTAAAAAAAAGTAAAACAATCAATACAAATTCAATTTTGCAAAAAATTTTTGGTTTGTTAGTTTATAGTTTTTATCGTACTTTCGATTAGCCGAAAATACTCGTTTTCATAACTTGTAAACCTCTAGAAGCGCGAGAAATTTGGCAACAACTAACACGCAGAGTCATTCAAAAACAATTTTTATATTAAACTAAAATGAATAGTAACTTTTTCTATAATTTACTTCTATGGTTATCAATACTAGTTTTACCAGATATGGTATTTTCTCAATCAACAGACTATACCATTCAAGATGTAACGTTTGAAAGTGATGGCATCACTCTTGCAGGCTCAATTTTAACACCTAAAAAAACAGTTGCAGCAGTTGTAATTGTTCATGGTTCTGACCCTGTAAAAAGAGAAATGGAGTTCGCTAAACGCCTTGCCAAAGAAGGTATTGCTGTACTGACCTATGATAAACGTGGAGTTGGAGAATCTGGTGGTGTATATGTAGGACCTTCTGTTGGCACGAATAATATTGACACTACTAATCTTAATTTATTATCTCAAGATGCAAGTATGGCAGTAAATACATTTCGAACCTATTTGAAAGATAAAAAAATACCTATTGGATTAGTCGGCTTCAGTCAGGCAGGATGGATAATCCCAATTGCTGCAAGCAAAAATCCTAAAATAGAGTTTATGGTTTTATTTAGTTGCCCTACAATTACAACCCTAGAACAACTTCGATTTCAGTTTTACACTAATGGAAACAATAATTTTTGGGAAAACCATACAGAAGCAGATGCTCTTGACCATACTAAAAATGACCTAGACAGATATCAATTTACAGCTACTGACCCAAAAATTTCCTTGAATACTCTTTCAATTCCAGGGCTTTGGCTTTTTGGTGAGAAAGACATCCAAATTCCGGTAAAGTTGTGTATAGAACAATTAAATACATTTAAAGTTCAAGGCAAACCTTTCGAATACACCTTGTTTTCAACATTAGGACATAATACTTCTTCTGGCAATATTACAGAACCTTTTGATATTTCAATTCAATGGATAAAACAGAAAGCTTTGAATATTAAGAAGTCTAAAGCATCTAAATAAAACACCCCGCTCCCCGAAGAGTTCTATGGAAACATGTATGCTCGGCAAATGTCTCTGACTTTGTGTTTCTTAAAAAGTTCTTAAAAAATCATAAACGTAATAAAAGTATTCCGACTTTTTCCGTAATTGTCTTTAGAATTCAACACATTACAAAATAAAAAAAAAGCAAAACAATCCATACAAATTCAATTTTGAAAAAAAAATTGGTTTGTTAATTTATAGTTATTTATGACGATTTGAATCGGAAGGATTATCAAGTTCATCATTCACAATTTTCAAATTTCCATCAGCGTCAAACTCGTCATCTTCTAAATCTAAATCTGTGTTTAAATTATCATTTGTTTCATTGGAAGTAGGGTCTTCCAACGGATTTGGGTTGTTTGGGTTGTGACCGTTTCTTACCATAAAACCTTGCTCGGCAATTTCAGCTACACTTTGATTTTTTTTACTCTTATCAAGTTGATTGTCTCTCTTTTTCATAATCGTTGTTTTTAAAATAACTATTATAAAATTAACCTAAAACAAAATAATATAGTTTCAACCAAAACTTTTATTGTTGCATAATTATCAGTTTTTTATATTGAAAAATCTCCTTATGAAAAACTAAATTTCTCGTTTAGCCCCGATGGAAGTAAAAATCCTTGTAAGCCGGGGTTCGGCTTACAAGATTGTAGCGGACAGCGGGACTGAATATGTTTATTAAAATAGACTTTCTGCTCCTAAAAATCATAAAAATCTTCCCCAAAATCTACAATAAATGGAATACAAATTTGAATTAAGGCAGATGCAAAAAATGGCTCTTTTGAAAAAAAATTAAAAAAATATTGTTTCTGAAACGCTTGTTTCAAAAATAGTTTTACATTTGCAAAATAATAATGAAGTCTTATGGCTCGATGTGTAGAATTTAACGAGGTCGAAAAAATTGAAAAAGCAATGAATGTCTTTTGGGAAAAAGGATATAATGCTACTTCTATGCAGGACTTAGTGGATGCTATGCAGATCAACAGAAGCAGTTTATACAACACCATTGGCGACAAGCATCAATTATTTATGAAATGCATTGGCAATTATTTCGATAATGCTATGCTGGAAATAAAAGAAAAAGTGGCTAAAGAAACATCAGCCAAAGCTGCACTGATTAAAATTATTACTGATAAGGCTGATTGGGTTGTATCCTGCGACAAAGGTTGTCTGGGTATGAAAACGATTTTCGAAATTGCTCCAGATGATTCCACTGTCCGAAACCAGATGAGTAAAAACAATGAAGTTTTCATCGAATTTATGGCAACAATAGTTCAAAAAGCTATGGATGATGGCGAAATGGACGATACAGAAGATGCTTCATTAATGGCTGAGTACATTGCGACTTCTTTTACTGGATGGAAGCAATCGTATATCCTTCATGGAAATCCTATCAAAATCAAAAAAATGTCAGAATTCCTGATTAAAAATATATTTAAATAAGCCCCTTTTTTTATCTACTTTCTGAAACGTTTATTTCAGAAACAATACACAATGGCGCCTACGAATTTTTAAATTACAGCATTGATTCTGAAACGATTGTTTCAAAATTATGACTACAGCCAATTACTAACCTTTAAATAAAAAACACCATGAATTCTGAAACGTTTATTTCAAAAACAACTACAATATTTAAGACTAACTTAAAACTAATCCCTATCATGAAAAAAATCATCTTTTTAAGTTTAATGGCTGTATTTTTAATCAGCTGTTCTGATAAATCGCAGGCACCTGCCGCTGCGCCCGCTCCCCTCCTGCCCGTTATGGCAGTCACTACCGAAAACACCACCACTGATGCTGAATATCCTGCTGCCATACAAGGAACTGTGGATGTTGAAATCCGTCCGCAGGTAAGCGGGAATTTAGACCGCGTTTTGGTCGATGAAGGCGCTTATGTTACTAAAGGGCAGACTTTGTTCAAAATAAACGAACGTCCTTACCGCGAGCAATTGAACAATGCTTTGGCCAGTCTTCACGCAGCCGAAGCGTCTTACATCAACGCACAGCTTGAAGTTGATAAACTAACTCCATTAGTTCAAAACAAAGTCGTTTCTGATTATCAATTGAAATCGGCTAAAGCTTCCCAAAAAATTGCCGCTGCCAATATCGAACAGGCCAAAGCAATTGCTGCATCTGCAAAAATCAATTTAGGATATACCAATATTACGGCTCCTGTAAATGGATATATTGGAAGATTGCCAAAAAAACAAGGAAGCTTAGTTTCTGCAACAGATGTTGAGGCATTAACAACTCTTTCAAATGTTCAGGAAGTGTATGCTTATTTCTCTTTGGGTGAAACCGATTTTATCAAATTTAAATCACAATATGCAGGAAACAGTATTGGTGACAAAATAAAAAACCTGCCTCCGGTTACTTTGATATTGGCTGATAACAGCGATTATCCACAAACGGGAAAAATTGATATGGTCGATGGACAATTTGATAAAACCACTGGAGCTATTACCGTTAGAGCAAAATTCTCCAATCCTAACAAAACATTACGTTCTGGAAACACAGGGAAAGTTCGTTTAGGATTAGAACATGACGATGCGATTTTGGTACCGCAATCGGCTACAATAGAAATGCAGGATAAAGTTTTTGTCTTTACCGTAAGCAAAGAAAACAAGGTTACCAAAATGCCTATTACAGTTATCGGTAAAAGCGGTGCAAACTACCTCATCAAAGACGGCGTAAAATCGGGTGACCAAATTGTATTAAGCGGTATCGATAAACTTCAGGAAGGACAATTGATTCAGCCTGAAAAAGCAGCAACTAAAATTGCTCAAATCATTAACAAAAAATAATTTTTACAGATGTTCAAAATATTTATACAAAGACCCGTACTGGCAACCGTTATCTCCATTTTACTGGTGATATTAGGAATACTTGGTCTTACGAAATTGCCTTTACAACAGTTTCCTGACATTGCTCCTCCCTCGGTTCTGGTCACGGCGGTTTATCCGGGAGCCAACGCAGAAACGGTGTTGCGTTCTGTTGCGCCATCGCTGGAAGAATCTATAAATGGTGTGGAGAATATGACTTATATGAGTTCCACTGCCAGTAACGACGGTACGCTTGCGATTACGGTTTTCTTTAAATTGGGAACTGATGCCGATCAGGCTGCAGTAAACGTTCAGAACAGAGTGGCACAGGCTACAAGTCAATTGCCTGCGGAAGTGGTTCAGCAAGGGGTAATCACTGCTAAACAACAAAATAGTTTTATTATGGCAATCGGTATGTACACCGCCGATGAGTCCAAATATGACCAGACGTTTGTTGCCAATTATGCTCAAATCAATATTATTCCTGAAATCAAACGTATTCCAGGAGTTGGCGCTGCCAGTATTTTTGGAGGCGTAAAAGATTACTCTATGCGCGTTTGGCTGAATCCAACTCAAATGTCCACTCATAATGTGACCCCAAATGAAGTTATGGCAGCTATTCAGGACAAAAGTTTGGAAGCGGCTCCGGGTAAATTTGGAGAAAGAAGCACCGAAGTTTTTGAATATGTGATTAAATACAAAGGAAAACTAACCAAACCCGAAGATTATCAAAATATTGCCATACGTTCGAATTCTGATGGTTCTGTACTTCGATTAAAAGATGTGGCAAGAGTTGAACTTGGCGCCTACTCCTACAACAGTTTAACACGTTTGAATGGTAAAAAAGGAATCGTAATTGGTGTTATTCAGCTGGCGGGATCTAACTCGAATGACATTCAGATTGCGATTAACAAATTGATGGTTAAAGCCTCCAAAGATTTTCCTGCCGGAATAAAACACAATATTTTCTACAGCACAAAAGTTTCTTTGGATCAATCTATTGAACAAGTAGAGCATACTTTACTTGAAGCATTTATATTGGTATTTATCGTTGTATTTATCTTCCTTCAGGATTTTAGATCGACTTTAATCCCCGCAATTGCAGTACCAGTGGCGATTTTAGGAACATTCTTCTTTATGCAGTTATTCGGATTTTCGATCAATCTTTTAACGCTTTTTGCCTTAATCTTGGCGATTGGTATTGTAGTCGATGATGCGATTGTCGTCGTCGAAGCCGTGCATGCCAAAATGGAGCACAAACATCTGTCTCCAAAAATAGCAACGCATGAAGCCATGCACGAAATCACGGGTGCGATTATTTCGATTACACTGGTAATGGCTGCGGTATTCCTGCCGGTTGGTTTTATGGAAGGTTCAACAGGAGTTTTCTACCGTCAGTTTGCTTTCACTATGGCAATTGCGATTGTAATTTCGGCTGTAAATGCTTTGACATTGAGTCCTGCCCTTGCCGCTTTATTTTTGAAAGATAATCACGCTAACGGAGATACTCCTTATGAGAAAAAAGGATTTAAAGAGAAATTCTTTACCGGATTCAACAATAGTTTTGAGTCATTAACCAACCGTTATGTTGGCGGGCTAAAATTCTTAATTCGTAATAAATGGGTTAGTTTAGGCGGTTTGGCTTTAATTACAATTGCAACTATTGTAATGGTAAAAACGACTCCATCAGGATTTATTCCAACAGAAGATCAAGGATTTATAGCCATTGCTGTAAACACTCCTTCGGGAACTTCTCTAGATGGAACTCAAAAAGTAATGACTAAAGCTGAAAATACTTTAAGAGGTTTGGAATCTTCAAGATTTGTAACCGCCATTTCAGGTTTCAACTTATTGACAAATTCTACAAGCCCGTCATCGGCAGTTGTTTTTGTATTGCTTAAACCAAATGAAGAGCGCGGAAGCATTAAAAATATTGATGAAATAATGAATCAGGTTCGTGGCAAATTAGGCGCGATTTCCGAAGGCAGTTTCTTCGTGTTTAGTTTCCCAACTGTACCAGGTTTTAGTAATGTTGAAGCATTGGATTTAGTATTACAGGATAAAACGGGTGGTAAATTGGATAAGTTCAGCGGTATTTCACAGACATTCATTGGAGAATTAATGAAACGCCAAGAAATTGCTGTCGCCTTTACCAGTTTCAAAGCTGATTATCCGCAATTGCAATTAGACATTAATGACACTAAAGCCGATCAATTAGGCGTAAAAGTCAAAGACATACTGCAGACTATGCAGGCTTATTTTGGTAGCGCACAGGCATCAGACTTTAACCGATTTGGAAAATATTACAGAGTGGTTGTCCAAGCAGATATTGCCGACAGAGCAGATCCGACAGCTATTGACCGTGTATTTGTAAAAAACAAAAACGGCGAAATGGTTCCGATAAATACTTTGATAAAACTAAGCCGTATTTATGGTTCTGAAACGGCTTCGAGATACAATTTGTTCAACTCAATTTCGGTGAATGCGATTCCGAAACCTGGATTTAGTTCTGGAGACGCCATCAAAGCAATTGAAGAAGTGGCAAAACAGCAATTACCTGCAGGCTACAGCTATGAATTCTCAGGGCAAACCCGTGAAGAGATTTCTTCGGGAGGACAATCAACTACAATTTTCCTATTGTGTCTGATATTCATTTACTTCCTGCTTGCTGCACAGTACGAAAGTTACATTTTGCCTTTGGCAGTAATCTTCTCCATCCCAGCAGGAATCTTTGGAGTATTTGTAGCCATTGGCTTGACCGGAATCGAAAACAACATTTATGTGCAGGTTGCCTTGGTAATGCTTATAGGACTGCTCGCCAAGAATGCGATTCTGATTGTAGAGTTTGCTGTCCAAAAGCGAAAATCTGGACAAGCATTAGTCAAAGCATCAATAGACGCTGCAAAACTGCGTTTACGTCCAATTATAATGACATCACTGGCTTTCGTTGTTGGATTAATTCCAATGATGTACGCCACAGGTCCATCGGCTCAAGGTAATCACTCTATCAGTATTGGTGCCGCCGGAGGAATGGTTTCGGGAGTAATTCTAGGGTTGTTGATCATCCCTGTTTTATTCATCGTATTCCAATATTTACAAGAAAAAGTTACTGGAAAACCAGTAGCTGTAACTCATAACTACGAAAACAAAAATGGAAAATTACATCACAACAATTCTGGTGACAATCATCATCAGCCTCACGTACATAGCGTATAAAGTGTCAAAAGATCTTGAAACAAAAAAAGATAGCTGTCCAGAAATTTAATTACGAAAAAGTAAAAATGAAAAAGTATATAACCAAAACCGTGATGATCGCCTTTTTGATCACCACAATAATATCCTGTACTGTTTCGAAGGATATTGAAACTCCAAAAAATGCATTTCCTGAGAATTTCAGGAATGCATCGGTTTCAAAAGACACCGCAAGCATCGGTGATTTGGAGTGGAAAAATTTCTTTACAGAAAAAGATATTATTCAACTGATTGACAGTGCCGTAGTCAGAAATAATGATTTGCAAATCGCAACTAAAAACATCGAAATTGCGCAATACAGATTCACACAATCCAAATGGGGAAATGTACCGCAAGCCAATTTATTTGTGACTGCCAATACCAACAATCCTTCTGACAACAGTTTTACGGGAAGAACTCTGGATCAGGCTTTAGGTGCAAAACATATTGATGAT
The DNA here is from genome assembly GCF_003096795.1 of Flavobacterium sp. 103. NCBI lineage: Bacteria > Pseudomonadati > Bacteroidota > Flavobacteriia > Flavobacteriales > Flavobacteriaceae > Flavobacterium > Flavobacterium sp. 103. The sequence continues at coordinate 3,465,439 of NZ_QENX01000001.1, read as the reverse complement.
TTCTCTACCGGAGTTTCACTTTCGTGGGAAGCCGATATTTGGGGGAAAATCAAAAATCAGAAGAAAGGAGCTTTTGCTAATTATCTTCAATCGGAAGAAGTAAAAAAAGCACTGCAGACTACTGTTGTGGCCAATGTTTCAAATGGATATTACAATCTTTTGATGCTGGACGCACAATTAGAAATCGCCAAGAAAAACGTGCAGTTAATTGACAGCACTACCACTATCATCAAATTGAAATTTGATGCCGGACAGGTTACTTCATTAGCTATTCAGCAATCGGGAGCGCAGAAATTAAATGCGGCGCAATTGGTTCCTTTATTGGAACAAAACATTGCGATTCAGGAAAATGCTTTGAGCGTATTAACAGGTTCATTCCCAAATTCGAAAAAAAGAAGCATTGCTCTTAGTGCTGTTGAAGTGAAAAATAATGCTTCAATCGGGATTCCTTCTTCAATAATAAGCCGAAGACCTGATGTAAAAAGTGCTGAATTGGCTCTGAAATCTGCGAATGCAAATGTTGGAATCACTAAAGCCGATTTGTATCCTGCATTAAGAATTACAGCTCAAGGCGGATTAAATTCGTTTGAATCTAGTAACTGGTTCAACATTCCGGCTTCCTTATTTGGAACTGTTGCCGGTGGTCTAACACAGCCTTTATTGAATAACAAAAAATTAAAAACGCAATATAATATCGCTGTAGCGGAAAGAGAAAAAGCAGTTTTGAATTTCAGACAATCGGTGTTATTAGCGGTTAGTGAAGTGTCGGATGCTTTGGTAAAAGTGGAGAAATTGCACCAACAAGAATCCATTTTGCAAGAGCGTGTCAAAACCTTGCAACTAGCCATCAAAAATGCGAAAATGCTATTCAAAAACGGAATGGCAGAATACCTTGAAGTACTTTCAGCACAGGCAAGTTTATTGCAAAGCGAACTGGAACTGGCTAACATCAAAAGAGAACAATTATCTGCCAATACCGAGTTATATCGTGCATTGGGCGGCGGTTGGAGATAAAATAATTTCTAACCTGAGTTCGATTAATATGGTACAAAACTTATTTACAAATAAATTATGTCAGTTAATGTTCCTGCAAGGTCTTTTTCGAGACCTTGTAGGTATCTTATAATCTGTAATCATACCTACAAGGTTGAAAAAAAACCTTGCAGGATATTCAAAAAATAATAAATTGTTGAATAATCGAACTTAGGCTATAATTTTTTTTAAATGATTATAAAAATACCAAATGTTTTCTTTTAGCCCCGATAGTAGTGGAAATCCTTGTGAGCCGGGGTTCGGCTCACAAGATTGTAACGAATAGCGGGACAACTGTTGATGAAATATCAAATGTTCTGCTCCTAAAAATAAAAATTAATAACACCTAAATTATAAATAATATGAGTACAACTAATTTATTTACGCCTTTCAATCTGAAGACGCTAAATCTTAAAAATAGAATCGTAATGGCGCCAATGACGCGCTCCTTTTCTCCAAACGGAATTCCGACTGATGAAGTTGCTTCCTACTATCAAAAAAGAGCTGAGGGTGAAGTTGGTTTAATATTATCCGAAGGAACTGTCATCGATAGACCTTCGTCATCAAATGATGGAAATGTTCCTCACTTTTACGGCGATGAAGCACTAAAAGGATGGAAAAAAGTGATTGATAAAGTGCATACAGCCGGAGGTCAAATGGGGCCGCAGATCTGGCATATGGGAATTATGGACAATCACCATTCGGGCTGGGTTCCGCCGGTGCCTTTTGAAGGTCCGTCTGGATTGAATCGTCCTGATTTCAATAACGGAAATACGATGTCTGAAAAAGATATTGAGGACACCATTATTGCTTTCGGAAAAGCTGCTGCCGATGCCAAAAGATTGGGTTTTGACACTATCGAAATTCACGGTGCGCACGGTTATTTAATCGACCAGTTCTTTAGAGCGGAAACTAATTTACGCACTGATATTTATGGCGGAAAAACATTGAAGGAACGCAGTCGGTTTGCAATTGAAGTCGTGAAAGAAATCAGGAAACAAGTCGGAAATGATTTTGCGGTTATTATGCGTTTCTCTCAATTCAAACCTTCTGATTACAATTATAAACTGGCGAAAACACCGCAGGAATTAGACGCTTGGCTTACGCCTCTTGTGGATGCGGGAGTTGATATTCTGCATTGTTCACAACGCCGTTTCTGGGAACCCGAATTTGAAAAATCGGATCTGAATTTTGCAGGATGGGCTAAAAAAGTAACCGGAGCTCCAACCATTACCGTTGGTTCTGTTGGACTTTCTGGTGATTTCTTTGGTGCTTTTGCTGGCGAAAGTTCTCAGCCTGTCTCTTTAGATGAACTGACAAGACGTTTCGACAGAGGCGATTTTGATTTGGTTGCCGTTGGAAGGCCTTTACTTTCTGACCCAAATTGGACTGCAAAAATAAAATCTGGAAAAACTAATGAGCTTGTAGGATTCAGTAAAGAAGCGTTAGCCGAATTAATATTGTAATAAATTTGCAGACAAGTAAGCTGTGTCAGCAACTGAACAGCCCAGATAATACCCTTTTTTTATTATTTAATTTGATGAACGCTGTAAGACTTCGGTTTGACAGCGTTTTTTCATTTAATAAGGTTTCCAATTAGTAACAATAGTATAGGACACAATTGTTTAGGAATTGAATTATGCAACATTTAAAAATAATTATATAAAGAGTTTCAGTAAAATGTGAAATACATTTGAGTTTAACTTTAAAACTTCAATGTTATGCCATTAATTACCGTATTGCTCGTATTAATTGTTGTAGGTGTCCTTCTTTGGCTCGTTAACACTTATATCCCGATGGATTCTAAAATCAAAAATATCTTTAACATAGTCGTTGTAATCTTTGTTATTATCTGGCTGCTTAAAGTATTTGGGCTTTTTGATAATATAATGAATATACATGTGTAAAGTATAACTTGAAGCATGATATAAAAAATAAGAGGCATGAAAAAACAATCCTTTAAAAATCACATTCGATATTATACGCCGCATCATTTTATTTATTATCCGGTTGTAATGACATTGTTGGTTTTTAGTGTGTATTTCATTTTTACTTCAGAAGATCAATTGATTTGGACTTTTATCAGTGCTATTTTTATTGTGTTGTTTTTTCTAGCTTTTATGCTGCGTCAACATTATGCACTTACTTTACAAAATAGAATTGTACGCTTGGAACTCCGATATCGATATTTTTCTCTTACCGGAAAAAAAATGGAGAATTTCGAAAAACGATTAAAAGATAATCAGTTATTTGCTTTACGATTTGCTCCGGATGATGAATTTGTAAAACTGGTTGAAAAGACGCTTTATGAAAATCTTTCAGGAACTGAAATTAAAAAAGCAATTAAAAACTGGAAAGGGGATTACAATAGAGTTTAAATGCTAATAACTGCAGACAAACTTGTATAATCTAATTATTCAACTTCCCTAGCCCTTCACCATCATCTGCTTGGCTTACATTCTGAAAAAATGTATGCAGGCCTTTGGAAGACCTTCACTTTCTGATCCAAATTGGCAGTATAAAAAACAACTAATTCTTTTACCACAAATGATAGTTTTAGGATACTGTTGAGTTAATTGTATGTACGAACGAGAAGCTCTTGCCAGTATGAAGCATAACAATACAATTGGGCAAAATTTTTATGAAAAACTAAATTCCTCGTTTAGCCCCGATGGAAACGGCATCTCCCGATTTAGAAAAACAAGGCTTTTTTGCCGTAGTTTTTTCTTAATCGGGAATATAGTAGACAGCGGGACTGAATATGTTTATGAAAATGGATTTTCTGCTCCTAAAAACCATGAAAAAACTTTTGTTAATTCGCACAATATTAAATAATTAACCAAAAACTCAGTATCTTTATGTGCCTTAAAATAACATATTTAAAAAAATAATTTAAAATCTAATCGAATGGAAACCACAAATGTAAAAGCTTACGGCACTGAGGCATCTGATGCTCCTTTAAAACAAATGGATATCCAACGCAGAAACGCAACTGCGAAAGATATTGAAATCGATATTTTGTATTGTGGCGTTTGCCACTCGGATTTACACACCGCCAGAAATGACTGGGGATTTACGACGTATCCGACTGTTGTTGGCCACGAAATTGTGGGGAAAGTGACTAAAGTAGGAAGCGAAGTCACCAAACTAAAAGTGGGTGATTTTGCCGCTGTCGGCTGTTTGGTCGGTTCTTGCCACACTTGCGATAACTGCAAACACGACTTAGAACAATATTGCTCTAATGGGTGGATTGGTACTTATAACAGTCCGGACAAATATTTGGGAGGTATGACTTATGGAGGCTATTCTGAAAAAATTGTGGTCGAAGAACACTTCGTTCTGAAAGTGCCTGCCAATCTTGACCTTGCCGCCACTGCGCCTTTGTTGTGCGCCGGTATTACGACTTGGTCACCACTTCGTCACTGGAAAGTTGGAAAAGGAAGTAAAGTTGCCGTTGTAGGTTTAGGCGGTTTGGGCCATATGGCCATAAAACTGGCCAAAGGTTTGGGTGCAGAAGTCACTTTATTTTCGAGAAGTCCAGGTAAAGAAAAAGACGCTTTGGACTTGGGTGCCGATGCTGTTATAATTTCAACTGAGGATGATCAAATGAGTGCTGTAGGCGGAAAATTCGATTTGATTATTGATACCGTTCCTTATGTTCACGATGTAAATCCTTATGTGGGGACTTTGAATACCAATGGAACTTTGGTTTTGGTGGGATACTTGGGCGGTCTGGAACCGTTTTTAAATACTGTTCCGATGATAATGGGAAGAAAATCGGTAGCGGGTTCTTTGATTGGCGGAATCGCCGAAACCCAGGAAATGCTAGATTTTTGCGGTAAACACAACATTGTATCCGAAATTGAAATAATCAAAATGCAGGACATCAACGAAGCCTACGAAAGAATGCTAAAAAGTGATGTTCGTTACCGTTTTGTGATTGATATGGCTTCGCTTAAAGGATGAGAAAAGCTGCTGAGATACTGAGTTACTAAGACTCTAAGATTGAAAAACTGCATTATATTGTGACTTGAAAACTTTTTTCATTAATTCAAAATCTTAGTAACTCAGTATCTTAGCAACTTAGAATCTTAATAAAAAAAATACATGACCACAACAGATAAAATAGAACAAAACCCTCTTTTCCCTCAAGGCGATAAAGCAAATCCTGATTATTTCACTGGAAATGCCTGGGTTAAATTATTGGTGAATGAAAATGAATTCAACAGTGTGATTGGTAACGTAACTTTTGAAGCAGGAGCCCGAAACAATTGGCATACGCATCCGGGTGGCCAAATCCTTATTGTAACCGACGGAATTGGTTATTATCAGGAAAAAGGTAAACCGATTCAATTGATTCAGAGAGGCGATGTAATCAAAATACCTGCCGATATTAAACATTGGCATGGTGCTTCACGAGATCATGCACTAACTCATTTAGCCATTACTGCTGTTACTCCAAAAGGAGCTGTTGATTGGCTGGAGAGAGTAACCGATGAGGAATTCAATAGTTACAATCACTAAAAAAGGTAATTAATTCAAAATTCACACCTTCAAAAAACGGTATTACTCAAGACTTAAGTAATACCGTTTTTTTTGTATTTAAAGAACTAAAAAACTCATTCAATTACTTCATAGGTGTTTACGGATACCGATTTGTTTTTTAGAACATATTCACCATTTAGTTCACACTTAAAAGATTCCTTTACAATATTAAAAACTGCTTCTGAAATAAGGATTTGACCTGGTTTGGCAACACTTTGCAACCTTTGAGCCGTATTTACTGCATCGCCGATAACGGTATAATCAAATCGCTTTAAAGATGCCGAACCAATATTTCCGGAAACCATTTCCCCAGAGTTGATACCAATTGAAATTTCCGGTTTGTATTTTTTATCTCCAACTGTTATTTCTTCTATGTTTTTGATTTGATTTTTTAAAGCAAGTCCTGCATCAATAGCCCTGTCCAGATGATATTTCCCTCTAAAAACAGCCATAACCGCATCGCCCATAAATTTATCTACATGGCCTTCCTGGGCAATAATTTCTTTTACGATTGTATCAAATAATCCGTTAAGTAAATTCACGATTGTATTTGCCGGAAATTGTTCTGTAATTGAAGTAAATCCACAGACATCTACAAAAAGTACCGTGGCTTCCAGCATTTCATTTTTAAGAAGACTGGTTTCAAACTCCTTATTGGTCATAAAATTAATTACATTTTCATCTACATACATCTTCAGAATATTATTCTCCTTGATTGCTTTTATGGTTTCCTGCAATTGTTTGACATGCATTATGGTTTTCTCCATAGTTAAATCCAAGTCATCAAAATCAACGGGTTTACAGACAAAATCAAAAGCACCTCTATTCATTGCTGTCCTTATATTTTGCATATCTCCATAAGCAGACACCATAACCGCTTTCAGCATAGGATTGGCCTCGGGCAACCTGCTCAACAAAGTTAGTCCATCCATTATTGGCATATTAATATCACTCAATATGATATCCAAGTCTGGATGTTCCGAAACTTTCTGCAAAGCCTCTTCCCCATTCTGGGCAAAAATAAATTCGTAAACATTCTCCCGAATCTTTTTTCTAAACTTTTGCTTTACCAGAATCTCTAAATCTGCTTCGTCATCAACTACAAGTATCTTAGCCATTGTCCATGATTTTTTTTAGTTTCTCTTTTAATAGATTAAAATCCAGCGGTTTTGTCAAAAAATCATCCGCACCTTTTTCCATTGCCTGTTTGTAATTTTCTTCATCCCCATAAGCGGTAATCATCATCACAACCGGTGAGAAGTCTTTATAATCATGTCGGATTTTGCATAATAAATCAATACCGCTCATTCCTGGCATATTAATATCAGATAGAATTAGCACCACTTCCAAGCTATTACCATTAAGATATTCCAACGCTTCTTCACCCGAAAGAGCAAAGTCGAATTCAAAATCATGATGACGTAATTCTTTGCGAAAATGCTGCAAAAAAAGCGGCTGTATATCGGCTTCATCGTCTACTACTAATATCTTCATTTAAACATATTTAAAATTATTATTATTTAAACAGCAACCCATAATCACTAACTATCAATCATTTAAGCACCATTAAATTTACAAATTTTATTATTTGAATATTTTACTTTTATTCCAGTGGAAGGAAAATTGTAAAGGCAGTATAGTCATTTTCTCGGCTATCAACAGTAATTCTACCACCATGCGCCTTAACAATAATATCGTAACTCAATGACAAGCCTAAACCAGTTCCTTCCCCTGTTGGTTTGGTGGTAAAGAACGGTTGCATTATTTTCTCTTTGATAGCTTCTGGGATTCCAATTCCATTGTCTTTTACTGTTATCTCAATTCCTTTATCTTTTAGTACAGTCTTCACACTAACCATTGGTTTGTAGGTTTCTCCTGATTTCTTCTGCATTTGCTGTGTAGCATAGAAAGCATTTGTGAATAAATTCAGTAATACACGGCCAATTTCTTGTGTCAACACATTTATTTTAGGTAGGTTTTCATCAAAATCGGTAACTAGGTCAGCATTAAAACTTTTGTCTTTGGCTCGAAGTCCGTGATAGGCAAGCCGAAGGTATTCATCAGCAAGTTTATTGATGTTTGTGGGTTCTTTTACATTATTCCCTATTCGGCTATGCTGCAACATTCCTTTTACAATACTATCGGCCCGTTTGCCATGATAGTTTATTTTTTCTAAGTTTTTTTTGATGTCGCTTGCAATGTTTTTCACTTCTTCAAAATCTCCTTTTTCAATTTCTTCATTCATTTCATCCAGAAGTTCACTACTCACTTCGCTAAAATTATTGACAAAGTTTAGTGGGTTCTGAATTTCATGGGCAATTCCTGCTGTGAGTTCACCAAGTGAAGCCATTTTTTCAGATTGTATTAATTGCACTTGCGTAGTTTTGAGTTTATCAAGGGCCTTTTGCAATTTTTCTTTTTGACCAAGGATTTCAGCTGTACGCTCTGCTACTTGTTTTTCTAATTTTTCTTTTAAAATTTCAGACTGTTGAAACTCTTTTTCAAACTCAATGGCTTTTAACTGTTCTTTTTCCATTTCTTTTCGTTGTTTTCTGGTAATGAAAAACATGGCAAAAAACCAAACGATTGAAAAAAAGATTGCCGTATCAAAATAATTATTCCATTCATCATGAAAAGGAGAATTGATCAACTCAATACAATCTTCTATAAAATTCACAACTACAAAAGGTAATATGGAATAAATAAAAGACTTAACAGATTTAAATTCTTTTTGAGTAAGGCAAAAGTAGATTAGAGAAAATAACATTGCATGTGCTATCCAAGCGGTTATACCTTTATGGGAATCTAAAATAAGTTGCGCAATCATAAGTGCAATCGAGAACCAAAAACCTATTGCCAAATATTTATCTATTTTCGGTAATAAAATTTTACTTTGCAATGCTCTTCGCAAATGACTAAAAACGATTAGTAATAGGATATAATCAAAGTTCATATTTAAATAATTAAATAGTAATAAGTTACATTGGCAGTGTTATAATAAAAGTGGCTCCACTGCCTTCTTCCGTTTCCACATTGATAGTGCCTCCATGTCCTTTCACAACAATATCATAGCTCAATGACAATCCCAAACCGGTTCCCTCCCCAGCAGGTTTTGTAGTAAAAAATGGTTGCATTATTTTATCTTTAATTGCATTTGGAATTCCTGTACCATTATCTTTTACCGTAATTTCGATAAAATTTCCTTTTTGAACTGTTGTCACACATAAAACTGGTTTGTATTCTTGCGTCGTCGTTTTTTGTTTTTGGTGTGTGGAATAGAAAGCATTGGTGAACAAATTGAGTAAAACCCGACCTATATCCTGCGGAATTACATCAACCTTTGGAAGTTTTGCATCAAAATGAGTTTCAATTTCAGCATTGAAGCTTTTGTCTTTGGCTCGTAAACCATGATAAGCCAGTCTTAAATATTCATCGGCAAGTGCATTAATATCCGTCACTTCTTTTTGTCCAGAACTAACGCGGGAATGCTGTAACATCCCCTTTACAATTCCGTCGGCACGTTTGCCATGAAAGATTATTTTTTCTAAATTTTGTTTGAGGTCGATTGCTATTGTTTTGGCTTCCTCCGTTTCGCCTTTATCCATTTCATCATTCATTTCGTCAATCAGTTCCAAACTAACTTCGGAAAAATTATTGACAAAGTTCAATGGATTCTGAATCTCATGGGCAATCCCGGCAGTAAGCTCCCCAAGCGAAGCCATTTTTTCGGATTGAATGAGTTGAAGTTGGGTGTTTTTTAGTGTATTAAAGGCCTTTTCTATTTCACGAGCATGGACAAGTTCTTTCTCTTTAGCCAAAGCATGCTCTTTTTCAAGAATTCTTTTTCGTTGGAAGCGGTCTATCAAAAATACAACTAACATAAAGAATACACCATATAACGCATACGCCCACCAAGTACGCCACCAAGGTGGAGTAATACTAAAGGCCACCGAGTCTCCTATTTTGTTCCAAACACCATTACTATTCGCCCCTTTTACTTTAAAAATATAGTTCCCTGGGGGCAGATCATAATAATAAGCCGTGCGAACATTCCCTACTTCACGCCAATTGTTATCATAATTCTCCAATTTATAGCTGAATTTATTTCTGCTAGGGTTAGCATAATGTATTCCTGTATAATTGACGGAAATACTGTTTTGATTGTACTTTAGAATAAAATCTTTGGGTAATGGTCTTTTATATTTTTGAATAGAATCACTGCCATAATACATTGAAATATCACCAATTTTAAAATCGGTAATATATACTTTCGGTGGGGTTGAGTTTTTAGATACATTATTTGGATTAAAAACAGTGATACCATTACTACCACCAAAAAACATAAGGCCTCCAGATGTTTTAAGGCATGATCCATCGGCAAAAAGACGCCCTTGTATACCTTCTTCCATCGAAAAATTATTAAATTGTTTTTCTTCAATACTGAATCTGCTGATTCCATCAAAAGTACTAAGCCAAAGTGCTTTGTTTTTTTCGTCTGACAAAATACCTTGGACACCCATAGAGGGCAAACCATCTTTGGTACTATATGTTATAATTTTTCCTGTTTTGATATTGTATCTGCTAAGACCACCACCCCAAGTCCCAACCCAAACTATTCCTTCTTTATCAACGTAAAGCGAATTGATGTCTTGCGATTTTAAAACATCACCTTTCTTCTTATCAAATGCATGTCTTACTATTTTATCGGTATCATAATTATATAGAAATAATCCATTATTGGAAAGTAACCATATTCCCTGACCAGGGCTCTCATAAATATTGGCTACATCATTACTGTTATTACCAGATCCAAACGTCTTTGACAAATCAAAATGAATAAATACGTGGCTATTTTTAGCTTTTAAAAAAACACCATTAACCGTGCAATACCATTGATTTCCCCTACTATCATTAAATAGACTGTAAATATGAAGCTTATACATTCTAGAATCCAGAATAGCTTTTTTACAAGTCTTTGTATTGGTATTAAAAAGAAAAAAACCAAGGTTGGTTTGGAAGAGAATTTCATCGGGAGAATTTAAACCAATACCAAAAAACCAAATTACTCCCGATTGTATATTCGAAATCGGATAAGGTGTTACAGAATTGGTAACAGGATCAAAAAAATTAAAACCCCCATCGTTAGTCATCCAAATTTTACCATCCCCACTTTCAAATATTTTATTGACCCAGCCTTGAGTAATGGATTTTTTTTCATTTTTTTTATAGACATAGGATTTCAACACAACTCGATTAGTATATCTAAGTAATCCCTGAGCTTCTGTTCCGATCCAAAGATTATCGAAAGAATCCAAATGAAGACAAGTAAGAACATTTTTTGTCAATCTTTGATTTTGATCTTCATTCAACACTTCAAATTGTTCTTTTTTCAGATCAAAATATATTAAACCATAAGTAGTACCTAACCAGATATTCCCTTTTGAATCAAACTCTATTTCAGTAATAAAAAAATCATTATTCTTAATGAATGGTGTTTTAAAAGGATAGGATTTCACTTTACCTGTATTGGGATTCCAGACACTCAGAACTGAATAGACTTCACTACTTGAACTCATCCAGACGTTGCCTTTATCATCGCATTTAATTGTGCTATAGTATTGATTACTCAGATACTCGGGTATTGGCCACTTCTCTTTATGAATATTTTTATTTTTGTCAATCCTAAAAAAACCATTATCCGCAAATACCCAGATATTGTCCAAATGGTCTGTAGCAGCTTTATAAACATTTTTTATTTCTTGATCATTGGGTGAATCAAAACGTTTGAGTGCATTACTTTTTTCATCTTTATAGAAAAGAGCATGAGTAGATTTTAAACCAACAAAAGAATCCACTCCAAAATAAATCCTCCCTCTCGAATCCCCATTTATAGTCATTATAGAGGGTTGTGAACCCAAAGGAAAATCCGTTAGCTTTAAAAAATCATAGTTTTTGAATGTTTTTGTAACGGGATTATATTCACTGAGTAGCTCTGTGCAGCCAATCCAAATATGGCCATCCTGAGCTTCAAAAAGTTTTTTGGTTAAAATGCTGCCCATTTTTTTGGGATCTTTGGGATCTACATCATAATGTTTAAATTCATATCCATCATATTGCACAAGTCCATTACTGGTTGTTATCCAGACTATCCCTTGCTTGTCAGTGATAATATCGGTGATAAAAGTGCCTCCCAAATCAGGATAAGCAGTGAAATTACTGGAAATAAGTTGTGCGGAAACTGAGGAATAAAATACCTGAAAACTGACTAATAAGATGATAAAAAAGTACTTTTTCATAATCCAGCTATTTTTATTAATTTGTTTGAGTACAACCTCACTTACTAAATCTTCTTAGGCCACTTTTTTCGATTATCAATATCTTCGTTTATTATGGCATACTAAGACATTCGAAAACCGATATTTTGCAGGATAGATTGGGTACCAAAAAATATAAAACTTAACTAAATATATATCAACAGATTAAACGTCTTAAAATTACATAAAAATTAACAAACTTATTACTCCATTTTCAATTTTAAATGCAAACGCACTTATAAAAAGTAATTTCAGTACAGTACAAAAATTAGATTATTGAGTCAAATGAGTTCCATTTAATCCACAAAAAAACCGTCACCTCTTAAGTATAAGTGGCGGCGGTTTCCCTTAAAAAAAAATTTATTTCTTTACTAATTCAAAACTATTTTTTTTCTAATTCTCGTATATAGTTGACCAATTTCCATCGTTGGTCGTCTGTTAAAAGTTCAAAGTAAGTAGCCATTGGAGCTTTCCCGTTGGTTATCTTCCAAAAAATAGCACCATCGGGTTGGTTTTTTACATTCAGAGCTAAAAAATTCGCAGGATGGGGTTGCAAAGTAAGTCCTGCTTCTCCATTTCCTTGTCCTTTTACACCATGACATAATACACACATCTGATTGAATATTTCTTTTCCTTCATCGGTTGCCTTCTGATTTCCTACAAATGGATTTTTCAATGAGTTAGAATATTCTGGTGCAACCCAGCTTATTTCTTGCGCAATACATTTTGTCCCTGACACAATTAGTAAAGCTAATACTACGAAAATTTTGAATTCTACTTTCATGGCTTGATGCTATTAAATTATACGTCAAATTTAAGAAAACGTTGTAGCAATAAAGCTGACATTTATCATGAAATCAGCACTTTTTTAAGTAAAAAGCAGAATAATTAGAAAAAATTAATAAATATCAGATATAATCAAAATTTACTGATTATTCCATAAATTATTTAACGGAGTAGCATCCATAAATATACCATTATCAATAGAAATTGATTTTATTGTTTTATTTGATTTTAAAGAAATTACTGTATTTTTTTGATTCGCTTGCCAAATGGCAGGGTTTTGATGTAAAACCTCTTTTGTATCATTCTTATACACAACAACAACATCAAAAGGAATGGCAAAACCACCTACATTTTTAACCCAAATTGTATTTTTTGAATTACCATTTTCCACTTTTTCAATCATTAAATCAATGTAGTTATTGGTAAAAAACCAATTGTTGAAAAACCAATTTAAATTTTTACCTGAACTAGTATTTATACAGTTGAAAAAGTCCCAAGGAATTGGATGTTTCCCATTCCATGTATCCATATAAAAATGCAGTGATTTTTTAAATTGCTCGTCTCCAAGCATGTCTTTCAGGGCAAGATAAGAAAGAGAAGCTTTACCGTATGAATTATTGCCGTAACCTGCATCCGATACTTGAGTTGACATCGAAATTATAGGCTGATCCTCCTCTGTTGAAGAATCATTGATGTAATAATTGACTCTGAACTCCTTATAAAATTTATCAGCTGCCTCTTTACCATGTTCAGCTATACCAATCAAATATTCAAAAGTAGTAGCCCAACCTTCATCCATAAAAGCATATCGGGTTTCGTTTATTCCCATATAAAAAGGAAAATAGGTATGCGCGATTTCATGATCCTGCACCAATTGTGCAAAAACGGCATCTCCCGTTTGAGAATCATTAACCATCATAGGATACTCCATATCGGCAAATCCCTGAAAAGCGGTCATCTTAGAGAACGGATACGGCACACCAGGCCAATTATTGGAGAACCAAGACAACGCATAATTGTTATTTTTAACAGAGTTCATAAAATCGGTTCCTTTTACTAAATCATAAGCGGCTTGAGTACTGGTTCTACGATTGGTTTTGGTATCTACGATAACACTTCCGGCATCCCATACATAATGATTGCTTAAAGCAAAACAAACATCGGTAATGTTGTTAGCCTGAAATTTCCAGCTGTTCCAATCTTTCTGTTGAGTTACACGTCCTTCACTCATTTCTTTGTCATTGGCTATATGTATTACCTCATCTGTTGTGTATGATTTTTTTAAACGGGCAGCAAACTCAGGTTGCAAAACTTCATCTGGGTTCAATAAATCACCTGTTCCATAAACGACATAATTTTTGGGTGCTTTTACCGTATAGGTATAGTCATTAAAGTCATTATAAAACTCTTGGCGATCGGTATGGGGCAATCTATCCCATCTATTGTAATCGTCAAAAACAGATACTCTAGGATAGCTGTAAGCAACATAGAAAGTAGTTTCGTCAATTTGTCCCTCTCTACCGCTTTCTTTAGACAAAGGGTAATTCCATTCAATTTCAAGAGTTGCTTTGGATTTTGGAAGAATAGGCTTTTTCATCTTTACATTACCGACCGTTCCCCATTTTCTGGCATCTTCCTTATAAACTTCTCCATTTATTTTTAAAGAAGTAATCGTTAGCCCATTTGATAAAAAATCATCACTTACATTACCACTTCTGGGAGAAGACGGTTTGTGCAAATTATTTACAAAACGTATTGGCATATTCTTCAAAGTGTCCCTACTGTTATTTTCATACACAATAGTTTCTATTCCGCTTACTATTTTGGTAGTGGCGTCTACCGTAATATCCATGGTGTATTTACCGTGATTCTGCCAATAGTTTTTGCCAGGCAAACCATCCATAGAACGGGTTCCTTTTGCATAAGCATCTTTGATGTTTCTAGGCATATAAAGTTCTTGTGCAAAACCGCTTTGCGCAAGAAATAGAAATGCTAATAATAATTTTAAGAAGGTTGGTTTTCTCATTTTTAGATTTTTGGTTTTGATGATTATTACAAATAATAACCAATAAGTCTAAAAATAAAGATTTTTGTAACAAATTTTTAAAGATTTTTTACCTCATTCGCCATCACAAATGATAAAACGCTTTTATCAAAAAGTTTATCAGTAAATACAAAATAGTAGCTACTAAAGCAAATGCTATAATAAAAGTGATAATATTAATTACAATATTAGGAATAAAGCTCAGTTTGGCATGCATATAATAAGGTTCACTATGCAAACGTTCATGAATACTTTTGGCTGCTATTTTTATTTTTCTTTTGATGGCAATTATTTTTAAAAATTTATAAGCAAGAGTTAAACTGCAGTTATCCAATAATCCACATTAAAAAATAGCATGTGTCTATTTATACAAATATAAACAATTTAAAGCCAAATTTTATACACCATTATAAAACAAACAATTACAATAACACCATTCTCTTTTACGCTAAAAAAAAACGCCTCATTCCAAAAAATGAGACGCTTTTTAAATTGTATAAAAATTGATTACAAAATATAATCTGTATTGATGAAATTAGATTCTTTGCTATTCAACAATTCCTGCAAAATTTCATTGTTATAGGCATTGTCTTTTGAAGCCACAAAAGTTCTAATTGAAAATGAACGTAAAGCATCATGAATACTCAATGTCCCAAAAGCGGAATCTTTTCTTCCTGTAAATGGAAAAACGTCTGGACCTCTCTGGCAAGAACTGTTCAAGTTTACTCTGCAAACCAAATTCACCAAAGTATCGATAAGCGGCGCAATGGTTTTGATGTTTTTACCAAACAAACTCACTTGTTGACCATAATTAGATTCGGCCATATCGTTTAATGGTTCTTGGATATCTTTGAAAGTCAAAACGGGTACTACTGGACCAAATTGCTCTTCGTGATACACTCTCATCTCCTTATTTATAGGAAACAAAATGGCTGGGAATATAAAATTATCCGTGTGTTTCCCTCCTTTTGCATTGATTACTTTTGCCCCTTTACTGGTAGCATCATCAATCAATTCCTGGATATAAGCCGGTTTTTCAGTTTCTGGAAGCGGTGTCAAAGAAACTCCTTTTTCCCATGGATTTCCAAAAGCAAGAGCATCTACTTTTTCGGCAAAACGTTTGTTGAATTCAGCAGCTATATTTTCGTGTACATATATAATTTTCAATGCAGTACATCTTTGACCATTAAAAGATAAAGTTCCTGCAATACATTCTTGAATTGTCAAGTCCAAATCGGCATCCGGTAGAATAATCGCTGGATTCTTCGCTTCTAAACCTAATACCAAACGCAATCTGTTTTTGTTTGGATGTTGGTCTTGCAAAGCAATCGCCGATTTACTATTTCCAATCAAGGCCAAAATATCGATTTTTCCAGATTTCATTATTGGCGAAGCGATTTCACGCCCTCTACCATAAACAATGCTGATTACTCCTTTTGGGAAACTGCTTCTGAAAGCTTCCAACAATGGAGAAATTAATAGAACTCCATGTTTTGCCGGTTTGAAAATTACGGGATTCCCCATAATCAAAGCAGGAATAAGCAATGTAAAAGTTTCATTCAATGGATAATTGTACGGTCCAAGGCACAGCACCACTCCAATAGGTCCTCTACGCACCATCGCATTTATACCTTGCACTTTAGAAAAATGAGCTGAACGACTGTTCAATTCTTTATAGCTTTCGATAGTGTCTATAATATACTCTACCGTTCTGTCAAATTCTTTTTCGGAGTCACCAAGTGTTTTTCCAATTTCCCACATCAAAAGTTTTACCACTTCGGTACGGGTTTCTTTCATTTGGGCAACAAACTTTTCCATACACTTAATACGGTCAACAACTTTCATCGTTGGCCATAAACCTTGTCCGTTATTGAAAGCAGCTTTTGCAGACTCTGCCACTTCTAGCGCTTCTGCTTCACCCATATAAGGAATTGAACCTAATAGAGTTGGTTCATATTTTTCGGTTGAAGAAATTGTAGAATAAACTTCGGTTGTTTTTCCTGTCCATTTTTTCAATTTTCCATTTACCAAATAAGTATCTTGAATAAGTGGTGCTGTAATTTGAAATTCTTGAGGTATTGTATTCATTCTGTGGTTATTTTGGTTGTTTTTTTAATAGATTTAAAAAAGAGGCTGAAGCCTCTTTTTTGTATTGTTTGTGATATTATACTATATCACCATTCCATTCTATGATACCACCAAGTAAATTATAGGCATTTTCTATCCCTAACTCGTTCATGATTTCACATGCTTTTGCACTTCTCATTCCTGAGCGGCAGTATACATAATAATTTTTGTTTTTATCCAACGCTGCAATAGCATCTATAAATTCCTGTCCCTTATGAATATCGATATTAATAGAACCCTCAATTATGCCTTGATCGCATTCGTCTTCAGTTCTTACATCTAATATTACTGCATTTTCATCGGCTTCAAATTGAGAAACCCATTCCTCTTGTGTCAAATTCATAATATTTATTTTTTCGTAAAAATACGAGATTTTCCTCAAACAATACACCCCTTTTTTGTGAATTAATCAATAAACTAAAGAAAACGTTTTCGTAAAAATCAATATTCAACAAATGCAAACATCTGTTATTTATAGTTTAAAATCAGGACTTAATTATCCGATTCTTTTCTGTATTTCATAATTTATTACAGCTACTTCCCTTTTCATTTATCAAAGACTTCTCCTTTTTTATTACTTTTACAGTATTGGAATTAAAACTCATTTCAAAATAAAAATAAAAATGCCAGAGCAGCTCAAAAAAATATTCCCATCCTTTTCAAAAGAACTGATTCAAGATATAAAAGCAACTGAAATTATCAAAAATTTCAATTCGGGTGAAGTCATCATGCGCACTGGACAATATATCAAAAACACAATTCTGGTAACCAAGGGAACCATCAAAGTCTATCGTGAAGATGACGATGGTGGTGAATTTTTTATGTATTATTTACAGCCCGGACAAGCCTGTGCCCTATCTATGGTTTGTGCAGCTAAGAATGAAAAAAGCCAAATTATGGCTAAAGTGGTTGATGATGCCGAAGTAGTTATGGTTCCGTTGTCGCTTATGGACAAATGGATGATGCAGCATCGGTCTTGGTATGAATTTGTTATTGGCACTTATCGAAATCGTTTTGAAGAAGTACTGGAAGTTATAGACAGTATTGCATTTAGAGCTATGGATGAACGTCTGGAGTTTTACCTTAAACGACAGGTTGAAGCTTGTGGTTGCAAAGAACTTAAACTTTCCCATCAAGAAATCGGTTCTGATTTGAATACTTCCAGAGAAGTTATTTCGAGACTGCTCAAGAAAATGGAACAAAGAGGCTTGGTGGTTTTACATCGCAATCAGATTGAGATTTTGATGTAGTTGTCAGTCTTCTGCTATGAGTTATCTGTTATGAGTTATCTGAAAACCGATAACTGAAAACCGATAACTCATAACCGATAACTGAAAACTGAAAACTTTTTAAAAAGTGACAAAAGTTACAGTTTACAAAAAATAGTCTTCGCATCTTTGCTCCAAACAAAATATAAAACATGGAATACTTCGGTTATTTGGCATCTGTCATAATAGGTCTCTCATTAGGTTTAATAGGCGGTGGAGGTTCTATTTTGACTATTCCCATATTGGTTTATTTATTCAAAATAGACCCAAAATTGGCCACTAGTTACTCTTTATTTATCGTCGGAATTACGGCTTTGTCCGGATGTTACACTCATTACCGAATGGGAAATCTCAAAATCAAATCGGCAATGTATTTTGCAGTTCCTTCTGTATTTTCAATATTGGTTATCCGAGAAGTAATCATTTTAAAGATTCCCAATATCATTTTTACGATAAATGATTTTCAGGTTACCAAAAATTTTCTAATCATGATTGTTTTTGCAATCTTGATGATGGCAGCTTCTTTTTCGATGATTAATAAAACTAATTCTCAAATACAATCTACTGGTACCAATTATCTGCAATTGGCAATAATTGGTTCTGTAGTTGGAATTGTAACTGGTTTTTTAGGTGCTGGCGGAGGATTTTTAATTATTCCTGCTCTTTTATTTTTTGCCAATTTACCCATGAAACAGGCTGTTGGAACTTCATTATTAATTATTTTTGTTAATTCCTCCATTGGTTTTATTGGCGATTTATATATTGGCACACCCATCGATTATCCTTTCTTATTAACTATTTCAGGCATGGCTTTTATCGGAATGATTATTGGCACACAATTGTCTAAAAAAATAGACGGCGACAAACTAAAACCCATTTTCGGTTGGTTTATTTTGGTAATGGGAATCTATATTTTTGTTAAGGAATTTTTTGCTATTTAGAATATTCAAAGCTACTAAGCCGATGAGATTCTAAGTTGCTGAGATTAAAAAAAGAAATATTCATCAAAATCTTAGAAACTTAGTGGCTTAGAATCTCAGTCACTCATTAAATTAAACTTTCGTTAAAGTAATTTTTGTCACAGATAGTATCATAAAACAGAAGTAACTTTGTATCACATTAAAAATAAAAACACAATGCAAATAGAACAAATATATACAGGTTGTCTGGCACAAGGCGCATATTACATCACTTCCAATGGTGAAGCGGCCATAATTGACCCGCTGAGAGAAACACAACCTTATTTGGATCGAATCGAACGTGACGGAGTCAAGCTGAAGTATATTTTTGAAACCCATTTCCATGCCGATTTTGTTTCGGGACATTTGGATTTAAGCAAAGAAACAGGAGCTCCAATCGTTTATGGACCAACAGCCCAACCAGAATTTAAAGCCACCGTTGCGAAAGACAGCCAACTATTTGAAATAGGAAATATCAAAATAAAAGTACTGCATACTCCTGGTCACACCATGGAAAGCTCTACCTATTTACTAATCGACGAAAACGGAAAAGACCACGCTATTTTCTCTGGGGACACTTTGTTTATTGGCGATGTTGGAAGACCTGATCTTGCCCAAAAAGCAGCTTCCATGACACAGGAACAATTGGCTGGATTATTATATCATTCGTTAAGAGACAAAGTGATGACGTTGGCAGATGATGTCATTGTTTATCCTGCTCATGGTGCGGGTAGTGCCTGTGGCAAAAACATGAGCAAGGAAACTGTTTCTACCATCGGTAACCAAAAAGCAACCAATTATGCTTTGAGAGCCAATATGACCGAAACTGAATTCATCAAAGAAGTGACCGATGGACTACTGCCTCCCCCAGCCTATTTTGGAATGAATGTGGCTATGAATAAAAAAGGATATGCCAGTTTTGAAAATGTATTGGATCTAGGTATGAAAGGTTTATCCGTCAATGAATTTGAAACAATCGCAGAGGAAACGGGTGCTTTAATTTTAGACACAAGAAACAACGGCGATTTTGCAAAAGGCTTCATTCCGCAATCCATAAACATCGGAATCAATGGTGATTTTGCTCCTTGGGTGGGCGCTTTGATTGCCAATGTAAAACAGCCTATCATATTAGTGACCGAATTAGGACGAGAAAAAGAAACTGTGACACGTTTGAGCCGTGTGGGTTTTGACAATTTAGTGGGACATTTAGAAGGTGGTTTTGAGGCGTGGAAAAAAGCGGGCAAAGAAATTGATACCGTAAACCGAATCACTCCAGACCAATTCAAAGCGCAAGTAAAAATTGGTGAAAGCAAAATCATCGACATCCGTAAACAAAGTGAATACAGCGCTGAACATATCGAAGAAGCTTTCAGCAAACCGCTGTCAAACATCAACGATTGGATAAAAGACATTGACCCTAAAGAGCATTTCTTTATGCATTGCGCTGGTGGTTACCGCAGCATGATTGCAGCATCGATTTTGCAAGCCCGTGGTTTTAGAAATTTCAGTGAAATAGAGGGTGGATTTAACGCTATCGCCAAAACCGATGTTCCAAGAACCGATTTTGTGTGCCAAAGTAAAATTCAATAGCAATTTCAATAGCAATGGCAATTTTAAAAAATACAATTCATTAACCAATAAATACTTTTATCATGAAAAAAAATATGGGTGCTACAGACAAGTTGATTCGTTCGATAATTGGAATTATCATTGCAATATTATACTATGCCGGTATTATAACCGGTACACTAGCCATTGTTTTATTAGCCTTTGCCATCATCTTTTTACTAA
Source organism: Flavobacterium sp. 103 (assembly GCF_003096795.1). Taxonomy (NCBI): domain Bacteria; kingdom Pseudomonadati; phylum Bacteroidota; class Flavobacteriia; order Flavobacteriales; family Flavobacteriaceae; genus Flavobacterium; species Flavobacterium sp. 103. The sequence goes on along the minus strand of NZ_QENX01000001.1, from coordinate 3,444,573 downwards.
CCAGCTTCATTAGTTTTTGCCCATTGTACACACTTTTAGGCATAAACACCAATAAAAAACAATAATATGGAAGAACTGCAATGCTGCGTGGTGTCCTGTGAAAAACCTTTGGATAAAGTCTATTGGGACAACCAATATCAATCCAATACAACTGGTTGGGATTTGGGAGAAGTATCCCCTCCCATAAAAAGTTATATTGATACTTTAGAAGACAAAGCCATTCAAATTTTAATCCCTGGGTGTGGAAATACCTATGAAGCGGAATATATTCTGGAACAGGGTTTTACAAACGTTACCGTAATTGACATTGCTCCAACATTAATAGAAAATCTAAAAACCAAATTCAAGAATAATTCCAATATCAATATCGTATTGGGAGACTTTTTTGAACATCAAGGTGAATATGATCTAATCATCGAACAGACATTCTTTTGTGCTTTGCCTCCCACAATGCGGCAAAAATACGTCTGGAAAATGCATCAGCTTTTGGCCAACAAAGGAAAAATTTCGGGATTATTATTCAACCGAACATTTGAAAGTGGCCCTCCTTTTGGCGGAAGCCAAGAAGAATATAATTTGCTTTTTCAACAGGCTTTTAATTTTCTAAAAATGGAAGTTTGCCAAAATTCTGCCACGCCGAGAGCTGGTTCCGAATTGTTTATCGAATTGCAAAAAAACAGTGAAGTACTAGTCAATTTATACCCATTTGAAGGAATCACCTGCAATGGTTGCAAGAATACAGTTTCTGAGAAATTTTCGGCACTCGAAAGTATTTTAAACGTAAGCATGAGTAGTAATTTTGCAGAAGTATTGATTGTAAGTAAAGTTGAAGTTGCATTAGAAACGCTGCAAAAAGAAATCGCTTATGATGAAAAATATAAAATTAAACAAAAATTATAAAAATTTCCTCCAGCTGAAGCAGGAAGCAATTCAAATAAACTTTCTTAAACACAAAAAATGAAAGATTTACTATTTAGCAACTGGCATATTATGCGAATTTTTCGATTGGCTTTTGCCGTATTTTTATTCGCACAAGCTTATTATACAAACGAATGGTTCTTCATCGCCTTCGGATTATTTTTCTTTATTCAGGCTGTTTTTAATACGGGTTGCGGACCAACAGGCTGCACAATTCCTAAAAAATAAATACATAAAAAAATGAGTACTTTCAGCGATATCATTCAATCCGAAAAACCAGTTTTGGTTGATTTTTTTGCTACTTGGTGTGGGCCTTGCCAAACATTGGCTCCTATTTTGAAACAAGTAAAAGACAATTTGGGCGATCGAATTTCCATCATCAAAATTGACGTCGATAAAAACCAGCAAATCGCTTCGCAATATCAAGTTCGAGGCGTTCCTACGATGATTCTTTTTCAAAACGGAAAACAATTGTGGAGACAATCTGGAGTTCTAAGCACCTCCGATTTAATCAAGGTTATTGTAGAAAAAAGTAACTCATGAACCGAAAAGCAATTATCATAACAAGCATCGGAATTGTCGTTGGGGCTATTTCCGGTTATTTATATTATCACTTTGTGGGTTGTGCTTCGGGCAGTTGCGCTATAACCTCAAAACCTGTAAACTCCACTCTTTATGGCAGTTTACTAGGGGGATTGTTGTTTAATATGTTTGTGAAAGAAGAGAAAAAGCAGAAATAAAACGTTAACTGCTAAATTAGAACGCAGGATCATAAAAATAAATCATAAGTATTTCAACCCGAAATACTTTTTTTATCTATCTTTGTTAACCAAACGGTTAAACCATACAGTTAGCACCAATGACTACCGAAGAAAAAATATTCAATGCCGCCAGAATAGTGTTCCAAAAAAAAGGATTCGCCGGGGCACGCATGCAAGAAATTGCAGATGAAGCAGGTATCAATAAAGCGATGCTGCATTATTGCTTCAAAAACAAACAATTGCTTTTTGAAGCAGTTTTTATGAATGCCTTCAGCCAATTGGCTCCGCAGATTAATGAGATCTTCAATTCGGATGCAACAGTTTTCGAAAAAATTAAAAAATTCACAAACAGTTATATTTCATTTGTCATTATCAACCCTTATTTGCCGTCGTTCGTAATTCAGGAAATGAATAACAATCCTGAATTTGTACTATCCTTTCTAAATCATAAAAACCGCCCCAATCCTACTCCATTATTAGCGCAAATCGAAAAAGAAATAGCAGAAGGAATCATTAAACCTATTCCTCCAAAACAGCTTTTATTAGATATTTTTTCGATGACGGTTTTTCCTTTTGCAGCCAAAACAATGGTAAAAGGAATCATTCAGCTTTCAGAAACTGAATTCAATGAAATGATGGAAGAACGAAAAACAAGCATAGCCGAAACTATTATTAATTCGATTAAAAAATGAGAACTTTAAAATATACTTTTAACATCCTTTTTTTATTCCCGCTTTTTGCTTTAGCGCAGCAAAAAATGACGCTTGAAAATTGTTATTCTTTAGTTCGGCAAAATTATCCAACCGCCAAACAAATTACTTTATTACAGCAAAAATCCGATTATGAAGTAAATGCTTTACAAACTGGAAAATTGCCAAAAATAGATTTGAATGCCCAAGGAACCTACCAAAATCAAGTAACCGAAATTCCAAATCCATTTATATCCCCACTAAATAAAGACCAATACAAAGCAACATTAGACGTTAATCAGTTGCTTTACAATGGAGGTTTGATTGATGCCAATACCAAACTCAAAGAGGCCCAAACCAAAACCCAACAACAACAAGTCGAGGTAAATTTATACCAACTCAAATCTAGAATCAATCAGTTGTTTTTTTCTATTTTACTTTTGCAGGAGCGAAAAGACCTTTTGATAGCCAAACAAAAACAATTGGAATCCAAAATAAAAGAAGTCAAAACGGGAATTCAATTTGGCGCCATTTTGCCTGCCTCCGAAAAAGTATTGGAAGCCGAAAACCTGAAAATCAAACAGCAGCTTTCGGAAATTCAATACGACAAGAAAAAGTTGTTTGAAAATCTTTCTTCCATAACCTATACCATAATTCCAGAAACAACAGAATTAGACAAACCAATTATTACAACACCAACAAACACAACCATAAACCGACCAGAAATACATTATTTTGAATTACAGGAACAACAAATCGATGTTTCAAAAAGTATATTGACTAAAAACAATTTGCCAAAAATAAATGCCTTTGGAATAGCAGGTTATGGTAATCCGGGACTGAACATGATTGAGAATTCTTTTGAACCAATTTTTATGGTAGGATTGAAAGCCAATTGGAATGTATTTGATTGGAATAAATCAAAATCCGAGAAGGAAGCACTTACTGTTTCTGCTGATATCATCGCTACCGAAAAAGAAACATTCCTACTCAACAACAACATTCAACTGCAAGAAATTAATGCAGAAATACAAAAATCGGAAGCTAACATTGCAACCGATACTGATATAATTACTTTACGTGAATATGTAGAGAGATCAGCCAGTTCGCAATTAAAAAATGGCGTGATTACAGCCTCAGAATATTTGACCGAATTCATCAATTTGTATGAGGCCAAAAACAGCCAAAAAATACATGAAATACAATTGGAACTCGCTAAAGCCAATTATCAAGTTGCTCTTGGAATCAATTAGTAATCCTTTAAACCTCTGTCTAAGTTCTAAACTTTGAGAAAGGTTTACAAACAAATAAATCTTTAAACAAAATGAAACATATATTTATTCTAACGCTCCTATTAAGTTTGTTTTCATGCAACAACAGCGACAACAAAGCCGATGGTTATGGCAATTTTGAAGCAACCGAAATCACTATTTCGGCAGAAGCCAATGGGAAACTGGAGTTTCTAAATCTTGAAGAAGGCGATATCATTGAGCCGAATACTTTGGTAGGATTGGTCGACACCATCCAATTGCATTTGAACAAACAGCAGCTCATAGCTTCAAAAGCGACGGTGTATTCCAAGTCAGAAAATGTGTTGTCTCAAATCAGTGTCTTACAGGCACAACTCAAAACCACACTTATTGAACAAAAAAGGATTCAGAATATGTTTGCCGAAAATGCAGCAACCAAACGCCAAGTGGATGAAATAGAAGGAAAAGTAGATGTCATTAAAGAACAAATAAAAGGAGTTCAAACCCAAAACGCACCTATTATAAATGAAATCGCTTCGATTGATGTTCAGATTAAAAAAATCAATGACCAAATCAAGAACAGCAAAATCATTAATCCGATAAAAGCAACCGTTTTGGCCAAGTATGCTGAACCCAATGAAATTGCTTCATTTGGAAAACCGCTTTATAAAATAGCCAATCTCAGCCTAATGACGCTGAGGGTTTATATAAGTGAAACCCAACTCCCACAAATAAAACTAAATCAAAAAGTAACCGTAAAAATTGACAATGGAACTGGAATGAAATCCTATCCTGGGACTATTTCCTGGATTTCATCGGTAGCTGAATTCACTCCAAAAATCATCCAAACAAAAGAAGAACGAGTAAATTTAGTTTATGCCGTGAAAGTGGATGTGAAAAATGACGGCAGTTTAAAAATAGGAATGCCTGCCGAAATGTGGTTGAAATAAACCAACGAAACTACAATTTTCAAATTGATTTTTACCATTAAAATTACCATTGAACATGAGTATAAAAGTCCAAAATATCTCCAAATCCTACAACAAGATAAAAGCTGTTGAAGCCATTTCTTTTGAAGTAAATGAAGGTGAAATATTTGGTCTCATTGGACCTGATGGTGCAGGAAAAACAACGCTTTTCAGAATATTGACCACTTTGTTGTTTGCCGATGAAGGAACTGCCTCCGTTGCGGGTTTTGATGTTGTAAAAGAATTCAAATCCATACGAAACTGTGTGGGTTACATGCCCGGAAAATTCTCTTTGTATCCCGATTTATCCGTTGAGGAGAACTTAACGTTTTTTGCGACACTTTTTGGCACCACCATCAAAGAAAATTACGATTTAATCAAAGATATTTATATTCAAATAGAACCTTTTAAAACCCGAAGAGCAGGTGCGCTTTCGGGCGGAATGAAACAAAAACTAGCTTTATGCTGTGCTTTAATTCACAAACCTAAAGTCTTATTTCTGGACGAACCCACAACAGGAGTTGACCCCGTTTCCCGTAAAGAATTTTGGCAAATGCTAAAGCGATTGCAGCAAAAAGGAATAACGATTTTGGTTTCAACACCTTATATGGACGAAGCGGCTTTGTGTGACCGAATCGCATTAATCCAAAAAGGAACGATCCTTAAAATTGATTCTCCCCAAAACATTATTGAGAAATACGACAAAACCATTTATGATGTCCAAGGAAAAAATACGTATCAGCTCCTACTCGATCTAAAAAACTATCCTAGTCAATACAGCGTTTATGCTTTTGGTGAATCGATACATTACACCGACAAGGAAACAGAATTTGATTCTGATGCATTAAAGAAATATTTAGAAGATAAAAAACATACCAAAATAGAAATCCAAATGACAAAACCAACCATAGAAGATGTTTTTATGGATTTGTGAAAAGGTCAAACACAGATTTCACAGATTTTCTTTGCATTTAATTTGATTATAAAAAGTAAAAAAATCTGTGCTAATCTGTGTAATCTGTGTCAAAAAAAATAAAATGAACCAAGAAAAAATCATATCTGTAAACAATCTCACCAAAGAATTTGGCAGTTTTACCGCTGTCAATAGTATTTCTTTTGATGTGTATAAAGGAGAGATTTTCGGGTTTCTTGGTGCCAATGGAGCCGGAAAAACGACGGCTATGAAAATGCTCATCGGAATTTCGAGACCCACATCAGGCGAAGCGATAGTGGCAGGATTTGATGTAAAAACCAATGCCGAAATGGTCAAAAAAAGCATTGGCTATATGAGCCAGAAGTTCTCGATGTATGACGATTTGACCATCAAGGAAAACATCACTTTCTTTGGTGGAATCTATGGTTTGTCCCGTGCCCAGATCAAAGAAAAAACAGCACAATTAATTCAGGATTTAAATTTACAGGACGTCGCCGATAAACTAGTAAAATCCTTGCCCCAAGGTTGGAAACAAAAACTATCTTTCTCAGTGGCACTTTTGCACGAACCCAAAATTGTATTCCTTGATGAACCCACAGGAGGCGTTGATCCTATAACCAGAAGACAATTTTGGGAAATGATATACGCCGAAGCACATAAAGGTACCACGCTATTTGTCACCACTCATTATATGGACGAAGCCGAATATTGTGACCGAGTCTCAATAATGGTCGAAGGAAAAATAGAAGCTTTGGATAGTCCAAAAAATTTAAAACAAAAATACAATGTCGATTCCATGAATGATGTATTCCTGAAACTCGCACGAAATGTTGAAGCCCCCTAACCCCAAAGGGGGAACAAAACTAAAACCTTTTTTAATTCCCATAATGATTCAAAACCTAAAACTTTAAACAATTAAACTTTTAAACATTTTTTTGAAATGAAAAGATTCATCGGTTTTGTAACAAAAGAATTCTACCACATTTTTCGGGACAAACGAACTATGTTCATTCTTTTCGGGATGCCTATGGTTCAGATTATGCTTTTCGGATTTGCCATTACCAATGAAATTAACAATGTCAATATCGCTATTTTCGACCAATCCAAAGACAGCGAAACCCAACAAATAATCAATAAAATAAGTGCTTCCAAGCATTTTAAAATCGTGAACCAAATCACGCACGAAGCCCAAATAGAAAGTGTTTTCCGAACTGGAAAAGTCAAAGCTGTTTTGGTGTTCGAAAAAAATTTTATCCAAAATTTACAAAACAAAAAAAACTCCAAAGTCCAAGTCATCACCGATGCCACCGACCCGAATATGGCCAATACCATCACGAATTACATCAATGCCATTTTGCAAAACTATTCGCTGGAAGCCAATGCAAACAGCAAACCCATTTATCAAATTCAAACCCAAACACAACTTTATTACAACCCAGAACTTAAGAGTGTCTTCACTTTTGTACCCGGCGTGATGACGGTAATTTTGATGCTAGTTTCGGCTATGATGACCTCCATTTCCATCACACGGGAAAAAGAAATGGGCACTATGGAAGTGCTTTTGGTTTCGCCAATAAAACCCTTTCAAGTGGTTATTGGAAAAGTGTTTCCGTATATTTTTCTGTCCATAATCAATGCAACAATCATCTTGCTTTTAGGTGTTTTTGTCTTCGAAATGCCCATCGAAGGCAGTCTTTTTCTATTAGCATTAGAAAGTATATTATTCATCATCACGGCACTATCGTTAGGAATTTTAATCTCGACCATTGCCCAATCGCAACAAACCGCCATGATGTTTTCCTTAGCGGGATTAATGCTGCCCGTTATTATCCTGTCAGGTTTTATATTTCCTATTTCAAGTATGCCGTTGCCTTTGCAAATCATCAGTAACATCATCCCGGCCAAGTGGTTCATCATTATCATCAAAGCCATCATGCTCAAAGGAGCCACCATATATACGATCTGGAAAGAAACCTTAATATTGATAGGAATGACGGTGCTTTTTATCGCAATAAGCATCAAGAAATATAAGATCAGACTGGAATAAATCACAATTTCAATGGTAATCAAAATAAAAAAATCCATATAAATCTGTGTCATCTGTGTGCCAATAACATAAGCGATAAAAAACATGAAAACAATCCTATTCATCATCCAAAAAGAATTCAAGCAAATCTTTAGAAACAAAGGAATGTTGCCTATCATATTTGTTTTACCGTTAATTCAATTATTAATCTTATCCAATGCTGCCAGTTTTGAAATCCAAAATATCAAGTTCTCTTACATCGATCACGACCATTCAGCTGCTTCCAGGGAACTCATCAGTAAATTTCAAGCTTCAAAATCATTCCTAATTGTAAACCAATTCAATACCAAACAAGAAGCCAACCTCGAAATGCAAAAAGGAAACATAGATATTATCCTCGAAATCCCCACACACTTCGAACGCAACCTCATCACTGATAAAACCACCACACTATCCGTGAGTATAAATGCCATCGATGGGGCATCTGCTGGAGTTGAGAACGTCTATATTTCGCAAATCATTGGAACTTACAATCAAAAAATTCAAAGCCAACTTTTGCAATACAAAGACGATTCCTTTGTAGCGCCACAAAACATAATCACCATCCCATCCTTCTGGTACAACAACACACTGAACTATAAGACTTATATGGTGCCCGGAATTTTGGTACTATTAGTCACTATGATAACTCTTTTTCTTTCGGCCATGAATATTGTTCGGGAAAAAGAAATAGGCACTTTGGAACAAATCAATGTAACTCCAATTCAGAAACATCAATTCATTATTGGCAAACTATTCCCTTTTTGGATACTCGGTTTAGTGATTTTAACAGTGGGTTTACTCATTGCCAAACTCGTTTTCAATGTTCCCATGTTAGGTAATTTGGGATTAATTTATGGATTTACAGCAGTGTATTTATTGCTCATACTTGGAATGGGGTTGTTTATCTCCAATCACAGCGACACCCAGCAACAGGCAATGTTCATCTCTTGGTTTTTTATGGTGATTTTTATTTTGATGAGCGGCCTATTTACCCCAATAGAAAGTATGCCACAATGGGCACAAAACATTACATTATTCAACCCGATTCGGTATTTTGTTGAAATCGTTAGAATGGTAATGCTCAAAGGAGCTACGTTTTCAGATATCACAACTCAATTTTTTATAATAACAACTTATGCTGTAGTTTTGAATACTCTTGCCGTATTGAGTTATAAAAAAGTTAATTAATATACATGATTCAAAAAAAACAATAATTTTGACTCATCATTAAAATCAAAAAACCAAAAATTATGAAAAACCTAATCACAGTTTTGGCAGTAGCACTTTTTTCGGCAGGTATGAATGCAAGCGCTCAAGAAACAAAACCAAAAGAAACCCCTAAAAAAGAATGTACCGCTAAAGAAAAAAAGGCGTGCGACAAATCCAAAAAATCGTGCTGCACAGCAAAATCTGAAAAGAAAATGTAATGTAATTAATTTATAATACCCTAAAAGAGTGTTTGTTTATTCAAGCACTCTTTTTTTATGCAAAAAACTAATTTTACAGGCAATCTATTATTAAAAATCCCTTTGCTCCTATTTTATAATTCTATATTTTTGAAAAAACTTACTATTCATGTTCAAAAAATCTTCAATTGTCATAGCAATTCTTCTTATTCTCTTTGCCATTTTTAGAGTTTTTATAGTAGACAGTTGTAGTTCAAAAGATACAGAATATAGCGAAGTTCTCTCAGACAACAATGCTTATGTGGGCGATAAATCTTGTGTAAAATGTCATACCGCAGAGCATCATCAATGGAAACAGTCCGACCATTATATGTCAATGCTTCCCGCTAATGATTCGACTGTAAAAGGAAATTTTAACAATATTACTTTCACTGCGGATGGTATCACAAGCAAATTCTATAAAAAAGGATCCAAATTTTTCATAAATACCGAAGGAAGCGACGGTAAAAACTATGACTTTGAAGTGAAATATATCTTTGGATACGAACCTTTACAACAATATCTGGTTCAATTTCCGGGAGGAAGAATGCAAGTTCCTCGCTTGAGTTGGGATGTCAACAAAAAAAGATGGTTCAACCAATATGCAGGTCAAAAAATACCTTCACACGATTGGCTACATTGGACAGGAAACGCCCAAAACTGGAATACCATGTGCGCAACTTGCCATTCGACGAACTTACATAAAAATTACGACACCAAAACAGACACTTATAAAACGAGTTATAGCATCATCAATGTTAGCTGCGAAAGTTGTCATGGAGCAGGACAAAAACATTTGGGATACATTAATAGTTCTGATTATAAATCAGGAGATAAGGTAACCGGCAGTTTTATGAAATTAGGTAAAAATTCTGGGCAATTGGAACAAATAAACACCTGCGCTCCTTGTCATGCCCGTGTATCCGAGATCAGTCCTAAACACATCGACAGCAAAGAAATCATGGATAATTACATTCCGCAAATTCCAGATACTGAGTATTTCCAAGCTGACGGACAGGTCGATGACGAAGATTATATTTATACTTCTTTTTTACAAAGTAAAATGTACAGTAAAGGGGTAAAATGCAGTAATTGTCACAATCCACACAGTACAAAATTGAAACACATCGATAATCAAACGTGTGTGCAATGCCATATTCCAAAAAAATATGACACTCCAAAACACACTTTTCATACACCAAGCTCAAAAGGTTCACTTTGCGTAAATTGTCATATGCCCGGAAAAATATACATGGGTAATGATTTACGCCACGACCATAGTTTTAGAGTGCCCAGACCCGATCTTTCTGTGAAATACGGAACTCCAAATGCGTGCAGCAACTGTCATAAAGATAAATCCGAAAAAGATTTGGCAACCGCTGTCGTAAAATGGTTTGGCCCAAATCGAAAATACCATTTTGCCGATGATTTGATACCAGGGAGTCAATTGGACGCCAATAGCGAACCACATTTAATCCAATTGATCAATACCAAAACCACTCCAAATATGATCAAAGCCACTGCGGCTTTCTACTTGGGTAGCTTCAACACACAAGCGAGTTTAAATACGTTATTATCCTGCTTAAATCATAATGATGCCCAAGTTCGCTATAGAGCTTTACGCAGTTTGTCTAGTTTTCCTCCAAACAGTTGGATTGAGAATGTTGGACCTTTATTATCGGATAAAGTGAGAGCGGTTCGTATCGCAGCGGCTGATCTTTTTGTGAGTTTGCCGAAAGACCAAATTCCAAGTCAATACACTAGTACTTTTGAATCCGCAAATAAAGAATTGGTTAGTTATCTTCGTTATCAAACAGACTTTTCTGTTGGAAATATAATGCTTGCTGATTATTATCTGAAGATTCAAGACTATGCTAATGCCGAATCTTTTTATCTAAAAGGCCTTAAAAAAGACAATAAGATAAATTACGCCTTGCTTAATTTATCCTCTTTGTACAATGCAGTTGGAAAAAATGATGCTTCGTTGCAAGTATTACAAAAAGCACTAAAAAATGACCCGAATAACGAACGCATTTATTACAATTTGGCATTGCTTTATAATGAAATGAACAATACTATTGCGGCCGAAAGCTCTTTTGCGAAGGCAATATCCTTAAAATCGCAAAATCCAAGAGTGTATTATAATTATGGTTTGATGCTGAATGCCAAGAAAAAGTTCAAAGAAGCCGAAGCTATTCTGCAAAAAGGAATTGCTATAAACCCTGATGCACCCGATTTATATTATGCACTTACTTTTGTGTACATCCAAACCGGAAACCAAACAAAAGCCCAGCAAACGGCTTTTCGATTAAAGCAGATGGATCCAAGCAATCCAAATTATCAGGAATTGTTTAAAAATTTGGGATTGCAATAATAAAACAATTAAAATACCTTTAGACAACCTATGACAATTGCTTTTTGGGCAGCCATTTATGAAGTATAACATCCAGATCATCTTCGGTTATTGGTTTGGAAACATAATCATTCATTCCAAACTCTAGGCATTTATCTTTTTCACCTACCATGATTCCTGCTGTTAATGCGATAATGGGAATTTTCTCTCCTTTTTTATGGCTTCGAATTTCAACAGTGGCGTCATATCCATTTTTAATCGGCATTTGGATGTCCATCAAAATCAAATCGGGATTATTGATTTCAAATTGCTCCACCCCTTCCTGTCCGTCTATGGCTTCCAAAATAATGGCATTCGGAATAATTCTTTTGACTAATGTTTTGGCCAAAAACATATTTATTTTATTGTCTTCCACAATCAAAATACGCAGTGCATCCAAATTATTTGTACTTGGAACCTTTCGAATTGTCTTATGAGGCATCAATTCGACAAAAGTATCTTTAAGAGGTTGCGCTTTTTTAAATTTAACAAAAAAGAAAAAATCACTACCATCACCATATTTACTTTTCAGTTGCAAATTACTATTCATTAATTCAAGAAGCAAATTAGAAATAGCCAAGCCTAAGCCAGTCCCTCCAAATTTTCTTGAAGTTGCGCTGTCTTCCTGTACAAAAGAATTGAAAATTTTCTTTTGATTGTATTGCTTGATTCCAATTCCGGTATCTTTAATTGAAAATTTTATGGTCGCATTTTTTTTGCCTCCTTTTACTTGATCAACATCCAAATGAATATGTCCAAAAGAGGTGAATTTTAAGGCATTACTAATTAAATTCACTAATATTTGTTTCAATCGAATCGAATCTGCATATATATATTGTGGTACGCATTCTTCAATAGTTAGTGATAAAGCAATGTTCTTAATATTGGCCTGATGTTTAAACAAATCAATGACTTGGTGCAACAGCCTAAAAAGATCAATATCCTCTAAATGTAATTCCAATTTACCGGATTCAATTTTGGAGAAATCAAGTATGTCGTTGATGATTTCCATTAGTGAATTTGCAGAAACATTCACTGTGGACATGTATTCCAACTGATTTTTTTCGAGATCGGTTTTCATCAATAAATCGGTAAAACCAACGATACCGTTTAATGGAGTTCGGATCTCGTGACTCATATTGGACAAAAAATCTGATTTTGCCTTATTTGCTTCCTCGGCCTGAATCTTAGCTTTTTTAAGTTCTTTATTGGTTTGTTTTAATTGCTCATTGATTTCTTCGTATTCAATGTATTTTACATATAAATCTTTTTCGCTTTCTTCCGCTTTTTCTTTGGCACGTATCAATTCCAATTCCAACAATTTATGGTCGGTTATGTCCCGAATAGTTCCAACAACAACGGAAGGATTGTTATCTTCATCCCATTTTAAAGTTCCAATTCCATGCAGCCAGCGTTCGGCCCTATCGTTTACCCGTATGATTTTGTATTCCTTGTCAAATGGTTTTCTCTTGTTTATGACTTCTTCTCGAAAATACGTCTCCAAGTTCTCCCTCCAGTCTGGATGCACCAAAGCCCTAAAAGATTCCTCATTCAAATCATAGTCAGCATCTATTCCTAAAATAGTGTTCAGTAAATCGGTTCTCGTCCATTTTCCCGTATGCATATTGATGCTGTAAGTTCCCAATTGTGCAATGATTTGCGTTTCTTTTAAAAAAAGTTCGCTTTCCTTTAATTTAATTTCGGCATTTTTTCTTTCAGTGTTATCGATAATACTGGCTCGTATCAGCATTTTATTTTCAGCAGGCAAACGTACGAATCTAACATCACAGAACAGAGTTTTACCCTCGCTGTCTAAGTTAATCCATTCAAAAGATGGTTTACCGCCAGCTATTGCCTCATTATACTTTTCATTTGCCATATCAACAGACAAACGGCCATTGGGTTGATATTCTGGACTCAAATTTCTAAGTTCCATTCCTAACAGCTCTTTTTCCGACATTTTAAATAAAGTCATTGCACTCTGACTGACACTAACGAATTTTTTTTCTTCCAAATCGATAACTACAAGTGCTTCTGGTGCATTTTCTACCAATATCCTAAAACGTTCTTCCTTTTCTTTTAATGCCTCTATTGTTTGTATTCGCTCGGTCACATCTTTGACAAACAACAAAACTTGCTTTTCTGATAATTTAATAGCATCAATAGACCAACAACGTATTGATCCTTTTTCATGCACAAAAGGAACTATATCGTTTGAAGTTCCTTGTAAAAAAAGGGTTTTAAAAATACACTCAATGCTTTTTTGAGCATTTGTAGGTGTTAAATCATAAAGTGTTTTTTTTAATAATTTATTTTTGGAGTAACCCGTTATTTTTGTGGCTGCAGGATTTACTTCCAAGAAAGCCCCTTCCTTATTTACTACTATTACGCCATCTGGCGCATTCTCCACATAGTTTCTAAATTTGGCATTACTTTGTTGCTCTCTCTCTTTCTCTTTAATAGCCGACACTTCTTTCTCTTTAGCCAAAATTTCACTCTCAATTCGCTTTTTTTCGGTTATGTCTTGAGCAACTCCTCTCAAAATAATAGTTTCTCCTTTATCGTTCAGAATTGGAATTCCAGTACCGTAAACCCATTTGAAACGGTTGTCGGGAAAGAGTAGTTTATGGGTTATTTCATAAGGCAATTTTGTTCTGACTGATTCACTTATTTTTTCATTGATAATCGCTTTATCTTCCTCTGAAAAATGGTTTAGATATAGTTGATATAAGTTTTCACTAGTGTCATTGGGAATCTCAAAAATACGATACAATTCTTTAGACCAAGTCAGTTCTTGCGTTTTTAAATTAAATTCCCAGCTTCCTATTTTGGCAATTTTCTGAGCATCATTTAATGAGTTTTCACTAGCAATTAGTTGCTCTTGAATATTTCTAATTTCAGTGATGTCTCGTCCAATGGAATAAACGAGACTTTTTGAAGGATTTATAATGGATGTCCATTGAACAGATAAGATTTCTCCTTTTTTTGAAATGATTCTATTTTCAAAAATTACTGAAGTCTTTCCATTTAAAAGTTCTTGAAGTGCTTCCCTTGTTTTGCCAACATCTTCAGGATAAATGTATTTGATATAGCTATTCAATAATAACTCTCTTTTGGAATAGCCTAATTTTTTAATAAATACAAGATTGAATTCCTTGAAATAACTATTTAAATCTGAAACACAAATGAAATCTGAAGTTTCTCTGGTAAAAAATTCAAAATTAGCAATCGAATCAATTTTCTTTTGTAATAGCGAAATCTTATTCTCTTGTTTTTTTATTTTTTGCAGTAATTCTTCAATAGATGGTATAGTTTCTTTCATAATCTCAAAACAAAATTGAATTAGTAGACAAAACCAAATGACAAAAAACACAAAACTAAAGATATAAAATTTATATCACATAATGTACTAATAGATAAACAATTACAAAACTGCCAACACATTAGGACAAAAAAAAATCTTCCTTCACTATTTTCAGAAAAGAAGATTTATTATTACTAAGAAAATATTTTCAAAAGAAAGAAATGATAACTATTTAGACTAATTATTCAACCATTTTAATAGTACTTTTTCCAAATCGGATTGAATAATAGGCTTTGTAATATAATCAGACATTCCGTGTTCCATACACTTTTCTTTTTCTCCGTTCAAAACTCCAGCCGTTAAGGCAATTACAGGTATATGCTTGGTGTTTTCTGATTTTCTGATTTCTAAAGTAGCATCATAGCCATTTTGAATTGGCATTTGAATGTCCATCAAAATTAAATCCGGTAAATTTTCTTCTGCCAAGACCACTGCATCGTAGCCATTTGTGGCTTCTAGTAGATCACAATTTTTTATAATTTTACGTACCAACGTTTTAGCCAAAAGCATGTTTATTTTATTGTCTTCAGCAATTAACACCTTGAAATTATTGAGTGAATTTGACAAATGCGAAGTCACATTTGAAATCAAATTATCTTTAACCGATAAATCATTTGTCTCGGAAAGTATTTTCTCAAAAGCAACCGTGAAAAAGAATTCGCTTCCCGCTCCATAAGCACTGATTAATTGCAGTTCACTATTTTTTAATGCTAAAAGTTGACTTGAAATCGCCAATCCCAGCCCTGTTCCTCCATATTTTCTGGTAGTGGTATTATCGGCTTGAATGAATGATTGAAAAATTTTCTTTTGATTATGGTCTTTAATTCCAATTCCCGTGTCTATTACCGAAAACTTAATTTTTGAAATCGTTTTGTCCTCTTCAACTTGAGTTACTTTCAATTTTATGTGACCCGAAAAGGTAAATTTCATCGAATTACTTAGCAAATTCACTAGTATCTGCTTTAATCGAAAAGAATCGCCATTGATGTATTTCGGCACATTGGGATCAATATCAAGCAATAACTCAATTTTTTTGTGATTGGCTTCGTATTTGAATAAATTGATAATTTGATTTGACAATTGAATAATATCAATTTTCTCAGTACTCAATTCCAGTTTACCTGACTCAATTTTTGAAAAGTCCAAAATGTTATTTATAATTTCCATCAAAGTATTGGCCGATTCATTCACTGTTTTGAGATATTCCAATTGGTCATTATCAAATTTTGTCTTCAATAACAGATCCGTAAAACCAACTATCCCGTTAAGTGGCGTACGTATTTCATGACTCATATTGGCCAAGAAATCCGACTTGGCTTTATTGGCTGCTTCGGCTTTCTCTTTGGCCTTGATAGTATCATCAATTTGCTTTTTTTGGGTAATATCCTGAACCACACCTTTTAATGCCACTACATTATTATTCTTATCCATTATGGGAACTCCACTACAAAAAACCCATTTTGTTTTTTGATCTGTTAAAACAATTCGATGCTCCATTTCATACGGTACCTTATTTGAAATGGTATTATATACATTTTTATTTAAGTTCTCTGCGTCCTCGGGTAAAAAACAGGATAAATATTTGGCATATAACTCCGAATCATTAGGGAAATTCTCTATTTCGAATATTTCATATAATTCATTGGACCAATTTAATTCTTGAGTCACTAAATTAAAATCCCAACTTCCTATTTTTGCAATTTTCTGAGCTTCATTAAGTGATTTTTCACTGGATAAAAGTTTTTCCTGTGTTTTTCTAATCTCTGTCACATCTCGAGCTATAGCATAAACTAAATTATTGGCGGTATGCAAATTGGCTTTCCATTGTAAACAAACCGATTCTCCATTTTTTTTTATATATCTATTTTCAAAATCGACTGTAGGATTGTTTTTGGTCAAATTTCGAACTTCTTCTAAAGTTTTATCTAAATCATCAGGATGTACAAATTCAAGAAAAGGTCTTGATAATAATTCTTCCTTTGAATAGCCTAAGGTTTTGACAAATTCATCATTGACTACTTTGTAATAAGCATTAGTATCGGCGATGCAAACTAAATCCGGGGACTCTTTTACGAAATATTCAAAATTGGTTATAGCAAACTTTTCATCATTTAACTTTTTAATTAGCAATTCTTGCGCCTCAACTTTTTGGAGTAATTCATCATATGTAAACTCCTTTTTCGTCTTTTCCATTATTAGAAATTAAATAATTAATGTTTGCTGTTACAAAATTTTTATAAATATAGCACAGTCTTTCAGAAAAAAAAATAACTGTTGATAAAACAAAAAAACATTTCAGTTAATTCATTTAAAAAGCATTGCTTTTGTTCACTCCATTCATTCCTTTTATTTTTTCATTTCTTGTGACTACTGTGACAATTGTTACTGACTATCGCTTTTCATCATTCTAAATTTGCCTCATAATTAAGAAAACCAATTATGAGAAAAATCAATTTTATACTACTAGGAATTATTTCAATCACCCATTTTGGATATAGTCAAGATACCATAGCTATTTCTAAAAAAGACATTTGGGAAAAAGCAGCTGACAAGAACTTGCAAATCAAGATGGCGAATCAAGATTTCAAATCGGCTCAAGCTGATTATCGCCAATCGAATTCGTTGTTCTTGCCTAATATCTCAGCTTCGCATACTTCTATGGCTACGACCAATCCTTTGATGGCTTTTGGTTCTAAATTAAATCAGGGAATTTTAACGCCTTCGGATTTTGATCCTGCAAAATTGAACAATCCGTCACAAACCCAAAATTTTGCGACAAGAATTGATGTTTTGCAACCGCTTATCAACGTTGACGGATTGTATGGACGACAAGCAGCCAAATCAAAAATGGATGCCTATCAATTGCAAACCGAAAGAACCAAAGAATATTTGGAGCTGGAAATAAACAAAGCTTTTATGCAATTGCAAATGAGTTACAAAGCCGTAAAAGTGATTGAAAAAGCAAATGTAACGGCTGAAGCCAATTTGAAATTGATACAAAATTATTTCAATCAGGGAATTTTGCAAAAAACCGATTTGCTATCAATGCAAGTACGCGTCAATGAAGTCCAAAATCAATTGCAATATGCCAAAAGTAACATTCAAAACGCTTCGGATTATTTGGCTTTTCTTTTGGATGAAGGCACTGCAAACAAGGTCTATAAACCCATTGAGGAATTGGATAATGTTATTATAATTGATGCTTTCAATACTTCCTTATCCGATAATCGAAAAGACATTCTGGCGATGAACAAAACAACCGAATCCTATGCCAAAATGTTACAGTCGAGTAAAATGAATTTCTTGCCCAGATTGAACGCTTTTGGAAGCTACGAAATGTACGCCCAAGAAATTTTTGGTTCTAATTCGAATGGATATGTAGTAGGTGCACAATTATCTTGGAATGCTTTTGACGGGTATAAATCCATTGGGAAAATGGAAAAAGCCAAAGCTGATTTTCAAAAATCGGAAATCGAAACCCAACAATACAAGGCACAAAGCCAAATGGAATTGAGCAAAGCCAACAGACAACTCAGAGATGCCGAAAATAAAGTGAATTTAGAAAAACTGGCTTTGGAACAGTCTAAAGAAGCGTACCGAATAAGAAGCAATCGTTTTACGCAAGGATTGGAAAAAACCACGGATTTATTGCTGACAGAGACGCAGATGTATCAAAAAGAACTAGAGTATTTACAAGCTGTTTTTGAATATAATTATACACAAGAATACTTAGGCTTTTTGACTAAATAAAAATTTCAATGGCAATGGCAATGGCAAAAATCAATATCAATATCAATATCAATTATAAAAAATATACAATGAAGAACATCTTATTAAAATCAGCTATAATCACTCCCCTATTCGTTTTACTGCTTTCCTCTTGTAATGGAGAGAAGAAAGAATCTCTAACTAAAGAACCTGCTATCGCGGTAAAAGTTAGTGGTGCGTCTGAAAACAACAACGGGCAATTTATAACAGCCAGTGGAAAAATTGAAGCCGAAAACTCCGCAAATTTAAGCACGCGAATGATGGGCTATGTAACCAAAATTCACGTTCAAGTGGGGCAAAAAGTAAATGAAGGACAATTGTTGGTAAGCATCAACAACACCGATTTACAAGCCAAAAAAGCACAAGTGGATGCCAGTATTCTGCAAGCAACAGCTGGCTATAACAATGCCAAAAAAGATTACGATCGTTTTGTGAATTTATTCAAACAACAAAGCGCTTCACAAAAAGAATTGGATGATATGACTGCCCGTTACGAAATGGCAAAAGCAGGTTTGGAAGGTGCCAAACAAATGCGAAACGAAGTAATGGCGCAATTCTCTTACTCGAATATCACAGCTCCGTTTGCGGGTGTGGTAACCAATACTTTTGTAAAAGAAGGCGATATGGCCAATCCCGGAATGCCATTGGTAAGTGTGGAAGGCGCTTCGAAATTACAAGTTACAGCTATGGTTTCTGAAAATGATATCTCCTCAATCAAAAAAGGAATGGCTGTAAAAGTGTTGGTAAAATCCTCTAACAAAAGCCTGAACGGAAAAGTAAACGAAGTGAGTCTCTCAGCAAAAAATACGGGGGGACAATATTTGGTAAAAATCAATTTGGACAAAACCGATTCTTCTGTATTATCTGGAATGTTCGTAAACGTTCAGTTTCCTGTTACCAATGCAATGCAAACAAAAACAAACGAAAAAGTTCTGGTTCCCGAAAGTGCTTTGGTACAACAAGGACAATTAATTGGAATTTATACTATCGGGACTGGAAATATAGCCATATTGAGATGGTTGCGTGTTGGTAAAAACTTTGGCAATCAAGTAGAAGTTTTGTCTGGTTTATCGGCAAATGAGCATTATATCGTTTCGGCTGAAGGGAAATTGTATAATGGAGCTTTGGTTAGTGTTCAGTAGTCTGATTGCAGAAATCAGATTGCAGGTTGCCGATTTTAGAATGCAGATTGCAGATTGCAGTAAGAAAATAGTTTGATAAAATATAGAATTCATCATTAATTCCGCGTGAGGGATAGTAGTGGAAATCCTTTTTATTAATAAATCCCGACAGGGTTTGTTGATAAAAAGATTGAAACGAATAGCCCGACCCGACCTTTTTTGGGAGGGTCACGCCCAAATAAATAAAAGAAATTATGCAAGAAGGAATTTCAGGTAAAATAGCCCATTTTTTCATCAATTCGAAATTAACGATACTGTTGATGGTGGCTTTGATGATTATAGGAGTGTACAGCTCGTTTTTAATCCCAAGGGAGGAAGAACCACAAATAAATGTTCCGATGGCCGACGTAATGGTGGGCTATCCCGGCGCTAATCCCGCCGAAGTTGAGAGTCGTGTGATCAAGCCTTTGGAGAAAGTAATCTCAAATATCAAAGGAGTCGAACACGTGCACAGTATGGCCATGAACGGTCAGGCGATGTTGATTGTGCAGTTTTTTGTGGGGCAGGATGTGGAGCGTTCGTATGTAAAATTATATGACGAATTGGCGAAACACGAAGATATGTTTCCGCAGGGAGTGTACAAACCAATGGTAAAAACCCGCTCGATTGATGATGTGCCGATGTTGGGATTAACACTTTGGAGCGAAAAACAAGACAGTTTTCAGTTGCGTCAGCTTGCCGAAGAAGTGACTTCGGAAATTGAGAAAGTAAAAGATGTGGCCATTACCAAGGAAATTGGAGGCAACAATCGCGAACTGAAAGTGATTTTGGACAAAGATAAAATGGCCGAAAATGGCGTGGATGCTTTGGGCGTTATGCAAATGATTCAGGCCAATAACGGCAGTTCTCAATCGGGCAGTTTTGTCAATGCAGACAAAGAATATTTGGTTACCACGGGACAATTTTTATCGAATGCCGAAGATGTAGAAAACTTGGTAGTGGGTGTCAATAAAAACCTGCCTGTGTATTTGAAACAAGTTGCCAAAGTGCAAGACGGCCCTTCTACAGCCAGAAGTTATGTGTCGTTTGGGTATGGCAAAGCCAATGAAAAATTCAAAACCGCCAAATCCGAATATCCTGCCGTTACGATCTCTGTAGGAAAAGTGAAAGGTGCAGATGCAATGAAAATATCGGCAAAAATTATTGACAAAGTAGAACAATTAAAAAAGAATTTAATTCCAAACGATGTACACGTTGAAGTAACACGTAATTATGGAGAAACGGCTTCGGATAAAGTGGGTGAATTATTGATGCACTTGGGAATTGCGATTATTGCCGTGACGCTTTTGGTAATGCTTGCTATGGGCTGGCGCGGTGGATTGGTGGTTTTCTTCTCCGTTCCCTTGACGTTTGCGCTGACGTTGTTTGCCTATTATTTATTGGGTTATACGCTAAACAGAATTACGCTGTTTGCCTTGGTATTTGTGGTGGGAATTGTGGTCGATGACAGTATTATTATTGCCGAGAATATGCACCGCCATTTCAAAATGAAGCGACTGCCATTCAAACAAGCGGCGATTTATGCGATTAACGAAGTCGGAAATCCAACGATTTTGGCAACGTTTACCGTAATTGCGGCGATACTTCCCATGGCGTTTGTATCTGGAATGATGGGACCTTATATGAGTCCGATGCCAATTGGTGCTTCGATCGCGATGTTATTGTCGTTGTTTGTGGCCTTGACGGTGACACCTTATTTGGGTTATCATTTGCTTCAGGAAAAAGAAGAGCAACAGCACAAAGAATCCGAAGGTATCGAAACCAGTTGGGTATATAAAATCTACAGCAAACTGGAACGTCCCTTCTTGGAAAGCAGTGCCAAAAGGCGTATTCTGGTTGCGGTAACCGTGTTTTTGCTGTTTGGATCTGTTTTCATGTTTTTTAATAAATCGGTGGTGGTAAAAATGTTGCCATTCGATAATAAAAACGAATTTCAAGTGGTGATTGATATGCCAGAAGGAACAACCTTAGAACGCACAGCCGCTGTTACCAAAGAAATTGCTCAATATCTTTCGACAAAACCCGAAGTGGTGGATTATCAAAATTATATTGGCACATCGGCACCTATAACTTTCAACGGTTTGGTGCGTCACTATGATTTACGCGGAGGCAGCAATATGGCTGATATTCAGGTAAATTTATTGCACAAAGAAGATCGTGATTTACAAAGTCACGCTATTGCAAAAGAAATGCGTCCCGAGATTCAGAAGATTGCCAAGAAATACGGAGCCAACGTAAAAATTATTGAAGTTCCGCCAGGGCCTCCTGTTCTTTCGACTTTGGTAGCCGAGATTTATGGCCCTAATTATAAAGACCAAATAAAAGTAGCCAAGCAAGTAAAATCGATTCTTGAAAACACTACAGATATTGTGGACATCGACTGGATGGTAGAGGACAATCAAACGGAATACAAACTGAAAATCGACAAAGAAAAAGCGATGCTAAACGGTATTGCACCTCAACAAGTAGTAGGCAACCTCACGTATTTATTGAAAGAATATCCAGTTTCGAATTTGTACGATGAAAATTCCAATGATAATGTGGGCATCGTTCTTTCGCTTGACGACAAAGACAAAACGAGTTTACAAGACATTGAGAACCTAAAAATCAAAGGAAGTCGAGGAAATATGATTCCGGTGAGTGATTTGGTAAAAGTAGAAATGGACACGCTGCAAAAAACCATTTATAGAAAAGACCAAAAACGTGTGGTTTATGTAACCGCTGATATGGCTGGAGCATTAGAAAGTCCCGTGTATGCCATTTTGGGAATGAATGAAAAACTAGCCAAAATGCAATTGCCAAAAGGATATAAAGTCAACGAACTCTATATGGAACAACCTACAGACGAAAGCGATTTTACCGTAAAATGGGATGGCGAATGGCAAATTACCTTAGAAGTATTCCGTGATTTGGGTGTGGCGTTTATGGTGGTTATAGTGATTATTTATATGCTGATTGTGGGTTGGTTCCAAAACTTCAAAACACCAATGGTAATGATGTTGGCCATTCCGCTTTCGCTAATAGGGATTGTGTTTGGACACTGGTTGCTGAATGCTTATTTCACGGCAACGTCTTTCATTGGTATGATTGCATTGGCCGGAGTGATGGTAAGGAACTCGGTATTGCTTATCGATTTTATCGAAATCCGATTGAACGAAGGTGTACCCTTAAAACAAGCCATTATTGAGGCAGGTGCTGTTCGAACCACACCAATTTTGCTAACCACAGGTGCCGTAGTTATTGGAGCTTCCATTATTTTGTTTGACCCTATCTTTCAAGGTTTGGCGATTTCATTAGTATTTGGAGCCATCGTTTCGACAATATTAACCTTATTGGTAGTGCCTTTGATTTATTATATCACAGAGAGAAAAAAATGGGAATCCTCCCCCAACCCCTCCGAAGGAAGGGAGTCAGACACTCCTAATCAATAAAATCAGTTTCAAGTTTTAGAAACTTTAAACTTTTAAACTCATAAACCTTATAAACTAAAAAAATGAAACTACTACTCATAACAGCAGTCAAAGAATTTGAGAATGAAATCAAGCAATTGCTCAAGAAAGCAGCTGTTCAATCCTTCTCTTACCAAAATGTAAAAGGATTTAAAAATAGTTCCAACGAAGAAGTCGATTCCAATTGGTTTGGCAGTGAAATGAACGAAACAGATTCCATCCTTTTTTATGCTTTTACAGCAAAAGAAAAAGTGGATGCTTTATTTGAACTTGTGGAATATTTCAATGTCGAGCAGGAATCGTTATCTCACATCCATATTGCCGTTCTTAACATCGAAAAATCAAATTAATCTAATATTAAAGAAAATGAAAAATAGAATCGTAAGAGGTATTGCAGGTACATTCATCTTAGCCAGTTTGCTATTATCCATTTATGTCAATCAAAATTGGTTGTGGTTTACGGCCTTTGTAGGTGCCAACTTATTGCAATCGTCTATAACCAAATGGTGCTTGATGGATGACATCCTAAACAAACTAGGAGTGAAAGACTAATATTGGAACAAAATTTTATAAAAGCCGAAACTCACATTTCGGCTTTTTTTACGTCTTGAAATCAAGGTGAAAACTAAAAGATAAAAATTATACTTTAACCAATTTACTATATCCTATTCAAATCATCCTTTCACTTGGAAATTCCCTTAAGATTTCATTTAAACAAAGCAAAATATAAAACACAAAAAAATAATTAACACTCTAATATTCAGTATATTTATTATTAAAAATAGCATGTCCCTGTATAAAAAACAATATGGATATTCAAAGACTTTAAAACCCATTAATTCTTTGAATTTTGAAACAAGTTTACAAGTTTAAGATGAAAAATTATTTAAAAATAAGCAGATTAATTAAACATCAAAGTCATGGATAGAAAAACAATAAATTACTTTAAATCGAAACAAAAAACGATTGAAGAACGCTTTGAGGAAGGCAAAGTGCTACGAGATAAATTTTCTAGAAAAGAACAAGGGGATTACAAACCCGATCCTAAACGTGCGGATCCTGTTTCTATTTTAGAAGAACAAGGGAAAACCCGTCTCACCGAACTGGTGCCTATACGGTATGCCCGTATGCTAACTTCTCCGTTCGCATTTCTTCGGGGAGCTGCGGCTATTATGGCCGCTGACCTTGCCGTTGGCCCAAAAACAACCGGAATAAATGTACAGACCTGTGGAGACATGCATGTGGCCAACTTTGGCATATTTGCATCAGCGGAACGCAACCTTATTTTTGGCATCAATGATTTTGATGAAACCTTGCCGGGTCCATGGGAATGGGATATAAAACGGCTTGTAACAAGTATTGTTGCATCAGGAAGATTCTTGGGTGCCAAAAATAATTTATGTGTTGAAAGTGTTTTGGCGGCGGTTAATTCCTATAAAAAAAGCATGAGAAATTATTCCGAAATGGGTCACATTGAATTGGTTTACGCCACTATGACCGAAAAAGATCTTCAAAGAAAACTGCCTCCAGAAGTACAAAAAGGCTTGAAAAAAATTACCGACAAAGCCCGTGAACGAACCCATTTTCAAGTGCTTGATAAAATGGCCAATATAGTAGACAATAAATATAGATTAAGAGATGATGCACCTTTTATTGTACATGAAACACACACAAAAAGCGGAAGAACAGTTGATGAAGCATTGGGGCTATTCCTTGAATCCTATATGCTCTCCCTTGCAGACGACCGTAAGCAATTGTTGAAACATTACCGCATTGTTGATGTGGCTCGTAAAGTTGTTGGTGTAGGAAGTGTAGGAACACGATGCTGGATTGTTTTTATGCTAGGAAGCAATTCTGAAGATCCTTTGTTTTTGCAGATAAAAGAAGCACAGCCTTCTGTCTTAGAACCTTTTATTTCAAAAAGCATTTATACAAATCACGGACAGCGCGTTGTAGCTGGACAACGATTGCTACAAGCCGCTCCTGATATTTTCCTGGGTTGGGGCGAGCAGGATGGCATTCATTTTTATGTGCGCCAGTTGCGCGACATGAAAGGTGGTTTAGAATTTGATCCTGATAAAGTAAATATTAATAACTATCCTGAATACTGCAAACTTTGTGGAGAGGCTTTAGCATTGGCACATGCCAAATCTGGAGATGCTGCTATGATTTCCGGTTATCTTGGAAAAAGCGATGAATTTGATCAAGCTATGGTTCAGTTTGCTTCTGCGTATGCAGATCAGACGGAAAAGGATTATCAAGCTTTGGAGGCCGCGGCAGCCAGTGGAAGAATTAAAGTGGCGCGAGCAGAGTCCTAAAAGTTTTTTCTATTTTAAATGAACGTAAAATCGTTCATTTTTAATTAAATTTGGTTATAATCTAAAAAACATCAACTATGCTGAATACTTTTTTGTGGGGACTACTAGCCACCTCTTCCTTGGTCTTTGGGGGATTAATTTCTTCAACTTTTAATTTAAGCAAGAATACTATTGGGATTATTATGGGATTTGGGGCCGGCACATTGATTTCGGCTGTTTCCTACGAATTGGTTTTTTGAGGCAGTAAAAATTGGGTGTGGAACTGGATTTCCAGCTTATGGATTTTTTGTAGGTGCTTTTACTTTTTATTTCAGCGATATGCTGATTGCAAAATTGGGAGCTACAAAATCTTCCACTAGTGCTGGGGCACAATATTCCCATGGTATTGGCCATTATCCTTGACGGAATTGCCGAATCTATAGTAATCGGGTTGGGGATACTTGAAGGCGGAACGATAAGCCTGGCTATGCTATCGGCTGTTTTTATATCCAACCTTCCCGAATCGATTGCGGGATCATCCGGAATGAAAAGCGATGGGTGGAAAAAGAGTAAATTTTTTTTATTGTGGCTTTTCATTGCCTTATTGCTAGCCGTTATCACTATTGGAGGATTCAGCCTTTTTACCACTACATCCGAGAAATGGCTGTCCTTTATTCAAGCATTTGCAGGAGGCGCAATTCTAATGATGCTGGCCAACTCGATGATCCCGGAAGCTTATGAGCACGGAGGAAAACATGCCGGTGTGGCTACCATTCTAGGATTTTCCCTTTCTGTATTTATTATTAGATTTGAGTATTCACACTGATTATTCCGGTAACCATTAAATCAAAACACAATTATTCTTTATATATTTTTTTTAACAAAAAAATAACACAACACTTGTATATACAAATATAAATATGACTACATTTGTATCAACAAATAAGACACCTACAAATATGAAGATTGAAGATGAATTAAAAAGTACGGTTGATTATACTAAATCAACGAGAGTGGTTTTAAATTTGATGTACACGCAAAACGTAATCACTGACAGCTTTAATGAAATCATAAAACCTTATGATATTTCAGGGGAACAGTATAATGTATTACGAATATTGAGAGGACAAAAAGGGCATCCTGCAAATATGTGTATCATACAGGAACGAATGCTTGCCAGAACGAGTAATACAACAAGACTGGTTGATAAATTGCTACTCAAAGATTTGGTCACACGTAATGTTTGTCCAGAAAACAGAAGAAAAATTGAAGTTTTAATCACACAAAAAGGTTTGGATTTATTAACCGAACTGGATCCAAAAGTAAAAGAGCACGAAGAAATCTTCTCCAAAAATTTAAATGAAGAAGAATTAGTACAATTGAATACCCTATTAGAAAAATACCGAACTAAATAAATACAAATATATTATGAGCAATTTTTTGAATAATCAAAATTGGAGATACGCAACAAAGAAATTTGATGCCACAAAAAAAGTTTCAGCAGAAGATTTAAATACTTTAAAAGAAGCTATTCGTATGAGTTCATCCTCTTATGGTTTACAACCTTACAAAGTTATTATTGTTGAAAATCCAGAATTAAGAGCGCAATTACAACAGGCTGCCTGGGGACAATCGCAAATCGTTGATGCTTCACATTTATTTATTTTTGCCAATGATACTAATATTGGAGATGAAGCAATCGACGAATATTTAAATACAATAAGCGTTACTAGAGAAACTCCAATGGAATCTTTGGCAGGATATGGTGATTTCATGAAATCTAAAATATCAACTCTGGAGCCAGCAATCAAAAATGTTTGGACCTCAAAACAAACCTATTTAGCACTAGGGAATTTATTGAATGCAGCTGCCGAACTTAAAATTGATGTAACGCCTATGGAAGGATTTGTTCCTGCCCAGGTAAACGAAATATTAGGATTGGACAAACTAAATCTTAATGCTTCACTTATTGCAACTGTTGGATACCGTCATGAAGAAGACGCCACCCAATTTTACAAAAAAGTTAGAAAATCACAAGAGGACTTATTTATCACTTTATAATAATTACTAATTCAAATTAAAATCAATTAAATCAAATTAAACAAATTACACATGAAAAATTTAAAAACAATTGCATTGGCATTCGCAGTAGCATTATCTACATTAACAGTAACTGCACAAACTAAAAAAGTAGACGTTTCAAAAAGTACAATCAACTGGGTTGGAAAAAAAGTAACAGGTGAACATACAGGAACTGTAAACATCAAAAGTGGTGCTTTAGTTTTCAAAAAAAATGCATTAACTGGGGGAACTTTCACTGTTGATATGACAACATTAACTTCTACAGATTTAACCGGAGAATACCTAGGGAAATTAAACGGTCACTTGAAAGCAGACGATTTCTTTGGAACAGACAAATACCCTACTTCAAGTTTAGTTTTCAAAACTATTGCTGCTAAAGGAAATGGAGTATATACAGTTACTGCTGATTTGACAATCAAAGCGAAAACAAATCCTGTTACTTTTGACATTACTGTAAAAGGAGATACTGCTACTACAGCATTCAAAGTTGACAGAACTAAATACGATATTAAATACGGTTCAAAAAGTTTCTTCGAAGGTTTAGGAGATAAAACTATCTACGATGATTTCGACTTAACAGTGAACTTGAAATTTTAATTTTAGAATCCTTAATGGAAAGAGTACCCTCGGCATTTTTGTCGGGGGTATTTTTTTTATGACTATTCCCAGCTTATCCATCTGTGTATAATTTTAAACTTGGAGCAGAAAGATTTGGATTTTTTGCTGGCATGGGGCCCGCTTTCCATTGCAATCTTATATGCCGAACACCGGCATATAAGGATTTCCATTTCTATCGGGGCTAAAGGGAAAGCTTTTGCATTTTTGTTTTCATCCAAAAAAACTAAATGCCGAACTCATGTTACGAGAAATAGTGCTAATCACGGGCAGTTATTTTTTTTACGAAAACATAATCTTAGCCTGTCCACAAGCTTCTTAACTTAAAAGTCACAAATAAATAATATTAAGAAAATACGCTAAAAACATTGTTGCGGTACTTTTGAAAAAAAATAAAGAACCAAAAAACACTTCAAAAACCTACAATCATTAGCGTTATGAAAAAAAAACTATTCGTTGTCATTATTATTTTCCTTTCGATTATACCTCTGAATGCACAACAAATAAAAGGAATCACTGGCGACACAAACTGGTTTGCCAATTGGACCAATTTCAAGCCAGCAACTACAGAATATAATGAAGTCAACCAAATATTGGCAGGTACAATCAGCACTGATATGAAACTGACAAGAAACAATACCTATCAATTAGTAGGCACAGTTTATGTGACCAATAATGCTGTTTTGACCATAGAACCCGGAACAGTTATAAGAGGCGATAAGGAATCTTGCGGAACTTTAGTAATTACCAAAGGCTGCAAAATTATGGCAGAAGGTACTGCTACCTATCCAATAGTTTTTACTTCAAACAATAATATTTCTGAAAGAAGACCTGGAGATTGGGGCGGAATCGTAATTCTTGGAGAAGCACCTATCAATAAAATAGGTGGTGTGGGATTTTTGGATTTCAATTTTGACCCGGCAGTTAGTTACTACGGCGGTCAGGATCCCAACAGCAATTCAGGTATTTTAAAATATGTGCGTATTGAATACTCTGGCCGAAAAATAAATGCGCTTAAGGAATTGAACGGTTTGTCAATGGCAGGAATAGGGAAAGGCACGAAAATCGATTTTGTACAAATCAGCTTTTCAAATGATGATTCATTCGAATGCTATGGAGGCGATATCAATTTCAACAACTTGATTTCGTTTAGAGCGACCGACGACGATTTTGATTTCACACAAGGAGTTCAATGTACTATATCCAATAGCATTGCTATTCGAAATCCTTATTCTTCGGATTTTTCTGGCTCTCGCTGTTTTGAAATTGATTCCTATGATAAAATTGAAAATGCCGATGTGAGCAAAAAACTAACCAAAATTACTGCCAACAACATGACATTGGTAAATACTGAAGATAATAATCAAGGACTGGTAAGAGAAGCGGTTTATATCAAGGAAAAAAGTTATTTCAATATAAACAATAGTATTATTGATGGCTTTAGTACTTGTGTTTTGCTCGAAAATAAAATCGGGGTTCTACCAGCCAATTTAGCAAAAATTAACATCCAAGGTTTACAAATTAATCGATGCAATGGAATTGTCCAAAGCGAAAATGCAACAGTAAATCCAGAATTGTCAAACTGGTACAATAGCGATACATTCTCATTAGAAACTACAAAACTGAATAATATTGAATTATTCATTCAGTCGGATGTCAAAAAATCGCCTGATTTCAGGGCAAGAAGCACAAGCCCTTTAGCTAGTTCAAAATAATTGGTTTCCAATAAAATTCACAAAGCCTGATATATAAATATCGGGCTTTTTTACAAACTAATTTAAAAATAACTTTTACAAATTATTCAGAACTCCTACTCCAAAAGCAACATAAAAACCTAATCCTTAAAATAATATATTGAAAATAATTAAAATACATTTTTTTGGATTAACTTTATAAATCATTTAGAATTACCGCTTATCATTATTTAAGATTCCATTTCAAATCGATTTCATGTTTTTTATCAGAATGAAATCAACCTACGTTTCATTAATTTTTTTATTAACTTAATTACTAGAAATATGAGAAACTTAAAATCAGTTAGTATTATTTTACTCGTTCTTTTTTCCTTCAACCAAGGAATTTCACAAACCTATAAAATTGATGTTTCCAAAAGTATCATTAACTGGGAGGGGAAAAAAATAACGGGTCAACACGAAGGAACTATCAACTTCAAAGACGGCTATCTTGTTTTCAAAGACAAAAAAGTGACTGGAGGAAGTTTTACTGCGGATATGAAAACACTATCAAATACAGATCAAACAGGAAGTTCCAAATCTAAATTAGAAGGCCATTTAAGATCGGAAGACTTTTTTAATATTGATAATTATCCTACATCTACTTTAGTGTTTAAGAGTATTGCCAGTAAAGGAAACAACACTTATCTCATAAATGCTGATTTGACTATTAAAGGAATTACAAATAGTATCCAGTTTGATCTAGTTGTTAACGGAAAGAAAGCTACCGCCGAATTAACTATAAACCGAACCAAATATGACATCAAATACGGTTCAGGAAGTTATTTTGATGATTTAGGGGATAAAACTATTTATGATGATTTTGATTTAAACGTGACTTTGGTTTACTAGTCTTAACAATTTAACAAAAAATTAAAAAATTTATCTTTTTTTTTATTTCATTATTTTTGTCAGACCAAATATCATTTATATATTTGCGAATAAGAAAATAAAACATGAAAACAATAACAAACAATACTTGGTGGTGGAACAATTTACGTCAGTCGTCGTGAACTAAGCTCCTATAGTATTATTTGAACTATAAATATAAAAGGCTTGTCATCACGACAGGCCTTTTTTTTATTTCAAAAAATAGGGAAACTAATTAAAGAAAAAATCCATTGTATCAAAAGCAACAAAAAGCATGAAAACATATAAACTACAAACCAACTACAAACAAATCCTGGCCGATACCATAACGCCAGTGAGTATCTATTTCAAAATAAGAGATAAATTCCCCAATAGTTTATTACTGGAAAGTAGCGATTATCACGGAAACGATAACAGTTTTTCCTATATCTGCTGCAATCCAATCGCTTCTATAAAAATAGAAAACGAAACCATCTTCAAAAAATACCCTGATGGAACTTCGGAAACAATTACCGTTGATACAAACACAAATATTCCAGAAATTATTCAAAATTTTTCAGGACAATTCCAATCGGACAAAACGGATTTTAAATTCATCAATAATGGTTTATTTGGATATATTTCTTATGATGCAGTACGTTATTTTGAAAAAGTAACCATTGCCAAAAAAGAAAACAGCAATTCTATTCCCGATGTGTATTATGCTGTTTACCAAAACATCATTGCAATCAACCATTTCAAAAATGAAGCTTATATTTTCTGTCACAGTTTAGATGGTAAAAATAACATATCCGAAATTGAGCAATTATTACAATCCAGAAACATTGCTTCTTATAAATTCTCCAAAGAAGGTGAAGGTTTTTCGAATCTAACCGATGAAGAATTCAAACAAAATGTGGCTTTGGCCAAAAAACATTGTTTCCGTGGTGATGTGTTCCAATTGGTATTATCCAGAAGATTTACCCAAGGCTTCAAAGGTGATGAATTCAATGTGTATAGAGCTTTGAGAAGCATCAACCCTTCCCCTTACCTGTTCTTTTTTGATTATGGTGATTTCAAAATATTTGGTTCTTCACCTGAAGCTCAAATTATTGTCAAAAACCGTAAAGCCGAAATTCATCCTATTGCAGGAACTTTCAAAAGAACGGGTGACGACGAAAAAGACGCCGTGCTTGCCAAAAATTTATCGGAAGACAAAAAAGAAAATAGCGAACACGTGATGTTAGTCGATTTGGCCCGAAATGATTTAAGCCGTCACGGACACAATGTAAATGTGGAAAAATACAGAGAAGTGCAGTTTTTCTCGCACGTTATCCATTTGGTTTCCAAAGTGACAGGACATTTGCACGAAAAAGCAACAACAATGCAAGTGGTTGCCGATACTTTCCCTGCAGGAACTTTGAGCGGAGCGCCAAAACACAGAGCGATGCAACTGATTGAAGATTACGAAAAAACAAACCGTAATTTTTATGGAGGTGCTATCGGTTTTATGGATTTTGAAGGTAACTTTAACCATGCGATTATGATTCGAACTTTCTTGAGCAAAAACCACCAATTGCATTCACAAGCCGGTGCAGGAATTGTGGCTAGTTCAAACGAAGAAAGCGAAATGCAAGAAGTTTACAATAAATTGCTGGCGTTGAACAAAGCGTTGGATTTGGCAGAAACGATATAAAAAGAGTAAGCAGTATTCAGTTTTTAGTATCCAGTTGCAAAACCTGAAACTTTAAACTTTAAACAAAAAAATTAAACAAAATGAAAAAAATACTAGTCATAGACAATTACGATAGTTTCACTTATAATTTAGTGCATTATCTGGAAGATTTAGATTGTGAAGTTACCGTTTACAGAAACGATGAATTTGATATCGATGAAATCTCGGGTTTCGACAAAATATTACTCTCTCCAGGACCAGGAATTCCTGATGAAGCGGGTTTATTAAAAGCTGTAATTACAAAATATGCCCCAACGAAAAGTATTCTTGGAGTTTGTCTTGGACAACAAGCTATTGGAGAAGTTTTTGGAGGAACACTTTCTAATTTAGACAAAGTGTATCACGGAGTGGCGACACTGGTAAAAACATCTGTTAATGACGAACTTTTATTCGAAGGTTTAGGAAATGAATTTGAAGTGGGACGCTACCATTCGTGGGTAGTTGACGCAAATTTACCCGATGTATTGGAAGCCACTTCCTTTGACGAAAACGGTCAGGTAATGTCGTTGAGACACAAAACATACGATGTTCGAGGTGTACAATTTCATCCAGAAAGTGTGTTGACACCAAACGGAAAAAAGATTTTGGAAAACTGGTTGAAGAACTAGTGGTCAGTGTTCAATTATTTGTAATCAGTCAAAAAATATGAAAACAGTTAAAATCAAATTTTTCATTTCTTGCCTTTTTATATTTTTCCTTATTTCTTGCAACAAGCAAAAAGAGAAAAAAACGGAAACAACAGTTAATGTCCAACCCGAAACGGAATTGGATTTACTGGCTTTGAAGGAAAAAAGCAAACTGGGAAAAGATACTGTTATCACTGTTATTAATGATCCAGTTTATCATAAAACAAAGAAATATCATGCTGTAAACGCATTGCTTCTTTTAAAAAACGAAATTGATTTATCAAAAGTTGACATAAAAAACACATCAATAATTTTTGAATGCATCGATGGCTACAAACCTGAAATGCCTCTTGAATTATTTTTAAAAACAAATCCTTTTCTGGCTTTCAAAGATGTTGATGCTCCAAAAGGCTCCAATTGGGAAAAGATTGTCAAAAACGGAAACGAGATGAATGCTGACCCTTTTTATTTGGTTTACACATCAACGTCAACAGATAATCAGGAATACAAATGGCCTTATAATGTTATCAAATTTCGACTTGAATCGAAAAATAAAAACGTTGAAGCCTTGCAGCCAAAAGATGATGAGGTAGCAATGAAAGGTTTTGCACTATTTCAAAAACAATGCATTACCTGTCATGCCATAAACGGAATTGGAGGCGAAATGGGACCTGAATTAAATTATCCCAAAAGCGTAACCGAATATTGGAAAGAAAATGAATTAGTCGATTATATCGTAGATCCGGCTTCTTTCAGACACAAAGTAAAAATGCCTACACTGGGAATTACAAAACAAGAATCGCAGGAAATAGTTAAGTATTTAAAATACATGTCTGGAAAGAAAATAGAAGTTAGAAAATAGAACATAGAAGTTAGAGGAATAAAAATAAAGCTTAGAAACTTAGTTTCTTAGAATCTTAGCAACTTTAAAAAATGAAAAACATATTAAACAGATTAATCAACCACGAAATTCTGACCAAAGAGGAATCCAAAAATGTTTTGGTAAACATCTCCAGCGGGAGTTACAATCCAAGTCAGATTTCGGCCTTTTTGACCGTATATATGATGCGAAGCATTAGTATTGAAGAATTGGCGGGATTCAGGGAAGCGCTTTTGGAATTGTGCATTCGAGTTGATTTATCCAATTACAACACTATCGATTTATGCGGTACAGGTGGTGACGGAAAAGATACTTTCAACATTTCAACTTTAGCTTCATTTGTTGCAGCTGGAGCAGGAATAAAAGTGGCCAAACACGGAAATTACGGAGTTTCCTCTATTTCGGGTTCCAGTAACGTGATGGAAAAATTAGGAGTTAAATTCAGCAATGATGGTGAATTTATTGAAAAATGCATCGACAAGGCCGGGATTGCCATTTTACACGCACCTCTCTTTCACCCTGCCATGAAAAATGTGGGTCCAATTCGAAAAGAATTGGGTGTTAAAACCTTTTTCAATATGTTGGGACCAATGGTAAATCCATCTTTTCCAAAAAACCAATTGGTTGGAGTTTTCAATCTTGAATTAGCCAGAATGTATGGCTATTTATATCAAAATACCGATGTGAATTTTACGATTTTACATTCTTTGGACGGCTATGATGAAGTGTCTTTGACAGGACCTACAAAAATTATAACCAGCACCAAAGAAGGAATTCTAAATCCTAACGATTTTGGTGTTCGCCTTTTGGAACAAAGCGAAATTGAAGGCGGAAAAACCATCGAAGAATCCGCAGAAATGTTTGTGAATATCATCTCAGGAAAAGGAAACGAAGCCCAAAACAATGTGGTTTGTGCCAATGCCGGAATAGCAATTGCAACAGTTACCAAATGCACGCCGTTGGAAGGTTTTGAACTGGCTAAAGAAAGTTTACTTTCCGGAAAAGGATTGGTAGCTTTGAATAAATTACAAGAACTAAGTAAATAAAAATAGTTTAAAGTTTAAGGTTTAAAGTTGTTAAAATGTTGTGCCACTTTAAACCTTAAACAAAGAAAACTTTAAACAAAAAATTAATGAATATTTTAGACAAAATAATAATCGACAAAAAAAGAGAAGTTGTGCTCAAGAAATCCATCATTCCAGTTTCACAATTGGAAGCTTCGGTATTCTTTGGAAAAGAAACAATTTCTTTAAGTCAAAGTTTAAAAAACAGTAACTCTGGAATCATTGCAGAGCACAAACGCCGTTCGCCTTCAAAAGCAATTATCAATCAAAGTTTTACTGTTGAAGAAGTCGTAAAAGGTTACGAAAATGCCGGTGCCTGCGGAATTTCGGTTTTGACGGATGGAAAGTATTTTGGAGGTTCTCTAGACGATTTGCTTTTGGCAAGAGCATCAGTAAATATTCCGCTTTTGCGAAAAGAATTTATTGTTGATGAATACCAAATTCTGGAAGCCAAAGCTCACGGAGCCGATTTGATTTTGCTTATCGCAGCCGTTTTGACAAGAGAAGAAATCAAATCATTATCTGAATTTGCTAAAAAACTAGGACTTGAGGTATTACTAGAAGTACACAATCTTGAGGAATTGGAAAAATCAATTATGCCAACATTGGACATGATTGGTGTAAACAATCGAAACCTGAAAACTTTCGAAGTAAGCCTTTATTTCAGCAAAGAATTGGCTTCAAAAATTCCAAATGATTTTGTAAAAGTTTCCGAAAGCGGCATAAGCTCCATTGAAGCTATCAACGAACTGAAACCATACGGCTACAAGGGATTTTTGATTGGGGAAAACTTCATGAAAACCGATAATGCAGGAAAAGCGGCAACAGAATTTATTAAGCAATTAAAATAAAAATAAGACACAGATTTCACAGATTAGCACGAATTCAATTTGTGAAAATTTGTGAAATTTGTGTCAAAACTTTAAATCGCTATGAAACTCAAAATCTGTGGTATGAAATATCCCGACAATATGCTAGAAGTAGGTTCGCTCCTACCCGATTATATGGGATTTATATTTTGGCCAAAATCGGCTCGCTATTTTGAAGGAGAAATGCCAGAACTGCCAAAATCAATTAAAAAAACAGGTGTTTTTGTTAATGAAAGCATCTCTGTAATTGAAGAGAAAATAACGAAATACAATTTGCAGGCCATTCAGTTACATGGACAGGAATCAGTTGATTTTTGTTCAGAATTAAAAGCTAAATTTGGTACTTCCATTGAAATTATTAAAGTGTTTTCGGCAGACGAAAATTTTGATTTCAGCGTTTTGAAACCATACGAATCCGTTTGCGATTATTTTCTTTTTGATACCAAAGGAAAACTGCCTGGCGGCAACGGAACGACTTTCGATTGGCGAATATTAGAAAAATACTCGTCGTCAAAACCTTTCTTCCTTAGTGGCGGAATTGGAATCGAAGAATTAGAAAACATAAACGAAATTTCAAAAACCGATTTACCGCTTTATGCCATCGATGTAAACAGTAAATTTGAAATTGAACCAGGATTAAAAAACATATCATTATGTACAGACGCGATTAATCACGTCTCTACGGAAACAAATAAAAAAATATAAAATGTCATACAACGTCAACGAAAAAGGCTATTACGGAGAATTTGGAGGTGCCTACATTCCCGAAATGTTATATCCAAATGTAGAAGAATTACGTCAGAAATATTTAGAAATCACATCCGAACCTGAGTTTAAAGCAGAGTTTGACCAACTGCTCAAAGATTATGTGGGCCGTCCAAGCCCATTGTATTTTGCCAAAAGACTTTCTGAAAAATACAATACCAAAATCTATCTCAAAAGAGAAGACCTCAACCATACGGGTGCGCACAAAATCAACAATACCATTGGCCAAATATTGGTAGCCCAAAAACTAGGCAAAAAACGAATCATTGCCGAAACTGGTGCAGGTCAGCATGGAGTGGCAACAGCAACTGTTTGTGCCTTAATGGGCATGGACTGCATTGTGTATATGGGCGAAATCGACATTGCCCGTCAAGCACCAAATGTTGCCCGTATGAAAATGTTGGGAGCCGAAGTTCGTCCAGCTCTTTCCGGATCAAGAACACTAAAAGACGCAACCAACGAAGCAATTCGTGATTGGATCAACAATCCCGTAGACACGCATTATATCATCGGATCAGCCATCGGGCCACATCCTTATCCGGATATGGTAACCCGTTTTCAAAGTGTCATTTCCGAAGAAATCAAATGGCAGCTAAAAGAAAAAGAAGGACGTGAAAATCCTGATTATGTTGTCGCTTGTATTGGCGGAGGAAGTAATGCCGCAGGAACTTATTATCATTTTTTACACGAGCCAGAAGTTGGAATTATTGCTGTTGAAGCTGCCGGAAAAGGCGTAAACAGCGGTCATAGTGCGGCGACTAGTAAACTTGGAAAAGTGGGTATTATTCACGGTTGCAAAACCCTATTGATGCAAACTCCAGATGGACAAATTACAGAACCGTATTCGATTTCTGCGGGCCTTGATTACCCAGGCGTTGGTCCTATGCACGCTCATTTGGCACAAACTGGCCGTGGAGAATTCTTCTCAGTAACCGATGATGAAGCCATGAACGCAGGTTTACAGCTGACCAAATTAGAAGGAATTATTCCAGCCATCGAAAGCGCACATGCTTTTGCAGTTTTGGATCAGAAAAAATTCAAGCCGACTGATATCGTTGTAATCAGCCTTTCTGGTCGCGGCGACAAAGATTTAGACAATTACATCGATTATTTCAAATTGTAATATAATGATTGGGGCGTTACCACAAGGGTCGGGCTGTCCGCTATATCTTTTTTGTTCCGAAAAATGGAACAAAAAAGGATGCCGCTTCCATCCCTAACGCGCTCAGTGCATAACCATAAAATAACCACTATTGACTAAACCAAAAAAAAAGAATCTATGCAAAAATTATTCGCTTACGGTACTTTACGAGATCAAGATGTTCAAGAAAACCTTTTTGGACGTGTTCTTCAAGGAACTCCTGAAACATTGATTGGTTATGAATTAAATGAAATCCAAATCGAAGAAGAATTTGGCATAGAACATTATCCAATTATTATGGAAACCAATGATTCCAATGACACCATTAGTGGAATTTTATATGAAGTCTCAATGAGAGAACTTCATCAGGCAGATTTGTATGAAGGCCTGCATTACAAACGTGTGGAAGTAACGTTGCAATCAAACCAAAAAGCTTGGGCTTATAGTGCTGCCATTTAGAAACAATAAAGAAAATTAAAACGAAATAAGATAAAAATGATTTTAGCTGCTGCGCAAACCAAACCAATTCGTAGAGATATCGATTCCAATCTTTTGGAACATTATCGTCTAGTGAAATTGGCTGCCGCAAACGGAGCGCAACTAATAGTATTTCCGGAACTGTCCATTACGGGTTATGAAAGAGAAGATGCCGCAGATTTGGCTTTTTCCGCAAATGATTCCCGATTGGATTATTTAAAAAAATTAGCCACCGAAAATAAAATCATTATCATCGCAGGAGCTCCAATTCGAATAGAATCAAGCTTGTTTTTGGGCGAATTTTGCATCGCTCCAAACGATTCTGTTTCCATATACACCAAACAATTTTTACATACAGGTGAAGAGATTTATTACCAGCCTTCGTTCGATTACAATACAATACTCGAAATAGAAAACGAACGCATTTCCTGTGCTATTTGTGCCGATATTGATAATCCGAAACACGCAGAAAATGCAAGTAAAAACAATAGTTCGACCTATGTTGCCAGTATTTTCTTTTCGCCAAATGGGATTC
The DNA here is from genome assembly GCF_003096795.1 of Flavobacterium sp. 103. Lineage (NCBI taxonomy): Bacteria > Pseudomonadati > Bacteroidota > Flavobacteriia > Flavobacteriales > Flavobacteriaceae > Flavobacterium > Flavobacterium sp. 103. Next base: position 3,405,718 of record NZ_QENX01000001.1, on the reverse strand, counting down.
CGCAAGCACACCAATCATTGCAAAACTATGCTTCGGAATATCAAATGAATGTCCTGATGGCTAATTTTGGTGGTGACTCTTATGGTAGCCCATCTGGCGGCCGTTCTGCTTTTTGGAACAACAAAGGAGAATTGATTGCCCAAATGAAAGATTCAGGATCTGGATTACTCCTTGTAGAAAAGCACAGTTCTGATTGGACAAGCAAAATACTGAACGATTAATAAAACAAAAAAACATAACTAGAGGATTTTCAAAATCCCAAGATAAAATACTTTAAAAATGAACCGAATAAACCAAAAATTACAAGAAGACAAAAAGATACTTTCCATATACTTTTCGGCTGGATATCCTAACTTGAATGACACCGTACAAATCATTCAGGATTTAGAGAAAAATGGCGTAGATATGATCGAAATTGGATTACCATTCAGTGATCCTTTGGCCGATGGACCAACTATACAAGCTAGTTCAACACAGGCTTTGCATAACGGAATGACGACACAAATCTTATTTGACCAATTAAAAGACATTCGTCAAAGCGTAACCATTCCGCTAGTGATTATGGGTTATTTCAATCCGATGTTGCAATATGGAGTGGAGAATTTCTGCAAAAAATGCGCTGAAATTGGCATCGATGGCTTGATCATTCCCGACCTTCCGGTAGATGTATATGCTGAACAGTACAAAGCTACTTTTGAAAAATACGGATTAATCAATGTGTTTTTGATTACACCACAAACTTCAGATGAACGCATTCGTTTTATTGACGGTGTTTCGAATGGATTTATCTATATGGTGAGTTCGGCGAGTGTAACGGGATCACAAACTGGTTTTGGAAATACCCAAGAAGATTATTTCAAACGCATTGGGGATATGAATCTTAAAAATCCACAAGTAGTAGGCTTTGGAATCAACAATTCCGAAACCTTCAATCAGGCCACCCAATATGCCAAAGGAGCCATTATTGGAAGTGCATTTATCACCCATTTAACAGAAAATGGAACTGGGAAAATTGGAGAGTTTGTGAAAGCGATTCGTTAGTTTGCAAAAAAAATAGTACAATGACCACCACAACAAGAACAACCTCCGATAATATCGATTTTCAAAACCTTGTCGTTTTACTTGATGAAGTTTTAAGAATGAAAGATGGTGAAGCTCATGATTTTTATGCCCAGCATAATACACTAGACAAAATAAATCATGTTGTGGTTTGCTATCAGGAAACTATAGCTATTGGCTGTGGTGCATTCAAGGAATTTGATCATAATACTGTTGAGATAAAAAGAATGTTTGTTCATCCTGATTACCGAGGAAAAGGAATTGCCAGCACAGTTTTAAAAGAACTGGAAATTTGGGCAAGTGAATTCAATTATACCAACTGCGTTCTGGAAACTGGTAAAAATAATCCCGAAGCCATCGCAATGTATCAAAAAAACGGTTACGAGATAATCTCTAATTACGGTCAATATAAAAATATTGAAACTAGCGTTTGCTTAAAAAAATCCATTTCTAAATAGATTACAATGACTCCAAGAATTGAAATTTTAACCGAAAAAAAATTAATTGGCAAACGATTACAAATGTCTCTTGCGAATAACAAAACACATGAATTGTGGCGAAGTTTTATGCCAAGACGTGCTGAAATTATTAATCCAATCAGTTCGGATCTTTTTGCCGTGCAAGTGTATGAGCCAACCTATTTTGAAATTTTCAACCCCAATACCGTTTTTGAAAAATGGGCAACGCTTGAGGTTTCTGACTTTGATAACATACCTACAGAAATGGAATCTATTACTTTATCAGGGGGGCTTTATGCAGTTTTCGAACTTAAAGGACATGATATCGCTATTTTTGATTATATCTTCAGAACTTGGATTCCAAATTCAAAATACGATTTGGACCACAGACCCCATTTTGAAATATTGGGAGCAAAATATATAAAAGATGACCCAAATTCGGAGGAAGAAATCTGGGTTCCTATTAAAGAATAACTGAAATAAACAACATTCATTTTTACCATATAAGGCATATAAGTTAGGTTTTAAAACCAATTACTTATATGCCTTATGTGTTTAATCTCTCATTTTATTAGAATTTACGAAATCGATTTAACCGTAATTCTAACTTATTATTTCCGTTAAAAAAAAGTTAAAACAAATTTAAACAATCGTTTAATTTAAACAGTTGTTTAATTTTGTACTGAATTTAAAAGTAAAGCTTTGAAAACGGATTTTAACGAAAAACAAATTCAAATTTTACACGTAGCCGAAAAGCTATTTGCAGAAAAAGGATTTGACGGCACTTCGATAAGGGACATTGCCAAGGAAGCTAAAATAAATGTCGCCATGGTTTCCTATTATTTTGGATCCAAAGAGCAATTATTGGAATCCATTATTTTAAACCGTGTCACAGATATTAAACTTCAACTGGATATTTTGACTTTGGAAGATTTAGATCCACTTCAAAAAATACAAAAACTTATTGAACTTTATATTGATAAGATAAACAGTAACAGATGCATATACAAAATTATGCACTTTGAATTTTCCTCAAGTCAAAGAGTAATTAACCTTCAAGCTTTTACAGATTTAAAAAAAGGAAACTTAAAATCAATCGAATCCATTATCCAAGATGGTCAGGAAAAAGGAATTTTCAGAAAAGACATTGTCATTCCACTTCTTACCACAACGATTCTGGGCACCTATTTCCATTTTCATTTGAATAGGCCTTTTTACGAAAATCTATTAGACTTGAAAACCGAAGAAGAATACAATACCTATATAAAAACAACTTTAACAATGCACATTCAACAAACCATTAAAGCCCTCTTGACATATGAAAGTTAGTTATTTAATGATCTTTGGAGGGTTCTTCATTGGAATTTCATCCATCAATGCCCAAGACAAAACCAATTTAAAGCTGGAAGATGCGATACAATTGGCTTGGACAAAAAGTAATGAAATCTCATTGGCCAGCACCAAAGTAGAAACGAAAAAACAAGAATTACAATCGGTTAAGAACACGCAGTATCCCGACTTAAAGCTTACTGGACAATTTCTTCAATTAACCGAACCAACGGTTAAACTAGAAATTAATGCCGGATCAGGTTCATTTCCCGTACCAGACAGAATGCTTATTGGTCAAGCCAGTTTGAAAATGCCAATATTTGCAGGAATGAAAATTCAAAACGGCATACAGCTTCAGGACAATTTGTTCCAAGCAGAAAATGCAATGGCATCTAAAACCAAAGAAGATGTGGCTATGAGAGTCATAGACTACTATGCTAATTTGTACAAAGCGCAAAGAACAATTGAATTATTAAAGGAAAATCAAAAAAGTGCTGAACAACGTGTTACTGATTTTATAGCTTTGGAAAAAAACGGAATCATTCCACGAAATGATTTATTGAAATCCCAACTTCAGGTTTCGAAAATTCAGTTATCTCTTGACGAAGCTTTGAATAATGAAAAAATAATCAATTACTATCTGGTTACTTTGTTGAAATTACCAACAGAAACAAGATTAACAGTAACCGAAAGTGATTTAATTAATTTTCCTAAGAATTCAGTTCCTACTGATGAACAACCGGCCTTTCAAAACCGTAAAGACTTAGAAGCATTACAATTTCAGGAAAAAGCATCCCAAGACAATATAAAAATAGCCAAAGGAGATTACTATCCTGCCGTAGCTTTGACTGGTGGATATGCAGCTTTAAACCTGAATAATGTTGTGACATTAGAGAATGCAATGTTTATTGGTGTTGGAATATCTTATGATGTCAGTGGTATTATAAAAAATAGCACACAAGTAAAAATTGCAGAAAGCAAAGCGCTTGAAGTAAAAAACACTCAGGAATTATTAAAAGATAATATTAGAGTACAGGTACAACAAGCGATTACCAATTACGATTTGGCTATAAAACAAAGTGCAGTTTACAATCAAGCTGTTGAACAAGCTACTGAAAATTACCGAATCGTAAAAGACAAATACGAAAACGGGCTTTCGGATACCAATGATTTATTGGAAGCAGATGTAGAACAACTGAAATCAAAAATAGCCGAAACCATTGCCAAAGTAGATGTTATTCAAAAATACTACGAATTACTTTCGGCTACCGGACAACTATCACAAACCTTCAACCTTTCAAAAATATAACCACTACCAATATCATGGAAAAGAAAAAAACAAACGCCAAATTCATTATAATCCTATTGGTTTTAGTCCTTTCAGGAGGAACTTACGGAATAACAAAATACATTCACTCTCAAGGACACGAAGAAACGGATGATGCTCAAATTGAGAAAAACATGAATCCAATAATCCCAAGAGTTTCGGGATATATCAGTAAGGTTTATGTAAAAGACAATGATTATGTAAAAAAAGGAGATACCTTATTTACAATTGACAAAAGAGATTACCAATTAAAAATCGAAGAAGCAAATGCTGCTTTTATAGCTGCAGAAGGTGGATTTGAAGTAGCCAAAGAAGATATTGGAAGCGCTATGGCAAGTATCGCTGTTTCGGATGCCAATGTACAGTCGGCTGGAGGAAATATTGAAACTGCAAAAATTAGATTGGGAAGAGCAAATAGTGATTATGTTCGTTACGAAAACTTATACAAAAATCATTCGATTACGAAACAACAATACGAACAAGCATTGGCAACCAAACAAGAAGCGGAAAGCCAAGTACGTATTTTGCAACAACAAGAAAAAGCAAGTACTTACCAAAAATCGGTAATTGAAGCAAAATCAAGAGTTAGCAATAAACAAACAGAAATTGCCGCTGCCAATATCAAAAAAGCAAAAGCGTTACTTGAAGTGGCTCAATTGAACTTGACTTACACAGTTGTAACAGCAGCTATTGATGGACAAGTTTCGAAAATTGATATTCAACCGGGACAATTGGTACAACAAGGACAATCTTTATTTTATATCATCAATAACAATGAAGCTTGGGTTGTAGCCAATTTTAAAGAAACACAATTGAACAAAATGATTATTGGTCAAAAAGTAACAGTAAAAGTAGATGCTTATCCTGATTATGCTTTTGAAGGAACCCTTACTTCATTTTCACCAGCAACTGGATCTCGTTTTTCATTACTTCCGCCAGATAACGCAACTGGAAACTTTGTAAAAACAATACAAAGATTACCGGTAAAAATAAGCTTGAATGCTTCAAACGATCCTGAAAAAATAAAATTGCTTCGCCCAGGTATGAACGCCGATGTAGATGTTCATTTGAAATAAAATAGATTTTAACCATATAAGAAATATAAGTTCATTTAAGCAGCACGTAAAAAACAAAAACTTATATGCCCTTATATTTCTTATATGGTAAAACTTTTCATTGCGACTTATACGCTTATTAAACCATTACATATTAAAAACTCAAAATGGTACAAAACCAAGAAGACGATTTAGTAGAATACGGCATTAACAGGGTCATCATCACGATAACCTGTATCATGTGTGCTTTACTCGAAATTGTAGATACTACGATTGTAAACGTAGCTTTAAATAATATGAGAGGTAGTCTTGGTGCTACCCTAACCGATATCGCCTGGGTAATTACTGCGTATGCTATTGCAAACGTAATTGTAATCCCGATGACGAGTTGGTTGTCACAGCAATTTGGGCGTCGTAATTACTTTGCAACTTCCATTGTTATTTTTACAGTGGCTTCCTTTTTGTGCGGTAATGCTACAAATATATGGGAACTCGTGGCCTTTCGATTCATACAGGGTCTAGGTGGAGGAGCTTTATTAGTAACTGCGCAAACCATTATAACCGAGAGTTATCCAGTGGCAAAAAGAGGAATGGCACAGGCTATTTACGGAATGGGAGTTATCGTTGGCCCAACATTGGGACCGCCATTGGGAGGTTATATTGTTGACCATTTTTCTTGGCCTTTCATTTTTTACATCAACATTCCAATAGGTATTATCGCAACTTTACTAACCATTGGTTATGTGAAAAGCCCAAAATATGGAGACAAACTAAAAGCAAACCAAGTCGATTGGTGGGGAATTGGACTCTTGGCAACTTTCATTGGTTCCTTGCAATTTGTCTTGGAGCATGGTCAACAGGACGACTGGTTCAATGACAGTATGATTCTGACATTAAGCGTAATTTCTGTCTTTGGTTTAGTGCTGTTTATATGGAGGGAACTCACCTATAAGCATCCAATTGTGAATCTGAAAGTATTAAAAGACAGTAACCTTAGAATCGGAACCATTATGTCTTTCATTATGGGATTTGGATTGTATGGATCGACATTTATCATTCCAGTATACACCCAATCTCTATTAGGATGGACAGCTACCGATGCAGGTTTATTGTTAATTCCAAGTTCCATAACAACAGGTATTATGATGCCTTTTATAGGTAAAATGATTCAGCGTGGAGTACCTCAAGCCTATATGGTTGCAGTAGGATTCCTAGTATTTTTTCTTTTCACCTTTTTGATGCGTGGTGTAATGACACCAGATACTGGCGTTGAACACATGTTTTGGCCATTAATTCTTAGAGGTGTTGGTTTGGGATTATTATTTGTTCCTATTACCACTTTATCATTGTCAACCCTAAAAGGGAAACATATTGGTGAAGGTGCGGCCTTTACGGGAATGATGCGACAATTAGGAGGTTCATTCGGTATTGCCATCATTACCACTTACCTCACCAGGCTCAATCAGGAACATCGCGTGAATTTAATTTCATACCTTGACCAATCTTCTTATAAAGTACAACAAACAGTTCATCAACTGCAAATGGGTTTTATGGCCAAAGGATATACTGCCAATGAGGCTTTGTCCAAAGCCTATAAAGTGCTCGAAGGAAAAGTAATGCAGCAAAGTTCCGTACTGTCATTTATGGACATCTTTATGTATCTCGGCATCTTATTCCTGCTGTGTATTCCTTTTATTCTTTTGATCAAAAAAGGAAAAAACAAAATAGATCCAGCCGATGCAATGCACTAGATTGCAGAACTCAGGTGGCAGATTTCAGAAAATAGAATGCAGATTGGCAGGTTGTTAATTAGGAGCAGAAAGATTAGGCTTTTTCAGCCGGCATTAGTCCCGCTTTCCGTTACAATCTCATAAGCCGAACCCCGGCTTACGAGGATTTTCACTGCAATCGGGGCTAAAGAAAGAGATTTCGATTTTTGCCACAAACAAAAAAATAAACAAATAAAAAGCTCCGAATTTCACTAATCAATAGTGAGATTCGGAGCTTTTTTTATTTCTGCACAGAAATCTGCCTTCTAAATTCTTAATTCTGCTATCTGCAAACTTAAATCTACTATCCGAAATCTGCCTTCTGCAACCTGAAACCTACCTAGTAAAAACCAAGTTATTCCCTTTGGACAAATTAGCGTCAAACTGATAACCTTCGTAATTGAATCCTTTTAAATCATCAAGAGTTTGGGCATTGGTATCTAGAATATAACGCACCATTAATCCCCTAGCCTTCTTGGCAAAGAAACTGATTATTTTCACGTTTCCGTCTTTATAATCTTTAAATTCTGGCGTAATAACAGGAACCTTCAAAGCTTTCACATCCACAGCCGAAAAATATTCGTTGCTCGCCAAGTTGATAAACAACTCCCCTTTTTTAAGCTCTTTGTTCAATGAAGCGGTGATATTTTTTTTCCAAAACTCATATAAGTTTTTGCTTTCGCCAATGGGCAATTTCGTTCCCATTTCAAGACGATACGGTTGTATTAAATCCAATGGTTTCAAATAACCATACAAACCCGATAAAATCCTTAAAGTACCTTGAAGTTGTTCCATTTTCTCCATTGGAATCGAGTAAGCATCCAATCCCGTATAAACATCGCCATCAAAAGCATATACTGCAGGACGCGCATTTTCGGGTGTAAAAGGAGTTTTCCAATCTTGGTTACGTTTCCAGTTCAAATCGGCCAATTTATCTGAAATCGACATCAATTCTGATAAGTTCTTAGGTGATTGTTGCTTTAAAACTTTATGAACCTGTCCGGATTCTTTTAGAAAAAAAGAACTTGTATATCGAGATGTTGGTAATTCTTTTTCGAAATTTAAGGATTTGGCAGGAGATAGTACAATTTTCATATTTGACGGGGCTTTCGAATTCTTTTTATTTACAATTTCAAAAGTACAAATTGAAATCTAGAATTTAGAAACTCTGAATTGAATTGTTTAATGCAATCATAGATTTTTAAAATGAATGCTGTTATTTTGTTTATTTTTGGTTTTATAAAGAAAAAAAAACAATTCTAATGATTGAAATCAAGAAAGCCTTTTTAGAAAACCTCATTACGATACAAAACATCAGCAAACAATCGTTCACCGAAACTTTTGCCGAAATAAATACTCCAGAAAACATGGAGAAATACCTGCAGGAAAATTTCAATACCACACAATTAACTTTAGAAATAAACAATCCTGATTCTCCTTTTTATATTGCTTATTTCGATAGGGAACCTGTTGGTTATTTAAAATTAAATTTAGGCAATGCACAAACCGAAACAATAAAAGACGAAACAATCGAAATCCAACGCATTTATGTTTTAAAAGCTTTTCACGGAAAAAAAATAGGTCAACTATTACTAGACCAAGCTATAAAAGTTGCAAAAGAATATGACGTCGATTATATTTGGCTGGGTGTCTGGGAAGAAAACCACAGAGCCTTACAATTTTATGCAAAAAATGGTTTTGTCACATTCGACAAACATATTTTCATTCTAGGCAATGACCAACAAACCGATTTATTAATGAAACTGCCAATAAAGACCAAATCCTAATGACCAGTACTCCCCCATCCATTACGAAAAATCCGAAATCCATACTCAATGCCGCAGTGATTGTAGCCGCTCTTGGTTATTTTGTGGACATTTATGACTTATTACTTTTTGGGATTGTTCGCACCGATAGTTTAAAAGACCTTGGAATAACAGGAGACGCAGTTAGAAACCAAGGCGAATATCTTATCAGTATGCAAATGTTCGGTATGCTTTTCGGCGGGATTTTATGGGGCATTTTAGGAGACAAAAAGGGACGAATATCCGTTTTATTTGGTTCAATTTTACTGTATTCGGTGGCTAATATTGCCAACGGAATGGTAACTACTGTTGATGGATATGCGTTTTGGCGATTGATTGCAGGAATTGGACTTGCGGGAGAATTGGGGGCAGGAATCACTTTGGTTGCCGAGTCCCTGCCGAAAGACAAAAGGGGCTACGGAACTATGATTGTAGCTTCGGTAGGTGTATCGGGAGCGGTTGCCGCCTATTTGGTCTATCAGTTTTTCCAGGATTGGCGTTTATGCTATTATGCAGGAGGTGGTCTTGGTATCCTGCTATTGTTTTTAAGAATCCGTATTACCGAATCAGGTATGTTCAAGCAAGTACAGCAAAGTGAGGAAAAGAAAGGAGATTTTCTGTCTTTGTTTACCAACTCAAAAAGATTTTCAAAATACCTTCAATGCATACTTATTGGAATTCCACTTTGGTTTTTGGTAGGCGTTTTGATTACTTTTTCACCTGAATTTGCAAAAGCCCTTGGTGTGCAACAAGCCGAAACTATAGCTGCCGGAAAAGCAATTGCTTTTTGTTACAGCGGTTTGGTTATTGGCGATATTGCCAGCGGATTATTAAGCCAATGGCTAAAAAGCCGAAAAAAAATCATGTGCCTGTTTTTGGTTTTTAACCTAATTATGATTTTTGTTTATTTGAATGCTTACGGAATTTCGGTTTCGACTTTCTATTTACTTTGTTTTGCAATGGGAGTTTCAGTTGGGTATTGGGTTTTATTCGTAACCATAGCTGCCGAGCAATTTGGAACCAACATCAGAGCTACAGTAACAACAACGGTTCCTAATTTTGTTAGGGGTTCGCTTCCGTTAATTATTTTGATCTATAGCTTCTTCCGCGACCGTCTCTTTCATGGTGATATTCTTAAATCTGGAATGATTGTTGGCTCCTTATTATCAATCATTTCCCTATTGGCACTGGGGAAATTAAAGGAGACTTTCCATGTAGATTTGGATTATTCTGAGAGCAATGATGAAACTTTTATTTAAGTGAGATGAAGTAAATTTCTATTTATTTTTTATATTTGAATGAAATTTATACAATGAAGATATTTTTCACCTTCCTTTTTTATACCCTATTCCAAGTAGGTTTTGCACAATCTGCCAATCAATATTTTGAAAAAATAAGAGATAATGAAGTTGAACTCACAGCTTTCTTTGCTCAAATGCCAAAAGGTGGCGATTTACACCATCATTATTCTGGTTCAATTTATGCAGAACCACTATTAACTCACGCCATTGCCGAAGATTTTTATCTTAATACACAAACCATGACTGTAAGTCAAGAAAAACAGAATGGAAGTGACTGGGTACAATTTTCGATTTTACAAAAGAATGGCGAATTAGACAACTACAAACAAAAAATAATACATAAATGGTCTGTCAAAGATTATAATAATGTTGATTATCCTTCGGATAAATTATTTTTTGAATCCTTTATGAAGTTTGAACCTGCAACAAACAATAATTTTGGAGCCGGTTTATTGGAACTAAAAAACAGGGCAATCAAAGAAAATGTAAGCTACATCGAAACCCAGTTATCGACTATTCCCTGTGCGATAAAAACAGATGATTTGACAAAATACAATACCAATTTGAGAAAATTTGCGGCAAGCAAAAATGAAAAAGCCGTTATGCAATCTTTGGATTCCTTGTATACAATTTTCAATCAAAAAGAAGCCAAAAAATACGCCGCCGATTTCAATACTAACTTTGTTGCAAAAATGCACAAAGAGCTTAAAATTGATGACAGTCAATTTACGATGCGCTATCAAAACTTTGTTTTGCGCTTTATGGAACCGGTTGATTTATTCAAAAACTTAGTGGTTGCTTTCATATCTGCTGACAGCAGTCCGTTGATGGCAGGTGTCAATATCGTTTCTCCCGAAGATGGCGAAACATCTATGAAAGATTATTGGTTACACATGGTTATGTTCAAATATTGTCACAGCCATTTTCCAAAGGTAAAATATTCTATGCACGCAGGTGAACTCACACTTGGATTGGTTCGTCCAGAGGAATTGTCTTGGCATATCAATGCGGCTATTTATACTGCTGGCGCCAATAGAATTGGACATGGAGTTGATGTGGCCTACGAAGAAAAGAGCTATGATTTAATGCGTTATATGGCCAAGAATAATATCCCGATTGAAATTAATCTTACCAGTAACGAGTTCATTCTAAAAGTAAAAGAAAACCGCCATCCCATTCTATTGTACAAAGAATTTGGAGTGCCAATTGTCATTAGTACTGATGATGCCGGAATATTGCGAACCAATATGACAGAGCAATATGTTTTACTGGCCAAAAGATATAAAACCATTTCTTATTCCGATATCAAACAGTTTGTTTACAACAGCATCAACTATAGTTTTATTCAAGATCCTGCGGTAAAAAAACAATTAATTCAAGACTTGGATAGTCGTTTTAAGACTTTTGAGGCTAATTTTACAAATTAGTTTAAATGCAAAACATAGTAACAAAATGAAACATTGGGACATACTTCTATCCAATCAAGTTGATAAAAAAAGCTTTATAAAAGCATTATTATCGGGAGAGATTCAGGGGGAGTTGTCGGTTTTCAATTCGTTAAACGGCATTCTGTATTCAGACATTTCCATTCAAAAATTAATCGAAGAAGAATACCAATACGATTCCATTGAAGCTACCACCGAATCCAAACGAAACCTGCGCACCTTTTCATCTGGAGAGCGAAAAAAGGAATTTTTAAAATATTGTCTAAAGAAAAATCCTGACTTTATCATTCTGGACAATCCTATGGATCATCTGGATTATACTTCCCGAATTGAATTAACATTCGCAATTGAAGCAATTTTGAGCTCTGTTCGAATTATCCAATTGGTCAACCGAACTATTGATTTGCTTCCTTTTATTGCCAATAAGGCACTAATAGCCGATAATTCATTTGAATTGAAATCCATAAATACAATAGAAAATAATTCATTTGAAAACGACAGCCATAAAATACCAATTCACAAAGAAGTTTTCGATGACCGCGTTCTGGTTAAAATGAATGCCATATCCGTTTCCTATGATGAAAGACCAATTATTGATTCTCTTTCATGGACTATAAAACAAGGGGATTTTTGGCAACTAATTGGACCAAACGGTTCTGGAAAAAGTACTTTATTGTCTCTAATTTCAGGTGACAATCCCAAAGGTTATGGACAGGATGTAGAACTTTTTGGAAGAAAAAAAGGAAGTGGCGAAAGTATTTGGGAAATCAAAAAACAAATTGGTTTTTTCAATACGGCAATGACCGACTTATTTAATAAAAGTTATAGTCTGGAAGAAATGATTCTCTCGGGATTTTTTGATTCCATCGGATTATACAGAGAACCCACAACCTTACAGCGAAGAATCGTTGCACAATGGCTCGAAGCAATTCAAATGAGCCATCTAAAAAACAAAATATTCAATCGCCTGTCCATTGGTCAACAAAGAGTTGCCCTAATCGCCCGTGCAGTTATTAAACATCCTCCCCTATTGATTCTGGACGAGCCTCTTGAAGGTTTAGATGACCAAAATATAGTATTGGTAACACAACTTATCAATTTGATAAAGAAAGAAACCAATATTGCCATCTTATTTGTTTCACATCGAATAGAACCGAATCTTTCTCCAAATTCTGTTTTAGAATTAACCCCAAGTCCAACAGGTTCTAAAGGGGTTATAAAACATCACTTTTAAAGCGAAATCAAGTAACTGTATTTCATGAAAAAAGCCTCAAAATTGAGGCTTTTATATTTTTATCATTAATCTTCTTCGGCATGGTGTGATTTTGAATATCCTCTCCATTTCTCTATACAATCCTTAAAATCCTGAGGCAATTCCGTGTCAAAACGCATCATTTCTCCTGTATTCGGATGCACAAAACCAAGTGTTTTAGCATGCAATGCCTGACGTGGCAATGCTTTGAAACAATTTTCAATAAACTGTTTGTATTTTGTAAACGTAGTTCCTTTCAAAATCAAGTGACCACCGTAACGCTCATCATTAAAAAGCGGATGCCCAATATGTTTCAAGTGCGCACGAATCTGGTGTGTTCTTCCTGTTTCCAATTTACAGGAAATTAAAGTCACATATCCAAAACGCTCTAAAACTTTATAATGCGTAATGGCAGGTTTTCCAATTTCAGGATCGGCAAAAACAGCCATTTGCATACGATCTTTCAAGTGTCTTGCCAAGTTCCCTTCAATGGTTCCTTGCTCTTCAGTAACATTACCCCAAACCAAAGCAATATATTCTCTTTCCGATGTTTTGGCTTCAAATTGTTTGGCTAAATGCGTCATTGCAGCTTCAGTTTTGGCAATAACCAATAATCCTGAAGTATCCTTGTCAATTCTATGAACTAGACCTGGACGCTCACTGCTGTTCATTGGTAAATTCTCAAAATGAAATGCCAATGCATTCACTAGAGTTCCTGTATAATTCCCATGACCGGGATGTACTACCAATCCAGGCGGTTTATTGATTAGCAATAGTGCCTCATCTTCATAAACAATATCCAGCGGAATATCTTCTGGATCTACCCTATTTTCAAAAGGTGGATGTGACAACATCACCTGAACCACATCAAAAGGTTTTACTTTATAATTGGACTTTACAGTCGCATCATTCACATAAATATTCCCTTCGGTGGCTGCGTTTTGAATTTTGTTTCGTGTGGCATTTGGAATCAAACCCATCAAGTATTTGTCAATTCGCAAAATGGCCTGCCCTTTTGGAACCTCAAACCTGTAATGTTCAAATAACTCTTCGTCTAAATCCTCTATTTGTTCAATATTATTGTTCATTTGTTGTTGTTTCTTGTGCTGGTGGAGTAGCTGTACTGTCCACTGCTTCTTCTTGATAACTCTCTTTTCCGTCTCCCAAAACCAAATCGATTTTAGAGGCTTTCAAAACTCTGTCTCCTACTTTTAGGTTTCTTCCTTTATAACGCATTTCCAAAACCATGTCTTTTCCTAAATTAGGCACATACGTAATAGTTCCCGCTTCAAGTCCCAATGCCTTAAGTGTTGGCACTGCTTCACGATAGGTTTTATCAATCAAATCGGGAATTCGAACAGACGAAAACCCAGATGAGTTAATCTTAATATATACTTTTCTACCTACTTTCACCATCGTCCCAGGCATCGGATCTTGCTCCACTACGCTGTATTTTGGGTAATCTCCCCTAAAATCCACACTGTCCAACAGCTCATAATCCAAATCCAATTCATCCAGCTTGTCTTCCACTTGTTCCTCAGTCAATTTTCTCAAATCTGGAACAGCAATTTCATGCCCATGATCCGTTGTAAATGTCAACCAATGCATGAATAAATAACCCAAAACTGCAATAATGGCAAGTGCAATCAACACCTGTCCGAAAAATACGCGACTAGTAAGATATTTTTTTAAGCTCATAAATATTTTTGTTTCCCGCAAAGATAAAGCTATTTCGTTTCAAAAAAAATGATAATTTTGTTTAGAATACGTTTAATCGGCTAATCGATTAAACGTTTAACCGATTAAACGTTTAAAATGAAAAACATTGCCATCATCATGGGCGGCTATTCAAGCGAATACAAGATCTCACTCATCAGCGGAAACGTAGTTTATCAATTCCTGGACAAAACCAAATACAATGCCTTCCGTATTCATATTTTTAAAGAAAAATGGGTATATGTTGATGCCAATGATGCCGAATTTCCAATAGATCGAAATGATTTTTCGATAAACATAAACGGAAGCAAGCAAACTTTCGATTGCGTTTTCAATGCCATTCACGGAACTCCGGGTGAAGACGGATTGATGCAGGCCTATTTCGAATTGCTAAACATTCCACAAACCGCCTGCGATTACTACCAAGCTGCTTTAACCTTCAACAAACGCGATTTATTGTCGGTATTAAAACCATACGGGATCAAAACTGCCACTTCCTACTACCTAAATAAAGGAGACATTATTAACACGGACGAAATTGTACAAAAATTAGGTTTGCCTTGTTTTGTAAAACCAAACAAAGCTGGTTCTAGTTTTGGTATTTCAAAAGTAAAAACCGCTGCCGAACTGCCAATCGCCATCGAAGTGGCCTACAAAGAAGACAACGAAATCATCATAGAAAGTTTCCTTGATGGTACCGAAGTTTCAGTTGGAGTCATCAACTACAAAGGAACAGTAACTGTTTTACCAATAACCGAAATTATCTCCGAGAATGATTTCTTCGATTATGAAGCCAAATACCAAGGTAAGTCACAGGAAATTACACCGGCTAGAATTTCGGATGAAATGACCCAAAAAGTAGGGGAAATTGCAAAACGTGCCTACGAAGTGCTTAAAATGAAAGGATTCTCCCGAAGCGAATTCATCATTGTGGACGGCGAACCGCATATGCTCGAAATGAATACCATTCCCGGCCTAACAACCGAAAGTTTGATTCCACAACAAGCCAAGGCTGCCGGCATTTCACTGGAAGACTTGTTTACAAATGCAATTGAGTTGGCACTAAATTAAGTTACTGAGATTCTAAGCTGTTAAGTTTCTAAGACTCATAATGGCTTAGAATCTTAAAAAATACAATATAAAAAAAGTCCTTTCAGTAAATTCCATTAACAACAAAAAATAAATTTTTCGCAGAATGATGGTATTGATTGGAACAAATGAAACTTGCTTATTAAAAGGAACAATTCCTAATACAGAATGCCCTAATTGCAACTTTCATTCGGCAATAGATTATAGCATTTTTACCAGATATACCTCATTAACATTTATCCCATTATTCCCTGTTGGAAATACAATAAATATCGAATGTAATAATTGCTCAAAAGAAATTGATTTTGACGATTTAGATGAGAATACTAAAACAAAACTCATCGATGAAAATAAAAAGACTAATCGAAAAAGACCTATTTGGTTATTTTCCGGTATCATTATATTGATTTGTTACATCGCCTTTTATTTTGTCAACTTATTTCAAACAAATAATGAGGCTGAAACTTTAATAAAAACACCAACTTTTGGCGATGTTTACAATGTGAAATTTTCAAATGGCTATTATTCATCAATGAGAATAGATAAAGTGACTAATGACAGTGTTTACCTTACTCAAAATGATTATGATGTATATTTACAGTCAGAAGTTGAAGAAATAAACAAAACAGAAAATTACACAAACCAGAAAATTAATTATTCAAAAAAGGATTTATTAAAGCTATACCATAAAGATGAAATATTCTCAATTACAAGAAAATAAAAAATCTTAGTAACTTAGAATCTCAGAAACTTAGAAACTAAATAGAAAATGAACAAAACCAGAATTGAAGCCTTTAGCGATGGCGTTTTAGCCATTATCATTACCATAATGGTTTTAGAAATAAAAGCGCCTGAAGAAGATAGTTTTGAATCGTTAAAACACTTGATTCCTGTTTTCTTAAGCTACGTTTTGAGTTTTATTTATGTTGGGATTTATTGGAACAACCATCATCATATGTTTCAAGTGGTTAAAAAAGTGAATGGCTCTATTTTGTGGGGCAATCTTTTTTTACTCTTTTGGCTCTCCTTAATTCCGTTTGCAACAAGCTGGATTGGAGAGCATCATTTTGCAGCAGTGCCAATGAGTATTTATGGCTTTGTCCTACTGATGTGTGCTATCGCCTATAATTTGCTCCAAAATAAAATTATAAGACTCGAAGGTAAAGATTCAATTTTGCACCGTGCAGTTGAAAAGGACTTAAAAGGTAAACTATCGGCATTAGCCTATCTTTTGGCAATTCCCTTGGCTTTTGTCTCACCTTGGATTTCTGGTCTGCTTTATATTGCAGTAGCAATGCTCTGGATTGTTCCAGATTCAAGAATTGAAAAACAACTAAATTAAAT
The DNA here is from genome assembly GCF_003096795.1 of Flavobacterium sp. 103. NCBI lineage: Bacteria > Pseudomonadati > Bacteroidota > Flavobacteriia > Flavobacteriales > Flavobacteriaceae > Flavobacterium > Flavobacterium sp. 103. The sequence continues at coordinate 3,388,769 of NZ_QENX01000001.1, read as the reverse complement.
TGAAATGAAGAAAGCAATATTCCCAGGATCCTTTGACCCGATCACTTTAGGTCACGAAGATATCATCAACAGAGGTATTTCGCTTTTTGATGAAATCGTAATTGCCATTGGGGTCAATGCCGAAAAAAAATACATGTTTTCACTCGAGGAAAGAAAACGTTTCATCGAAGAAACATTCAAAAATGAACCCAAAGTTACCGTCATCACTTATGAAGGCTTAACCATAGACTTATGCCATAAAATCAAAGCCGACTTCATACTAAGGGGATTACGCAACCCCGCCGATTTCGAATTCGAGAAAGCCATCGCCCACACCAACAGAAGATTGTCCAAAATAGAAACGGTCTTTTTATTGACCGCAGCACGAACTTCCTATATCAGCTCTAGCATCGTGAGAGACGTTATCCGAAATTTTGGTGAATACGAAATGCTGGTTCCAGAAGCCGTAAGGGTTAAATTGCATAAGTAGTATTGGTTAATGTTTTGATTTAGTACAAAGATTTTGAAGAAATGGAATTCTTTGAAAATTATAAACTCTGATACTACCAGAAGACACGAGCAAAACATAAACTTGCAAAACCTAGCATTTAAGCGTAATTTCGCAACCTAAAATAACACACACCTTATAATGAGCTTCGAAAGAGAATTAAATAAACGCAGCGGTTCCAAATGTGAATTATGCGCTGCCACTGAAAATCTAAAAGAATTCCAAATTTTGCCTACCAAAAAAGGTGGATTGGACGAAAGTATCTTTGCCTGTCCTACTTGTATTGACCAAATTGAAAATCCTGGTCATGAAGATTTAAACCACTGGAGATGTTTGAACGACAGTATGTGGAGCGAACATATTCCTGTTCAGGTTTCAGCTTGGAGAATGTTGAGTCGTTTGCGTAAAAATGGTTGGCCACAAGAGCTTTTGGAGCAAATGTATTTGGATGAAGACACTTTGGAATGGGCACAAGCCACGGGTGAAGGAGAAGATGACGAAAACAAAATCGTACACCGAGATGTAAATGGCGTGATTTTAGCGCATGGAGATTCGGTTGTATTAATCAAAGATCTAAAAGTAAAAGGATCGAGCATGGTTGCTAAACAAGGAACTTCGGTACGTAACATCCGTTTGGATCATGAAAATGCCGAATACATTGAGGGAAGAGTAGATGGACAACAAATTGTGATTATTACACAATACGTTAAGAAAATATAATTTCGGTTTCCATAAAAATAAAAAACGTCCCAATTCATTGGGACGTTTTTGCTTTATAATGTTATTTCAATTTAGCTTTTTTGGAACAATTTTTCAACTTGCTCTTTTGATAATGGCTCAGAAATATGAGTAGCACTAGCCTCTTTGTTTGAAACCATAAACTGTACAGTCGTTTTATCAGAGCTTACAATATAATGCAACCAAACAAAATTATTAGGTAATTCCAATTTTACATCATTCAAAGGACTTGCAGTAAAACCTTTTGAAATGATACCATAAAGACTTTGGTAAGCATTATCGACATTTTTAAATGTAAAAGCTTTTAAAGCTGACTCTTCATCCTCACTTTGAACAGTTGTATAAAAAAAGGTAAACTCATCTCCAATTTTTTGAACATAAAAACTATTATTTACTCTACCCAATTTTTCAACTGGCACAGTTTCAACAACTTTAATTTGGCTAAAACCAACAGAACTAATAAACAAAACAGCAATCGCAATAATTTTTTTCATAATTTATTTGGGGTTTAATGATATACTTTAGTAGGTAAGTATTTGTTAGCAAACATAATAATAAAAAGAAACAACTCCTTTCTATTATTATGTTTTTATCAACACTAATTTATTTTTTTTGTTTGTAAATTAAAACTGCAACTCATAAGAATTTAGATTGCAGATTTTAGATTGCAGATTGCATAGAAAATAATGATACCAGAAAATTCTAAATTCTGCACTCTGAAATCTGTAATCTACTCCTCTTCTTTCTTAATAACTTTTCTTGCTACTTCAATCTTGAATTTCTTCCCTTTCATTTTTTCATCTTTTACATGATGCAGTAAATCTTTGACTTTATTGAATTTCACAGCTGCAAATGAGATAAAATCTTTCACTTCAATTAATCCTAAATCTCCTTTTTCCAGTTTCCCCTTTTGGGAAAAGAAACCTACGATGTCAATTTTATTAAGTTTGTTTTTCTTTCCGCCACTAATGTAAATGGTTTGAAACTCTGGAGGTTTTGGCAGTGAGGTTGCGTTTTCAACATTAAACACTTCCATACCGTAATCCAGATAGTCCATTTTTTTCTCACTCTCATGAGCAATTACATATGCAGTTCCGGAAGCGAGCATACGAGCGGTACGTCCATTTCTATGGGTAAACTCATCTTCTTTCAAAGGCAAATGATAGTGGATTACATGTTTCATTTCGGGGATATCAAGTCCACGAGCCGCCAAATCGGTGGTGATTAAATAACTCATGCTTCCATTCCGGAATTGAATCAATGATCGTTCACGTTCGTCCTGATCCATCCCACCATGATAATAAGTGGCATAAATCCCTTTTTCGTTTAGGGTATCGCTAATACGTTCAGCAGCATCACGATGATTGCAAAAAACAATCGCCTGTTGTGATTTTAAAGAACAAATCAAATTAAACAAACTTCCCAGTTTGTCTTTTTCTTTCGAAACAACCATTTTGGTGGCCAAGTTACTTTCTTGTTCCTCTTCAGTTGGGATAAAATCCAAAATCGTTGGATTCACAACTCGAGTATATTTTGGAATTTCAATATCCGATGTAGCCGAAACCAATACTCGTTTGTTTAGTTTACTCAGTTTTCCAATGATAAAGGACATTTGTTCGTGGAAACCTAACTGGAGCGATTTGTCAAACTCATCCAAAATCAAAGTTTGGATTTTGTCCAATCGAAAAGTACCTCTGTCAATATGGTCTGCAATTCGGCCCGGAGTTCCAATTAAAACTGCTGGAGGATTACTCAAATTTTTGATTTCTGTATCGATGGAATGACCGCCGTAACAAACGTTTACTTTGTAATCGGTTCCCATTTTTTTCCAAACCTGTTCGATTTGCAATCCTAATTCACGAGATGGAACCAGAATCAAACATTGAACCGATAAAATTTCGGGCTGTAACATTTCGAAAATTGGCAATAAAAATGCCAATGTTTTTCCCGAACCTGTTGGAGAAAGCAATAGAACATTATTGTCATTTAGGATGACATCTTGCGCAACTTCTTGCATTTCATTTAGGCTTTCGATACCTAAATTCAGTAATATATTGTTGGAGTGGTGTTTCTTATTCATTTTGCAAAGGTAATCAAAAATAACACTTTGATTTCTTTGCTAATATTTTTCAAAATTAAACATCGCAAAGACGCGAAGTCGCAAAAAAAAATAAGTCCTAAGCTTTGCTTCTTTGGGTCTTCGCGAGAAAAAACAAAGCTTAAATTAATCACATTGCCCTTTAGCCCCGATAGCAGTGAAAATCCTTTTTATTTTTCCTTTAAAAATAAAAAGATTGAAACGGATAGCGGGACCAATGCCGGCTAAAATGCGCAATCTTTCTGCTCCAAAATTAATTATTGTCTGAACCAGTATAACTTTAAAAAGCTTCGGTAATCCTGAAATAAATTCCCCAATCCCCACGACCCACTGCGGCATCAATTCCAGCATTTATTTTTTGACTGTCCTTTTCAATCACCTGATAACGTATTCCGGCACCAATGCTTGGCAATGGCTTACTCCAGGAAGCTCCAGAATTGTACCAATCTCCCGCAGCAGCTCCGGTTTCTGACTTTCTGTAAGCGATTCCTAGTCCAGCAAAACCGACATATCCCCATTTTTTATAAAAATTATTTCGAAACTCAGATTGAACTGTATAGGTTTGATTTCCTCTATATTCCCCTTGTGTATATCCCCTCAAATCTGTTTGACCGATATAATCCTGCGCAGCAAAAGGGACGTCGCCAAAATTGGCTTTCATTGCAAAGCGACTGGCTAAAATTTTGTGCTCACCCAATTTTTTATAATGGTTTACATATAACATCGTTTTAACGAAATCTTCGTCGTTATCAAGCCAAGAGGGTATGCTTGCAATTCTACCGTCTATAAAAATACCTGAACTTGGATTATAGATACTGTTTCGGGTATCAAAACTAAAGGGTATGGCCAGTGAATTGGTATTATTCGGATCAACTAGTTCTGATTTGTCCGGAAGTGTGACAATCACATCTGTACGTATCATTGATCCACCTATTCCCAAATAAAAATTTTCAAAAATCCTTCTCTGTATCGCAAATGCAAATAGGCTTCCCTTTGTAGTATAAGGAGTTTCATAGACACTTGTCTGGCTCCCTTCATCTATATCTTCAAAAGTTTGATAGGCCTGGAAATTATAGTTTATGTATCCTACTGCTGCGAGTATTCTCCAGTAATCTTCCTTAAGATAAAGACGTGTCCCAAATATAATGTAGTAAGAGTCATTTGTCGCATAATTTCCCACCGCCACTACTCTGGAAAGAGGCACCTTCTTTGAATTGTCAGCCTTGAAAAAACCCATTGCAATGACCCCGGCTCCAAGCCCCTGGGAACGGTCGTATGTCAAAGTAGGCATAGGCATAAAGGCAAATTTCTTTTCTTTCTTTTTTATGGTATCTGCCTTTTTTACGGTATCCAAATTACTAACCAATATTATCGACCGTATTTCTTTTTTAGAGAATAGCGATTTTTCATTTTTCGAAAATGAAAAAACATAAAAAGTACTAAATAAAAATGCAAGGAGTAAGAAGCTTCTTTTCATTTGAAATTAAATTTTGGATACAAAAAAATGATAATTGTAAAAATTCAACTATCAAAAATAAGCATAAACAAGTTTAAAAACGATTTTTATTCCCCTATAAATTGATTAATTATCAACGAATTACGAACTGCACATCATCAAAATTGGCATTCATGTTAACTATTCTTTTATAGTACAAAAAAAATACAATCGCAATTATCTTAATCCTTCATAAAAACCTTCTTCCAGATTTGAGACAAAAAATAATTATAAATTAATTACATTTGAAACCCACATTCAAAATTAACCTTATGCAATTAATACGCTTTTGTTTCCTACTGATCACAGTTTCTGTTTTTGCCCAAAAAAACAATAAATACAGTACTTTTTTCGAAAAAGGAAATGGAAACCAATCGGCTAATTATCAAGAAACAATTACTTATTATACCCTTTTGGCTCATGATTTTCAAACTATCAAAATGGAAAAAATGGGACTGACGGATAGTGGCGAACCATTGTACATGATTACTTTCAATCCTGAAAAAAAATTTAATTTTGATGAAATTCAAAAAAACAAAGCAGTATTGTTTCTAAATAATGGAATTCACGCAGGCGAACCCGATGGTATAGATGCAACGATGCAATTGTTTCGTGATTTAGCTTTAGGCAAAATCAAAACACCTAAGAATACGGTAATAGTTACGATTCCAATTTACAATATCGGCGGTGCTTTGAACAGAAACTCAACTTCAAGAGCCAACCAAGAAGGACCAGAAGAATATGGTTTTCGAGGCAATGCCAGAAACTATGATTTGAATCGCGATATGATCAAGTCGGATACCCGAAATACCAAAAGTTTTATTGCTATCTACCATAAAATAAATCCAGATGTTTTTATCGATAATCACGTGAGCAATGGATCTGATTATCAATACAAACTGACCTATATAATGACACAGCACAATAAATTGGGTACCGTTTTAGGAGATTATATGAATACCGAAATGATGCCCTTTATTGTAAAAGATTTGGAGCAAAAAAACATTCCGACAACACCTTATGTCAATGCATTCGAGGAAACACCCGATAATGGTTTTGTGCAATTTTCGGATACACCTAGATATACAACAGGTTACACTTCTCTTTTCAACACTATTGGGTTTGTTGTTGAAACCCATATGCTAAAAAAATATGCTGATCGCGTAAAAGCTACTTATGAATATATGATTTCTACAATCGATTTTACCGACTTGAATTATAAAAAAATAAAAGAATTGCGTGCCAAAAATGAAGAACAATATAAACCTAAAAAGTCGTACCCTATTGAATGGAAAATAGACAGCTCCAAGGCAACAACCTATTTGTTTTCAGGGTTTGAGGCTTCTTACAAAAAAAGTGAAGTTACAACAGGCCAACGATTATTTTATGACAGAACCAAACCCTATCAAAAGAACGTTCCTTATATAAAAGAATATAAATCGGTTAAGGATGTTACGATTCCAAAAGCCTACATTATCCCAAAAGGATATTGGAATGTTATTGATTTATTAAAAAGTAATGATTGTAGCTACACACAATTAAAAAAAGATACTATTATTAAAGTAGAAAGTTATAAAATTGCAGATTACAAAACTTCAAGTCAAGCTTACGAAGGGCATTATCCCCATAGAAATGCAAAATTAACTACAACTATTGAGAATAAAACCTTTGCCAAAGGAGATTATGTGTTTTCTACAGAACAAAAAGCGGTAAAATATTTACTGGAAACTTTAGAACCCGAAGCTGTTGATTCGTTCTTCAATTGGAACTTTTTTGATAGCATTTTACAACAAAAAGAAGGATATTCAGAATATGTTTTTGAGGATTTAGCTGCCCAACTTTTAAAAGACAACCCTAGTTTAAGAAAGGAATTGGATACCAAAGTCAATAATGACCCTGCATTTGCAAAAAATAGTGAAGCACAATTGGATTGGGTTTATAAACATTCTAAATTCTATGAAAAAGAACATTTACAATACCCAGTTTACAGATTACTCAACTAATTGGCTCTATTCATTTGATTAATTTTTCTTCTTCAAATAGAAGCTTAATATTCTCATATGAATTTCCCAATGCTTTTGGAATTTCACTTGGCTTAAACCAAGCTACTTTTTCAATTCCTTCTTCTAATTGTCCCATTGGAATGCCTTCAAAGGTAGATTGCATTTCAAACCAATGGGTAATTTTTAATTTGTATTTTCCATTTCGTTTAAAAATATGGTAAGTTTTCTGAAGTTTTTTAACAATTTTCAGTTCATTTACACCAGTTTCTTCTTCAACTTCTCGCATGGCGGTTTCTTCAATTAACTCTCCTTTATCGGTACCGCCTTTTGGTAAATCCCACTTTCCATTTCTAAAAATAAATAAAACCTCCCCTTTTTTATTATAAACTAATCCACCTCCCGCTTTATTTACAGGAATTTTTGCTTTCAAAGTTTTCATAATCACACTTTCATCAGGGTGATAGAGATAGGCTTTCTTAATTTTATTTTGAAACATTTTCACAATAACCTGCTCGATATCAATACTATCCAGCAAGAAAAGTTGAAAATCAGTCTCCTTGGAGATTTGATTTGTCAAAAAAAGTGGTTTGTCGTTAACAAAAACTTTATACATTTGTATTATGATTTTTAATAAAGATACAGCCGAAAAAACAGCCGAATTGCTTTTGCAAATAAATGCAATTAAATTGAATCCAGGAAATCCTTTTACATGGGCTTCTGGATGGAAATCGCCTATATATTGCGATAATCGTTTAATCCTCTCGTTTCCAGCCATAAGAAATTATGTTAGGGACGAATTTTCTAAAAACATCGAGAAACAATTTGGTAAACCAGACGTTATTGCCGGTGTAGCCACTGGAGCAATTGGAATAGGAATGCTCGTTGCAGAAAGTATGGGACTACCTTTTGTTTATGTTCGACCAGAACCAAAAAAACACGGTCGTCAAAACCAAGTAGAAGGTTTTTTGCAAAAAGGACAAAGCGTAGTAATTATAGAAGATTTAATAAGTACTGGAAACAGTAGTTTGCTTGCCGTTGAAGGCTTACGGGGAGCAGGAGCAGTTATAAAAGGAATGGCAGCTATATTTACTTATGGCTTTGACGTTGCAGACCAGAACTTCAAAAATGCTAAAATTGATTTGTACACCTTGAGCAACTATCAAAATTTATTGAATTTAGCCGTTGCCAAAAAGTATATTACAGAAGAAGAAGAGCAAACTTTGAGAGAATGGAATGGAAGTCCGTCAACCTGGAGTGTTTAAAATAGAACCTTTCTGATTTTAAATAAAATTCCTTTAAAACAAAATAACAAACAATACATAAAAATAATGAACTTAGAAAGTCCAAAAGTTACTGTTGAAAAATCAAGTCAAGAATTATTCGATTTATTGAGTGATGTAAAAAACTTCGAAAAATTAATGCCCGATAATATCGCAAAATTTGAAGTTATCGGAGAAGATGCTTTTATTTTTGGATTAAAAGGAATGCCCGAAATCAAATTAAAAATGAAAGAGAAAGTAGCGCCAAACAAAATTGTATTGGGTGCTGCAAGCGACAAACTTCCATTTACCTTAGTCGCTAATATTGAAACTATTTCAGAGCAATCAAGCGCTGTAAAACTAGATTTTGAAGGCGAATTCAATGCAATGATGGCTATGATGGTAAAAGGCCCAATCGGGAAATTCATCGAAACCCTGGCAAACAATATGACAAAACTTTAGTGTTTTTCTACAAAGAGCAAAAGCCTTTTAGCTAAAACTAAAAGGCTTTTTTATTGGCGATAAGAACAAATCTCGTTTTAATACAGCATTTGCACTTCTTTGAGGTTGTATTCGCAAATACTATCGTCTTCCAAAAGAATCTGAAGTTTACCTATTGAAGAAACCCCTTTTATAATTCCCATAAAATTGTTTTCATTTTCATCTGTAAACGCTGTAGGAACTCCCATTTTAAATAATTCAGTGCTATATTCTTCCCATAGATCAGAAGCTATTGCATCGTAATTAGCTATCATTTGCTCCATTTCTGCAACTATACCCAATAGAATTTCTTCTTTATCAAAAAAGGAATTGCATATTAAAGCCAATGATGATGCTCTGGGCAAATTTTCAAATTGCATTTGATTTACATTCAGTCCCAACCCTACAATCGATGTAATTGCTCCAGTTCCTTTTATGCTATTCTCAATCAATATGCCACCTATTTTTTTATTAGCTGACATAATGTCGTTGGGCCATTTTACACTTAATTCAGGAATATTGTACTTTTTTAAGGTTCTAATTACAGCCAACGAAACCACTACGTTCAGGTTAAAAACTGCTTCATTATCAAACAAAAAATCCTTAACCAAAACACTCATTATAAGGTTTTTACCAGACTCAGAATCCCACTTAGCTCCCATCTGCCCTTTCCCTTTCAACTGATTTTCAGCAGTAACTACAGTAAAATTTTGGACCTCTTGTTTGTTCGACAAACCTTTTAGAAACTCATTTGTAGAATCTATGGCATCGAGTTTGATTAGCTTCATGTGTACTTTTTTTTGTAAAACATAATTTAATATTATGTTAAGGTTCAAAATTAATCACAAAAAATGGTAACTTTACAAACTTATATAAAAAATTAAATGGCGAAAAAGACTATAAACAATGATGTTCTGTTGGCGAACATTATAAAAGGAATAGAAGAAGTAAAAGGAAGTGATATCGATATTTTAGATTTAAGAGAAATAGACACCGCAGTTTGTGACTATTTTGTTATTTGCAATGGTAACTCAAACACTCAAGTGAATGCCATTGTCAACTCTATTCAAAAAACAGTTTCTAAAGATTTAAAAGACAAACCTTGGCATGTTGAAGGTTCTGATGTAGCAGAATGGGTTTTGATGGATTATGTACACATCGTAGTGCATGTATTCCAAAAACACATCCGTGAATACTACAACATTGAAAGTCTTTGGGGTGATGCCAAAATCACTAAAATCGAAAACAAATATTAAAGAAATAATCTTCTAATGGCTAAAGATAATAATCCAAATTCAAATAAATTTAAAGTAAGTCCTTGGTTAGTTTACACTGCAATACTATTAATTTTTCTAGGAATAAGTTTTGTAACTGGTGGATCTAGCTTTCAAGAGCCTGCTCAATTAACTTCTTCTAAATTTAATTCTTATTTAGAGAAAGGACAAATCGAAAAAGTAATTGTTTACAATAAAAATGAAGCTGAAGTTTATTTAAATGCGAAAGCTTTAAGTGATCCAGAACATAAAAAAGTATCAAAAGACGTACTGGACAGACCTAACAAAGGTCCTCATTATTCGTTTGACATTGGTAATGACCAAATTTTTCAAACCAAATTAGAAAAAGCAGTTGCTGAAGGAAAATTAAAAGATTTTAATTTTCTGCAAAAAAGCAACTGGACTGATCTTTTTGTAAGTCTGTTGCCAATAATCATCATCATTGGTGTTTGGATTTTTATTATGCGAAAAATGTCCGGTGGCCCAGGTGGCGGAGGCGGTCAAATTTTCAATATTGGAAAATCGAAAGCCAAGCTTTTTGATGAAAAAACAGATATTAAAACTACATTCAAAGATGTAGCAGGTTTAGAAGGTGCTAAAGAAGAGATACAAGAAATTGTAGAATTCCTTAAAAACCCTGAGAAATATACCAATCTAGGAGGTAAAATACCGAAAGGAGCTCTGCTTGTAGGACCTCCGGGAACTGGTAAAACATTATTGGCAAAAGCCGTTGCTGGTGAAGCTCAAGTACCTTTCTTCTCTTTATCTGGTTCAGATTTTGTTGAAATGTTTGTAGGTGTAGGTGCTTCAAGAGTACGTGATCTTTTTAAACAGGCCAAAGAAAAATCTCCGGCAATTATTTTTATCGATGAAATCGATGCTGTAGGTAGAGCTAGAGGAAAAAGCAATATGTCAGGTGGTAATGACGAAAGAGAAAACACATTAAACCAATTATTGACTGAAATGGATGGTTTTGGTACCAATTCAAATGTAATTGTTTTGGCTGCAACAAATAGAGCCGATGTTTTGGACAAGGCCTTAATGCGCGCAGGTCGTTTCGACAGACAAATTTTTGTTGACTTACCGGATATTCGTGAGAGAGCCGAAATATTCTTGGTACACCTTGCACCTTTGAAAAAAATTGAAGGATTGGATACCGACTTTTTAGCTAAACAGACCCCAGGTTTTTCTGGAGCTGATATTGCCAATGTTTGTAATGAAGCTGCATTAATTGCCGCAAGAAACAATAAAGAAGCTGTTGACAAACAAGACTTCTTAGATGCAGTTGACCGTATTGTAGGTGGACTTGAAAAGAAAAACAAAATAATTACTCCAGAAGAAAAAAGAGCCATCGCCATTCACGAAGCTGGACACGCCACTGTAAGTTGGATGTTGGAACACGCTGCACCGTTAATTAAAGTAACTATCGTTCCTCGTGGACAAAGTCTTGGTGCTGCTTGGTATCTTCCAGAAGAGCGTTTAATTGTTCGCACAGATCAAATGCTAGATGAAATGTGTGCAACTATGGGTGGTAGAGCTGCAGAAAAAGTGACTTTCGACAGAATATCAACAGGCGCTTTAAGTGATTTAGAAAAAGTTACCAAACAAGCTCGTGCTATGGTTACCGTTTACGGATTAAATGATAAAATTGGAAATGTTACCTACTACGATTCAAGCGGACAAAGTGAATACAGTTTTTCTAAACCTTATTCTGATGAAACAGCCAAAGTAATTGACAAAGAAATTTCAGATCTTATCGAAAGCCAATACCAAAGAGCAATAAAGATTTTAGAAGATAATAAAGATAAATTAGAGCAGCTAGCTGCAATCTTAATCGAAAAAGAAGTCATTTTCAAAGACGATTTAGAAACTATTTTTGGAAAAAGAACTTTTGACAAAAACTTAGGTGAAGTAGTATCGTAATTACATAAAAAACACAAATATTTAAAATCTTAATTCAAAACCCTGTTTTGAATTAAGATTTTTTTATCTTTGAACGTTTTCAAGTAACACAAAACGATTATTAACAAATTATGAATCTTTTTAAAAAATTATTTGGTTCTAACGACCCCTCTTCAGATGAAGCTAGAAGCGGCCATTCAAACAGACCAAATCCAGATATTAATTCCCCTTTGGATGAGCAGTTTATCTATAATTTCAAAAAAAATGGGGGTAAATTTTTATACTGTGAAAACTTAAATGAAGTAAAAGAACAATTTGAAAATATACTTGAAGAAAACGATTGGTTTGAAAGTGAAGCTTTATGCTATGAACCTAAATTGCACTTTTTGCTAGATGAAAATAAACTCACTTACGGTCAAAACATAAATCCCAAATTTTTATTGTCGAGCTGTGAAAATCTAGTAGCCGAAGAAGGTTCCATTTTGTTTTCCTCAAATCAAATCAAACAAAAAAAACCTAATGATTTACCCACTAACATCATTATTTTAGCCAATACTAGCCAGATAGTAGAAGGAAAAAGTGATGGCCTTAGTGCTATTAGAAAAAAATACTTGACAGAATACCCAACAAATATCACAACAATAAAATATTTTGAAAAAGCAAAAGAGGAAGATTTTACTCAATACGGAAGCTCAGCCAAAAATTTATATTTATTGCTTTTAGAAGATCTTTAAAATGAATGAAACACTAAAAAGGTCAATATCTGGAGCTATTTACATTTTATTATTAATAGCTTCAATACAATACTCTATAGAAACTTTTTTCATTCTATTTGGAGTTTTTTTATTGATAGCGGTAATGGAATTTTGCAATTTAGTTCACTTAAACAAAATTGCCCCTATTGCAATTGCCCTTATATTTTACTTGTTTTTTTATAAAATTGCTGTAGCTGCAAAGGTAGACGGCATTTTTTATATATTACGCTACAGCAAAAATTTTGATTTGGCTGTACTTTTTTTATCACTAGTTGTTTCCTTAAAATGTATCGTATTTCTATTTGATAATAAAAATTTAAAAGTAGATACTTTTTCAAAATTTGCTTACCTAATTGGATATATTGTCTTACCATTTATTATAATTACAAAAATACCTTTTGGAATAAAAGGCTATAATCCAAACATCCTAATCAGTATTTTTATTTTAATATGGACCAATGACACTTTTGCCTATTTAGTTGGTAAAACTTTTGGTAAGCATAAATTATTTGAAAGAATTTCCCCTAAAAAAACCATCGAAGGCTTTTTGGGTGGAATTGGATTTGCATTAATTGCCAGTTATTTTATATCAAAATATTTTTTGATGCTCCCTGAAAAAAACACTTACATTTGGATCATAATTGCCTTAATAGTAGGTATTTTTGGAACAATAGGGGATTTAGTAGAATCCAAATTCAAACGAATTTCAGAAAAAAAAGATAGTGGAAACATAATGCCTGGCCATGGAGGCATCTTAGATCGACTAGATAGTGTTATCTTTGTAGCACCAATAATATTTTTATTTTATCAAATTTTAAGTTATGTTTCATAAAGAAGGAACTCAAAGTATTTTATTTGGCACTATTTTTACTGCCATCGTTTGTTTAGTATCAGATCGTTTTATTCAAACAGAATGGATTAAAATGACCATTGAAATAGCTGCTCTATTGCTATTAATCATCATTTTGCAATTTTTCCGAAATCCAAAACGAACAGTAGAAATAAATGAGAACCATATTATTGCTCCAGTAGATGGAAAAGTTGTTGTTATAGAAGAGGTATTTGAAACTGAATATTTCAAAGACAAAAGAATTCAGGTTTCTATATTTATGTCTCCTATAAATGTTCACGTTACGCGTTATGCTCTAAGTGGTATTGTAAAATTCAGCAAATACCATCCCGGTAAATTTCTTGTAGCTTGGCATCCAAAAGCAAGTGAAGAAAACGAAAGAACCACAGTTGTTGTTGAAAATAAAACATTTGGCGCGATATTGTATCGTCAAATTGCCGGTGCTTTAGCCAGACGTATTGTAAATTATGCCCAAGAAGGAATGCAAGTAGTACAAGGTACCGATGCTGGTTTTATTAAATTTGGTTCAAGAGTAGATATATTTTTACCAATAGGTACTCCAATTAATGTGGTACTTGACCAAAAAGCAATTGGAGGAAAAACTATAATTGCAATTAAACCTTAATGATTGAAAAAGATTTAGATAAACAATTTCTGGAAGCTGTTGAAATTGCTTCTTTTATGACCCAAGCATCTTTACCACAAGATGTCCAGTTACGTCTTTATGCCTTTTACAAGCATGCGACATTTGACAGAACCAAGTTTACCGTTACGGACAATTCCGACCTAAGAAATGCGTTCAAAACCAATGCTTGGATTCAAATCAGTCATCTAACGCAAGACGAAGCCAAACAACAATATATTGAACTAATTCATTCCTTAATAAAGTAATTGTATTAATCTTATGAAAAAAAATACTTTTCTAATAGCTCATTTGCTTTTTATTTCGGTTTTAATTTCTTGTAACGATAAAAAATTAACTGAAGTTGTCGAAGTCCCTTTACCTACAGTACAAGAGAAAGTTTCTATAGGCAATCCAAATGATTTAAAAGCGGATGAAGGATCTTTTCAATTGGAAAAAATTCCTTTTGGATATGATGCGTTATCACCTGATCTATCAGCTTTGACAGTAGAATCACATTATAAAAATTATTTGTATTATACCAACAGCCTAAACAAGGCGATTGTAGGAACTGACAAAGAAAACCTTTCGATAGAAGATATATTAAACAAATTAGACATCAACGATCCAGTATTACGTAATAATGCAGGTGGATATTACAACCATAGTTTGTACTTTAAAACCATAGGACCAAAAGCAGGTGGCGAACCAACAGACACATTAGCTTCAAAGATCACTAAAGATTTTGGCTCATTTTCCAATTTCAAAACCGTATTTAAAGACGCTGCAACTAAACAATTCGGATCTGGCTGGGTTTGGCTGGTAGTTGATAAAACAGGAGTCCTGCAATTATCCACAACTCAGGATCAAGACAATCCATTAATGACCTATGCTCCTGTTGCTGGATTTCACGGAACACCAATTTTAGGAATTGACCTCTGGGAACATGCTTATTTCTTGGATTATCAGTACAAAAAGAAAAAATATATCGATGCTTTTTTCAATATAATAAATTGGGAAAAAGTAAACGAAAATTATAAAGCTACTTTTAAAAAGTAAAGAATAAAAAAGCTGAAGTAAAATTAATTTTACTTCAGCTTTTTTATTTTATCGAGCACTTTTACAACTGGTAAATAAATGATTCTAACGGATGTATTGTAATAGACGTTTTTCCTTCTCCATTCACAACTTGTAATTGAATGATACTTTTTTCATACAGCTGATCTTTTATCGTATAACTTCCGTCTTTCAAATTCCATTTACTAATTATATCAGCAGGAATTTTTAGCTCAAAAGTATTAGAAGCTTCTGATGAAAAATTAGTAAGCACAATTAGTTTTTGATTATCTGACCAACGTACAAAAGAATACAGATGGTTAGGATCGTAACCAAGGCCAGCATTGCGATTTACTTCTTGAAGATCTTGAAATTGTCCCATTACTGCAGAACTTTTTGCAGAGAAATTGAGCAATCGTTTATAAAAATCACGTAAATCTTTTTCGCTTTGCGATAACTTTCCGCCATCAAATGCACCATCATTCATCCATCGTTGATGATTTGGAACTCCTACATAATCAAAAATTGATGTTCTGGAATGAGAGCCAAATCCACCATTTTCGTTCCCTGCCTCTCCTACTTCCTGTCCAAAATAAATCATAATAGGCGCTGAAGTTATCATAGTGGAAACTACCATCATTGGTTTTCCTTTTTCGGGAGAACCTGCAAATTCTGGACTAGCCAATCTTTGTTCATCGTGATTGTCCAAGAATTTCAACATGTGTATATCAATGTCAGCTAAACCGCTTTGAATATATGAAAGCCCATCTGGTGGAGTTTTTCCTTGGATGATATCTTTCAGTTTGTCGTAAGTCTCTACTTTATCATACAAATAATCCATTTTACCCAAATGAATATAATTGCGATATTCTTTCGGGTTGTATACTTCGGCCATTAAGAATGCGTCTGGATTTACATTTTTTATTGCCGAGTTCATATAACTCCAAAATTCGTAAGGAACCATTTCGGCCATATCATATCTAAAACCGTCAACACCTTTGGCGGTCCAATACAAAGCAATGTCTCTAAATTTAGTCCAAGAACTAGGGACATTTTTATCTTTCCAAAAATCAAAATGTTCTTTATAGGATAGTTTATCATAGCCAGCCGGTAATTCAGGGAAGTCCTTTGAACTATCAGGTCGAATACCATAATTTACTTTAACCGTTTCGTACCAGTCATTTTTATCCGGTTTTGCCAATCGAGAACCATTTCCAGTCCACTTAGCTGGATTTTCTTCGAATTTACCGTCAATAAGCGGATTGCTTTCCCCGTTCAAAGGCTTGTCACCATCAGGTAATTGGAAAGGCGTATTCGGAATGTAATAAAAGTTATTGTCTCTTTTGTATTCCACAGTAACATCATCATCGGCACCAAAATCCCTCACTCCCTTTGGATTACTTTTACTTTCGTACTTACGAGCAATGTGATTGGGAACTATATCAATAATTACTTTAAGATTTGCCTTATGGGTTCTTTTAATCAAAGCTTCAAATTCTTCCAAACGCTTTTCAGGATTAACTGCCAAATCAGGATTCACGTTGTAATAATCTTTAACAGCATAAGGTGATCCTGCCCTTCCTTTTACCACTTCTGGATCATCATTTGAAACCCCGATAGCTGTATAATCTCGTATAACAGCATGGTGCGGAACGCCTGTGTACCAGATGTGGGTAGCACCTAAATCTTTTATTTCATGAAGCGCTTTATCTGTAAAATCGTTAAATTTTCCAACTCCATTTTCTTCAATAGTACCCCATGGTTTATTGGTTGTATTTTTGTTACCAAACAATCGAGTAAAAACTTGATAAACTACTGCTTTATTTCCAGAGACGGTTTCTTTCTTTTGTACACTCATTTTTACATCTTTAGTTTTACATGCAGTCGCTATAAGCAAAACACTTATTCCTGCCATTACTATTTTTTTTGTGATCATTTTTTTAAATTATAAAAAATTAAAAATATAGATTTGATACTATATTTGTATTCGGTATCAATCCATAAATTTAACGCTTTTTTCAAAAAAATAACCACCAAAACCTACTGATTCAGGTTAGTTTACAAATTAAAAAACCACTACAACGTAATAGCTAATCCTTTTGTTTATAAATATTTTTTAAAAAAATCGCTCTTATAATTCAAATAACAAACTGTTATAAATAAATCCTAATATATAAGGGGTTTGCCCCATTTTTCATAAATTTACAAAAAAATTAAGACCATTGAAGAAATCTTTAAATTTCATTATCTATAGCCTAGTATTTCTTAGTGCAAATCTTGTTTTGGCACAAGCTCCCAAAAAAATACATATTGAACAGTCTGACTTTGCTGATGTCGATCAACTTAAGATTCCAGATGCGCTTTTGCTTACTGGAAATGTAAGAGTTAGTCACGACGGAGTCATTTTAACCTGTAATAAAGCTTATTTTTTTCAGAAAGAAAATTATTTGAAAGCTTTTGGAAATGTACAATTGGTACAAGGCGACACTTTGTATTTGAACAGTAATTATGCGGAATACAGTGGTGAATTAAAAAAAGCATTTGCAACTGGAAATGCAGTAATGAGTTCACCAGATGCAACTTTGGCTACGGACACAATCTATTTTGACAGAAACATACAAGAAGTATATTACAATACAAACGGAACTATCGTTAACAAAGACAATACCTTAAAAAGTAAGTCCGGAAGATATTATGTTACCCAGAAAAAATTCCAGTTCCTAACTGCTGTAACACTTACCAACAAAACATACGAAATCAAATCCAATCATTTGGATTATTACAGTAATTCAGGTCATTCGTACCTTTTTGGTCCATCAACAATAACAAGTAAAGCCAATTATATTTACACCGAAAAAGGCTTCTACGATACCAAGAAAAATCTTGCCCATTTTCTGGACAAATCTTACATTAGGTATGATGATCGAGTGATAAAAGGAGATAGTTTGTATTATGACCGAAACAAAGAATTTGCTTCTGCAACACGAAATGTAAAAATAACCGATTCTATTAATCGAGGAGTAATTCGAGGACATTATGCCGAATTATACAAAAAGAAAGACTCCATGTTTGTGACTAAAAGAGCCTTGGCTGTTAATTTTGTAGATAACGACTCGGTTTATATTCATGGCAAAAAACTCATGGTTACCGGAAAAGAAGGAAACCGAATCATTCGCGCCTTCAATAATGTTCGTTTTTACAAAACAGATATGAGCGGAAAATGTGATTCTATCCATTCCAGCTCAAAATTAGGTCTAACAAAATTGATTGGAAACCCAATACTATGGAATGGTGAAAGCCAAATTACAGGTGATGTGATGCACCTCATTGGAGATAAAAAGACCCAAAAACTTGATTCGCTCAAAGTGCTCAACAACACTTTTCTGGTCTCGAAGGACACTCTTGGTACCGGATTTAATCAGACAAAAGGGCAAAACTTATTTGGAAAATTTCAAGAAGGGAAACTCCATGATGTGGATATCATAAAAAATGCAGAAGTGATTTATTATATGCGGAATGATGCCAAGGAACTAATTGGTATCAACAAAAATGTGAGCAGTAAAATCAATATTCTTTTTGATAAAAACACAATAGAAACCATCACTTTTTTCAAACAAGTGGATGGCGATATTTATCCCGAATCCGAATTGCCCGAAAACGCGAGAACACTCAAAGGACTAAAATGGCGCGGAGATGAAAGAATAAAATCAAAAGACGACGTTTTTAGCGAAGAAGAAAATGCCGAAGAACTCAAAGTCATTGAAGCCACAACAAAAGACAAAGCTAAAAAAGCTGTCCCCATGAAAATTCGAAAAGAAACGTTGAATTACGATAAGAAGAAAAAGATTTAAGATTGAGGAATAACGATTTTTGAGTGCAGATTTAAACATCTAAAATGCTTCGCCAGTTCGCTATCGCTCGAGTCAAAAATCGTTAATCTTAAATCAGCAATCAAAACATTAATAAAAAAAGCACCGTGAATCCTGATTTCCTTAAATACCAAGCACAAACTTCACCCTATCCATTGGGCATGGAAGTTTCGCATGCCATTGGTTCTTATATTTTTGATACAAATAACAAAAAATATCTAGATTTTGTTGCAGGTGTTTCGGCTTGCACACTAGGACATCAAAACAAGAGAGTGAATGACGCCATAAAGGATCAGTTAGACAAATATTCGCATGTTATGGTTTATGGTGAATACTCCCAAAGCCCAGCGGTGGAATATTGTAAATTGATGGCCTCACTCCTGCCTTCTCCTCTAGACAAAACCTATTTAGTTAATTCGGGAACCGAGGGTATAGAAGGCGCCTTAAAACTAGCCAAAAGAGCTACAGGGAGAAGTCAATTGATTTCGTGCCACAACGCCTATCATGGCAACACAATGGGATCGATGAGCGTTATGGGATTTGAAGAACGCAAACAAGCTTTTCGTCCATTGCTTCCAGATGTCGATTTTATAACATTCAACAACGAAGCCGATTTACAAAAAATAACTACCAGAACTGCCGGAATCATACTGGAAACAATTCAGGGAGGAGCTGGTTTTATTGAGCCTCATAATGATTTTCTGAAAAAAGTAAGAGCACGATGTACCGAAGTAGGTGCAATGATGATACTCGACGAAATACAACCGGGATTTGGAAGAACGGGAAAACTTTTCGGATTCCAAAACTATGATGTTGTACCGGATATCGTTGTTATGGGAAAAGGAATGGGCGGTGGTATGCCTGTAGGTGCATTCACAGCTTCAACTGCAATGATGGATTTACTAACCGAAAATCCAAAATTAGGTCATATCACCACATTTGGAGGTCACCCTGTCATTGCGTCAGCTTGTTTGGCCACTTTGAAAGAATTAACTGAAACCAACATCATGACAGAAGCTTTAAAGAAAGAAAAACTCTTTAGATCCCTTTTGGTACATCCTTTGATACAAGAAATAAGAGGAAAAGGATTGATGCTTGCTGCTATGACAGCGAGTGCAGACATTACGAATGAAGTCATTCTAAAATGTCAAGACAGAGGTTTAATTCTATTTTGGTTGCTTTTTGAAGGATGCGCGATTAGAATAACACCACCTCTTACAATTTCCGAAGAAGAAATCAGAGAAGGCTGCGCGATAATTCTTGAAGTAATGAATGAAATTAAGATTTAAGATTGCAGATTTCAGAATGCAGATTTTAGATTTTTGAATAGGTTTAAAAATTTGATATTGACATTGAAATTGCCATTGAAACCTGTTAATTAAATTGTTCACAACAAATAAAATTCTTCCTCATTTCAACAATACGTTTTCCTAATTTTATTTTAGGATAATTTAAAAACACACAGTATGCAATTAAGCAACGAAGAAGAAGAGTATAACTTATCCCTATCCAAATTTGAGTCCATGTTGAAAACCAACAAAGTACTCTTTTTTGACTCCGAAGAATTTGAAGAAATCATTCTTCATTACCTCGACATGGGCAAGTCAGCATTGGCCAAAAAAGCTTTAAAATTAGCTCTGGAACAACACCCAAGATCCAGTGGGCTTAAATTAGTTCAAGTAGAAATGCTCATTTATGACGACAAACTCGAAATAGCCGAAAAGTTATTGAATGAGCTGTATGCCATTGAACCCACAAACGAAGAAATTTACATCCAGAAAGCCAATATTTGCTCCAAAAGGGATCAGCATGAAAAAGCAGTAGAAATGCTTAAGATTGCTCTAGAATACACCGATGACTATGCAGATGTTTACAACTTAATCGGTATGGAATATCTTTTTATGGACAATCTAGAATTAGCCAAAGAAAGTTTCATTAAATGTCTGGAAGAAGATTTCGAAGACCAATCGGCTTTATACAATGTGGTATATTGCTTTGAATTTTTGGATCAAAACCAAGAAGCAATAGCATATATAAACAAATATATTGACAAAAACCCATATAGTGAGATTGCTTGGCATCAATTGGGACGTTTGTACTATGGCGTAAAAGAATACGAAAGCGCCATACGTGCTTTTGATTATGCAACTCTTATAGACGAGGAATTTCTTGGTGCTTTTATGGAAAAAGCAAAAGCATTGGAACGTCTAAAAAAGTACGACCTTGCCATTGAAAGTTACAATCGAACCATTGAATTGGACGATGCAACATCCTATGCCTTGCTTCGAATAGGGAAATGTTATGAAAAATTAGGCAACAAAGTTTTAGCCCTTAAATATTTCAACAAAACAGTACATGAAGATCCACTTTTGGACAAAGGATGGATTGCGATTACCGATTTTTATGTACGTCAAAAAAACTTCCAAAAAGCATTGTTTTTTGTCAATAAAGCTTTAGCCATTGACAACCAAAATAAATTGTATTGGAAACGATTTGCAGCCATCAACAAACAAATGAACTTGTTTGAAGAAGCCGAATTTGGATATAGAAAAGCAGTAGAATTTGGGGATTACCAACTCGACACCTGGTTATTCTGGGTTGACATTTTACAATTTTTAGGCGAATTCGAAAGCGCAATTCAAACATTATTACAAGCATCCGAGTACTTCCCAGAAGAAAACGAGGTAGAATATCGTTTGGCTGGATTGTATTTTATGATTTCAGACAACATCAAAGCAAAATTTCACTTGAGCAATGCTCTGCGTCTGAATTATAACAATTACATCCTCTTGGAAGATTTATTCCCTGTAGTCTGGGAGAAAAAAATGGTGCGAAATTATATTGACAAACATAAAAAACAATAATGATTGAAGTTTTAAGAAAACGTTTTGGTTTATTAGGTCGTAATATCAGTTATTCCTTTTCAAAAGGATATTTTACAGAAAAATTTAGCAAAGAACATTTTGAAGGATGCAGTTATGAAAATTTCGATATTCCCGAAATTAATGATTTTACCGAGTTAATAAAAAACAATACAGACCTTAATGGACTAAACGTAACTATCCCTTATAAGGAGTCTGTGATTCCTTTTTTGGATAAACTATCTAAAAACGCTGAACAAATTGGAGCCGTAAACACCATAAAATTCGCCAAAAAAGGAAAATTAAAAGGCTACAATACCGATTATTACGGTTTCAAGAAATCTCTTGAACCACTACTGCAACCGCATCATAAAAAAGCACTTATTCTTGGAACTGGTGGAGCCTCCAAAGGAGTAGCTTTTGCATTGGATCAATTGGATATCACTTACACTTTTGTGTCTCGCGAAGCCAAACAAAATTGTATTGATTACAGTCTTATCAATGCCACAACATTTGACAACTACCAAATTATAATCAATTGTACTCCGGTTGGAACAAGCCCGAATGTTGATTTATTCCCGCTGATTCCTTATGAATTCTTTACAGAGAAACACATTGCTTACGATTTGATTTACAATCCCGCAGAAACCCAATTTCTTAGTAAAGCCAAAGCACATGGCGCTCATATTAAAAATGGCTTGGACATGCTTATTTTTCAAGCAGAGAAAGCCTGGAAGATTTGGAATAAATAAAAAGCTACTTATTCTATTAATTTTACAAGAGCATCAACTCTTCGATTATAAAAATACTGAACCCTCAAAATGGATTATCCTTTGAGGGTTTTCTATTTAATGTTCTGTGATGAAAAGAGTAGCAATAAAATAAAAAAACAAGTGAGCAAACTAGAAAGAATTCAAATTACATTATTTAAGTAAGATTTATCTACTAAATTTGATTATAAACAAAAGTTTTATTTTGTATTTTGACGCACCTTTAGTATCTTTCGCATTCAAAAAATAAAAACCTTATACATTTACAAAATGTTAGAAGAAAAGAACGATAACCTGTCTCTAAAAGAAACTGAGATAGATGGAAAAACAGCCAATGAATTGCAAGAAACAATTCAATCAGAAGCGTCTGTAGTAACAGAAAGTGAAATCAGTGATGCTGCAGCAGAAGAAAATACGGTAAACCCCGTTTCTGAAACAGTAATTCCGAATGAAAACGAAACAGACGAAAAGCAAAACGTGATAGACGCCATAGCTGAAACAAATGCTGAAGAAAGTGAAGATGAAACGCTAAAAGAACGTCATGATATTCCAATGCTTGATTATGATGCATTACCGATGGAAACACTTGTAAGTGAATTGAAAAATTTGGTTACAAATGAAAAAGTAATGTCAATTAAAGAGCATGTTGAAGAAATTCGAAAAGCATTTTTAGCCAAATACAATCACCTCATAGAAGAAAAAAGGGAAGAATTCAATCAGGAAAATCAAGATCCTAACGAAGAATTCCAATACCATTCTCCACTAAAATTAAAGTTCGATCAATATTATACAATCTACAAAGACAATAAAAACTTACACTTTAAGAGTTTGCAATCTAATTTGAAAACTAACTTGGAAGTTAGATTGGCTATTGTAGAAGAACTAAAAGAATTAATCAATCCACAAGCAAACATCAAAGACACTTTAAATCATTTTAATGAATTAAGAGAAAGATGGAAAAATGCAGGTGCAATTCCAAAAGATAAATACAATCACGTTTGGAATAATTATCATTTTCACGTAGAAAATTTTTATGATTATTTGCACTTAGACAGAGAAGCAAGGGATATTGATTTCAAATACAATCTAGAGCAAAAGCTAAAAATCATTGCACGTGTTCAAGAACTACTTAAAGAAGCTGACATCAATAAAGCTTTTAGAGAACTTCAAGATTTACACAGAATTTGGAAAGAAGACATAGGTCCTGTTTCAAGAGAACATCGCGATGAAATTTGGAACCAATTTAGTGAACTAACAAAAAAAATGCATGATAAGCGTGAAGTATTGTTTGAAAACTTAAGAGGAACCGAGCTCGAAAACTTAGAAAAGAAAAAAGAAATTATTGCCAAAATTGAAGTTTTAGCTACCGAAAAAGTGAATGCACATTCGCAATGGCTAGCCCAAATCGAAAAAGTAGAAGCTTTACGTTCTGAGTTTTTCTCAGCAGGAAAAGTTCCAGCTGATGTTAACGAAGCTACATGGGCCGCTTTCAAAACAGCCGTTAGAAATTTCAACAGCTTTAAAAATTCTTTTTACAAAGACATTAAAAAAGACCAAAACGACAACCTGAACAAAAAAATTGCTTTGGTAAAGAAAGCCAAAGAACTACAGGAAAGTCTTGATTTTGCCAGCACTACTCCTATCATGAAACAAATTCAGGAGGAGTGGAAAAAAATTGGTCACGTTCCAAGAAAATACTCTGATAAAATCTGGAACGAATTTAGAGAAGCTTGCAATCACTATTTTGACAAATTAAAAGAACACAAAAGTGTTGAAAACGTTGACGAAGTAGAGGCTTTTGACAAGAAGAAAGCCTATTTGGAGACGTTGAGAGAATTCCAATTAACTGGAGATCACAAAACAGATTTAGATGCGATTAAATTACATATTGAAACTTGGAAAAACTTTGGTAAAGTTCCTTTCCCAAGAAGACATATCGAAGGTAAATTCAATAAAATTCTAGATGCCTTATTTGAAAAATTAAGCTTAAGCAAAAAAGATACCGAAATGATGCGTTTTTCTAACAGAATGGATCATTTATCTGAAAGCAATGACACTAGAAAACTCGATAATGAGAAGATTTTCTTGATGCGTAAAATTGAAGAAGTACAAAATGAAATTTTCCAACTAGAGAATAACATTCAGTTTTTCACTAACACAAAAAACGCAAAAAAAGAAAATTCAATCGTATTGGAAGTTCGAAAAAACATTGCTATCCATAAAGAAAGCTTAGATGTTTGGAAAGAAAAACTAAAACAATTGAGAAATTTAAACATCGAATAAGTTTAAATTCACAAATAGATACAAAGCCTCAAACCTTAATAAGTTTGAGGCTTTTTTTATAAAATATATAATTTTAACCCGTTGGGTGAAATTGTTTTAACAACATAGAAACATAGAAAATAGTAATAATTTAAAGCGTTTGATAGACGTTTTACTTTTCACATAGTAATCTATGAGAAAAAATGGTACTATTTTCTAGCTATTCTTTGGCACTAATTATAAATCTATGTCTCTATGTGGTTCATTTTTTTTATTCATTTTAATTTCACCCAACGGGTTAATTTTAACTTTCATTTACCATAATACACTCCTTAAACAAAAACCTATTCTCTATTTTTGCAATATGAGAAAGTTTTGGAAATTTATCGTATTTACAGGGTTACTGATTCAGTTCAGTTTTGCCTATAGTGCAAATCACGATGCTACCATTTCTTTTAGAAAGGATAACAACACTTCATTCAGTAAAGAAAGTTTAAGCATTTCTCATTTCGTCCAACCCAGTATAGAAAGAAACAATCCTGACCTAAAACACAACAACCGTATTCCAGTCAATATAGACGACTCCAATACGACACTTCCATTATTTTCAAGTTTTAAAGAAAGTAATCTTAAAATAGTTTTATCAGATCAAGACATCGATCGATGTAGAAAAATCTCGATTTTACTTTTCCCCTTCCATTATTTTTGGTGATTTAATATCATGATTCCGTATTATAAAAGTTAAAATAACTTTTAAATCCTTCTTGTTTTCATCTGAATCAAGAAAATAAATCATTATATATAATTACAAAAAAAATAAAAAATGGACACATCAGTAACCATAATAGGTCTTATAATCACAATTTTAATAGGTATTCCGTTAACTTTAGTCTTCCGTTCCAATATAACGAATAGAGCAAAAATAAAAGAGATAAAGAAACAATACAGCCAAAACAATCGTTATAATTTTGAAATAACCGAAACACAGAACAAAAAAATTCTGTCCATAGACCAGAAGAATAAAGGCTTTCTATTTATTGATTTCAGTTATAAGAAAGAAACAGTTTATTTTGTGGATTTAACAAACATTATTCTGTGTACTCTACTGGAAACTACCAGAAGCAGATTAGGCACAATGGAAAAAGTCGAAATAGAACTGGTTCATAAGAACACCATGAAGAAAGAAATGATTCCAATCTATAATATCGAAAATCATTTTTTAGATTTCAATTGTTTGTTTGAAGACCATAAACTGGCAAAAAAATGGGTCGGTTTAATTAATGAAAGTCTATAAAAAACTCCACAAAGAGGTTCGAATGAACCTCTTTGTTTGTATATGACTATAAACGAATATGATAAATATCATTTTAATCCTAAAAAAGTCACCTTAATTTTGACATCATATAAAATGCATATTTATGAAGACCTCACTTATTCAAAAATACAATGTTCCTGGGCCACGTTATACAAGTTATCCTACGGTTCCAT
Organism: Flavobacterium sp. 103; assembly: GCF_003096795.1. Classification (NCBI taxonomy): domain Bacteria; kingdom Pseudomonadati; phylum Bacteroidota; class Flavobacteriia; order Flavobacteriales; family Flavobacteriaceae; genus Flavobacterium; species Flavobacterium sp. 103. The sequence goes on along the minus strand of NZ_QENX01000001.1, from coordinate 3,362,500 downwards.
ATTGGGATGAGTCAGGATTTACTATTGAAACTTGGATACAAACCCTAAAAAAATCATTTCAGGAAAGTAATGACGAAGAAGGCATTAGTTTATACATTCATCTGCCTTTTTGCGAAAGCTTATGCACCTTTTGCGGTTGCAACAAACGCATCACCAAAAACCACAATGCTGAAAATCCTTATATTGATGCCGTTCTAAAAGAATGGACACTATACCGTAATATCTTGGGCAAAAAACCCAAAATTAAAGAAATCCACTTGGGCGGAGGAACACCAACATTTTTCTCCATAGAAAGCCTTGAAAAATTAATAAACGGAATATTCTCGCTTGCCGAAAAAGCTGAAGGTTATGAATTCAGTTTTGAGGGACATCCCAATAATACTACTCTTGCCCATTTGAAAAAGCTATATGATTTGGGTTTTAGAAGAGTGAGTTTTGGGGTACAGGATTATTCTGAAAAAGTACAAAAAGCCATTCATAGAATACAGCCTTTTCACAATGTTGCTAAGGTTACTTTTTGGGCAAAAGAAATTGGTTATACTTCAATAGGTCATGACATTATTTTTGGATTGCCTTTTCAAGAAGTTGAAGATATCGTAGATACTATCGAAAAGACAAACTCCTTACAACCAGATCGTTTGGCATTTTATAGTTATGCCCATGTGCCGTGGATAAAAGGAAATGGACAACGTGGATTTCATGATGAAGATATTCCTAAAGACGACGCCAAAAGAAAATTATACGAAGTTGGAAAAGAACTGCTTTTTGAAAATGAGTACTATGAAATCGGAATGGATCATTTTGCCTTAAAATCGGACAGTTTATATCATTCGTTTGAAGACAAAAAATTACACAGAAACTTCATGGGCTATAGTTCCTCCAAAACTCAATTGATGATTGGTTTAGGCGTTTCCTCCATAAGCGACAGCTGGTACAGCTTTGCCCAAAATGTCAAAACCATAGAAGAGTATTACAAAGTACTAGAATCAGACGAATTACCTATTTATAGAGGGCATTTATTATCTACTGAAGATCTAATTATCAGGAAACACATTTTAAATCTAATGTGCCAATTTGAAACCAGTTGGGAGGATTCAGCAAATTATGTTTCTGAAATCCCAGAAATTGTATTTCAGCTAAAAGAAATGGAAAACGATGGCTTATTGATTATAGGTGACAACAAAATAATTGTTACGGAAGAAGGGAAAGCATATGTTCGTAACATTTGCATGGCCTTCGATTTAAGATTAAAAAGAAAAGCGCCAGAGACAGCATTATTTTCAATGACCATTTAAAAGAAAACTAAGGATATCTTAAAAGAATATCATATTAATTTAATTCACCTGTTTTTTAAAGCTCTTTTGGGCGTGCCCCTCCGTAAAAACTGCGGGTCGTGCTGTACGTTCCCGCTTTTTTTTGATTCCTCAAAAAAGGAATCAAAAAAAAGAGCTCCACTGCCATCACTCACGCAAAAACAGGGAATTTTTAAACATTCAATATTATTCGAGATACCAAAAAAAAGCCAATTAATGACAATTGGCTTTTTCTTGTACAAACAAACTCATATTCGAGGGAGAAACATAAGGAATCCCAAGCCCAAGCCCTCTTAGAATAAATAATACACCTATTACAATCCCAACATAAGGAATTATTTTTTGAATTCTATTTCGAATGGGAACAGTGATAAACGAATTAATATATACCACCAAACTCATCAAAGGCACGGTTCCTAAACCAAAAAGCAACATATATAAAACTCCAAAACCGGCGCTTTGCATTGCAATTGCACCAAATAGAGCCACATAAACCATCCCACAGGGCAAAAACCCATTGAGCAAACCAATAATAAAAAGCGATTTGAAACTTTTGTTTTTGAAATGACTACCTAGACTTTGCTTAATCTTTGAAATCCAACCGTAAACCGGTTTCGAAAAATTATATTGGGCAAAAATCTTTTCGGGAATCAGAATCACCAAAATCATAGCCACCCCAATAAAAATAGAAAGTTGCTGTTGAATTCCTGCCAAAAACAAACCTCTTCCCAACAATCCAAAAAGCAAACCTATACTCCCATAAGCCGTTAACCGTCCCAAATGATAAGTGATGACTTGAATTGCTTTTTTGGCTGGATTATTTCGCTCTACAGGCAACATCATAGCAATAGGACCGCACATTCCTATGCAGTGAAAACTACTGATTAAACCAAATAAAAAAGCGGTGTAAAACATTGTGATTTTAGATTGCAGATTTTAGAGTGAAATGATTTGAAACTAATTTTTCTTCTCTATTTCTTTTCTATTTAATATAAATCTCTTGTTTGGTCAAATAAGACTTTCCTTTATATTTCCATTCCATATTGATATCCCATTCACCACCAATTAGCTTATCCTTTGCAATAAATAATGAGGCTGAATCAGTAAACGAAAGTGGCAATTGAAAATCAAATTTCTTATTGGAAGGTCTATATAAAGCAACAGTTCCTTTGATAGCTGCAGGTTTGAAATCAGCGGGAAAAACAATCGTAATACCATTAGCGCCGACAGTAATTACAGGCTTCGACTTTAAATCATGAGCATTTTGGATGCGTGCCATTTCATCTTGAAAATGAACATCATGTTTATAATACTCTTCGACCACCAAATCATTATCATACTTACTATCTGACTGCACTTTTACCACAAAATACATAATGAAGCTTATAAACAAAGCGAAAGCAATCACGATATAAGTTCCCCAATTAATTTTCATTTTTATTCTTTTTAAAGATTTCTTCTAATTAAATTACTTTTTTTTAAAATGTACTTTAGCTAATCAAAACTACGGGGGCTTAAAAAATTAGTGTATGTTGTTTCAATTTTTTTATTTCCCTCATAGAGATCAATTTCCAATTTAGTTCTATCACTTTCCAACAAAAACCTATTGATTTCGATAAACATAGTTCCGCTCGTCATTCCTCGTTTTGGAACTTGTAATTCCTGAACACCAACTACTTTTAAAGTACCTTTAATTCCAACCAATTTAAAATTCATATCCTTAATATCATGATTCGTCTTATTGATAATCTTAAAAGTATATATGTTACTGATATTATCCCCTTTATGTTGAAACAATTGACCTGGTAATCTCAAAATGGTGGCTTCGACTTCGGTTCTTAAAAACAGCAAACCTGTAAGTACACCAACTAAAATGACCAATATTGCTGTGTAACCTTTCATTCTAGCGGTGAACTTAAATTTCGCTTTGGTTTCAATTTCATCTTCAGAGGCGTATCGAATAAGTCCTTTAGGCAACCCAACACCTTCCATTATTGTATCGCATTCATCAATACAAGCGGTACAATTTACACATTCGAGCTGAACTCCATTACGAATATCAATACCCGTTGGACAAACATGTACACATTGTTTACAATCTATACAATCACCTTTTCCCGAAGCTGCCCTGTCTTCCTGTTTATTGAATTTGGCTCTACCAACTTCTTTCTCACCACGAACAAAATCATAAGCAACATTTATTGATTTTTTGTCCAATAAAACTCCTTGCAACCTTCCATAAGGGCAAGCAATAATACAAACTTGTTCTCTAAACCAAGCAAAAACAAAATAGAAAACACCCGTAAAAATCAACAATGACACAAAACTACTCGAATGGGCTAAAGGTCCGTCTTCAATTAAACGAAATAATTCATCGCTACCGATAAGATAAGCTAAAAACACATTGGCAATTAGAAACGAAATCACTAGAAACGCAAACCATTTTAAAGCTTTCTTTCTAATTTTCTCTCCATTCCATTCTTGTTTCTCTAGGCGGATTTGTGCTCCCCTATCCCCTTCTATCCAATATTCTATACGACGAAAAACCATTTCCATAAAAATAGTCTGCGGACAAATCCAGCCACAAAATATTCGCCCAAAAATAACCGTAAATAAAATAACAAATACAACTCCAATAACCATAAACAGAACAAAAATATAGAAGTCCTGTGGCCAAAAAGGAAAGCTAAAAATATTAAAACGACGTTCCAAAACATTGAACATCATAAATTGATTACCGTTTATTTTTATGAAAGGATTAGCAACGAGAATAATCAATAAAAAATAGCTGACCCACTTTCTATATTTGTAAAACTTACCAGAAGGCTTTTTGGGATAAATATATTTTCTATGACCCTCCTTATCAATAGTCCCAATGGTATCTCTGAAAGATTCGTCTAGATTACTTGACATTTTTCTATTTTTAAAATACTAAAAAAGAGCTTTCTCAAAAGTATTGATTTTTGACAAAGCTCTTCATTCTAATATATCGTTAAATTATTATTTTACTTGTGTACTATCTACCGCAGGGGCAGCAGCACTTGCTGGAGCATTCTCATCAACCCAAATTTCTCCGTCTGGTGCTTTTGGATCTTTAGGATTACTTCCTCTTAAAGAGATAACATAACTTGCAACCGCCTGAATTTCCTTCGGTTTTAAAGTTCCTTTCCAAGCAATCATTCCCTTACCATCTCGACCACCATTAGTAATTGTATGAAATAAGTTTTTAATTCCACCACCCAATATCCAATGATCATCTGTTAAGTTAGGCCCAATTTGCCCTCCTGCATCAGCTCTATGACAAGCTACACAGTTCGTAGTAAATATAGCTTTTCCTGCATTTAAATCAGCGGGATCTGTCAACAAAGTTACTGTTTTTTCATCCATCAAATCGGGAGCTGTTTTCATGTATTCGGCCACTTCAATTTTGGCTTGAGCCATTTCACTTTTCAATTCAGCTTCTTGGTCTGGCGCACCCATTATTTCAAAACGAACCAAATATATTACAGCAAAAATAATACAGGCATAGAATAAATAGACCCACCATGGCGGCAAATTGTTATCCAATTCCTTGATTCCATCATAATCATGATCCATCAATAATTGTTTTTCGTCTTCAATTGGCACTGTTCTTGTCAAACGTTGCATTAAGTTTTTGTACCAAATTTTATCTTTCAAACTTAAACTATCTTCATGAGCTAGTTTTGCTTTCTCTTCGTCTGTTAACAATCTATAAGTAATTGTGTTAACAGCATTCAATGTTATTTCGATTGCAATCAAAAGGAAAAGCAATACAAATAAAAAGACTGCAACCATTGGATACTTTATAAAAGCAGGACGATCTCCAGAGTCTATAAAATATTCCATCAATCCTAAGACTGAGAAAAATATGAAAAGAACTCTTATATAAGGTGGAATTAATTTTTTCATTATTTATATTTTTTGAAATTGTACAATTTAATCTTCTAATGGGATTTGACTTATTTCGTCTATCGTCTCTTTTTTATAGGAATAAACCCAAAGTCCTAAGCCAAGAAAAAAGAAAAAGAAAATCAGCAACGATACTATTGGAAAAATTGCTACACCTGCAATGGTCTCCATATTGTGTTTTATTTGTTCGAACATAACGCTTACTTTTTTATTATTCTTTAACTTTAATATCAGTACCTAGTCTTTGTATGTAAGCAATCATTGCCACAATTTCTCTTTCATTCATAGGAACGAATTTTTCACCTTTAGCCAAAGCTTTTTTCTTGCTATCCTCATAACTTTTTACAAAATCTGGATCATTTTTAAGGCTTTCTTCAATTGCAATAGCTTGTGTTCTTAGATCTTTCAATCCGTTTGCAACTTGAGCATCAGAATAAGGAACACCAAGAGTAACCATCGCTTTCATTTTCTTTTCGGTCATCGAAATATCCATAGCTTTGTTGTCAAACAACCATTTGTAGCTTGGCATAATAGAACCCGCAGAAATACTTTGAGGACTCCAAAAGTGATTAAAATGCCAATTGTCATTGTATTTTCCACCTACTCTTAACAGATCCGGACCAGTACGTTTCGATCCCCATAAAAATGGATGGTCATATACAAATTCTCCTGCTTTGGATTGTGGTCCATAACGCTCTACTTCACTTCTAAAAGGACGAACTGATTGAGAGTGACAACCCACACAACCTTCACGAATGTATAAATCACGTCCTTCTAATTCTAACGGAGAATACGGTTTAACACTTGCAATTGTTGGAATATTTGATTTCACCATAATCGTTGGAACAATTTGAATAATTCCACCAATCAATATAGCTATTGTAGCAAATATGGCCATTTTGATTGGTTTTCTTTCCAACCAAGAATGGTATTTCTCTCCTCTAAGTCTTCCAGAACTAATCGTTTGCAATGCAGGAGCTTCCGCCAATTCATCTTCAACTTCTTGACCTGCTCTAACTGTTTGGATAATATTGTAAACCAATGTTAACATTCCTACCAAATACATAGATCCTCCAATTGCTCTCATCCAATACATTGGCATGATTTGAGTAACGGTTTCAAGGAAGTTACCATAGGTTAAGGTTCCGTCCGGATTGAATTGCTTCCACATAGAAGCTTGCAAGAAACCAGCCAAATACATCGGTAATGCATATAATATAATTCCTAATGTTCCAACCCAGAAATGGAAATTAGCCAATTTGGTAGAATATAAAGTAGTCTTTGTCATTCTTGGAATCAACCAATAAATAATACCAAAAGCCATAAAACCATTCCAAGCTAATGCTCCAACGTGAACGTGGGCAATAATCCAGTCTGTATAGTGTGCTATAGCATTTACATTTTTAAGAGAAAGCATTGGTCCTTCAAAAGTTGCCATACCGTAACCTGTCATGGCAACTACAAAAAACTTCAATACTGGTTCTTCACGAACTTTATCCCAAACGCCTCTTAAGGTCAGAAGTCCGTTAATCATACCTCCCCAAGATGGCGCAATCAACATTACAGAGAATACAACTCCTAAATTTTGAGCCCAGTTAGGCAAAGCAGAATACAACAAATGGTGAGGACCTGCCCAGATATATAAAAATATTAACGACCAAAAATGGATAATTGACAATCTATAAGAGTACACAGGACGATTGGCTACTTTAGGCACAAAATAATACATTAACCCTAAAAATGGTGTCGTCAAGAAAAAGGCAACAGCATTATGACCGTACCACCACTGTACTAACGCATCCTGAACTCCTGCATAAACAGAATAACTTTTCATAGCAGAAACAGGCAACTCCAAACTATTAAAAATATGTAAAACGGCAACCGTAATAAATGTGGCTAAGTAAAACCAAATGGCAACATATAAATGACGCTCTCTCCTTTTCAACATCGTACCAATCATGTTGATCCCAAAAGCTACCCATATTAAAGCAATAGCAATGTCTATAGGCCATTCCAATTCGGCATATTCTTTTGAAGATGTATATCCCAATGGAAGTGAAATTGCAGCTGCAACAATAATTAATTGCCAACCCCAAAAATTCAGGTTACTCAAGAAATCACTATACATTCTGGCTTTTAGTAATCGCTGAAGCGAATAATAAACACCCGCAAACATTGCGTTACCAACAAAGGCAAAAATTACTGCATTGGTATGTAAAGGTCTCAATCTACCAAAACTTAACCATGAAATACCTTCGGTCATGTTTGGAAAAAGGAACATCGTAGCCAATATAAGACCCACTAACATTCCCACTACTCCAAATAGTATGGTAGCATAAATGAACTTCTTTACAATTTTGTTGTCATAATAAAATTGTTCCATTTCCATATTTATAATTGTTTTTAAAGTTGTTTAAAATTGGTAATTGTTAAAAAGATTAAAGAGTAATTTAACTCTTAATTTCTGATTTCTTTTGGGAAGATTTAATCAATTCATCGTCAAAAAGCATTCTGACCGATGGTGTATAGTCATCATCATATTGACCTGATTTTACAGCAAAAACAAATGCAATAAAAAATCCAATCGCGACGAAAATACTAATAGCAATAAGCAAATAAATTACACTCATAATCTTAATATTAAGTTAACAAAATTATAGGTATCACTATTTACAAAAAATGACAATTATCATATTTAATGTAATATGTTAAAAATATGAAAAAAAACTAAACAATTCCCTGTTAAACTATTTTATTTTCCGCGAATAATAATTACTCATTATTGTGACAAAACTTACTATCGTAATGGTACTCAACGGCATAATAATCGCAGCAACTAATGGCAAGAGGTTTCCTGTAATGGCAAAAGACAATCCAACTACATTGTATAAAAGTGACAAAGTGAAGCTCATTTTGATGGTCGTGATGGCTTTTTTGGATAATTTTAAAAAATAATGCAACTTTTGAAACTGTTTTGCGTCCAAAATTGCATCACAGGCAGGAGAAAAAACATTCACATTTTCGGATATGGAAACTCCGACGTTGCTTTGTGCCAAAGCACCGGCATCATTAAGCCCATCTCCTACCATCATTACATTTTTGCCTTGTTCTTGCAGAGCTTTTATAAACTCAAGTTTTTGTTCGGGTTTTTGATTAAAAATCATTTGTGTGCCCTTAGGCAAAATCGATTCCAGCAGACTACGTTCCCCTTCATTATCACCCGATAAAACTTTCAGCTGATATTCAGCGCTAAGTTTACCAAACAACTCGGATAAACCTTCTCGATATTGATTGTTAAAAATATATTTACCGTAATATTCCTCACCAATTTTTATATGAACAGTCGTTTGCTTGATTTCGTCTTCCCTGTTTTCAACAATAAAATTAGCAGATCCTATTTGTATCGAAACTCCGTCAATCAACGCTTGAATTCCTTTTCCTGTTATCTCTTCGAATTCGTCCAATTTCAATCTTTTGGTTTCAGGCAAAAAATCATACAGCATTCTGCTCAAAGGATGATTTGAAGCACGAAGTACACTTTTTAATATTGCCAAATTGGATTCATCAAGTATTTTACCTTCATAGGAAATATTTGATTTTGCATTGGTGGTTATCGTTCCTGTTTTATCAAAAACGATCGTATCAACTTTGGCCAATTGCTCAATTACTAAAGCATTTTTGAGGTAAAAATGTTTATTGCCAAAAATTCGCAACATATTCCCCATAGTAAAAGGAGCAGTCAATGCCAATGCGCAAGGACAGGCGACTATCAATACAGCCGTAAAAACATTGAAAGCGGTATTGGCATCAAAAAATATCCAATATCCAAATCCTGCAAATGCTATAAGCAATAGAATTGGTGTAAAATAACGACTAATGCTATCAGTGATGGTTTTGTGTTTTTGTTCTACCTTCTTCTGAAAAACATCATTACTCCATAGTTGGGTTAAATAACTTTGGGAAACCGAATGCAACACTTCCATTTCAATCACTTTCCCTATTTGTTTTCCTCCAGCAAAAACTTTGTCTCCCGATTTTTTGGTTATTGGAACGGCTTCACCTGTAACAAAACTGTAATCAATTTCCGCTTTATCCGATATTAAAACACCATCAACAGGAATCAGTTCTTGGTTACGAATCAATAATCTATTACCTTTTTCGATTTCATAAACAGGAATACTTTCTTCAGTAGAGTCTGTATTTATTTTGGTAATGGCTATTGGAAAATAGGATTTAAAATCTCTTTCGAAACTAAGAAAACTATAAGTTTTGATTTGAAACATCTTTCCCAAAAGCATGAAAAAGATTAAACCGGTCAAACTGTCAAAAAAACCGGAACCATAATTCATGACAATATCAAAAGTGCTTCGAACAAACATTACGACAATTCCTAACGCAATAGGAATATCAATGTTCAGCATTTTTGATCGAATACTTTTATAGGCCGAAACATAATAACCACTTGCCGAATAAAAGAAAGAAGGTAAAGACAAGGCGAAAATTAATCCCCTGAAAAATGGGCGGTAATTATCCAACCAAAATTCCTTTACTTCAAAATACTCCGGAAAAGAAAGCAACATGATATTTCCAAAACAAAAGAAAGCAACTCCGAGTTTGTAAGTCAAACTTCTGTCAACATTATTTTTTCCCGTTTCATAATTATCTAAACTGATGTAAGGCTCATACCCTATTGAGCTTAATAAATAAACAATGTTTTTTAAAGAAACTATCTCGGGATTGTAATTTATTCGGACTTTCTTTTCAGGAAAATTAACCTGCGAAGTGTTTATTCCTTTTTGAAGACGTTGTAGATTTTCCAAAATCCAAATACACGAGCTACAATGTATGTGAGGAATGCTAAGTGAAATAATAGCGGTTGAATCTTCTTGAAATTCCAATAATTTTGAAACGATACTTTCATTGTCTAAAAAATCATATTTTCCGTTAATATCTTGTGGAGTGGCACCTGGTGATTTCTCAAAATCATAATAACAGGTTAAATCATTTAGGCTGAAAATTTCGTAAACAGTTTTACATCCATTGCAACAAAAATCTTTTTCGTCAAAAACAATTTGTTCTTCTTTTACTATATCTAAACCGCAATGAAAACAGTTATTTTTCTCCATAAATTAGGGGGGTGATTAAACAGATACAAAATTCACAAATTGAATATGTCTCAACTATGATATTTATCATATAAATGTATAACTTTGTACGTGAAAATCCAATTCCATTATGAGTAAATGTGAACAATGTATCGTGAGAGAGTTTAGTTCTTTGAAAGCGCTAAATAAAGACGAACTTATTAAAATTGCAGAATGCAAAACCTCTAAAACTATAAAAAAAGGAGAAACTATATTTGCGGAAGGAGAAAATGTAAACGGTATTTTTTGCGTTAAGGACGGGATATGTAAAATGACCAAATTAAGTCCTAACGGAAAAGACCAGATTGTAAAATTGGTCACTAAAGGAGAATTATTGGGACAACGTTCCATGATAAGCGACGAACCGGCTAATTTGAGTGCCATCGCTCTAGAAGATATGCAAGTTTGTTTTATTCCAAAAACTGAAATCTTAGGATTCTTCGATAAAAACAATCAGTTTTCGATGAATGTTATGAAAACAATTTGCGGTGATTTAAAATTGGCAGATGACCACATGGTCAATATGGCCCAAAAATCCGTAAAAGAACGTTTAGCCGAAACTTTGATTTATCTTCATGAAACCTTTGGAACAAATACTGACAAGACATTAAAAGTACAACTTTCCAGAGACGAATTGGCCAGTATGATAGGCACCGCAACCGAAAGCTGTATCCGATTACTATCTGATTTCAATAAATTAGGGTTGATTGAATTGGTGGGTAAAAAAATTGTTTTAAAAGACATTAATAAATTAAAAAAGATTGCTGATTAAAGTAATCTTTTACTGCGTTCTAAATACTGCTTGAACCTAAAGCTTCTTCGCTTCATTCCAAAAGACATCCATCTCGGCAAGAGTCATATCCATCAAGGGCTTTCCTAGTTGATCGGCTTTACTTTCCAAGTATTGAAAGCGCTTAATGAATTTTTTGTTGGTTCGTTCCAATGCGTCTTCAGGATTAATATTCAAAAAGCGAGCGTAATTTATCATCGAGAATAAAACATCCCCAAACTCGGATTCCATTTTATCCTGGTTTCCGGCAACCACCTCATCTTGTAATTCCTGCAGTTCTTCCTGGACTTTATCCCAAACTTGATGCGGTTCTTCCCAATCAAATCCCACTCCTTTAACTTTGTCCTGAATTCTACTGGCTTTCACAAGAGCTGGTAGACTTCTAGGAACTCCTTCCAAAACGGATTTTTTTCCTTCTTTTAGTTTTAGTTTTTCCCAATTCTGTTTTACTTCTTCTTCATCCTTAACAACTACATCTCCGTAAATATGAGGATGCCTGTGAATGAGTTTTTCGCAAATATCATTACAAACGTCTGCCATATCAAAATCGTTCGTTTCGCTGCCGATTTTGGCATAAAAAACAATATGCAACAATAAATCCCCTAATTCATTTTTTACTTCATTTAAATCATTATCCAATATGGCATCTCCCAATTCATAAGTTTCTTCAATGGTAAGATGACGAAGCGTTTGCATGGTTTGTTTTTTATCCCAAGGGCATTTTTTACGCAAATCGTCCATAATATTCAATAATCGTTCGAAGGCTTGGAGTTGTTTTTGTTTAGTGTCCATTAGAAAAGTTTAGATAGGTTATTAAGTTTAAAAGTTTAGCTTTTGACTAAACGCAATAATTGTAAAAATAAGAAATCCTGTCAGGAAAAATCTTGACAGGATTAAAATATATTTTGAATAACTTTAAAATTACTCTTTTTTAGCTTTTGCTTTTTTAGCAGGCGCTTTCTTTTCGGCAACAACCTCTTCTGCAACTGGAGCAGCTTCTTCCACAACAACTGGGGCATCAAAAACAAGTAAACCTTTTTCTTGAAGCATGTTGTACCAATTAACTATTTTCTTTACATCAGATGCATAAACTCTTTCTTCATCATACTCCGGCAATACTTCTCTAAAATAAGACAACAAAGTAGCATTATCTTCCTTATGTGAAATCGTTTGTCCATTGTTTTCTTTTTTGGCAATGCTTTGCATAATTTCAGCCAAAGGTTTTTCACCTTCATAAGTATAAATAGAAATTTCAGACAACAGACTTACATTGCTTTTCAAACTTACCGTGATTTTTTTCCCATCCAATAATGACTCAGCAACAAAACCTGTACGTGTCTGTACTTTTAAAACATATAAACCTGGTTTCCCTGAAATCGATAATATTTTCTCTAAACTCATTTTTATTTTTTTTATTTATTCTTTATTAAAAATCTGAATACTTACTACTGCTAACTGCTTACTTAAAAATTACCTCCCCTTTTTGGCGAAAAACTTCATTCTATAATCTTGAAATGTTTTCCCTTCGGTGATGTTTTTTAATTTTTTTTGGATCAAACGCTTTTTCAAAGATGATATTTTATCTGTAAATAAAATCCCTTCGATATGATCGTATTCGTGTTGAATAACCCTGGCAATCAAACCATCAAAAACTTCGGTTTTCATCACAAAATCTTCTTCACAATATTCAATGGTAATTGTTGGTTTTCTGTATACGTCTTCACGTACATCAGGAATACTTAAACAACCTTCATTAAAAGCCCATTCTTCACCTTCTTCTTTTATGATTTTAGCATTGATAAAAGTTCTTTTGAAACCTTTCAATTTATTTTGTTCCTTATCTTCCAAATCCTCATCATCACTAAATGGAGTCGTATCAATAACAAACAATCGCAATGACAACCCCACTTGCTCCGCAGCAAGACCAACTCCACTTGCATTATACATGGTTTCATACATGTTTGCAATAATTTCTTTTAAATTTGGATAATCTGGAGTAAGTTCCTCCCCTATTTTCCTTAAAACAGGATCACCATATCCTATAATTGGTAATATCATTTGATTTATTTTTATTAATACCTAGCGCAAATAAAGGAAAAAATCCACTTTATTAAGTTGGCAAAAGTAGTAAAAAAATAGATAATGAATAATCTACATTTGATAATTAGCATATTTTTGTACAATTGTATTGATAGGTTATATAAAATCTTACGAAGCCATTTATAACTTATCTTTGTATTAAATGAAATTCCATGATTACCAAAATAGAAAAATTCACTGATAGCACTTATTTCACAAATGCATTAAAAGCAACTATATCAGCAGTTCTTCCCGTATTGATATTTACCTATTTTGGCCTTTTTGAAATTGGTTTTGTCATTGCATTAGGTGCTTTTTTGACTTATCCTAGTGACATTCCAAGTAGTTTAAAGCATAAGATAAACGGAATTATTGTCACCGCTTTTCTAATAGCGGGAGTCAATTTATTAATCAATCTTACCTACCCCATTCCTTTTATTTTCTATCCTTTTTTCTCCATATTGGTATTCATATTAGCTATGTTATCTGTCTACGGACAAAGAGCTACTTTCACATCCTTTTCTGCTTTATTATCGGTATCATTATCTTTTTCCCATTTGCATACGGGAATGGAAATGGTTCAACATTCGGCATTAATACTTGCTGGGGGTTTGTTTTACCTAGTCATTTCATTGCTGTTTCATTACTTAAGACCTTATCGCTACGCCGAACTACAAGTTGCGGAATGCATCAAATTAACATCCAAATACTTAAAACTAAGAGGAGATTTATGGAACAGCATTGCCGACAGAAAAGTAATTCTAGAAAAACAACTGCATTTACAAGTCGAACTCAATGACATTCATCATAATATTAGAAGAGTACTTATTGGAAAACAAATAAATGCTGTCTCTTCCAACCAAAATAGAAAAATGCTAATTGTATTTATTTCCTTGGTAGAAATATTGGAGTTAGCGCTATCAACTTCATTCGACCATAATCGATTGCATCAAAAATTTGAAAAGCATCCCAAAACATTAGCCACTTACCAATATTTGGCTTACAATTTGGCTTCAACGTTAAAACAATTATCGAAAAACATTGAAAAAAGAACCAATTATATCCCCAAGCATAAATTATCCAACCATCTATTAGCTCTAGAAACTGCTATAATTGAGTACGAAAACGAGTTAGGAAAAGCAGAAGCTTCTGAGGGTGTTTTGATGCTAAAAACCATGATGGAATACGCAGAGAAACAAATTGAAAAAATCAAAGTAATTGAACGCGCTTTCACCTCAGTATCGAACACTTACGACTTTAAGGGAAAAGATAAAGATTTAGAAAAATTTTTAACTCCCCAATACTACCCAATAAGTACATTTATTCAAAATATAAGTTTTTCGTCTACTATATTTAGACATTCCTTACGATTAACGGTTGCTCTTATTTTTGGAGGTATTATAGGTAAATTTCTGGCATTTCAAAACGAATACTGGATTTTGATGACTATCATCATCATCATGAGACCGGGTTACGGGTTAACCAAACAGCGATCCATACAACGTGTTATTGGGACTGTCATTGGCGGTATCATTGCATTCAGCATTTTATCCTTAATGCCTACTCATTTTTTATTAAGCATTTTGGCAATATTATGCATGCTGCTTGGATTTTCTTTCACACAGACCAATTACACTGTAAGTGCCACTTTTGTAACCATGTATATTGTATTCTTGCATGGAATTTTATCACCTGATTTTTTAAATGTCATCCAATTTAGAATTGCGGACACTCTAACGGGAGCATTGCTCGCTTATTTGGCCAATCATTTTTTATGGCCATCCTGGGAATACATCAAAGCCCCGGAATACTTAAAAAAATCTATTATTGCCAATCGAGATTATTTGAAAGAAATTTTTATTTTTTATACCCAAAAAGGGGAAGTTACGACCTCATACCGTTTGGCAAGAAAAAATGCATTTATTGAAGTTGGAAACCTGATGGCTTCGTTTCAAAGAATGTCACAAGAACCAAAATCAAAACAAAAAAAAATAGTTCTTCTATATAAATTAACAGAACTGAATCATTCCTTGCTTTCATCGACAGCCTCTTTAGGAACTTATATTCAATCCCACAAAACAACACCTTCTTCCAAAGCCTTGACAATTGTTGTCGAAAAAGTGGTTAAAAACTTAGAGCAGGCGATTGCCTATTTAAAAGGAGAGTTAGTTAATGATTCGAATGAAATTACAAAAGAAGAATTAGCTAATCGTTTTATAGAATTAAAAAACATTCGAGAAAGCGAACTAAAAGAGGGAAATCCAATTGACGAAGAAGCTTTTGCCTTAAAAATGCAGGAAGCACAATTGGTAATAGAGCAATTAATTTGGCTAACCAATTTATCCGAGGGAATTTTAAAAAACACTAAAAAACTAATGGAGGATTGAGTAAAAAAAGAATGACAGCTTTTGGTTTCTTTTATTCGAAACCAAAAACTGTCCTTTTGTGTTTATCAACTTGAGCCTGTTCTAATTGAAAATCATTGCAAAAATGCCAAATCTTCATCTTTAGCCCTGATCGTAACGGCATCCTTTGCTTTTTTTCTTTAAAAAAGCAAAGATATAGTGTAGAGCAGGTTCTATGTGACTAAAAAAGCCTTATGCTATTGCTCCAAAAATTAACAATCGGTTTAGCTTAATTTTAAAACTTCGGCTGTATTTTTTCTAATAGTTGCCAATAGCTCTGGATTTTCATTTAAAGACTGACCAAAAGAAGGAATCATAGTTTTCACTTTTTCCTGCCATTCTGGAGAACTAAATTGCTCTGGGAAACATTTGCTCACCAACTCAACCATAATAGAAACCGCGGTCGAGGCTCCAGGAGAAGCTCCTAATAAAACCGCCAAAGTTCCATCGTGTGTATTGATAATTTCTGTACCAAACTCCAATTTCCCAATTAGCTCTTCGTCTTTCTTAATAACTTGAACTCGTTGTCCTGCTCTTTCCAGTTTCCAATCTTTGGTTCTGGCGTTAGGAACATATTCGCGCAAGGCGTTCATTCTGTCTTTTGGAGATTGACGCACTTGCTCAATCAAATATTTGGTAAGCGGGATGTTTTTATACCCAGCAACAATCATCGGAATTACATTGTCTGCTTTTATAGACAAAGGCAAATCTGAATAAGAGCCGTTTTTTAAGAACCGCGTAGAAAATCCTGCAAACGGTCCAAAAAGTAATGCTCTCTCTCCATCAATCATTCGGGTATCAACATGAGGAACAGACATTGGTGGCGCACCTACACTCGCTTTTCCATATACTTTAGCTTGGTGTTTTGCAATTACTTCAGGATTTGTGCATTTTAGCCATTGTCCGCTAACAGGAAAACCTCCGTATCCTTTTCCTTCGGGCACATTTGCTTTTTCCAATAATGGCAATGAACCTCCACCAGCACCTATGAAAACAAATTTGGTATATACTTTTTTCTTTTGACCGGAAGCCAAGTCAGTGATTTTTATTCTCCAAGATTTGTCTTCGCGTTGTTTTAATTTTTTAACTTCATGGCTGTAGTGTATGGTAACATTGTCCAATTTTGTCAAATAAGCCAACATGTTTCTGGTCAATGTACCAAAATTCACATCAGTACCAATTTTCATTGAAGTTGCGGCTACTTTCTCATCTGGATTTCTGCCTTCCATTACTAACGGCATCCATTTTTGCAATTCGGAAACATCAGTACTAAAAATCATTTCGGCAAAAAGAGGATTTGATTGCAAAGCTTTGAACCTGTTTTTTAGAAAGTCAACATTTTTATCACCCCAAACAAAACTTATGTGAGGAATACTTTTTATAAAATCTTCTGGAGTTGGAAGTTTTCCGTCTTTGACCAAATAAGCCCAAAATTGTCTTGAAACCTCAAATTGTTCGGCAATACTAATGGCTTTATTTGGATTTATTGTTCCATCGGCACTTTCCGGAGTATAATTAAGCTCACAAAAAGCGGAATGTCCTGTTCCTGCATTATTCCATGCGTCAGAACTTTCTGCCGCTGCAACATCTAATCTTTCGTAAATATCAATCTTTAAATCAGGTTGTAATTCTTTTAAAATTAAACCTAGAGTAGCACTCATAATTCCAGCTCCAATTAAAACTACATCTGAATTGGATCGTATTGTTGTATCGGACATTTTTGTGTTTTTTAAGAAGTTGCAAAATTAACTCTAAAAACCACAAAAAAAAATTATTTTTTGGTTACAAAACACCCAAAAAACATAACAGTTTGTTAAATTAAGATTACTATTTTCGATTCAAATAATCCTGAAGCATGATAGTGGCCGAAATTTCATCAATTAGACCTTTGTTTTGACGCTGTTTTTTACTGAGACCGCTATCAATCATTGTTTGAAAAGCCATTTTGGAAGTAAAACGCTCATCAACACGAATGACTTTCATATCCGGAAAATGATTGGTAAAATGAGTTACAAATCCTTTGATTATTGAGGCACTTTCAGAAGGTTCTCCATTCATTTGTTTGGGCTCGCCAATAAGTACCGCTTCTACTTTTTCTTTAGCAAAATAATCTTTTAAAAAAGCAATTGCGGTTGGTGATGGAATCGTAGTCAATCCCGAAGCAATAATTTGCAATTCATCGGTAACTGCTATTCCTGTTCGTTTTTGTCCGTAATCTATGGAGAGTATTCTTGGCATTTTATTTTTTTATCAAAGGTAACTATTTTAATTTTCCAATTCTGAACAACAAGGAAAAAGGAATAGTCGTATTATATACCTTGTTTTTTTTCGTTTGTCAAATTTAAGACAATTAAACATTCACAAGTTAAATCTATAACATTTTCCATACAATTTCTCTTTTTTGCTATTGGTTAAAAATGGTATCTTTGCCAAAAATCTATCAAAATTGAAATCGCCATGATTCCCAACCAAAAATACAGTTAGAATGGCGATACCATGTTCCAATAAAAATCAAATATTATCTTCATATGAATCCATTACAAACAATAATAGAGCAAGCTTGGGAAAACCGTGCTTTGCTTCAAGAAACAAAAACTACTGACGCTATCAGAGAAGTTATAGAATTATTAGATACAGGAAAATTACGTGTTGCTGAGCCTGTTGCCGATGGCTGGCAAGTAAATGAATGGGTAAAGAAAGCTGTTGTAATGTATTTCCCTATTCAAAAAATGGAAACATTGGAAGCAGGAATTTTTGAATACAACGACAAAATGTTGCTAAAAAGAGATTATGCCGAAAAAGGAGTTCGCGTAGTCCCTGGAGCATCTGCTCGTTATGGTGCTTATATTTCCAGCGGTGTAATCATGATGCCAAGTTATGTAAACATTGGTGCTTATGTAGACGAAGGAACTATGGTAGATACATGGGCAACTGTGGGAAGCTGTGCTCAAATTGGTAAAAACGTACACTTAAGCGGTGGTGTTGGAATTGGTGGAGTACTAGAACCATTACAAGCAGCTCCAGTTATTATTGAAGATGGTGCTTTTGTAGGCTCTCGTTGTATTGTAGTTGAAGGTGTTCATGTTGGCAAAGAAGCTGTTCTGGGTGCCAATGTTTGTTTGACCGCTTCTACAAAAATCATTGATGTAACTGGTGATGAGCCTGTAGAAATGAAAGGTTTTGTTCCTGCTCGTTCGGTAGTAATTCCTGGAAGTTATACCAAGAAATTTGCTGCTGGCGAATTCCAAGTGCCTTGTGCATTAATTATTGGAACTCGTAAACCATCTACTGATTTAAAAACATCTTTGAATAACGCTTTACGCGAATATGATGTAGCGGTTTAAAATCATTTTATTTTATAAAGAAAAGAGGTCTTATTTTGTAAAATAAGACCTCTTTTTATATCAACCAAAATTCAAAACATCAACTATTTTTTTTTTGAATTTTAATTAGTTTGGCATATTTCATATAAGAAAAGAAACCTTGAATCATAGAAATAGTCAATCCGTCTAGCCCATTCAAAATTCCTTTCTTAAAAAAGTAACAACGTATGAATGCAACTGCCCCATTCAGAATTGGTTTATACCCTGATATTCTAACTCCTTGATCAAAGAGTTGTTGTGCATGCCAGCTTGAATATTGATTTTTTTTGGAAATAATTTGTTCCAAAGAATCCCAGCCATAATGCAGTATGTGAACGGCAACTTTCTTTTCATTGGTCGCAACTATAGTTTGGTGCACTTTTGAATCAGATGGATTTGCCGACTTTTTATTAAAAAACCGTACTTTATGATCTGGATACCAACCTGCAAAATCAATTAACTTATCACCCAAAAAATTTTTTATTCTAAAACTAAAGGCATCATAATCCCCGTTTAGGTATTTCTCTTTTAAAATAAAATCTTCAGCATCTGCGTCCAAAAACTCATCAGCATCCAAATTAAGAATCCAATCATTTTTACAAAAAGGTAAACCATGAGTACGTTGAGGACCATCTCCCAAAAAAGGCTGTTCAATGACTATTGCCCCTTTAGCTTTAGCTATCTCAACTGTTCTATCTTTACTCAAAGAATCGACTATAATTACTTCATCACAAACTCTGAAAAGTGCATCAATACACTTTCCTATCATTTTTTCCTCATTAAAAGTAATAATCAAACCACTTATTGCCATCGTAATATTTATTTGCTGCTACAAAAATATAGTTTTTCCAACTAGATTACTCCATTTATAATCTAGCTCCCACAAATATCTATAAATACTTTGTATTTTAGCACTCAAATTAAGTTTATTCAATATGAGAATTTTAGTTATTCAGCAAAAAAGAATTGGTGATGTGCTTACAAGTACGATAATATGTAATAATTTAAAAAAGCAATTTCCTTTATATACAATTGATTACATGTGTTATACCAATAGTCTTGACGTTTTAATCGGAAATCCAAATATTGACAACGTAATACCATTATCCCATAAAGTTAGAAAAAACTATTTCTCTCTATTTAGGTTTATTTTTGAAATTAGAGCTAAAAAATATGATGTTGTAATTGATGTTTACAATAAATTGGAAACAAATCTAATTACAATGTTTGCTGGTTCCCATATTAAAATAGCTTACCACAAATGGTACACTAAATTGTTTTATACACATAATTTAAAACGTTTTGAAAATACCGACACGCCAAAATATGGATTCGCCATTGACAATAGGCTTTTATTATTGGAGCCACTAAATCTAGATCAAAATAAAATAGACCCCCATCCCAAATTATTTGTGAGTCCTGAAGAAAATGAAGCAACAATTTTGCTTTTTGAAAAACACAAAATAAACAGAAGCAAAAAAACGATAATGATTAGTCTACTAGGAAGTGAGAAAAACAAAACCTATCCTCTAGAATACATGGTGAAGGTTGTTGAATATGTCGCAAACCATAAAGATGTAACGATACTTTTTAATTACTTTGAAAGCCAAATTGAGGACGCTAAGACAATTTACAATTCCTGTTCAAAAGAGACTCAAGAAAAAATACATTTTGATTTATTTGGTAAAGATTTGAGATCATTTATAGCTATAATGAATCAATGTGATTTAATTATTGGTAACGATGGGGGAGCGATCAATATGGCCAAAGCATTAATTAAACCTGCCTTTACGATTTTTTCTCCTTTTGTAGAAAAGAAAATTTGGGCAACTTTTGAGGATGGAATAAAAAATATATCTGTTCATTTAAAAGATTTCAAACCTGAGCTATTTGCTGATAGTAATCACGATGAGATAAAGAAAAACCACACCTCTTTGTATCAACAACTTTCTCCAGAACTATTTAAAGACAAAATTGATTTTTTCATAGACAATAATTAACGATACGACTAAGCCTTATTAAATAAGTTCAATTTACACGATCAAATTCATCAAAAACTTATCCTATCTTATAATGGACGTTTCAATTATTATAGTCAACTACCGAAGTTGGAAGCCATTACATAACTGTCTAGAATCCTTACTTTCGATAGATAAAACAAAAATAAATTTTGAAGTAATCATTGTTGATAATTTTTCGAATGATGGAAAGTTTGATTCGTTTCAAAATAAATTTAAAGACTTTATTTTCATCAGAAACAATACTAATTCTGGTTTTGCGAATGGATGCAACATGGGAGCAAAAGAAGCAAAAGGAGAATATTTTTTATTTCTGAATCCTGACACTGTAATTTCTCCCAATACCCTTAACACACTTTATACAACTTATAAAAACCATTCGGAAATAGGAATATTATCCTGTTTACAGGTTGACAAAAAAAATCGTTTTTTTTATCAAACCAACATTTTTCCATCATTAGCGCGCCTTTTTGCGATAAGCAGGTTTTTTTACAGAAAAATAATTAATAAAAGAACGAACACAATTTTCAACTCCAAAAAAGAATTATTTTATCCTGACTGGGTCACAGGAGCAGTAATTTTTATAAGTAAGGATTGGTTTAAAAAAGTGAATGGTTGGAACGAAGATTATTGGCTCTACTTTGAAGATGTCGATATTTGCAGAAAAATAGCCCAGAACAATGGTAAAATGGCAGTGACTAGAGACACTACTATTTTACATGAACACGGTGGTTCTTCAAGAAACGATTTTGAAACAGAACATATCAGCAAAACCGAAGTTATCATTTCAAAACATGTATACATAAACAATAATTTTAAGCCAATAACCAAGGCACTAGCACATGGTTTTTTGATACTCTTTATACTTTTAGAAAAAACCTTCCTATCACTTTTAAGCTTATTTTTATTTTTTAATTTGAAATTAAAAACAAATAGATACATTCTCAAAAATCTTTGTTCTTATTATTTTTATGCGATAAAAAAACAAACTTGGTTAAGTAAAAGATCTGTAAACTATCAAAAAATAAACTTATGACAAATAGCAATGCTAAAAAATTGTCTGTGTTAATTATAACTTTAAATGAAGAAGAACATTTAAAAGCTTTATTATCTGATTTAGATTTTGCAGATGAAATAATAATTGTCGATTCGTTTAGTACCGATGGAACAGAAATTGTTGCAAAAACTTTTCCTAAAGTAACGTTTACACAAAATAAATTTGAAAATTTTTCCGCACAAAGAAATTTTGCAATCTCACAAGCCAAAAATGACTGGATTCTGTTTCTTGATGCCGACGAGGTTTTAACGCCTGAATTAAAGCAGGAAATTATAGAAACACTACAAAACAACCAAACTTATGTAGCTTACTTTTTTGAAAGAATTTTTATGTTTGAGAATACTGTTTTAAAGTATAGTGGTAATCAAACGGACAAAATATTCCGCCTTTTCGATAAAAAATCAGCAAGATATGATGAAAAAAGATTGGTTCACGAAAAACTAATCGTTAACGGTGAAATTGGTTTTTTAAAAAACAAACTAATTCACCATTCCTATTCTAGTTACCAAGATTACAGAGAAAAGATTATTTTTTACGGTAAATTTAAAGCTCAAGAAAAATTTATAAAAAAGGTAAAACCAACAGTTTTAAATCAATTTTTCCATCCTAGTTATAATTTTCTTTATAACTATTTCATCAGATTGGGAATTCTTGATGGCAAAAAAGGGATAATCATTTGTTACCTAAACGCTTATTCTATAGTTGTTCGATACAAAGAGTTAAAAAAACTATGGAAACAAAATCCGAATCTTACTTCCAAAACTTAAGCTTCTTCTTCAATCTTTTCTTTCTGTGAAATTTTTCCTGAAAATTAGTAGTTTCAGCCCAAAGTGTATCAAATATCAATTTCTCAGGCTCACCTGAGACTTTTGCATATTCATTGCTCATTACGGCTACCATTTCTTTTACAGGTGTTAATCGGCAAAGATTTTTCATTCGCAATTCAAACGACATTTTTTCATGAAAATTCATTCTATTCAAATCAACCAAAAAGAAATCATACTGTCCTTCAATACTCTTTTTAATTAATGTATTCCCAGGAGAATGATCTTTGAATTCAATTCCTTTTTGATGCAAAGAATAAGAAAAGCGAGTAAACTGGCGTAGAATATTTTCATGGTCTGGATAAGTTGGGATTTCCACTAATTCTCTATAGGTCAAATCACATTGTAGATGCTCACTGGCATAATAACTGTCTTTCAATCCTATCCAATTATAATTCTCTAAATAAGCAATAGGTTGCGGCGTTCCAATTCCTTTTTCCGATAAAAGAGTTGCATATTCAAAAGAACGTCTTGCTTTAGACTTTCTAAAATACCTGTAAGCAATCTTGTTAATCAAATTTGGGATTTTGAAAGATTTGATATTAACAATTATATCTTCAAGTTCAAATAATTTAATGATATTTCTTTTTCCGTCACCAAAGAGTTTTCCTGAAGTCTTGAAATCACGGATATAACTATCAATTTCTTTAGATTTTGAAGTGAATTTTGAATTTATAATATGAGACATTAGCTTTATGACATTAAAATTTTGGTAAAAATACCAAATGATTTTTTTAGACCCCGAAAAAATTACGCTTTTTCTAATAAATTATGTACATATTGAGTCATAATTCAGTTCTTATTCAAAAAACTATTATTGTTATACTAATCTGATTAAGACCAGGACAGATTATTTTATCTTTCTATATTAAATTCAATCTTTGAAAACTAAATAAAAATTGTATTTACAACCACACAAAATTTTACATACAAAATCTTATTAAAAAGCACTCTTTCCTTATTATAACCCCCTCAAAAATTGTACGCTTTTCATGTTTTTTATTTGTTACTTTGCAAAAATGAAATTTTTAAAATCAATTACTAGGCATATCATACTGAGATTGACTTTTTAAGTATTTTGTATAAACTGATATGGTGTTTCCAAGACCCCGCTTTTACCTAATCAAAATGATTTATGTAAATGTTGGTTTTTCTAAAGAAATAAGACACAAATTGACATAAATTTAGAATCGAAAACTAAACGATTTAAAAGAAACTCAAATTTAGAGATAAAGAATAATTTTTTATGACAACGCAAGAAAAACACGACGTAGCTGTAATCTTAATAAACTATAATTCAAGCGAACACAGTATTAATTGTATTCATTCGATACTTAAGAATACATCTGATAGGTTAAATTTTCAAATCATCATCACAGACAATGCCTCTGAAGAAAAAGACTACTTAAATTTAAAGAAATTTTGCGATCAAGAAAACAACCCTAACATAAAATTATATCGCAGTAATATTAACACTGGTTTTGGAGGAGGTAATATGCATGGTGTACAATTTGCGAATGCCAATTATTTAGCCTTTTTAAACAACGACACATTGTTGATGAATGATTGTCTTTCCATATTAAAAAAATTCTTGGAAGAAAACAAGAACACTGGTATAGTTGGAGGCCAAGCCTATAAAGAAGACGGAACATTTATGCTTTGTTCAGATCATTTTGCATCCCCTTATACTGAGATTTTTGGAAAAAAGATACTAGAAAAATTAAATCCTAAAAAATATCCTAAAAGCAAGAGACTTTACGACAATCCTACACGAGTAAACTATATAACAGGAAGTTTTATGTTTATGAGAACTGAGGACTTCAATGAAATTGGAGGATTTGATACAAATATCTTTTTATATCATGAAGAATCTGATTTATGTAAAAGATTACTCAATATATCCAAATTGGCCTATTTAATACCTGATGCAAAATTTATTCATTTACATGGTGTTAGCACCACACAATCTATTGCTATCAAGAAAGAGTTAAAAATATCTCTCTTATATGTAATTCAAAAACATTACGGTTTTTGGGCACATAAAATAGTTTTGGTTTTTCTTAGCATTAAATATTTTTTTAGTGGCATTATAAAATCTAAAAACAGAGCTCTTTTCATATTAGTTTTAAATGGAGCCCCTTTGACTAAATCTTTAAAACAAATTCAAAAAATCAAACAAGTTAATTAATATAATTAAATTGATATGATTTCAATTGGCTACAATTAGATGACTTGTATAAATTGGATAGATAAAAAACAACCGGTTACAAATGAAAATAACAGTTATAAGCTATGATAATTGGGGGCTAAATAGCCATCTAATAAATGCCTTAATACAGAAAGGCCATACTGTGCACCATATTAATTTTTTTTACTTTAAATATAAATATCCCAACATTCAATCTAAGATTTACAATTTTATTTTAAAAACTGTATCCAATAAAAATATTAAAAACATTTATTATGGTGATGAAATACTCAAAAAGCTAAAAGAAAATAACGAAGTCCAAGATTTAATTTTGACCATAAAAGGAGATTTCATTGATCCTAAAGCTATTTTTGAATTTAAGAAGTATACCAAAAAATCGATTGCTTTTTTTAATGATAGTATTACTAGGTGTCCAAAAATTAAACACGTTATCCCTAATTTTGATGAAGTTTATTCTTTTGAAAAAGACGACTGCGAAAAACACAGTCTAAAGTTTCTTACCAATTGGATCTATCCTATTCCAAAAAGTGGCACAAGGAATACAGAGTATCAAGTTTTTAACATCAGTTCGAAAGACAAGCGTTTTTCACTAATAGTAAAAATAGCCTCAATTTTAAAAGAAAAAAAGATCAATTATAAAATAATTATTTTTGACAAAAAGAATAAAAGTCATAACTCTAGCGTTGAATACATATCAAAACAAATTCCATTGTCTGAAGTCAATGATTATTTACATAATACTCAAGTTTTACTAGATATCAATCGAGTCGGACAAAAAGGGCTCACTTTTAGGGTTTTTGAAAGTCTTGGACTAGAAAAAAAAATAATCACAACAAATGCTGACATTAAAAATTATGATTTCTACAACCCTAATAACATATTGATTATAGACGAGAAAAAAACTAACATTCCTTTAGATTTTTTCAGTAATAAATACCAAAAAATTCCGAAGGACCTATTCGAAAAATACAGCATAGAGGAATGGATTAATCAGATCACTAATTAAAAAAATAAAATGAAATTATCTGTTGCAATGTGCACATACAATGGGGATAAATTTATTGCAAGTCAACTTAGTAGTATATTAGATCAAACCATTCCTATAGATGATATTGTTATTTGTGACGATGGATCAAATGATAAAACTTTAGAAATCATATCCCGAATACAACAAGAGAATCCAAATAAAATTAATTTATTTAGAAATCCTGTCAATTTGGGCAGCACAAAAAATTTTGAAAAAGCTATAGATCTCTGCTCTGGAGATTATATATTTTTGGCAGACCAAGATGATATTTGGAAAAAAGATAAAGTGCAAAAAATTTTAGATGTTTTTGATCAAAATCCAAATGCAGAAGGCGTTTTCTCAAATGCAGACTTAATAGATGAAAATAGCAATCTAATCTCTTCAATGACCATTTGGGATACTGTCTTTTTTTTGGAAAAAGAATTACCTAAACCTATTGATTTTTTTAATGTAGTTTCGAAAAATGGAAATATTGTAACTGGAGCTACATTATGTATTCGAAAACATGTAAAAGATTTCATTACCAATTTCAAAGACGATGTTTTACATGATGAAAAAATAGCTACCCTTTTAATCTTAAGAAAATCCCTTTATTATTCATCTGAAAATTTAATCTCCTATAGAATTCATAATAAACAACAAGTAGGTATGAAAAACATGTACAAACTTGTTCACAAAAACAGAATGAAAAGAATCATTCTTGATTTAGAAAAACCGTCAAGTTTTTTAGAATATAGACATTTGTCAAAAAAAAAATATTTGAAATTTCATAAATCAAAAAAGTATCAAAAATTCAATTCAATAAAAATTGATATTCAAGATTTAATAACAAAAAGCCATACCGAATTTCATGATTTAAACATAAAGATGAAGTTAAAATTTCCTATTCGATACCGATTTGTAATGATTAGTGACCGATTGTTAGGTAAACGAAAAAAATAATCTTTTTTTTCTCATTAGATATTATAAATTTAATTCCGATATCATTTAATTAATAATAAGCATTGGGTTGTACTTCGATTATTTTTTTTCCGATTTCCTCTAAAAAACACATTCTTTTTTACTTTTCATTAAGCTATAAAAGTATCATTTAAAAATATAAGTCTAACTTTGCCATTTTTAAAACTGGGTATCGTAAAAACCTTGCAAAAGCCTTCAAACTATGAATATAAAATTTAGAATTATTATTTTTTTCCTACTAAGTAATTCCTTATTAGCTCAAAACATCCCCGTAGGTTCTATTGATATGATAGAACAAAGAAGTAGAAATGAACAATTATTAGGCAATGGAAATCCGCTCATCTCCTATACTTTAAGACCATTAGCGTTAGAAATAGTAGACTCCTCACAAACAAATGATATTCATTCCAAAAAAATAACGATAAAGGCACTTCCAATAACCTTAACCCAACAATACAATACATTTACACCTTATGGTTGGAATGATGGTTCAATGATACCTGCAAAAGGTTATCAAACACAACTAACTGCAGGTTTATATGCTCAATATGGAATTTTGAGTGCTCAATTAAAACCTGAATATGTATTTGCTGCTAATCCAAGTTTTGATATTTTTCCATTAACAGAGACAAGTTTCGCTAGATTAGCGAACGTTTCTTATTTAAACACGACAGATTTACCAACACCTTATGGAGATAAATCCTATAGTAAATTGCACTGGGGACAGAGTAATATCAAACTTAATATCAACAAATTTTCTATTGGTGTTTCAACCGAAAACTTATGGTGGGGACCCGGATCCAGAAATTCATTGATTATGAGCAATAACGCACCTGGTTTTTTACATTTTACCTTGAATACTAGACAACCTATAGAAACTTTTATAGGAAGCTTTGAGGGACAAATCATTTGTGGTAAACTCGAAGGCTCCGGTTTAACTAGCCCAAAATCACAATTTATAATTGATGGCGTGGATTACGAGGTTCCTAAAAAAAATGATTGGCGCTATATCAACGGCCTTTCCATAAACTACCACCCAAAATGGGTTCCTGGATTATTTGTAGGAATGAACCGTACCATACAGGTTTATCGTGATGATATGGGTAGTGGTTTTTCAGATTATATGCCAATATTCTCACCTTTCCAGAAAAAAAATCTAAGTAACGAAGATGCTAAAAATAGAGATCAATTGGCATCACTTTTCCTTAGATGGGTCATGAAAGAATCTAAATTTGAATTTTATGCGGAAAGTGGCTGGAATGACCATTCGTCAACTATTTGGGACTTATTTGATTCGCCAGAACATTCCAGGGCATATCTAGCTGGATTCAGTAAAATATTTATGCTAAATAAGGATAAAAATAAATATTTAAAATTTAATTTTGAAAGTACTCATTTGGAACAAAGTGCCGATCGCATAGTCAGACCAGCGGGGGCTTGGTACCAGCATGGTATTATTTTACATGGTTACACCAACAAAGGACAAGTTCTTGGAGCAGGAATAGGCCCGGGAAGTAATTTACAGACTTTAGATTTCAGTGTATGGGAAAAAGATCAAGTCTGGGGAATACAAGCAGAACGCTATGCCCACAACATGGATTTTTATTACGATGCTTATACAGACTTTAATCATAAATGGGTTGATTTAGCAATAAACACTTATGCATATAAAAAATTTGGAGATCTGGGTATTCAGGCTAAACTAAACTTCGCCCAAATGAGGAACTTTCAATATCAATTTGAAGACAATAAAATCAATATGCAATTTCAATTATCATTACAATATCAGTTATAAAAATAAGAATTATTGTATCCAAAATGTAGTTTTCATTTCATAACAAATAAAACATACTATGAAACTATCTGTTGCTATGTGTACTTACAATGGAGAAAAATATATTAAAGAACAGCTCAAAAGTATTTTAAACCAAACTGTAGCTATTGATGAAATAATCATTTGTGATGATGGTTCCAATGATAAAACTATTGCAATTATTGAGCTAATTCAAATAGAAAATCCCAATAAAATATCTTTATATAAGAACCACGTTAATTTAGGAAGTACAAAAAATTTTGAAAAAGCAATTGGAATTTGTTCTGGCAATTACATCTTTTTAAGTGATCAGGATGATATTTGGAAAGAAAATAAAGTCGAGAAAGTCGTTCAATATTTTTTAAAGAATCCATCAACTGAAGCCGTTTTTACTGACGGTGATTTAGTTGATGAGAAAAATAAAGAAATCAACACAAGCTCTCTTTGGGATTCTGTTTTTTTTATGGAAAATCAATTATCGAAACCAATTGATTTATATCAACATATTTTATTTAAAGCAAATATGGTAACTGGTGCCACGCTTTGTATTAAAAAAGAAATAAAAAATTTAATTTTGCCCATTCCTAATATCAAAAAATTCTATCATGACGAATGGATTGCAATAATTATAGCCTCCCGAAACAATTTAAAATACCTAACCGATAAATTAATCTCATACAGAATTCATTCAAGCCAACAAAGTGGTATTAGTAGTAATCTTAAAATAAATAAATCAAAGAAATATCAACTAAAGAGTAATCATATTTTGGGTCATGATGCTCCCAAATCATTTCAGGAATATAATCAACTAGCTAAAGTCTATTATCGCAATTATTTAAAATTCAAAACTGCTTCTAAAGAAGTTAAGGACGACTTCCCGGTAAATTTTAATGAAATAGCCGAAACTTATTTGGATTTATTCAAAAAATGCAACGAATCGCTAAAAAAAGCCAATCCGATTTTTTATTTTTTTAGAAATTTAATCGACAAGATAAGAGGAAAAAGACAATTAAATTAAAACAAAATGGACATCAATCAAGAAATACACAACGCATTCGAAGTCATAAAAGAAGGTGGAATAATACTCTACCCTACCGATACCGTTTGGGGAATTGGATGTGATGCAACCAATCCCGAAGCTGTCGCTAAAATATATAAACTCAAGCAAAGGGCAGAAACTCAAAGCATGATTTGCCTGATGAATGGCGAAAAAATGATCTACAATGTTTTCAAAGAAATTCCAGAAGTAGCTTGGCAAATTATGGATTTTTCCGAAAATCCAACTACTTTAGTTTTAGACAAACCTCGAAATGTAGCTCCAAACATTATTGCGCCCGATAATACATTAGGCATTCGCCTCGTCAAAGAGCCATTTTGTTTCAAACTGATGGAGCGCATGAAAAAACCATTAGTCTCCACTTCGGCTAATATTTCTGGTCAGCCAACTCCAAAAAGTTTCAAAGAAATTAGTCCCGAAATTATAAAAGGAGTTGACTATGTTGTAAATTTGCACCACGATAAAATTGCTGAAAAACCGTCAACAATCATTAAATTAACTAATGATTCGCAGGTAAAAGTGATTCGTAAATAATTTTTTGTTCCAAGTTTCAGGTTTCAAGTTTTAGAAGCACTCTTAAAACTTGAAACCTGAAACTTGAAACTTTAAACTTTTAGAATGAACTACAAAGAAGCCTTAAATAATAAAATATTCGAAGTCATTTCGAAAGCATCCCAAGAACTTAATGTCGAAAGTTATGTAATTGGAGGTTTTGTACGTGATTTACTTTTA
Organism: Flavobacterium sp. 103; assembly: GCF_003096795.1. Classification (NCBI taxonomy): domain Bacteria; kingdom Pseudomonadati; phylum Bacteroidota; class Flavobacteriia; order Flavobacteriales; family Flavobacteriaceae; genus Flavobacterium; species Flavobacterium sp. 103. Next base: position 3,331,780 of record NZ_QENX01000001.1, on the reverse strand, counting down.
AACAGAAACTCAAAAAAAGATATAGACGTTGTAGCCGTTGGAAGTGGAATTGAACTGGCCTTGAAAGTATCTGATTTACTTCCTAAAAAACCAAAAGTACAAGTTTTTAAGACTTATGGAACTGCAATGTTGCGTTTTGAAGACACCGAAATTGAATTTGTGGGTGCTCGAAAAGAATCCTATAATCTTGACAGCAGAAATCCTATTGTTGAAAACGGAACGCTTCAAGATGATCAAAACCGTAGGGATTTTACCATAAACGCATTGGCTTTATCATTGAATAGTAATAATTTTGGTACCCTTTCTGATCCATTCAATGGTATTTCTGACTTGGAACACAAAATCATAAAAACACCTCTTGATCCGGACATCACTTTTTCTGATGATCCGTTGCGTATGCTTAGAGGAATCCGATTTGCAACTCAACTGGGCTTTGAAATAGACCAAAATTCATTGGACTCCATTACCAAAAATGCCGAGCGTATCAAAATCATTTCTGGAGAACGCATTGTGGAAGAATTGAATAAAATCCTTTCTACAGACAAACCTTCCGTTGGATTTTTATTGTTGTTCAAAACGGGACTTTTGGATATCATCCTTCCGGAACTGACCGCTTTAAACCAAGTAGAAGAAATAGAAGGACATACACACAAAAATAACTTTTATCACACACTTGAAGTGGTTGATAATATTTGTCCCAATACCGACGATGTTTGGTTACGTTGGTCAGCCCTTCTCCACGACATAGGAAAAGCTCCAACGAAACGTTTCAATAAAAAACAAGGATGGACTTTTCACGGACACGAATTTCTTGGCGGAAAAATGGCAAAAAAGATATTTGAGCGCCTTCATATGCCGTTGAATCACAAAATGAAATTTGTCCAAAAAATGGTTATCATGAGTTCTCGTCCAATCGTTTTGGCACAGGATATTGTAACCGACTCAGCTGTACGTCGTTTAGTTTTTGATGCCGGTGAAGATGTAGAGAATTTAATGACACTCTGTGAAGCCGATATCACAACCAAAAACCCAAATAAATTCAGGAAATACCATAGCAATTTTGAAATTGTTCGCAAAAAAATTGTGGAAGTCGAAGAACGCGATCATGTTCGCAATTTTCAACCTCCGATTTCCGGTGAAGAGATTATGGAAATTTTTGATCTAAAACCTTCCCGAGAAATAGGAATGCTTAAAGAAGCCATTAAAGAAGCCATCCTTGAAGGAGAAATTCTCAATGATTATGATGCCGCCTATGAATTTATGATGAAAAGAGCTGAGAAATTGGGATTGAAAAAAGCGGAAAAATAACTGAAAAAGATTAATATAATTAAAATGAAAAATAACAAATCCGTGATTATCTGGCTACTTTCAGGTTGCTTTTTAGTATTTGTAATGGTTGTTGTGGGTGGCATCACCCGATTGACAAATTCCGGTTTATCGATGACCGATTGGCATCTAGTTACCGACACGCTTCCCCCGCTAACCGAAGCCAAATGGCAGGAAGCTTTCGACCAATACAAACAATTCCCTGAATACCAAAAAATCAACATCCATAACGATTTCACCTTATCCGACTATAAATTCATCTATTTTTGGGAATGGTTTCACCGTTTTATCGGAAGAATAATTGGACTCGTTTTCATCGTTCCGTTCTTTTATTTCTTAGCAAAAAAGAAAATTGACAAGGCCACTTTAAATAAATGTTTTGTGCTACTCGGAATGGGAGCTTTGCAAGGTTTTTTTGGTTGGTTTATGGTAAAAAGTGGTTTGATCGACAATCCAGATGTAAGCCATTTTCGTCTTTCCTTGCACCTTACATTTGCGTTTATCACTTTTGCATACACACTGTGGGTAGCCTTGGACCTAATTTATCCCGATAAAAAAGCGCCAATTGTTCCCTTGAAAAAAATAGCCCGAATCACATTGGTTCTTTTGCTTTTGCAAATTATATACGGAGGCTTTGTAGCAGGCTTAAATGCAGGACTAGTCCACAACCATTGGCCAATGATGAGCGACGGGCAATTCATTCATGATAGTGTATTTATCGAACAAAAAACACTATTCTTGAATCTTACTGAAGGGAAAAGTGGTGTTCAATTGGTTCACCGAACGTTAGCGTACTTTGTGGTTGGATTCATTTTATTCCTTTATTTTAAAAGTAAAAAATACCAACTGACATCACAACAACAAAATGGATTAAACTCCTTGGTAGTAATCGTCTTTCTTCAATTTACTTTGGGTGTTTTTACATTACTGTACAGTGTACCACTTTGGCTTGGTTTAACCCATCAAATTGTAGCGTTCTTTCTATTGACGGCAATGACATACACTTTGCACCGATTGAGCAAATAAGACTATTTTAGAGCTAAAAAATGCTTTTAGAAACAGTTTCTTCGAAGAAATTATTCTGTTTCTAAAAGCGTTTTTGTTATTTTTAACTACTGTTTACGATTCAAATACTTAAATTAGACTTACTTTTGTAGTCCGACTATATTGTCACATCTTGTTCTTTCATCTATTAAAATGTCTAAACTTGCAGCTCAAAATCAATTTCTTGATTTATCCGATTACGGTAGACCGCTTGCCAAAATATTTGCCAATCAATTAAAAAACACTCGTTTTACCCCTATTCACGTAACCCTTCTTTTTGGTATTTCCGGTCTGATTGCTATCTTTTGTATTTTACAAAATCACTATTTTTTGGCCTCTTTTTTCATTATTTTAAAATCAATAATTGATGCCGCCGACGGTGAATTATCACGAGTTAAAAATACACCATCTTACACCGGGAGATACCTTGATAGCGTGTTCGATATAATCTTGAACTTTCTAATTTTGATGACCATTTGCTTTGTATCAAAAACTACTTTTTGGATAACTTTCTTGGCATTTATCGCGATACAATTGCAAGGCACTTTGTACAACTATTACTATGTAATTTTGAGAAATAAATCTGTTGGAGGGGACACGACAAGTCAAATTTTCGAAGACAAATCCCCGCGTGCATTGCCCGGCGAGAGTCAAAAATCAGTCGATATTTTGTTTGAAATTTACACTATCGTTTATGGTGTTTTTGACAAGATTATTCACGCTTTGGACAAAGAGGCCTACAAGGTAAAATCATTCCCAAATTGGTTTATGACTATACTTTCAATTTATGGATTGGGATTTCAATTATTGATAATTGCCGTCCTGCTTTCTTTAAACAGGATCGAATACATTGCCCCGTTCTTTATCATTTACTCTTTTCTTATTTTTGTGCTAATAGCGATAAGAAAAGCGTTTATACAGCCTTAAAATCATCATAATCAAAATCTATTGACAATACTTAAACAACATAAATTCAGCATTTTAAAATAAATTACATCAATAATAATTTGAAGTTACTTTTAACTTATCCAATTTTTAAAATCCGACACCTTTTCTCGACTTACAATCACCTCATCTTCTTTATAAGTTGGCAAAATAATCTTTAATCTGGAGTTGCTGTACACTACAATTTCCTTTATTGCCTTTAGCGGGATAATGAATTTTCTGCTGATTCTGTAAAAATCAGTAGTGTCTAATTCTTGCTCCAAAACTTCCAAAGTGCAGTCCATCAAATAATTTCTGTTGTCGAAAGTGTGAATGTATGTCCCCTTATTTTCGCTAAAAAAACATTCGATTTCATCGGTGGAAATCACCTTGAGGTGCTGCCCTATTTTCACGGTAAATCTTTTTTTGAATGTTTTTTCAAAAGGGTTGGAAAGCATTTTTCGGATCTGTTCAAAATCCAATTGTATGGATTCATTATCTGTCTTTTTTGAAAGCTGAAAACGGTCTTTAAATTTCGTTACCGCCACTTCCAAATCATCTTCGTCGATGGGTTTTAAAAGGTAATCAATGCTATTTAATTTGAATGCACGCAATGCATATTCATCGTAAGCAGTCGTGAAAATAACAGCACTTTTTATGTCTGTTTTTTCGAAGATTTCAAATGACAAACCATCCGATAATTGGATGTCCAAAAAAATCAAATCGGGATGCTCATTTTCCGAAAACCAACTCAAGGCTTCTTCAACAGAGTGAAGCATCACTTCTACCTGAACATTTATTTTTTCGAGTTTGCGCTGCAACAATCTTGCCGCCGGTTTTTCGTCTTCTATTATTATTGTGGTCATTCTTTTTTGTTAGTGATTAGAAATTAGTGATTAGTGAATAGCTCTTAGTTGTTATAATTTAAAACTTTAAACCCTTAAACAACATTAAACCTTTAAACCCCAAACTCACTCCCACTTTTGGCTTTTGTCTTTATCCATAAACTCTTTAATTTTTCTTTCTTCCCAGTCGGCACCAAAAAATAGGTCTCTACCAAAAACTGACATCCCATGAGCCACCAAACCGATGCCCCAAAACAATGCTGTAGAGAATGTTTCCCATCTAAAAAAAACTTCGGTTCCCAATACACTCCTATTAAAACTAGAGACAATTATAAAAGCATTTACCAATACATAAACCAGTAAATGAATATAGAATCCTTTGATTCGCTTCACTCGTTTATAAGCCAATTCATATCTCGTGTCTGGATTGAAATTTTCATCCTGAAAATTTTCAAATAACTGTTTTCTATATCTTCCCATTTTGTTTTTATTTATTATTAGTTTTTAAGATGCTAAGATTTAAAAAAGACAATCTAATTATCTCGAAATCGAGAATTAAAAAAAACTTAGTGCCTTAGTTGCTTAGCAACTTTATATCTCTAAAAAATCATTCCCATGATTTTTTAGATTGCTCTTCCTTATCCATATATTCTTTAATTTTTCGTTCTTCCCATTCTTTATTAAAAAACGGTGAATAATTAAAAACTTTCAATCCGTGAAAAAGCACACCAATCCCCCATCCTAATAAAGGCCAAAAGAACCATAAATACTGGGGTGATGTTACTAGATTTAATACTAATAAAAAGCAATTCACCACAATATATGAAATCAAGTTTCCATAAAAACCTTTAATTTCCTCAACCCTTTTTTTTGCTATATAATAGCGTTCTTCTTCTGTATATTGATTTTCCATGACTTTTAAAATTTAGATTTTAATCCCGATAGCTATCGGGATAGATTTTAGATTCGTAATGAATACCGAAAACTGAACACTACTTCCAACTCTGCTTGTTGTTTTCTTTGGCCAATATTTCCTTAATTTTTCTCTCTTCCCAATCGGTTCCGTATCCAAACACCTTAAAAGCATGCATAGTTAACCCAAATCCCCAACCCGCTGCAGAGAACCAGAACCAATGAAATTTTGGCATATAGGTGAGATTAATAAATATTAAAATTGGAATTACACAACAATAAGAAATCAAGTTCCCATAGAATCCTTTGAGTTGTTCTACTCTCTTTTTTGCTCTGTAGTAAGCACTATTTTCGTTGTAATTTGAAGTTGTTTCCATAACGCTAATTTGTTTGGTTAAAATCGGAATCTTAACCGTAAATGTTTTTTCATTTTGTTCGATTAACACTTTTCTATTGGTGATAATTCCATAGCGATCGACAATATTTTGCAATCCTACGCCTTGACGACTTTGAATTACTTCCTTCTTTTGAAAATCATTTTGAATTGCCAAATAATCCCTATCAATAAATATTCTGATGTGCAACGGTTTTTGTTCACTAACCACATTGTGTTTTACAGTGTTTTCCAGAAGCAACTGCAAAGAAAGCGGCACCACTTTGGCCTCTGGATTTATATCTGTTTCCGGTAATTCATAAAACAGACTGTTTTCGAAACGCATTTTCAAAAGATTCATGTACGTTTTGGCAAATGACAACTCTTCGGCAACCGAAACCAGTTCTTTGTCTTTTTGTTCCAAAACATAGCGGTATATTTTGGACAAAGAAGTGGTAAAACGTTGTGCATTTTCTGGATTTTCCTCAATCAATGAACTTAAAACATTCAAACTATTAAAAAGAAAATGTGGATCGATTTGATTTTTTAAGGTTTCAAACTTGGCATTTGCAGTTCCGGCGATGATTTTTTGCTGAGTTACTTCAGTTTTTGAAGCCTGTTTCCATTTTACCATAAAACTTCTGGCCTGCATAAAAATTGAAACCCCTAATGACAAAATGATGTAAAAGAGATGAATCCAAACCATCCTCTCACTAAAAAACTGATCCAATGGCATTTTTTGTAAAACCACGAAAATGATATAATCGATTCCCAAAACAATCGGAATCGTGTACAAAACAGTAACCAAAATTCCGTAATAAACCCTCAAATTAGTCTGCTCCAACCAATCCCATTTTCTGTCAAGCAAATGATTTAAAAAACCATTCCCAAAACCTAAACCAAAAGAATACAAACAACTCAAAGAGAAGGTTATTAAAACATTTTTTATACTAAAATCACTCCCTAACAAAGCTGAAAAAATAACGGTAAAGACCATAGAAATTTTGAAACATGTAATCGTTCCACTTTTTAAATCAGAAAATGTATCTCTATAGTCTTTCATTATAATCAGCTTAAATTAATTTAATTATTTACAGTTTTTCTGAGCTTCTAATGCTCTATCCAATCCCCATTTTGGAGAAAAAGGCGTTTCCGGTTTAAAAGTAGCAAAAAGTTCGATAGCTTTATCAACTTGTGCACAAAGCGGTTTTGTATCAACACCAGTCCATTTTGCGCCTCCTAACTGATAATCAACTTCACCAAAAACTGCTCTTGGATTATTTGGATTTAAAGTTTTTGCTTTGGCGTAAGCCTCCATAACTTTAGACGAATATTTCATTGCGTTTGTCATCGGATCTATAACAACCCAAGCAGTATAAATCAAACCTTGCATTACGTACAACTCGGAGTTGTTTTGATCTTTTATCATTTCAACATCCAAGACATTCTGTGCTTTGGTCAGCAAAGCAGTAGCTTGAGTTTTATCCTGAGTTCCAAAAGAAGTGGTGGTATTTACCAGCGCTACATAATAATTAGGCAACCAACTGGTTTTATCTGCAGAAGCAATACGCTCAAACATATCTGAAGCTTCGGTATTTTTTCCTTCTTTCCAAAGCTGAAGTGCTTTTCCCATTCCTTGTTCAAATTGTCCTTGGGCTGAACTTATTACAGCTACAAATAATGCGATAGTGGTGATAATTTTTTTCATTTTGATTTATGTTAAATGGTTATTTTTTAGTTATTGAATTTGATTTCTATTTTTGAATTTTTGTCGATGTTGAATTTGGCATCCTCATATTTTGGAGGTCCCATAAATCCTTTTGCATCGTTCGAGCAGGCAAAATCTTCTGAAGGGATTCCCATCATATTTTTGTCCAATTTTCCGTTGCTGTTTTCATCTTGATAGGTCGATATTCCATATTCTCCTTTTGGAATACCAACAAAAGTAACGGTGGCACTGTTGTTTTTAATTTCAGAAGTAATGCTCTTGTAAGTTGATTTCAGAAACGTGGCATCCGAATTGTACAAACCTACTTTTAAAATTCCTGTATTGCTTTTTAAACCTGAAACAGAAACGGTAAGATTGACATTTTGAGCTGATAATAAGCTACAAATGAAAAATGCGATTGCGGTGATGATTTTTAACATGGTCTTTGATTTTTAGTTGTGATTAATGGTGATTGAAACTCTTTTTTTTATTTTTATTGAAATTGTTATTGCTATTGTTATCGCTTTTATTCTTGAACAAATTTATATTGACATTAGCTCTTTTAAAACTAAATAATACCGAACTGTCAATTTTGATGGATGAATTGTTTTTTTTAAGTTTCTAAGTTTCTGAGATGCTAAGGCTCTAAGTTTTTTTCTTAGTAACTTAGAATCTTAGCGACTTAGCACCTTTATAAATTCTTCAACTGATTGTCGTTTTTGTTTTTGCTGATGGTCCAAAAGAAACCGATAAAGAAGAATCTGTCCGCTGCCGGTTTGATGGCGCTTCTTCTGTATTCTCCATTGGCGTCAGGTCGAACAGCATAATTATATCCATACACATTATTTGCCCCTAAAACATTCGAAACCGAGAAATACAAAATCTTTTGAGTAGTCAACAAATAAGCCCAATTGAAGCTCAAATCGTTGTATGATTTTGTTTTTCCGTTCATAAATTGGGTTTCGTTCGGATTGTTATATGGCCTTCCCGTACTAAAGGAATTCGTGAAACCCAGTTGAGATTTCCACTCTGGAATCCAATATTTCGTCACAATCGACAAACTATTGTTTGGTACAAAATTGGGAGTTACCTGAGTTGGGTAATTTTTATACAAACGCTCGGTATCTATATACGAATACGAAACCCAATATTCGAGATTCTTGATGGTTTTTCCATCTCTCCAAAACAAATCCAAACCTTTGGCATATCCTGTTCCATCATTGGTAAATATTGAATTGTAGGCAACTGTAGGACTGTCAAATCGAGTCAGATTACTGTAATCTTTGTAATAGGCTTCAGCTCTAAGTGTACGCCCTTCTTTGCTGTATTGATAATTCAAAATATAATGGGACGCTTTTTCACTCTCAAACTGATTGTTTTTAGAAAACTTAATGTACTCGACACTTGGCGTTTGGGAGAAATCGCCATACGCAAAAGACAATTGGCTGAATTTTGCCATTTTGTAGGCTAACGAAATTCTTGGAGAAATAGAATTGTCATTTGTTAATTCATTTGCGGAAGCGCGGATACCAACTTTTGCTGCCAACTTTTTCGAAAAGAAAATATCGGCTTCGGTATACAATGCTCCAATGGTGTTGTCATATCCGTAATCAAAGGTGTTCCCTGCGTTTCGGGTAAAATCTTCAGTATATTTGGTAATAAAATAATCGGCTCCAAAAGACAATTTAAAACGATTGGAGATGTTCTTTTTTAATTTCAGCTTCATATTCACGGCGTTTTCCACATTACCATAATTGTCCAAATCAATGTCCGATTTCACTTGATTATAACCATAACTCAAGCCGGCAGTAATATTCCAATTGGTTCCAAAAAAACCATTGTATGAAGAGTTAAGATAGAAATTATCGTTTTTGGAATCGACCGTGATTTTGTCAATCGAATTGATATTTTCTTGTTTAATAACATATTGAGAAGCGTCAAAAGCAGCATACATCTTAAAAATTCCTCTTTCAAAATTGTATCTGTAGACCATTTCTCCTGACAAAGACTGTGGTGCGCTTTTCCATTCTACATCTTGGGGAACAAGTGCCTGATAAGGCGTTAAATTAATATAGGAAGTATTAATACTAAAAGAACTCTTTTCCCATTTTTGAGTATTTCCAAGACCGACACCTACAGTCATTACTGAGATTTCCGTTTTACTTTGATCTGGCTCATCTATTGTATTCAAAAGCAAAACACTCGATAAAGCGTCGCCATATTCGGCAGAATATCCACCTGTAGAAAAGGAAATACCGCTAAAAAGAAAAGGCGAAAAGCGGCTTCGAGTAGGCAAATTATTTGGTGTCGAACCATAAGGCTGCGGCACTCGCATCCCATCGACATACGTTTGGGTTTCATTGGCTTCACCTCCTCGAACGAACAGTCTTCCGTCCTCTCCAACTCTTTGAGTTCCTGGCAAAGATTGTAAAGCAGCCACAATATTTCCTGCCGAGCCAGCTGTAGTTACAATATCCAAAGGTTTCAGTACAGACATGCGGGCTTTGCTTCCAGATTCCAAAGAGCCCGCTGTGATTATTACTGCATCAAGTGCATTGACATTATCCCTAAGTTTAATAGTTTGATTTTGAAAATGCGCTACATCTATAACAATATTTAAAGTTTCGTAAACCAATGAACTTGCTACCAAATTTTGATTTCCTGTGGCCGTGGTGGCAAATGCAAAGTCACCGTTTTCAGAAGTGGAAGCGCCATCATAACTGCCTTCAATATAAACATTGACACCTGCAATTGGAACTCCTTTCTCATTGACAATTTTACCTGAAATAGTGGTTTGCGAAAAAAGTGTGAAACTAAATAAAGAAACGATGGCGAATAAAATGGTTTTCATGATTTTGATCATTTTGATGATTTTGATGAGACAAATATCATCCAGAAAAAAAGGGAATTGAAATTGTTCTGACCCAATTGGGGAAAATTGGGGATGAGTTGTCAATTACTTATTTTGTATCTTAGCTATGAATTGCAAAAAATCATTGATATGTCAGAAAGTAAAAGAATTTCGAATCTATATCAGTCCATTTATGATGGTAATCCGTGGCTTGAAGTCACTTTGACAAACACTTTAAAAGATATAACTGCAGAACAGGCCTACAGGAAAATCAATCCTGATTTAAACACAATCTGGGAAATTGTCAATCATCTCATACAATGGAGAAGGAATATTTTGAGGCGTATGCAAGGAGAAACAATCACAACTCCTGACCATAATTATTTTGTACCCGTTTTAGACCCATCAGAAGTTGCCTGGCACCAATCACTCCAAAATCTGGCAAAATCTCAGGAATTGTGGAATGCTTTTTTTGATGATTTTGACGACAAAGATTTAGAAAAAATATATGTTAACAACAATCATACGTATTACGAACATATTCACGGAATAATCCAGCATGATGTTTATCATTTAGGGCAAATTGTTATTCTCAAAAAGTTAATTTAATTTTCATTAATAGACCTTACTATGAAAAATTGTATTCTATTAATCGTTTTTTTGTTCGTTGCTGCAACTGGATTTGCACAAGAAGCTAATCCCACTTATGACGAAAAACTCGCCAAATCCCTGAATGCAGATGAACGCGGAATGAAACAATATGTGTTTTGCATTTTGAAAACCGGAAGCAATACCACAGCAACAGATGAAGAAAAAAACGAACTGTTCAAGGGACATATGGCCAACATTACACGTTTGGCAAAAGAAGGAAAATTGGCTTTGGCTGGGCCATTTATGAAAAATGACAGAAACTATCGAGGTCTTTACATTTTTAATGTAGCTACCATCGAAGAAGCAAAAGAACTCGTTGCCACAGATCCAGCAGTAAAAGCAAATCTTTTGGAAGCGGAACTAACACCTTGGTACGGAACTGCAGCATTACAGGAAATACTGAAGATTCATGAAAAAATAACGAAAAACAAAATCTAGGTTTTTTTAAGAGCTGAGTTCGATTAATAGTTCAAAAACCATCCGAAGACTGTAAAAAACATTCCAAAACAGGTAACAACTTTACCGAAAATAACAACTCAAAAGATTAATTTAAACAAATATTAATATGATGAAAAAGTTACAATTCAAAGTAAGCATCAACGCACCTGTGACCAAAATTTATGATTTTATGCTTGGCACCAACAGTAAATCAACATATGAGCAATGGACTTCTTTGTTTAACCAGACATCGACCTATGAAGGAAGTTGGGACAAGGGAAATAAAATTCTATTTATTGGAGTAGATGAAAAAGGAGAAAAGGGAGGTATGGTTTCCAAGATAGTTGAAAACATTCCCAATCAATTTGTTTCGATTCAACATTATGGCCTTTTTAAAGCTGACAAGGAAATTACAGAAGGACCAGAAGTGGAAAAATGGGCAAACGGATTTGAAAACTATACCTTCGAAGAAAACAATGGGTCTACAACCGTTACTGTTGACTTAGACACCGCAGAAGATTTTGTTGATTATATGAAACAGACCTATCCAAAAGCACTAGACAAGTTGAAAGAACTTTGCGAAAAATAACAATTTCAAGAATATCTTAAAGCCAGCTATAAAGTTCTTAATAATTCTAAAAAAACGAAAACAAATGCCACACCTCCTAGCAACACTAAGAAATGTTCCTTTTGAAACCATCAAAGAAATTTTGGAAAATGACAGAGCTTTTCACGCTTCGGAAGAAATGTATCTGGAGCATATTTGGCAAAATGTCGATGATGAAAACGAAGTGCTGTTTCTTTTCAGGATAAATTCTATAGTGAACACAAAAAAATTAATTGATAAATTGCATACCAAAGCATTGGAACAAAATCCAGATGCCAATTTACCTAAAATGACTTATCTACAATGATTACATTAAACAAAGTACACCACATCGCCATAATTGCTGGCGATTATTCAAAATCAAAACATTTTTATATTGATATTTTAGGATTGACTATCATTCAAGAAATCTATCGTGAGAACCGGGATTCCTATAAATTGGATTTGGCACTCAATGGAAATTTTATAATTGAGTTATTTTCATTCCCAAATCCACCAAAACGAGTTTCCGGTCCGGAAGCGGCCGGATTACGACACTTAGCCTTTGAAGTAAATGATATTCAGGAAACCCGAAAATACATTTTAGAACAAGGCTGCGATGCCGAAGAAATACGCATTGACGAATTTACCGATAAAAAATTCTTCTTCATGGCAGACCCGGATAACACGCCCATTGAGTTTTACGAGAAATAAAAACGACCGTACTCTATTTCTTAAAGAAATCACAAAACATTGTTATTATAACTGGCATCTAATACAATTCCAATTTTCTTTCTTTAGCTTTGTATTCCTAAAAAAATAAAAAGGACCTTTTTATCTAGTTTAAAAGGTTCGTTTCTATCAAAATTAATCCAGCCTATCCGGTTTAAATAAAGAAAATGATACAAACAGTACGAAATTTTCAATTCTTAAAACTCCAAAAATTAGTTATCATTTCTATTTTAATTGGTTTTCTTTCGGCTTTTCTGGGAGTTGCTTTAAAAAAACTAACCGAATATTACGAAGAAATATTTGCTCACCAAGCCTCAATTAATCCTTTATATTATATCCTTTTTCCAATCTTTGGATTGTCCGTTATTTATTTTCTTCGGGAGTATCTTTTTAAGAAAAAAGAAAACAAAGGCATCAAGGAAATATTTGAAAGCACCAATTCAAAATCACAGAACTTACCCAATTACAAAATATCCTCCCATTTCATCAACGGATTATTGACCGTGATTTTTGGAGGCTCAACTGGAATAGAAGTTTCTACCGTTGTCGCATCGGCAACCATTGGTTCTGTAGCGCAAAGAAAACAGAATGTCTTCAAAGAATACAAAACCGAATTAATCTGTGCTGGCGTTGCCGCAGGAATTACAGCTTTGTTCAGTAGCCCAATTGCAGGAATTCTGTTTGCCTTAGAAGTTATTTCAAGAAAAGTTACCCGTGCATTCCTAATCAGTAATTTGATTGCAGTTGCTACCGCTTTTGGACTTATTTTTCTGTTAAACGAAAAACCATTGTTTAACGTAGTTATTACGACTTGGCATCTAAAAGCAATTCCTTATTTCATCCTTTTGGGAATTTTAGCGGGATTTGTTTCCGTTTATTTAACCCGATGCGTGTTGTTTTTCAAAGTTCAATTTTCGAAAATAAAAACACACTATTTTAAAATCATCATCGGTTCAAGTATTCTGAGCATCTCATTACTTTTATTCCCACAACTATATGGCGAAGGCTATCACGCCATCAAAGCACTAATTGTAAACCCAAATGAAACACAATTAACCTTGTCAATACTTTTGACATTTATCGGAATCTTAATCCTAAAACCGATAGTTACTTCAGCAACTCTGGTTTCGGGTGGCGACGGAGGTGTTTTTGCACCCAGCCTTTTTATTGGTGCCTTTTTGGGATTACTGGTTGCTTTAGTTTTAAACACTTATTTTTCGGCCAACGTTATTCCAATAAACTTCATCATCATCGGAATGGCAGCAGTATTAAGTGCTAGCATCCACGCACCTTTTACTTCTATTTTTCTAGTTTGCGGATTGACGAATGATTACACTTTATTCCTTCCTATTTTAGTAGTTTGTCTGATTTCGAAATACACTGCAAAAATGATTTATCCATTTACGGTCTATACTTATTCACCTACTTTAGCAAAATAATATTCCTCTCATGCCGATTCAAAAAATAAAGCGAACCTATCGCAAAACAAAATACATACTTTACAAAGAAACTTTAGTTGATTATAAAGAGCAATTTTGGTCATTTTTAGGATCATTTGTCGGCATCGGGGTTCTTGCTTATATACAATCCATCCATTTTAAAGGAAATGATGCTGTTTACTTAATTGGCTCATTTGGAGCATCGAGTGTATTGGTTTATGGAATTATCCAAAGTCCGTTTTCACAGCCAAGGAATTTGGTTGGAGGACATGTAATTTCGGCTATAATAGGCGTTACCGTTCATAAATTAGTTCCCGATATTATTTGGATAGCCGCTCCTCTAGCCGTTTCGTTTTCCATAATTTTCATGCAAATCACCAAAACTTTGCATCCACCCGGAGGGGCAACCGCGCTTATCGCCGTGATTGGTTCCGACAAAATAAAAGCCTTAGGATATATGTATGTGTTTTCACCAGTTCTAATCGGCGTATTGATTTTACTTCTAACAGCTTTAATTTTCAACAATATGACTTCCAGTCGTACTTATCCAAGCCATAGTACTTATCACAAACACTATCATAAATTAAAAAAACGCTTAAGTAAAAGACAAAATTAAATTCGAACAGCTGACTGAATCACATATTAATTAGAATCTCTATTCTCAAAAAATTTTCTGCTATTATTATTGTTTGATATTTAAAATGCTATTTTTGGTAAAATTAATCTCACTTTAACCAAAAGTCCTTTAAATGAAAATAAAAATTCTCCTACTATTATTGGTGGTTACACAGACTGCATTCGGCAGTAATAATCTTACCGAAAATCAAAAACTTGCCGCTACCTGTAAGGTTTGGGGATTTTTAAAATATTATCATCCCAATGTTGCAGATGGAAGTAAAAATTGGGACGAACAACTTTTTATAATTTTGCCTCTAGTTGAAAAAGCCAAAACTAAAGAAGAATTTTCGTTGGTTATAGAAAACTGGATTGCTTCTCAAGGAGAAGTAAAAAAATATGAAGCCACAAAACCAGACCCAAAAGTGGAGTATTTTACAAAAAACTTAAATTTAAAATGGATAGACGATTCTAGTGTATTTTCCAAAAACCTGTCCAAAAAACTTAAGTTTGTTACAGATAATAGATATCAAGAAAAACAGTACTATGTGCAATATGATCTTGATAGTGGTAACATTTTACAATTTAATAATGAAGATAAATATCCAAATTTTAAATGGACCGATAAAAATTTACACATTTTAACGTTTTTTAGATATTGGAATTACGTAGAATACTTTTTTCCATATAAATATCAAATGGATCAGAAATGGGATATCACTTTAGAAAAAATGATTCCTCTTTTTATGGTAGCCAAAAATGAAGACGATTTTTACGACGCAATGCAAAGACTAACCGCTAAACTTAACGACTCTCATGTTGTGTTTTATAGATATACAGGCCCAGATTCAAACAAAATCCTAAATTATTTTCCAGCCAAATGTAAAATCATTGATGAAAAAATAGTTGTTACAGAAATTCGGGCAGATAGTCTGGCAGAAGCTCAAAATATAAAAATAGGCACTGTCATTACTAAGGTAAATAACAAAACGATAAAAGAAATTATTGCCGAAAATAGAGATCTAATTCCCGCATCAAATGAAGCTGTTTATCTAGACAGACTAACGGAATCAGCATTATCTGGATATTCAGATACTGTTAAATTAGAATTTCTTCAAGACGGAAAGTATATAACAAAAACTATAAATTGGTATAATGAACACGATTCTCACAGAAATGAATATAAAAAAGGTGCCAAAATCAAAAAAGAAAAGTTTAAAGTTTTAGACAATAATATAGGTTATGTTGATATGGAAATTTTACGAGCTAAAAATGTTCCAGACATGATAGAAACCTTACAATCAACCAAAGCCATTATTTTTGATATCAGAAATCATCCAAAAGACACTAATTATGCAATAGCTGAATACTTAAATCCAGAACCTAAGGAATTTGTTAAGTTTATTGATCCCGATTTAAGCTTTCCAGGCAGGTATATTTGGAGAAATGGCATTGAAACGTGTGGAAGAATTAACCCAGATTATTACAAAGGGAAAGTAATTCTTTTAGTAAATGAAAAATCCATTAGCCATTCTGAATATACAGCAATGTGTTTGAAAGTTGCTCCTAATGCAACAATAATTGGTAGTCAAACTGCAGGAGCTGATGGTGCAAATGCATGTATACAAAGTAATGGATTTCAAACATGGTTTACCTGTTATGGTGTTTTTTATCCCAACAAAAAAGTAACACAAAGAATCGGAATTGTTCCAGATATTGAAGTGAAACAAACTATCAAAGGCATTCAAGAAGGAAGAGACGAAGTGCTGGACAGGGCTTTGCAATTTATTGAAACAGGAAAGTAATTATATAAGCAAAAATCTTTTCAACAAAACCCAATTCATAAATTTGAAATCTAAAATTAAACTTTACATTTGCTCTTTCAAAAAAACAAAGATTATGGTTTATAAATTCAGAGTCATTCTAGATGCCGAGGAAGACATTTTTAGAGACATAGCAATACTTGCAGAAGACACTTTAGAAGATTTACACAATGCTATTTTCAATTCATTTGGCTTTGACGGAATGGAAGTTGCTTCTTTCTATACCTGCGACGAAACTTGGAATCAAGAAGATGAGATTTCTATGTTTGATACGGGAGATGTTCCAGGTGAGCAAAAAATCATGAGTGACTATCAATTATCCGACATATTAGACGAGCAAAATACCAAAATTATTTACGTTTACGACTTTATCAATATGTGGACTTTCCTAGTTGAATTGGCTGCTGTCGAAGAACAAATTGTAGGTAATACGTATCCAGAAACTATATTTTCTCACGGAGAAATGCCAGACGAAGCTATCGAGAAAAACTTTGAAGCTGATATGCATGATGATATCTATGGCGAATTTGAAGACGATTTAGACGAAGACGATTTAGACATGTTCGAAGGAGACGATAGTTTTGAAGACTATGGCTTTGAGGAGAATTGGAATTAGTTTTTTTGAGTCGCTAAGTTGCTGAGGTGCTAAGTCTCTAAGTTTTTTTTAAAATTTGTAGGTTTTTTTACTCAAAAAGATAATAACTTAGGAGCTTAGAAACTTACTAACTTAGAATCTTAGAAAAAAATGAGCAACTTTAGAAAACTATTAGTTTGGCAGAAAGCCATGTCATTGACAACAAAAATTTACGACAATACCAAAACATTTCCCAAGGAAGAAATTTTCGGCTTAACATCACAAATAAGACGGTGTTCCGTTTCAGTCCCTAGTAATATTGCAGAAGGAATTGGAAGAGATGGTAAAAACGAACTCTTAAGATTCCTCACTATTTCTGTAGGTTCTTTATTTGAACTGCAAACTCAATTAGAAATTGCCAAAAACATACATTTTTTAAAAGAAGAAGAATTTATTAACCTATATGAGGATAGTCGAGAAGTGGAAAGAATGTTGATTGCTTTCATAAAAAAAATAAAAGAACGCGATTAAAATCTCAGAAACTTAGCAACTTAGTCCCTCAGAAACTCAAAAAAAATGATCAACCTGTACAACACGCACATTGAAACGTTATCCATACACCGTGTGGGAAACATGAGTCGTAACGAGCCTCTTTTTTTATCGGAAGAACCTTTTAGATTAAACGATGAGATTGTACCATTGATGAAAGAGTTTTTCTTTAAACCGTTTAAAGAAAAAGAAGAAAATTACTTTCAATTTGCTCACGAAGTGGATTTGGACTACAATGACATGTTTAAATATGCTACTGAAATTTTCAACAATCCAAGTGCTTTGCATGATGTTTCCAAAAAGATGACCAACCACCTTTTTGAACAATCAAACCACCCACATATCAAAAATGGTGAGGTATATGTAACTTATTTGACCAATTTAAGTATTGACAACAATGTAGTTGATGCCATCGGTATTTTCAAAAGTGAGATCCAATCCGACTTTTTACAGTTTGAAGAAAAAGGAACACAATTGGAAATGATATTGCAACATGGAGTAAGCTTAAACAAACTGGACAAAGGTTGTTTGATTTTTAATTACAAAAAAGAAGAAGGATACAAAATTCTATCGGTTGACAGCAATCGTTATGATGCCAGATATTGGTTAGAACATTTCCTATCGGTAGATGCATTTGAGGATGAAAATTTTATTACCAAAAAATACTTGAAATTCTGTCAAGGCTTTGCGAAAGATGTTGTTTTCCCTGCCGAAGACAAAAAAGAAGAAGTAATGTTTATGAATCGTTCTGTCAATTATTTTGCAAAAAACGATCAATTTGAAGAAACCAATTTCTTAAATGAAGTACTGGACAACCCTGACTTAATTCCTGAATTTAAAAATTATAAAGTAGACAAAGGAGAAAAATACAGTATTGAAGACGTAACCTCTTTCCCAATTGCCAATGCAGCGGTAAGCGACGCCAGAAAATCAATTAAGAACGTAATCAACCTTGATACCCATATCCAAATCAAAATGGATTTTATCAATCCTGAAAGTGCTGAAAAATTTGTGGAAAAAGGATGGGACGAAGAAAAACAAATGTATTACTATTTGGTTTATTTCAATAAGGAAGAGAAATCTTAATAAGTATTCGTAAAGAATTATTTCAATAAAATCACAATCCCCAACTGCTTAGATAGTTGGGGATTTTTTTTAACAATAAACTCTATCGATTTTATATAAATAACATTATTGTAAGATTTACACTTCTTTCAGTAAAAAAATACGCATTTCATCGGTTTTATTTGAATTATAAGTGTTTTTTTTATACGTTTGTTGAAATTTATAACCCCCACACTATGAGCTTCTTAGATTTTATGTCGAAATTTGTCGATAAAAAAACTGCCTGTTCCATTTTTGGCCACAAAATAGTGACTGTCAGAAACGTAACAGGTCATTTCAAAGAATATAAATGCACCGTTTGTCAGGTTGAATTAACCAATGATTTACAGGACAGAAAAACATTTCTAACTCCTGAGTTAAAAAAAATAAATGAAACTTTATTGAATCATTACACAAGAAAGAGACTTTCGTCAATGTAATTGTTTTAAAATATTTTCTCTAAAATCCAGGTCTGAATAAATTGGAGCTATTGAAATTTCTGGTAACAAATTCAAAAGCGGCACTCAATACATTCCCCATTGATTTTGCATTTTTAAAATTCATGTCGTTCGTGTAACGATACAATTCCAATTTGAGTTTATTCAAGTTTTCTTCTGTAGAGATATTGTCATTACCCATAATTTTCATCAGAATCTTAATCCTGCTTTCGGCAGTATTAATTCTTTTGGCCAATGCCGAGCGCTCTTCATTTTTATATTGTTCTATAGAACGATCCTGAAGTTTGTTCTTTATATTTTGAATCATAGGATAGTTTTCTTTGAAAAACTGAGGTCGATACACTTTAAAATTTCCTTCATAACATTGTTGGTCAAAGTCAATTGGTCTAATTTTATAGACAACTTGATCAAAATCATGAATCGGAATAACAACATAATTATACGATCTCATATCTCCCAACAAACGAATCATACAACGCTCATTGAACTTTACAAATTCTTTGGCAATTTGTGCCTTTTCGGTTTCGGAACATTTACTCAATAAAGTTTGCATAAAAACGTCCCCCGGAATTCCAGTGATATGCTCTTCTATCAAAGTATCTTTAAATACCAAAAAATTAATTTTGTAAGGAGAGAGAAGATGCTCTAATTCTAAACCATAAACTCTGGATGCATCGGCTTTTTTGATGTAAAAATAAGTGTAGTTGTCATTCAAAATATTTCTGACTTTTATTCTAAATGGCTTTGAGTTTCCAAAAGTACAATAGTCAATTGCATCAACATTCAAGTACTTCAAAATATCGGTATTACCATCGGAATACAATAATGAATATACTTTCTTAAGATTCAAATCGATCTCTTCTCGTTCAAACTCATTATAATATACCCTAATCCATAAGGTATCCTGATCATTTTTATCAAAAACACTTATTGCACCCGAAAATCGCAAAAGGTCATCATAAACAACAGGTTCTTTGGATACAAGATCAAATCGTTCCAAATAATTCATTAATGAACTATTTATAGGATAACATGGTTTTTTAAAAAACATTAAAGGCGCCTCACTCATTTCAGGTAGATTTGTTACAAATTTACATCAATACGGTTGTTTATTCAAGGTCTTTCCCTTTTTAAATCAATAAAAGCATTTGATTTTAAGCTGCTAAACAGTTTCTTACCATCTCACAAACCAAGATTCCTCAGTAGAAAAAATGTCACGAAGATTCGCAAAGGACGCGCAAAGATGCGCAAAAGGAAAAACGAATTCTTTATGGCCCATAAAAATCTTTGTGAAACTTTGCGAATTCTTCGTGGTCCTTTGCGTAATAAAATCTAATGCTGATTCTGGGATAAATGTGTTCTAAATGAAA
This sequence comes from Flavobacterium sp. 103, assembly GCF_003096795.1. Taxonomy (NCBI): domain Bacteria; kingdom Pseudomonadati; phylum Bacteroidota; class Flavobacteriia; order Flavobacteriales; family Flavobacteriaceae; genus Flavobacterium; species Flavobacterium sp. 103. Next base: position 3,311,458 of record NZ_QENX01000001.1, on the reverse strand, counting down.
ATATTCGAATCCTTAGAGTAACAAAAACAAAGCAAACTCGTCCTATACAAAAAACACTTACTAATTTGGAAACAATTCTTTCAATACATAACCTCAACAAGCGTTATGGCAGTCTTCAAGCTTTAAAAAATGTTTCGTTAGAAATAAAAAAAGGCAATGTTTATGGTATTCTAGGCCCAAATGGAAGTGGAAAATCGACTACTTTGGGTATCGTTCTCAACGTAGTGAACAAAACTTCTGGTGAATACAGTTGGTTTGATGGAAATCTACAAACACATGAAGCTTTGAAAAAAGTGGGAGCAATCATAGAAAGACCCAATTTTTACCCTTACATGACCGCTCAGGAAAACCTGAAATTGGTTTGTAAAATAAAAAATATCAATTACTCCAAAATTCAGGAGAAATTAGAATTGGTAGGTCTCAACGATAGAAAAGACAGCAAATTCAGCACTTTTTCTTTAGGAATGAAACAACGTTTAGCTATTGCTTCCGCCCTACTGAACGACCCCGAGATTTTGATACTGGACGAACCAACAAATGGATTAGATCCTCAAGGAATTCATCAAATAAGGGATATCATCAAACAAATTGCTTCGAAAGGCACTACCATTTTATTGGCTTCACATTTATTGGACGAAGTTGAAAAAGTATGTACTCATGTTATGGTTTTAAGAAAAGGAGAAATTCTTTATACCGGCCCTGTTGATGGTATCTCTGCCAATGAAGGATTCTTCGAATTGCAGGCGGATGATACTGATACTTTAATTCAGGTATTAAACACCCATCCAGCAATTGAAAAAATTACCACATCAGAAGGAAAAGTATTGGTTTACTTAAAAACAAAATTAGAATCGAAAGATTTGAATCAGTTTTTATTTACCAATAACATCTGTTTAAGCCATCTGGTAAAACGTAAAAACAGCTTAGAAGAGCAATTTTTAGAATTAACGAAACAATAGCAAAAAGGCAATAGCAATTGCAAATGTCAATTTCAATGGCAATGGCAATGCAAAAATCTAAAATTAAAAACATGAAACGATTACTCTCTATAGAATTACAAAAAATATGGCTAAACAAAGCAAGTCGTGTCTTGACTTTGACCTACTTTATATTACTTTCTTTTATTGCTTTGATTGCCTCCATTAGGTTTGACATTGGTAACATTCATTTTCAAGTTGCCGAAATGGGTATTTTTAATTTCCCTTATATCTGGCATTTCAACACTTATATTGCTGCTATTTTAAAACTCTTTTTGGCTATTGTGATTGTTTCGATGATGGCGAATGAATACAGTTACGGCACTTTAAAACAAAACCTAATTGACGGATTAAGCAAGAAAGAATTTATACTTTCTAAATTCGTAACCATAGTATTGTTTTCATTATGCTCAACTGTTTTTGTTTTTGTAATGACCTTAATTCTTGGTTATAGCTTTTCGTCATATACTGAAATTGGTATTGTCTTTTCTGATTTAGAATATGTCTTAGCCTTTTTTATAAAGTTGGTTGGATTTTTCTCTTTCTGTTTATTCTTAGGAATATTGGTAAAACGATCCGCTTTTGCATTGGGATTTTTATTGGTTTGGAATATTATCGAAGCCATTGCAAAAGGAATTTTGAACTTTCGCCTTTTTCCGGAAGGCAAAACTGCAGGCTATATCACTCAATTTTTTCCATTGGAAGCAATGTCTAATTTAATATTGGAACCCTTTTCCAGATTATCGCTTATTAAATCAATTGGCGACCAAATGGGCGTTGAAAATCTCAAGGATTATAGTGTTCCTTTTTCCGCAATTGTAATCGTTTTATGTTGGACCATTATCTTTCTATTCCTATCCTATAGAATATTAAAAAACAGAGATTTGTAGTATATTTGTTTCTATGAATCCTCCAAAGTTACTAGTACAAATTATTCTTTTGTTCACCTTGGGTATTGTAAATGCTCAAGTCATAACTGTAGATGATACCCAAACTGCTCAACAACTAATTGAGAATGTTTTGGTCAAAAGTACTTGTGCCAATGTTTCCAATTTCAATGCAACAGGAGACAACTTTACATCTGGTCAAAACAGTTATGCTTATTTCAATGCCGGTACCAGTAATTTTCCCCTTAAAGAAGGGGTTTTATTGAGTACGTCAAGCAGTAAAGAAGCTATTGGGCCATATCAAAACCAAAAAGGAGGAGGAAGTCCATCGTGGAAAGGAGATACCGATTTAGATCAAACATTAGGTATAACCAGCATTAACGCCACAGTGCTCGAATTTGATTTTGTTCCTTTAACCACTTCCATCAGTTTCAATTACATTTTTGCATCCAATGAATACCAACTGTATTTTCCTTGCGAATTTTCGGATGCTTTTGCCTTTTTGATTAAGGAAAAAGGAAGTACAGATAACTATAAAAACATTGCCGTATTACCTGGAACCACAACCCCAGTATCTTCCAAAAATGTCCATCCTACCATAAATAATGTAGTAGATGCATTAGGAACCTCTCATTCAGGATGTCCTGCTATAAATGAATCCTATTTTGGCGGTTATAATAACGCGTCAAGCCCGGTTAATTATAGTGGACAAATTGTAAAAATGAATGCCCATACTGATGTAATTATCGGTAAAACATATCATATCAAATTAGTGATTGCCGATGATAAATACCAATATTATGATTCAGCCATATTCTTGGAAGCAGGAAGTTTTTCGGCAGATATCGACTTAGGGCCAGATCGTACCGCTGCAACGAACAATCCGTTGTGCTATGGCGATAGTTTTACCATTGATACCAAACTACCCGCATCTTATACTTACGAATGGTATAAAGACGGTTCGGCAACTGCCCTTCTTGGTGAAACAAAACCAACTCTTACTATTTCTGATGCGGGCACTTATAAAGTAAAAGTTACTTTAACTCCAGCGACTTGTACCGCCGAAGATGAAATAAAAATAGAATATGCGCCTCAAATAGTTTTAAAGAACACAATTCTATATCAATGTGACGATAACGGCGATGGAATCTCGGTATTTGATTTAACCAAAGTCGATAACATCGTAAAAAACAATGATCCAAAATTGACAAAATTGGTTTATTATAAATCGTTGTCTGATGCCCAAAATGAAATAAATCCAATAAAGAATCCATCGACCTATACTAATTCGGTTCCCAATGAAATTCTTACTGCCCGAGTAAGCAATGACTTTGGTTGTACTAATTATGCCCAATTGAATTTATCAATATCCAATAATCCCATCTCAACACAAAATCCAATAGAAAGTTGTGATGCAGATTCATTGCAGGATGGAATAACACAATTTGATTTGAATGCAAAAGTTACACCACAAGTGATTAATGGATTAGCTTCTGGTTTGACTATTGAATATTACTTGACTCAAACCGATGCCATCGCGCAAAAAAACCAATTACCCAATCTTTTTACCAATACAGTTCCAAATCAACAAATCATTTATGCCCGGATTGTTAATGGTCCGGATTGTTATAAAATCACTCCTGAAACACTTGTTGTAAACACTTTTGATCCACCCAATTTTCAGGACGAAACAACTGGACTATGTGATGGTTCCAGCAAAGTTTTGACTGTTGATAGCGGATTTTCCAGTTATCTATGGAGTAATGGCGCAACAACCAATACAACAAATGTGACATCTCCAGGAGAATACACAGTAATTGTAACAAGCTCAAAAGGGTGCCAAAAAACAAAAAAATACATCGTTACCCCTTCTGGCATTGGAACTATCACTGATGTAGCCGTTTCTGATTTTGCCGGATCCGAAAACTCCGTCTCACTGTCATATTCAGGTAATGGAGATTACGAATTTTCACTAGATGGTAATTTTTACCAAGACAGTCCAATTTTTAAAGGGCTCAGTGCTGGAATCTATTGGGCTACAGTGAGAGACAAAAACGGTTGTGGCACTTCTGTTCCCTACAAAGTCTATGTGTTAGATTATCCTCGTTTCTTTACACCAAATAATGATGGATTTAACGATATTTGGAAAATTAAAAATCTGGAAGCTCTCCCAAAATCAACCATAACGATTTTTGACCGCTATGGAAAATTATTAAAACAGCTCAACGCCACAAGCAATGGCTGGAACGGAACTTATACCGGAAAAGACCTTCCCTCAGATGATTATTGGTTTTCCATAACTTTTGAAGACGGAAAAATAATAAAAGGTCATTTTTCTTTAAAAAGATAGCTTTTATCAATATTTTTAACAAATGAAAAACACCTTATTAGTCCTCATATCCTTTTTCAGTTTAAGTTGTTTTGCTCAGTTCAGCAAAACGCATTATATACCGCCATTAATTTCAGCAAATGGACTTGTTGAAGATCAATATTTATACATCTCAACACCCAGTCTTACCAATGTAAACTTTAAGATAATTCCAAATGGTGGCAGCGTCATATATGGAACCGTAAACAGTAGCAATCCTTATCGCTATAGTATTGGAGCTGGTGATGATACCCAACTATTCACCCCACTAACCAATACTGGGATTGTAGCCAATAAAGGATACGTAGTTGAAGCCGAAGATTTAATCTATGTAAGCGCCAGAGTCAATGCTGGAATCAATAACAACAGAGGTTACAATCACGCAGGAGGATTAGTTTCTAAAGGGAATAGTGCACTCGGAACCACTTTTAGACTAGGTGCAATGTTGAATCCACTTTTTGATCCAACATTATTGAATTTTGCTTCTATACTCGCCCCGGAAAACGGAACCAAAGTCACCATTTCAAACCTTCAAAACGGAACCAAACTGTTGGACGGCTCTACTGTTTCTGGCCCCATTACAGTTACTTTGAATAAAAACGAAAGTTATGTGCTCGCATTACAGAACTACGATGATGGTAGTACTATTTCAAATAGCTCAAAAATAATTGGTGCATTGGTAACCTCAGATAAACCCGTTGTAGTCAACTCGGGTTCGTTTGGAGGAAGTAACAGTTCAGTAATGGGAATGAATCCAAATAGTGGTGGCTTGTCTCCTGCAGGAAGGGATGTAGGTTTTGACCAAATTGTTTCATTGGAAAAAACAGGAAAAGAATATGTATTTGTAAAAGGAATTGGAACAGATGAATTGGAACGTGTTTTATTAGTGGCACATTCCGATAATACCCAAATTTACCTCAATGGCAATGCTACACCATTCAAAACACTTAACGAAGGAGAATACATTGCTCTCGATGGGAGCCAATTCATCAATGGAAATTTATATATTACCGCAACCGAAAATCTGTTTGCTTATCAGAGTATTGGAGGATCGGATTCTCCTGCCAATCAAAACTTATTTTTTGTTCCTCCCATAAATTGTTCTACACCCAATACCGTCGATAATATTCCGCAAATTCAATCTATAGGAAATACAACATTTAATGGAATCTTAAATATCGTAACCGAATCCGGAGCCACTGTTTTATTAAACAACGGCCCCATTACTTCTCCTCCAATTGCTATTACAGGAAATTCAAAATTCGTACGATACACTATATCAGGCTTATCTGGAAATATAGCGGTAAAATCAACCAAACAAGTATATGTATCCTATTTTGGAACAAATGGTGCGGCAACTTATGGAGGGTATTATTCTGGTTTTGATTTGAAACCAGAAATTGTATCCAGTAAAATAGCCGTTGCCAATTCCTCCTGTATTCCAAATGTATCCTTAAAAATAAATTCATTATCATCCTATGATACTTTTCAGTGGTATAAAGACGACCTTCTGATACCATCAGCTACCAACATCAGCTATACTCCCACAAATCCAGGTTATTACCAAGTACGAGGAAGCATATCCGGTTGTTTAAGTGATGTCTATTCAGATAAAATACCTGTTAGTGACTGCCCGCTGGACTCTGACAATGATGGAGCCAATAATAATATAGATATTGATTGGGATAATGACGGAATTCTGAATACTGACGAAAGCAACTTTATTTTTGTAACTCAAGCAAATCCTTTATTGGGCAGCAACTTTAATGGATCAGTTACTGGAAACGGAACGGTAAGTGGTTATCCAACTTATGGTTTTGTTTCTACTATTCCCGAAGGAAAAAACAGTTCAAACACTTATACAGTCAACTTTACCAAACCTGAAAAAATATTTTTTCAGTATATTATAGATGGAAACGTACAAACTACACCAATTACTGACCTTGCCAATTCAGAAGGTGATTTTGTTGTATCTGTTCCTTCCAATGAGACATTAACAATAACCGACCCAAATAATCAACTACTCATCGATACTAATTTTGACGGGATTTATGAAAGTGGTGTCAAAGAATTTACTTCTTTTGAAATTCGTTTTCGTCTAAAAAGCACTGTCCCTGCACCAGCCGGTTCATTGACTTTTAAAATCGAGGGATATGACATCACTTCGTTAATTTTCAAACACAACAATCTTTCAGACACAACAACTAATAGTGCTTCATTCAGCATCAATACAAAAGATCCTTTTGATTCCGATTTAGACGGTATACCAGATGCCTTCGATATTGACAAAGACAACGATGGAATTCCTGACTATATTGAAGCACAAGGAAAAGGCTTTAAATCGCTTTCAGGTGTAGACAGCAATAAAGATGGATTGGACAATAATTTTGAACCTGGATTAAACCCAGTTAATTCTGATGCCGATCTTAATGGTAGCTATTATTATGTGAAAGATGTATTGGATTTAGATAGTGACAATGACGGCATTTATGATGTTGTCGAAGCAGGACACAACGCTTTGGATAGCAATAATGACGGAAGAGTTGATGGCAATGTTGGAACGAATGGATTATTAGATATTTTGGAAAGCGCACCTGATAGCGGAATATTAAAATACTCCATTGCCGATTCAGATGCTGATGGAGAATTAAATTATATTGAAAAAGACAGTGACAATGATGGCTGTAATGATGTAATTGAAGCTGGTTTTACTGATCCAGATTTTGACGGTCAATTAGGAAATACTCCAATTGTAGTGGATTCAAAAGGAATCGTAACCAGCAGAACAAACGGCTACACCGTTCCAAATACTAATTATATTGTAGCAACTCCAATTCTTGTTACAACACAACCTCAAAATCAATCTGTTTGTGAATTACAAAATGGCTCTTTTACAATTGAATCTAATGCCGATGGTTTTAAATGGCAATTATCTATAGATAGCGGAAATACTTGGAACACTCTCGTAAATGATCTTGTTTATTCAGGAACAAATACTAAATCATTAACTATTGCAAAAGTGATTCCTAGTATGAATGGGTATCAATATCGCGTTGTTTTAAGTAAAAACAATAATGTATGTGGACTAACTTCTGCAATAGCCATTTTGACTATTTACGCTTTACCCGTTTTAAATTCTCCAATTACCCTCGTGCAATGTGATGACGATACAGATGGGATTTCCAACTTTAATGTAACCGAAAAAAATAGCTTCATTTCGGCTAATTCCATCATCGAGACTTTCACCTATTACACCACGATGGCAGGAGCAAATACAAAAGATGCTTCGGTATTTATAACAAATCCTATTAGCTTTACTAGTGGCAATAAAAGTATTTGGGCAAGAGTCGAAAATTCAAATGGCTGTTTTAGTATAGCACAGTTGAATCTAATCGTTTCCACAACCCAGATCAATTCCAACTTCAAAAAAATCATTGAAACCTGTGATGATTTTATTGATGCAACAAATGACGACAAAGATGGTATTTCATCCTTTGATTTCAGTAGTGTAATAACTGACATTCAAGCCTTGCTTCCATCTCCTAGTTCGAATTATATCATAAAGTTCTATGCTAATGGAGCTGATGCCTTGGCTGAAACTAATGCCATTCCAAACCCTTCTAATTATAGAAACACAACACCAAACCAACAAGAAATTTGGGTACGAATAGACAGTAATCTCGACAATGCCTGTTTTGGATTAGGATCTTATGTTACACTTCAAGTAAACCCAAAACCAAATATTGATACCAACGACAATCAAAATGCCAATCAATTAGTCTGTTCCAATTTACCAAGCTTTTTTGTCAAACTTGATGCTGGAATAATTGACAATACACCAACCAGCGATTACAAATACATTTGGTCAAAAGACGGCAGTATCATTCCTGGCGAAAACAATTACACACTAGATGTCAACGAAGAAGGTATTTATACGGTAACCGTTGCTACAGCAAAAGGCTGTGAAAGAACCCGAAGTATAACAGTAACTGCTTCAGATATTGCACATCTTAACTCGGTTGCGATCTCAGATTTATCAGACTCCAATACGGTCACTGCAAACATTTCAGGTCAAGGAAATTATGGATACAGCATAGATTTACCCACCGGTCCCTTCCAAGAATCCAATATATTGGAAAATGTGTCCCCAGGCATACATGACCTTTATGTCCATGACAAAAATGGATGTGGTACCCTTCAAAAAACCATCGCAGTTTTAGGAATTCCTAAATTTTTCACGCCTAATAATGATGGCTATAATGATTATTGGAATATCAAAGGAGCTAATGAAACATTCAATAGCGGAGCAAAAATCCTAATATTTGATCGTTATGGAAAACTAATCAAACAAGTTCTGGCCGCAACTGAAGGCTGGGATGGAACTTTCATCGGGAACCCAATGCCTGCAGATGATTATTGGTATACCATAAAACTGGAAGATGGCCGAGAAGCCAAAGGGCATTTTTCATTACAAAGATAAAAACAAGAGTTTGGGCATGCCCCCGTTGAGCAAAGTGGCTAAATATTGATACCGCCTATACAGCCACTTTACGCAACGGGGTCGGGCTATCCGTGTTACTTCGGTAACTTACTCCTATCCCTCACGCAAAATGCATTGAACTAACAGAATATTTTTATTCAAAGATCTTTTTCCTAAACGCCTTGGGTGTCATCCCTTTTTTCTTCAAAAAAACACGATTAAAATAACTTAAATTTTCAAATCCACATTCAAAAGCAATACTATTTATAAGTTTATCTGTTTGCAACAGTAATTGACAGCTTCTGTTTATCCGAATAGCATTCAAATAATCTGAAAAGGTCTTTCCGGTAGCTTTTTTAAAAAAATTACAAAAATTATTTTCCGTCAATGGAATCAAATCGGCAACTTGCTTCAATGTTATGAATTCGGCAAAATGATTTTCCAAAAAATTACAAACTACATTGATTCTATTTTCACTTTCGGCAGAATTCACCGTTTGAAATGGATTCGAGCACAATACTTTTTGTTCACATACGGTCAATTGATTTAAGATTTTAATCAAATCAATGATGCGATTAAAACCATTAGAATCTACCAATTGTACCAAATCAGCTTTTAATTCCAAATTTTCAGCCGGAAAAAACAAACCTTTTTTGGACTTCTCTAGCAGCGACTTTAAGGCAATACTCTCTTCAAATCCTAAAAAAGAATCAATAAAAGTGGGTGAAAATTGTATTACAACAGCATCAAAATCTTCAAAATCATTTGATTTACCAACCCAAGTATGTGGCAAATAGGACCCTAACAAAACCAAATCACCGTCTCCAAAAGTCTCATGACTATTCCCAATCAATCGATATCCACTCCCTTTTATAATATAAGTCAATTCAAATTCAGGATGATAGTGCCATTTAAATTCAAAATAAGGAATTTGAAATCGGTAAGCATAAAAACTAGCAATGCCTTGATGTGAATTTATGTCTTCATAAATGGGTTTCATACACTATACTTTCAATTTACAGGTAAAAATAATTAAAATAATTGAGTATAGTATCATAAATTAATAATTCCGAATTATAAAATCCAACGAAAAGGAATTAATTTTGAATAAAATAACTTAAAAATGAAACACTTAGCAATTACAATCTGTTTATTCACCTTTAGTTTTATGAATGCTCAAGAAAAAGTAGCCGAAAAATATCAATTATTACCTTTTGGCAGCATAAAACCAAATGGTTGGATTAAAGTACAAATGCAAAAAGATATAAACGGATTTGTGGGTAATTTGGATCAATTGGTGCCTGACTTAATTAATGATCCAATTTATGGCACAGGAAGGCTTCAAAAACATTCTAAAAACAAAGAGTTAGGAAATCTAAAAGAAGGTGATGCCGAAGGTAGCGAACAATATATGTGGTGGAACAGCGAAACACAATCCAATTGGTGGGATGGATATATTCGGAATGTAATACTGCTTGATGATAAAGTGGGTATAGAAAAAACAAAAAAATATGTTTACCACATTTTGGCCACACAAGATGCTGATGGCTATCTCGGAATTTATGATCCCGAATTGCGTTATAAATTCAATTCAGAAAATGGAGAACTTTGGTCAAAAGCTACATTATACAGAGGGCTGCTCGCCTATTATGACTATTCTAAAGACCCAAAAGTTTGGAATGCATTGGTTAAAGCAGTCAATAATGTAATGGAAAATTATCCAATAAATGCATCGAGTCCATTTTCATCAGGTGAAAAATTCAACGGTGGTGTATCGCACGGACTAACATTTACAGATGTATTGGACAAAATGTATCAAATGACTGGAGACAAAAAATACGTGGATTATGCTTTGTTTCTGTATTTAGATTTTTCTAAAACATATCAATCCGAAAAGGATGTTCAATTAGCCAATATTCTTAATCCAAATTACAAGTTACAATCTCATGGTGTTCATACTTTCGAACATTTACGTCCATTGATCGTGGCCACTTATGCAACTGAAAATCCAGAATTGAAAAAAGCCTTAGCTATTTATGTACAAAGAATTGAAAATGCAACAACCCAAACAGGTGGAGCAATTGGCGATGAATGGATTGCAGAAAGAAATGCAAATGCAACGCATACCGGTTATGAATATTGCTCTTTGCACGAATTACTGGATAGTTATACGGTATTAATGCAAAAAGAAGGTCAAATAAAAACTGCCGATGAAATTGAGACCATTTTCTACAATGCCGCTCAAGGTAGTCGGGACCCAAAACATTCTTGTATTGCTTATCTCAAAACCGATAATTCGTATGAAATGTTGGGCACCAAAAATGGTGAAATAGAACCCGACCGCAAACAAACTCGTTATAAATATTCACCCGCACACCAAGACGTAGCCGTTTGTTGCAATCCAAATGCAGGAAGAATTACACCTTATTTTTTAGAAAAATCATGGATGAAAGAAGGAAATAATACATTGGTCGCTACAGTACTTTCTCCAAATGATGTTGAAACAACGATAGACAATAATCCTATTCGAATTGAAGAAATCACTGAATATCCTTTTAAAAACAAGTTTACATTTAAAATTTACAATCCAAAAAACGGTAACTTTAAACTAAAAATTAGAAAACCCAGTTGGGCAACACAAGTTGAAACCAAAGAGAAATTTACTCAAGAAAATGGATTTATTGTTCTAGACAGAAAATTCAACAAAGAAGACCAAGTACAAATTGAGTTCAAGGCTTCAATCATAGTGAAAGAAGATGCCAATCAAGAAAAATATTTCACTTATGGCGCACAAGTTTTTGCCAAACCAATTAAAGCAAACGAACTTAAGGGTAAAATATACAAGGGAGATTTTTATGATGTAACTTATAGTCCGATAGAAAATACAAAATATCAATTCATTGAAAATAACAATGCAAAATTTGAGAATGATACAATCAACGTAACCTTAAAAAACACCGCTACCAATCAATTAGAGAATGTTGTTTTAGTTCCTTTTGGACAAACGGTATTAAGACAGGCTTCTTTTTAATCTAAAATATTTTAAATCGACATTTACAATTTAAAAAATAAAGTAGATCAAATTATATCAACGAACAAATTCTAAATAAATGAAAAAATTTGCAATCCTATTTTTAATTATAGCAAATAGCCTAAACGCACAAATCAGTCGTATTGAACCCGGAAATTGGTGGGTTGGAATGAAACTAAATCAAATAACCCTTTTGGTTTACGGAACTAATATTCAAAATTTAGAACCTGAAATAAAATACCAAGGAGTAAAAATTGTAAAAACTGAAAAGGTAGAAAACCCTAACTATTTATTTGTAACGATAAATATTAGCCCAGAAACTGTTGTTGGGACTGCCAAAATAAATTTCAAAAACAACAATAAAACCATAATCACTAAAGATTTTCCATTATTGCCGAGAGAAATCAATAGTGCAAACCGAGCTAGTTTCGCTCCAAAAGATGCTATTTTATTACTAATGCCCGACCGTTTTGCCAATGGAGACCCTAAAAACGACAATACAACTGGTAGTTTAGAAAAAGTCGATAGAAACGATGAAAGCGGCAGACACGGCGGTGATATTCAAGGAATCATAAATAATTTAGATTATATAAAAACCTTAGGCTATACTCAAATTTGGAACACACCTCTTGTAGAAAACAATATGCCAAAGTATTCCTATCACGGTTATGCTGCTACCGATTTTTACAAAATAGACAGCCGTTATGGTACTAATGAACAATTCAAAAAATTGGTTGAAGAAGCAAAAAAAAGAAACATTGGTGTAATTTGGGACGTAGTTCTCAATCATTGTGGATCCGAATATTATTTTGTCAAAGATTTACCTATGAAAGACTGGCTTAATTTTCAGGAAACCAAAACAAGAACAAATCACATCAAATCAACGTTGTTAGACCCTTACGCAACCGAACAAGATAAAATTGGTTATACGGATGGCTGGTTTGATACTTCCATGCCCGATCTCAATCAGAGAAATCCTTTTATGGCGAGTTTCCTAATTCAAAATACGATTTGGTGGGTAGAATATGCAGGACTATCTGGCTTTAGAGAAGATACTTTTTCTTATGCCGATAAAGATTTTTTGGCTAAATGGACGAAGACTGTTTTGGATGAATATCCTAATTTTAATATAGTGGGAGAAGAAATGACCACAGTAACTGAGCTTTCGGCCTATTGGCAAAAAGATAAAGTGAATGTTGATGGTTATAAATGCTATTTACCAACTTTGATGGATTTTGCTTTAACAGAAAACTTAGTAAAATCCCTCACTACAAAAAATGATTGGGAATCTACTTGGAAAGAACACTATAAAGGAATGGGGCAAGATTATCTCTATCCAAATCCTAACAATTTATTGATTTTCCCGGACAATCATGACATGGATCGTATATTTTCTAGGCTGAATAAAGACCTTGATAACTGGAAAATCGCCATGGCACTATACACCACAATGAGAGGAATTCCTCAATTTTATTACGGAACCGAATTATTATTTACCAATGAAAAATCAGGAAATGACGGTCAAAGACGAGCTGATTTTTATGGAGGCTGGCCTGGAGACAGTAAAAATGCTGTTACAGGAAAAGGACTTGACACCAAAGAACTTGAAGCCCAAAAATACTTGAGTAATTTACTCAATTGGAGAAAAAATGCAGCTGTCATTCATAACGGTAAATTCATCCATTATGCTCCAGAAAAGAATGATGTTTACGTCTATTTCAGATACAATGACAAAGAAAAAGTAATGGTGATTTTGAATAAAAACAAAGAAAAAGTAAATCTCGATATGAATAAATACAATAAAATGGTACCTAATACATTCAATGCCAAAGAAATTATTAGCAATAACGACATCACCGTAAATAATACTTTAGAAATCGCTCCAAAAAGCGCCATAATTCTAGAAATAAAATAAACATAATAGTTTTAAAATGAAAAAATCTATAATCTTATTCATTGTAGGAATGCTTAGCTTCCCTTCAAACGCTCAAGAAGTCAAAGTTACTTCCGGAAAAGTACAACGCATGGCAAATTTTCAATCCAAACTAATTGATGCCCGAAACATTGATATTTGGTTACCAGACGGATATTCAAACAAAGAAAAATATGCCGTTTTATACATGAATGACGGTCAAGCCTTGTATGATGCCGAAAGTACTTGGAACAAACAAGCTTGGGAAGTTGACGAAGTGGCAGGAAAATTAATCGGAGAAGGCAAAACTCAAAAATTCATAGTTGTCGGGATTTGGAACAATGGCGCCAAACGACATCCCGAATATTTCCCCCAAAAACCTTATGAAAGTTTAACACAAATTCAAAAAGACACGGTCACCGCTCAATTACAAAAAGCAGGAAGAACCAAAGAAATCTTCACTCCCTATTCGGATTTGTATTTAAAATTTCTGGTAAACGAATTAAAACCATTTATTGATAAAAATTTCTCGACAAAGACCGATCAAAAGAACACATTTATAGCGGGATCCAGTATGGGAGGACTAATATCTATGTACGCGATTTGCGAATATCCAAAAATTTTCGGTGGTGCAGCCTGCCTGTCAACGCACTGGCCAGGGACATTTTCTGCTATCAATAATCCTATTCCAGATGCTTTTGCCAATTATTTAAAAGCAAATCTCCCAAACCCAAAAGACCATAAAATCTATTTTGACTATGGAGACCAGACCCTTGACGCCATGTATAAACCTTTGCAAGAAAAAATAGATATTGTAATGAAAGCCAAAGGTTTTACTAACAAAAACTGGGAAACTAAATCCTTCCCTGGAGAAAATCATTCAGAACAAGCATGGGCTAAGAGATTGGATATTCCATTGTTGTTTTTATTAAAAAAGTAAAATATGCAAAAATTATCAATCTTATTTTTTTTACTATTTCTTTCCTTAGAAAGTTGCTCAAGTAAAGAAGAATCTAAAGATTTTACCCAATTTGTCAATCCCTTTATAGGAACTGATGGAACAGGTCATACTTTTCCTGGTGCTTGTTTGCCCTTTGGAATGGTACAGCCTAGTCCAGACAATGTTGATATAGGTTGGGATTACACCTCAGGATATCAATACAAAAATCCTGAAATTCTAGGCTTTTCCCAAACCCACTTGAGCGGAACCGGCATTAATGATTTAGGAGATGTTCTATTACTCCCGTTTGTAGAAAACAAAACTGAAAGTTTTAAAACCGGCTATAATAAGAAAACTGAAAAAGCCAGTCCAGGTTTGTATTCGGTTACATTAAACGACAGTATAAAAGTAAATCTAACAGCAACTGAGAGAGTAGCCTTTAATCAATTTATCTATCCCACAAACAAAGCTAAATTATTGATTGACATTCAACACGGATTGCGTTTTTTAACGGACTCATTGGTATTGGACAGTAAAGTTAGCATTGAAAGCAACACAACTATTTCAGGCTATTGTCATAACAAAAACTGGGTACAGCGAAAATATTTCTTTACATTAACATTTGATACTCCGTTTTCAAATGCAATAGAATTACCTAAAAAAACCAAAGAAAAAGCACCTAGATATATTCTTGATTTTGTATTAAAAAACAAAACGTTACAAGCCAAAATTGCTTTTTCAACGGTAAGCATCGAAGGAGCTAAAAATAATTTAAAAACGGAATTGCCCCATTGGGATTTTGAACAAACGGTAGCCAATGCCAAAGCCAAATGGAACAGCTATTTAGCTAAAATCGAAATTGAAGCTCCTCAAAAACAAAAAGAAATATTTTATACTTCCCTGTACCATTTATTTACTCAACCCAGCAATATTGCCGATGTAGACGGAAAATACCGTGGTGCCGATGATAAAATTGCAACAGCACCCAACGGAGAATATTATTCGACACTTTCGCTTTGGGATACCTATAGAGCTGCAAATCCTTTATACACTATACTTGTTCCAGAACGTGTAAACGGTTTTATAAACACAATGCTCCTTCATCATAAGGCTGCGGGATATTTGCCTATTTGGACAGTTTGGGGACAAGAAAACAATTGCATGATTGGTAATCATGCAATTCCGATTATAACCGATGCGTACAGCAAAGGATTCAAAGATTTTGATGCTAATGAAGCTTTGCAAGCTATGATTGAAACTACTACCAAAAATCACCCCAATAACGATTGGACTTTATACAGTAAATATGGGTATTATCCATTTGACAAAATAGATAACGAATCCGTTTCCAGAACATTAGAAAGTGGTTATGACGATTACTGTGTGGCGTTATTAGCCGAAAAGTTAGGCCGTAAAACGGTTGCCAAAACTTATTATAAAAGAGCCTCTTATTACAAAAACATATTCGACAAAGAAACGGGATTAATGAGAGGAAAAGATTCTCAGGGTCATTGGAGAACGCCATTCGACCCCTTAAAACCGACCTCTCCTATGAATAATCCTGGAGATTATACTGAAGCCAACGCATGGCAATATTCCTGGGCTTCTACTCAACACGATATTACGGGAGTTACAAACTTATTAGGGGGAAAAGAACAATTCACCAAACAGTTGAATACTTTTTTTACACTAAATGGTGAAAAAGACAACAGACATCTTGGTCAAGAAGGAATGATTGGTCAATATGCCCATGGAAATGAACCTAGCCACCATATTTCCTATTTGTATGCCTACTCGAACGAACCTGAAAAAGGAAAAAAATTAATTACTCAAATATATAATCAGTTTTACAATAATACTCCAAACGGAATTACAGGCAATGACGATTGTGGTCAAATGAGCGCATGGTATATTTTCACCACTTTAGGTTTTTATCCCGTAAATCCTGCTACTGGTGCATTTGTTTTTGGAATGCCACAGGTCAAAAAAGCAACTATACATCTCGCTGAAAATATAACTTTAAGTATTATTTGTAATGGAAAATCTTATAAAAAAATTACCTTGAACGGAACCAAAATTAATGGAATCGAAATCAATTACAAACAAATTATGCAGGGTGGTGAGTTGAAATTTGAGTAAAATATAAAAAAACAAGCTGCTTTTCAAAGTCTAAGAAAACTTCTAAAATGAAAAATCCCAAATTCCAGTACTTAGGAATTTGGGATTTTAAATATTGAAATTTAAATCTTTTAGATTTTAAATCTTTTTCTATCTGTTTCTGTCAAATAAATTTTTCTCAAACGAATAGATTTTGGAGTTACCTCAACATACTCATCTTTTTGAATATATTCTAAAGCTTCTTCAAGAGAGAAAATGATTGGAGGAATAATTCTCGCTTTTTCATCATTCCCAGAAGAACGAACGTTAGATTGTTTTTTCTCTTTAGTTACGTTTACACACATATCATCACCACGAGAGTTTTCTCCAATTACCTGACCTTCGTAAATTTCGGCATTTGGTTCAACAAAAAACTTACCACGATCTTGTAATTTATCGATAGAATAAGGAATAGCTTTTCCTTTTTCCATAGAAATCAATGAACCTTTGTTACGTCCAGCAATTTCTCCTTTGTAAGGTTCGTATCCTATAAAACGGTGTGCCATAATAGCCTCACCTGCAGTAGCAGTAAGCAATTGATTACGCAATCCAATAATTCCACGTGATGGAATATTAAATTTTACAATCATACGGTCACCTTTAGTTTCCATACTCAGCATTTCACCTTTACGCATAGTAACGAACTCAACCGCTCTACCTGAAAGAGTTTCTGGTAAGTCAATTGTCAATTCCTCAATTGGTTCACATTTTTTACCATCAATTTCTTTGATGATAACTTGCGGCTGACCAATTTGCAATTCGTAACCTTCTCTTCTCATTGTTTCAATAAGAACAGACAAGTGAAGTACACCACGGCCAAAAACCATAAACTTATCAGCAGAATCAGTTTCACCCAATTTCATTGCTAAGTTTTTCTCTAATTCCTTTGTCAAACGCTCTCTAATATGACGAGAAGTTACAAATTTACCCTCTTTTCCAAAGAAAGGAGAATCGTTAATTGTAAACAACATACTCATTGTAGGCTCATCAATATCAATTGTTTTCAACGCTTCTGGATTTTCAAAATCAGCGATAGTATCTCCAATTTCAAATCCTTCAACTCCAACAATCGCACAGATATCTCCAGCAATTACTTCTAGTACTTTTTTACGTCCAAGACCTTCAAAAGTATGAAGCTCTTTAATTCTTGATTTTATTATTGTACCATCTCTTTTAACCAATGAGATTGGCATACCTTCTTTTAAAACTCCTCTTTCTAGACGACCAATAGCAATACGTCCTGTAAAAGCTGAGAAATCTAAAGATGTAATCAACATTTGTGGAGTTCCTTCGGAAACCTTAGGAGCAGGTACATTCTCAACAACCATATCCAACAATGCTTCAACATTATCAGTTACGTTTTCCCAGTGATCAGACATCCAGTTATTCTTAGCTGAACCATAAACGGTTGGGAAATCCAACTGCCATTCTTGAGCACCTAATTCAAACATTAAGTCAAAAACTTTTTCATGAACTTCTTCAGGAGTACAGTTTTCTTTATCTACTTTGTTGATTACAACACAAGGCTTAAGACCTAAATCAATAGCTTTTTGTAATACAAAACGAGTTTGTGGCATTGGACCTTCAAAAGCATCCACCAAAAGACAAACACCATCAGCCATGTTCAAAACACGCTCTACCTCACCACCAAAATCGGCGTGACCAGGAGTATCGATAATATTGATTTTGGTACCTTTATACTGAACCGAAACATTTTTAGAAGTAATAGTAATACCTCTTTCGCGCTCTAAGTCGTTGTTATCAAGGATTAAATCACCTGTGTTTTCGTTGTCACGAAATAATTGACAGTGATACATAATTTTATCAACCAAAGTTGTTTTACCGTGATCGACGTGGGCAATAATTGCAATGTTTCTAATAGCTTCCATCTGTGATTTTTAATGGGTGCAAAGGTACACTTTATTTTGATATAAAAAACCTTTACGCAATAGTTTGCTATTTTGTTAACACATAAGCACTTATTGTAAACTTAAAATTATGATGTCCGAATTTATTTAAATCGATGTTTTAAATTTTAACATTTATTAATTATATTTGATTAATGAAAAACAAAGCCAACCAAATAACCTTAATCTACACCCTTTTCGCATTATTTTTAGCTATCATTAGCTTTAAATTAGCCAAACAATATTCTTCGCATTTGGATTGCTATAATTTCAGTTTCATCAAAGACATATTTTTCATCACTATTACAGGAATTCTCTTTAGATACATCTTGTCCAAAAACGACAAAAGAAATACTGAAATCAATAAAAGTCTCAGACAAACTAATGATAAATTAAAAGAGTCAAACGACAAATACGACATCGTTGCCAAAGCCACTAGCGACACTATTTGGGACTGGAAAATCCCAGAGGACCACATCACCTGGAATAAGGGAATCAAAGGAATATTTGGTTACAGCCAAGATCAAGTGGGAAAAAATTCCAAGTGGTGGTTTGATAATATCCATCCTGAAGACAGTATAAAAATGTCGGTTAAACTTTATTCTTTTTTGGAACAAAAAACAGAAAAATGGCAGGATCAATATCGCTTTAAATGTGCAGACGGCACATACAAATATGTATTGGACAGAGGTTTTATTCTAAAAGACGAAAATGGAAAAGCCGTCCGAATGATTGGTGCTATACAGGACATCACCAAACAAAAGGAAGAAGAAAATCGCTTAAAATTACTTGAAACCGTTTTTACCGAAGCCAAAGATTCTATCATCATCACCCAAGCATTCTCAGACGACAATCAAATTCCAAAAATAGTTTTTGCCAACCCTGCTTTTAGCAAAATGTCAGGTTATGAGCATTCCGAAATAATAGGCAAATCCCCTAATTTCTTTATGGGTAAAAACTCCGACTTGCAAGAAATTGAAAAATTAACTGACTCCATAAAAAACAAAAAAGAATGTTTTCTGGAAATCATCCTTAATAAAAAAGACCAATCCGAATACTGGGTCAGACTATCCTTTATTCCAGTTTATAATCTTGAACACGATCTTTCCCACTGGATTTCCATACAAAGAGATATTACAGAAGAAAAAAAATTAGAAAAAGAAAAAGAAATACTCATAAGAGAATTAACCCAAAACAACAAAGACTTAAAACAGTTTTCTTATATCACCTCTCACAATTTAAGAGCCCCCCTATCCAACTTGACTGGATTATTGAATCTAATTGAAGACTTTACAATTGAAGACGAAGAATTAAAAGAAATCCTTAGAGGCTTTAAAATATCAACACACTTACTCAATGAAACCATTAATGATCTCGCCAAGGTAATTACCATAAAAGACAGCACATCCATACAAAACGAAGAATTACAGATACGAGACATTTTCAAAAACATTTTTAACCAACTCCATATACAGCTCGAGAGCATAAAACCACAATTAAATATCATTTACGGAAATGTTGTTAAAATAAACACAAACAAAGCCTATTTTGAAAGCATCTTTATCAATTTACTCACCAATTCTTTAAAATACAGATCAAAAAACCGAGACTTAGTAATTGACATCATAATAGCTGAAGAAGAAAACGACACTATAAAAATCCTTTTCAGAGACAATGGCATAGGCATCGATTTAGAAAGAAATAAAAATAAAATTTTCGGACTATACCAAAGATTTCACGATTACCCAGACAGCAAAGGATTAGGCTTATTCTTAGTCAAATCACAAATAGAAACCATGGGAGGCACTATTAGTATACAAAGCGAGGTTGAAAAAGGAACAGAATTCACACTAACATTTAAATCCTGATAAAATGTTGGAACTTATCATGTGCATTGATGACGACCCTATCACATTGATGCTATTCAAAAAAGTAGTACAAAAAGCTTCTTTTGCAAAAGAAATAACAAACACTTTTAATGGCCAGGAAGCTATTAATTTAATCAACACAATTAACAACAATCCCAATCAAGAAAAAAAGCCACAATTAATCTTTTTAGATTTAAATATGCCTGTCATGGGTGGATGGGAGTTTCTCGATTTGTTTAATGCTTCCAATTATTTTAACCTAAACAATACAAAAGTTATCATTTTAACGTCAACCATAGATCCAGAGGACATCAAAAAATCGAAATCATACCCCAATGTCATTGGATTTCTATCCAAACCCATCACTGTTGAAATGTTGGATTATTTAAATAGCAAACTTTAAAAATATTTCAAAATTTAAGAATTTGATTCACCAAGAATCAGACATAAAAAAAAGCCCCTTAAAAAGGAGCTTTTTTTTTATATAAATTATATTACTTACAATTTAGCAACATGCTTAGTTAACTTAGACTTCAAGTTTGAAGCTTTATTATCATGAATGATGTTTTTCTTTGCTAATTTATCGATCATAGAGATTACACTTGACAATTTTGAAGTCGCATCAACTTTATCAGTTGCAATTCTTAATGCTTTAATAGCATTACGAGTAGTTTTGTGTTGGTATCTATTTAATACTCTTCTCTTTTCGTTACTTCTAATTCTTTTTAGAGCTGACTTATGATTTGCCATTTTGTTATCTTTTTATCTTAATTATTTCATTTTTTGTAGTCCGTAAGGGAATCGAACCCCTGTTACCAGAATGAAATTCTGGCGTCCTAACCCCTAGACGAACGGACCATTATCCCTCTAAGTTCTGGAACATTCTAGATCAAAAAAAATTGTAGTCCGTGGGGGAATCGAACCCCCCTTACCAGGATGAAAACCTGGCGTCCTAACCGATAGACGAACGGACCGTTGTTTTTTTATTCTCAGAAATTTTTCAATCTAAATACTTCTTGTAGTCCGTGGGGGAATCGAACCCCCCTTACCAGGATGAAAACCTGGCGTCCTAACCGATAGACGAACGGACCCTACTTCTGTAATGCGGATGCAAAAATACAACTATTTTTGAGAAGCGCAATAGTAGAGGCAAAAAAAATTTATTTTTTTTAATATGCCTTAGCAAACAGCACCCTTCCAACCGAACTTTTACCAGTAAACACACAGCTTCCCGCCTGTTCAACCCTATCCAAAGGAATGCATCTTATCGTTGCTTTTGTCAATTCTTTAATTTTCTCTTCGGTCTCCGCAGTACCATCCCAATGTGCTGAAACAAAGCCTCCTTCACCATCAAGAATAGCCTTAAACTCGTCAAAACTATTTACTTCTGTAATGTGAGTATTTCTATAATTTAATGCTTTTTCGAACAAATCTTTTTGAATTTGCTCCAATAAATCGCTTATATAAGTTGTGATTCCATCTTTTAAAACCACTTCTTTGGTCAAAGTATCTCTTCTAGCTACTTCAAAAGTTCCGTTTTCCAAATCTTTTGGACCTACAGCTATTCGCACAGGCACTCCTTTTAATTCCCATTCAGCAAATTTGAATCCTGGTTTTTGAGTTGTTCTATTATCGAATTTTACCGAGATATTTAATTTTCTTAACGCTTTAACCAAAACATCCACTTCGCTTGAAATAGCTTCCAATTGTTCATCACTCTTATATATAGGAACAATAACAACTTGAATCGGAGCTAGATTAGGAGGCAACACCAATCCTTGGTCGTCAGAATGCGTCATTACCAGCGCTCCCATCAATCGGGTCGAAACACCCCATGAAGTTCCCCAAACGTGTTCTTGCTTACCTTCTGCATTAGCAAATTTAACATCAAAAGCTTTTGCGAAATTTTGACCCAAAAAGTGAGAAGTTCCAGCCTGCAAGGCTTTTCCATCCTGCATCAAGGCTTCGATACAGTAGGTTTCTTCAGCACCGGCAAAACGTTCTGTTTCTGTTTTCAATCCTTTTATAACTGGAATTGCCATAAAATTCTCGGCAAAATCAGCATACACATGCATCATTTTCTCTGATTCTTCTACAGCCTCAGCTTTCGTTGCATGTGCCGTATGTCCTTCTTGCCATAAAAACTCAGCTGTTCTCAAGAATAATCTAGTTCTCATTTCCCAACGCACCACATTGGCCCATTGGTTAATTAACAATGGTAAATCTCTGTAGGATTGTACCCATCCTTTATAGGTAGACCAAATAATAGCTTCACTAGTAGGACGGACAATTAATTCTTCTTCCAGTTTTGCATTGGGATCCACCATTAGTTTTCCAGGTTTATCCGGATCATTTTTCAATCTATAGTGAGTAACAATGGCACATTCCTTGGCAAATCCTTCTGCATTTTTCTCTTCGGCTTCAAACATGCTTTTAGGAACAAATAAAGGGAAATAGGCATTTTGATGTCCTGTTTCTTTAAACATTCTATCCAATTCTGCTTGCATTTTTTCCCATATAGCATACCCATATGGCTTAATCACCATACATCCTCTAACTCCTGAATTTTCAGCTAAATCGGCCTTAACAACCAACTCATTGTACCATTTTGAATAATCTTCTGCTCGTGTCGTAAGGTTCTTGCTCATTTTGAATAATTTGGCATAATATTTGTTTATATATAATTTAACTAAATAATTACGCAAAACTAACTAAATTTGTATTGTCCAACAATAAAATAATCTACCGAAATGAAAACAAATGCATTAATTACTCGGAAAACACCACTTTATTTCTTAATCGGCTTTTTGAGTTTAGTAGTAACCTCTTGTGGCTCTTACCAAAATAGTTCCTATTACGATAATGACGGAGTTTATAGCACAAATGGAGAGAAAATTGTGATAAAGGACAACCAACCCAATTCAGCTTCAATTCAATACAAACAATACTTCAGTTCATTACAAAGCACTGGAGGTTCTGGTGAAATATTTACAGATGTAAATAGTTATGGCAGTAACTATAATACCGAAAATGATTCTATACAAGCACCATCAACAGGCTATGCATCCTGGGGTAGTTCTCCTCAAGAAACAACTGTAGTTGTATATCCCGACAGTTATTGGTCAATAGGATTTGGTTGGGGTTACCCTTATTATGGTTATGGTTATGGATACCCATATTATGGCTGGGGATATCCTTATTATGGTTGGGGATACCCAGGTTACGGATGGGGATATCCAGGATACGGATGCGGCTATCCTGGTTATGGTTATGGATATGCTCACGCAACACCTTATGCTTATAATTACAGTAGAAGAGGTTCCTCTTATGGCGGAAGTTATAACAATTCAATTTACAACAATAATAGAGTTAGCGCCTATAGCAGAAACGGTATTACAAGCAGAAATAGTACTTACAATAGAAACAGTACTAGCATAAGTAGACAGGCTCCTACTTTCACGAACCGAAATAGTAATACTTCATGGAGAAATTACACTCAAAATCAATCAAGAAGTTCTTACACACAAAGTCGATCCAACTCCTCCAGCAATTACCAACGATCAAGTTACTCTCCTAGTAGCAGTAATAGTTCATACAGAAGTAGTGGTAGCAGCAGCAGTATGTCTAGCGGTGGAGGTGCCAGAATGTCTAGCGGCGGCGGTGGCGGTGGCGGTAGAATGGGTGGTGGCGGCAGAAGATAGAAAAATCACTGAACTAGAAATTAACCAACCCTAAGACCAACCAAATGAAAAAGAACCTATTGTTATTTTTAGTAGCAGGGCTAACGTTCTCTACAATACACTCACAGGAAATTAAAGATGCAATGCGTTATACACAAAGCGAATTGCACGGAACAGCTCGTTTTACAGCTATGAGCGGTGCTTTTGGAGCACTGGGAGGAGATTTATCATCCATCAATGTAAATCCAGCGGGTTCGGCGGTGTTCAACAACAATCAATTTGCCACTACAATGGGAAGTTACAGCACCAAAAACAATTCTGATTATTTTGGAACTGGCACTTCGGCAAGTGATAGCAATTTCGACCTAAATCAAGCAGGAGGTGTTTTCGTTTTTAAAACCAGAGACCCTAATAACGATTGGAAAAAATTCTCGATGTCCATCAATTATGAAAATACTAATAATTATGACAATTCATTATTTTCAGCTGGAACAAGCCCTGTAAATTCAGTTGCAAATTATTTTATAAGTTATGCAAATGGAGTTCCTTTAGACTTACTCGAAAATGGTAATTATGCTAGTTTAGACAATGGAGCACAGCAAGCTTTTCTGGGCTATCAAGGCTATATCATCAACCCAGTAAGCAACACTCCCACTAATACATTATACACATCAAATGTTCGCTCAGGAGGCAATTACCATCAAGAAAACAGTACTTATTCCCATGGTTATAACGGGAAACTTATTTTTAACAGCGGATTACAATACAAAGATTTCTTGTATTTTGGTTTTAACCTGAATTCTCACTTTACTGATTACGTACAGAACACTAACTTCTATGAATCCAACAATAATCCTTTGGATGCAAATTATGAAGTTAAGAGCTTGAATTTTTCAAATAGCTTACATACTTACGGAGCAGGTTTTTCATTCCAAGTAGGAGCTATTGCAAAATTAACTAATGAAATGCGTTTGGGTTTTGCTTATGAATCACCAACATGGTATAATTTACAAGACGAACTTTCGCAAAGATTAACAGCCATTAGCAGCAACATCGCAGAAACACTTCCTCCTGATGTGGTCGATCCATTTGTTATTAATTATTATGCTCCTTATGATTTACGCACTCCCGGAAGTTTAACCGGAAGTTTTGCCTATATTTTTGGAAAATCGGGGTTAATAAGTGTAGATTACAAATACAAAGACTATAGCTGTACAGAATTTAGCCCAACAAACGATCCTTATTACAGAGGTTTAAATAGTGCTATGCATAATGCCCTTGGTAGCAGCAATGAAGTAAGAGTGGGTGCCGAATATAAAATACAAAACTTCAGACTAAGAGGCGGATATCGTTTTGAAGGAAGTCCTTATAATAATTCGGCTACTGTAGGCGATTTAAACAGTTTTTCTGGTGGTTTAGGATATAGTTTTGGCTCCATAAAGCTTGATTTTTCGTATGTGAATGTTCATTCCACATCACAAAATCAGTTCTTTTCGCAAGGTTTTACAGAAAGTGCCAGAATCAATACGTACAAAAACAATTTCACTATGACTGTCATATTTGAAATGTAAAAAACACTCACTCCATATAACTGAACCACTTTTGAACATACTCAAAAGTGGTTTTTATTTTTTATGGTAAAAATGATTTAATATTGAATATAATAAGGAAGAGTTTTTGATTCATGTTATGAAAAACTAAATAACTAGTCAAGCCCCGATAGAAGTAAAAATCCTTATAAGCCGGGGTTCGGCTTATAAGATTGCAACGAATAGCGGGATTAATGATCTTGAACACATCAAATGTGGTGCTCCAAATTATTTTTATACAATCAAAAACAGGCATTTTGAAAGGAAACAGGCAGGGTTTGCCCAAAAAATTGTAATTTTGCAAATTCCTAAATTATCAAGGATATAATACTATGAGAACGAAGTCTTTAAAAAAGAACAAAATAAATGTGATCACGTTAGGGTGTTCCAAGAATGTGTATGACAGTGAAGTGCTAATGGGACAACTCCGTGCGAGCGGAAAAGAGGTAACCCACGAAGCCAAAGCAGAAGATGAAGGGAATATTATCGTGATTAACACTTGCGGTTTTATTGATAATGCAAAAGCCGAATCGGTAAACATGATTTTGGAATATGCCGATAAAAAAGAGAGAGGACTTGTAGATAAAGTTTTTGTTACGGGTTGTTTATCTGAAAGATACAGACCGGACTTAGAAAAAGAGATTCCAAATGTGGATCAGTATTTTGGGACTACTGAATTGCCTGCATTATTGAAGGCTTTGGGTGCCGATTACAAGCATGAATTATTGGGAGAACGTTTGACAACCACTCCAAAAAACTATGCTTATCTAAAAATTTCAGAAGGTTGTGACAGACCTTGCAGTTTTTGTGCTATCCCGTTAATGAGAGGAAAAAACGTTTCCCAAACCATTGAAAAACTGGTAAAAGAAGCCGAAGGACTTGCTAAAAACGGTGTGAAAGAATTGATTTTAATTGCTCAAGACTTAACTTATTATGGTCTTGATTTATATAAAAAAAGAGCGTTGGGCGAATTGCTTGAAGCCTTGGTAAAAGTCGAAGGAATTGAGTGGATTCGTTTGCATTACGCCTTCCCTACCGGATTCCCAATGGATGTTCTTGAAATCATGAAACGCGAACCTAAGATTTGTAATTATATTGATATTCCGTTGCAACACATATCGGATTCAATTTTAAAATCAATGCGTCGCGGAACTACTCAAGAAAAAACCACACAATTATTGAAAGACTTTAGAGCAGCGGTTCCTGGAATGGCTATTCGTACGACTTTGATCGTTGGTTATCCTGGAGAGACTCAAGAAGATTTCAACATCCTGAAAGATTTTGTCCAAGAAATGAAATTTGACAGAATGGGTTGTTTTGCTTATTCCCATGAAGAAAACACTCACGCATATTTACTTGAAGACGATGTTCCGGACAACGTAAAACAAGACCGTGCCAATGAAATAATGGAACTGCAGTCTCAGATTTCATGGGATTTGAACCAAGAGAAAGTGGGTAAAACTTTTAGATGTATTATTGACAGAAAAGAAGGAGGTCATTTTGTGGGAAGAACAGAATTTGACAGTCCAGATGTGGATAACGAAGTTTTAATTGACGCTACAAAACACTATGTTAAAACTGGTGAATTTGCAATGATTAAAATTATTGAAGCAACAGAGTTTGATTTATACGGAGAACCAGTTTAGTTTTTAGATTGCAGATTATTTGGTCAGTCCGCCCTTTGGGCTAATGTGCAGAATTTTAATTTTTTAAATTTTTATAATTATGAAAATATTTAAAACAGTACTTTTTATAGCTTTTTTATTCTTGTCAGCTAATACCATTTCGGCTCAATACGGAAATGGATACGGCGGAAACGGTTATGGTGGCGGTGGATACGGCGGCGGCGGATACGGTGGGAATGGTTATGGCAGATCCAACCAAATGTCACAAATGTCACAAAGCAATCAGCAAAACAAACCTAAAGAGATTCCGGTGGAAGTAACTGCAGCCAAAATTGTAGATTATTACAAAAAGGAACTTAGTTTGGATGATCTTCAAGTAATAGTACTCAATAATATTTATACCAAATCACTCAAAAAACAAGAGGCTCTAATCAAAAAAGAGAGCAGTGACGAGGAGAAAGAAAAAGAATTTAAGGTTCTTGGCGAAATGACGGATTTGGAAGTAATGGAAATATTGAACAAAGACCAAAAAGCAAAATATCAAATCTTGAGTGAGGACCGAAAAAATAAAATAGAATCTAGAAAACACTAAGAGTTTAGTATAAAACTTTTTTGAAATGCCTACCTTATGAAAAAGCACTTTTACAATATCATTCTTCTTCTTTTTATTGCTTCCTGTGCAACAAAAAACCCTCATAAAGCAACCGAAAAGGAATACAATGCTCAAATAAAAAACTTAAAAGAAACTATATCCGCAAAAGAAGCTATTCCATTAAAAAGCGAACCCAATGTAGTAATTGACAGTGTTGCGTATCGATACAAAAATCAATTACTTAACTATAAGGATACACTTTCTAAAACTGATACCAATATTCTACAAAATGGCATTGCCTCAGAGTGGGTGGGTACAGTCAATTTTAATTTAAGAAAGCCTAATTTCATAATTCTCCATCACACAGCGCAGGATTCGATACAGCAAACTATAAAAACTTTTACTTTAAAAGACACTAAAGTGAGTGCACACTACGTGATTGCCAGAGATGGAAAAGTAGTTCATATGCTCAATGATTACCTAAGAGCTTGGCATGCCGGAAATGGATCCTGGGGAAAGGACACAGACATAAACTCCAGTTCCATCGGAATTGAATTAGACAATAATGGCTCTGAACCCTTTTCGGATTTACAGATAAATACTTTATTGGCACTTTTGACCAAATTGAAAAAAGACTACAATATCCCTACACAAAACATAATTGGTCATGCAGATATTGCGCCAACTAGAAAAAAAGATCCGAGCGCCTTATTTCCATGGAAGCTTCTAGCCTTGAATGGTTTTGGAGTTTGGCAAGACGACACTTTACCTTGTCCACCCAGTGACTTTAATGTGGAACAAGGTCTACAAGTAATAGGATACAATACCAAAAATCTTTCGGCTGCCATAATGGCCTTCAAACTTCATTACATCCAAACTGAAGTTAATGATATTTTGGACGAAAAAACGATTAGCACTATCTACTCGATTTACAAAAAATAAAATTTTCACTTAATCTATAAAAAACGCTTTTTGGTCGATTCAAAAGGCGTTTTTTTGTGTTTCTACGTCAACTTTCAACATTTTTTTATACATTTAATCAATAAGTGTCAGATGTTTAGCCCAAATCCTACCTTTTCAACTTCTCTATTTTGAACCTAAAAATGGGAGTTGGAAACGCGGAGCTATGAGATACAGTTCGTGAAATTTAAATAATCAAGACCTCAAAAATCATTAAAACTATTTTCCTTTTTAAAAAGCGTATTTGATGATAAAAAAGAAAAAAGTAGCTTTTATAATTCCCTCTCTAGAGGCTGGTGGTGCCGAACGGGTTGCAGTCACACTAGCCAATAAATTTATAAATGAAAATGAAGTTTTTCTCCTTGTTTTGAATAAAACAAAAACGATGTACACTGTTGATAACAGCATTCAAATTCATTTTTTAAAAGAAGCTTACATTCCAAGCGTAAATTGGTTCATAGCGCTAAAAAACAATTTCAGGTTTATCAAACAACTGATAAAAATAGTAAGACACAATAAAATTGATATACTTATAAGTTTTACCACAACAGCTAATATCTTAGTTATTTTAAGTAATTTTTTTATAAAAAGTGCTTCTTATATTAGCGAGAGAAACAATCCCGAAGTATATCAACTTTCTTTGTTCCGAAAAATTTCCGTACGCATTCTTTATCATTTTACTGATGCACTTATTGTTCAGGCCTCTTTTTCAAAAAAATACTTTCAACATTTTTTGAAACCAAAAAAAATTCAAATTATTCCGAATCCAATTGATGAAAATCTTTTATCTAGACGGGAAGAATATGGAAAAAGAGACAATATTATTTTGACAGTAGGTCGATTGGATGCCAATAAAAATCAGAAACTACTTTTAGAAGCTTTTGCTAATTTGAACACAAAGAATTGGAGACTTGTACTTGTTGGAGATGGTGTTTTAAAAACGGAATACCAAATGTTAGCCAAAAGATTAGGCATTGCAAATAAAGTTGACTTTATTGGAACAGTAAGCAATATTGAGGATTATTACAATAGTGCTAAACTATTTGTTTTTACATCCCAATCCGAAGGTTTCCCAAATGCTTTATTGGAGGCCTTATCTTTTGGAATTCCATGCATCGCTTCAGATTGTAATTCTGGTCCGTCCGAAATGATTAAACATACAGAAAATGGTTTTTTGTTTGAAAACAACAATCAAAAACAATTGGAAAAACAAATGTCTGAATTAATGGAAAATGAGACATTGCGTTTAAAATTTAGCTCGAATGCCATACAATCAACGGCTAAATATTATCCAGATGAGATATACAAACAATGGAAATCATTAGTATTTCAAGGAGCCTAAAAATATTTTAAATGCAAAGTTTTATTTTGAAAAAAAAAAACATTTTCCACTTTATTAAAAACCCAATATTAATAAATGTTTTCACTGTTGGATTTATGACTCTCATAGTGAAAGGAATGGGGTTTTATAAAGAGATGGAAGTGGGAAGTCATTTTGGCCTTTCAGAGATACTGGATACTTTCCTCATCGCGACATTGATACCAGGATTTATAAACACTGTTTTTATGTCCTCTTTCCAAAACGTTTTTGTACCCAATTACATTGCCGAAATGAGAACTTCATCAACAGGTGCCTCTTTTCTTAGTGCCTGTGTTATCCTTACTTTTGGTTTGGGAATAGTCCTTATGCTCGTGTCCTATCTTTTTACCGATTTATTCCTAGAATCTGTTTTTAAAAATCATAGCTTACAGTATTATCATCTCATTCGGTCTCAATTTTATGTTGTATTGCCTTGCATTCTTTTTTGGTCCTTCTCTTCTTTATTCAGTTGTCTTTTAGAAATAAAGGGACTATTTGGTTTTTCTTCCATTTCGTCCGTTTTTACTTCAATCGTAATTTTGGGTTGCTTGTTTTTTTTCAAAAATCAAATGGGCTATACCCTTCTGGCAATCGGAATGCTCGTGGGAAGTTTTCTGGAATTGGCTTATGTTTTGATAGTATCGGTTTATAAAAAAACCTTACAATTTGCAAAGCCCAATTTCAATTCATCGAATATCAAAATGATTTACAAACAATTGCCTTCAAAAATAGGTTCTGGTTTTTTAACCGGCTCCACTGGTTTTGTCAATCAGTTTTTTGCAGCTCAGTTGGCAGTAGGTTCTATAGCCTCATTCAATTATGGTATGAAAATTCCATCCTTTCTGGCCACCGTTCTAGTGATCTCGATAGGAAATGTTATATTACCTTATTTTTCAAATCTAGTGCAGGATAACAGGCAAAAAGCTTATCGCGTTTTATACCAATCCATAACAACTGTTTTCTTTACCTCATTAATTATTGCTGCTTTTCTATTCATTTTTTCAGAAACCACTATTACACTCTTATTTGAAAGAGGAAATTTTACTGCCCAAAATACATTGGTAGTATCTCAAATTCAAAAAATAATTTTGATATACGTTCCATTTTATATTGCTACTATTATCATCATAAAATTCCTAACCAGCATCAACAAAAACATTCATATGTTTTATGCTTCAATAATCAATCTGGTTTTGAATGTAATACTCAATTATTATTTTGCCAAAAAGTATGGCATTTATGGACTCGCAATTGCCACCACTCTAGTATATAGTATCAATTTTATAGTTCTTTTTGTATTCGTTAGATACCAACAAAGAAAAGATCTTTCGCTATGACATATTTAAAAATAGTCATTCTAACATTACTCTTTTGTAATCTGCCTAGCTTTTCCCTGGTACATCTGGATGCTACTACCGGAGCTTTTTTGAGTTATGGGACTTTCTTTCTTATTATTATTTATTTCCTCCATAAAAAGGAAATGCCAATTGTCCCTTTGGTTATTCTTGGACTATCGTATTTCTTAATTTCGATCCTCATCGATTCTCAGAATTCAGATGGGTTTGTTGCTACTTTTGTCAAATATTTAATTTTTGTAACCATGGGAGCCAGTGTGATAAAAGATGTTACCAAAAATGAAATATTCACATTGTTATTAATTGGTGCTTTAAGTATCATATATGAGTCCATTTTTGTAATCGACATTGGGGGCCGTTATAGTGGTTTTTACTTGAACCCAAATTTTGCCGGTTGTATCTGTATTCTTGGCTACTGTTTTAGTTTTTCAATTTCTGACAAAAAAATAAAAATTATTGGGCAAATCTTGTTTTCCTATGCAGGTTTTGTAACCTTTTCAAGAACTTTTTTATTGCTTTGGGTACTCGTTAATATTCTTTCCTTATCCATCAGTTATAAAAATTCCTACAAAATTATTTTAGGAATTGTATTGATTAGTTTTTTTGTTTCTTTTGGAAATAAATTTGATTTTAATACAAAACGTCTTGAGGCATTCGCCACTATACTCGATGGAAAAATTAGTCAGGATTTAGCCGAAAATTCAAGAACATTAACTTGGGCTAAATATTATGATCGGATTTTAGATCATCCATTTTTCGGAAATGGATATTTGAGTTTTAGTGGAAAAACATACGGAGAAGATGACAAAGCCTACGGAATAGAGGGTGTGCACAACACTCCGCTTTTAATAATTGGCGAAGCTGGGATATTTGTTTTTCTATATTTTTTATGGCTTTACGGAGGGTTCGTTTTGAGTGGCATTCATTATTTCAAACAAGACTTTTTACTTTTATTAGTCTCTTTTTCTCTATTTATTTATATGCTAACGACCCATAATTTTTTCAATAATTACATTTTGTTGTCCATATCCATATGGCTTTTTCAACAGATAGAAATAAAGAAAACAGAAGAATATACATGTTTGGAAACCCTACTTCATTAAAACCCCAAATAATATGTGTGGTATTTATGTAACTAATATTCCCTTTGTAGAAGAAGAGGTCAAAAACAAACTAGCATCCATACAATTTAGAGGCCCTGATAATACCGGAATCCAAAAAAAAGGTGATCTGACCTTTGGACATCTACGTTTAGCTATTGTTGATTTGGATGTTCGTTCCAATCAACCAATGCAATTTGAAGAATTTACAATCGTTTTTAATGGCGAGATATACAATTTTGCAGCAATAAAAGAGGAATTAATTGCACTTGGTCATACATTTCGCACCACTGGAGATACAGAGGTTTTATTGAAAGGATACCGACAATGGGGAGAAAAAATAGTCCCAAAATTAAATGGAATGTTTGCATTTGCCATCTACAATGCAACTTCAAATAAGCTATTTTGCTCTCGAGATCGTTTGGGTGTCAAACCTTTTTATTTTTCTTGGAGCAATGGAAAATTCGAAATTTGCAGTCAGTTGCGTCCCATTTGCCAAAATAAAAAATTGAATGAAGCAGCTATTTCTATGTATTTGGATTGTACTTATATTCCAAGTCCATTTACCATTTTTCAAGATGTACACAAATTACCTCCAGGAAATAATTTAGAAATTGATTTAACAACAAAACGGTATTCCATATCAAAATATTGGGATTTAGAGCCTGTCAAAATATCGAAATTAACATACGACGAAGCCAAAGAAAAGCTACACGAGCTAATACAAGATGCAGTAAAAATTAGGTTGCAGGCTGATGTTCCTTTCGGGACTTTCCTTTCGGGTGGAATTGATTCCGCATTGGTTTCCAGTATTGCTTCAAAAATTTCAAAAGAACCGATTCATACTTTCACCATTGGCTTCAAAGACCCAAAATACGATGAGAGTAAAATTGCCGGTCGATTTGCAACAATTATCAATTCCCAACATTTTGAGACCATTTGTAAACCAGAAGATATCATGAAACTAATTCCTAAGTTAGTTTCCGTTTATGATGAACCTTTTGGAGACAGCTCGGCATTGCCTTCCCTATTATTGAATAAAATGGCCAAGCAACAGGTAACGATGGCTTTGTCCGGTGACGGGGGAGATGAAAGCTTTTTGGGTTACAATCATTTTGATTGGGTTTCCAAATTCAAGATGCTTCTTAAAATGCCTTATTACTTAAGAGTTTTGACAAGCCACCTGTTGATTTTTGATGTTTTAGGAAAAAGAACCGAACCCTTGAAACGAATTTTAAAAACAAAATCCAAACACGATTTTATAGCAGGAATATTTGTTGGTTATAATTCGCTTTTAAAAAATCGGAATTTAGATTGGCTTTCTTTTTATAATGGATTTAAAAAAAATTCCGAAGATTTACATCAAACCACAGCCGACTTAAATATCAAATTATGGTTGGAGAACGACAGCAATGTAAAAGTGGATCGAGCCAGTATGGCCTATTCAGTCGAAATTCGCAGTCCCTTTTTAGACTATAGAATTATAGAATTGGCCAGAACGTTGCCTGTTTCTTATCGGTACCAAAAAGGGAGAAAGAAACGAATTCTGAGAGATATTTTGAAGGAGTATATACCTGAAGATGTTTTTGAACAGCCCAAAAAAGGATTTTCAGTTCCAATGGATTCTTGGATCCGCAATGAATTAAAAGAAGAATTTCTTCAAAATTTACCTGATGCTTTTTTGGAGCAAGTTCCCAATTTGAATGTTCCAAAATTCAAAAAAATGCTTCAAAACCATCTTAACGGAAAACAGGATTACTCCTCCTATATCTGGCGGGTTTATGTGTTATCCAAATGGTATCAGGAATTTGGCTATTTTAAAAAATAATGGATAGAAAAAAAATACTATTTGTTGCTCCCACTTTGAAAGCAGGTGGAGCTGAACGCATAACTGCTTTTCTGGCTCAGAATATAAACACAACTTTATTTGAAGTAAAATTAATCGTTATTGGTTTTGAGAAAGATGCAATTTATGACATTCAAAACATAGAGACCCATTTCCTTAACAAATCCAGATATTTAAAAGCTATTCCTTTATTGTTACAAATGATAAAAAGAGAAAAACCACATATTGTTTTTAGTTCCTCTGGTCATATCAACATTACGTTGGGGCTTTTTAGCTTATTTTTTTCTAAAATAAAATTCATCGTCAGGGAAACTAATATCGTTTCGGTAGTGAATGGATTTCCGCAGGAAAAAAATCGTCTGTTGTTTTTTTTGATGCAACAATTGTATCCATATTTGGATGTCATCATTTGCCAAAGCCATGATATGAAAACTGATTTGGTTCAAAAACTGACTATCAATCCATCAAAAATTATCGTAATAAACAACCCAATTATAAACGAAATCCAAACCGTAAAACCTAAAAATAAATCGGGTACCATACGCTTCATTACTGTTGGGAGAATGAGTTGGATCAAGGGACATTTGCGTATTTTAAAAATATTATCCCAACTAAAATATGATTTTCAATATACCATAATTGGAACTGGATTGGAAAACGAATGTCAGATTATTCAAGAAGAAGTCCTGAGACTAAAATTGGAAGAGAAAGTTCATTTTATTCCTTTTACATCTAATATTTTAAGTGAAATGCAACAGCATGATTTCTTTTTGCAAGGTTCCTATGTAGAAGGTTTTCCAAATGCATTACTCGAAAGTTGTTCTGTGGGAACTCCTGTTTTGGCCTTTGAAGCTCCTGGAGGAACAAGAGAAATTATCCAAAACGGTATCAATGGCTATTTGGCAAAAAATGAAACTGAAATGCTTTCGATTTTAAATAATTTGGAACTCATTCAAAAAATAAAAGCAGAAGACGTCA
This sequence comes from Flavobacterium sp. 103, assembly GCF_003096795.1. Taxonomy (NCBI): domain Bacteria; kingdom Pseudomonadati; phylum Bacteroidota; class Flavobacteriia; order Flavobacteriales; family Flavobacteriaceae; genus Flavobacterium; species Flavobacterium sp. 103. The sequence continues at coordinate 3,275,846 of NZ_QENX01000001.1, read as the reverse complement.
TCCAGAGTGTCTCCAAAAAATTCGACAAATCAAGTATTCTAAATCAATACGAAACTTTGTTTTTATCTGCATGACGATGAAAGCATTAACCATTTTTACGGCCACTTACAACAGAGGATATTGTTTGCACCAACTTTATGAAAGTCTGGTAAGACAAACCCATTCTAGTTTTATTTGGATGGTTATTGATGACGGCTCAACCGATAACACAAGTTCATTAGTACAGTCGTGGATTAAAGAAAATAAAATAGAAATTCTGTATATCCATCAAGAAAACAAAGGGATGAATGGCGCTCACAATACCGCTTATGCCAATATAAGAACATCGTGGAATGTCAGTATTGACTCGGATGATTATATGCCTAATAATGCTGTGGAATTAATCTTGAAAAGCATTCCAAATTTAGATTCCAAATTCGCAGGAATTGTAGGATTGGACAGTGATTTCAAAGGAAATGTAATTGGCACCAAATTTCCGAAAAACATAATTCAAAGCACCCTTTCAGATTTATACCATAAACATGGTGTAAAAGGAGATAAAAAAATAGTCTATCGCACCGAAGTCATACAAAAATACGCACCATATCCAATCATTGAAGGAGAAAAATTCATTCCTCCTGGCTATTTGTATCGATTAATTGATCAAGACTATGTTCTCAAACCCATTAACGAAATATTCGTCATTGTTAATTATCAAAAAGATGGTTTTACAAAAAACCTATTTTCGCTGTATCGCAATAATCCGAGAGGTTTTGCTTTACATCGAATCCTTAAAATTAATTTAAGCACTAATATGAAAGAGCGATTTAAGAATATGGTTCATCTGATTTCTTGCTCCCTTTTTGCAAAAGATATCAACTATTTAAAACAAACCAAGAGTCCTTTTTTGATTGTATCTGCATTCCCATTTGGCCTGCTTTTGAATGGTTACATTAGATTAAAACAAAAATAATCTGATTTTATTAAATGAAAAAAATACTGATCATTTTACCCAACGACACTTTAGGAGGCGCCGAGCAAATCTTAAAGATGATCGCTCAGTATTATTCGGATGCATTGGTAGAAGTACAATTTTTGAAGCACAAAACGAATAAGGAATGGACAATAGACAATCGATTTATCCAATTAAAATATCAAAATACAGACTCAGAATATTGGGGTGCTTTATTTTATGCTTGGAATCTTTTGATAAAACCTAAAAAAAAGTACGATTATATATTTACCTCACACGTTTTTGTTACCGGTATGGTAGGAGTTTTTGTTCGTTTGGGACTCATTCAAAAAAAACATTTTATAGGGAGAGAATCTACTCGAATATTTGAGCGTTTTAATGGTTACAAACTATTTTTATATGAAAAAATGTACCAATTGGGTTATCCGAGTCTTGACTTATTAGTTTGTCAAACCCAACAGATGAAAAAGGATTTGATTACCAATTTGCCTTGGATTGATCAAAAAATAAATATTAAAGTTATTCCCAATCCGGTTAATTTAATTCCAATAAAAACAGCCGAAGCTTTACATATCGAGTTTCCATTCATTGTAAGCGCCGGAAGATTAATACCAGAAAAGGGATTTGATATTTTGATTAATGCTTTCAAAGAAATCGCAAAAACACATCCTGATTTACTATTGATTATTTTGGGGGAAGGCAAAGAAAGACAAAATTTAGAACTTCAAATAAAAGAACTCCATTTAGAAAGCTCAGTAATTTTAAAAGGTCATGTTTCAAATGTTTATCCTTATTTTAAAGCAGCCAAAGTTTGTGTGGTTTCGTCAAGAATAGAAGGTTTTCCGAATGTTTTATTACAAATGATGTCACAAAATAATCATGTGGTTTCGACAAAATGCACAGATGAGATCGATTTGATCCCTGGAATTTCAACTGTCGAAACTGCAAATGATATAAATTTAAGCAAGGCAATATTAAAATCGTTGAGTGATGATCACTCCAAAAACAGCATTCTTTTTCAATCCTTTCTTCAGGAAAGATCCATAGAAAATTTCATTGTAACTATAGAAGTAGAACTTCAATAATGAAAAAACTCACCCGCATCACTACTGTTCCTATCTCTCTTGAAAAACTGTTGGACAATCAGTTGCTTTTCATGAAAGATTATTATGAAGTTACGGCAATTTCTTCGGATAAAGAAAACTTAGAAAAAGTGGGAAAATCCCAAAACATACCTGTTTATACAGTAGATATGACCCGAAAAATAACTCCTTGGCAAGACTTAAAAGCGTTGTGGCAACTGTATCGTTATCTCAAAAAAGAACAACCATTAATAGTTCATACACATACTCCTAAAGCCGGAACAATCGGGATGATTGCCTCAAAATTGGCCGGTGTTCCGCATCGTTTACATACTGTTGCAGGTCTGCCTTTACTGGAAACTAATGGTGGTAAACGAAAACTATTGAATTTTGTAGAGAAAATAACCTACTCCTGCGCTTCCAAAATTTATCCTAATTCCAAAGGATTGAAAAATATTATTATTCAAGAAGGTTTTTGCAAACCTGAAAAAATAAAAATTATCGCGAACGGCAGTACCAATGGGATAGATACCCAATTTTTCAATCCAGAGAAAATATCAAATGAGGTTTTGTTCCAATTAAAAAAAACTTTAGGAATACATCCCGATGATTTTGTTTTTGTGTATGTTGGTCGATTGACGGGTGATAAAGGCATAAATGAACTGGTGGTTGCTTTCCAAAAAATTGCTCTCGAATTTAGTAGTGCCAAACTATTATTGGTTGGCTTTTTCGAATCAGAATTGGACCCTCTAAATAAAGACACATTATTTGAAATCAAAGATAATGAGCGAGTAATTTTTGTACCATTTCAAGAAGATGTTCGTCCCTATTATGCGATTTCGACTACTTTGGTCTTTCCAAGTTATCGCGAAGGTTTTCCCAATGCCGTTTTGGAAGCAGGTGCTATGGGATTACCCAGCATTGTTACAAATATTAATGGTTGCAATGAAATAATTGAAGACTACAAAAATGGAATATTAATTCCTCCTAAAGATCCTGCTGCACTTTTCATGGCAATGAAAAAAATAATTTCTGGCACTACAATGCGAAGTTATTTACACCAAAATGCAAGACCAATGGTTGTTTCTCGATTTGAACAAATTGTGGTTTGGAAAGCCCTTTTAGATGAATATCAAAAACTGGAAGGTCATGTATAATCCTTTTTTCAAAAGAATAATTGATATAATTCTAGCAAGCATAAACCTAGTGTTACTTGCACCATTATTTTTAATTATTACAATTGTGCTTTTTATTGCAAATGAAGGTGAACCTTTCTTCATTCAAAAAAGACCTGGAAAAAATGGCCAAATATTCCATATCATTAAATTCAAAACTATGACTAATAGAAAAGATGCTAATGGAAACTTACTTCCCGATTCCAGAAGAATGACCAAATTAGGCAACTTTGCCCGGAGAATGTCACTAGATGAAATCCCTCAACTCATCAATGTAATCCGAGGTGACATGAGTCTTGTGGGACCAAGGCCTTTATTACCCGAATATTTGCCTTTATATAATGAAACTCAAAAACGACGCCATGAAGTGAAACCTGGTATGACTGGATGGGCTCAAGTCAATAAAGAAAATATCACTTCTTGGCAAACAAAATTTGAATATGATTTATGGTATATTGAAAATAAAAGCTTTTTTTTGGATTTAAAAATTGTATTTTTAACTCTAAAAAAGGTACTTATACCACTGAAAACCAATACAACAACGACAGAATCGTTTAACGGTAAAAATTAACTATGAGTAACATCTTAATCACTTGTGCAGGAAAAAGAGTCTCCCTTGTTCGTTCGTTTAAAACTGAACTGAAACTTATTTTTTCGGATTCAAAAGTATATACCACTGATTCCTCACCTGAAAAATCAGCTGCTTGCAGAGTTTCTGATGGTTACTTTAAAGTATCCCCAGTTACCCATTACAATTATATTGACGATCTGCTTCAAATTGCAATTGACAATAACATTAAACTAATCATACCAACGATTGATCCTGAGTTACTTGTTTTATCTCAAAACATAGATCTATTCAAAAAACACCATATCGAAATCCTAATTTCGGATTATGAGAATATCGAAACATTAATAAACAAAAGGCTTACCAATGTTTTTTTTAAAAAATTAGGAATTAATTATGCCAAAGAATTTGACAAAGACAATTTCACTTTACCGCTTTATATAAAGCCAATCGACGGTAGTCGAAGTATTGATAATTATATTGTAAAAAAGGAATCAGAATTGACAGCTTATCATTTCTCAAATGAAAAATTATTATTTTTTGAGTATTTGGAGCATACCGATTTTACAGAATATACCATCGATATGTATTTTGACAAAACAAATAATCTAAAATGTTTGATTCCTAGGGAGAGACTGGAAATTCGCGCAGGTGAAGTCAATAAGGCCATAACAAGAAGAACTTGGTTTATTGATGAAATTGCCTCAAAGTTCAAACACATTTCAGGATTAAGAGGATGTATATCTTTACAATTATTTGTCAATAATGAAACAGAAATACTTTATGGTATCGAAATTAACCCCCGGTTTAGCGGTGGATTTCCGTTAAGCTACCTTGCAGGAGGAAACTATCCAAAATGGATTATACAAGAATATATACTGGGAGAATCCCAATTAGCTTATCATGAAGATTGGGAGGAAAATCTAATGATGTTACGCTATGATGATGAAATTTTGATTCGAGATTATGATTCTGTTCGTGAAATAAAATTCAATACCAACAAATCCGAAAAAATAACAATTGATAAAAAAACCCTTTAACGTTACTAACTACCATCTTGTTTATTTTAGAATTTTAATGAATAAAATATCAACAAAAAATGGATATAATTAGAAGACTATTTCTAAAAACACTTAAGGCTACAGCTATAAATACAACTATTACCCATCACTATACAAATAAAAAATTCCTCATAAACACCTATCATCATAAAGGCTATTGGTACTTTGGGAAAAAAAGAGAAGAAAACACTATCCGAATATTTCAAAAATGGATTAGAAAAGGTGACTATGTTTTGGAAATTGGTGGACATATTGGTTATTTCACTACTTTATATTCCATATTAGTTGGAGAAACAGGAAAAATTGATGTTTTTGAACCCAGTGAGCTTAATTTATTTTATTTAAAAAAAAACATTGGGTTTCTGAAAAAAAAAACACAACAAATCATAGCTGTAGAAAATGTCGGAGCCGGAAATGTCAATGGAACTTTTGATTTTTATATAGACCCCATATCTGGCCAAAATAATTCATTCATTAAGAACTTCGATGGTTTTTTATCCAGTCGAAAATTATCCGCCGAAACTTCTTCGGAGATGATTGTTACTCAAGCAAAAGTAATTACTTTAGACAGTTATTATGAAAAAGCTATTCGTTTACCCGATTTTGTGAAAATTGATGTTGAAGGATATGAATGGAATGTATTACAAGGATTTAAAAATACTATTGCTAATCATCGACCAAAAATAATGGTAGAGATCCAAAATGAAGCTCAAAATATTTTAACTTTTTTCAAAAAATATGATTATACGATCTACAACGACAAATTAGAAGAGATTATTGACTATAATGATTATCTAAATAAAAAAACCCCGAATATATTCTTCCAATATTACCATTAAAATGAACAACCAAAAAATATGGCTATCATCCCCACACATGGGAGGAACTGAACTCAATTACATTCATGAGGCCTTTGACACTAATTGGATTGCACCATTGGGAGCAAACATAACCGAATTTGAACATGATTTAGAAAAATATCTATCCCATGGTCTTTTTGTAACGGCTCTCAGCTCAGCAACTGCAGCTATCCATTTGGGTCTAATTCTCTTGGGAGTAAAGACAGGTGATGTTGTTATCTGCCAATCACTCACCTTTTCGGCATCGGCAAACCCTATTCTTTATCAAGGTGCAACTCCCGTATTTATCGATAGCGAACTTGAAACTTGGAATCTTTGCCCGATTGCTTTAGAAAATGCTATTGTGGACTGTATTTACAAAGGACAAATACCAAAAGCAATCATTACTGTTCATTTATATGGTGTTCCATATCAAATAGAAAAAATAAGAGCGGTTGCCGACAAATACAACATCCCTATTCTTGAAGACAGTGCAGAGGCTTTGGGCAGTAGCTACAAAGGAAAAAAATGTGGCACTTTTGGAGACATCAGCGTTTTTTCATTCAATGGAAACAAAATCATAACCACTTCTGGAGGTGGCGCAATTGTTACCTCAAATCATCAATTAAAGAAAAAAGCTCAGTTTCTAGCCTCACAATCAAAGGATGAAGCTCCTCACTATCAACACAGCGAAGTAGGATATAATTACCAGATGAGCAATATTTGCGCAGGCATTGGTCGAGGACAGATGAGAGTATTGGATGAACATATTACTTTAAGGAGGGCAATGCATGATTTTTATGTATCCCTTTTTGAAAACATTCCCGGAATTACTGTTTATTCTACAACAAATCCAGATTACTTCGCCAATTACTGGTTGACTTCCATACTTGTAAATCCTAAGGAAACCAAAAATGGAATCGATCGGGAGACCATCCGATTGAGGTTGTTGGATTCCAATATAGAATGCAGACCCTTATGGAAACCCATGCATCTGCAACCGCTCTATAAAAACTATCCTTTTTATGGAAATAAAATTGCCGAAACACTGTTTGAAAACGGACTGAGTTTACCCTCAGGTTCTAATCTAACTGATTTGGATAGAGATCGAATAGGCACTGTTTTGCAAAAATTATTGGGATAATTCGGTTTGAATTATTAAATATTGACTTCGAAAAATAGATCAACATATGGATTCAACTTTATCATTTAAAAAAATATCTTTATTATGTCTAACCCTACTCCTTTTTTCCTGTGCTTCTCGGAAAGATATAGTTTACTATCAAGATATTGATAAAACTTCTTTACAAGAAAAAACCAATTCATATGAAATAAAAATACAACCCGATGATTTGCTTATGATTATCGTTTCTGCAGAAGATTCCGAAATTGCAGCTCCTTTTAATTTAAAAACTTACACAACTGTAAATCCAAACAAACAAGATGTTGCCGGTGCTCAAACTACCCAATTGTATTTGGTCGATTCCAATGGATTTATTGATTTCCCAATTTTAGGACGATTAAAAGTAAGTGGAATGGCAAGGTCGCAAGTCATACAACTTTTGCAAGACAAAATTTCGGTCTATATCAAGAACCCCATCATCAATCTTCGCATCATGAATTTTAAAATTTCGGTACAGGGAGAGGTAACATTACCAGGCACATATACTATTTCATCGGAACGCGTGACCCTAATTGAAGCTTTATCGATGGCTAAAGATTTAACCATTTATGGAAAACGTGATAACATCTTAATTATACGAGAAATTGACGGCGTAAAAACCTATAACAGAATTGATATTACAAAAGCTGATTTCATGAATTCTCCTTTTTACTATTTGGCACAGAATGATGTTGTTTATGTAGAACCCAATAAAAATAAGATTAACGGATCGGCAGTAGGTCCAAACACAGGAGTCATAATTTCAATCACTTCCTTATTGATTACATTAATAACTTTGATCGTAACTACCTCAAAATAATCCTTCTATGGAAAGAAATCCTTCAAATGAAAATCAGAATAGAGAATTTCTATTACGAAACTTCATAGATCACTATTTAATTCACTGGAGATGGTTTTTAATTGGAACCCTTATAAGTTTTATTATAGCCTTTATTTACTTGCGCTATACAACACCTCAATTCAAAGCTACTGCCATAATTTTGGTAAAAGATGAAAAAAAAGGCGGTATGTTATCTGAACTTTCCGCTTTTTCGGATATGGGAATTGAAAGCGGTTTAAAAAACAACCTCGATAACGAAACTGAAATTTTAAAATCAAGAACGTTAATAGAAAATACAGTAAAAAAACTGCATCTGAATATTTCGATATTCATCAAAGGGAATATTATTTATTCTGAAATGTTTAAAGAAAAACCCATTAACATTCATTTTATCCCAAAGTCGGTTCAATTTTATGAGACCAATACAACGCTTCGCTTTATAGAAATTTCACCCACATCTTTTCAATTAGAAAACCAACTTGACAGTGAATCATCTAAAAATAGCTTATTAAATAAAAATGAATTTCAATATGGAGAACTTATAACAACTCAAAATTGGAATTTGGTCATAACTAAAAATCCAAGCAAATTATTTAAAGCAACCAATCGGGAAATTACCATACAAGTAAATCCAATGGATGAAGTTGTGGACGGTTTTAGGAATAGACTTACTATAAATCCGCTCAGTAAAACCAGTAGCGTCGTAGAATTATCATTGGTCGATCCCGTATATGAAAAAGCAGAAATTTTCTTGGATAATTTAATCCAAATTTACAATCAAGATGCCATTACCGATAAAAACCAAATTTCCGAAAACACCTCAAAATTCATAGCCGAAAGGCTGTCGTTAATCACACGAGAATTGGACGGTGTAGAACAGGATGTTGAAAGTTTTAAAAAGACTAATAACCTAACCGACATCGATTCGGAAGCCAAACTTTTTATAGAAGGATCAAATACTTATGACAAAAAAGCAGTAGAAACGGAAATACAACTTAATGTAGTCAACTCAATGCTAGACTACATCAAAAAAAGTAACACTACCGATTTGCTTCCCACCAACCTTATAGGCGGGGAAGAGGATGCCGCAAGCATAATCAATATGTATAATGAGTTGGTTTTGGACCGCAATAGAATCTTAAAATCGGCAACTCCTGCCAATCCAACCGTTTTGAAAATGGATCAACAAATTGTATCTTTAAAACAAAACCTTCTCGCGAGTCTAGACCGTTTAAAATCCAGTTTAATTATCCAAAAAAGAGATTTAGACAGCCATAAAGGAATTATGGATACCAAGATTGAAAAAATTCCAGTTCAAGAACGTCAATTTAAAGTCATTGCCAGGCAACAGAAAATAAAGGAGGAACTCTATTTATATCTCCTTCAAAAAAGAGAAGAAACAGCTATTTCTTTATCAGCTACAGAGCCTAACGCAAGAGTAATAGACGCTGCAAAAGCCTCCCATCTTCCTGTAGCACCCAAGAAAAAAATCATCTACTTGGTTGCTTTTTTAATTGGAATTCTAATTCCTTTTGGAATTATATACCTCATCGATTTATTGGATACCAAAATAAAAAGTCGCCTCGATTTAGAAGGAAAAACTACGATTCCATATCTCGGAGATATCCCAACATCCGATGCAAATACCCAAATCATAAAGTCAGAAAGCAGAACCAGCTCTGCTGAGGCCTTACGAATCATCAGAACCAATCTGGAATTCATGCTCAGTAAAGTTCCAGAAAATCAGGCCAAAACCCTGTTCCTAACCTCGACATTTTCAAAAGAAGGTAAAACGTTTGTATCAGTGAACCTAGCGGCAACCTTTGCATTATCCGGTAAAAAAGTATTGCTTATAGGAATGGATATTAGAAACCCAAAACTAGACGATTACATTTCCTTACCAGATCAAGGACTCACCAATTACCTCTCAAACAAAGACATACCCTTGGAAGATTTAATCATCAAACAAAAAGGTTACGAACACTTTTATATCTTACCGGCAGGTTTAATTCCGCCCAATCCGGCCGAATTATTATTGAGCCAAAAAGTCGATACCTTATTCAAAACCATCAAAGCCCAGTACGATTACATAATTGTTGATACCGCTCCCGTAAGTCTCGTAACTGATACCCTCTTAATAGCAAAACATGCCGATTGCTTCTTATTTGTCATTCGAGCCAATTTTCTGGAAAAACGAATGTTAAATATAGCCAATGATTTATATATGGAAAAAAAGTTGCCTAATATGTGCTTACTACTCAACGATACTGATTCAACAAAAGGTTATGGTTACGGTTACGGTTACGGCATAAAAGCCAAAAAAAGACCTTGGTACAAAAAATTATGGGCTAAATAAAAAACAAAAAATCAATAAAAACCTTTTACTTCCTCAGTTATTTAAGCTAGTGTGGGAGTGTCACCAATAAAAAAAGAGGCCAACTCGCCACACGTGCTAGTTGCCTCTTTTTTTATTGCTGTCGGGCTATCCGTGCTACTTCGGTAGCTTACTTTTATCCCTCACTCACAAATCAACAGCTTCATGTTTGGAAAGATATTTTGCTTTAAATTAAATAATTACAAAAAAAATAAACCCTACTACATTCTAAAAAACTGATTATTCGATATCACTTCTTTGAGTGCTGTCACATCTTTCAGTTTTACTTTTTCCTCAAAAGAAGCTATGTGCTTACTATGATGAACATCCGATCCCACAAAATCATACATACCTTTTTGCAGTAATTGCTCGGCCATTTTAGCGATTGATTCCCCATAATATCCCACAACCGCCAACAGATTTAGCTGAAACAAACAGCCGACCCGTTTCAATTTTACATATTCATCAAAATTATTATGATAAAAAGTATACCGTTCGGGATGAGCCAAAACTGGAATATAGCCCGCCACCTGCAAATCAAAAAGTATATTATACAATTGCATCGGTGCATTTATATATGACATCTCGACCAATACATAATTATCTTTCAAAGTCAACAACTCTCCTGTCTGAAAAAGTTTTACAAATTGAGTATCCATCAAATACTCTGAAGCCGCACGAAAAGGAACTCTTATTTCATTTTTTTCCAGCTTAAATATTGTTTGATCTTTAACTGCAAGAATACTTTCCTTTGTGTTGTCCCAAACTTGATACATAATATGAGGAGTGGTAATAAACTGTGAAACTCCAAAACTTTGAAGTGCTTGAACCAACTCAAGTGTTTGCTCAAAAGTGCGAGCACCATCATCAATATCTGGCAGTAAATGAGAATGAATATCTACATGATTCGACGGAATCAAATCTTTTAGCACAGCTTTATTTTTGAAAAATAAAAACAATTGAACCTATTTAAAAATGAACTACAAAGGAAGTAAAAATTAAACAAACCATAACTAGTAAGTCCTAAACAAAAAAAGCTGCCAAAACCACTAAGGATCTTGACAGCAAAAAAAAAATATTTTTTAATATTTATCAGTCTAAACTCACTTGAGAATAGCTTTCAATTAGAACCCGTAAACTACTGCCAACAGTACTTGAGAAGCAGAATTAGTAGGAGCCAAATCCGAATTAACAAACATAACATCATCTGAATTGGTATCAATTCTAAACTCAGGAATAATAGTCAATCCACTTACTTTATAGTTACCTGATAAAGTAAAAGCTGTTACATCAGTATCTCCAGAGCCTTCTTTGTATTTAAAATATTCAGCACGTATTCCCAAAGCGAAAGCATCACTAAACGCATAAGATGGGTATATCGCAGCTCCTGTGTAACCTACGTCGCCTTCGTTTGAAAAATCAGCTCCGTTTAAACCTAACTTGAATTTATCGGTAAGTTGGAATGTAGCTGTTAAATCAAAAATAGTGCCACTTACAGAACCATCCATAAAGTTAAGATAAACACTGCTTGCTCCAGAAGCATAAGACAATTGACCTCCTACAGCATTTAATCCTTTTGCTGGATTGGCTTTGTATGAATTCCAAGAGTCATTAAACACCCCTAACATTGCACCAAATTTGTCTGTTATCTTATAATTGGCTTTAACACCCGCATTTTGAAATGGTCCATTGGTAAACAAATATGAAGTTGAATAAGAGAAATTACCGACAGGTGAAATTACCTCATAACCAATATAAGTTCCCATATATCCAGCGGTAAAACTTAATTTATCCGAAACTGCATAAGAAGCATATAAATTTTGAATATGGAAGGAATTTGCATCGATTCCATCACCATTTGGGATTGATTGATATTGCCCTCTTGGACCGAAAGATATTTCTCCAACAAAAGACACTTTTTTTATGGTTTTCTTCAAAGCAATATCCAGCATTCCTAAAGAAACTGAATTTTGGTCTGTTCCAAAACTTGTTTTAATATTTGCTGTTTTTGCGAAATCATACTTGTAATACAAATCTCCAGAACCTGAAATTTGCAACGGAGTAGTTTCTGGAGCATCTTGTGCAAATGCAAAATTTGTAGTCAAGGCTAACACTAAAATAGTAATTACTTTTTTCATATTTAATCTGATTTTTAGTTAGTAATTCAATTAGGGTAATTGAATCGAATTTGGTTATTTTTTCTTTTTTCTTGGAACGAAATTATTAACTTTTCGTTAACAGAAAAATTTTTTTAAAACTTTCAGAGAAGAATTATCGATATCCAAAAATCATCTAAAAAATAATATGTATTTCCTATTTTTTTTAAATTATATTATAAATTCAATAATCATGTTTTTGCAAAATACTACCAAAATTTAAAGTAATTTTAAATTTTAAAGTTAAAAAAACATAGTTTTAGACTAAATTTTAAAACAAAAAAAAATACAACCCCTATAAAAAATAGGGGTGTAAATAAAAATGTATAAAAATAAAAATCAAGACTAATAGCAAAATAAAAGCATTCCTTTAAATCGATAAAACAAAAAAAACCTTAAACTCACACACTAATAATTAGTACGAGTTTAAGGTTTTTAAAATCTACAAAACAAAACTTTCTTGAAAATTTATTTCATTCCAAATACTCCTTCACCAGAAATAAAATAGTTTACTAATTTCTGTATTCATAAAAATCATTATTCAATAATCAATGACTTCATATTCATAAATTCTTTGATTCCAATCTCGGATAATTCCCTTCCGTATCCCGATTTCTTTATTCCTCCAAAAGGAATCCTAGAATCGGATCGAACCAAAGAATTAACAAAAACATTACCTGCTTCAATTCTTCTGGCAAAAGCATACGCCCGTTCTCTATCTTCGGTCCAAATCGCCGAAGCCAACCCATATCGGTGATTATTTGCTATTGCAATAGCATCATTTTCATCCCTGGCTCTAATAATAGTAGCCAAAGGACCAAAAGTTTCTTCTTTAAAAGCAATGTTATTAGTATCCACAAAATCAATTAGCGTAGGCTGAAAATTGCAATGATCACGCTCACCTCCCATTACCATTCTTGCCCCTTGCCTTAAAGAATTTTCTAGTTGATAGCTTAACTTCTCGGCCAAATCAATTCTCGCCAAAGGCCCCATATCAATTCCACTCTGCAATGGATTCCCTTGTTGCAGAGCAGTTATTTTATTAGCAAAAAGTGCAGTAAATTCATCAGCGACTTTTTCAGTAACGATAAAGCGTTTTGCACAAATACAAGCCTGTCCCGCATTTAGCATTCTGGATTTCGTAGCCACTGTAGCTGCTTTTTCTAAATCGGCATCATCCAAAACAATAAAAGCATCCGATCCTCCCAACTCCATCACTGATTTTTTGATATATTTCCCAGCCAATGCAGCAACCGAAGAACCTGCCATTTCGCTCCCCGTCAAAGTAATTCCAGAAACGATATCTGAAGCAATCACACTTTCCACTTGTGAAATATCAATGCTTATTTGTTGAAAGACGCCTTCTGGAAAACCAGCTTCCAGAAACATATTCTCGATAGCTTTCGCACAACCAATAACATTTGGAGCATGTTTTAAAAGAGTGACATTCCCCGCCATAATTGCTGGTGCTGCATAACGTAATACTTGCCAAAAAGGATAATTCCATGGCATAATAGCAAACACAGCACCCATTGGATCATAAACCGACATGCTCTTGAAAGGCGTGTCATAATATTGATCTTTGAGCATTTTCTCTGCATTTTCAGCATAGTAATCACAATTTCCAGCTGATTTTTCAACCTCAGCAATTGCTTCAGGAAGAATTTTACCCATTTCATTGGTAATAAGCACTCCCAATTCGTTTTTGTTCTCTCTAAGTATGCCAGCCAAATTTTTCATTTTATCAGCTCTTTCCATAAAAGTCGTATTTCGCCAACTCTTGAAAGCCAATTGAGACAATTCCAGTTTTTGAGCCAATTGAGAATTGGTTAAAACTTCATGCTCCCCTATAATGGATCCCGTAAACGGATTTATAGATTTAAATATTTTATTTGTATTATTCATTTTGTTAACTTGATAATTTTGTTAATTCCAAATCAGGTTGTGGTATTTTGTAAACCTTCATATACTTATTGCTTTTAGCATCAAAACATATATTTCACTTCCACTTATTACATTCAAATTTAGTCAATCATTTACACTAAACTATAATTATATAGTCATAACACCAATATTCAATTTTGTTTCTTTTACTCCAATTTTCAGCCAATCACAGTATCATTTTTTTCCAGAGATATTATTGCTTAAATGTTTTTTACCAAAAATCAGCTTATTACCAAATCGCAGAACTTTCCGTATATTCAGAATTAATTGTTAAACCTCTTCCAGAAGATAGTAGATTTAGATTTTTTAGAAAATAAACAAACTAAAAAAAAATTCACAAATTAAGATTGGAAACTAAACTTCAATATCCTTAAAGTAAAGTTTTTTTTGTAAATTTAGTTTTCCAACCACTAAAAGCCAACACATTATGATACGAAAAGCTACTACTCAGGACTTAGATCAATTGACGAATCTCTTTGATCAATATGCTGTTTTCTATAAAAATCCATCCAATTACGAAAAACATTATGCCTATCTAAAGGAACGATTAGAAAACAATGAGGCTACCATTTTTGTCGCTTCCGATGAAACAAATGAAGATAAACTTATCGGTTTTGCTCTAATTTATGTAACTTTTTCTTCATTGGCACTCAATAGAATACTTATTCTTAATGACTTATTTGTGGACTCTTCTGCCCGAAAAAAAGGAATAGGTGAAAAATTAATTTTACAAACTGTTGAATTAGCCAAAGAGTTAGGCGCTCATGACATACGATTAAGAACTGCCAAAAACAACACTGTAGCTCAAGGATTGTACCATAAAATGGGCTTTATAAGGGAGGATTTTTTATATAGTTACGACCTTGCAGTGAATTAATAACAAAATGCAAAAATCAATTATTTAGCAAGTTTTGACTATTCCTGATGAACATTTGGTATAAAATTATAGAGTCAAAAAGAAAGAGGATTTCAACACGAAATCCTCTTTCTTTTTTCGAATAAGATCAAACTTAACAAATGGCCTTATTTTGAAATACTTGATTAATTAATTCGAATATTTTTTCTTTATCAAGAGGTTTGGTGATATAACCTGAAAAACCAGCCTTCATAATACTTTCTTTCACTTCGCCTGAAGAATGTGCTGTTTGAGCTATTACAATTCGATCTGGATTGTCTTTTTTTATCATTTCAAAAGCTTCATAACCGTCCAAAACAGGCATCTTTATATCCATGAAAATTAAATCAATATTCGAATCCGATGCGCTCATATCAACAACTTCCTGACCATTTTTAGCTCTCAAAACAATATGGTTTTTCTTTTCCAATATGGTTTTCAGCAACAGAAAATTAATATTATCATCTTCAGCCACCAAAATGGTTTTGCTTTCAGACTCATTATATGCTATTTCTGGCACACTATCATTTTCCTCATGAACCGTTTCGTCATAACACAATGGAATAGTGAATTTAAAAACTGATCCACCCCCAAAAACCGATTCTACTGTAATTTCTCCACCGAGCATTTCTACATAGGCTTTGGAAATTGACAATCCCAATCCTAAACCACTAAGCGAAATAGAATAATCATCTTCAACCCTTCTGAAGCGGTCAAATATGACTTTTAAATCCTTTTTACCAATTCCAATCCCAGTATCTTCAACCCTAAATTCCAAATAATTATTATTTGGACAAATGCTATACCCAAATGCAACATGACCGCTATCCGTAAATTTTATGGCATTGGTCAATAAATTAACAATGACTTGTTTCAATTTAATTTCGTCAGTCAAAACATCATTCGGTAGTTTAACGCAATTTTCCAGTTGATAGAACTTTATGTTTTTATCATCTGGTATTGTAACTTTTAGCGTATTGTATAATTCGTTTAAACATTTTTCGATGTTCAATCCTTTAAATTTTGGTGCAATTTGTTTGGCATCAATTTTAGACATCTCTATCAAATCTTCAATAATAGACACCAGACTTTTACCACTGGTATTTATGATTTTCAGATACTTATTTTTTAATTCATCACTTAATTTATCATCCATCAGTAAATCCGAAAAACCAATAATTGCATTCATGGGAGTTCTTATTTCATGTGATAAATTGGCCAAGAAAGTTGATTTGAGTTTATCGCTTTCTTCGGCTTTTTCTTTTGATTTTTCCAATTGAAATCGATTCTTTCTGTGATCTTCAAACAAATTACCAATATAACCAAATTCACCAGGCTCCTTTTTCAGGAGACTGATTGAAATTTCACGATCGCTTTCTAAAATAGTAGTAACCAATTTCAAAGGTTTATACACCCATTTTCTGGAATAATGAACAGCAGCAATAAGACTGATTAGGGTTACAATTACTATAATCAACAACAACTCTTTGGTTTTTTCAAAATTAAGATGAGAAGGTCGTTCAAACAATAATTTGGCTACTACCATATTATCTGCATTTCTCAATTTTACTACAGAAGTTACTTTTTTGTTCCCAATGGTATCCATATCTACTTTATCCAAAAGTTGAATTTTGGAACTGGAGATATCTTCTAAATTTTTAAAATATTTTTGATCCAGTAAACGCGCCATAAACATATAACCTGATGGCTTCGTTTTTACTTTTTTAGGATCATTTGAAGCGTGGATGGTTCCACCAAATACTTCAACCACCCCTTCGGGAACCCGCATATAAAACCGAGAAAACTTGGTTCTATACAAATGCATCATTGCTTGACTGGGTATAAAATCTTTGGATTTAAAATTAGATTTTGATGTATTGACAATAAATTTTTTATTTAAATTATAAACCCCAATATAATCCACTTCGTAAGTAGGAAATTCATTTACTATATACCTATTAAACCAAGTTGTATCTTTTGACTTTGTAAAATTGACCAAAGCATCCCAATACGTAAGATCATTTATGGTAACAATCTGTGTTTTTGAATTAAAATCAAATAACCGATTTACTTCCGTTCTATACTGATCAGAATTGGCTTTAAAGACGTCCTTTTCTTGCTGAACAGTGTATAAATAAAGAGATATAAACAGTAATAAAAATAACGAGCAAATCCCTATGATCAACAATACCAATTTAGAATAAGTCGTTAATTTTAATGTCAACTTCATTTATTTACAAGTAATTATGTCAAAAACAGTGTTGCAATATACTGTTTTATTTTACAACATAAAAAAAATCCAACATGTCGAAGAGTTGGATTTTTAAGTTAAACAAACTAATTCTTGCCATTGTATTTTCTTAAAAATTTACGTGTTTTCAACCCAGACTCTTTAAGGTCTTCATCCTTCCAATTTCCTTCTGAACTTGCAGATTTCTTTACCATCGAACAGGTTTCGTCTTTATCCGAAATGGACCAAATAATCCAACTTAATTTTCTCGCTTCCATCCAATCGATGTATTCTTGCCAAGCTACATAATTCATTGGTCCATCACCAGAAGCTTCCATCCCAGCCGATTCAGAAACAAAAATTGGCAAGCCACTTTTTATTGCTTCGTCAGTTTTGTCTCTAAGTTCTTTTTTATGTGTCGCCGCATAGAAATGCATGGTATACATTAAATTAGTATAGCCTTTTATGGGATCTGCGGCAGGTAAATTTATATCCTGATCCCATTTTGGACAACCCACCAAAATAATATTATCCGGATCATTGGCTCGAATCACTTTGATTACTTCCTCGGAATAGGCTTTTACTTCAGGCCACGTTTCATAGTCCGGTTCGTTAAAAACCTCATAGATTACATTTGGGTACTTTCCGTATTTCTTGGAGATTCCATCAAAATATTCCTTGGCTTCTTTCAAGTTAATATTATGGCTGTGCCAATCGATGATTACATAAATATCAGATTTGATGGCTCCTTTTATAACCGCTTCGATTTTATCTTTAGAAAAATCGGGTTCCTTCATATAAGGATGCTCTCCTATTTCGATTCCCATTGCGGCGCGAACAATCGTGCAATCGAAATCTTTTTTTAACCAAGCTACCGTTTTTTCATTATAAAACCTTGGCCAAATGCTATGCCAGCCAAGACTTACCCCTCTCAAAACAATTGGCATTTTATTTTTATCTACCAATTGAGTTCCTTTTACGCTAAGCTGCCCGTGCTTTTTGACGAATTGTGCGTTTGCCATGCTAAAACTTAATGCCAGCAGAAACAAGATAATTTTAAATTTTAATTTCATATCTCTAAATTAAGGAATTAGTCTTAGTGTAATTGCATCATGTGAAGCAATATCGGCAGTGAAATTCTTTTTGGTCGTTCCTACTTCTTTGTTTTTCCAAAGGTCTTTGATTTTGAAGTTTGTTTTATTGAAATCGGCTTCAAAACCAAAATCAGCATCTTTGATTGGATTTTTCTTCCAATCGTAGTTGATTTTTCTCGGTGCATCGGTTCTGTTTAAAAAGGTGATTGCCCAATTTCCATCGGATAAAGGTTTTACCCAAACTTCCAATCCGTCTTCGGCAGAAAGCTTGAATCCTTGTATTCCCAATTTATCCTGATTCACGGCAATCAACTCTTTATTGGTCAAAATAGCCAATGTTTCTTTGGACATTTTTCTGAAATCATTTCCGGCAATCAAAGGCGAAGCCATCATACACCACATCGAAAAATGGGTTTTATCTTCGGTATTGGTCATTCCGTCACCCACTTCCATCATATCAAAATCGTTCCAATGATCCGGCCCGGAAAATTTACGGATGTCTTTGCGCATTTCGGCAATTTTCATGAATCCCCAAGACGACCAATTCCCTTCCTCGTGATGGAACTCGCAATCAAAACATGGATAAATATCACCTGATATTCTCCAAAGGTTTCCTATTGGTTTTCCCCAATCCCAAGGTTTGTTGTCACCCCATTCGCAAAGACTGAAAACAATAGGTCGCCCTGCGGTTTTAAGAGCGTTACTCATCGTGGCATAAGCCTCGGGAGCGTTGATTCCTGCAGTATTACACCAATCGTATTTTAAGAAATCAATTCCCAAATTGGCATAAAAGCGTGCGTCTTGGTACTCATATCCTCGCGTGCCTGGGTAACCTGCGCAAGTGTGGGTTCCGGCACAATTGTACAAACCAAATTTTAGTCCTTTAGAATGTACATAATCGATTAAGGATTTCATTCCGCTTGGGAATTTGATTGGGTCTGGGACTAGATTTCCATCAGTATCACGCTCTTTTGTCATCCAACCATCGTCGAGTACAATATAATTGTAGCCTGCCGCAACCATTCCTGAGGCAACCATAATATCGGCGGTTTCTTTGACTAATTTTTCATCGATGTTCGTTTCGAAGGTGTTCCAAGAATTCCAACCCATTGGTGGTGTCATCGCAAGGCCTTCGAATTTTCCAGTGCCTTGTTTATAAACATTTCCTTGAGAGAATCCCTGAATTGCGATGCTTCCTAAAAGAAAGCTGAGAAGTATTTTTTTCATTTTTATTTTTTTTAATTCTATTGTTTTAATCACTAAATTTCTTGTTCTGCAGAATTTGCGTGAGGGCTATCGGGATTGTGGTCACGCCCTAAATATTTTTATGGTTTTGTTGCATTTATTTTTATTTCGGCTTTTTTGAGCCCGTTGCTGGTCGCGGTCAATGTAATTTCGCCAGTTTCTCCAGTTGATTGCACAATGACTTGTGCCAAACCACTGAACAATGTGCGTTTCCATGCGGGCGCCGGCGTTAGGATTTGAATTGTTCCTGGATTGGTGTTGACAGTTCCCCACTTGTATCTGTAAATTAAAGGTACGGCAACAATCGCAATGGTGTTTTTCCCGGCACGGAGATTGGATTTGTCGAGTACGAAAGTGTCTCCTTTTTTGTTTTCAGGAATGGCATTGGCGATTAATTTTCCGTTGATGTAAATGGATTGCGATTGACCGATGCTATTGTAAAACAGATTGATTTTGGTCTCCTTGAAATTTTCTGGCAAATCAAAATCGGTCCGATACACCACGGCTTTGGTTTTCTTGCCAAAAATGGTGTCACGGCTGTCTTTGAAAGCCTTGTCCCAATTGGAAACATCGAGATTATCTACTGTCTCGGCAGTTTCTGAAATAGAATTGACGATTTTTTCTTTTAAGTTCGAAATATTGATAACCGCGTTAGTTTCCAAAAATTGGTCAGGTTCTACGGAAGTGGGCTTCCCGTTTCCAATACCGATTATTTTTCCCGGACCTGAAATGATAAAGGCGATTTCGTTTTCGGAAATGGGTACTTGCAGGCCTGATTTGTCTTTGGTATCGACGTTAATCATCGCAATATCCACGTTATTTGCCTTAATAGTTTTTGTATTGGATTGCAGACCAATGGCGACTGCATCGAAAGTAGTTTTTACGGTTTCGGTTAGGGTTTTCTTTCCATTTTTAAAGCCAATCGCTTCCAAAGTTCCGGGTGCATAATTGACTTTCCATTCCAAGTGACCATTTTTTTCCATCGCCTTTTTTCCTAAACTTTTTTTGTTTAGAAAAAGTTCCACTTCATCGCAATTACTATAAGCCCAAACGTCAATGGGCTGTCCTTCTTTTCCGTTCCAGTTCCAATGCGGCAAAAGGTGCAAAACAGGTTCGGATCCCCACCACGCTTTTAAGTACCATGCGTCGTCTTTGTAAAAACCACATTGATCAACCATTCCAAAATAGGAACCTGTCGCCGGCCACACATACGGAGTGGGTTCGCCACGGTAATCAAAGCCTGTCCAGATAAACATTCCAGCCAAATATGCTCTTGAATCATAGTGTTTCCAACCTTGTTCGATGCTATGCGCATTGGCCGATTGCGGAAAATCGTAGGCAGGTTTGTATTGTTTTTCGTTGTCTTCAAAATAAATGCCACGAGTTGCAAAGGTCGAGCCTTCCTCGGTTCCCCAACTGGCCAGATTAGGAAATTCGCGATGGTGTTTGTCGGTGGTTTCCTTGCCTCCGTGTTTGATGTAATTATAGCCTACTACATCAACAGCTGTGGCAATTCCGTTATCCCAATTACCACTAATTCCTGCCGTTATTCCTCTTGTAGTATCAATCGTTTTGGCAAAATCCTGCATGGTTCTGGCCATTCGGGTGCCAATGATATTTCCTTCTACGCCCCATTCTTCATTGGCGATGGACCAACTTATGATGGACGGATGGTTTCGGTCGCGGAGCATCATCCGTTTTAATTCACCCAACTGTACATTAGTAATTCCCATCAATCGGGTTTCGTCTATTACTACCATTCCCAAACGGTCGCAGGCATCTAGTAATTCGGGTGTTGGTGGATTGTGAGAACAGCGATAGGCATTGGAACCAAATGATTTTAAAATGGCGATTCTGAAATCCTGCAAACCATCGGGCATTGCCACTCCTACTCCCGCGTGGTCTTGATGGTTATTGGTTCCTTTTATTTTTAGGTGTTTACCGTTTAAGAAAAAGCCTTCGTTGGCATCAAAACGTAAGGTTCGGATTCCGAAAGTAGTTGTATGCGTATCGACTAATTCGGTTCCAACATAGATATTGGTCACCATTTTATGCAAATATGGATTGTCAACTGACCACAATATCGGATTAGTCACCGCCAATTCTGCACTGAATTCTTTGGTTTCCATTGGTCTCAAATTCAGATTATCGATAGTTGCCGTGGCGATTGATTTTCCGGTATTATCATAAACGGTCTGAATGATTTTAAAATTCTGAAACTTACTTCCTTCATTGATTACCGAAACTTTAGAAGTCAGTTCGCCAGTATTTTCATTGAGTTTGGTTGTGCTCACAAAAGTTCCGTCTGCGGGTACGTGCAACGAACTGGTTTTGTTCAACCAAACGTGACGGTATATTCCGGCTCCTTCGTAAAACCAACCTTCTTCCATCATGGCATCTACCCGAACGGCAATTGTATTTTCGCCCCCATAATTAACATAATCGGTAACATCGTATTCAAAACCCAAATAACCCGACGGATTATTTCCCAGATAATGCCCGTTGAACCAAACTGTCGAATTACGAAAAACGCCATCAAAAGCAATGTGTATTCTGCGTCCCAAATCTTCTTCTGGAATCGTTATTTTTTTGCGATACCAACCAATGCTGGCTTCAGGAAATAATCTACCTATATTTTTGAATCCGTGGCTGTAACTCGCTTTTTCGCTAAATCCCTGCTCTACTGCCCAATCGTGCGGCAAATCTAATTTTCGCCAAGAGCGATCATCAAAATCGGTAGCAGCAGCTCCATCTCCATAAGTGGTTTTCGCCAAATAGGAGAAATAACCGGTTCCTGTATTAAAATCTTTGGCTGTATCGAAAGGATGACCAAAGGCAAATACCCAATTTTTATCTATGGAAATATGCTCCCGATTCCTGCTGTTTGAAGTCGATTGTGAAAAAACAGAAAAGGAAAAACTAAAGGATATAAAAAGCAGAAAAGGTATTGTATTGGGATTTTTCATTTAATAATTTTTACAAAAAAAAGAAGAGTTCAACTTACAAGGATACTTAATAGAAACTAAAGATAGTGATACTTTTTTTTCAAAATATGCTTAAAAAACAGCAAAAAAAGAAAACACAAACTGTTCTAAAAAAAATATTCCCCAATTTTTCAATTAGGGAATATCTTAAACTAACTCAATAAACAAAAACCAAATTTTATTTTAATACAAAACCAATATTGTCAATATAGAATGTGTTCTCAACACCATCGCCTGCTGCATTTTTAGACATATTTTGGAATGTAATATTTTGAACATGATCTGCGTTGCCCAACTCCGCCCAGGTAAATACAAAAGTATTCCACCCAGTTGTAACAGCCATCATGTTTCTTTCAGACCAATCTCCATTAAAACATAACTTAAGTGTTCCTGGATTATCTGCTTTTATAGAAAGTCTAATTCCTTTATAATCGGATATTTGATCATACCAAGACCAGTTTCCTTGTACATTGTCCCAAGCGGCCATTTTCTTTTTGATATTAATTAAGCCTTGATCAGCTTTACCATCCGACTCATAGGTAAGATTATTCCAATCTGGAAAATCAAAACCATAATAAGCTATATCATCATAAATTGCGGTACCAATGGCATACTTAGAAGTTGCAGTACCCGAAATATTGGTTACTGAAATATACTTTTTATCAGCACCGGCAGGTAGCTTCACTTTAATTTCAGTTAAAGTAGAAGAAATTACAGGTACAGTTTCAGTTCCAATTTTAACAATCGGATTTAAGAAATAATTTCCATAAATTGTGATTAGGTCACCTTCTGCCGCATTAACTGGTTGAAAACTTCCAAAAGTTGGTGATGGCGGAGATACCACAAAATCGTAAACTATTGTACCCAATTTTGTAACAACTTTTAATTTATTACTTGCACCTGCATAAGGTGTTTTTTCATCTATTAATACAAATATTTCAGTATCTGTAACTAGTACAGGATTAAAATAAGTGTCAAAATCATTAAAGTAAATTTTTTCAACAGTCGTAAATCCAGAACCTCTAATAATATAGTAATTTTTTGGATCACCTTGTGTAACCGGAACTAAATCTCCTTCTTCAGCTTTGGCCACACTAGTAATTGCCAATGTCCCTGAACCTGAATTGGAACTATCATCACTACATGAAGAAAAAACACCCAGTACCAAAAGGGCCATTGAAACAATGGACAATAGGTATTTTATTTTTATATTTTTCATAATATCAATTTTAAATAATTATTTAAAGGTATATGGAACTGGTGGCTCTAGTAATTTTGGATTCTTTGCCACCTCATTATCTGGATAGTCCATATAAAAATCATTTGTTGCATGATCCTCGCTATATACCGGCGTATAGTAACGTGCTCCGTATCTGTCTCCTCTGTTTTGTGCTGACATAATTGCGATTGCTTTTGTTTTATCGATACGTCCTAAATCGAACCAATAGTCTCCTTCGAAACACAATTCTTTTCTTCTTTCAAGAAAAATATCATCAAAAGTTACACTTGTCAAATTACTCAATCCAGCTCTTCTTCTAACAGCGTTAATTGACTTCAAAGCTGCTGCATCAGTAGTGCTTCCTCCACCTGCCAAAACAGCTTCGGCATGAATTAACAATAACTCGGCATAACGCATTATATAAGTATTGTTGTCCATCATGGCCCAAGCATCTGCTGAACCTGTAGCAGCTCCGTTTACAACACCAATACAATATTTTTTGATTGCTCCACCAGATCCTTGCGCTAAATCTTTTCCGGTAGGCACTGTAAAACCAATTCCTTCGGTTGTTTTCATGTTTGGATAAGTATCTCCTGCAACCATGATCGTTTCATGTTTTCTTTTATCTGTAGCATCATATAAAGTAAAGATCTCTTGACCTGGCCCAAAAACTCCCGCATATGAAGCATTTGAAGTAGACAAATCTCCGTCTTTAAATCCAAATTGTGTATTACAGTTATTGGCAGAACCATAAGAACCATCACCTTTCCACTGAATGGCAAAAATAGATTCTTCGTTATTGTTGTTTGCATAAGTAAACAAGTCGGCAAAGCTTTTTGCTGGCAATTCATCACCACCTAACAATTTAAATTCACCGCTATTAATAACTTCCTCAGCCATAGCCCTGGCATTAGCGTAGTCTTTTTTATACAAATATACTTTGGCTAACATTGCTTTTGCAGAACCTTTAGATACATGTCCGTTACTGGCATAATTAGCACCTCTAGTTTTGGCAACCAATAAATCAGCCGCTTTTAAGTAATCACTAGTTATCAATTTATATATGTCATCGACTGTATTTGTATTTACATAAGGATTACTTGTGAAATCTAAAGGATTTTCAATAATTGGCACTGGCCCCCAAAGTCTTACTAAATCAAAATAAGCAGTAGCTCTCATAAAATAAGCTTCTCCAATAGCATTGTCCAATACATTTTTATCAACATCTGGCCCAACTCTACTGGCCAAAAAGTTAATAATCATATTAGATTGTTGCACATTGGCCCATAATGCCGACCAACCGTTTACCAATTCAGGATCACTTCCATTCAAAGCAAAAGTTCTTAATCCACTAACATCAGGAGATCCCGAGTACATGTTTCCTGAACCTACTTCAATAGCCCACCAAAATTTATTATACATCTGAAACCAAGTTCTGCTGTACATCCCATTGGTTGCCGAACTTACTTGATCATTTGTGCTGTAATAAGAATCCAAACTTATCCCATCTTCAGAAGGTCTATCTGTAAAATCTTCCTGACACGACCCAAACACGAGGAACGTTACCGCTACGAGCAGTAAACTATATCTATTTAAAAACAATTTCTTTTTCATTTTATCTTTTTTTAAAATTCTACGTTAAGTCCAATTGTAAATGTTCTGGCTACTGGGTATCTTCCATTATCAATTCCTGACAAAAGCACATTCTGATTAAATGAACCTATTTCTGGATCATAACCTGAATAATCAGTAAACGTAAGCAAGTTTTGAGCTGTACCGTATAATCTTAATCTTGTTACTTTAAATTTAGAAATAACGTCAGAAGGCAAAGAATATCCAAGTGTAACGTTTTGAATTCTTATATAAGAACCATCTTCAACATAACGATCTGAAATCAGTAAGTTATTATTTGCTGAATCCGCAATAGGTCTTGGGTTATTACTTACTGTATTCGTATCAGAATAATAATCCATAGCATCTACAAGTTGGTTGTCATACAAAGATGCATTTGTTGTTCCTGCTCTTTTGGTCAAGTTCATTACATCATTACCATAAGATCCTTGCAAGAATATAGAACAATCAAAGTTTTTATACTTGAAGTTATTTGTAAATCCAAAAGTCAAATCTGGATGAGGATTTCCAATAAATGTTTTATCATTTGCATCTATTTTACCATCTCCATTAACATCTTTGTATTTTACATCCCCCAAAGAAGTCTCTCCTGCTCCTGTTCCAACTGGCTGACCAAACTGAATTGGTGCGCTGTTTAAAGTTGCTTGATCTTTGAATATCCCTTCGGTAACATAGCCGTAGAACATTCCGATAGGATTATTAACGGTTGTATTGGTGACAACGACTGGTTGGTATCCATTAGTATTAACCTCTTGCGTTAAAATAATTCCGTTGGCAATTTCATCTAAATTATTTTTGTAATGTGATACAACCAAAGAGGTATCCCAATTAAAATTGCCTGAAGATTTAAGATTATATCCTAAAGTAATATCATATCCTTTATTACTCATCGTACCTAAATTAGAATAGGGTGCAGAAACCCCTCCGTATTGATTTCCACCTCCAGTTAAGTATAGAGGTAATGGCACTTGAAACAAAAATCCTTCTGATTTTTTATCGTAAAAATCGACGCTACCAAACAATTTAGATTCCAACATTGTAAAATCAATACCAAAGTTAGTTTGATTCAATGATTCCCAAACTAAATTAGGATTTGGATAATTTGCCGGTAAAAACCCGCTTCCCAATCCTGAGTTTTGAACATTCAACATCGCAGAATAGCTATTGTTTGGAATCTGTTGGTTACCAGTTTCTCCATATCCAAGTCTGAATTTAATATTATCCACATATTGACGTGTTCCCTCCATAAAAGACTCATTAGAAAGTTTCCAAGAACCAGAAATTGCGTTAAAAACACCTTTTTGGTTGTCTGTTGTAGGGTCAAATTTTGATGAAACGTCTTGTCTTGTAGAAGCCGTGATACTGTACTTGTCATTAAAGTCATAAATTACACGAGCAAAAAGAGACGAAAGAGAAGCGCTTCCTTTATATTGGGTTACTGTATTATTATCAACATCGGCCAAATTTAAGGTATGAATAGAATTTGTTTTAAAACCTTGCGCAGATGCTATTAATCCTTCCCAATGCGAATCATTTGCTTCTTGACCTAATAAAATTGTAAAATGATGTTTATCGAAAGTTTTATCATAAGTCAGTAAGTTTTTAATATTCGTAGAATACCAATTTTGTCTTCTAACATCTAGATCTGCTAATAAATTTTCTTGACTACCCCATTTATAAGAAGGTCTAAAATCGTCATTTTCAGAAAATTCAGTATTTGCAGCAATCTCTATACGATATTTCAATCCTTTAAAAAGATCTGCCTCGGCATACATATTTCCTAAGAAATTTTTTCGAACCAAAGTATTTTCTCTAGTCAAAGCTTCTGCAACCGGATTATAATAGGTAACACTTTGTTCTGATGACGGTGGTCCTGCAAATGTTCCATCAGCATTTCTAACTGGTATATCTGGAGATTGCAATAAAGTATTCGAAATTAATCCAGAAAAACTTTGGTTTACTGTAATATTCTCATTGGTAATACCTCCAGACATATTTCCTCCTACTCTTAACCAACTTTTAATTTTAGAGTCCAAATTTAATCTTACAGTATATCTTTTTAATCCAGAATTAATGATAGTTCCCTCATTATCCAAATAACTTCCGGACAAATAGTAACTAGTACCATCTTTAGCACCTGAAAAAGATAATTGGTGACTTTGTGAAATGGCTGTTCTATATACTTCATCTTGCCAATTTGTTCCAGGTCCTAATAATTCAGGATGTGAAAATTCCTGACGCGTTTGAAATCCCCATAATTTAGCCAAATCTGTTTTTAGAGTAGCATACTCCGGCAAAGTCAAAACATCTAATTTATTGGTAACATTACTAATTGAAGTGAAATTTTCATAAGCAACTCTACCTGTACCCTTTTTCCCTGATTTGGTAGTAATAATAATAACTCCATTAGCACCTCTTGAACCGTAAATTGCTGTTGCAGAAGCATCTTTCAAAATATCCATAGATTCAATATCACTAGGATTGATCATTGATAATGGGCTAACTGCATTGTTTCCGCTTCCTCCTGATGAAGAAAATCCATCTCTACCGGCCAAAGGACGACCACTTGTAGATTTTCCTGTAGCATCTCCAGAAACAGGAACACCGTCAATTACATATAAAGGTTCATTAGTTCCAGATATAGAAGTTGTCCCTCGAATCCTAACAGAAGCAGCACTTCCAGGAGCACCTGAGTTATTCGTTACACTTACCCCTGCAGCCTTACCTTGAAGCATCTGGTCAACACTTACTACTTTTAGGTTCTCAATATCTTTGGCTTTTACAGTAGAAACAGATCCATTAAGATTACCTCTTTTTTGAGTTCCATAACCAATTACAACGATTTCTTTCAAGTTTTCAGAAGCAGATGTCATAGTAACATTTAGCTTAGAATTTCCTTTTACCCCAACTTTTTTGCTGTCAAAACCAACAAACGTAAATGTCAATATAGCATTTGCAGGTACATCGATTGAGTATTTCCCGTCAAAATCAGAAGAAACTCCTTGTGTAGCACCTTCTGCTTTAATATTAACTCCAGATAACGGCAGATTATTAGCATCTGTAACAACACCTTGCACCTTAAGCTGTGCATTCATGATACCACAGGTAAATAGTAAGAACATCAATGGAACCTTTCTGTGGTTTACTTTCCAATGAATCAAGTCGGACAATAATTTTTTCATAATTAAAATTTGTTAGTTAAGTTTAATAATTTCCGAAAGGGTAATTCGGCTATTATTATTGGCATTAATAAATATGATTTATAATTAACAAATTTATAACAGTAGTTAACATCAAATTAATATTATTATATCATTTCATGATAATATATTTTCAAAATGAAAAATTTAATTACACATAACAAAATTATAATCAGAATTTTTTAAATTATTACTATTTAATACCTATAATATATGCCATATAATTAATTTTAAAATTAAAAATGCTTCCTGAAAGACTCTCTCAGGAAGCATTTTAACAAAAAAAATGAAGTGCGTTACAGGATTCTCTTTAATCCTGAAAAATCATCTCGGTATTGACTAGGGGTACATTTTTTAAAAGCCTTGAAACTTCTATTGAAATTGGCTATGTTATTAAAGCCCGACTTGAAGGCAACCTCCGAAACACTAAGGTCTTTCTCCACTAACCATCTGGCTGCATAACCGATCCGAATGTCATTAATATAATTGACAAATGTTTTTCCGGTGCGTTTTTTTATAAATCTATTAAAAGAAATCGTCGTCATGTTCGCCACGCCCGCTACTTCTTCCAGTGATAATTTTTCTGCAAAATTCTTTTGGATATAATCATAGATCAATTTCATTTTGTCATACTCTTCAAAAGTATCATTTTCAACGGTAAAAGTTGATAAAAGTCTTTGATTACGGGAGTTCGCGAGATCATATAATATGGAGATGATTTCCAAGAAATAATCCATCCCATCCAATTTGGATATCTTTATTAACCTCGGGGTGAGCATTTCGGCTACTTGATTTGAAAATAAAATACCATGTACCGAACGATTAAACATCTCCTTTATAGGTGTCATAATTCGCCTGGACAATAAAAATTCATGAAAAAGATCATTATGAAACTGGATTGTTATTTCGTGAATATCTTTGTTTTTACATTTATGCTGTTCCCAGCCATGATACAAATTAGGCCCAACCAATACCAACTCTATATCGTCAATCTCTTCTATATTGTCACCTACAACGCGTTTCACCCCTTTTCCGTTCAATATAAAATTGATCTCAAATTCGGGATGATAATGCACCGGATAATCAAATTCATCTTTAACTCTGTCAAAAACCAAAAAACTATCTTGTGCTGCAAGTGGAACTATTTCTCTATGAAAATTTTTAAAAGCGCTCATAATTCATTTTTTTATTTGCAATAATAAGATATAAAATTGATAAAATAATATTAATCCAAAAGATGTTATTACTATATCTTTGAAAAATGGATTTATGTATTTTAAACTAAAAATATCATTAAAAAATACAAATCATTTTAAAGAGGTTATTTTTTTAATATTTTGACAAAAAATTAATAAAAACATAAAATTTCAACTTTAAAATTTTAATCATTTGATATTCAATTCGAATCGATCTTGATTATATTTTAAGCTAATAAAAACTCATTACAATAGATATGACAAAAACGAACTATATATTCTCACTTTTTTTAACTTTTAGTACATTTTACTCCTCTTACTCACAGAGCAGTGATACTAAATTATCATTATCTGACAAAAAAGCTACAAAAAATACCATACAGTTATATCAAAATTTATACAAAACAGCCAATAAAGGAATATTATTTGGTCATCAAGATGATTTGGCTTATGGTGTAAACTGGAAATACGAAGAAGGAAGAAGCGATGTAAAAGATGTTGTTGGAGACTATCCAGCAGTTTATGGATGGGATTTAGGAGGACTTGAAACTAAGTCAGATAAAAACATAGACGGTGTTCCTTTTGACAAAATGAGACAATACATCATTGACGGATACAACAGAGGAGGCATTATCACTATTAGTTGGCATTCTAATAATCCTTTAACAGATGGAAATGCTTGGGACACTACTCCAAAATCATTAGCTTCGGCTTTACCTGGAGGTCAAAGTCATGAAAAATACAAAGCTTGGTTAGACGAAGCTGCAAAATACATCTTAACTTTAAAGGATAAAAAAAGCAATTTAATTCCTTTGTTGTATCGCCCTTTTCATGAACTTACCGGAACTTGGTTTTGGTGGTGCAAAAACAATGGAAGTCCGGAAGAGTTTAAAAAACTTTGGAAATTCACTATTGATTATTTCCAAAAGAAAGGCGTTCATAATTTAATATATGTATACAATACCGCCGATTTTAATTCTAGAGAAGATTTCTTGGAATACTATCCGGGTCCCGAATATGCTGATATTTTAAGTTTTGACAAATACATTTACAACGACCCTTTGAAGGATAATTCGTTTGTGGAAAATTGCCAAAGACAATTTGGAATAATAGACCAAATTGCCAAAGAGCAACATAAAATCATTGCTTTTGCAGAAACAGGTTACGAGGCCATTCCATATGATAAATGGTGGACAGACACTTTGATGAAAGCCATGGGATCCTACAAAATATCCTATGTGTTGGTTTGGAGAAATCACGGTTGGCAAGAGAAAGAACAAAAAATGCATTATTATGCACCGTTCAAAGGACAAGTAAGTGAAAAAGATTTTATTCAATTTTACAATCTAGATAATACTCTTTTTGAAAAAGATGCCGCAAAAATAAACCTTTATAAAAAATAAAACCATGACAACAAACCCCAAGAAAGTAATGGATAGTAAAATCAGTTTAAAAGAAAAAGTTGGTTACGGATTAGGAGATGCCGCTTCCTCTATGTTTTGGAAAATTTTCAGCATGTATCTTATGTTTTTTTACACCGATGTCTTTGGGATAGCGCCTGCCGTGGTTGGAACCATGTTCTTGATTACCCGTATCTGGGATTCCTGCTTCGATCCATTGGTTGGAATTATTGCAGACCGTACCAAAAGCCGTTGGGGAAAATTCAGGCCTTATTTATTGTGGACGGCAATTCCATTTGCCATAATTGGAGTACTGACTTTTTACACCCCTGATTTTGACGAAAAAGGAAAAATAATATATGCATACGTTACTTATTCCTTAATGATGATGATCTATTCTATCATTAATGTGCCATACGCTTCCTTGCTGGGGGTAATGTCTGGTGACCGAAAAGAACGCACAACCCTTTCCTCCTACCGTATGGTTTTTGCCTTTGGCGGAAGCTTGTTGGCCCTTTGGTTAATTGAACCATTAGTAAATCATTTTGGTGGAAGTTTAAGCTCCAAAACAGGCTGGTTATATACCATAATCGTTTTTGGAATCATTACTACGATATTCTTTTGGTCTTGTTTTTTCTTAACAAAAGAAAGAGTACTCCCTATAAATGATGAAAAACCAAATTTAAAAGAAGATTTAAACGATCTTCTTAAAAACAGACCTTGGTGGATTTTACTAGGTGCCGGAATTGGTGCATTAGTATTCAATTCAATACGTGATGGGGCTGCTGTTTATTATTTCAAATATTATGTAAGCAGTACTGTAAGTTATAGTTTCAACATTTTTGGGGAAAATTTTGCAATGACTCCAACCACACTTTATCTGGTATTGGGACAAGCCGCAAACATCATCGGTGTGATTGCAGCCACTCCGATTGCTAACAAAATTGGTAAAAAGAAAACTTTTTTTGGTGCTATGGCACTTGCTGCAATCTTAAGTATCTTTTTCTATTATATCGGAAAAGAGAACATCGTACTTATCATGGTTTTCCAAGTAATGATTAGTATTTGTGCAGGTTGCATCTTCCCATTAATCTGGTCTATGTATGCTGATAGTGCTGATTACTCCGAGTGGAAACAAGGAAGAAGAGCTACTGGTCTTATCTTTTCGGCTTCCTCAATGTCTCAAAAATTTGGTTGGACAATCGGTGGGGCTGCAACTGGATGGCTTTTAGGGTACTTTGGCTTCCAAGCAAACGTAGTGCAAACCATCACTGCACAAAACGGAATATTATTAATGCTGAGCATTCTTCCGGCAATTGCTGCAGCACTATCTGTACTTTTCATCCTATTCTACCCATTATCTGAAGAAAAACTGCAGACCATTGAAGACGAACTTAATCACAAAAGAAATTTAAACAAATAATACTTGATTTTAGAAAATTCAGTTATGAGCACTACAAAAATAAATGACGATTTAAAACATATAAAAATCGAACTCGACAAGCAATTCAATACTTTAATTCAAACAAAAAACGAACCACAAGACGGTATTGGAAACGGAATATACACTCGCTACAAAAACCCAGTTTTAACAGCCGCACACACACCGCTGGAATGGAGATTTGATTTTAATCCAAATACAAATCCACTGTTTTTAGAGAGAATTGCCATAAACGCCACATTCAATGCTGGAGCCATAAAATGGAACGACAAATACATCCTTGTTGCCCGCGTGGAAGGCGCCGACAGGAAATCGTTCTTTGCTATTGCCGAAAGCCCAAATGGTGTTGACAATTTCAAATTTTGGGATAAACCTTGCGTGATTCCGCAAACGGAAGAACCAGACACCAATGTGTATGACATGCGCTTAATTGCCCATGAAGACGGTTGGATTTATGGAATTTTCTGCACCGAAAGAAAAGATCCATCAGCGCCAAAAGGCGACACTAGTACTGCTATTGCCAATGCCGGAATTGTACGCACCAAAGATTTAATCAACTGGGAAAGATTACCCGATTTGATTTCGAATACAGGACAACAACGAAATGTAGTTTTGCATCCAGAATTTGTAAACGGAAAATATGCTTTATACACTCGTCCGCAAGATGGTTTCATTGATGTAGGAAACGGTGGCGGAATTGGACTTGGCTTCGTGGAAGACATGACCAATCCTGTCGTAAATGAAGAAAAAATCATTTATGGAAAACAATATCACACCGTATATGAATTGAAAAATGGTCTTGGACCAGCTCCTATCAAAACTGAAAAAGGTTGGTTGCATTTAGCCCATGGTGTTCGCAACACTGCAGCCGGTTTGCGCTATACACTGTACATGTTCATGACCGATTTGAATGATATTGCAAAGGTAACACACGCTCCTGCCGGACATTTTATGGCCCCTGAAGGTATTGAAAGAATTGGAGATGTTTCCAATGTTTTATTTTCTAATGGTTGGATTGAGGATAAAGACGGGACTGTTTTTATTTATTATGCTTCTTCAGATACCAGAATGCACGTAGCGGTTTCATCTGTGGATAAACTGGTGGATTATGTTATCAATTCTCCAGAAGACACTTTTACATCTGCAGGTTCTGTCAATACAATTATCAAGCAAGTGAATAAAAACAAAGAAATTTCATAATTGTGCAAACCGATTTAAAAAATCTAAAAATAGAACTAAAGTTGGAGCTTCAAAGTATTCTTTCCTATTGGATGGAAAATACAATTGACACTAAAAATGGCGGTTTTGTTGGTCAAATAGATTACAATAACACTAAAAATGAAGAAGCAGAAAAAGGGTCTGTATTAAATGCAAGATTGCTATGGTCCTTTTCTGCTGCATATAAAATTTCAAATAACAAAGAACATTTAGAAATTGCAAAACGTGCTTTTGAATACATTTCGGAACACTTTTACGACAAAGAATTTGGAGGCATTTTTTGGAGTATCAATTATGACGGTACTCCAAAAGACACCAAAAACCAAATTTATGCTTTGGCCTTTACCATTTATGGATTGAGCGAATATTATTCAATTTCCAAAGATGATAAAGCCTTGCAAATAGCCATTTCCTTGTATCAAAAAATTCAAAAACACAGTTACGACTCCTCAAAAGGCGGTTACCTTGAAGCTTTTACCCGTGACTGGCAACCTATTGAAGATTTACGCTTGAGCGAAAAAGACGCCAACGAAAAGAAAACAATGAATACCCATTTGCATATCGTTGAAGGATATGCTAATTTATATACGGTTTGGAAAGACGAATCGTTACGAAAAGTCATTGTCGAATTATTGGAAACCATAGAAAAATACTTCATCAATACTAAAACAGGTCATTTACGATTGTTTTTTGATGAAAATTGGGCAGAAAAGAAAGATGTTATTTCCTATGGACATGATATTGAAGCAGCTTGGCTTTTATTACAATGCGCCCAAATTTCAGGAGATTCAACATTAATTGCCAATTATAAAAAACATGCCATTCAAATTGCGGATGCAACTAAAGAAGGAATCGACTCAGATGGCGGATTATGGTATGAATACAATCCAGAGACCAAAGAATTGATGGCCGAAAAACACTGGTGGCCACAAGCCGAATTGATGATTGGTTACTTTACTGCCTGGCAACTTTCCGGACAACAGGAATATTTAGACATTGTTTTCAAAAACTGGGATTTCACTCAAAAATATATTATTGACAAAGAAAAAGGAGAATGGTTTTGGGGTGTTTATGCTGATTATTCCACAATGGAAAAAGACAAAGCCGGATTTTGGAAATGCCCATATCACAATAGCAGAGCATGCATTGAATTAATTCACAGAATTTAAAAGACAACATGAAAAACCTATTTCTTAAAAGCTTAATTACCAGTTTAATAATTGTACTAAGCAGTTGTTCCAAAGACGATCCGGCACCCGATCCGGTTGTGGTCATTCCACCAGTAGTGGTTACTGATGTGCTAACAACACAGAACGTAAAAACTTATATGGTCGACAAAAATGCGACTGCAGAAACTACTGCGTTATTTTACAACTTAAAAAAATTGGCTAAAACCAAATTTGCCATTGGCCAGCAAGATGCTTTTAATGGTTTTTACAATAATGGTTCTTCATCTGAATCAGACATAAAAAAAACAACAGGTTATGACCCCGCGCTCTTGGGTTCCGATTTTATGTTTATTACCGATAAAAGTAATAATAGTCAGGCCGATAATTGGTTTTACCAACAGGAAATTATTATAACGAATGATGTCAAAGAAGCCTATGCCAAAGGAATGATTAACACTTTTTCTTGGCACATAAGAGAACCTAATAAAGAGGATAGCTTTTATGCCGCCGATATGACCACGGAACAAAAAACTACAGCCTTCAAGAGTATTTTACCTGGTGGTGTAAATAATGCTTGGTATAAAACGAAACTCGATAAAGTAGCCAGTGTGGTATCCAATTTAAAAGGTTCCAGAGGAGAATTGATTCCGATTATTTTCAGGCCTTTTCATGAATTTGACGGAAGCTGGTTTTGGTGGGGAGCTGATTTCTGCTCCGCAGAAGATTATAAAGCTGTTTATCAATTCACCGTTGAATATTTAAGAGATATCAAAGGGGTTCACAACATTTTATATGCTTTTTCCCCTGACAACTCCTACTCTACTTCAACCAATTATTTGAGTCGCTATCCAGGTGATGCCTACGTAGATGTTTTGGGTATGGACAATTATGGCGATTTGAACAACCAAGGTCAAACAGGAGCTGACAAAGCTACTGCCAAGTTAAAAATGCTATCAGATTTAGCCACAACCAAAGTGAAAATTGCCGCAATGACCGAAACAGGTTATCGAGTTACAGCA
The DNA here is from genome assembly GCF_003096795.1 of Flavobacterium sp. 103. NCBI lineage: Bacteria > Pseudomonadati > Bacteroidota > Flavobacteriia > Flavobacteriales > Flavobacteriaceae > Flavobacterium > Flavobacterium sp. 103. The sequence goes on along the minus strand of NZ_QENX01000001.1, from coordinate 3,239,750 downwards.
ACTATTGCACCTGTGACCAATTGGTTCTCAACTTATCTGTACAGTACGCTAACAGCAAATAGCATCCAAATAAGTTATGTTATGTTTTGGAACAATAATTTAGATGGCTATTATGTTCCAACGCCCACAGCAACGAATGCCGCAGATTTTAAAACTTTTGCAACCAAATCAAAATCGGCTTTGGTGAATACGTTACCAAGTATGTATGTTTTACCAAATTAATCCAAGCAACATATTTTAAAAAATTTGCAGTAAATAAGATCCAAAACGGAATGCCCTAGCCCTGATAGCAGTGAAAATCCTTTTTTGAGGTTTTTTCAACCGAGAAAAAGATTGCAACGAATAGCAGGAAACAGCTCCTAAAAATTAAATTAATTATGAAGAAATCGGCGTTAAAAATAGTTTTGGTTCTTTTATGTTTCGCGAGCTTTTCTTGTGAAGCTCAAAAACAACAAGCCAGAATCACTGTGAAAGGAACTCAATTTTACAAAGGTAACAAGCCGTATTCCTATATTGGAACCAATTATTGGTATGGAAGTTTGTTGGCTTCGAAGAAAGTGGGAGACCGAAAAAGATTGCTTCGGGAACTGGATTTAATGCAGAAAAATGGTATTGATAATTTGCGAATTCTCGTTGGTGGCGATGGCGGAAAATACGATTATACTGTTCGCCCAGCTTTGCAATATGAACAAGGTAAATACGACCAAGATTTACTTGACGGCTTAGATTTCCTTATCGCCGAAATGGGAAAACGCAATATGTACGCGGTTTTATTTTTGACAAATAACTGGGAATGGTCCGGCGGAATGTCGCAATACCTGGAATGGAATGGAAAAGGTGCAATTCCGGTTCCTGCCATCCCACCAAATACTTGGCCACAATTCATGAGTTATACCGAGAAATTTCATAGTTGTGAACCGTGTATGGAAGCGTTGAACAATCACGTGAAATTTATTTTGGCCAGAACAAATGGCTATACCAAAAGAAAATATACCGAGGACAATACGATTATGGCGTGGCAAGTTGGAAATGAACCGAGGCTTTTTACTGTCGAAAATGAAGCAAAATTTACTGTTTGGCTCAACAACATTGTCAATTTGATTGATAGTTTGGATAAATACCATTTGATTTCAACTGGTTCTGAAGGAAAAAACAGTTCCAACGACGATATGGGAATTTTTGAAAGAACGCATCTGAATCCGAATATTGATTATTTAACGATGCACATTTGGCCAAAAAACTGGAATTGGTACAAAGCCGAAGATGCCGAAAAAACATTACCTATCACACTTGAAAATGCTGGAAAATATATTGATTTACACGTAAAGGTGGCCAATGATTTGAAAAGGCCAATCATCATCGAAGAATTTGGCTTACCAAGAGAAAACGAAGGTTTGGTTTCGACAACTTCTGTAGCCAACAGGGATGTTTTTTACAATTATATATTCCAAAGAGTCGCGGAGAGCCATAAAAATAACGGGGTGCTGCAAGCAGCCAATTTTTGGGGATTTGGTGGTGAAGGAAAAGCGGTTACCAAAGACGGAAAATGGAAACCAGGTGATCCCTTGACTACAGACCCACCGCAAGAACCACAGGGTTTAAATTCGGTTTTTTCGACTGACAAATCGACTTTGGAATTGGTGAAAAAGTATAATCTGGAATTAAAAAAATGATAGTCTGAAATAAAATAAAAACACAACATAAATTAACAAATTAAAGACAATGAAAAAGAAATATGCTGTGGGATTGGACATCGGCGGAACTCATATTACCGCCGGAGTCATCGATACTACCAATATGAAAGTCCTTAAATCTTCGATGCACAAAGAGTCTTTTGATTCTAATCTGCCGGTAGACCAGGTTTTGGATATCTGGGAAAAAACGATACGCACTTCATGGAATAATTCAGGTGCAAAAAGCCTGGCTGGCATAACGGTATGCATGCCTGGCCCATTTGATTATGAAAATGGCATTTGCTGGATAAAAGGCCAATCTAAATACGACCATTTCTATGGACTAAATATTGCTGATTTACTTCGAAAAAAACTCAATCTTTCGGATGATTTTAAGATTCTTTTTGAAAATGATGCCGTTTGTTTTGGCAAAGGTGAAGTCTATAAAGACAAAAATAACCTTTCGAAAAAAGTAATGGCCATTACACTAGGAACAGGATTGGGTTCTTGTTTTATCGACAAAGGAACCTCAGTTAGTTCCGGAAATCAAGTACCTACGGATGGCGAAATATGGAATCTTCCATTTAGAAATGGAATAGCCGAAGATTATGTGTCATTAAGAGGACTTATCGCCAAGTATTCCGACTTTAAAGAAACAACAGTAGAAAGCGGATTAGAGCTTTATAATCTTGCTATTTCCGGAGACAAAATAGCGGTTAAAGCATTTGAAAAAATGGGCGAAGATTTAGCTGAAATTGTGATTCCGTGCTTTAAAAATTTTGTTGTTGAACATTTTATAATAGGTGGCAAAATAGCCGATTCAAACGCACTATTTTTACCAGCTTTCAACAAAAAAATTAAAGATGCAGGTTTAGAGATTACCATACAAATCTCTGAGGACAACGAAAATGCAGCTTTATTGGGTGCAGCAAGTTTATTGTATCATAACACTAATTTAGAAACTACATTGATCGGGTAAAAAATTGTAGATCATGTACAGAGACCCACTGCAGTGCCTATCTGTACATGATCCAAAACAATTTATTTTAAAATAGTTTCTATCGCAACCAATTCTTCTTCCGAGAAATCCAGATTCTGCAACGAATCTATATTATTATTTAATTGTCCCACAGAACTGGCGCCAATCAAAACAGAAGTAACTCTGTTGTCTTTTAGTAACCAAGCCAAAGCCATTTGTGCCAAAGACTGATTTCTTTGTTTTGCAATATCATTCAGTTTAATAATTTTCTGGATTCTATCCTCCGAAACCTCATCTTCTTTTAAATGTCCGTTTGGATTGTGAGCACGAGAATTTTCTGGAATTCCTTTTAAGTATTTATCGGTTAAAAGTCCTTGTGCCAAAGGTGAAAAAGCAATACAGCCCAACCCTTTTTCTTCAAGAACATCAAGCAATCCTTCCTCGGGAGTTCTTACAAACATTGAATATTTTACTTGGTGAATCAAACAAGGTGTTCCCAATCGTTTTAAGATTTCGGTAGCTTCTCTCGTTTGCTCTGGATTGTAATTGGATATTCCGGCATACAAGGCTTTTCCGCTACGAACGGCATAATCCAAAGCCATCATTGTTTCTTCCAAAGGCGTTTCGGGATCAAAACGGTGTGAGTAGAAAATATCTACATACTCCAAATTCATTCGTTTCAAACTTTGATCTAAACTTGATAGCAAATACTTGCGGGAACCCCAATCACCATAAGGTCCATCCCACATCGTGTAGCCCGCCTTGGTCGTGATTACGATTTCATCCCTAAGGTTACCTTTAAAATTATTTTTAAGAATAGCACCAAAATTAGTCTCCGCCGAACCCGGAACAGGACCGTAATTGTTGGCTAAATCGAAATGAGTTATTCCCTTATCAAAAGCTGCTTTGGCAATACTTTCCGCATTTTCAAAACTATCTACTGAACCGAAGTTGTGCCATAATCCCAAAGAAATTTGAGGCAATAACAAGCCGCTTTTTCCACATCTGTTGTATTTCATTTTTTATTTTTTTATACTATTAGTACAATTTAACTCTTAATTTATTTTAAAAATACCTATGTACTTTTTTTGTAAATTTGTATCAAACGATAAAAATATGAATAATAATTGGCAAAATTCAATTTCAATAGACTCCAATATTCGATTTGGCAAACCCACAATAACTGGTACTAGAATTTGTGTATCTGACATTTTATCTTGGCTTTCTCAAGGTATGTCTATGGAAGAAATTCTTTTGGACTTTCCAGAACTAAAAAAAGAAGACATTCTTGCTGCTTTAGCTTTTGCGGCTAATAGGGAAAATATCACCAAAATAATTGCAGCTTAATGAAACTACTTCTTGATGCCAATATTTCTTGGAGAATTATAAAAATCATTGAAAATGCATTCCCAAATTGTTTACATTCCAAAGACATAAATATTGAACAACCTGCAAAGGATAATGAGATTTGGAAATTTGCAAAAAAACACAATTTCACCATACTCACACACGATGAAGATTTTGAAAAACTATTACTTTTGAACGGTGTTCCTCCAAAAGTAATAATCTTAAAAACTTTCAATCAAAATACTAAACAACTTGCCCAAACATTAATAGATAAAAAGATAACTATTGAATCTTTCATTCTGAATAATGAACTAATGATTCTTGAAATTTATTAATTATTTCAGTTCAAAACCGCTTTCCAAACCTGTATCCGAGCTTCCTCCCACCCAAATTTTGAAAGCTCCTGACTCAACCAAATAATTGCCTTCATTATCAAAGAAACCTAATTCCTTGTCAGTCAAAGTAAACGTTACGGTTTTGGTTTCACCCTTTTTCAGGGCTACCATTTCAAAACCTTTTAATTCTTTTACAGGTCTGGCCAAACTTGCGGCGACATCCTGAATATACAATTGTGCCACTTCTTTACCATCATAATTACCCGAATTGGTAATATCCACCGAAACCACAACCGGCTCCCCTTTTGCGAAAGCGGTTTTATTTAGTTTCAAATTTTTATAATCGAAAGTAGTGTAGCTCAACCCAAATCCGAAAGGATACAAAGGCGTTTTTTCTACATCGCTAAAATGCGACCAGAATACATTTTTATCACTATTTACAGGTCTTCCCGTATTATAGTTATTATAGTAAATAGGCACTTGACCAACATTTCTAGGAAAAGACATTGGCAATTTCCCACTTGGATTGTAATCTCCATACAACACTTGCGCCACAGCATTACCAGTTTGCGTTCCCAAATGCCAAGCCTCAACAATAGCAGGAATATGTTCTGCTGCCCAAGGCAAAGCCAGTGGTCTTCCGTTGTTTAAAACCAAAACAATATTTGGATTCACTTTGTAGATTTCCTCCAATAATTCTTGTTGAACTCCTGGCAAATCAAGATTTGTTCTACTGCGTCCTTCTCCCGACTGAAAACCGTGTTCTCCCAAAACCATCACAACAACATCAGCATTTGAAGCTACTTTTTTGGCAGCATCAAATCCGCTTTTGTCTGTAGTGTTAAAAACCAATTCATCCACAAACGCCGTTTTACCAATAGTCAAATCGGCTCCTTTTTCAAAGGTCAATTGATTGTCTTTGTACTGTTGCATTCCTTCCAGAACTGAAACTGCAGTATTGTCATCCGATGCAATTCTCCAACTTCCCAATGGGCTGTTTTTGTCATTTGCCAAAGCCCCGATCAAAGCAATTTTCTGTCCTGATTTTTTTAACGGAAGCAAATTTTTATCATTCTTCAACAACACAATAGATTTTTTCGCCATATCCAAAACTCCGTCGTTGTTGGCTCTATTACCTATAGTTGCTTTTTCTCTTTTCTCGTCACAATATTTGTAAGGATCGTCAAATAATCCCAATTCAAATTTTACACGCAAAATTCTGCGAACAGCATCGTCAACCAAAGCTTCCTTTACTTTACCGTCTTTAACCAATTTTACTAATTCCTCAACATACAAATGCGATTCCATATCCATATCCGAACCTGCTATGACCGCTTTGGCAGTTGCATCTGCACCATCTTTGGCAAAACCGTGAGCAATCATTTCCCGAACCGAAGCCCAGTCCGAAACCACAAAACCATCAAATTTCCATTTCCCTTTTAGAATATCTCTTTGTAAAAAGGCATTTCCGGTTGCAGGAACTCCATTCAAAATATTGAACGAATTCATCAAGGTACGAGCACCGGCATCAGTAGCCGCTTTAAACGGGGGCAAAACTGTGTTGTACAATTTTGAATTACTAATATCCACCGTATTATAATCCCTTCCAGATTCGGCAAAACCGTATGCTGCAAAATGTTTGGCGCAAGCCGCAATCGTATTTACTTTTTGCAAATCGGCTCTCGTATCACCTTGAAAACCGGTGATTCTTGCCTTTGCAATTTTACTTCCCAAATAAGGATCTTCGCCCGCACCTTCCATCACACGTCCCCAACGCGCATCCTGCGAAATATCAACATTCGGTCCAAAAGTCCAGTTGATTCCAGATGCCGAAGCCTCATCTGCAGCAATCTGAGCCGATTTTTTAATCGCTTCCATATCCCAGCTCGCCGCTTCTGCTAGCGGAATTGGACTCAACGTTTTGTAACCGTGAATCACGTCAAAACCAATAATCAACGGAATTCCCAATCTAGTTTCCTCAATGGCAATTTTCTGAACCGCTCTTACCTCTTTCACCCCGCGAACCGACAGCATCGAACCTACCCAACCGTCACGCAAATGTTTGTATTTTAATTCGGCATTACCACCTTTTGGCGCTGGGCCGGTTACTTCCCAAAACCCATTGTATTGATTCATTTGCCCGACTTTCTCTTCCAGTGTCATTTGTTTCATCAACAAATCAATGCGTCCTTCAATTGGTTTTGTTTCATCCAAATGTGGTAATTTTTGTGCAATCATATTTCCTGTGCTAATCAGGGCAAAAATCCCTGCAATAATTAATGTATTCTTTTTCATAATTTGTAATTTCTTTTTGGGCGTGCCTCTTGTCCTGAAGAAAAATCAGGACAAGAGTCGGGCTATACGGCTTTATCTCTCCGCTACGCTGCGAGGATACCGCCTACTATCCCTCACGCAATTCAGAGTAAACGACAACTTTTTATCTTTAAACGAAAAATAAAATCATCTACCCGTTCGGTGAAATTGTTTTAACAACATAGAAACATAGAAAATAGTAATAATTTAAAGAGTTTGATAGACGTTTTACTTTTCACATAGCAATCTATGAGAAAAAATAGTACTATTTTCTAGCTATTCTTTGGCACTAATTATAAATCTATGCCTCTATGTGGTTCAATTTTTTTAATTCATTTTAATTTCACCCAACGGGTTAAAATCATCTCTATTTTATTATTTCGAGATAAAAGACGAAGCCGGTAAATTAGCTTTATTGAAAAGAGTCGACTGATCTGTATTCTTCCATGCGTAACGTACTTTTACAGGTGCTTTCACCTTATCCGATTGTAACACTATTGCATTGTTTTTGATGACAGCTGTCGCTTTATAAAACATATTGTCAGCTCCTGCAACTTCAAACAGATAAGCTTTCTTGTCTTTAAAATACAATCCCTCAGCATAATCGAAAGTCACTGTCACTTTATTTTTCTCAATGATAATTCCTTTATAAAGTGGCCCGTTTACCAATGCCGTATTGGTTTTATAAGTATTCGCCAAAGCCAAATTTGCCAAACGAATTCCAACCGATTTTTTATCTTTTGGGTGGATTTCTTCAACAGGCGAAATATCACTGGTCATCACCATTCCCGTGTTTGGAACTTCCTGCAACACTTTTCGTTGTGCATCACGAATAATGGCACCTCCAAAATGGTCTTCCCCATATTTATAGGGCGCGATCTGAACAAAATAAAACGGGAAATCATAGCCCCATAATTTTCTCCACGAAGTGATGAGTGCCGAAAGGGTTTTGTCATAAATCGTCGAACCCACATTACTTTCTCCTTGGTACCATAATGAGCCGGCAATTTTGAATTTAGTCAAAGGAAAGATCATCGCATTAAAAGCACGAGCTGGCTGGTTTGGACCATAGCTTTCTTCTTTTCGGGTTTTGGCTGCTTCCAATAAAACAGGATCGTTCTGAATCACTTCTTCTGGCATCCAAATCTCAGCCGGTGTTCCACCCCAATTGGACGAAATCAAACCGATAGGCACATTTTTCAATTCTTCTTGCAAACGTTTCCCGAAAAAATAACCAACCGCGCTAAAATATTTCATCGTTTCGGGTGTGCATTCTGTCCAGTTTCCTGAAAGATTATTTTGGGGAGACGTTGCAGTTAATTTTGGGACTAAAAACAATCGAATATTCGGGTTTGTTGCATTTTTGACTGCTTCATCACCGTTTTCAATTCCCCAACTGGCATTCATTTCCATATTAGATTGCCCGGAACAAATCCAAACCTCACCAATCAGAATGTTTTTCAAGACAATTTCATTATATCCTTTTATCGTAATGGTATATGGCCCTCCTTCTTTTGGTGTTGGAATCGCAATTTCCCATTTGGCCTGATTACTGGCTTTGATTTTGTACGTTTCATTATTCCAACTTGGCGTAATCACCACTTCTTCCTGCGGATTTGCCCAGCCCCAAATGGTAACTTCGGCATTTCGTTGTAAAACCATATTATCCGAAAACACATTCGGCAGCGTAACATTTGCGAAAGCGGCATTCGAAAGTATCAGGAAAAGAACAAAAACAATTATACTATTTTTCATTGAGTAACTTTTTAAAGAAAGGAATTAATTGTTCAGCCATCACTTTATCATCTGCAATATCGGGATGATAGCCACAACCTTTTGGACTCATTGGCTGGAATTCGAACAATTCAATTGGCTTATGAGCTTTATCACTTTCAAAATTATGAATCACTTTTTTCAGGCATTTTACCAAAGTCACATTTCTTTCTCCTGAAACCATCGGACTGTTCAACAAAACTATTCTGGTATTGGGTGCGTGTTTGTAAACTGTTTTAATGAAAGCAATATAATTCGTAACGTATTTATCTTCATTAAACGGCAATCTCGTTTTTTTACCATCACCATCTGAAAGGTCATTGGTCCCCAAACAAATACTCACCAAATCGGGTTGAAAAGCAAAATCATAAGGCTTTGAACTGTCTCTATTCAGATATAAATTTTCGTAAACATCGGGAATAATAGGCTCATCCAGATGTTCGTCATTCCAATTGCGATACATTCCATAACCCGAAACGGAACTCAACACAAAATCGATATTCAACGCTCTGGAAAGTATAGGTCCGTAAGCCCAATACCCATTGTGCTGATCATACCAATCTCCACTGCCACAAGGAATCGTGGACGCATCGTTTCCATAACCACAAGTTATCGAATCACCTATGAGTTCTATCTTCTTTCTGTTTTTAGGCGCAGTATTTTCAACTAACTTCGCTGAAGTTCCTGCAAATAAAACGCCTCCATTGGCAGCTTCTGTTGCTTTATAAATCGATAGATGATGTGTTTTTTTGTTATTGGTGGCTACTATCGGAAAGGATTTTACATCTCCTTTTTCAATTCGAATTCTACCGATATATTTACCGTCAAGTTCAAGAGAAACATAGTTTTGATGATTTTCAACACTTTGCAAAGAAACGGAACAGGAATTCCCTTTAAAATCGAATGACACTGAAGAAGCAGAACCTATGAGAACAACTTTGTCGTCTTGCATTTTTTCAATTCTTCCTTGATACTCAAAAAGTGATTTGGCATCTGCCTTTTTTTGGGCAACCGAAACACACGAAATGGAAATCAGTAAAAATAAAAGGCATTTATTTATATAATTCATAATCTTTTGGGGCTTTTCACAATAGTATAGATAGCAAATATAAAACGATTGCGATTCAGGATTAGATACTATTTTTTCAAACTATAATCAAAAATTTACATAGCTCTTATTACAAACAAAAAAACCACCCTCATCGGGTGGCTTTCCAATTCTTATAAACAACTACAAAGGAATATTCCCGTGTTTTCTATCAGGAGTTACACTCACTTTATTCTCTAGCATACTAAACGCTTTTATCAATTTGCGTCTCGTATCTTGTGGTAGGATTACCTCATCCACAAAACCACGTTGAGCTGCTGTGTACGGATTGGCAAACAACTCGGCGTACTCAGCTTCTTTTTCGAGAAGTTTGGCTTCGTGGTCTTCAGCATCGTGGATTTCTTTTTTAAAGATAATTTCCGAAGCTCCTTTAGCTCCCATTACGGCAATTTCTGCAGTAGGCCAGGCAAAATTCATATCGGCGCCAATATGTTTAGAATTCATTACATCATAAGCACCACCATAAGCTTTACGGGTGATTACGGTTACTCTTGGCACCGTAGCTTCGCTTAAAGCGTAAAGCAGTTTTGCACCGTGAACAATGATTCCATTCCATTCTTGATCGGTTCCCGGCAAAAAGCCCGGTACATCCACCAATACTAATAACGGAATATTAAACGCATCACAAAAACGAGTAAAACGCGCCGCTTTTATTGAACTGTTCACATCCAAACAACCCGCCAAAAACATCGGTTGGTTCGCCACAATTCCTATGCTTCGGCCTCCGAGTCGGGCAAAACCCACAAGGATATTTTCTGCATAGTTTTTATGGATTTCAAAAAACGAATCTTCGTCAATAATCCCTCCAATCACGCTATGCATATCGTAAGGTTTATTCGGATTATCCGGAATAATATCTGCTAATTGCAGACGCACTTCATCTTTTAGCTCATAAGGTAAGTTGCGTGCTGTTTCTTTGTTGTTTTGAGGTAAATAACTCAACAATCGTTTCAGGTCTTCTAGACAAACCACATCATTTGTCGATGTGCAATGTGCCACACCCGACTTGGTAGAATGTGTACTCGCCCCTCCCAATTCCTCCGAAGTAACGGATTCGTTGGTTACTGTTTTTACCACATTCGGTCCCGTAACAAACATATAACTGGTGTCTTCAACCATCATCGTAAAATCGGTCATAGCAGGAGAATATACTGCTCCACCGGCGCAGGGTCCCATAATTGCTGAAATTTGAGGTATCACACCACTCGCTTGTACATTTCTGAAAAAAATATCGGCATAACCACCCAACGAACGAACGCCTTCCTGGATACGCGCTCCCCCCGAATCGTTCAGTCCAATCATAGGCGCACCCATTTTGACAGCCATATCCATAATTTTACAGATTTTCTCTGCGTGCGTTTCAGAAAGCGAACCTCCAAAAACCGTGAAATCCTGTGCGAAAATATAAACCAATCTTCCGTTGATGGTTCCATATCCTGTGATGACTCCATCACCATAATACATTTCGTTTTCCATTCCAAAATCGGTGGTTCGGTGCGTCACCAACATCCCGATTTCTTCAAAAGAACCTTCATCCATCAAATAATTGATACGTTCCCTTGCAGTCAGTTTTTTGTTCGAATGCTGTTTCGCAATACGTTTTATTCCTCCACCCAAATGAGCTTCGGCAATTTTATCATTTAGTGTTTTTATTTTGTCTTGCATACTTTTTTAACCGCTAAGTTTTTTAGTAATCCTTTTCTTTTTTGGCTAAAGCCAAATTATTTTTTTAAACCATTAAGATATTAAGAAAATTAAGCTTTGTCTTTCTTAATAAAACTTAAATCCTTAATAGTTCAAATATTTTTCCCTTTTTGGCGAAAGTCAACTTAATTTTAAACCATTGAGAAATTAAGAAAATTAAGTTTTGTCTTTCTTAATGAAACTTAATTCCTTAATGGTTCAAATATTTTTAATTCGGTAATCGCACTATTTTTTGATCTTCAAAATACTGTTTCAATGCTACCAAAGCAGCAATTTCAGCTTCCTGAGCCATTTGGTTCTTCAACACATCGGCATTGTAATATTGCTTAACAAAATGTGTGTCAAATTTTCCAGAACGAAAGGCTTCATGCTCAAAAACAAACTTCCCGAAAGGCAAGGTCGTATGAACTCCTTCCACCTGATAACTTTCAATAGCTTTGATCATCAACTGAATTGCTTCTTCACGAGTTTGTCCGTAAGTGATTAATTTGGCCAACATCGGATCATAATAAATCGGAATATCCATCCCTTGTTCAAAACCGTTATCTACACGAACTCCTTCGCCAACTGGCAATTGATAGACATCCAAATGACCAACACTCGGCAAGAAATCATTCAGCGGGTCTTCAGCATAAACACGTAATTCCAATGCGTGTCCCTTTATTTTCAAATCTTTTTGTTTGATTGTCAACTCTTCTCCCCTTGCCACTCTGATTTGCAATTCAACCAAATCAGTACCGGTAATCAATTCCGTAACCGGGTGTTCTACCTGCAAACGTGTATTCATTTCAAGGAAGTAGAAATTATTGTTTTCATCCAATAAAAACTCAACTGTTCCCGCTCCAAGATAGTCACAGGATTTAGCAACTAAGACAGCTGCTTCACCCATTTTCTTACGCAATTCTGGCGTTAAAACTGCCGAAGGCGCTTCTTCAACCACTTTTTGGTGACGACGCTGAATGCTACATTCTCTTTCAAACAAATACAAAATATTACCGTGACTGTCCGCCATCACCTGTATTTCTATATGTCTTGGAGAGGCCACATATTTTTCTATAAAAACCGAACCATCACCAAATGCAGCAACCGCTTCACTTATGGCGCGATTCATTTGAGACTCAAAATCGGCTTCGCTTTCTACCACACGCATTCCTTTTCCTCCACCACCAGCCGAAGCCTTAATCAAGATAGGAAAACCAATTGTTGTTGCAGCTTGCTTTGCTTTTTCGATATCGGTAATCGCTTCGTCAATACCGGGAACCATCGGAATATTGTATGCTTTTACGGCATCTTTGGCCGCTAGTTTACTTCCCATAATTTTTATGGCATGTGATTTTGGACCAATAAATACAATACCATTTTCTTCACATTCCAGAGCAAAATCTGCATTTTCACTCAGGAATCCATATCCTGGATGAATCGCATCTACGTTCAAAGATTTAGCTACTTCAATAATTTTACTTCCCAATAAATACGATTGGCTAGAAGGCGCTTCTCCAATCCAAACAGCCTCATCGGCAAATTTTACGTGCGGTGCATTTCTATCGACAGTAGAATATACTGCCACGGTTTTAATACCCATTTTCTGTGCGGTTTTCATCACCCTAATGGCAATTTCCCCTCTATTGGCAACTAATATTTTCTTCATATTTTAAAATAAATAAAAGAGGAAAGATCGCTTCGCTGCTAGAGTCAAGATAAAAGAATTCTAACATTCTTTATTGCTCTTGATTCTTGTCTCTTTCTTCTTGATTCTTACTTGTCCTCCTTATTCAAACTCAATTAACAACTGCCCTTTGTCTACTGCATCTCCCGTACTCACCGAAATGGATTTGATCACACCATCACGAGGCGAAAGAAAACTGTTCTCCATTTTCATAGCGCCCAAAATGATTAGATTATCATTCTCTTTCACGGTTTGCCCGACAACAACGCTAATTTCCAAAATTAATCCCGGCATAGGCGCTTTGATTGCGTTAACTTGTTTGGTCAACCCAACTTCAAACCCCATTTCCTTAATCAAAATATCCAGTGGATTTGAAATGGCGACAGTATAATTTGTATTGTTTACCTTAACCGTATAGCTTTTTTGATTGAAATCCGAAGTGGTGATTTCCGTTTTATAAGGTAAATTTTGATGCAGTATATGAAATTCATTTACTCCCGTAGGTATTGCATCCAGTTGAGAAATACTTTCCTTTTCAAAATCAAAATGGAAAGCATCGTTTACAGTTACTTTGTAATTATCACTCATTCTTGGTCTTTTTAGGGGAGTAAAAGTATGAAAAGAAAACGTTTTCGTAAACAAAAAAACAAATTCTAGACAAAATCGTCCGAAGTGGTATTACTAGGGCGTGCCTCCAGTAGAAAATGGGCCTACTTTACTTTGCGCATATACGGCCCATTCTCTACTGGAGTCGGGCTATCCATGCTACTTCGGCAGCTTATTTCTATCCCAATGTCATTAAGTTTAAGGAATTGCTATTTTTATTTTCACGCAGATTTCGCAGATTTCCGCAGAAAAATGAGTAAAAAAATCTGCCGAATCTGCCAAATCTGCGTGCTGTTTTTTTATTTTTTTCCTTAACTTAATGACATTGATTTCTATCCCTCACGCAAACCAATTGAAAAAGAAAATTAAGTGGTAAAATGGACTTTACTTTAAAAATAAAAGAATCCGTGCTAATCAGTTTCATCCGTATAATCTGTGGCCAATTCAAAGTATGCTACAACACCAACAACCCGAATTCCCTCAACGTATTCACAGGTTTTGAATACCAGAACAACTCAAAATCTTCTAGCTGCTGTTCAAAATCAGTTTTTACTTCCTGAAAAGAATAAGTTTTACTATTCGAAACTGACATTTTCTGAAGCATTTCAACAAGCCATTCTCCTTCTGTTTTATTGGTCTGAATAGTGAAGCTTTCCTTTTTGTCGTGAAAAGTCAAAGTCATCATTTCCCAAGAATTCCCTTTTTTGGATTTAGTAAAATGTTCTACAGTTGGTTTTCCACCTAGCCAAACTATTTTAGCAGTAGGTTTGGTATTAAAATTAGTTTCTTCCTGTAGCGCGTCAAAAATAAAATCAGCACCAATTTTTGTCTTCGGAATTTTGAAATCAAACCAATCTTGCAACTCATAGTCAAAACAGATTCCGTGCATAAAATTGAACAGCGATTTCTTAAGTCCAAAACTAAATTTATCGTGATCGATTCCTGTTGAATCAACAAAATTAATATCATTATTGGCAAATGTTCCAATGGCTTCCGTTTCCTTTACGGCTCCAAATTGCTCTGGAAACATACCCACCGGACTGTGTGCCGTCATCGCAAATTGATGCCAAAACCCTGATTGCAACACACCCGCTTCAAACAATTGGCGCACCATTTCGAGACTGTCCACCGTTTCCTGAATTGTTTGTGTTGGGTAACCGTACATCAAATAGGCGTGTACCATAATACCCGCTTCGGTAAAATTCCGAGTAACTTTCGCCACTTGCTCTACCGTTACGCCTTTGTCAATCAGTTTCAATAATCTGTCCGAAGCTACTTCTAGTCCACCTGAGACAGCAATACATCCCGAAGCTTTGAGCAACAAACACAAATCTTGCGTAAAACTTTTTTCGAATCGAATGTTTGTCCACCAAGTCACTGCCAATTTTCGACGAAGAATTTCAAGTGCCAAAGCCCTCATTAACGCTGGTGGCGCGGCTTCATCGACATAATGGAAACCGTTTTCTCCCGTTTGGGCAATCATTTCTTCCATTCGGTCGCACAACAAACTCGCCGCAACGGGTTCGTATACCTTGATATAATCTAGAGAAATATCGCAAAACGTACATTTCCCCCAGTAACATCCGTGAGCCATCGTGAGTTTATTCCAGCGTCCGTCACTCCACAAGCGATGCATTGGATTTACGATTTCGATAACCGAAATGTATTTATCCAAAAGCAAATCCGAATAATCCGGCGTTCCCACTTGGGATTGTTTGTAATCTGGTTTAGTGGAATTATTTTTGTAAACTACTTTTCCATCTTCAAGAAGAAATGTTCTTTTATAGGAATTGTGATGTGGATTTTCAATACTGGCGATTAATTCTTCAATTGGCGTTTCACCATCATCCAAAGTGATATAATCAAAAAACTCAAAAACCCGAGCATCCGAAAGCGAACGTAATTCGGTATTTGGGAAACCGCCACCCATCGAAATTTTGATATTCGGATAGTGTTTTTTCACCCATTGAGCAGAGCGAAAAGCAGAATATAAATTTCCGGGAAACGGAACCGAAATCAAGAATAAAGTTGGCTGAATCGTTTCTATTCTCTCTTTTAAAATCGAAAGCAAAATCTCGTCAATATAAGTAGGTTCTTGTTGCAAAGCTCCGTACAATTCATCAAAAGAATTGGCACTTCGTCCCAGTCTTTCCGCATAACGGCTGAACCCAAAATTTTCATCTACACATTCCACTATAAAATCCGAAATATCCTCGAGATACAAAGTCGCCAAATGCTTAGCTTTGTCCTGCGTCCCCATCGTTCCGAAAGCCCAATCAAGTTCCTCCAATTGTGCAAATCGGGAAGCCTCCGGCAAAAAATCCTCTTGACATATTTGGAGCGCCAACGTTGGATTCTTTCCCTGCAAAAACGCAATAACAGAATCAATCGTTTTAATATATTCGTCTTGTAAAGCAAAAATTCTCTTGGAATTATCTGAAATATTTTGGTCAGAAACCTGAAACTTGAAACTTTGAACTTGAAACAAGTTTCCTAACCCTTCCTTCGAAAACAATTTCAAAATCACTTCAATCCCCAAATCCGCCTGAATCGATTCTATATTTTTGGTATTCAGAAACCCTTTGATATAAGCCGTCGCTGGATAAGGCGTATTCAGTTGAGTAAACGGGGGCGTGATGAGGAAAAGTTTAGTTTTCAAAAGTGAGATTGTTTTCGTGCAAAAATAAGGGATATTTAACGACTTTGAAGTTCTAAATCGAGTAAAACAAAAAAAGCCCAATAAAAGGGCTTTTCACGTGTAATATAAATTCAGTTTCACTTTACTTGAACCAAAATCCATTTGGATATTTCCTCTAATGCAATTGGAGAGAATGTTTGCTCAATCGCTGCGTACTCATCAGGAGAACCCGTTTTACATTCCTGAAAGAGATGATTTAGATTGGACAACTTCTTAGTGGTTACGTTTTTATTTCCTCCTTTGGCTAGTGCCACTTTGATAGCTTCCAGGTTAATATCGGGAAGTACTTGTAAATCTTTTTCTCCATTGAGTGCAAGAACTGGGCATTTCACTTTTTCTAAAGCTATTGCAGGATCTAATTTTAAAAAACTAACCAGCCAAGGGCTAGTAATTTGAGAGGAAAGTGCACTAATCTGGGTATCATTGGCAGTATCACCTAATTTTGATTTTAGATAACTGAATGCCTTGCTTTTTAGATTTATATCATTTGCTGAAGAAGCTACAATAATATCATAAGCTCCTTTAAAGATTTCCTGCCCTTTTTTAATTTCATTTTCTGAAATTCCCTTTTGACGTTCAATCATTTCTTTTTGCAAAAGCATTAATTGATCTCCTCGAAGTCCAGGTCCAGCCAATAATATAATGAATTTTACATCCTTCGAGTTCTGTGCAACAATAGGAGCAATTATTCCGCCCTCGCTGTGGCCGATTAATCCTATTTTATTTTTATCTATTTCTTTTCTGGTTTTCAAATAGTCGACTGCTGCTTGGACATCTTTGGCAAAATCCAAAGTAGTTGCCGTTTTATATTCTCCTGTAGATTTTGCAACACCGCGGTCATCAAATCGTAGAACCGCAATACCTTTTTTTGTCAAATAATCTGCTAAAACCAAAAACGGTTTATGCCCTAATATTTCTTCATCTCTGTTTTGTGGACCACTTCCGCTTATCAAAATCACAACTGGAAATTTGCCGTCTTTACTAGGTAAACTTAACGTTCCTGCCAAAACATTTTTATCTGTTTTATTTTCGAAAGTGACATCTTCTGTATAGTACGGAAACGGATTTTGTGGCTCTTGAGGTCTTATTACCGTCTCTTTTTTTAAAATTTCTCTAGACAAATTCAACGGAAAAGATTGACCGCTTTGAGTAAAAGTACCAACAATCACATTATACTGATTTAGCTCCCCCTCAAAAACTATCCGGGCACTTGGAATCTCTAATTTTAAAGTAGTATTCTCAAACTTGGTTGTTGTAACGGGAATTCCTTTTGCTCCTTGGTCTGGGCTATCCATCGTAGCACTGTATCCATTTTCACTTTTGCTTATATTAAAAACAAGTGCTAATTGTCCTCCGGGAACTTTTAAAAAACCATTCCATTGTCCCGTAATTTCTTGCCCGAACATTGTAAAAGACAACAAAATTGTCATTAAAAAAAATACTGCTTTGTTCATTTTATTTGATTCTATTTTTAAATTAAAATTGATGTGAAATACCTTGAAATCTTAGTTCGATTTTTCTTTTTTTAGATGATGGCAAAAAGGCAAAATCTCTCTCCTCTAGCCCCGATAGCAGTGAAAATCCTTTGTGGGCTGGGGTTCAGCCTACAAAGATTGCAACAGATAGCGGGACGATACTGGCAAAAATGCCAAATATTTCTGCTTCAAATTAATGATCAAACTCGAGTTATACACTTTTTTTTTCTATTTCCTTAAACTTCATGTAAGAATACACCATTGGGACGATTGCCAATACAACAACAAGTGAAATAAATACAATTGAGAAATAATTATTTTCAAAAATCAAACCTCCCAATACTATTACCAACCCACCAATAACCCAAAGTTTACCTGCAAAAACATGAGTCATTTTCCAAACTTCATTATTCTCTAAAGTCCAAGGAGTGCGTATCCCGATGAAATAATTGGGCTGAATCACTTTGAAATAATTACCCAGAACCAAAAATAAAATTCCGATTATTATATAAATTAAATTAGGACTCGAAAATGATTGATTCTTTGTAATGAAAATGATAAACAAAGCCAACATGGACATACATAAAACAAGGAAAAACTTCAATTGATAATATTTACCACCCATTATGGAAATCCTTTTTTTAGGATCGATTTTTGGGACAACAAGCAGTAAAACATACACCAAAACTGGCAACATAAAAAGTAATCCAATCAAGGAAAATTTATCTCCCCAATGATCGACCTCACCTTTGTAATTCCAATGTGTTGGGACTTTTTCTGGTAATGTATTCCAAATAAAAGCTAAATAAATAAAAGGCATTAAAACAATTCCAATAATAGGAAGTTCTTTTCTGAAAGTTACATTCATCATTTTATTTTTTAAAAGTTAAAATCCACTGCAACACATCTTCCATTATGGTGGTGTTGATGGAATAGAAAATAAATTGTCCCGATTTTTCGGCTGTGATTAAATCGGCACGTTTCAAAATATCCAAATGATGGGAAATACTCGGCTTTGACATATTGAACTGATCGGCTATTTCTCCGGCTGACAAATTCTTTGTTTTTAAAAGCTCCAATATTTCTCTTCTCGTGGCATCATTCAATGCTTTAAATATGTCATTCATGATTTAAAGTATTTATATATTTAGGCAAATGTCTAAATACTTTTTCAAACTACCAAATAACTTTCAGATTTTTTTGTTAAAATATGGTAATACGAAAGCAAAATAGAAATCTATAAATCAAAAAAAAGAGTTGCAAAACGAATTTGCAACTCTTTAATAAACGGTATAACTATTTAATTTAAAATTTATGTTCCGTCTTACTAATCGCCAATAAAGAAAACAACGAAATACAAGCCGCAATAGTAAGATAGAATCCAACATAGGTCAAACTATAAGTTGATGCCAGCCAAATGGCAATCATTGGCGCAAAAGCAGCTCCAACAATTCCTGCCATATTAAAAGTTAATGAAGCTCCAGAATAACGAATGTTGGTAGGGAATAATTCTGACAAAAAAGTTCCCAAAGGTCCATACGTAAATCCCATCAAAGCCATTCCTGTACATAAAAAGAAAGTTACCATTACTGTACTGCCAGACTTTAAAAAATGAGAAAAGAAAAAACCAAAAAAAGCAATCGCAATTGTAGCGACAATCAACATTTTTCGACGCCCAATTTTATCAGCAACTACAGCAGAAATTGGAATAAACAAAGCAAAAAACAATACCGAAAACAATTGAATCAATAAAAAATCTCGTTTTTCGTAACCCAAATCAGATGTTGCCCAACTCAATGTAAAAACGGTCATTAAATAAAATACCAAGAAAGTAGTAATAGAGGCCAATGTTCCAAAAAGCAATTGATTTTTATACGATTTAACCAAAGTAAGAAAAGGAATTTTAACTTCTTTTTGTTCTTTTTTTGAGTTTTCGAAAGAAGGAGTTTCAGTAATTTTAGTTCGGATATAAAAACCAACTACAACCAAAAGAGAACTAGCAATAAAAGGAATTCGCCAACCATAATCCATAAATTCTTGATTACTCATAGAATCGGTTAACAACAAGAAAGTCCCTCCTGAAAGCAGTAAACCAATTGGGGCGCCTAGTTGGGGAAACATTCCATACCAAGCACGTTTATTGGGCGGCGCATTTTCTATAGCTAATAAAACAGCTCCCCCCCACTCGCCTCCTAAGCCAACTCCTTGACCAAATCGACACAACATCAATAACAAAGGAGCAGCAATACCAATACTGGAATAACTTGGCAAAAAACCAATGGTTACAGTAGAAATTCCCATAGTCAGTAAAGCAGCTACCAAAGTAAATTTACGACCAATTTTGTCTCCATAATGCCCAAAAAAAGCAGAACCCAATGGGCGGGATATAAAAGCTATTGAAAAAGTTGCCAACGATTGTAAGGTTGCCATCGTAGGGTCTGCGCTTGGAAAAAACAATTGCGGGAAAACTAAAACGGCGGCATTGGCATAGATATAAAAATCAAAAAACTCAATCGTGGTACCTATTAAACTGCCAAAAAGTATGTGTTTCAAAGAATTTACTTTGGCTGGTTTGGTTATTTCTTGCATATGAATTTTATAATATTAAACTAAATAGTTGATTTTAATTTTCGAAAGGAACAAAGATTTTGTTCCAATATTTTTTGGTAATTTAGCATCAAATAAACTTAAATATGCCAACCGACTGTATCAGCTACCAAAATTCTGGATATTTCTCTCCTTTGATGAATGATTATTTAAACCAAAAAGAGCCAACGCAGTCGCTTTACAATCGATTCCCAAATCTTGAAAATTTCGAAGAACAAATAAAGGAAAAAAAAGAAAATTTCAACGGTAACGGCAACAACAATTTCAACACAAAAAGAGCCGTTTTAGTTACGGCTCTGAAAAACCAATATTCAAATATTCCCACATCGGATCTAACGAAACAAAATATTGAAGCTTTGGCCAGTGCCAATACTTTCACAGTTACCACAGGACATCAACTGAATTTATTTTCCGGACCATTGTACTTTTTGTATAAAATTATTTCGACTATTAATTTGACAACCGAATTAAAAGCAAAATATCCTGACTATAATTTTGTTCCAGTATATTGGATGGCAACCGAAGATCACGATTTTGAAGAAATTAATTATTTCAGTTTCAAAGGAAAAAAATTTCACTGGAACAGGGAAAGTACTGGACCTGTCGGAAGATTATCCACCGAAGGATTAGACAATTTTCTTGAAATATTTGCACTTGAAATAGGTTCAAGCGCCAATGCCAAAACAATCAAAAAACTATTTGAAGATTCCTATGTCAAGCATGACAACTTAGCCGATGCAACGAGATATTTGGCCAATGCTCTTTTTGGAGCATTAGGTTTAGTTATTTTGGATGCAGATGACCAGAATTTGAAACGCAATTTTATACCGTACATAAAAGAGGAATTACTGTATCAAACATCTTTTAAGATGGTAACCGAAACCATCGAAAAATTAAAAAACTATTTCGTTCAGGTGAATCCGCGCGAAATCAATTTGTTCTATATTGAAGATAATTTGCGAGAACGAATTATTCTTGATAATGGAATTTACAAGGTCAATCACACCAAAATCGAATTTACAGAATCTGAAATTTTGGAATTATTAGAAAGTAATCCTGAAAAATTTAGTCCGAATGTCATCATGCGTCCTTTGTACCAAGAAGTTATTCTTCCCAATTTATGCTACATAGGTGGAGGCGGTGAAATTGCGTATTGGTTCGAATTGAAATCATTTTTCGCTTCCGCTAAAGTAACTTTCCCAATATTGTTATTGAGAAACTCTGTTCTTTTGGCAACCGAAAAACAGAACAAAAAGGCCGACAAATTAAACTTGACTTGGTCTGATTTATTTTCGAAACAAGCATCTTTAATCAATCGTATTACTCAAAAGCTATCTGATTTTCCGATTGATTTCACAGAGCAAAAAGAAGCATTAAAAAAACAATTCGAAAAACTTTTAGAATTAGCCAATCAAACTGATAAATCTTTCTTAGGTGCTGTAAAAGCACAAGAAACAAAACAGACCAAAGGATTGGAAACTCTCGAGAAGAGATTACTTATTGCACAAAAAAGAAAATTTCATGATGAGCTACAACGCATCATTGACTTGCAAAACGAATTATTTCCTAACCAAAGTTTACAGGAACGTCAAGCTAATTTTTCTGAATTTTATTTAGAAAACGGAGAACGTTTGATTCCGCAAATAATGAGCCAACTCAAACCATTGGAGCAAAATTTCAATATAATAACTTTTTAAAGTTGCTGAGTTGCTTAGATTCTAAGCAACTTAGATTTGAATAACAACAGAAAAAAACTTAGAAACTTAGAGACTTAGAATCTCAGAAACTTAAAAAAATGACCAAAGACCGCCTTATTTCGCTTGATGTATTTAGAGGATTGACTATTTTATTAATGACAATTGTAAACAATCCAGGAAGCTGGGCAACCGTTTACCCTCCTTTACTTCACTCCGAATGGCACGGCTGTACTCCTACCGATTTGGTTTTTCCGTTCTTTATTTTCATTATGGGAGTGGCTATTTCTTTTGCAATGCCAACCAAAAACTATGACAGTACAACATTCAACAAAATTCTAACGCGTTCGTTGCGTATGTTTTGCTTGGGCGTCTTTTTTAACTTTTTTGGAAAAATACAACTCTTCGGATTAGAAGGTATTCCATTAGTGATTGGTCGTCTAATCATAACGGCTGCAGTTGGATATGCGTTGATGGGGAATTTCAATGCTAAACTAAAAACCTATTTGGCCGTTTCAATTTTAGTAATTTATTTAATCTTAGCCTATAGCGGTATCGAAGCTTATAAAATAGTAAGACTTCCGGGAGTATTGCAACGCATCGGAATTGTCTATTTCGTTGCCTCACTTTTGTATCTAAAAACGAATCAAAAAACACAATTACTGACAACTATCGGAATTCTACTGGGTTATTGGGCAATTATGACGCTCATTCCAGCGCCTGGATTCGAAATAACAAACCTTGAAAAAGGAACCAACTTAGCCGCTTGGGTAGATAGCGTTTTGTTAAAAGGACATATGTGGGAAGTTACAAATACTTGGGATCCCGAAGGAATACTAAGCACTATTCCAGCTATTGCAACAGGAATTATTGGTTTATTAATTGGCCAATTGCTTAACAGTCCATTATTAAAATTGGAAAAGGCCAAAAAAATGGCTATAATAGGAATCATTCTTATCACATTGGGACAACTTTGGAATATTATTTTTCCAATAAACAAAGCACTTTGGACTAGTTCTTTCGTTTTATACACTGCTGGATTAGCCACAGTGGTCTTGACCATTTTATACTATTGTATTGATATTGCCGATTATAAAAAAGGAACCAAATTATTCCTGATTTGGGGAGTGAATCCAATGATTGTTTTCTTTCTATCCGAAATTATTCCGCAAGCTTTTGTGATGATTTCATTTCCAAACCCAAAAATACCGACAGAACAAATCAATCTTTTAGACTATTTGTATGCATTCGGAGTACAACCTTTTTTCAATAATCCGATGACAGCTTCATTAGTATTTGCACTTCTTTATGTAAGTTTATGGACAATACTTTTGGCGTATTTCTACAAAAAGAAAATGTATTTTAAAGTTTAAAAAACACAAAAATCACAGTAATCACAGATTTCCGCCATTAAATTAACGATTTGCTAAAATCATTCGATAAAAAAAGTATATTTTTGCACAAAATTTTAAAACACAGGAAAAATGGCAACTAATAGAACTTTTACAATGATTAAGCCTGATGCAGTTCAAAACGGACACATCGGAAACATATTGGCAATGATTACAAATGGTGGTTTCAAAATCGTTTCTTTGAAATTAACTCAATTAACAGTTGCAGATGCTCAAGCATTTTACGCTGTACACGCAGCAAGACCTTTCTACGGAGAATTGGTAGAATTTATGTCTCGTGGTCCTATCGTTGCTGCTATTTTAGAAAAAGATAATGCGGTTGAAGATTTCAGAACTTTAATTGGTGCTACAAACCCAGCTGAAGCTGCTGAAGGAACTATCCGTAAAGCATACGCAACTTCTATTGGAGAAAATGCAGTTCACGGTTCTGATAGCGATGAAAATGCTGCTATCGAAGGGGCATTCCACTTTGCAGGAAGAGAGCAGTTCTAAATTTCAGATTTAAGAGCTTAGATTTTAGATTAACGATTTAAAAATCTGTATAAATAAAAATCCCGTCTCGTTTTTAAGAACGAGACGGGATTTTTTATATCAAACCGAAAAATCTGAAATCTAAAATCGTTAATCAACAATCTAAAATCCTTACCTCAAAACCACATCCCTCACCACATCTCTTCGCAATTCCTCATTAATCATTTTTATGATCTTGGATTTACCGTGACTCAATTCCTCACGCAAAACCGCAGATGTTAACTGAACATACAAAGTCGAACCCTTCAAAACCACATTATTGGTATAACTGTTCACACCGTTCCCCATCAAATTACGCCAAGCATCTTTCACATCAATCTCATCCATTCCAGATTGTAATTTATTGACCTCGATAATTTGCTTCAAAACGTCCCCTATAGAACTTTGATTATTTAGTCTTTTTGCCATAGTCATCTAGATTTATTGGTCCCGTTTTTTTATAATGATATTCTTTTTTCTCTGCATTCAAAACAACCAACTCTTTATCTGTCAATGTTATTATTTCCTCGCTCCATTTCGTATATGGCGTGTTGTAATCCAAAAAAGTCTGGCCATCAGTAAACCTTATTTTTACATTCTCAAATGTATCATTCACCAAAAAAGTCCCATCCAATTGTGGCATCACTTTCTTACGAATCCCTAAATTATTTTTGTCAATTTTAAAATAATCAAAAGATTCATTCATTCCGTATTGCTTCTCATTTCCATCCTCTAAAACCACTTTTTCAATCTCCCAATAACCATTGATTTTAGCAACGTCAGCAGGAGTTATTTTTTGCTCACATCCAACAAAAAAAAGGACAACCAGTAAAACACCAAAAACTTTTTTCATAAATAATTTTCTTTTTTAGGAGCTATTTCCTGCTATCCGTTTCAATATTATGAGTCTCGTTAGAAAAAAACGAGACTCATAATGATTTCCACTACACACGAGCGAAGTGAACTGGCGAAGCAATCAGGGCTAGCGCATTCCGTTTATCAACATCTTTATCTAATACGACAAAGTTAAACTTTAAAAATCCAAAGAAAATAAAAATTTCACCTTCTCATTAAACTTATTTCGATATTTTTGGTCTTACCCAAAACCAAACTTCTTAACCATGTCAAAATCAATACTATTACTCATATTTTCGCTTTTCTGCATCAATTGCTCCTCTGATAATACAGAACCAGCACCTGCGCCAACTCCTACAGAAACACTATATTTCCCTCCCCTTTCCGGCAGCAATTGGGAAACCAAATCACTAGAAAGCCTTGGCTGGAAGCAATCGGCTGTCCAACCCTTATTGGATTATTTAGAACTCAAACATTCCAAAGGATTTATCATCCTTGTCAATGGCCGTATCGTAATGGAAAACTATTTCAACGGTCATGATGCCACAACCAACTGGTATTGGGCAAGCGCAGGCAAAACATTGACATCAACCCTAACGGGAATTGCACAACAGGAAAACCTTATTAACATCAATAACAAAGTATCACAATATATTGGAACGGGTTGGACAAGTGCACCATTAGCCAAAGAAAACCTAATCACCTGCAAAAATCTACTGACTATGACTTCAGGCCTAGACGACACCACCGATGATGTTTTACCCTCCGCCCTTACCTATACTGCCGATGCAGGCACGCGTTGGGCGTATCACAACGTATATGTAAAACTACAAGATGTCATTGCACAAGCCAGCGGACAATCCTGGAATAACTATTTCAACACCAAATTAAGGGACAAAATCGGGATGAACGGCGCTTGGTTTACATCTGGCAACAATATTGTTTACAGCAGTACCACAAGAAGTATGGCACGTTTTGGGCTATTGATGTTCAATAAGGGGAAATGGGAAAACAATGTAATTCTGAACGAAAGTTACTTCAACGAAGCAACTAACACCTCACAAAACATCAATTTAGGTTATGGCTATTTATGGTGGCTGAACGGCAAAGCCAATTATCATTTACCACAATCACAGGCTACTTTTCAAGGAAGTATAATCCCTACAGCGCCAAACGATATGTTTATGGCTTTGGGCAAAAATGACCAAAAAATCTATGTGATTCCCAGCAAAAAAATGGTAGTGATCCGTATGGGTGATGCCGCAGACAACGTAAACTTAGCTCTATCTGATTTTGATGAAATGCTTTGGACAAAAATAAGTGCTTTATATCAGTAGATAAAAATTACTTATCCAAAAATAGTCTTAAATAATTAGCGGTGTTTCGTAATTTCTTAGTTACGAAACACCGCTAAACTTTTCATTATTGATAGCTATCGAAATATAGTAGTCTACTTTTTAATTCTTCTCATTAATCCTAAAAAGAAAAAGACCAAACCGACAATTAATAAACCATAATAAAAACCAACATTGGTTGTTCTAATAATATTTGCCAAAACAAAAGCGGCGATGCTTACTAAATATAAATATATAGGGTTAGCATTTTTTATTGAAGAAAAATTCATGAACTTATTTATTATTTAAAAAAACTATCTACAAACTCGTACTTATTGAAAACCTGCAAATCTTCAATTCCTTCTCCAACACCAATGTATTTAACAGGTATTTGAAATTGGTCTGAAATACCAATAACAACTCCACCTTTGGCAGTACCGTCTAATTTGGTAACGGCCAATGATGTAACTTCAGTCGCCGCAGTAAATTGTTTGGCCTGTTCAAATGCGTTTTGCCCTGTAGAACCGTCCAAAACAAGCATTACATCGTGAGGCGCATCGCCAACCACTTTTTGCATTACACGTTTTACTTTCGAAAGTTCGTTCATCAAGTTGATTTTATTATGCAAACGACCAGCAGTATCAATAATGACAACATCAGCATTTTGAGCCACCGCTGATTGCAACGTATCAAAAGCCACAGAAGCTGGATCACTTCCCATTTCTTGACGAACAATAGGCACACCTACTCTATCAGCCCAAATTTGCAATTGGTCAATAGCCGCTGCACGAAAAGTATCCGCAGCACCAAGAACTACTTTAAAACCAGCTTTTTTAAATTGGTAAGCTAATTTTCCAATTGTTGTAGTTTTACCCACGCCATTTACTCCAACTACCATCAAAACGTAAGGTTTTGTATTTGTCGGAATAACAAACTCAGTTGCTTCGCCAGTATTGGTTTCAGATAATAATCCCGCGATTTCGTCTCTCAAAATTTGATTGAGTTCGTCAGTTCCAAGATATTTATCAGCTTCCACCCTTTTTTCAATTCGGGTAATAATTTTAAGGGTTGTATTAACTCCCACATCCGAAGAAACTAGAATTTCTTCTAAATTATCCAAAACATCATCATCTACTTTTGATTTTCCGGCAACCGCTTTAGTTAATTTGGAAAAAAATGAAGTTTTTGTTTTTTCTAGACCTTTGTCTAATGATTCTTTTGCCTGCTCGCTTAAGCTCGAGTCTTTTTTCTCTGAGGAGAATATTTTTTTAAAAAAGCTCATGGAGTTTTATAATTTGGAATTTACATTTGTCAACTTAAACAAGAAAAATCAATAAAAACAATCAAATTTATCTTTAAAGAAATTCTCAAAAAAGTCTTTTAATTTCAAGGTGTAAATATAGAAAATAAAAAAGCTACTTCCGAATGAAAGTAGCTTTTCTATAAAATGTAATAGTTAATTATTTCTTTTTCAAGAATTCATCAACTTCTTCAGGAGCCATAATAGATTCAACGAATGTATATGCTCCACTTATTGGAGATTTCACCATTTTGATGGCTTTTGATAATCTCTTAGAAGATGTTTGTAACGATGCTACGGTTTTCTTTGCCATGATTCAAATGTTATTTGAAATTCAATAAAATCTCCAAATGTGACCATTTGAGATTTTAAAAAAAATCTCTATTATTATTTAATTTCTTTGTGAACAGTAACTCTCTTCAAGATTGGATTAAATTTTTTAATCTCTAATCTGTCTGGAGTATTTTTTTTGTTCTTTGTCGTTATGTATCTTGAAGTACCTGCAACACCTGATGTTTTGTGTTCAGTACATTCTAAAATTACCTGGATTCTATTTCCTTTCTTTGCCATCTTGCTATTTTTTTATTTTGGAAAAGATTATTTAATAAATCCTTCTGACTGCGCTTTTTTCAAAACTGCAGCGATTCCATTTTTATTAATTGTTTTTATCGTAGATGCTGCTACTCTAAGAGTAATCCATCTATCTTCTTCTGGAAGATAAAAACGCTTTTTAACTAAGTTTACAGAAAATTTTCTCTTAGTTTTGTTCATAGCGTGAGAAACGTTATTTCCTACCATCGCTCTTTTACCTGTAAGGTCACAAACTCTTGACATTATACTTATCTTTTATCGTTATTCAAAATCAGGGTGCAAAGAAAAGAAAAATAAACCTATAAACCAAAATATTTATTGTTCTTTTTTTGAAATTTCTTTAAGCAACATTTCAAGCCCTTTAACCGAAGCTCTATCTATCACTTTTTCACGTGGTTGACCAAAATTAAACTCCTCAACGAGAATTTCATTTGGCGTAGCCAATGCTATAAACACCGTTCCAATTTCTGCTGTGGCCTCACCTTTCGCAGGACCGGCGTTACCAGTTGTCGCAATTGCATAATCTGTTTTTAGCAATGCTTTCACACTCAAAGCCATTGCTTTTGCAACTTCCGCACTCACAACGCTATACTCATTTATTAAAGAGTCAGAAACACCAAGTACATTTATTTTCACATCGGTCGCATAAGCCACAATGCTTCCTTTAAAATAATTCGAAGCTCCAGGAACCGAAGCAATCATTTCAGCTATTTTTCCTCCTGTACAACTTTCGGCTGTTGACAATGAAAGATTTCGTTCAGACAACATTCTTCCCAAAATCACTTCTATCGTTTCATCTTCCTCAAAACCAACAATAATATCATGAATGATAGCATCCAACGAACTTACATATTCCGCTATTGTTTCTTCCAGCATTTTTTTATCCGTTCCTCGAGCTGTAAGTCTTAAACGAAGCTTTCCATAAGCAGGCAAATAGGCCAATTTTATAAAAGCAGGAAGACTATTTTCCCATTCTTCAATACGCTCGGCCACTAAACTTTCGCCTTGACCATAAGTTAATATTGTTTTATGCAAAATAAAAGGTCGCTCATATTCCTTTACCAGCTTTGGAATAATCTCATTTTCTATCAAATATTTCATTTCAAAAGGAACTCCAGGAAGCGACACAAAAACCGTATCTCCCTTTTTCATCCATAATCCTGGCGCTGTTCCGTATAGATTATGAAGCACTGTTGCTTTTGAAGGGACTAATGCCTGATCTTTATTAATCTGAGTTATTTTTCTCTTAAAATATCCTTCAATTAATTGGGTAACATGTTCCAAAACATTTTTATCAACCACTAGTTCATCTTCAAAATAATCACAGAAAGTTTTCTTGGTAACATCATCCTTAGTTGGCCCCAAACCACCGGTTATTATAACGACATCTACTGTGTCTTGAAGTTTTGAAAAGGTATCTAATATGTGTTGCTGAGAATCACTTATAGACAACATCTCATGAACCTCAATCCCTATTCTGTCTAAAGATTTTGCTATAAAACCTGAATTTGTATCGACAATTTGACCAATTAAAATTTCATCCCCAATTGTTACTATGGTTGCTCTCATCTTTTGATAAATTTCCTTTTTAAATTAGATAAAAAAATAATCCAACCGCTGTATAAAGTGATACAACTGTTGGATTATTCAATATTCTTTTCTTGTTATTTTAAGTAAAAAATTGAAACAATAAATTAAAGATCAAAATCTTTTCTCAACTCTTTAATAGCGTCTTTGACCTGTGTCTTAACGCTTTTATAAGTCTCGATTATTTCTTTCTTTTTACCTTCTGTTTTTGTCCAAGCTTCTATTTGAAGAATCTCCTCGAATGCTACATTTAATCCCAACAAATCTAATGTTGGTTTCAATTTATGAGCAAAGGCATAAGTATGCTTGTGATCCTTTTTCTTAATTCCCTCTCCGATTTGCATCAAATCTTCAGGAACTTCAGTAACGAACAAATTCAAAATTTCATTCACAAACTCTGGATCATTATCCGAAAGTGCGTACACTTTTGCTAAATTGTATTTTAAAGCCATTATTTTACTTGTATTCTAAATAGTTTTTGTCCTTCTAAAAATCCTTCTAAAACATCATCTGGTTTTACTGCTGCAACTCCTTCTGGCGTTCCCGTAAAAATAATATCACCAATCTTTAAAGTAAAAAATTGAGAAACATAGGATATTAATTCATCAATATTCCACATCATCATCTCAGAATTACCCTTTTGTACTGTAACATTATTGTTCGTTAATTCAAAAGTAACATTTTCTAACGAAACAAACTGGCTTTTAGGCAAAAATTCTCCAATAACCGCCGAGCCATCAAATGCTTTGGCTTTTTCCCATGGAAGTCCTTTTGCTTTCAACTTCGCCTGTAAATCCCTTGCGGTGAAGTCAATCCCTACACTAATTTCATCATAATATTTATGAGCAAACTTAGGTTCGATATACTTCCCTACCTTACTTATCTTTACAATAAGTTCTATTTCATGATGAATATCCTCAGAGAATTCAGGAATTACAAAAGGATGTTGTTTTAATAAAATAGCCGAATCTGGTTTCATAAAAACAACTGGCTCCGAA
Organism: Flavobacterium sp. 103; assembly: GCF_003096795.1. Classification (NCBI taxonomy): domain Bacteria; kingdom Pseudomonadati; phylum Bacteroidota; class Flavobacteriia; order Flavobacteriales; family Flavobacteriaceae; genus Flavobacterium; species Flavobacterium sp. 103. Next base: position 3,209,185 of record NZ_QENX01000001.1, on the reverse strand, counting down.
GGGCGTTCATTCTTTAATTCCTCAATATGATTGGCATAATTTCTACCGATGCAGATGATCTTCATTATTAATTTAGATTGCGGATTTTAGATTTTAAATTTCAGACAACCCCGAAACTTGTTAATCAAAACCTATTTTGTATTTAGTTTTCTTAATTTTATGGCCGTCAAAACTTTCTTGGTATACAGCGGAAAATCTGCATTTTGAATCCAACTGAAATAACCCGGTTCTATCTCCAAAATTTTATCGACTTTGGCTCCTTTATGTTTTCCAAAGGTAAAAATCTCTTCATTATCGGCGTCAAAAGCTATCATTCCTGCAAAATCGGCTATTTTTTTTCTGGTACTAAACTCAGACAAAGATTTAATGTCGTTTTCTAATTCGGGATAACGATCCAATTGAGCCATTAGGATTTCATAGGTCGCCATCGTATCTGCTTCGGCTGAATGTGCATTTTCGAGCCCTTTTCCACAGTAAAATTTCAAAGCTGCGCTCAAAGTACGCTCTTCCATTTTATGAAAAATAGTTTGTACATCCACAGAAACTCTATTTTTCATATCAAAATCAACTCCAGCTCGCAATAATTCTTCTGCCAATAATGGAATATCAAAACGATCTGAATTAAATCCTGCCAAATCGCTATCCTTAATCATATTATATACTTGAGGAGCAAGTTCATTAAACGTAGGCTCATTGGCTACTTTTTCATCACTTATTCCGTGAATAGCCGTTGATTGCGGTGGAATTGGAATCGTTGGATTCACCAACCAAGTTTTACTTTCTTTATTTCCGTTTGGAAAAACTTTAAAAACTGATATTTCCACAATTCTATCTTTTCCGATGTCAATTCCTGTAGTTTCAAGATCGAAAAAACAAATTGGCTTATTGAGTTTTAGTTCCATTTTTTGTATTTGAATTGGTACAAATATAAAGATTTGGGATTGATTTCATTTAAAGTCAATGCTAAAAATGCTAAAAAAAGAAAACCCAACAAACTATAAAAATTTGTCGGGTTCATTTTCAATTTATACTGAATTAATAATCTCTATTTACATCAAATGCTTCAAGATATTCCGCTACTCTTTTCACAAACGCACCTCCCAACGCACCATCAACCACTCGGTGATCGTAACTGTGTGACAAGAACATTTTTTGACGAATACCTATAAAATCCCCTTCTGGAGTTTCAATAACTGCAGGCACTTTACGGATAGCTCCCAATGCTAATATCCCTACTTGTGGCTGATTGATAATTGGAGTCCCAAAAACACTTCCGAAAGTCCCCACATTGGTAACCGTATAAGTTCCTCCTTGAGTATCGTCTGGTTTTAGTTTCCCCATTTTTGCACGGTTTCCTAAATCATTAACCGCCTTTGCCATACCAACCAGATTCAATTGGTCTGCATTTTTAATAACTGGAACAATTAAATTCCCATTTGGCAAAGCTGCTGCCATTCCAAGGTTAATGTTTCTTTTTTTGATGATAAAATCACCCTCTACAGAAATATTCATACCTGGATAATCTTTCAGCGCCTTGGCAACTGCTTCCATAAATATAGGAGTATAGGTCAGTTTTTCGCCTTCTCTTTTTTCAAAAGCATTTTTAACTTTATCTCTCCATTTTACAATATTAGTAACATCAACTTCGATAAATGATTGTACGTGAGCCGAAGTTTGAACTGAAGCTACCATATAACCCGAAATCAACTTACGCATTCTATCCATTTCCACAATTTCATCACCGCCATTTACAGAAACAGGAGAAACTGTTTGCGAAGGAGTAACTCCTGGAGCTTTTGGAGCTTCAACCGCTTTAGCTGTTGTTCCCACTACAGCAGCAGGTTGTGTCCCTCTATTTTTTACGTAATTCAATATATCTTCTTTAGTAACACGTCCTTCTTTCCCAGAACCGTTGATACTCACTAATTCACCTAAAGAAATCCCTTCTTCTTTTGCAATGTTTTTTACTAATGGAGAAAAGAATTTATCACTTTCAGAAAAATTCACCGGCGTCGCAACCAATTCTTTGGCTACCTCAACAGTTTTTTGAATTTCCTCAATAATTGCCGGAGCAACTTCTGAACTTACGGACACGGCATCTCCACCCTCTGTTTCAATAATAGCAATAGTTTGTCCCACCTGAACCAAATCGTCTTTTCTAAACAATTTTTCGACAAGAACACCTGAAACCTCCGATGGAACCTCAGAATCTACTTTGTCGGTCGCAATTTCCAAAACGGCTTCATCCGCTTCAATTTTATCGCCAACTTCTTTTAACCAATTTGTGATGGTTGCTTCTGCAACACTTTCTCCCATTTTAGGAAGCTTTAATTCAAATCTTGCCATATTGTTAATCTAAAAGGTGATTTTGATTTTCAGTTTGCGAAATTATTAAAAAATATCAATATAAATTTCACTAAATGTAATTTTTATTTGATTTTTACAATTTCTCCTCTATCATTAAAAGAATCACTTCCAATGATAAAATTTGTGTTTTTGGGAATAATTCTAAAGGTAATTCCTTTGTTTCTATGCTTTTTGTGAATATTTATGCATTCTTTGAAGGAAACAAACTCATTATCCAAAATAATCTGTACCCCATTTCTTATTGAAATTGATGACAAATTTACCTCTTTTTCTGTTTTCCAATCGAGAAAATCTAGCTTTTTTTGGACAAGAAGAGCTATTATTTTTGTCAGTGTATCAGATGCCGATATGAGCAAATAATTTTTAGGGCGCATTTTGATTTTTGACCTGCCTTGAATTCTTTTTATTAAAGAAAAAAACACAATTCCAATTTTCATAAATACAGAAAAAAGATAAGAAACCTGAAAATGTTTTCTATAGAAAAACTCCATTGCTTCTTGAAAACGCTTCATGTAAGTACCATCTTTAATAGTGCTTTCTCCTTTATAGTGTATTACGGTTGTTTTATGGAAATAATAATTAACTTTTCCTTTCTGCAACACCATATAAGACAAATCAATATCATCCGAATACATGAAACAATTTTCATCAAAACCACCTACTTCCTCATACAATTCTTTTTTCAGAAACATAAAAGCACCTACCAAAATTTCCACTTCCCCTGTCTGGTTTTCGGATAAATGCTGCGCATAATATTTATTGAAAAATGGAGACTTCGGAAATATTTTATATAAACTGGTGATTTTGGTGAAGGCTACCCAAGGTGTGGGAATTCCCCTTTTGCTCTCAGGAAGGAAATTACCAGATCCGTCTATTAGCTTGACACCTACAACTCCTAAGTTTTTTTGTTTTCGGGCAAATGCCAACACTTTTTCAAAGGTGTCTTCGGCAACGACAGTATCCGGGTTTAGAATACAGATATATTCTCCTTTGGCTTGTGATACACCAATGTTATTCCCTTTTGGAAAACCTACATTTTGGCTATTTTGAATAAGTTTGACATTTGGGAAACGAGTTTTTATCATCTCGCAACTATCATCTTGGGAATCATTATCAACCACAATAATTTCAGATTCTATGTTTTTTAAAGCGCTTTCTACGCTTAGTACACATAGTTCCAAAAAATAGCGAACATTATAATTGAGAATGATAACGGATAGTTGCATTTTTCAAAGATATATTTTAAGCCTCAAAGTCACAAAGTTTACTAGCTACAAAGTCTATCATAGGCACAAACTCCCATAAAAATCTTAAAAATTCTCAGAAAGTGCAACCCTAAAAGTCCAATCATCTTTACTAATGCCATAATCTAAGACTAAATTACAGTCATTGATCTTATTCCATTTTATTCTTAATCCAGATCCGATTGCAGGAGTCCAATTATCAAAATGATAGGTATCTAAATTAGAGACTGAAGAAAGATTACCGTAAAAAACAGCTCCAAGAAAACCGTTTTTGGTAATATCTGTGCGGTATTCGGTCTCCAAATACAATAAAGAATTACTTCGATAACGGTTGCGAGTGAATCCCCTGCCTGTTTTTCCGTAACGGTCCCAACCGATGCTTGGCAAATCCAAGTAATGTGGCTTTCCGTCAAAAACTGCCCAATAAAACACTCGCGTGGCCAGAACCTTATGACGTGTATTACTAAACGAATGATACTTTCTCGCATCTATATATATAGATTTCCATTCGGTGTGACTTCCAAAAGCTTTGGAATTGATACGATAATCTGCTTCAAAATAATAACCCTGCTTGGGATTCAAAATATTTTTACGGGAATCATACAAAGCTTGAAAAGCAATTCCTGATGAAAGTTCATCGGAGTAATCTCCATCTTGGTATATATTAAAATCTGTTGGTTCCGTTATTTTTGAATCTTCGGAAATATGCTGATAATTATCCAATTGAAAACCCAATCCCAAACCGAAATCCCCTTTTATTTTTCGTGTTACAAATTGATAAAACCGAATTTGTTGGTAATGAACCTCGGATTGTGGATCCTTGGAACTGTTCCCTCCCAAACCATACGTAAACTGCGGATAAATCATATACCTGTAATCACCTATAAAATTATATTTATTGTCCTTTGTATAAATATAAGACTGTATGGGAAAGGAATACTGCCCAGAAAAACTGGTTGTTGGGGTAAAATAAACTTCGGACATTTTGGTGGTTTCGTGATTCTCATCCAGAAAAAAAGTGGTCACAAATGAAACCACAAGACCTCCTTCGGAACTCTTCATATCGGGAGCTGGCATTAACGAAAAGGCAATTTTGCTTGGTTCTTTTTTCTTTGCAGTATCCTTTTTTACGAAAATGCTTTTCAGAATCTGTTTCATATCCAAACTATCACTTCTAAAATCTATTTTCTGTGAAAAGGAAGAAAATGAAGAAGTAACAACAAAAAACAGAATCAAATTTCGCCTAATGAAACCCATAAATTTTGGTTGATTTTTTTAGAAAAGGAACTATTTTCAGCTTCCCAAATATAAATAAAAAATTACAATCCTAAACAACATACCAAGCTGATTTGTTTCGAATTACCAAGCTAATTGCGAAAATTTTTCTTCAGCTAAAAAGAAAAAAATCTAAAAAACCATAAAACCTGACTAGCCCCGGTTGAAGTGAAAATCCTCCCGATTTTTCTCGGGAGATTGAAGCGAAAAACGGGAACGATCTTTCCCTAAAAAGCCCAATCATTCGCTCCAAATCCTTTTTATCTATCAAATCTAGGATTGTACGATTTTGTTTAATATCTTTCTTTTTATTTTCAATTGAATAGCGTTATGGAAAAAACTTTTATTCTTTTCTTTCTTTTTGTGTCTTTTTCCTACGCCCAAACCAAAGGATGTACAGATCGTCTTGCGGAAAATTACAATCCAAAAGCGACGGAAAATAATGGAAGCTGTAAATATGCTTCCGCAAAAATCAGAGTGAAATTCACCAAAGAATTAAGCGATTCCATTGCGGAAACTTCGGGCTTGATTGCTTCAGAAAATTTATTGTGGACGCACAATGACGACCAGAGCACTACGTTATTTGGACTGGACACAAAAGGAAAAATCAGAAAAAAAATCAATCTTGAAGGGGTAAAAAACATCGAATGGGAGGATATTTCTCAGGATAGTCTGTATCTCTACATAGGCGATTTTGGAAATAATGTCCTTGGAAACCGCAAAGATTTACACATTTTGAGGATTGATAAAAACTCTGTTAAGAATCCTGCCCCGGCTATTGACACCATCGCGTTTTCCTATGACAACCAAAAAAATTTTGAACCCAAAAAAAAGGCTAACACCACCGATTTTGACTGTGAGGCATTTGTGGTTTCAAGGGACAGCATTTATTTGTTTACCAAACAATGGGCATCTAAAAAAACGAGTGTGTACAGCTTACCAAAAAAACCAGGAACTCATATTGCAAAACTCAAAGAAACAATCAATGTGGAAGGTTTAATAACCGGCGCAACCACATTGCCGCAAGAAAAGGGGGTTGTTTTGTGTGGATATTCGCATTTTTTACACCCCTTTATTTATCTTTTGTACGACTATAAAAACAATGATTTTTCGACAGGAAATAAAAGAAAAATAAAACTTTCGCTGCTGTTTCATCAGATAGAAGCAATTACTACCGAAGATGGACATCTGTTTTATGTGACAAATGAAGCCACGAAAAACACCTTTATCTTCAACCCACAAGAAATACATACCTTTGATTTGAGTCCGTATTTGAAAGAGTAAAAAGGCTAAATCGTTGAATCGTTAATCTGTTGAATCGTTAAATTGCTATAGATTAATTCACGTTTCAAAATAAACTATTCGTTAATAGTGTTATAATAGTTTACTTTTGCAAAAAAATTAGCCTTGTGAATTATTTATCAGTCGAAAATATATCTAAATCTTTTGGGGAGCGTACGCTTTTCAAAGACATTTCCTTTGGAATCAACAAAGACCAAAAAATTGCCTTTATAGCCAAAAATGGCTCGGGAAAAACCACTATTATGAACATCATTAATGGTTTTGATGAACCGGATACTGGACAAGTGGTACTTCGAAAAAGCATCCGAATGGCTTTTTTGTCACAGGACAATAAACTACAGGATGAATTGACGATTGAAGAAAGCATTTTTGCATCTGACAATGAAAGTTTGAAGATCATTGAAGCTTATGAAAAAGCACTGGAGAATCCTGAAGATGAGGAAGCCTATCAAAAAGCTTTTGATGGAATGGATCAGCATAATGCTTGGGATTTTGAAACGCAATACAAACAAATTTTGTTCAAACTGAAGTTGGAAGACTTTAAACTGAAAGTAAAAAGCCTTTCGGGAGGACAGAAAAAAAGGTTGTCTCTTGCCATCATTTTGATTAACCGTCCCGACTTATTAATTCTGGATGAGCCAACGAATCACTTGGATCTAGAAATGATTGAGTGGTTAGAAAGCTATTTTGCAAAAGAAAATATCACGTTGTTTATGGTAACGCACGACCGTTTCTTTTTGGAGCGTGTTTGTAACGAAATCATTGAACTGGACAACGGAAAAATATACCAATACAAAGGAAATTATTCTTATTACCTAGAGAAAAAAGAAGAGCGCATCGCCTCAGAAAATGCCAGTGTTGATAAAGCCCAAAACTTGTTTGTCAAAGAATTGGAATGGATGCGCCGTCAACCCAAAGCGAGAACGACCAAGTCGAAATCACGTCAGGATGATTTTTATGACATAAAAGAAAAAGCCCAAAGTCGCAGAAAAGAAAACGTGGTGGAACTGGAGATTAATATGGAACGAATGGGAAGCAAAATCATTGAGCTTCACAAGATTTCCAAAAAATTCAAGGATCGCATAATTCTGGATAATTTCAGTTATGATTTCCAACGTGGCGAACGCATTGGAATTATTGGTAAAAATGGAACTGGAAAATCTACATTCTTGAATCTTTTGACAGGAACTTTACCTTTAGATTCTGGAAAAGTGGTTGTGGGAGAGACAATCAAAATTGGTTATTATACCCAAAGCGGGATTAACCCAAAACCGGGTCAACGTGTAATCGATGTCATCAAAGAATACGGAGAATTTATTCCGCTAACAAAAGGCAGATTAATTTCGGCTTCGCAATTGTTGGAACGTTTTCTTTTTGATGCCAAAAAACAATACGATTATGTCGAAAAACTGAGCGGTGGTGAATTGAAACGTTTATATTTATGTACCATTTTGATTCAGAATCCAAACTTTTTGATTCTTGATGAGCCAACGAATGATTTGGATATTGTTACTTTAAATGTATTGGAAAGTTTCCTTTTGGACTATCCGGGATGTTTAGTAGTTGTTTCGCACGACCGTTATTTTATGGATAAAATTGTGGATCAGTTATTCATTTTTAGAGGTCAGGGAGAGATTGAAACATTCCCAGGAAATTACTCCGATTTTAGAGCTTACGAAGACAGTACCGATGTCGCTCAGAAAGAAGACAATAAAACAGAGAAAAAAGAATGGAAGCAAAACAATCCAACCGGGAATTTGACTTTCAACGAGCAAAAGGAATTCCAGAAAATCGAGAGAGAAATCAAGGATCTTGAAATCGATAAAACCAAAATTGAACAGTTATTCTCGGATGGAAAAGTAGCCGATGCGGATATTGAAAAGAAAGCTAGAGAATTGGAAAACCTCATCAAGAAAATTGAAAGCAAAGAGGAAAGATGGTTTGAGCTTTCAGCGAAGATGGAAGGGTAGTTTTTTTAGTTTGCAGTATTCAGTATTCGGTTTGCAGCGTTAGACAATATTTAAAAACCACAACAAGATTTAATTTTGTTGTGGTTTTTGTTTAATATAAAACCAGCATTTTATAGAAAGATAATTACACTTCGATTACCTGAATTATAACTATTTTTACAACTCCAAAACCCCATCCATGAAAAAAGCAATACTCCTTGTTTTCACAGTTCTTTCGATGCAATCACAGGCGCAATCTAAAAACGATACAGATTCTTTACAAAAAAATCGAACTTCCAAATGGAATTTTGGACTGGAATTAGACGTTTTGCCTTATGCTACAGGAGGCTACTTTGGAGCAATTTGGGCGGGCAAAAATAAATGGCGAGGCAGAGCTCTTTTGGCCGATGTCAACAAACCCGACTTCACAACCAAAGACGGTTTCACAAACCATCACATAAAAGCTTATGCGGTTGTTTTGGATCGTTTTTTGAAAGACAATTGGAAAGGTTGGTGGATTGGTGGTGGGCCTGTTTACTGGAAAAGCAACATCCAAAGTGATAGCAACAATGCCACAAAAAACTTCGAAAACTTCTTATTAAACGGCAGTTTGGGTTATAACTTCACTATTTACAAAAACATCTATATTTCGCCTTGGGCAGGTTTAAGCCTTAAAGTTGCAGGCAATGATGAATTCATTTTGGACAACAAAGAATACAATTTACCTTTGCTCAATCCGGAAGCTTCAGTCAAATTTGGGCTTTATTTTTAAAATCTTACTTCTAATTTAGAACCAATAGTTTCAAAAACAAGCAATAAAACAGTTTTATTACTTTAAATTAAAACCTCACAAAGAAATTTTGTTTAGTTTTATGTTTTGAAAAGAAAAAATGGATTAGAAAAATCTTTTAAAAATTTGATTAAAGCACAGGATCTTCATTATGAATTTTAAAACTATTTTGAAATCGAAAATCATATTTCTACTAATCCTTTTTTATTCCCAAACAATTCTTTCCCAAGGGGGAGAAAAAATAGAAGAAGAAAAGAAACGCCCACTGCGTTCCATTGTTGATTTATTTACAAAAGAAGATACTCTAAAAATAAGCAAACCGGATTCCAAAACAAATTTAATTGCATTTCCCACATTAGGTTATCAGCCCGCAAATGGCTTTACGCTTGGGTTTATAAGCCAATTTAGTTTTAAATTAAAGCCAGAAAACAAGATCTCATTACTTTCGGGAGGAGCTTCCTATAGTACGCAAAAACAAGTTCTGACCTATCTAAAAAACAATATGTACATCAGTAATGACAAGTTCTACTTTAGTGGTGATTTTCGTTATTATATTTTCTCACAATCCAATTTTGGTCTAGGAACAGATATTATACCTTGGGGCACAGAATTTAAAGATTTTAATTTTAGCTCTATAGAGCAGCCTATGAATTACAATTACTTTAAATTCCATGAAACAGTATCCTACAACATCTTTCCCTCTTTTTTTATTGGATTAGGAATACATTTTGACAGTTATTCCAACATCGATGACAAACTTTTGGATGTTGCCAACGAACAGTACACCTACCATTATAATTATTCAAAAAAATATGGATTTAGCGATAAGAATTATGCTGTCAATGGGATGAGTCTAAATTTGATATACGACACTAGGGATAACCTAATAAACACCAATAAAGGTTTGTTTCTGAATATGAATTACCGCTACAATCCGCAAACCGATCTTAACAGACACAGCAGTTCCACTTTATTACTTGAATCCAGATATTTTATACCTCTCAGCAAAATAAACAAACAATACGTTCTAGGTTTTTGGGCTTATGGCCAGTTTTTAGCAAGCGGTAAACTCCCCTATTTAAATCTTCCTGCCATTGGTTGGGATCAAAACAGCCGAAGCGGGAAAGGGTATACGCAAGGGCTTTTTAGAGGTACAAACCTTGTGTATTTTGAAAGCGAATATCGTTTCCCAATTACCAAAAATCAAATGATCAGTGGAACAGTATTTGCCAATGCCACAACAGCTAGTGATATTGACAAAAACCTCAACTTATTCGAATCTATTCAGCCCGCGATTGGAGTGGGATTGCGAGTTCTGCTAGACAAAGACACGCTAACCAATTTTATCGTCAATTTTGGTCTCGGACGCGATTCACAAACATTCTATTTTAATGACGGAGAAGGATTTTAAATCTTAATTCTATTGCAAATTTTGAAGCAGAAAGATTTGGCTTTTTTAGGCAACATCGTCCCGCACACGAGGCGAAAGCCGAACTGGCGAAGCAATCCGTTGCAATCTTGTTTGCCTCCCGATAGCCATCGGGACCGGCAAACAAGGATTTTCATTACTATCGGGGCTAAAGAGAGAGATTTTGCTTTTTTGCCATCATTAAAGAAAGAAAAACAGTAATAATCGAATTCAGTTTTTAACAAAAAATAAGTATCGGTTTTTACTATATTTGCGCTTTAAAAAAAACAACCCATTTCTATGAAACATCTATTATCTGCCCTTGTGGCCTTGACTCTTCTTATCTCTTGTAACAAAAATAAAGAAGTAACAAACGAAGTAACAAAAGAAACACCAGTTGATTACGTTGCCAAAAACGACAAAGAAATCACAGATTACCTGGCTAAAAATAATTTAACAGCCGAAAAAAGCGAGTCTGGTTTGTACTATATAATTAAAGAACCTGGAACTGGAGCGCAACCTACCGCTACATCAAATGTAACTGTAGCTTACAAAGGTTATTTCACTAACGGAAATGTATTTGACGAAAGTAAACCAGAGGGAATTTCTTTTGGCTTGGATCAAGTGGTAAAAGGATGGACTGAAGGTATTCCTCATTTCAAAGCCGGAGGTAGCGGTATTCTTTTGGTACCAGCTCATTTAGGATATGGAAATGAAACGATGGGACCTATTCCTGGAGGTTCAGCACTTATATTTGATGTAAAATTAATTTCGGTAAACTAAATCAATTTTTCGCATAAAAGTAAATTGAATAACAATGCCCATTTCTATGAAACACTTATTATCTGCCCTTGTGGCCTTAACTCTTTTTATTTCTTGTTCTTCTTCCAATGACAAAGAAGAAAACATTGATTATGTTGCCAGAAACGACAAAGAAATCACAGATTATCTGGCCAAAAATAATTTAACTGCACAAAAAAGCGAGTCTGGTCTTTATTATATAATTAAAGAACCCGGAACAGGAACACAACCTACTACAACTTCAAATGTAACAGTAGCCTACAAAGGATATTACACCAGCGGAACTATATTTGATCAAAGTTCAGACGCAGGGATTTCTTTTGGTCTAAACCAAGTGATTAAAGGCTGGACAGAAGGCATTCCTTATTTCAAAACTGGAGGCAGCGGTATTCTTTTGATACCAGCACATTTAGCATACGGGAATTATGATTATCGAGGTATTCCCGGAGGTTCAGTACTTATTTTTGACGTTAAATTAATTTCGGTAAATTAAACACATTCATCCAAGAGAAATTAAATTTCGGTCACAATAAAAACAAAAACCACAACAGAATCCAATTCTGTTGTGGTTTTTGTTTTTGAGCTGAATAACACATTATTGATTAAAGTAAAATATAAAATTAATTGTCGCCTAAGCCAATGCTGATTGAACTATAGTAAAACAATTATTCTCCAAATTCTCTTGTCATTTACTACAAAAAACCAAAAATAACTACTTTTATGCAAAATCTTATTACTTTGAACGGCACATGCATTTACTGGTAAAAAAACAACAACTAAAAAAGGTTTGCTCAAAATAAAATCCTTAAATTTACTATTGATTCTTACAGATTCTATTGCAATTTGGAAAAGTAGCACTACGACAACAAAACCTGATATTCAATCAGTTAATTAACTTTATTTATTTTTTAATCATTCACACTTACTTATACTTGACTATTATGGAAAATTTTAGTTTAAGACCGAAAGGAAATTTCACATGGACTGCCGAATACAGAGAATTATACATTCTCACCGAACATTGGCAGTCAGATTTGAAGTTCTATAAAGAGGATTTGAACTTTTTGTATCATCTTGTTGACAAATATTTTATTTCACTGATCAACAAAGAAAATCTGGGAGAAATGAGAATTCTATCATCCGGTTTGTCTGAAACAAACATAAACTGTGAAAGACTACTAGAGAAAACATCCAAACATTTGACCCATTTAACAGAACTAATTGATGATCTATTTAAATATGACTCTCATAAATTTAGAAGCGAGCACGAAGAATTAGAAAATGAGATTTCCTCTTTTATTAAAAAATTTCGAAAAATAAAACAAGAAACCTTCACTGATATGGAACCAGTTATTCAAAAAGAAGTCAAAAAATTAACCCCTTAGAGCAATTGCAAAACCAACTGAACGAGTTATTCGAAATATAACACCATTTTATAAGTAAAATATTTTCTAAGCTAGTAAAATACAGCAATAAAAAACCACAGCAAAATCCAATTATGCTGTGGTTCTTTATTTATAAAATATCAAATTTTACCAAGCAATCGGTCGATAATCTTTCAAGAATTTCCCGCACCAGTGTTTTCCTGTATTGATTCCGTCAAATAAAGGATCCATAACCCGAGCCGCTCCATCCACAATATCCAATGGTGGTTGAAAATCCTGTTCTTCCTGTTTTCGTTTGGCCAGTTCAGCTGGATCTTCATCGGTTACCCAACCAGTATCTACCGCATTCATAAAAATTCCGTCTTTTGCAAGAGTTCCTGCGGCAGTGTGTGTGAGCATATTCAAGGCGGCTTTGGCCATATTGGTATGTGGATGGCGGTCTTCCTTGAAATCACGATAAAACTTCCCTTCCATAGCCGAAACATTAATGATATGTTTTTTGCCCGTATTGTCTTTCTTCATTACTTCCGATAGACGGTTACACAACACAAAAGGTGCAACTGAATTCACTAGTTGTACTTCAATCATTTCAGTAGTTTCTATTTGACCTAATTTCAATCGCCAACTATTTACTTTGCGCAAATCGACTTGTTGCAAATCAGCATCCAGTTCCCCTTCGGGAAAAACTTCTTGTGTGACCAATGCATTATCAAATGAATATGGAATTTGTGATAATTTGGCAGAAGCCCTTAAACCAATTCCAGGTTCGGGTCCGTGCCAAGTTACCGGCATATTTTGATTCGAAGAAGCTCCTGCAGTCAATACTTTTAATTCTTCTAAACAATTGGCATGATCCAATAATAAATCTTGTGCTAGCTGTGGCAAAGAAGCAATTGGACACTCCTCATTTTCCATTAAATGAGTATAGAATCCTGCAGGTCTTCTCACGGTTTGTGCGGCATTGTTGATCAGAATATCCAATCGCCCGTATTTTTGTTCTATGAAATTGCAAAAAATCTCCACGCTCGGAATATGTCTCAAATCCAATCCATGAATTTTCAGGCGGTGTCCCCACTCCATAAAATCCTCTTCTTTGGAAAAACGCAATGCCGAATCCACTGGAAAACGAGTCGTAGCAATTACAGTCGCTCCACCGCGCAAAAGCATCAAAGTTATATGGTAACCAATTTTCAGGCGAGAACCCGTAATCACTGCAATTTGTCCTTTCACATCAGCCGTTTGAAAACGTTTGGCATAATTAAAATCGCCACAATCAGGACACATTGAGTCATAAAAATGGTGCATTTTGGTAAACTCCGTTTTGCACACATAACATTTTCTAGGCGTTTCAAGTTCCAACTGTTCTTTAGAAGCTAAATCATTTGATGCCAAAAGTTTTGGAGCTATAAAAACACTTGCTTCTCTTGCAGAACGAATTCCAGTTTCCTTACGTGCCGTTCTGTCTTTCTTTTCCTGCTTGCGTTTGGCCAATGCTTTTCCGTCCTTTTTTCTTTTAGCAAACTCATCTCTATCAGGACGTGAAAATTGCCCAGCTGCTTTGATTAAAGCGGTTCGTTGCTCTTTTGGTATTTCAAAAATCTGATAGGTATCCGTATTCAATTGCGTCAAAATAGCGATGCATTGATTTATTTCTTCCAATGTTATTGCTTTCCTGTCCTCTATTATTTCCTCCATCATCATAAAAATTCTGTTTCTGTTCGTGGGTAAATTCCAAGGGCGCAAAGATAGTCTTTTTAAAGTCTTAAAGTTTCAAAGTCATAAAGTCAAAAGCTGGAAATCACACCAATATCTTTATTTTTTTGACTCTTTAATAATTTTCGACTTTATGATATTGGACTTTGGACAATTATCTTAGTATCTTCGCCAATCGTTTATAAAACCTTGATTGAGCTTTTATGTTATTCCAAATCAAATCCTATATTAAATTTCTTTGGCATTCCAAAAACGAACACGCCGTGCATTCACCATTTGTATTTAGCTTATTGACCAACTGTTTTTATAACAAAAAATTCAAATCGGAATATGTTCTTTTACGACAGTACCGAAGCGAACTTCTGCAAAACAAAAACACCATTGAAGTTACTGATTTTGGAGCGGGTTCCCGTGTTTTTAAATCCAATACGAGACAGATTGCGCAGATTGCCAAAACAGCAGGGATTTCAACCAAACGAGCTCAATTATTGTTTCGGATTGTGAATTATTTTAAGCCATCCTCGATTTTAGAAATAGGAACATCTTTAGGATTAGCCACTTCTGCCCTATCTTTAGGATATCCAGAAGCAAAACTCACAACGCTAGAAGGTTGTCCGGAAACGGCAAAACAAGCTCAGTTGCAATTGCAGAAATTTAATTTCAATAATGTAGAATGTGTCGTTACTGAATTTAAAAGCTACTTAGAAATCTGTAATCTAAAATCTGTAATCTATGATCTGATATACTTCGACGGCAACCATTCAAAAAAAGCTACCATAGAATATTTCGAATTACTATTACCTACGATAACCAACGAAACAGTATGGATATTCGATGATATTCACTGGTCATCAGAAATGGAAGAAGCTTGGGAAATCATAAAAAATAATCCGAAAGTAACCGTAAGTATTGACACATTTCAATGGGGACTGGTTTTCTTCAGATACGAACAACCCAAACAGCATTTTATAATTAGAACTTAACTTTTAAAATTTAAAATCACACCATGGATATCAAACAAATTTTTGAGAACAATAAAAAATGGGTTGTCAAACAACTCGAAATGGACGAACATTATTTTGAAAAACTCTCAAAAGGACAAACTCCTGAATTTCTCTATATTGGCTGTTCAGATAGCCGAGTTTCTGCCGAAGAGCTTATGGGATTAGAACCTGGAGAGGTTTTTGTGCATCGCAATATTGCCAATATGGTCCCCAATACAGATCTAAATTCCATGTCGGTTATCAATTATGCGGTAGTGCAATTAAAAGTTAATCACATTGTAGTATGTGGACACTATGGCTGTGGCGGTGTACTTGCTGCCATGCAACAATCCGATTTGGGAATTTTAAATCCCTGGCTAAGAAACATTAGGGACGTTTACCGAATCCATCAAAAAACACTTGATGCAATAACTAACGAAGAGGAAAAATACAAAAGACTGGTCGAGTTGAATGTCCAGGAACAATGTATCAATGTCATAAAAACTGCCGAAGTTCAAAAAGCATTCAAAGAAAGAGGTTTAAGAGTATATGGTTGGATTTTTGATATACACAGTGGTAAATTAATTGATCTGAACATCAACTTTACAGAAATATTAAAGGACATCACTAAAATTTACAAAATTTCGAACTAGCAATCGGTCAATTCATTAAAATCTATTCAATTTATAACAAAAAAAAAGACAGTCACCCCCATGACTGTCAATTTTCATTTTGAATAACTAAATCTATAATAAATTATAGAACAAAAACTTTTCAAAATACAAAGTTAGAATAGATAACCTTAATCGTCCTTATAAACTTTTAATAAAGCAAACTTAAAGTATAAGAATCAAAACACAAAGAAAAAAATCGTTAAAATTCACATAAAATAGACAAAATACACTATTTTATATTTTTAACAGTTATTTAGCTACTAAATTAACAAAACTTGAATTAATATTTTCTTAAAAAATGACAACCATTTCTGATTGCCATTTTCATTGAATCAATATTTAATTACCCTTTTGCTTTTGCCATTTCATCAGATTTAGCCCCCATTCTATTCAAAGTATACATTGGTGCAAATTTCAATTTCAATGCAGCAATTTTATGGTTATCGCTTGAAGTAAGACCTTCATTTTCCACAGTGTTTTTTCTGCTGTCCAATGCTTCATACATCAACTTCACTTCGTCCCAATCCTCACGAGTGTAACTATCTTTGTTTTTATGGGCTGTATCCACAAACATTTGATAAACACCAAGTATATTTTTGGCATTTACCCAGTTAAAATTCATATCATTCCCCACTTTTCCTTCTCCAAAAAGTGCATTTCTTAATCGTTGTTTTGGGCTATCAGCAATTTTAGCTTGATTTACAGCTTCTTCTTCAGCTATCATTTTAGCTTTCAATTCTTCATATTTCGCTCTACTAGCATTAATACGCTCTTGTGCTTTTATATCCTCTTTCAAATTCTGCAAAGCTGCTTCTGCTTCTGCATTTCGTAATTCATAAGTAGCTTGAATAGATTCCCAATTTTCTTTTGTCGCTACAGAGTCCATTTTTCCTAATGAATCAACATAGACAACATAAGTTTCTACTGACTTCTCAGCTTGTATTTTTTTTTCATCCTTACAAGATGAAAATCCCAAAGCAATTACTGCCATTCCCAATAATAATTTTCTAGTTTCCATAATATTATATTTGTTTTACATTTCTTCATCAAATTTACCCCAAGTCATATCATATATAATTTATATGTGGTAATTATATAAACAATCAAAAAAATTCTGAAACAAATGAAAATCAGACAGTAATGATACATTTGGGCGTGACCCTCCGTAAAAACTACGGGTCGTGCTGTTCGTTCCCGCTTTTATTGAATTGCACCTTAAAAAGCGGTGCAATTCAATAAAGAGCTCCACTGCCATCACTCACGCAAAAAACTGCTATCAAACAAATTTGATTTAAATAAACACTTTAACATTAGAATTAATCTCAGCCACGATGATATTGCATCCAATAAGATTGTAACAAAAATCCAACTATAACTACTTATCATAAATTAAAAAGTCTTTTGTACTTTTAAAACCGAAAATCAACAATCTACACACGAGCCCAAAGGGCGAACTGGCCAAGCAATCCAATATTCTTATGAAAAATCCACTTATAAAAATTACCAACATCAAACGAGACTTTGTACTTGGAAACGAAATTGTATATGTATTAAAAGGTATTGATTTAGAAATTAATAAAGGAGAATATGTAGCCTTAATGGGGCCTTCGGGATCTGGTAAATCTACACTAATGAATTTATTAGGTTGTTTGGACACACCTACCTCCGGAACTTACATTCTAAACGGAAAAGATGTGAGTCACATGAAAGACGACGAATTGGCCGAAATTCGAAACAAAGAGATTGGTTTTGTTTTTCAAACGTTCAACCTTTTACCTAGAACAACTGCACTTGATAACGTGGCTTTACCCATGATTTATGCAGGCTATTCAAAAACAGAAAGGAATTTACGCGCGACCGAAGTACTGAATCAAGTAAATCTAGGCGACAGAATGGACCACCAACCCAATCAACTTTCAGGAGGGCAACGTCAACGTGTGGCAATCGCCAGAGCATTGGTCAACAAACCTTCTATTATTCTCGCCGATGAACCAACGGGAAATCTAGACAGTAAAACTTCTTTAGAAATAATGAAACTTTTTGGAGACATTCATGCCAATGGAAACACCGTAATCCTAGTAACTCACGAAGAAGAAATCGCAGCATACGCTCATCGTGTTATTCGATTGAGAGACGGAATCATTGAGAGCGATAGCGTGAAGGAACAGTATCGCGAAGAAACAGTATATAAATAAATCAGCTTAACACTTTTAGAATTACCCTCTAAATAATTCCCCAAAACCTTAGAACCTAAACGCAAATGACAATTGGTTTACTTACCTGTGAAAAACTTCCTGATTTAACAATCTCAGATCAACAATTAATTCCAGAACTAGCCAAACACAACCTCATTGCTAAAGCGGTAATTTGGAATGACAAAAAAATCAATTGGAGTGATTTTGATTATCTAATCTTTCGCAATACTTGGGATTATTTTGAGAAAGAAACCGAATTTAATCTGTGGCTCAACCAAATAGAACAATTGGGTATTAAAACGCTCAATCCAATTGAGATCATTAAACAAAACAAGCATAAATTTTATTTACGCGAAATGGAAAAGG
This sequence comes from Flavobacterium sp. 103, assembly GCF_003096795.1. NCBI lineage: Bacteria > Pseudomonadati > Bacteroidota > Flavobacteriia > Flavobacteriales > Flavobacteriaceae > Flavobacterium > Flavobacterium sp. 103. Next base: position 3,190,733 of record NZ_QENX01000001.1, on the reverse strand, counting down.
AAGGAATTTCTATTCTTCCCACTATTTTCATTGACAAAACCGAACACCTAATTCTTGGCAAAATAATTCCAAAACATTGGGAAAAAGCAGTTTTAAAGCCGGCTTTTTCTGCAGGTTCCTATCAAACAACTGTTTTTGATGTATCAGATATTGAAAAAACTAATGACGAATACACAAAAATAGCTCAAGAAAAAGAATTGCTTTTACAGGAATTCATACCAGAAATCCAAACATTGGGAGAAACCTCTTTTATCTTTTTCAATAAAACATTCTCTCATGCCGTCAATAAAAAACCAATTGATGGTGATTTTAGAGTGCAATCCCAATTTGGAGGGAGATACACTTTAATACAACCAAGTCAAGAATTAATAGACAAAGCACAAAAAGTCGTAAATACTTTTCATCACAAATTATTATACGCCCGAGTTGATGGAATTGTAATTGGTACTGAATTGCATTTAATGGAAATAGAATGTATCGAACCTGATTTGTATTTCAACATCAGTGAAGGAGCACTAGAACGGTTTGTTTCTTCAATAATCGAATTAATAAAGTAATTTTGTTTTTCAGACGAGCTGAAATCTAAATTCTAAATTCATAAATCTAAAATTAGAATGAAAGTATATACAAAAACCGGAGATGGTGGAACTACTGCTCTTTTTGGAGGAACCCGCGTACCAAAAGACCATGCCCGCATAGAAAGTTATGGAACTATAGACGAACTGAATTCCTATATTGGGCTTATTCGTGACCAGGAAATAAACAGTCACTACAAAGAAATCCTAATTGAAGTACAAGACCGCCTTTTTACCATAGGTGCAATTCTGGCAACTCCACCTGAGAAAGAGGTGATGAAAAATGGAGAACTTCGATTAAAAAAACTTGGAATAACGGAAACCGACATCGAATTATTGGAAAATGAAATAGACACTATGGAAGAAGCACTCCCACCAATGACTCATTTTGTTTTACCCGGCGGACACCAAACTGTGTCATATTGTCATATAACTAGATGTGTTTGTCGTCGCGCAGAGCGACTTGCCGTGCATTTAAGTCATAATGAACCAGTTGCCGAAATAGCCATTAAATACTTAAACCGACTTTCTGACTACCTTTTTGTATTGGCACGAAAGTTGTCTTTAGATTTGAAGGCTGATGAAGTGAAATGGATACCGAGGAAATAAGTATTCAGTTTGCAGATTGTAGTATACGGTATTTTAGAATAGATTTTCACTTTTAAAATCTGGAATCTCCAACCTTAAATCTTCTGTCTGAAAATACGTTCTTAACTTTAAAAAAAATAAATCATTTTTTACTTGTCTTTTTCAGTAAAAAATTTATTTTTGCACAAACTAAATCGACAAATATGTATTGGACATTAGAATTAGCATCCTATCTAAGCGATGCACCGTGGCCTGCTAACAAAGACGAACTTATTGACTACGCTATTAGAGCAGGAGCTCCATTAGAAGTAGTAGAAAACCTTCAATCTATTGAGGATGAAGGCGAGATATATGAATCAATGGAAGAAATTTGGCCAGATTATCCTACGGACGAAGATTATCTTTGGAACGAGGATGAATATTAAAAAAAGTAAACCAAGAAAAAGTCTCAAAAGAGGCTTTTTTTTTGTTTAATTTTACACAGATATACAAGTTACATTAAATAGAAATAAAAATAAATCATGAGTTTCATAAACAGTATTATTAAAATCTTTGTTGGAGATAAATCTGAGAAAGATGTCAAAGCTTTACAACCGTATTTAAATAAAATAAAGACTTTTGAAAGTGCTTTGCAATCCTTGTCACATGACGAATTAAGAGCTAGAACAGCTTTTTTTAAAGAAAAAATAAAAGAAGCTCGTGCCGAAAAAGATGCCAAAATTGCCGCTCTTAAAGTGGAAGTAGAAGGTATTGAAGACATTGACAAACGCGAAGATATATATCTTGCTATTGATGCTCTTGAAAAAGAGGCTTACGATATATCTGAGAAAACACTAATGGAAATTCTTCCTGAAGCTTTTGCGGTTGTGAAAGAAACAGCAAGACGTTTCAAAGATAACTCACAAATAGTAGTTACCGCTACCCCAAAAGACAGAGAACTTTCTGCTACAAAAAGTTATATTACACTTGATGGTGATAACGCTATTTGGGCTAACACTTGGAATGCAGCCGGTAAAGAAATTACTTGGGACATGATTCACTATGACGTTCAATTAATTGGCGGAATGGTTTTGCACGAAGGTAAAGTTGCCGAAATGCAAACAGGGGAAGGTAAAACATTAGTGGCGACTTTGCCATTATACTTGAATGCCTTAACAGGAAACGGTGTGCATTTGGTAACTGTGAATGATTACTTGGCCAAACGTGATAGTACTTGGAAAGCACCTTTATTCGAATTCCACGGAATGACCGTTGATTGTATAGATAATCACCAACCAAGCACTGAAGCAAGAAAAAAAGCATATGAAGCCGACATTACTTATGGTACTAACAACGAATTTGGTTTTGACTACCTAAGAGATAATATGGCACATTCGCCAGAAGATTTGGTTCAAAGAAAACACAATTACGCTATTGTCGATGAGGTCGATTCTGTTTTAATTGATGATGCCCGTACTCCTCTTATCATTTCAGGACCAGTTCCTCAGGGAGACCGTCATGAATTCAATGAGTTGAAACCAAAAATTGAAAACTTGGTAGCGTTACAACGTCAATTGGCTAATGGTTTTCTTGCTGAAGCTAAAAAATTAATCAAAGAAGGAAATACCAAAGACGGTGGTTTCTTATTATTGAGGGCTTACAGAAGTTTACCTAAAAACAAAGCGTTGATCAAGTTTTTGAGTGAAGAAGGAATTAAACAATTGCTTCAAAAAACCGAAAACTCTTATATGCAAGACAACAATCGCGAAATGCCAAAAGTGGATGAAGCTTTGTATTTTGTAATTGAAGAAAAAAACAACCAAGTAAGTTTAACGGATAATGGTATCAAATTCCTTTCAGGAGATACTGAAGAGAACTTTTTTGTACTTCCAGACATTGGAACTGAAATTTCTATTATCGAAAAGAAAAAGTTAGATAAAGATGCCGAAGCAGAAGAAAAAGAAAGATTGTTCCAAGATTTTGGTGTAAAAAGTGAGCGTATTCACACTTTGACACAACTTTTGAAAGCATATAGTCTTTTTGAAAAAGATGTGGAATATGTAATCATGGACAACAAAATTATGATTGTCGATGAGCAAACAGGTCGTATCATGGATGGTCGTCGTTATTCTGACGGTTTACACCAAGCGATTGAAGCCAAAGAAAACGTAAAAATCGAAGCTGCTACACAAACATTTGCTACCATTACATTACAGAATTATTTCAGAATGTACAACAAATTGGGTGGTATGACTGGTACAGCTGTTACCGAAGCTGGTGAGTTATGGGAAATCTATAAACTGGATGTAGTGGAAATTCCAACCAACAGGCCAATGGCTCGTATAGACAAAGAAGATTTTATATACAAAACAACTCGTGAAAAATTTAATGCAGTTATTGAAGATGTAACTGAATTGTCAAATGCCGGAAGACCCGTTCTTATTGGTACCACTTCGGTTGAGATTTCAGAATTATTGAGCAGAATGTTGAAAATGCGTGGTGTAGCTCACAACGTATTGAATGCAAAAATGCACAAACAAGAAGCACAAATTGTTGAAGAAGCAGGAAAACCAGGAGTAGTGACTATTGCTACCAACATGGCTGGTCGTGGTACCGACATTAAATTATCTCCCGAAGTAAAAGCTGCTGGAGGTTTGGCAATTGTAGGTACAGAACGTCACGATTCTCGTCGTGTTGACCGTCAGTTACGTGGTCGTGCTGGTCGTCAAGGAGATGTGGGAAGTTCTCAATTTTATGTTTCTCTTGAAGATAACCTAATGCGTTTGTTTGGTTCTGAAAGAGTTGCCAAAGTAATGGACAGAATGGGATTGCAAGAAGGAGAAGTAATCCAACATTCGATGATGACAAAATCTATCGAACGTGCTCAGAAAAAAGTAGAAGAAAACAACTTTGGTGTTCGTAAACGTTTATTGGAATACGATGACGTAATGAATGCTCAACGTGAAGTAGTTTACAAACGTCGTCGTCACGCCTTGTTCGGTGAGCGCCTAAAATTGGATATCGCCAATATGCTTTATGATACTTGCGAACTAATTGTTGACGAAAACAAAGCTAAAAATAGTTTCAAAGATTTTGAATTTGAAATTATTCGTTATTTTTCATTTACATCACCAGTAACACAAGAGGATTTTTCCAAATTAACTGAAATTGAAATCACAGGTAAACTTTATAAAGCGACACTTGAATTTTATACTCAAAAAACAGAAAGAAGCGCTAGAGAAGCTTTCCCTATCATCAAGAATGTTTACGAGGACAAAAACAACCATTTTGAGCGCATTGTAGTTCCTTTTACAGATGGAATAAAAGTATTCAACGTTGTAACTGACTTAAAGAAAGCATACGAAACTGGAGGAGCTCAACTGATAGCCGATTTCGAAAAGAACATCACTTTATCTATTGTTGATGAAGCTTGGAAAAAACATTTACGTAAAATGGACGAATTGAAACAATCAGTTCAATTGGCAGTTCACGAACAAAAAGACCCATTGCTTATTTACAAATTAGAAGCGTTTAACTTGTTCCGCGGTATGCTTGATAATGTGAATAAAGATGTAATTTCGTTTTTATTCAAAGGTGATTTGCCTGCTCAAAATGCTCCTGTTATTGAAGAAGCAAGAATCGAGCGTAAGGTTGAAGATTACAAATTAAGCAAAGACGAAATTCCAAATAGTGAAAGTGCTAATCAAGAAGCTGGACAAACGCAACAAAGACAAGTAACTGAAACTATCGTTCGCGACCAACCAAAAATAAATCGTAACGATACGGTTACAATACAAAATGTAGCCAATGGTCAAACACAGGAAATGAAATACAAAAAAGCCGAAAGCTTAATAGCTAGCGGAGCTTGGGTTTTGGTTTCTTAATAAAACATAAATTTGATTTGAATCCCCAATTACGAAAGTAGTTGGGGATTTTTTTTATTCCTGCATATCGATTCAAAATTATAAATCATTAAAAAAATATAAAATAAGTTTAAATTTGAACTATAACAAAAAGTTACATACAAGACTAATCCCTTAAAAAAATTGATTTGGAGTGCTTATTGGATCTATCTTGAGTTACCTACAAGTTTTTAATACCCAAAACCATCTGAAAAATTATTTGATATAAAATGCCTAAAACATCCGATACTATCCGCTTCTATCGACCAGAACTCGATGCCTTAAGATTTTTCGCCTTTATGTGTGTTTTCTTTTTTCATTTTATGGACTATGTTCCTGTCGATCAAAAAACACAACCAATATTTTACACTTTTTGTACTGCTGGGGCATTTGGCGTTCCAATTTTTTTTCTTTTGAGTTCTTTTTTAATTGTGGAACTTTTGCTTCGGGAATTAAAAAAAACGGATACAATACATATAAAATCATTCTATACTCGTAGAATATTGCGCATTTGGCCACTCTATTTTGCGGTTTTTATTGGATTAATTATTCTTGGGCAATTCATACCTGGCGTGGCTACCAATAAAGTATACGCCTGGTTGGCGTTTCTGTTTTTTTATGGAAACTGGTATATATTTCATTTTGGATGGATTGGCGGCCCAATAGATCCGCTTTGGAGCATTGCTGTAGAAGAACAGTTTTATATAGCTATTCCGTTATTAACGAAAATGGGAGGACGAAAACTGCTAACCAAAGTTAGTATTGCTTTACTAATAGTATCGTACGCCTTATGTGTTTATTATGCAAAATTGCAGTATAGCGGCGAAAGCGGACAATGGTTAAATAGTTTTTTCCAATTTCAATTTTTTGCTGCCGGAGCTTTATTAGCAATTTTCCTTAAAGGAAGAATTCCTAAATGGACAATATCAATTCGATTCATTCTTTTCATAATTGCTTTGTTTTGCTGGTTCTTTGCCGTTTATGGATTTGGTGTAAAAAGCTATGATGGGCATCCGACTGTTTCTGGGGCAATTCTTGGTTGGTTACTGGTTTTGGGAGGTTCAACTCTATTTTTCTTAACGACACTGGGTACACCTCAAAAATTTATTCCAAAGAGTTTAGTCTATTTAGGCCGTATTTCATTTGGGTTATATATGTTTCATTCGCTCGTTTTTCATCTCGTTTTCAATAATTTTAAGACTTATTGGGAAAAACCACTGTTGCACTGGAAATTTTCTTCAATGACAATATCAGTAATCGGTACTATTCTCGTTTTTGTATTTACAGTTGGTATGGCAAGTTTATCCTACCGCTATTTTGAGCGACCATTTTTAAAACTTAAGGAACGATTTGCAATAATAAATTCTCGCCCCGAGTGAAAATAAATTTGTCTAAAAGGAATCTAAAAAAAATCAAATGAACATATCTTTTCAAACCATAGATTGGGACAATATTGAGACTACCGAACATAAAGGAACTGCAGGAATAGCCTACTGGCAAACAGTTCTATTAGATGGTCTACGTATTCGAAAAGTGATTTATTCGGATAATTACAAAGCAGATCATTGGTGTCAAAAAGGCCATATTGTACATTGTTTGGAAGGCGAATTCAGTAGCGAATTAGAAAATGGAGAAATTTATAAACTCACCCAAGGTATGACCTACATTGTTTCAGACGATTTGAGTTCGCATCGTTCCGTGACCGCAAATCAAGTTACTTTATTAATCATTGATGGAGCATTTTTAAAATTAAACAAAGAGAATCAAGATGAATAAAATAATACGGAAGTTTTTAAACTTCATCGACCTTCAAAAAGGAGAAGAAGACCAAAAAAAAGTACTGGAAAACATTATCAGCAATATCTCTTTTCGTGGTTCCAATTTATGGATCTTGGCTTGTGCTATTGTTATTGCTTCTGTGGGACTCAATGTCAATTCAACTGCTGTAATTATTGGAGCGATGTTGATTTCGCCATTAATGGGACCTATCGTAGGGGCCGGTTTTGGATTGGGAATGTATGATTTTGAATTGGTGAAAAAGTCAATCAAAAATCTTGCGATAGCAACAATTGTCAGCTTAATAGTTTCGACGCTTTACTTTTATATTAGCCCATTCAAAGAAGTTCAATCAGAACTTTTGGCTCGTACTTCACCAAACATATATGATGTTTTAATTGCATTTTTTGGGGGATTGGTTGGTGTTATTGCAGTTACCAGAGTTGAAAAAGGAAATCCTATTCCGGGAGTAGCAATTGCCACGGCTTTGATGCCTCCTTTATGTACAGCCGGTTATGGTTTGGCAACCGGGAATTATTTGTTTTTTGGAGGAGCGCTGTATTTGTACACTATCAATTGTGTTTTTATATGCATTGCCACTTTTATTATTGTGAAGTTTTTAAAATACCCAATTGCCAAACAAATTGATTTGAAACATCAAAAGCAGGTGAAACAAGGAATTACAGCACTTCTTCTAATCATGATTATTCCAAGTGTATATTTTGCTTATCGATTATTTGACGAAAAAAAATACATACAGCGAACTGAAGAATTTATCGAAAAGGAATTTCCTCAAAAAGAATACACTCTTATTTATAAAAAAACAGACTATAATACTAATCCAAAAATTATACAATTGGCTTTTTTATCCAAAAAATTCAGCCCTATCGAAATTAAATCTTTCAATCAGAAATTAAAAGAATATGATTTAATGAATACACAACTCTTAATCAAACAGGACACTTTTGATTTAAAAAATGATATCCTAAATACCATTAATAGTCATAAAAAATCTGGAGCCGATAAAGACGAATTGATTAATGATTTACAAAAAAAGATATCAAATTATCAAGCCAACAATACAAAAGTCAGTAATGAAGTTATTATTTTATTCCCTGAAATTAAACCAATTGCTATCACACAATATGCTAGCAAAAACAAAACTATTCCAGTACTTTTATACAAAAGCAAAACTGAATTAAAATTGGATTCTAAAAAAAAATTAACGCGTTGGCTTAAGCAAAGATTGGAAAAAGATAGCGTAGAAGTTTACAGACAACGGTAATGATCTACTATCGAATCAAAAAAATGGGTATCTTTACTAGACTATATTCAATTATTAAAAAACAACTAAAAATATACTATTATGTCAAAAAGTCAAGACGCTAAGAAAACCGTCAAAAAAGAGCCTCTTAAAACCGCTAAAGAAAAAAAGGAAGAAAAGAGAGAAAAGAAAAATAGCCCAAAAAGGGATTAATTATTGATATTGAAAAACCCTCGCTTATTGCTAAACGAGGGTTTTGTATTTATTAATTTTCTTAATTATTTAACTGGAATATTTTTTAAAATTTCCAATACAAATTTCCAATATTTTTGGGCAGAAGAAATACTTGCTCTTTCATCGGGTGAATGTGCGCCATGAATAGTTGGTCCAAAAGAAATCATATCCATATCAGGATAGTTTGTTCCTAAAATTCCACATTCTAATCCGGCGTGACAAGCCGCTACATTTGGTTTTTCACCGTTTTGTTTTTCATAAATGGAAACCAAAACATCTAATATTTCAGACTTAGGATTTGGTGACCAACCTGGATATGAACCAGAGAATTCCACTTCGCAACCCATTAATTCAAATGCTGAACGCAAAGCATTGGCCATATCAAATTTGGACGATTCCACAGAAGAACGTGTCAAACATTGAACAGAAAGTTTCCCCTCTCCCAGCGTTACTTTTGCAATATTATTAGAAGTTTCAACTAGATTGTCAAAATCTGCACTCATTCTATAAACGCCATTGTGAGCGGTATACATCGCTCTAACAAAATAAAACTGTGCTATCGTTGGCATTACCGTTGCCGGAACAGTGTCTAATTTTTCAAAAACCACTTCTAGATTAGGCTCAGTAGTTTGAAACTCTGCTTTGATTTCGTTTACAATTTGTTGCATATCAAATACAAAAGCTTCGTCGTAAACAGCTGCAATAATTACTTTCGCTGTGCTTTCACGCGGAATTGCATTACGAAGACTACCTCCGTTAATTTCAGAAATTTGCAATCCAAAATTATCAAAACCATCAAATAATAAACGGTTCATAATTTTGTTCGCGTTACCCAAACCTTTGTGAATATCCATTCCTGAATGTCCACCATTCAATCCTTTTACCTTTATCGTATATGCAACAGAACCTTCAGGAGTTTCTTCTTCATCATACTCTGCAGTGGCCGTAACATCCATTCCACCAGCACATCCAATACCTATCTCATCATCCTCTTCGGTATCCAAATTCAATAAAATATCTCCTTTAAGAATTCCTCCTTGCAAATTCAACGCTCCTGTCATTCCAGTTTCTTCATCTATGGTAAACAAAGCTTCAATTGCTGGATGCGGAATATCTTTACTTTCTAAAATTGCCATAATAGTCGCAACACCAAGACCGTTATCTGCTCCAAGAGTAGTTCCTCTGGCACGAACCCAATCCCCGTCTACATACATATCGATTCCTTGTGTATCAAAATCAAAAACAGTATCTGCATTTTTTTGATGCACCATATCCAAATGTCCTTGCAACACAAGAGCTTTTCTGTTTTCCATTCCTGGAGTTGCAGGTTTGCGAATAATCACGTTTCGGATTTCATCTTCAAAAGTTTCTAGTCCCAAACTGGTACCGAAGTCTTTCATAAACTCAATTACACGTTCTTCTTTTTTGGAAGGACGAGGTACCGCATTTAAATCGGCAAATTTGTTCCAAAGTGCTTTTGGTTCTAGATTTCTTATCTCTTGACTCATTCTCTTGTATATTTTTTAATTAAAAACGTTTAAAATAATAAAAGCTCAAAGTTACAAACTCCTAAAGCTAGTTTTATAAAAGTTTTAAATTATTTTAAAATAAATAATCCACCAAAATTTGTTTCTTTACAATACAATTTATAAAAAATGAAACGAAGTTACATTCTCCCCTTATTCTTGTTGATACAAATTGTAATCTTAAAAATCATTCGGTTTTCCCCAGAATGTGTAGAACGTTTTTACAGCAACGGATTGTATGTTTATCTATCAAAATTTTCGAGAATTGTTTTGGGAAAAATTCCTTTTTCAATAGGTGATTGTATTTATTTTATTCTGATTTTACTCGTTTTAAAATGGTTTTGGAAAAACAGAAAGTCTTGGAAAGAAGAATGGAAAAATAATCTCTTAACTATTTTGAGTGTTCTTTCGGTGTTTTATTTTTTCTTTCATTTCCTTTGGGCATTGAATTATTATCGTGAACCGTTGTTCGAAAAAATGAACATTGAAAGGGATTATACCGATGCCGATTTATTGACTTTTACCAAAAAATTAATTGCAAAAACGAATGCTATCCAAAGTCAAATTACCAAAAACGACAGTTTGAAAGTAGTATTTCCCTATTCCCAAAACCAAGTTTTTGAAATGAATCAAAATGGGTATAAAAACCTGTCTAGAGAATATGATTTTTTTACCTATTCCCATTTGAGTATTAAGAAATCCCTTTTTAGTTTGCCACTCACCTATATGGGTTTTGGAGGCTATCTGAATCCGTTTACCAATGAAGCACAGGTAAATTATTTAGGACCAATGTACAGTTTTCCGATGACCACAAATCATGAAATGGCCCATCAGATGGGATATGCCAGTGAGAGCGAATGCAATTTTATTGGCTTTATGTCTTCCATAAAAAATGACAATCTGTATTTTCAATATTCAGGATACAGTATGGCTTTGCGTTATTGTCTGGGTAATTGGCAAGTACGAAACGAAGAAGTATTAAAACAATTACTCAAAACCGTCCATCCCGGTATTTTAAAAAATTATCGGGAGAGTGAGGATTTTTGGGAACAATACCAAACTCCAATTGAAACGGGTTTTCATATTTTTTACGATCGTTTCCTAAAAATCAACCAACAAAAAGATGGTATGGACAGTTATAGCAAGTTTGTGAATTTAATGGTGAACTATTATAAAACTAGGGCATTATAATTTACAAGTATTCTTTAATTTGTACACAAGAAGCATTTTTTACTTTTGTATTTGTTGAACATTTCTTTAATAATCCTGTAACCGAATCTCTTTTAAAAACCACTACATTTCCTGTAGATTGATTCGCCACTATTATAAATTTTCCTTGGGAATCAACGGCAAATATTCTTGGTGTTCTTCCAAAAGTAGGTTGATATCCAACTGATCTTAATGTTCCATCATTTTCTATCGAAAAAATGGCAATGTTATTTTCCTCACCACGATTGGTTACATACAAAAAAATTCCATCAGGAGAAACATGAATATCTCCACTATTAAATCCTTTTTTAAACTCATCAGTATGAGATGCAATTCTTTGAATACTATCTAATTTTCCATTCGCGTATTTATAAACACTTACTGTTCCTGTGAGTTCTTCAACACAATAGGCAAATTTCCCATTGGGATGAAATGTAAAATGCCTTGGTCCACTTCCTAATACAGCTTGAGTAAATGGATATGAAGTTTCTTGAAGCGGTTGTTTTTGTAAACTGTCAAATTGATAAGATCTGATTTTATCCGCACCCAAATCAGGTAAAAAAATAAAATCATAATTGGGAGAAAATACGCTTGAATGAACATGAGAACGATCTTGCCTTTCTTTATCAATACTACCTTCTAGATAGGAGAAGGTTTGAATAATTGGACTTATTTTACCATCCTCCGTTAGGGAATGAACAGCGACGCTGCCTTCTGTATAATTAGCATTTACAAGCCATTTTCCGTTTTTATGAGCAGATAGATAAACTGGATTTTCACCACCACTTTTTTGACTGTTAATAAATGTCAAAGTCTTATTCTGAGGTTTGAATTCAAAACTGCTGACACTTCCTGCATTTTGAGTTTTGGTATCTGTGCAGGCATAAATATAGTTACCGTTTGGAGAGACCGTTAAATAAGAAGGATTTAAAACATTCTTGACAGTTGTAATTTTCTTTAATTGACCTGTTACAGTATCTAATTTGAAAACATAAATTCCTTTTTTGTCTTTATTAAAGTTATAAGAACCGACAAATACATACGTATTTTGCGAATAAAAATTAAAACTGATAAATAATGCAAACAGAATTGTAAATATTGATTTAAGCTTTTTGGAAATTGTGATTGGAATTCTTGAAAGGAAATTTGATAGTTGCAAAATTTTTGTTTTATGTATTTCAGAGTTGCTAAGTTATATTATTTTAATTAGGTTTGGGACTGAACATTGGTCTCATAAACTGGAAATATTTTTTAATTTTTATTTTCCTTTGGAAAGATATTATGAAAAAATAAATTTCTGGATTAGCCCCGATGGAAGCGGCATCCTTTTTATCTCGTCTTTTCGAGATAAAAAGATATAGCGCACAGCGGGAGTAATGCAGTTATGAATGATTAATTTGTGCTCCTAATTATTGTAATTTATTTAAAATAAAAAAACTGTTTTGTAACAAAATGTGCGGGTGTCGTACTAATGGGATATGAGTGAAAATCTAGAACCTTCTTTTGTCAAGCAATTGCAAGAAAACCAGAATATAATCCACAAGATTTGTCGATTGTATACTGCTGGTGAGGATGCTCATAAGGATTTGTTTCAGGAAATCACGATTCAGTTGTGGAAAGCTTTTCCGAAATTTAGAGGGGAAAGTAAATTTTCGACTTGGGCTTATCGAGTCGCCTTGAATACGGCAATTACTTTGTATCGAAAGAGTAAGCGCAGCATTGCAACCGTTGAGTACGAAGGGAGACAACATTTTACGCATGACATAGAATATAATTATGAGGAAGAGGAGCAGTTGAAATTGATGTACCAAGCAGTTTATCAGCTCAATGATATTGAAAAAGCGTTAGTATTTATGTATTTGGAAGACAAGGATTATACCGAAATATCGGAAACTTTAGGGATTAGTGAAGTGAATGCAAGGGTAAAAATGAATCGTATAAAAGGGAAATTAAAAAAAATATTAAATCCATTAGGCGTATGAAAGAGTTGGATTTATTGAAAAAAGACTGGAAAAAGAACGCAGCTTCTTTTGAGCAGGTATCGGAAAATGAGATTTACAAAATGATTCATAAAAAATCATCTTCGGTAGTGAAGTGGATTTTTATAGTGAGTATCATAGAACTTGGATTAGGGTTGGTATTGGGATTGGCCTTATCGTTTACCAAATACGATGAGAAAAACATGGAATTAATTAAACATTTGGGTGTTTATGGCTACTATATAGCAGCTACTGTCCTATTGTATGCTGTTATTCTGTATTTTATTTTCAAGTTTTACACTATGTACCGTAAAATTGCAGTTGATGACAATACCAAAAAACTTATTTCAACGATATTAAAAACGAGAAAAGTAGTGAAGCAATACATCGCGTTTAACTTATCGTTTTTTGCTGTGTTTTTTATTGTTTTTGGAGGCTATTTATTTTACGAAGGCTATTTGGAAGGAGCTTCAAAAAATGGCGTGATTCATCCCGAAATGCCTTTACACATTGCCTTGATATCCTTGATTGTATTAATTTTGGCTACAGCGATTTTTACCTTTGCATTTTGGTTGATTTACAAATTAATCTATGGTATTTTATTAAAGCGTTTGCAGAATAACTTCGAAGAATTGAAGAAAATTGATTTATAAAAAAAAGAGACAATATGTCTCTTTTTTTTATTTTAATATTCCCATTGTCTCTTTTTATTCAGTTCTTCTTGCTCCTGCAATTCCTCTAGTGGAATGACTTTCAGAAAAGATGGATGTTGCTCAATGGCGAATTCTACCATTTCAACAATTTCATCAATGGAATCATTATCATAATCAATGGCCAAAGGCTCTTTGATGACAAGTGACTGAAGAATACCCTTCTTTTTCATATACAATCCTTTCTTGCAAAACGAGCGTCGAAAACCATCAATTACAATTGGCACAACTATAGGTCTGTGTTGTTTTATGATGTGTGCAGTTCCTTTTCGAACTGGCTTAAAAGACTTGGTTGTTCCTTGCGGAAAAGTAATTACCCAACCATCAGCCAATGCAATCTTAATATTCTCCGTGTCATTTGGATTTACATCCTTTTTTTCGGTTACATCCTGTCCTTTGGCACGCCAAGTACGTTCTACGGTAATAGCGCCAGCATAAGCCATGATTCGAGGCAGTAAGCCAGCTCTCATAGTCTCTTTGGCAGCCACATAGTAAATATTCAATTTGGGATTCCACATATACCAAACATTTTTAATGGAATCTTCACGCCCGCTTAAACTGGCATTAAACACATGAAACATCGCTGTTACATCTGCAAAATAAGTTTGATGATTGGAAATAAAAAGAACGTTTGTATCAGGAAGCTTTTTAATAATTTCAGAACCTTCAATTTGCAGTTCATTAAAACCACGATAACGCCTGTGGCTAATAAATCCGAAGATTCTAATCAACCATTTTTTTATAAATAGTATGTGTCCAAAAGGATTTCGTTTAAATAATCCCATAAGATTGATTGTTTGTTTTTAGATTTGGGATTGCAAAATTACGATTATTTTTCCTTTTTTAATATTAAAAGGCGATGCTTTTAACAAAACTAACCATTCAAAAATTGATTTTATTCAAAACAGAATTCAAAACAATTTTTAATTCGCTTAACATCATGGCTGTCGCTCCCCAAACAATGTGATCCTCAATTTTGAACGCAGGCACCTCAATGGATTTTGCATAAGATGTTGTCATTTCTGTATTGACTACAATGGAATCACTTAAAAAAGTAGTCAATGGCAATTCAATTATGTCTGCTACTTCGCTAGGATCAGGATAAAAAGCTATTTCATCCCTGCAAATTCCCAAAAAAGGGTAAACCATAAAATTACTCGGAGGTATGTATAAATGGGTAAACGCTTTTAGCACTTCAATTTTATCCTGATGAATTCCGATTTCCTCGTAGGTTTCTCTTAATGCTGTCTGCATAAAATTGGCATCTTCCTGTTCATACTTCCCTCCCGGAAAAGCTATTTGGGAAGAATGAACTCCTTTGTATGAATTTCGAACAATCAAAACCAAATGAGTTATACTGTCTTTAGGATAAAATAACATCATAACTGCAGCATTTCTTGGCTTTATTTCATTAAAATTTATTTTTTTTGTAATTTCAAGACGCTGTTGCGGTACCATAACATTATGGGCAGCCTCACCAGGAAGATTTACAGCATCCAAATGAGGAACAATTTGTAAAAAATCTTGAAAATCCATAATCAAAGGTTATTTTTGCAAATAAAATAATATCTAAATATACTTTAGAAATAAGTGCCAAACAAATTTTTAAACATCCAAAACCCAACAATATGTACAGCAAAGAAGAAAATCAAAAACTAAAACACGAATTTTGGGTCGAATTTGCACAAAAATATCCAAGAAAATGGGTCTTGTATGATACTAAAATCAAAGATTTCTCTTTTAAATTTTATGTCGAAAACACCAAAGCCCAAGTACATATCGATATCGAAATGAGAAATCCAGAATTGCGTATTCAATATTTTGAAAAACTCCAAGCATTAAAAAACATACTCGAGGAAGAATTTGTCAAAGATTTGGTTTTTGAAAAAAACCACACTCTAGAAAACGGAAAAACCATTAGCCGTGTTTGGGTCGAGAAACTAAATGTTAGTGTAAGCAACCGCAAGTATTGGGATGAGATATTTGATTTTTTCCATGAAAAAATGAATGCTCTGGAACTATTTTACTTCGAGTACGATGAATTTATAAAAGATATTGAGATCTAAGATTGCTGATTAACGAGTGCTGATTTGAGATTTAAAGCAGCAGAACGAAATCTACAATCAAAAATCGTTAATCCTAAATCAAAAATCAAAATGGATTTATTTAGAGAAACAAATGATTGGGAGACTAAATTAACCCCAATTCTAGAAAGATACAAAGACCGAAAACATCCACTAGATTACCAAAATCTATATCAACTGGTCGTTATGGTCGTCCTTTCGGCTCAAGATTCGGATGCCAACATTAACAAAATAGCCCCTTCCTTGTTTGAAATTTTTCCTAATATGGAAAATCTGTCTATTTCCAATGTTGATGCATTAATACCTCATATTTCGAAAGTTCGAAATTTTGGAACCAAAGCCAACTGGTTAATCGAGATTGCACAAATAGTCCAAAAAGACGAAAACATTCCTTTAACAATGGCAAATTTAACAGCCTTGAAAGGAATCGGACGAAAATCTGCCAACGTTATTATGCGAGAAGCTGGAGTTCCCGCCGAAGGAATCATTGCCGATTTACACGTTATTCGCGTCTCCCCTAGAATTGGATTAATCCCAGAAACGCAGGACGGTAATAAAGTCGAAAAACTACTCATGCAAATTTTACCAAAAAACATTTGGCGAGAAATTGGCATGGCAATTTCATTTCTGGGTAGAGAAATTTGCAGACCACAACCAAAATGTGAAGAATGCCCAATTAATACAATTTGTTTGTATTATAAAACCAATAAAAAATAAAGAGTTATATTCTTCTTTAAAAGCTTCCCAATTTTCATCCTTATTATTATGGCATGTCCCTGCGGGTCGGGCTGTCCATTGTATTCCCAATTAACAAAAACTACGCCAAAAGGCCTTGTTTTTCTAAATCAGGAGATGCCATTTCCATCCCTCATGCGATCGCGTTTCCATAACCGTATTTAGTATTTAATGATTAAATTTAGTATTGTCCTATAAACAAAAAAAAAGCCCCAAAGAGGAGCTGTTTTTTGTGATTTCGAAGTAAGCACTTTTTTTAAATAACCCAATTAATTCACCGTGGCCACATTTTGGTTTTTCATTTTCAGATCCCCTTTGTACACCTCGGCCACTGATTTTCTCGATAGTGTAGAAACCTCATTGGTGATCACAATCTCGTGCGTCACTTTCTTTAGATTGGTTTCCACTTCCAGGAAATAAACCCCGTCAGGAAACTCCTCAAGGCTGTAGGTTTTCAAAATCCCTCCTTTGCCGGTGGCTATTTCAGAGTAGATTACATTATGAGATTTATCGTAGATTGTTACATTGGCTTTCTGAATCTCATTTACCGAAAAACTAATTTCTTTACCGGTTCCTTTTTTTACATTAAGTAAAAAATCACCATCGATTGCATAGCTACTCATCGTAGTCATCGCTACCAATACCACCAGACTAAGTTTTAAAATCGCTTTCATAATACTGTTGTTTTAAATTAGTAATAATTTCTATTGCTAAAGTAGTATCATAATTCTGTTTAAAACACAACTGCATTTTCCGATACAAATGCTATTTTAACCTTACGAAAACGATATATTACATATTAAGACAATTTAGTATCTATCTAGGGTAATTTTGAATAGTTTTTAAAATTGCTATTTTTATAAAATCCGCTAAAAACCTAAAACTTTTATAAAACAAAAAACCCCGTTTCTTTCGAAACGGGGTTTTGTAAAAAAAGGCAGCGACATACTCTCCCACATAACTGCAGTACCATCTGCGCAGGCGGGCTTAACTACTCTGTTCGAGATGGGAAGAGGTGAGCCCCGCCGCAATAACCACCTTAAGTCGTTATAATTGCTTTGGGCAATCTTTATTTTAATTAACAATTGACAATTATCAATTCATAATTAAAACTAATATCTTAACATACTGAGATAAAGAACATAAAAAGTATTAGAAAGTTTCTTCTCTCTCGTCTTTTGGACGAGAGAGAAAAGGTGTACATAAGCTTACGGGTTATTAGTACTACTCGACTATGACATTACTGCCTTTACATCTATAGCCTATCAACGTGGTCATCTCCCACGACCCTTAAAAGAAATCTCATCTTGTGGTGGGTTTCGCGCTTATATGCTTTCAGCGCTTATCCCTTCCCAACGTAGCTACTCTGCGGTGCCCCTGGCGGGACAACAGATACACTAGAGGTTAGTCCAATTCGGTCCTCTCGTACTAGAATCAGATCCACTCAAATTTCTTGCGCCCACAGTAGATAGAGACCGAACTGTCTCACGACGTTCTGAACCCAGCTCGCGTGCCACTTTAATGGGCGAACAGCCCAACCCTTGGGACCTTCTCCAGCCCCAGGATGTGACGAGCCGACATCGAGGTGCCAAACCCCCCCGTCGATATGAGCTCTTGGGGGAGATCAGCCTGTTATCCCCGGCGTACCTTTTATCCTTTGAGCGATGGCCCTTCCATGCGGAACCACCGGATCACTATGCTCTACTTTCGTACCTGATCGACCTGTATGTCTCTCAGTCAAGCTCCCTTATGCCATTGCACTCTACGCACGGTTACCAAGCGTACTGAGGGAACCTTTAGAAGCCTCCGTTACTCTTTTGGAGGCGACCACCCCAGTCAAACTACCCACCAAGCAATGTCCCCCGAATTTCGGGGTTAGGCCTCAGATAAACAAAGGGTTGTATTTCAACAATGACTCCACAACGCCTGGCGACGCCACTTCACAGTCTCCAACCTATCCTACACATCATTTATCCAAGGTCAATACTAAGCTATAGTAAAGGTGCACAGGGTCTTTTCGTCCCACTGCGGGTAAACGGCATCTTCACCGTTACTACAATTTCACCGAGCTCATGGCTGAGACAGTGTCCAGATCGTTACACCATTCGTGCAGGTCGGAACTTACCCGACAAGGAATTTCGCTACCTTAGGACCGTTATAGTTACGGCCGCCGTTTACTGGGGCTTCAATTCAATGCTTCTCCGAAGATAACATCTCCTCTTAACCTTCCAGCACCGGGCAGGTGTCAGGCCCTATACTTCATCTTACGATTTTGCAGAGCCCTGTGTTTTTGATAAACAGTCGCCTGGACCTCTTCACTGCGGCCTCTGATTACTCAGAGGCGACCCTTCTCCCGAAGTTACGGGTCTATTTTGCCTAATTCCTTAGCCATGAATCTCTCGAGCACCTTAGGATTCTCTCCTCGACTACCTGTGTCGGTTTGCGGTACGGGTACTAATTACCTGAAGTTTAGAGGTTTTTCTTGGAAGCCCTTAGGCGCACTATCTCTTTGTCCGAAGACTCCGAGTACTATCGTATTTCCCCAAGCCGCGTGGATTTGCCTGCGCAGCTTATAGGTAGGTACTTCAACGAACTATTCCGTCAGTTCGCGGCGCTTTCATCACTCCGTCACCCCATCACAGTAATCAGTAGTACGGGAATATTAACCCGTTGTCCATCGACTGTCCCTTTCGGGTTCGCCTTAGGTCCCGACTAACCCACAGCTGATTAGCATAGCTGTGGAAACCTTAGTCTTTCGGTGTGCGGGTTTCTCGCCCGCATTATCGTTACTTATGCCTACATTTTCTTTTCTAACCAGTCCAGCATGCCTTACGACACACCTTCAACCCTGTTAGAATGCTCCCCTACCACTTAGAGTAAACTCTAAATCCATAGCTTCGGTAATATGTTTATGCCCGATTATTATCCATGCTCGTCCGCTCGACTAGTGAGCTGTTACGCACTCTTTAAATGAATGGCTGCTTCCAAGCCAACATCCTAGCTGTCTGGGCAGACAAACCTCGTTCTTTCAACTTAACATATATTTGGGGACCTTAGCTGATGGTCTGGGTTCTTTCCCTCTCGGACTTGGACCTTAGCACCCAAGCCCTCACTGCACGGAAACATTATATAGCATTCGGAGTTTGTCAGGAATTGGTAGGCGGTGAAGCCCCCGCATCCAATCAGTAGCTCTACCTCTATATAACTTTGCGCCGTGCGCTGCACCTAAATGCATTTCG
Source organism: Flavobacterium sp. 103 (assembly GCF_003096795.1). Lineage (NCBI taxonomy): Bacteria > Pseudomonadati > Bacteroidota > Flavobacteriia > Flavobacteriales > Flavobacteriaceae > Flavobacterium > Flavobacterium sp. 103. The sequence goes on along the minus strand of NZ_QENX01000001.1, from coordinate 3,170,933 downwards.
GGGAGTACGAGCTATTTCCGAGTTTGATTGGCCTTTCACCCCTACCCACAGGTCATCCGAAGACTTTTCAACGTCAACCGGTTCGGACCTCCACACTGTGTTACCAGCGCTTCATCCTGCCCATGGGTAGATCACACGGTTTCGCGTCTAACACTACTGACTAAAGCGCCCTATTCAGACTCGCTTTCGCTACGGATCCGTGGCTTAACCACTTATCCTTGCCAGCAACGTTAACTCGTAGGCTCATTATGCAAAAGGCACGCCGTCACCCCACAAAAGGGCTCCGACCGCTTGTAAGCGTATGGTTTCAGGATCTATTTCACTCCGTTATTCACGGTTCTTTTCACCTTTCCCTCACGGTACTGGTTCACTATCGGTCTCTCAGGAGTATTTAGCCTTAGCGGATGGTCCCGCCAAATTCAGACAGGGTTTCACGTGCCCCGCCCTACTCAGGATACCACTATCTATTACACTTATTACTTATACGAGGCTATCACTCTCTTTGGCTCTACTTTCCAGTAGATTCTAATTCTTTGTGCATAAAATGTCGTGGTCCTACAACCCCAGCATTGCCGTAACAACACTGGTTTGGGCTAATCCGCGTTCGCTCGCCACTACTTACGGAATCACTTTTGTTTTCTTCTCCTCCGCCTACTTAGATGTTTCAGTTCAGCGGGTTTGCCCACCTATCGGTGTACTATGTCTTCAACATAGTGGGTTGCCCCATTCAGGTATTTACGGATCATATCGTGTGTGCCAATCCCCGTAACTTTTCGCAGCTTATCACGCCTTTCATCGCCTCTGAGAGCCAAGGCATCCCCCATACGCCCTTATTTTGCTTATTGTACCAATCGTAAAATCAATTACGACCGTTTTTTTTCGTTTTCTCTAATAAATTAGAAAAAACTGCTTTCTACTTTTTATTATTTCTTATCTCAATATGTCAATGAACTTTTATCCTTTCGGATCTGTGGAGAATAACGGAGTCGAACCGTTGACCTCCTGCGTGCAAGGCAGGCGCTCTAGCCAGCTGAGCTAATCCCCCAATTTTTTGAGCTATTAGTTGTTAGTAATTAGTTATTAGTCTAACTCTTAACTTCTCAACTCTAGAATTTCCTTTTTTAAAGGTGAAAATAGTTGTCTCGGACAGACTCGAACTGTCGACCCCTACATTATCAGTGTAGTACTCTAACCAGCTGAGCTACGAGACACTCTTCATTCTTATTTTTGCGCTTTTTTTAATTTTACGCATGTTTTTTAAATTAACAGCAAGAGTAATATAATCTTTGTTTTTGTAACCAATAGTTCTTTTCGTCTTCTTTCCTCAGCGTGTATTGCTACTAACACTAAGGCTCTAGAAAGGAGGTGTTCCAGCCGCACCTTCCGGTACGGCTACCTTGTTACGACTTAGCCCTAGTTACCAGTTTTACCCTAGGCAGCTCCTTGCGGTCACCGACTTCAGGCACCCCCAGCTTCCATGGCTTGACGGGCGGTGTGTACAAGGCCCGGGAACGTATTCACCGGATCATGGCTGATATCCGATTACTAGCGATTCCAGCTTCACGGAGTCGAGTTGCAGACTCCGATCCGAACTGTGACCGGTTTTGTAGATTCGCTCCTGGTCACCCAGTGGCTGCTCTCTGTACCGGCCATTGTAGCACGTGTGTAGCCCAAGGCGTAAGGGCCGTGATGATTTGACGTCATCCCCACCTTCCTCACAGTTTGCACTGGCAGTCTCGTTAGAGTTCCCGACATGACTCGCTGGCAACTAACAACAGGGGTTGCGCTCGTTATAGGACTTAACCTGACACCTCACGGCACGAGCTGACGACAACCATGCAGCACCTTGTAAATTGTCTTGCGAAAGATCTGTTTCCAAACCGGTCAATCTACATTTAAGCCTTGGTAAGGTTCCTCGCGTATCATCGAATTAAACCACATGCTCCACCGCTTGTGCGGGCCCCCGTCAATTCCTTTGAGTTTCATTCTTGCGAACGTACTCCCCAGGTGGGATACTTATCACTTTCGCTTAGCCACTGAGATCGCTCCCAACAGCTAGTATCCATCGTTTACGGCGTGGACTACCAGGGTATCTAATCCTGTTCGCTACCCACGCTTTCGTCCATCAGCGTCAATCCATTAGTAGTAACCTGCCTTCGCAATTGGTATTCCATGTAATCTCTAAGCATTTCACCGCTACACTACATATTCTAGTTACTTCCTAATAATTCAAGTCTGGCAGTATCAATGGCCGTTCCACCGTTGAGCGATGGGCTTTCACCACTGACTTACCAAACCGCCTACGGACCCTTTAAACCCAATGATTCCGGATAACGCTTGGATCCTCCGTATTACCGCGGCTGCTGGCACGGAGTTAGCCGATCCTTATTCTTACGATACCGTCAAGCTCCTTCACGAAGGAGTGTTTCTTCTCGTACAAAAGCAGTTTACAATCCATAGGACCGTCATCCTGCACGCGGCATGGCTGGATCAGGCTTGCGCCCATTGTCCAATATTCCTCACTGCTGCCTCCCGTAGGAGTCTGGTCCGTGTCTCAGTACCAGTGTGGGGGATCTCCCTCTCAGGACCCCTACCCATCGTAGCCTTGGTAAGCCGTTACCTTACCAACTAGCTAATGGGACGCATGCTCATCTTTTACCGTTGTGACTTTAATAGTTCAATCATGCGATTGTACTATACTATGAGGTATTAATCCAAATTTCTCTGGGCTATCCCTCTGTAAAAGGTAGATTGCATACGCGTTACGCACCCGTGCGCCGGTCTCTTGGTCCGAAAACCAATACCCCTCGACTTGCATGTGTTAAGCCTGCCGCTAGCGTTCATCCTGAGCCAGGATCAAACTCTTCATCGTATATTGTTTGCTTAATTGCTTAAGCTATTAATGTTTGACTGAAGTTCTAGTGGTTCTTTATTCAAATCTTCCGATTCTATTACTCTTATTCTTTTGTTCTTATCTTTCGATAAAAACGGCTGTCAATTCAATATGTCTAGGAACGTGTTCTTCTTGTTTTTGTACGCCAGTCTCTCGATTAGCGGGTGCAAAAGTACAAAGCTTTTTCTTTTCTCACAAGCTTTTTTGAATATTTTTTGAAATAAATTTTCAGTTTCAATTCGTTTGCTTGCCAGTATGTGAAAGAACTTGTGCGTTGTTGCGGGTGCAAAAGTAGCTAGTTTATTCGTTTAAACAATGGCTTTTTGCAATTATTTTGCGTTTATTTTTTAACAGACTGATAACTTGAAATTTACATCAAGAGCTTTTTGAAGGTTTTAGGAGTTTATCGAAGTTCAGCTTGGTTATTGGGCTTTATTTTGATTTTTAACCCTTGTGAGTTTCGCACGAAATGCCGTAAACAATGCTTTATTTTCTCGTAGAGACACTGAAAAGCAAACTTTAGAACCACTTCCTTTACGCTTTGACACCTTTGGGGAGGTACATTTAAGAGCATAATCCCAATCTTGATGGGATTGAGAGCATTTTGAGAATGATTTCCTCTTCTAATATTCTTCCTTATATATAAGGTGTGATTTTTTCAATTTGCATCTTATGAAAACTGATGCCCTAGCCCAGATGGAAGCGGCATCCTGTTGTCCCGGGGTTCGGGACAACAGATATAGTGTACAGCTGGAAATAGCTCCTGATCATTCGGATTCCTCTTTTACAACAACACCTATTTGGATTTTATACTTATATATAGAACAAACCTTATATATCTATTGTATGTGTTTTGCTAATACTTTATATTTGCAATCTTAAAATATAAAAAACAATGATTAAGATTACTTTGCCCGACGGGTCAGTTAGAGAGTTTGCTCCAGGAGTAACTCCGATGGATGTTGCAAAAAGCATTAGTGAAGGATTTGCCAGAAATGTAATTTCGGCATCTTTTAATGGTACAACTATTGAAACATCTACACCACTGACGACCGACGGCAGTCTTACATTATATACTTGGAATGATGCTGATGGTAAAAAGGCTTTTTGGCATTCAACATCGCACGTAATGGCTCAAGTTCTTGAAGAAATGTACCCTGGAGTTAAATTAACTCTAGGACCTGCTATTTCTAATGGTTTTTACTATGACGTTGACTTTGAAGATCAAAAGATCACTGAAGCTGATTTTAAGAAAATTGAAGACCGTGTACTTGAAATTTCGAGAGAAAAACACGAATTTAAAATGCGCCCTGTTACTAAAGCCGAAGCTTTGGAGATGTACAAAGACAATGTTTACAAAACAGAACTAATTTCTAATCTTGAAGACGGAACTATCACTTTTTGTGATCATTCAACTTTTACTGATTTATGTCGTGGTGGACATATTCCGAATACAGGAATCATCAAGGCGATGAAAGTAATGAGTGTTGCTGGAGCTTACTGGAGAGGTGATGAAAAAAATAAGCAGTTAACCCGTGTTTATGGAACTTCATTCCCGAAACAGAAAGATTTAACTGAATACCTAGAATTACTTGAAGAAGCGAAACGTCGTGACCACAGAAAACTAGGAAAAGAATTGGAACTATTTGCTTTTTCACAAAAAGTAGGCCAAGGTTTACCGTTATGGTTACCAAAAGGAGCCGCTTTGAGAGATCGTTTGGAACAGTTTTTGAAAAAAGCACAAAAGAAAGCAGGTTACGAGCAAGTTGTAACTCCGCATATTGGTCAAAAAGAGTTATATGTAACTTCTGGACATTATGCCAAATATGGAGCAGACAGCTTCCAACCAATCAACACTCCTGCTGAGGGAGAGGAGTTTTTATTGAAACCAATGAACTGCCCTCATCACTGCGAAATCTACAACGTAAGACCTTGGTCATACAAAGATCTACCAAAGCGTTATGCTGAATTTGGAACAGTTTATAGATATGAGCAAAGTGGTGAATTACACGGTTTAACTCGTGTACGTGGGTTTACTCAGGATGATGCTCACATATTTTGTACTCCAGAGCAATTGGACGAGGAGTTTAAAAAAGTAATTGACTTAGTACTTTATGTATTTGGTTCATTAGGCTTCGAAAACTTTACAGCTCAGATTTCATTGAGAGATAAAGAGAACAGAGATAAATACATAGGTTCTGATGAGAATTGGGAAAAAGCAGAAAATGCAATCATCAATGCGGCAGCAGACAAAGGACTGAATACAGTTGTTGAATACGGAGAGGCTGCTTTCTACGGTCCAAAACTGGATTTCATGGTAAAGGATGCTTTAGGCAGACAATGGCAATTAGGAACAATTCAAGTAGATTACAATTTACCTGAACGTTTTGAATTGACTTACAAAGGATCTGATAATGAATTACATAGACCTGTAATGATTCACAGAGCACCTTTTGGATCAATGGAACGTTTTATTGCTATTTTATTAGAACACACGGCAGGAAATTTCCCACTTTGGTTAATGCCTGAGCAGGCAATTATACTGTCTTTGAGTGAGAAATATGAAAATTATGCTAAAAAAGTTTTAAATCTGCTAGAAAATCACGAAATTCGCGCCCTAATTGATAACAGAAGCGAGACGATAGGAAAGAAAATTAGAGATGCAGAAATGCAGAAAATCCCGTTTATGCTGATTGTTGGTGAGGAAGAAGAGAAAAATGGAACCATTTCTATTCGTCGCCATGGTCAAGAAGGAAAAGGTAATATCAGCGTTACAATAGAAGAATTTGCTTCGATTGTTGACGAGGAAATCAAAAAAACATTAAAAGTATTTACAGTTTAACTTAAATTATAAAGTCATAGCAATAAGAAGCAACAGAGGTTACCAACCTCGCGTAGAAAAAAAGGATGCACACAGAATAAATAATTTTATTCGCGGTGTACAAGAAGTAAGACTTGTGGGTGAAAACATAGAGCCTGGAGTTTTTAAACTTGCAGAAGCTTTAAGATTAGCTGACCAATTTGAATTGGATTTAGTTGAGATTTCTCCAAACGCAGAGCCACCGGTTTGTAAAATCATGGATTACAAGAAATTTGTTTACGAACAAAAGAAACGTGATAAGGCTCTAAAAGCGAAATCTACTCAAGTAGTAGTAAAAGAAATACGTTTTGGTCCTCAAACTGATGAGCATGATTACGAATTTAAGAGAAAGAACGCTGAAAAATTCTTAAAAGAAGGAGCGAAATTAAAAGCTTTTGTATTCTTTAAAGGGCGTTCAATTATCTATAAAGACCAAGGGCAAATCTTATTATTGAGATTGGCTACTGACTTAGAAGAATTCGGAAAAGTTGAAGCAATGCCTGTTCTTGAAGGAAAGAGAATGATTATGTTTATTGCTCCTAAAAAGAAAAAGTAATCAGTTTGCAGAAAGCAGATAAAAAATAGTATCAGTTCTCATTGTTCAGTTTTAAACCTGAAGTCTGAAACTTTAAACAAAAGATTAAGTAAGTAATAATAAATTAAAACACTGGGAAAAAATGCCTAAAATGAAAACCAAATCTAGCGCCAAGAAACGTTTCAAAGTTACTGGTTCTGGAAAGATTAAAAGAAAGCATGCTTTCAAAAGTCACATCTTGACTAAAAAATCTAAAAAACGTAAATTAGCTTTGACTCACTCAGCGCTAGTTCACTCTACAGATATGAAAAGCATCAAACAACAATTAAGAATTATCTAATAATTCTTTAGGTTAAAAATAAATTCAATAACCTTGGAGTATGGCCATAAGTTCCTTTGATTAAATTCAGGACGCCTGCTACAAAAAAACAATAAAATTATGCCAAGATCGGTAAATTCAGTTGCTAAAAGAGCAAGAAGAAAAAAAATAATGAAGCAAGCCAAAGGTTTCTTTGGTAGACGTAAAAACGTTTGGACAGTTGCAAAGAACGCGGTAGAAAAAGCAATGTGCTATGCATATCGTGACAGAAAAGTGAATAAAAGAAATTTCCGCTCATTATGGATTCAACGTATTAACGCTGGAGCTAGATTGGAAGGAATGTCTTATTCTCAATTCATGGGTAAAGTAAAAGCTAACGGAATCGAATTGAACCGTAAAGTTCTTGCTGATTTAGCGATGAATCACCCTGAAGCTTTCAAAGCAGTACTTAATAAAGTAAAATAAACGTTATATAAACTCAATTTAGAATTACTTACTTATAGAAAAACCCAATCTTACGATTGGGTTTTTTGTTTTTATTGAGTTTCATAAAAATCATAAAACCAGTAATGGAGCTATAAATCCAAAGCCTAAAAGTCCAGTTGTATAATCTTTGACCCCGAAAGCATTTTCAGCATAGTTAGTATACTCATATCTTCTAGCTGTATATGCCACATAGAATTTTATATTGAAATCTTTGAAAGGCATATACTGAATAGTTGGAATAAGCCCATAGCTAGTAGATAATTTTGAACTGCTATTTGGATCTGGATTATCTTTCCATGAATGATTACTATTCATCACTGTTAAAAGTAAATTAACTTTAGGAGTTACCAAATACTCCGCTCTAACCCAGTTTTCCACATAAAGAACATTTTGTGCTGCGTATTGATATTGACTACTTATAATACTAGAAACAATTCCTTTACGATCCAGTCCTTCATCACTGTATTGAAAATCATAATACAAAACAAAATTCTTTGCTTTAAATTTATTTCCTAGCGCAAAATAGTTCATATGTGATCCTTGTGCCTCGTTGAAAAAACTGTAACTATAAGTGGTTTCAAATTTGCCATCGAAAAAGCTTCCTCTCCAATTACCTACCATTGCCAATGGATATTCAGAAGGATTTATGTTTGGCGGAGCCGTACTGCCATATTGTTCTTCATAAGTTTTGGTTCTAGAATTTAATACTTGAAAAGAAATTGAGTTTTTACCATCGGCAAAATCATGAGATAGACCTGCACCTACCAAAAAGTTATCGGCGTTTTCAATAATATCATTATAGGTTAATATGTCAATAGGATTAAAATCAAATTCAAAACCTCCCCAATCGGCACATAATTTTCCGAAAGAAAGCTTTGTGCTTTTAGATAAATCAATTCTCAAAAAAGCGAGATCGACTGATCGACTTATATTATCCAAATTTCCGGGAATAGGTTCTCTAGTATATCTGTTACGGAATCTAAAATAAACTTTATCATGAATTTTTCCTTTCATTTCAAATCGAAGCTGGTTTACATTAAATTCTGACAGTGTATGACTGCCATCCATAAAATTGCTATTGTAAGCCATACGTGAATTAAAAATTACGTCAACATCCCTTAACAAAGATTGCTTAGAAACAGGTATCAACGATTTTAAGGAATCTGGAATAAAAAAATCCCCTTCATTCGTTTGTTTTTCCACTTGCTCCACTTGAGCCATTGCAAAAATTGGTAAAAAACCAATTAATAAGTAAATAAAGTATTTTCTCATAATTATCAAATTTTAAAATTTATAATAGAAATGATCCCAATAAAAATCCAACTGCGATTGCCACCCCAATTGCGACCACACCGGGAACATTGAAACTATGATTAACAACGTACTTCCCTATTTTTGTACTTCCTGTTCTATCGAAATTAATAGCCGCTAATAAGGTTGGATATCCTGGCAAAACAAAATCACTATTTACAGCTGGGAATATAGCTATCAATGCTGATGGGGGAAGTCCTAAAGCAATTCCTAATGGCATCATTGTTTTGGTAGTAGCTGCTTGGCTAAACATCAAAACACCCATTATAAAAACTGCTATAGCAAAAGTCCAAGGATAGTCGGTAACAATACCTCCTAATGCTCCTTGTATTATATCATTATTGGAATACATGAAGGTTGAACTCATCCAAACCACCCCAAAAACAGACACTACCGCAGAAGCCATTGAAGTAAATAAACTAGCTTTAGTAACATCTGTCGTACTTGTTTTAGTAATTAACATCATAGCTGCAGAAGCAGTAAGCGTAATCACACTAATTATGGTCACCATAGACAAAGAACCATTAGCAGCAACTGCAAGAGTTTTGGTGCCAGGTTCAAAACTAGGAACTAAATTTGGGAACGCACCAGCAATTACAATCAGAACTATTGCAAACGTGAATATTAAAACCGAAGTTTTAGCTCCAGGTTTTAAACTTTTTACTTCACCTTCAACATCTGCTTGCATACTTTTTGCAAATTCAGGATCTTTCATTTTTTCAATAAAAACAGGATCATCATTCAATTCGATTCCCTTTTTAAAAACTGAAAAGCAACCAAGTAACAAACCTATGATACATGCTGGAATACAAATCATCATAATATCCACCAAAGCGCCAGGATAACCCAATATAACCACCAAAGCCGCTGTTGCCGCACTCATAGGACTTCCCGTAAGAGCCAAATGGGAAGCAATAACCGAAATACTCAATGGTCGTTCAGGTCGAATTCTTTTCTTAGCCGACACTTCAGAAATAATAGGCAATAAGGAATAAACTATATGGGCGGTTCCTGCAAACAGACATAAAAAGTAAACCGTAAAAGGCGCTATAAATGTGATATTTGATGGGTTGCTTCGAATAATTTTTTCAGCCAAATTCACTAGATAATCTAATCCTCCCGATGCCTGTAAGGTTGCAGCCGTTGTTACAATTGCCATAATAATTAACATCACATCTAGCGGCGGATCTGTAGGTTTCATTTTGAAAACAAAAAGAAAAACGAATAGTCCTACCATGCCCATTACACCTAATCCAATTCCTTTCATTTGTGACCCTATAAGAATCATTCCGATAAGAACAGCAAATTCAATCCAAATCATATAGTTGTATTTAAGGTTATTACTATTATTCTATTTGAAACAAAAAAAGTGAATCTTATAAAAATTCACTTTTCAGCTAATCAATAATCAAAGAAAAACTGTTGTATCTTTTCTCTATCCGATGTAGTTGTCAAAGCTAGCATCAATAAAACTCTAGATTTTTGAGGATTTAAATCATCAGAAACCACAAAGCCAAGTTCTTTATCTTTCACTTCATTGTCTAAAGTAATTCTGCCGGAACCTGCTCTTGCAGAACGGCAAACCAAAATTCCTTTTTTGGCAGCATCTGCCAATGCTTTTCCTACTGGCTCTCCGAAATTACCATTTCCCATTCCTGCATAAACTATCCCTTTTACGCCTGAATTTGCTATTCCTGTTACTGACACGGGGCTAGCATCTGCATATCCATAAACAATTTCAACTTGAGGTAAAGAAGTCAAGCTTGTGACATCAAACTTTTTGGAAGGATTTCTTAATGATTGATAGTAGTAATTTACTTTACCATCATAAATTAATCCAATTGGACCAAAATTACGGGATTGAAAAGTTTCCAGATTCGTAGTACTGGTTTTAGTCACGTCTCTGGCATCATAAATTTTTTCATCCATAGCAACAATCACACCTTTTCCCTGGCTTTTTGGGCTAGCCGCAACCATTACTGCATCCAATAAATTTCGGTTACCATCTTGACTCATGGCTGTTGATGGACGCATAGCTCCTACCAACACTACAGGTTTGTCTGACATCACCGTTAAATCCAAGAAATAGGCAGTTTCCTCCTGCGTATCGGTACCATGTGTCACAACTATCGCATCGGCCTCATTGTTTTTGAAAATTTCATTTATCCTTTTTGATAATTTCAACCAAGTTACCACATTCATATCTTGGCTGCCAATTTGGGCAATTTGCTCTCCAGTTATTTTTCCATAATCATGGATTTGAGGTACTGCATTTAGCAAATCGTCAATAGGTACTTTTCCAGCTGTATAAGCCGCTTTAGTCGCTGATTCTCCGGAACCGGCGATGGTTCCGCCTGTTGCCAAAATAATGATTCTTGGCGAGGTTTTTGGTGCTTTATTTTGTGCTTGCACCGGTAAAACAAAAACTGAGATCATAAATAGTAAAACAATCTTTTTCATAATTTATCAAGTTATAGTTAATTTATTTTCGATTAATATAATCTATAAGACTTCAAAGCATTATTTCTGACCCGTCATGGTTGCTGGATCCAAAAGCTTTTTGATTTGATCCTCCGTTAATAATTTCTTTTCACGGATAAGTTCGAGTATTCCTTTATTTGTAGAAAGTGCCTCTTTTGCCAATTCTGTGGTTTTTTCGTAACCTAAAACAGGATTTAGTGCCGTAACTATACCTACACTCCTGTCAATATAATGTTTCAGGACTTCTTCATTGGCAGTAATACCATCAATACAATTTTTCCTAAATAAAGGCAATGTTTTATAAAAAAGAGCTTGAGATTCCATAATAGAAATGGCCACTACAGGTTCGTAGGCATTCAATTGAAGAAGTCCATTTGAGGAAGCCAATGTAACTGTCACATCATTTCCAATCACTTTGTAGCAAATCTGATTCATTAATTCTGGCATCACAGGATTTACTTTACCCGGCATAATAGACGATCCTGGTTGTAAGGCCGGCAGGTTGATTTCAAATAACCCTGTTCGTGGTCCCATAGCAAGAATAATTAAATCACTACTAATTTTTGAAATTGCCACGGATAAACTTTTCAAGGCTGATGAATACATCACAAATCCTTGCATACTAGAAGTGGCTGCAATCAAATCTGGACTTAATTTCATAGGCTTTCCTGTAATTTTTGCTAAATGTGTAGCGCATTTTTCTGCATAACCAGGGGTAGCCGTAATCCCTGTACCAATAGCGGTAGCTCCCATGTTTTCTTCATACAAATAAGCTTCACTTTTACGTAAGCCTTCAATTTCTGCATCAAGTTGGTAACCAAAAGCATGGAACTCCTGTCCTAAAGTCATTGGAACAGCATCCTGACCCTCGGTACGACCCATTTTTAGTATTTTATTAAATTCATCCCCTTTTTTATGAAAAGCATCCGAAAGTAACTTTACCTCTTTCATCAATTTATCATTGTGTAATAGCAATGCGACATGAATGGTCGTTGGATAGACGTCATTTGTAGATTGTCCCATGTTCAAGTCGTCATGAGGCTCTATAAATTTATACTCCCCTTTTTTATGACCGCTTAATTCAAGGGCAATATTCGCAAGTACTTCATTGGCATTCATATTGGCAGATGTTCCCGCTCCCCCTTGGTAAAGATCTACCAAAAACTGATCGTGGTACTTGCCGTCAATTACTGCCTGGCAAGCTTTTTCAATAGCGTCAAGTCTATCTTTTTTCATGCGACCAACATCTGCATTAGCTCTGGCAGCGGCTAATTTAACCATTGCATATGCCCTTACATAATCTGGATAAAAGCTTGTCTTTACACCACTTACCTGAAAATTCTCTAATGCTCTGGCCGTTTGCACACCATAATAAGCATCTGCAGGAATTTGTTTTTCACCTAGTAAATCTTTTTCAGTTCTAAACTGAGCAAACATCGAATAGCTTAGCAGAACTAGAGATACTATCATCAAAATTTTTAATTTATTTTTCATTAGTCTAATACTATAGTTAAAATAAAATCATGAGGTAATAAACCTAGGATTAATTAAATTCTCTATTGAATAGATTTCATCCCATTTATCTTGAGTAATAAGTTTGCGTTCCACAACTGCAATTTGATGTACGCTTTTTCCAGTTTTTAATGCTTCTCCTGCAATACTGGCACTTTCTTCGTATCCTAAAATTGGATTCAACTGAGTTACAATTCCAATACTATTCATTACCATATTGTAGCAATGTTGCTCATTTGCAGTAATACCAGTAATACATTTATCAATTAATGTTTGAATTGCATTTGACATATAATCTAATGAGGTAAACATTGCAAAAGCAATTACCGGCTCCATAACATTTAATTGTAATTGTCCAGCTTCAGCCGCCATAGTCACGGTTAAATCTTGCCCTATAACATAAAAACAGGTTTGATTCACCACTTCTGGAATTACAGGATTTACCTTTCCAGGCATAATTGATGAGCCAGGCTGACGAGGAGGCAGGTTAATTTCATTAAATCCTGTTCTTGGTCCTGAACTTAACAAACGTAAATCATTACATATTTTTGAAATTTTGACCGCTGTTCTTTTCATTGTACCCATTATTTGAACATAAGCCCCAGTATCCACAGTTGCTTCGATCAAATCTGGCGACAATGTCAATGGAATTCCAACCTCTTTAGCCAAATAATTGACACAAATTTCTGGATAACCTTCCGGAGCATTTACTTTAGTTCCAATGGCTGTTGCCCCCATGTTAATATCTAACACTAAACTTTGAGCCTCTCTTAACCTTAAAACATCTTCACCTATTGTAGTTGCATAGGAGTGGAATTCCTGTCCCAATGTCATTGGTACTGCATCCTGCAGTTGAGTTCTTCCCATTTTTAAAACTTTCTTGAACTCGCTACCTTTTGCTGCAAAAGCTTTTTCAAGATTTTCTACTGTTTTTATAAAATGATCCATTTTTAAATACAGTGCAATTCTAAAAGCAGAAGGATATGCGTCGTTTGTAGATTGAGAACAATTCACATGATTATTTGGATGCAAGAAATTATATTCTCCTTTTTTATGTCCCAAATACTCCAAACCAATGTTAGCAATAACCTCATTAGCATTCATATTTACGGATGTCCCAGCTCCTCCTTGTATTAAATCACTAACAAATTCCTTATCAAATTTTCCCGCAATTACTTGATCGCTTCCATAACAAATGGCCTCAGCAATTTTAGCATCCAAAGCACCACAATCTTTGTTAGCCATTGCAGCAGCTTTTTTCACATAGCCCAAAGCCTTAATGAACAATGGTTCTCTCGAAATTGGAATACCTGTTATATTAAAATTCTCGACTGCTCTAAATGTTTGAATCCCATAATATAGATGATTTGGAATTTCTAATTCACCTAAAAAATCATGTTCTCTTCTTGTTGCTTCCATAATAACATTAATTTATTAAATTTAATTTTTTTTATTTTATAATAAAAGTAATATAAATTTATATTTTTTATAAAGATTAATACTAATATTTGTTTTTAATAAAGAAATAAAAAAACATTTGAAAAAAAATAACGCTTTACATTTGATTCTATTTAAAATCCATATTTTTTGAGTTCAATATAAAATCAATTCATCATGGAAACCAAAATTGGTCCCCAAGCCGTTAACAGTATATTCCCCAATGCATAAGGAATTGTATAACCTAAAACTGGAAATTTACTTGCCGAAGCATCTTGGATAGCCTTAAGTCCAATGGTTGAAGTCCCAGCCCCCGTTTGAGCACCCAACAGAATTATTGGGTTCATTTTTAAAACATATTTTCCGAAAAATAGCCCAATTATGTGTGGCACGATTGACACAAAAAAACCAGCGATAACAATGCTAAAACCCATTTCTTGAAGTCCAGAAATAAAACTAGGCCCTGCTGCCATCCCTACCAATCCAATAAATGTTGCCAATCCAACATTGTCAAAAATCCACAAAGCAGGTTCTGGAATACTGCCAAATATTGGTGTTTGTGAATGCAACCAGCCAAAAACCAATCCCATTACCAATGCTCCACCACTGGCTGTCAGCGTAATTGAAATGCCAAAAACAGTTATTGAAAGCAATCCAAAAAGTCCGCCTAAAACAATTCCCAATCCTAAAAAAACAATATCAGTTGCAGTACTTAGTCTATCTAAATATCCAATTTCTTTGGCGGCCTTTTCCATTAGAACCATTTTGCCCGTAAGCTTCAAAACATCGCCTTTTTGTAAAACAGTATTTAAGTTAAAAGGAATCTCCTGATACTCTCTAGTAATCTTATCCAACATCAATCCATTCCCGAAACGATTACGTAACTCTTTAATTGTTTTTCCAGAAATTTCTTTATTTGTGATTGTTATATCCATGTGTGCCAATGGGAATTTCAACAATTCTTCATCTAAAACTTCAGGACCTATATTGGAGAGACTGTTCAAAATAATCCCATGTTGAGCCATTATTACCAATATATCATCTTTTTGAATAATTGTTTTGGGAGTAGGTTCTATTAATTCTTGATTGTGTCTCATTCGTTGAATGATTAACCTTAAATCTTTATTTTGCTTTTCAAATTCGGATATGGTAAGTCCAACCCATTTTTCATTGGTTATTTGATAAGCTCTTATGATCCATCTTTGATAGGCAGATTGTATACCTGGTTCATGTTCCGTTTCGCCAGTTAATTTTTGGCTGAGTTTTTCGCTCTCTTCAACTAAATTGATTCCTAATAACTTTGGAGCAATTGTTGTCAAAAAGAAAACAAAAGAAGTTGCCCCAATAAGATAGGTAAGTGAATAAGCAACAGGTATATGGTTAATTAATTTTATTTTCTCTACTTCAGAAATAGAAAGTTGATGTATCGCCTCAGAGGCAGTACCTATAAGTGTAGATTCTGAAAATGCTCCCGCCAAAAGTCCGGCAGCAGTTCCTGTATCGTAACCTAAAATTTTGGAACTCCCGAAAGCAATTAGCAAACAGCTAACACAAATAACAATTGTAAGCATCAATTGAGGGAATGCATTTTTCTTTAAACCTTGAAAAAATTGTGGTCCTACTTTATAACCGGTGGCAAAAAGAAAAAAATCAAAGAAAATAGTTTTGACAATTGGGGGGATTTCGATGTTCAATTGGCCAATAAGAACCCCTGCGAACAAAGTTCCCAAAACTACCCCAATTTTAAAAGTACCAATTTTTATATGCCCTAAAGCAAAACCTAGAGATAGTGTCAAAAAAACGGCTAACTCAGGATGATCCCGTAAAATATGTGCAAAACTTTCCATTAACTTCAGATTTAAAATCCATTAACAAAATACACTCTACTTTAAAAACAGGGGCAAGCTTTTAAATTAACAATAAAGTTAATACATAAATAAGTATAACAAAGAATATCACACTTTTTTTCATCAATTTATATTGAATATAATTAATATTAGCAATTATATTCAAACAATTAACAAACATTCATAATAACTTAACAATCACAATATTTTCAATTCTCCATAATTTATTATCTACATACATTCCAAAACTAATTAGACTATTTGTATTTCGGAATGTACATTTTGCTTTTGATAAAATCACTAATATTTTCAGGCCTTTCAACACCTGCTAAACCTGAATTAAAAATATCTTCCGCAACTTTTACAGCGACATTTACTGATACTTTCAAAATATCGGTAACATTGGGATAAATTAAACCTTTTTCAAAATCCGCTAAACATACTTGTTCTGCTACAGCTTCTGCGGCAGTCAATAATATATCGTCTGTAACTCTCTTCGCTTCGGTTGCAAAAATAGCGAGTCCTAAAGCCGGAAAAATAAATACATTATTTCCTTGGCCTGGTGTAAAGATTTTACCTTGATATTTTACCGGGGCAAATGGACTTCCACTAGCAAAAATGGCTTTCCCTTTACTCCAATTATATGCCTGTTCAGCAGTACATTCAGAATGAGAAGTTGGGTTGGAGTAGGGGAAAATTATAGGCCGTTCATTTACGGCACTCATATTTTCGATTACTTGCTGATTAAATGCTCCTCCAACTGTACTAACACCTACAATGGCTGTCGGCTTAATTTTAAGGACTGCTTCGGCAAAATCGGTACAAGGATCTGAATCATGGGCAAAATCGAATTGATGCTCAACAAGATCCGTTCGGCTTTTTACCAACAATCCATTTACATCAAACATCCAAATTTGATTTAAAGCTTCTTCCCTAGTCAAACCATCTCTTTGGAATTTTTTAACAAGCATATCAGCGATACCGAAAGCTGCGGCACCTGCACCTAAAAATAAAAAGTGCTGATCAATAAATCTTTTTTCCATCAAACGACTTATGGAAATAAATCCTGCAGTAGCGATAGCGGCCGTTCCTTGAATATCATCATTAAAAGTACAAACTTTCTCTTTGTAGGTATTTAAAATCTTGATGGCATCAACTCCTGGAAAGTCTTCCCATTGTATGCAAATTTTTGGGAAAACTTCGTTCATAGCCTCAACAAATGCGGCAACAAAATCATCAAATTCCTTACCTCTAATTCTTTTACATTTCAAACCTGGATATAGTGGGTCATTCAAAAACTCTTCATTATTGGTACCAACATCCAACACAATTGGCAGCGTATATTCTGGAGGAACTCCTCCGCAACTGGTATATAAAACTAATTTCCCTATGGGTATTCCTAAACCAAAAATACCCAAATCCCCCAATCCTAGTATACGTCCGCCGTCTGTAACAACAGTAAATCGGACATCTTTTTCGGGCCAATTTCGCAGAATCTCTTTTATATGATCTTTTTGATTAATCGATAGATATAAACCTCTGGGTCTTCGTGTTACTTGTCCAAATTTTTGACAAGCTTCTCCAACTGTCGGAGTATATACAAGGGGCAAAAACTTGGCAGGATCACTGGTGATTGTTTTAAAAAATAAAGTTTCATTATTCTCCAACAACTGCATCAGGAAAATGTATTGATTTATGGGTTTTTCAAAATTTTCCAGTTGTTCCTGAATACGTACTATTTGTGTTTCAATGGTTTCAACTGCTTCTGGCAACATTCCTTGCAAACCATATTTATCTCTTTCCTCCTGAGTAAAAGCTGATCCTTTATTTAATCGAGGATTCCGTAATATTGAATAACCAGTGCTATCTTCCATTTTAATCAGTTTAAAAATTATATATTTTTTAAAATCAACAAAATATCTATTATTACAATTCAGAAATGAATGTTCTTAAAATCATTTCGTCCTATAAAAGAAAACTTTAAAAAAATAACAATTCAAAAAGAGGATTCCTGCTTTTTGAATTTTACAACATAAACTTACTAAAATATTCAATACCAAATCGTTAAATATTACTTTCGGAATATCATTCTTTGATATTTAGCTACTAAAAAAACAGATATGGTAATTATTCGTCTCCCGAATGATGCTCTGGAGCTTTAGGTGCGTTATGCTTTATTGCTGTATTCAGGTAAAAGAACAATCGAATAGTATGGTTCATATCGTATTGATAACCTGAATATTTTTCTTGATAAACATTCATATAACCAAAATCATAACTCAATTTGGGGTTAATATTTTGTTTGATTCCAATAAACAATCTGTTTTGATCAAATGTATTATAGACCACTTCTTTGCCGAAATGAATTAACAACTCATCCGATAAAACCAATGAAGGTAAGTTTTTTTTTCTGAATACTGGAATAGTGAAACTGGCTAAATAACGTATTCTATCGGTAAAACGAAGTTCGCCTGAGGGTTCATCATTCACCATTTTCTCTTGCCATCTTTGTTCGTTTCGCAATCTTTGAAGAATACTTACTTTTCCAACTTTGGTGATTAATTGTGCTTGTTGATATATTCTGTTTTCATCCGCGTAAGTTGACCATCCCTCTTTTGTTGGAGCTAACCACATATGGGCATAACCTGCCGTTAATGAAACCGATGCATTAGGTATATAAGAAGCACCGCCTCTCAAAAAATAAAAATTATTACTTTCAAAGAAACCATTTTCACGAATATGGGCATCGGCAACAACTCCCCAGTGATCACTGAACTTTGTCACCGTGTTCAATGAAACCCAAGTTTGAACTTGCTGATTAACTTCTTTTTTTGTCGCCCCTTGACCGAAGATTAAAAAGGGGAAGAATAAAACTAAAATTTTAGATAAATTTTTCAAAATAGCATAGGGTTTAAATCGAAAATAAGTTTGTAATAAAATTAATTAAAATATCATTACTATTTTTTTTACAGTAAAATTACTTTCCCTTTCAATATTTAAACATGATATTTATCATTTGGAAGAAGAAAATGAGGCATTTATAATTAGAAAAAATAAGACCTTTAATAAATACTAAGTAATTCGAAAAATATATTGCTTGTGTTTTCAAACCCATATCGGATGTCATCAATATAAAAAGCAAACAGGGTTCCTATACAATCGTCAATATAGAAAGAGGAAACTATCGACATTCAAGTTGAATGAATTGATTATGGCAAACTAAAAGATACTCACGAAGATGGAAATGTTTTTAAACCGGAAGCAAATTGAAAACGACTCTTTGTTTCCCGGAAGACTGATAATTCTTTTTACAATCTTTATATTTGGGCATTAATCCTAATCTATGAACAAAGTATTTTTTCTTTTCTTTTTACTTTTTTTCAATACTTTTTATTCCCAAACCAAACTCCTTTCCTGGAATCTGGAAAACTTTGGTAAATCCAAATCAGATCAGGAGATTGCATTTATTGTCAATACAGTAAAAGAATATGATATAATCACAATTCAAGAAGTAGTGGCTGGAAACGGTGGAGCACAGGCCGTGGTAAAACTAGCTGATGCACTCAACCAAAAAGGAAGTAAATGGGATTATCGGATAAGTGACCCCACTTCAAGCAGTAACTATAAAACAGAACGTTATGCTTTTATCTGGAAAACCAGTAGTCTAAAACTAAAAGGAAAACCTTGGCTGGAGCAAAAATATCATTTGGAAATAGATCGTGAACCTTATTTTGCTACTTTTGAAATCAAAGGAAAAAACATTACCATTGCTACTTTTCATGCTATCACAAAAAGTAAGCAACCCGAAACTGAGATTAAATATTTCAAGCTTTTGCCACGAGAATACCCTACTTTGAATTTACTGTTTGCAGGAGATTTTAATTGTCCCCAATCGCATTCGGTTTTTACGCCTTTAAAGAAAATGGGCTTCGCTCCTATTTTAGAAAATCAAAAGACATCACTAAAAACAAAACCAAAAGGTGACAATTACCTCGCGTCTGAATATGACAATATGTTTTATAAAACCAGTTCCATAAACTATATAAAATCGGATGTGATTATGTTTTATAAAAAATTCATTTCCTTAAAAGAAGCGCGGAAAATATCTGATCATATTCCTATTTGGTTTGAATTTTCCTTGAATTAATTATCAAAAAAAATCCAAAATCCAATAGTTACAATTGGAATTTGGATTTTTCAGTTTGAGATTTATTTTTCTATGTTTTCTGCTTTTTCTTTCTGGCTGCAGGAAACAAAACGTTATTCAAAATTAATCGATAGCCTGGAGAATTGGGATGCAAATCCAAAACTGTAGCTGGATCGCCAACTTGATGCTGGTAATCCTCTGGATCATGTCCTCCATAAAAAGTAAACATTCCTTTTCCTTTTTCACCGTGTATGTATCGTGCTTCACCATTCAGCTCACAAGTTCCCATAACCAAAACATTCGATTTTATCAGTTCTGGATCAAATGAAGTCGTTTGCCCCATAAACCCTTTGATTAATTGTGTATGATTTTGACACAACATACTTGGAATAAAATCCCATTTGGCCGAATATTCCATCAAAGTAAAATAATCCTTATCCATTGGTACCTTTCTTTTTAAGGTCATATCAATATCCGAAAACTCATATTGCTCTGGTCTTCGCTCCAGAGTGAAATTCTTGAAAGCAAAAGTATTATTAAAATTCAGTTTGGACTGATAATTGGCTTCGCTGGGATCACCGTCAAACATGGATTCGCAAATATCAACACCATCTGCCGCCAAAGCAATATCAAAGCTATCGGTTGCAGAACACATTGCGAACAAAAATCCGCCTCCAATTACAAAATCTCTAATTTTTTTGGCAACTGCCCCTTTTTCCTGAGATACTTTTTCGTAACCTAATTTCTTCGCCAAAGCCTCAGCATCTCTCTTTTGATCTATGTACCAAGGAATATTTTTGTAAGCTGCATAAAACTTTCCATACTGTCCAGTATAATCCTCATGATGCAAGTGCAGCCAATCATAAAGCAATAATTGATCACTTAAAACTTCTTCATCGTAAATGGGTGTAAAAGGAATTTCAGCATACGTCAATACTAAAGTAACGGCGTCATCCCAAGGCTGCTTTCCTTTGGGGGTATAAACTGCAATTTTGGGAGCTTTTTCTAGTATAACAGCTTCCATATTCTGCGAAGGACTTGAAATCTCATTCAAAATAGATGTCTCCTCAGCATCCGAAATGACTTCAAAACTAACACCTCGTATTTGGCATTCTTTTCTAATTTCTTCAGCATCGGGTAATAAAAAAGAACCTCCACGGTAATTAAGTAACCAACTGGCTTTGTAGTTTTTGGCTAAACACCAATAGGTAATTCCATACGCTTTCAGGTGATTTTGCTGCGTAGTTTCGTCCATTGGCAACAAAATAAAAGAAGCCCTCGAGGAAATCGATAATAGAAAAATAAATATAAAAAGAATCCTTTTGCACATCATTGAAAACTATTTTTAAAGCAAAGATAACTGGAAGGAATTAAAGTACTTCTTTTATCTTTTATAATCGTGCAAAAAAATATTTTTAACATTCAGTCTATTAAATATCCAAAGATACAATGGCATTTTGAATAGCATAGACGACCAATCCTGCAATGTTTTTGGATTCTGTCTTAAGCAACAAATTATTTCTGTGACCTTCTACAGTTCTTGGACTAATAAATAGTTTTTCACCAATTTCTATCGTGCTTTTTTGCTTGCAAATAAGTTGTAATACTTCTAGTTCACGAGAAGTTATAAATCCGGTATCAAAACTGCACTTGGTTTTTTTATTGGTAATCAAATCATTTTGAATGATGTCCATCACATATTCTGAATAATAAAATCCTTTTGTGGCTACTTCATTTATGGTTGCAAATAATTCCTGAGGAGTGGCATTTTTAACCAAATAAGAAACAGCTCCCACATCAATCATATTGGCTATAAACGATTTTGAATCATAACTCGTCAAGGCAATGATTTTTATATCCGAAAAATCTCTATGGATAATTTTAGTGGCCTCTATCCCATTAAGCAATGGCATTTTCAAATCCATAATCACAATATCGGGCTTAGGGTTATCCCCTTTTAGAAAATCAATTAATTCAATACCATCCGAAGCTTCAAAAATCACTTCAATATTTTCTTCTCTAGATAATAAAAAAGAAATTCCTTTTCTGAATAGAACTTCATCATCAGCTAAAATTATTTTTATAGTTTCCTTCATAATTTAGAAATTAAAAATCACTGAAATTCCATTATTCATTTGCGATTCAATCGAGAGGCTTCCCTCTAAAATAGCTACTCTACTTACCACATTTTTCATTCCAAGACCCTTATGATTTTCCAATTGATTTAAATCAAAACCGATTCCGTTATCTGAATACTTACATGTTCTTTTTCCATCAATTTCCTCAAAAAAAACAGATATTGAAGTTGCCCTCCCATGTTCTATCGAATTGGTAAATAACTCCTGTAGAATTCTAAAAACATGAATATGATTATCGTTCTCTTTAAAATCAAACTTTAAATTATTCTCGTATTGAATATCAATAGCAATATCGTCAATTAACTGAGCACATAATTCTTCAATTCCAGCATGAAGACCAAATTTATCCAATACCGGTGGAAGCAAACTATGCGTCATTTTTTTTGAACTATTCAAAGCTTTTGAGGTGTATTCAATAATGTTTTTGGTGATTTCTTCAATCTCTTTTGCAGGTAAATTAGGAATCTTCAGAAGATGGCAATTCAACGAAATCACATTCAATTTTGAACATATATCGTCATGTAATTCCTGTGCAATTCGCTTTCTATCCGACTCTAGTGTACGAATTACCGCCGATAATTGCTTGTTTTTCAGGAAAATATCTAAATTATCAAATTCTAATTTCTTTTCCATCTTCTTTTTATTGTAAGTATGATTAACTTCCTTATCGCTTTGATGAAATTTTACACTATTTATCTTATTATAAATAAATAAACACGCACTTTATCTGTTTTTATATAACTTTAAACGACAAATATAACCATATTTAGCTATTTTCCTAATAAAATTAAATGTTTTTTATTAGCACAAACATAGTAAAAATTCTTATTTGAGAAGAATAAAAAAACTTAAATTACTGTAAACTAGAATCATATAAGCAAAAATTAAAGCATAAAAAAAAAGAATATCTTATCTTCATAAAATATTCTCTTTTGTTGTGAAATACGATCTTTAAATTTTAAAAAGGAACATCACCATCATCATCGTCATCATTATTAAAATTGCTTCCGAAAGCCTCATTTGCGGACGGAAGATTTTTGGTAATAAATGAATTTTCATCATGATTCATACTGGATGGTAAATCATCGTAACCACCACTGTAATCTTCTAGATTGTCAAATCGACCTAAATGACCAATAAATTTCAAACGAACATTTTCAATACCACCATTTCTATGTTTGGCAATCATAATCTCTGCTTGACCAGCAGTTGGAGAGGCTTCTTCATCATCCCATTCATCAATTTTGTAATATTCAGGACGGTATAAAAATGAAACGATATCCGCATCCTGCTCAATCGCTCCAGATTCACGAAGATCCGAAAGCAAAGGTCTTTTACTAGAACCACGAGTTTCAACAGCACGAGATAATTGTGAAAGTGCAATCACCGGAATATTCAACTCTTTCGCCAATGCCTTTAAATTTCGGGAGATTGTAGAAATTTCCTGCTCTCTGTTTCCTCCACCTTTTCCGTTTCCACCGGCAGTCATCAACTGCAAATAATCAATGATGATAATTTTTATACCATGTTGCGACACCAAACGTCGTGCTTTTGCACGTAAATCAAAAATGGATAAAGAAGGTGTATCATCAATATAAAGTGGCGCTTTTTCTAAGTTCTTAACTTTGGTACTAAGCTGCTCCCACTCGTGCTTTTCTAACTTTCCAGTACGTAACTTCTCGGAAGACAGACCTGTTTCAGAAGAAATCAACCTGGTAATCAATTGTACGGATGCCATCTCTAAGGAAAACAAAGCAACTGGATGCCCAAAATCGATAGCTATATTTCTAGCCATAGACAATACAAAAGCAGTTTTTCCCATCGCAGGTCTCGCCGCAATAATAATTAAATCACTTGGCTGCCAGCCCGAAGTTAATTTATCCAGTTTATCAAAACCAGTGGCAACACCACTTAGTCCTTCTTGACCTGCAATTTCTTCGATACGTTTCTTAGCTTGCAAAACTAAACTCTGAGCAGTTTCGGAACTACGTTTGATATTTCCTTGAGTTACTTCATAAAGTTTAGATTCGGCTTTATCCAACAAATCAAATACATCGGTAGTTTCATCATAGGAATCTTCAATAATTTCAGATGAAATGCGGATTAAACTACGTTGAATAAATTTTTGCAGAATAATTCTGGAGTGAAATTCAATATGTGCCGATGAGGAAATCTTTTGCGTAAGCTGAATTAAATAAAAATCACCTCCAGCAAGATCTAATTTAGCAGTTTTTCGAAGTTGTGCCGAAACGGTCAACAAATCGATTGGTTGTGTGTCATTGAATAATTGAACAATGGCCTCAAAAATATATTTGTGAGCATCTTTGTAAAATGCATCAGCTTGCAGAATATCAATTACATCATCTACCCCTTTTTTATCAATCATCATTGCCCCAAGCACTGCTTCTTCTAAATCTAATGCTTGTGGTGGTAATTTTCCTTTTTCTAGGTTAATAATTGTTGTTTTGTCCACTTTAACCGGACTTATATTTTTGAAATTTTCCATGTAGCGAAAGTAACTAAAATTAAAAAAAAATCACAATTGAGTTATTATAATTTATTGTTTATAAATACCTATTTTTTGTTTATAACCAAAAAAAAATCCGAAACTGTAAGGCTTCGGATTAAGGTCTTAAAAATGGCGGTTTATTCTTTGAACTCTCCCATTTTACAGTATTTATCCATTCTCTGAGCGATTAATTCCTCTGTTGATAAGTCTTTCAATTCATTATATCCTTTTATGATATATTGCTCAACTGTAGTAAAAGTAGTCTCTCTGTCATAATGAGCTCCACCTAATGGTTCTGGAATAATATCGTCAACTAATTTTTGTTTTTTCATATCGGCAGAAGTCAATTTCAAGGCTTCGGCAGCTTGCTCTTTGAAATCCCAACTTTTCCATAAAATTGATGAACAAGATTCTGGTGAAATTACAGAATACCATGTGTTTTCCAACATATAAACACGGTCTCCAACACCAATTCCCAATGCTCCACCTGATGCTCCTTCACCAACTATAATAGTTATGATTGGCACTTTCAAACGAACCATTTCAAAAATATTTCTTGCGATAGCTTCACCTTGTCCGCGTTCTTCCGCTTCCAAACCTGGATAAGCACCCGGAGTGTCAATTAAAGTAACTACAGGGATATTAAATTTCTCTGCCATTTTCATCAAACGCAATGCTTTTCTATATCCTTCAGGATTTGCCATCCCAAAATTTCTATACTGACGCGTTTTGGTATTGAATCCTTTTTGCTGTCCAACAATCATAAAAGATTGTCCTCCAATTTTTCCTAAACCACCAATCATGGCTTTATCATCCTTAAAACCTCTATCCCCATGAAGTTCCAGAAAAGTATCTCCGCAAATCCCTTTGATATGATCCAAAGTATAAGGTCTGCTTGGATGTCTTGATAACTGCACACGTTGCCAAGCAGTTAAGTTTTTATAAATCTGTTTCTTGGTCTCCTCTAATTTTTTGTTGATTTGTTTACAAGTATTGGTAACATCAACATCCGATTCTAAACCAATAACAACACATTTATCTAATTGTTCCTCAAGTTCTTTTATTGGAAGCTCAAAATCTAAATATTCCATAGGATTTGTGCGTATTTATTATTGTTTTTAATTTTTCGATTTGGAACTGCAAATATAAAATTTAATATCGTTATACACTTATTTTTTTATTCAAGTAGAAAAAATAGGTGTTACGGCAATTAAAAATCTTACAATTCATCTTCTTTTCTATAATGTTTTATAATACCGTTTAAGAGCACCGTAATTACAATTACAACGGCTCCAATATAAAATTCCGTACTCATTTTTTCTTTTCCGCCAATGATAAAAAAAGCCAGTACAATACCGTAAACAGGCTCTAAATTAGTCGTTAACATAACCGTGTATGGTGATAATTGTCGCATTACTTTTACCGAAGCCGTAAAAGCATAAGCGGTGCAAATGGATGCCAAAATCAAAATCAAAATCCAGTTTTTGGCAGATAACACAAAAAAATCTGCATTGAAAGAACCTTGAAATAAAAAATAGATTGAAATAAAAATAAAACCGGCTAAGAATTCATAAAATGAAATCACCGATGGGTCATGATCTGCGATTAACTTTCCATTTATTAAAGTAAATAATACTCCCAATATTATGGAAACCAATGCCAATAACATACCGCTCCAGTAATTAATCTCCACCTGCATGATTAATCCTAAACCCGCAATGATAATCAGTCCAAAGAAAACCTCATACCAAAGTACTTTTCGACCGTAAAATAAAGGTTCCAACAAGGAGGCAAAAAATGCACCCAATGAAAAAACAGACAAGGTTATGGATACAGTTGAGACTTTTATCGCTTCAAAAAAGAAAATCCAATGCAGTGCTATCAAAAGACCAACAATTATGAATTTAACTAATGACTTGGGAGCAACTTTAAATGATTTCTTTTTGACAGCAAGAAAAACAGCAATAAATATTGCCGCAAAAAACATTCTATACCAAACTAAAAATTGAGACTGTATCGTAATTAATGCCCCTAAAATTGCTGTAAATCCCCAAATAAAAACAATTAAATGTAGATTAAGGTAACTTCTTAAATTATCGTTTCGCATTTCGTAATAAATAAACAGCTAATATTCCAAAAACAATGTTGGGTAACCAAACAGCCAGGAGTGGCGAAAATGCAGATTTTTCGGCCAAGACACCAAATATCTTATCAAAAAAGACAAATGAAAATGCCACGGCAATTCCAATGGCCAAATTGACTCCCATCCCTCCTCTTCGTTTCATCGAAGACACGGAAACAGCTATAATAGTCAATATAAATGCTGAAACAGGAACACTGAATTTTTTATACAAAACAACCAAATAAACATTGATATTGGATGAACCACGTTTTCTTTCCTTGTCGATAAAAGCTTTCAAATCACCAAGACTTAGAGTCTCGGCAATATAAACCACCGGCGCCAAATCCTCCAGATCAAAACTGAACTTCATCTTCTTTTCCGGTGCTTTTTCGATCACATCCCCTTCTTTCCCAACGATTCTTTTGGTATAATCAAACAAAGAATAATTCTTTTCTTTAGGATTCCATTTGATTCTGCTGGCCGTGATTTTATATTCTAATTTCTCTTTTTTAAATCGCTCCAATGAAAAATTATAAGCCATTTGAGACTCATTATTAAAGCTATTTACATAGATAAACTCATTATCGCTTATCTGTCTGTAAACATCTGTATTATCACCCCGCATGAGCGCCTTCCCATCATTCCGCAGATAGGTGTACCGGAAATTATTGTAACCCTCACTTGATACGGGAATAACCCAAAACCCCATAAGCAAAACGATAACAGATACGATGGAAGCCCCAATAATATAAGGCCTCATGAATCGAGTAAATGAAATTCCAGAGCTCAGAATGGCAATAATCTCTGTGTCATTTGCTAATTTTGAGGTAAACCAAATCACCGATATAAACAAAAATATCGGGAAGAGGTTATTCATAAAGTAAATCGTAAAATGATAGTAATAAATGGCGATTTTTAAAACCGGCACTTTATTCTCAATCATTTTATTGATCTTCTCGGATATATCAATAATCATCCCAATAGGAGCAAATAACAAAAGCATCACCGCAAAAGTGGCTAAATATCTTTTTAAAATGTATTTGTCTATTATTGTTAGCATTCTTTTGTGTTTAAAGGTTTAAATATGGTTTAAGAGTTTAAGATAGTTTAGGAGTTTCGAGAGAACTTTAAACTTTTAAACACTTAAACTTTTAAACTTCTTTTATAATCTTTGGCTCATATTTTTTACCATCATTTCTTTCCATGGTTTAAAATCGCCTGCTAAGATATGTTTTCTGGCCTCACGAACCAACCACATATAAAAACCTAGATTGTGGATTGTGGCAATTTGTTTCCCCAAATATTCATTGGCAGCAAACAAGTGACGCAAATACGCTTTGGTATATTCCGTATCTACAAATGTATATCCCATTTCATCCAATGGAGAAAAATCGGCTTCCCATTTTTTATTCTTGATATTGATCGTTCCGTTGGCCGTAAATAACATTCCGTTTCTGGCGTTACGCGTAGGCATCACACAGTCAAACATGTCGATTCCAAGAGCGATATTCTCCAGAATATTGATTGGCGTTCCCACTCCCATCAAATAACGAGGTTTGTCTTCAGGTAGAATTTCACAAACCACTTCGGTCATGGCATACATTTCTTCTGCAGGCTCCCCTACCGAAAGTCCACCAATCGCATTTCCTTGTTGGTTGGAATTGGCAATATATTCTGCCGATTGTCTTCTCAAATCCTTATAAGTACTTCCTTGAATAATTGGGAAAAAAGTTTGGTCATAACCATACTTTACTGGCACTTTTTCTAAATGGTTGATACAACGATCCAACCAACGGTGTGTCATGTGCATTGAGCGTTGAGCGTAACGATAATCACATGGATAAGGCGTACACTCATCAAAAGCCATAATAATATCTGCCCCAATGGTACGCTGAATTTCCATCACATTCTCTGGCGTAAAAAAGTGATACGAACCATCAATATGTGATTTGAATTTTACTCCTTCTTCCTTAATTTTTCGGTTTGCCGAAAGGGAATACACTTGATATCCTCCGGAATCGGTCAAAATATTACGATCCCAATTCATGAATTTATGCAATCCACCCGCTTTTTCAAGAATTTCGGTTTGTGGACGCAAATACAAATGGTATGTATTTCCAAGAATAATATCTGGGTTTATTTCTTCCTTCAATTCCCGTTGATGCACCCCTTTTACTGATGCAACCGTTCCAACAGGCATAAAAATAGGCGTTTCAATAACACCGTGATCGGTAGTAATACTTCCCGCACGAGCTTTCGATTGCGGATCTGTTTTTAGTAAATCAAACTTCATATAGGCTTTTTATCAGTCGGCAAAGATAGTCTAATTTAAAACCCGCATCAAAAAATTTTCCTTCCGATGAATGAAAACCGGATTCATGACAGTCAAAATTTAAATACTTATTAGGTAATTACGAAATTAAAAATGTTTTAGTATTTAATTTAGACAAAACGTATCTTTCCGACTCTAATAACCAAAAACCACACTATCATGAAATTGAAATTAGTCCTGTATCTTATACCGAGTTTAATTTTACTGAGTTGTAATTCAAAAACAGATGATGCGCAAGCCATTAAAAGTCTCCTTGAGAAAGAATCTTCCAGTTGGAGATTGGGCGACAGTAAAACACATGCTGCATGCTGGCACATTCAGCCTTATAGCAAAATTTTGATTTCGACTGTTGATGGTAAAACGTTAGATATTCCTGCTGAAAACATTATCAAACCGATTGCAAACTCCAGTGGTGGTACCTCCATAAATACAAATTATAAAATGAGTATTCATGACGATAATGCTTGGGTCAGTCATGATGAAGTATCGATTGCGAAAGATGGTAAGAAAACCTTTTCGCATGAAATTCGATTACTTGAAAAAATAAATGGCGATTGGAAACTTGTAGGACAATCTATTCACGCCTATAAATAATATTTGAGACATCTAACCTGAAAATCTGATGAAAGATTGGATAAAAAAACTTGTGTAACAAAAGTTACTGTACATCCTTAATTTCTGTTGTAATTTTGCATTATATAAACAATACACTTTAAAGCAAACACTATGACATTAGAAAATATAATTAAAGAAAAACGATGCACGATTGTAGATGTACGAACGCGAGAGGAATACAGCGGAGGTCACGTTGTTGGGTCAATTAATATCCCACTGAATGAAGTTCAAGAGCGATTTGAAGAAATCCAGAACCTAAAATCACCCTTGGTTCTTTGTTGTGCCTCCGGAAACCGAAGCGGACAAGCGCAGCATTATCTTTCTCAAAAAGAAATCGACTGCTACAATGGAGGCTCATGGCTTGACGTCAATTATTATCAATCCAAATAAAAAATAAAATGCTAAATAAACTAAAAAAAATATTCGGTTTCGGGACAACTGTAGATTATGCAGATCTTGTGAAAAAAGGTGCCATTATCCTAGATGTACGAAGCAAAGGGGAATATGCTGGCGGTCACATCAAAGATTCCATAAACATTCCTGTTGATGTTTTAAAAAACAGTTTGACTCAATTGAAAGACAAAAATAAAACCATCATTACCTGTTGCGCATCGGGTATGCGAAGCGCATCAGCCAAAAGTATCCTGAAAACACACGGATATACTGATGTCCATAATGGCGGCGGATGGAGTGGCCTACAGAATAAAATATAAATCAATTCGTTTTTAATCACTAAATATCTGGCTTAACGATTGCGTGAGGGATAAAAGCTAGCTACCGAAGTAGCGCGGATAGCCCGACAGCATAAGAAAAAGGGGCGACTAATCGATACTATTAGTCAGCCCCTTTTTCTTATGGTGGCACGCCCAGATGAAGTCGGATTACAGATTTTAGATTGTAGATTTTAAATTTTATCTCTTCTACTTCACACAAGGCAATAGTTGAAATTGTAATTAAAATTGCCTTTATCATTGAAATTGTACTTGAAATCATTTGTCTTACGCCAAAATAAAAATTACTTTTGCAGCAGTTTAACTTTTACACACAAAATGAAGCCTAACACACAACAATTAAACGATTTAACTATCCAAGTAAGAAGAGACATTCTTCGTATGGTTCACGCTGTTAATTCAGGTCACCCAGGAGGGTCTCTTGGATGTACCGAATTTTTAGTGGCCTTGTACCAAAACCTTATGGATCGCAAAAAAGGATTTGACATGGACGGAATTGGAGAAGATTTATTCTTCCTTTCGAACGGACATATTTCACCTGTATTTTACAGCGTTTTGGCAAGAAGCGGTTATTTCCCAATAAAGGAATTGGCTACTTTCAGATTATTGAACTCTCGTTTGCAAGGACACCCAACAACACATGAAGGATTACCTGGTATTCGTATGGCTTCTGGTTCATTAGGACAAGGATTATCTGTAGGAATTGGTGCTGCACAGGCTAAAAAGCTAAACGGTGATAACCATATTATTTATACACTACACGGTGATGGTGAATTACAGGAAGGTCAAAACTGGGAAGCAATTATGTATGCATCTGCAAAAAAAGTAGATAATCTTATTGCTACTATCGACCTTAACGGAAAACAAATTGATGGCACTACCGACGAAGTTTTATGTATGGGAAGTATCCGTGCTAAATTTGAAGCTTTTGATTGGGACGTTCTTGAAATTACAGAAGGAAATGATCTTGAAGCAATTATTGCTGGCATGACAGATGCTAAATCTAGAACCGGAAAAGGAAAACCTGTTTGTGTATTATTGCATACCGAAATGGGTAACGGTGTAGATTTTATGATGAACACTCACGCATGGCACGGAAAAGCGCCAAATGATGCTCAACTTGAAAATGCTCTAGCTCAAAACTATAATAGAGGTGGCGAACAAGACTATTAATAGTTTGCAGTATTCAGATTTCAGTATTCAGTAATGAATGCATTCAACTTTTTAAATTAAGAAATGAAAAAATATACAAATACAGGAAGTAAAGATACTCGTTCCGGTTTTGGAGCGGGAATGACTGAATTGGGTCAAAAGAATGAAAACGTAGTGGCACTTTGTGCTGATTTAATTGGATCATTGAAATTTGATGATTTCAAGAAAAATCACCCAGAGCGTTTTTTCCAAATTGGAATTGCAGAAGCAAACATGATCGGAATTGCAGCAGGATTAACTATTGGAGGGAAAATTCCTTTCACAGGAACTTTTGCTAACTTTTCTACAGGAAGAGTTTATGACCAAATTCGTCAATCTGTTGCTTATTCAGATAAAAATGTGAAAATTTGTGCTTCTCACGCAGGATTAACTCTTGGAGAAGATGGAGCTACACACCAAATCTTGGAAGACATTGGATTAATGAAAATGTTACCAGGAATGACTGTAATCAACACTTGTGATTACAACCAAACAAAAGCGGCTACATTAGCCCTTGCTGACCACCATGGTCCAGCTTACTTGCGTTTTGGACGCCCGGTTGTGCCTAATTTCATGCCTGCTGACGAACCATTCGTAATTGGAAAAGCGATTCTTTTAAGCGAAGGTACTGACGTGACAATTGTTGCTACAGGACATTTGGTTTGGGAAGCTCTTATTGCTGCTGAAGCTTTGGAAGCAAAAGGAATCTCTGCCGAAGTAATCAACATCCACACCATTAAACCATTAGACGAAGAAGCGATTCTAAAATCATTGGCAAAAACCAAATGTATCGTTACTGCCGAAGAGCATAACATTCTTGGAGGTCTTGGAGAAAGCGTTTCTAGAGTATTAGCATTACACCATCCAGCTCCACAAGAGTTTGTAGCGGTTAATGATAGCTTTGGAGAATCTGGAACACCAGAGCAATTAATGGAGAAATACAAACTAAACAATCAAGCGATTGTTGAAGCTGTAGAAAGAGTGATCAAAAGAAAGTAATCTTTCTCTATAAATATAAAATCCCACCTCGTTGTAAAAAATGAGATGGGATTTTTTTAGTATAAAACTTAGAATACAATTATTAGAAAACAAAGAAATCCCATTTTCGGTCAACGAAATGGGATTTCTTTGTTTTTATCATTACCATAATTAGCGATAACTCTTGTTCATTTTTATTTTTTTGCTAAAAAGAAAGAAATTGACTAAAAAAAAACATAGGAATTAGATTATTTAAAAAAAATATGATATCATTGCATAATATTAATCTTATAAATAATAACAAAACAAAATGAAACATTTAATTAAATTATTTGCAATTACATTATTACTTTCTCTAGTAGCATGCTCAGAAAGTGATCAAGAAAACTCAGATCAAGTTTCTAAAAAAGAAACAGATGTAATTTCCATTGATGGAACAAAACATTCTTTTACTTTTACTGAAGACAAACAAGGAAATATTACATTAGACAAAGGTCAAGAAGGAAAAGAAAAAACAATAACTGATTATTTTAAAACAAATCTTACAGCAAGTTCTTACTATGATGAAAGCGACAAAATTCTTTATTTATTTAAAGATAGTGAAACTATGGTGAATTTTATAAATAAAAACACTAAAATAAAAACACTAAAAGCTACATCGACCAATAAAACAGCCTCAATTACCGGTGCCTCATTAATAACACTATCTTTGTATGACAATCCAGATTTCGATCCTAATACTTTACTACATAAAGTAGAAATAAACGTCCCTTTCCCTTATTATACAATTAGAGAGCCTAATCTATCAATTCTTAGAATAGGAGATTCAGCATATATTAATAACATTGAAGATAAAATATCTTCGATTAATCTTTCGGTAGGACCACAAGGTTTTTCCCCTCAAGGTTTTCAACAAGTGACCGCAATATTTTATGAAGAAAGAAACTATGGAGGCTATTCTTTTGGCATGTCTTTGAATTCATATAACTCACAAACAAGCCACAATAATCTAGCCACTTTAAGAATGTATAAAAGCTGGATAAATGGAAGTAAATACTACGACAATAGAATTAGCTCTTTTAAAATGAGTGTAAATAATAGTATTTAAAAGACATCTAATCCTGAAAAAGGAATACAGGATTAACAAAAATAAAAGCATAATTTTAGACAGTAGTGAGCTCAGGTTTACTACTGTTTTTTATTTTATAAGTCCTCATTGGACATACTTAATCACATTGGGAGATTTACTAATTAGCATTTTCTTTCATAACGATTATTGTTGTGTATTGCTATTTCAGGACTAGACATATATCAAAAAAAAAATCCCATTCGTTATGGATGGGATTAATATATTATTGATTCATTTTGATACAATCTTTATCCAAATACCTTTTTAACCTATTCGGATCGGCTGTATTTCCTGAACAATCAGGAATATTTTCAAACAGATAATAATTTCCATTCGCATCTTTGATTTCACCTTTTGTAGCGTAATTATCCCCATCATCATCAAAATCCAAGAAATCTGGTGTTCCATCACCATCAGTATCATCTGGATTTGTAGTTACACCATCTTGCAATTCACTTTTAGTCCACATATACCCATCTCCATCACGATCCTCTTGAAACGACTTAACGCCATCCGGATCTGTAACTGGCACACCATTTATAATGTTGATTTCTTGATCTAACCTTTTTAAAGCATAGAGTTTAACATTAAAAACCAACGGAGAATAAGCCGGAATACCTACCTGCTCTTTACTGTAATACCCCAAACCAGAAGGAATAAACATTACTGCAGCACCAAAATCATTATAAGAAACTGTTCCGTCAGCATTTGGTGTAGATGTTCCACTTTTTAATTGAGGAAAAACTTCTTTCCAACCTCTTATAGTACCGTATAATTCAAAAATAGTATTTGGAGACTTTACTTCCTGAAATAATTTCGAGGTAATTGTAGTAACACCCGATGCTGTTTCACTTGCCAAATATTCACCTCTATAAGCTGTAAATACACCATCTACATTGCAAGGAGACTCACCCGTACCTTCTCTCAATATTAAATAATACAATTTATATACAATACCATGAAGATTTACGTTTCTGCTTTTTAAAGGGTATACTGTTTGATCCCAAATTGACGTTGGATGGTCTGCATCTAAAGCAGCAATTGTAATATCCTGATCATTTACAGCACCCGGATTATTCACAACAGTTATATAGTTTGCTTTCAAATAACTTTCAATAGTAGCAATGTCTATAGGATACTGTTCAGCGTAAGGTTTTGGAGGCGTAACAGGCACATTATTATCATCTTTATTACATGAACTTATTAAAACGACTGCTGCTATCAAAAAAATAAAATAAAACTTAATTTTGCTCATTATTAGGTGTAGTTTAAGCCGCAAATATACATTAATGATTTACTTTTGTAAAGTATTTAACTTCGATTTTAGAAAATTCATGAGAATAGATAAGTATTTATGGTGTGTTCGGTATTACAAAACCAGAAATATGGTAACCGAAGCGTGCAAAAAAAATCATATTACCGTAAATGGTATGGTTGCCAAACCTTCGAAGGAAGTTTTTCCTACCGATAAAATCACTTTTAGAAAAGACCAAATCACACAAATTATTACCGTTCTTGACATCCCTGAAAATCGTGTGGGTGCCAAACTTGTTGATATTTATCGAAAAAATGAAACTCCCGCCGAAGCCTATGCTCACTTAGAATTATTAAAACTTTCAAAAGAGCATTACAGAAAAAACGGAACCGGAAGACCCACCAAAAAAGACCGAAGAGACATTGATGAATTTGGAAATGAAATAAAAGATGAAGACGAAATAGACTAAAATATTCAGTTTCCCTTTTTAGTTTTGAAACCAGATTTAATCATATAAAATTCGTCTAACTTTTTTATCTTTGAAAAAAATAACAAAACGCCATGAGCAAAAATATTATTCTTACCAATCAACAAATTGAACACACCACCAAAAGAATAGCTTACCAAATCTATGAAACTTTTGTAGAGGAAGAAGAAATTGTGATTGCCGGAATTACGACAAATGGTTTTGTTTTTGCTGAAAAAATTGCTCAAGTTTTGTCTACCATTTCTCCTATAAAAATTTCACTTTGCGAAGTCAATGTCAGCAAACAAAAACCAGAATTACCCATAACTACTTCCTTAACGAAGGAACAATACAGCAATAAAGGCTTAATATTAGTAGATGATGTATTGAGTTCTGGAACTACATTAATATATGCAGTAAAGCATTTTTTGGATGTTCCTTTAAAAAAGTTCAAAACCGTTGTCCTTGTTGACAGAAATCACAAAAAATTTCCGATTAAAGCCGATTTTAAAGGAATATCACTTTCTACTTCCCTATTAGAACACGTAGATGTTGTTTTCGACAAGAATGGCGATAGTTATGCCAGTTTAAGCTAATAGATTTAAAATATCATTTACCGTTTCCTCGATTGATTTATCATCAACATTCACTTTATATTGTGCATGGTTGTAATAAAAGCTCCTATCAAAAAGGTGCTTGGCTATAAACTCTTTCATTTCCTCTTCGCTTTTATCCGCAATAAGCGGCCTTTTGCTTTTATTAGACACCAATCTATTAAATAACGTATCTATCGATGCCTTCAAATAAATAGAAGTCACCTCATCCCCTATTAACAATTCATGATTATTAGCATAGCAAGGTGTCCCTCCTCCTAGTCCAATAATAATTTCCTCTGGAGTATTCAATAATTCGACAAAATAAGTATGTTCCAATTTTCTAAAATGGATTTCTCCATGATCTTCAAAAATCTGTTTGATTGACATTTTTTCGTTTTTTTCGATATATTCATCGAGATCAACATACGGAATTGAGACGATTCCAGAAAGTTTTTGAGCGATTGTAGACTTCCCACAACCCATATACCCTAATAATATAATTTTTTTCATTTGAATAAGCCCTTACAAATTAAGGCATTAAGATTATTTGTTTAAAAAAGACAAATTTATAATAAAATTGCTTGGAAACTTCAAAAAAAAGTCCCTATATTTGCACCCGCATTCAAGGAAAGAATATGACTCGATAGCTCAGTTGGTAGAGCACATCACTTTTAATGATGGGGTCCTGGGTTCGAGCCCCAGTCGGGTCACAATTTTAGTGATCAACACATATTTTCCTTGAAGCAATGACTCGATAGCTCAGTTGGTAGAGCACATCACTTTTAATGATGGGGTCCTGGGTTCGAGCCCCAGTCGGGTCACAAAAGGTCGAGTAATTTATTACTTGACCTTTTATTTTTTAAGGCCACGTGGAGAAACGGTAGACTTGCCATCTTGAGGGGGTGGTGCTCGTAAGGGCGTGTGGGTTCAAATCCCACCGTGGTCACAAAATCAAAAAGAGTATTAAAAAAGTAGGCTTATATAGCCCTTTTTTAATACTCTTTTTGGTTTCAAAGCGGAATTTCATGGAAGCGCAAATCAATATTATTGTTAATTTTTAATTATTTTTTTTATTCTAATGCAATATACAGCAAATAAAAACGTTAATTTACTCAAATTAAACACATTAGTAATCCCTTTCTACCAAAACAAATTTAGTCCATGAAAAAAACTGCAAAATCATCAAAATACAATTTATCCCTATTTTTAAGCTTTGCCTTTATACTTTTGGCTACAATAACTGCTAATTCGCAAACCGTTCGATATGATAGTGTAAGTAAACAAAAATATGTACTTGTAGATGTCCAAAAAACCTATGAACGAATTGCCGACAAGGGCTATGAATCGGTTGAAATCTATGAGTCTCTTGGAAATTACTATTATGAAAATAAAAATTACCTAAAATCAAAATTATATTTTGACAAGCTATTTGGTAAATACAGTTTATCTCAAATTTCCTCCAAAAGCAAAGAACGATATCAATTAATAAGGAAATCGATTTATTAGAAATCATTTAATACTCAGCATAAAACAGTAGCTATATCAAAACTTTATAGCTGCTGTTTTTTTTTACATTAAACCCAAACTCATATCTTCTTTAAAAAATTTAAACACAAATTTTAAAAAAAGTCATAACTTTCAACTTCCTAATTGCAAAATTGAAATCCAAATGACAACACTACTCATAAACAAGAAGAAATACACAATAGATGTTGATCAAGAAATGCCTTTACTTTGGGCTATAAGAGACATCATCGGTCTTACTGGGACCAAATTTGGATGCGGCATTGGTGCTTGCGGCGCTTGCAAAGTATTAGTTGACAATGTCGCTACCTATTCATGCTTGACTCCTGTTTCAACGGTTGTCGGCAAAAACATTATAACTATTGAGGGTACAGCGGAAAATTTGCAATTATTACAAAAATCATGGGAAGAATTCAACGTGCCCCAATGCGGCTATTGTCAACCTGGACAATTAATAACGGCCACTTCTCTACTCAATTCTAATAAAAACCCTTCGGATACTGATATTGACGATGCCATGAGTGGTAATATTTGCCGCTGTGGCACTTACCAGCGTATCAAAAATGCCATTAAACATACCGTAGAACTTAAAAAACAACGCTAGTCATGAATGAAATTCAAAACATAAGTCGCAGGGCTTTTATCAAGAACATGGGATTAGCGTCTGGTGGATTAATCTTAGCCTGTAATTACACTTTATTCTCTCAAGATACCGAATCGGGAACTGTAACTGAATTTAATCCTAATCTCTTTGTACAATTAAATTCGGACGGAAGTCTTATTATAATTGCTGCTCGCTCCGAAATGGGTAATGGAGTAAGAACTTCCTTGACCTCTGTAGTTGCTGATGAAATGGAAGCCGATTGGAATAGAGTCTCAGTAAAACAAGCCACAGGAGACGCCAAATATGGTGACCAAAACACCGATGGCTCCAGAAGTGTAGCCGATTTTTACGACACCATGCGAACAATGGGTGCCATGACTCGAATGATGCTTATAACCGCTGCCGCAAAAAAATGGCAAGTTCCCGAAAGTGAATGTACGGCCAAGAACCATTTTATTATTCATTCCAGCGGAAAAAAAATAGGCTTTGGAGAATTGGTAGAAATAGTAAAAACTTTGCCAGTTCCAACAACCATTAGTTATAAAAACCCTAAAGATTTCAAATATATTGGTAAAACGCTAAAAAGTGTTGATGTTAAAGATTTTGCAAACGGAAGTGCTGTTTATGGTATTGACAAACGCTTACCCAACATGAAAATAGTTGCCATAGCAAGATGCCCCGTTACTTTTGGAACTGTCAAATCTTTTAACAAAACAGCAGCCATGAAAATTCGTGGTGTACAAGATGTAATCGAAATTCCAAGAATCGAAAAACCTTTCGGTCCACTTGGTGGCGTTGCGGTTATTGCTTCGAATACTTGGGCCGCATTTAAAGGAAAAGAAGCTCTTGAAATACAATGGAATTATGGCAAAAACGAAGGTTATGATTCCGAGAAATACATGGCCGAATTAACCGAAAGAGTTCATAAAGCAGGCAAAGTTGAAAAAGAAATTGGAGATGTAAACAAAGCTTTTAGCGAAGCTGCTAAAGTTATCGAAAGTACTTTTCAATTACCTCACTTGGCGCATGCCCCGATGGAAGTTCCCAATGCGGTAGCTTGGGTTCAAGGGGACACTTGTGAAGTTTGGGCACCAACTCAATCTCCACAATCTGCCAGAGAGGAAGTTTCTAATTATTTGGGAACCGCGCTAGATAAAGTTACTATAAATGTCACTTTCCTTGGTGGTGGTTTTGGACGAAAATCAAAACCCGACTATATTGTAGAAGCGGCTATGGTTTCCAAAGCCATCAATGCACCTGTACAAGTGGTTTGGTCAAGGGAAGACGACATAAAACATGGTTATTATCATACCGTAAGTTCACAATACATGAAAGCTTCGCTGGATCCGCAAGGCAATGTTACAGGTTGGTTGCACCGCTCTGCATTTCCCTCAATAATGTCCACCTTTAAACCAGGCACCGATTATCCTGCCGGATGGGAAGCCTCCAGTGCTGCTGACGTTCCTTTTGCCATAAAAAATTTCAAAGTTGAATCAGGTCAAGCCCCTGCAATGGTTAGAATTGGATGGATGCGTTCGGTGATTAATATTCTACATGGATTTTCCATCAATGTTTTTGCCGATGAATTGGCACATGCCGCCAAACAGGATCCATTAGAATTTAGACTAAAATTAATTGGTGACGATCGAATAGAAGACACCAAAGACCCCATAAAATACAATACAGCTCGCCTCAAAAATGTTTTGAAAATGGCAGCAAAAAATGCCAATTGGGGGAAACCATTACCCAAAGGGCATGTGCACGGAATAGCGGTTCATTATAGTTTTTATTCCTATGTAGCTTCCGTTGTCGAAGTTTCAATGGTTGATGACAAAGTAAAAGTACATAATGTTCATACTGTTATTGATTGCGGAATAGCAGTTAATAAGGACACCATAAAATCTCAATTGGAAGGTGCTGCTGTTTTCGGAATGTCATTAGCCTATTACGGTAAAATCACAGCTAAGGATGGAGCTATTGAACAAAACAGTTACAGTGACTACAGAATGATTCGTATGAATGAAATACCAAAAGTTCACGTAGAAATTGTAGAAAGCTCAGAAAGACCAACAGGTGTAGGCGAACCTGGCGTTCCGGTAATTGCCCCGGCCATAATCAATGCAATCTTCAAACTAACAGGAAAGCGGTATTACAACTTGCCTTTAAGTGATTACGATCTTGTATAACTGATTGACAAATTAAAATCCCAAACGAATACTTATTTTTAATGAACAATTGGATTGAACTATTACAAGATTTTAAAAACAAAAAGAAACCTGTTGCACTTGTTACCGTTACTAAAATTCTTGGTTCGGCTCCATGTAAAGTAGCTTCAAAAATGATTGTCACGCCACAAAAAGAAATATATGGAACGATT
This sequence comes from Flavobacterium sp. 103, assembly GCF_003096795.1. Taxonomy (NCBI): domain Bacteria; kingdom Pseudomonadati; phylum Bacteroidota; class Flavobacteriia; order Flavobacteriales; family Flavobacteriaceae; genus Flavobacterium; species Flavobacterium sp. 103. The sequence goes on along the minus strand of NZ_QENX01000001.1, from coordinate 3,130,538 downwards.
GGAGGCGGAAAATTAGAATTTCAGGTAATAGATGAAGCTGTTCGCGCCATTAGAGAAAATAAAATTTTTGAAACCAGTTATACTTTAGGCCCCGAATTTGAACAATGTTGCGGAGGAAAAGTAGAATTAATTATTGAACCCATGAATCAATCCCCAGAATTATACCTTTTTGGAGCTGGACATATAGGTGTTGCCATATGCGAGGTTTTAAAAGACACACCTTTCGCTATTACTCTTCTTGACACTCGGGAAGATTGGAGAGAAACTATCGAAATTGACCAAACGGTTACTTACAGTGCCATTCCTTTTGACCTTTATAAACAAACAATAAACTGGGGACCGAATTGTTACGTTGTTATTTTGACACACGACCACAAACTGGATTTTGAAATTACAGCTTTGGCACTTCACGAACAAACCAAATATATTGGATTAATTGGTAGCAAAACCAAGAAAAACAAATTCAACAACTTATTGATAAACGAATTGAATTTTGAACCCGGGATCAAACCAGTTCATTGTCCGATAGGATTGGATTTGGGTGGTAATTCTCCCAAAGAAATTGCCATAAGCGTCGCCTCCGAATTACTGAAAGTTTATTATGAAAAATAATACAGTATTTGTATTGTTGGCCGGCGGCAAATCACAGAGGATGGGCATTGCAAAAGGCTTGCTGGAATATCAAAACACCTATTGGATTTTGGAGCAATTGAACCGAATTTCAACTTCAACAATAACCGAAGTTTATATCGGATTGGGTTATCGTTACGAAGAATATTTAAATAAAATTGCTTGGTTTACAGAAGCACAATTACATTTTGTTTCATATAAAAATTTAAACGTAAGAGTTCTCATAAACCAAAATCCTGAACTTGGATCTTTCTCAACACTCCAAACCGTTTTGAGGCAAATTTCCAAAAACAAATCGGTATTAATTAATCCCATTGACATTCCGATATTGAACACAACAGAATTGCAGAACATTATTGCAGAACAAAACCAAATTGTACTTCCAAATTTCGAAGGTAAAAATGGTCATCCGATAAAGCTAGATTTTGAATTTTGGGAACCTTTACTTTTACTTAATCCAATCGATGAAAACAACAGATTGGATTTGGAAATCAAAAAAATAATTCCTTCCAAAATAACAACAATAACAGTAACCGATTCCTGCATCCTAAAAAACTTAAACACACATAACGATTGGGCAACGTATTTAGCCCAAAGTAGGCATTAGATTTTATTTCACAGAGAAACGCGAAGAATTCATAGAGATTCACAAAGGTTTTAAACACAATTTAAATAATCCTTTTTTTCTTTTCGAACCTTTGTGCCTCCTTTGAGTATCTTCGCGAAATTTAATTGTGGAATATTAATTCAAATTCCAATCAGAAATAAACATAAAAAAAGCGTCTCGAAATCTATCGAAACGCTTTTTTAAAATTAAATTCAACCTTATTTCTTGATTAATTCCTGCAATGGTTTTAATTGCTCCAAATCCAATTTGGATTCTTTCAAAACCGAAATCATATTCATAATGTTCGTTGGATTCATGTCTTTTCCCAAAACTCGGATAACTGCAAAACCAGCATCGTTTTTATTCGCAAAAAACACAAATTCATTGATATGCTCGTCTGTCCCCACATAACTTACCGAAGCACCTTGTTTGCCTGAACCAAACTTCATCAACTGCTGATATTTTGGATCTTTTAAAATTAAATTCACTTTAGCACGCTCTACTTCAAACTGAGCCTTGTTTTTCTCATTCAACTTGAAAGCCAAAACATTCATTTTATCAAAAGAATGCAATGCTTCATTTTGTGCAACAGTCAATTTGGTTTTATCAACATTCAAAATATTTGATGAAATGTCCAAAGCAATAAAATCTTTGTTTTCGGTATTCTCAACAAAGTATTTTTGTAAAGTAGGCTCTGAGTTACAGCTTCCAAAAACCAAACTGACAAGCAACGTGATTATAAATAATATGACTTTCATTTTACTTTTTACCTTTAGTTGCTTTTTTCAAATCATCACCTCCAGGAATTTTCATTTTATCCGTCAAGACCGAAATCTCATTCAAATCAAAGTCTCCTGTCAATGACATCAAAACAGTGTCTTCATCTTTCCCTCCTTCAACAAACATAAGCAACTCTTTAATTTGTGAGTCTTTTGCTCCAGATTTCACCATTATTTTAATGTTTCTTCCTTTGTCATTTACACGCATCAATTCTTCCAAACCTGCAGTTTTTATATACTTCTCTGCTGCAGTTTTCATTTCGCCTTCTACCCTTGTACTTTGAGTGGTAAACACTTTCAAATTATCCAATTTCTTTATCAGATTCATATATTGCTGTGCCTCTTTATCGGAGGTATCCACTTTTACTTTACTCATCAATTCAAACATCTTCTTATTGACAACAATCGATGTTACATCGTCTTGACCGTCAAATTTATCGAATGCTCCTTGCGCAAAAAACGGACTTGATACTAATACTACTACTAATGTGATTATTAACTTCTTCATTTTATTTTGATTTAATGATTATTTTTAAAATTCAATTCAACTAATGGGCTTGAATGCTCTAGAATCACTCTCGCTTTATTTTTATTATTTTTATTTTCTTCAACTAATTTTTTAAAATCTTTTGGGCGTGTCCCTACGGGTCGTGCTGTACGTTCCCGCTTTTTTTTTATCCCGTAAAAAACGGGATCAAAAAAAGAGCTCCACTGCCATCACTCACGCAAAACAAAATCTGATTTATTCTGACATTTATTCCTTTTATTCAACAAATACTTTCTCTTTGGTCACTTGATATACCTGAAGATATTGCACCCCTTCAACACCGACATTTACATTATCGGATAACATCGCCAATGCTTTCTGCGTTGCTTCAAAAGCTTCCTTAGGATCATCATAGGTTCCCAGCTCCTTGTTTTCATTTACTGCATTTTCATTGAAATAACTGTATGTTCCTACTCCCATCAAAACCACAATAGATGCTGCTATTGACAACCATGCCATTTTTCTTTTTTTAGAAACTAGTAATACCTCATTTGCAAACTTTTGTTCTTTTGCTTCAGTAAAATACCCAAATAGTGGTCGGTATTGTTCTAAATGTGGCGCTACATTTGAAGAAGAAAAATAGTTTTTCAACACATTTTCTTCGGCAATACTTGTCTCTCCTTCAAAGTATTTTTCTAAAAGTCCTTCCATTTTATTGAACTCCATAACTGTGTGTTTTTAACATATATTCTCTAATCGTTTTTCTTGCTCTTGAAAGTGCCACTCTCACGGCAGTTTCATTCATCTCTACTATTTTTGCGATTTCCGAAAATTCGCATTGTTCTATATCCCGTAACTGAATGATCAGTCGTTGTTGTTCCGGCAATTGGTCTATAATTTTTTCAACCCAATTTAAACTATCGTTATCTTCAACTTTTTTATCTAAACTTGGCTCTCTATCGGTGAAATTATTGTGAACAATTTTAAGATTACCCGCTCTTTTCGATTTTAACTGATCCAAACAATAATTTTTGGTCATTGTCATTGCCACTGCCTCGACACTATTATACGATTCTAAACTTCCATTTTTACTCCATAATTTTACCAAAATTTCTTGAGTAGCATCTTCTGCTTCCTCTGTGCTCACGAGTAATCGCTTGGCCAATCGAAAGAGTTTATCTTTGAATGGATTGATTAAAAGCACAAATTCATTTTGGTTCATAAAACGGCTATATTAATTCGGTTATATAATCAAGACGATTCACAATTATATTTGTTACAAAAAAAGTTTAATTTAAACTAAAGTTAGTATTTTTGCGTTCTATACCTACAAATAAATTCTTAACATGAAGGCATCTTTCAAAATTACACTTTTATTATTCATAGCCCTTTTTACTTTTCAGAGTTGCGAAGACATGGACGATGTTGCAGCTCCAGAGTACTTGGAGGTAAATGATTTTATCTGGAAAGGCCTCAATTTATATTATTTATGGCAAGCCGATGTTCCTAATTTAGCAGATACCCGATTTGCCAATCAAGCCGATTTAAATACATTCTTAAAAGGATATCCAGAACCAGAAGCTTTATTTGATGCGCTAAGAGTTGATAAATCGATCGATCGATTCAGTTGGATTGTAAGCGATTATCGAGAATTGGAAGGAATGCTACAAGGAACTACCAAAAATGACGGTGTAGATTTTGGTCTTTACCGTAAAGCTTCAGATTCTAATGATATATTTGGTTGGGTACGTTATATCATACCCAATTCTGATGCTTCAACAAAAGACATTAAACGTGGTGCCATTTTTTATGGTGTAAATGGAACTCAACTTACAGTAAGCAATTACCAAACCTTATTATTAAATGCAGAAAACTACACTTTAAATTTAGCTGATTATAATAATGGTCAAATTACGCCTAACGGAAAATCGGTAAAATTAACAAAAACAGAACTTTCCGAGAATCCAATTTTAATAAACAATGTAATTGAAACTGGAGGCCATAAAATTGGATATCTTATGTATAACGGATTTTATCCAAACTATGATTCGCAATTGAATGAGGCTTTTGGTTCATTAAAATCACAAGGTATTACCGATTTAGTTTTAGATTTAAGATACAATGGTGGCGGCTCTGTACAAACAGCAACACGTTTGGCCAGCATGATAACAGGGCAATTTACCGATAAAGTATTTTCTAAACAGAGATGGAATGACAAAATCAATGCTTATTTCGAATCCGAAGACCCAAGCGCATTGAATAATTTATTTACAAGCAGTATTGAAGGCACAGCGGTAAACAGCTTAAACCTTACCAAGGTTTACATCTTAACAACAAAAAGCACTGCTTCTGCAAGCGAACTGATAATCAATGGTTTAAAACCTTATATCGATGTGGTTCAGATTGGAGATATAACTACAGGAAAAAATGTAGGATCTATAACCATTTATGACTCACCTACTTTTGGAAAAGAAAACAGAAATCCACATCATCGTTATGCAATGCAGCCTATTGTTCTAAAAATTGTAAACGCTGATGATTTTGGTGATTATTTTAATGGCTTAACACCAACATATTCTTTAAAAGAAAACATAACCAATTTGGGTGTTTTAGGTACTTCTTCAGAACCTCTTTTGAGTACTGCCATTGGAAAAATTACTGGAACTGCCAAAATGGTTAAAAAAACTACAGGAAAACAATTCCCTTATTTTGAAGATTCAAAATCAATTAATGGAGTACAAAACCAAATGTATGTTGACAAAGTACCAGCGGGATTGTTAAGATCTTTAGAATAATAAAGCATTGTTAGAAACGATAAATTATTTTCATTTCTAACCAAATTAAAACAAACAAACTCAATCAAAAAAAGGCTTTCATCACTGAAAGCCTTCTTTTTTCAAAAAACAATTACCTAATACGTTAATTAAGCCAATAGAAATACCACAAACTATTAAACCCACAACCGTATTATAATAAAAACTATTAGACTAAAAAAATTGACCAAGAGTATAAATTAATCATTAAAATAGAAACCCGCTGGAATAACACCAACTGAGAATGTTTTTTCTAATGTACCAATTGATGGTGAGGTTAATGCATAAATATAAACTTTTCCATTGTGGGTGTAATCTCCTGCATCCCCAACATAGATATGGTTTCCGTGTACTGCAAAACTATACACTCCGTAAACTCCTTGTGCCGTAGTACTAAATGCTGAAGTTGTAGATAAAGCTGTTGCAGTTGCACTCATTTTATAAATATCAGAATCGATAGTGTAATAAACATCGTTCCCGTTCAATACCAAATTCGATAAATGCTTAGTGGCATCTGAATAGGCAATTGTGCTAGTCACTTTATTTGACGCTAAACTTACTTTAACAATTTGACCTGCAGTTTCTGTCAAAGGAGCGCTTACATAACTAGGATTTCCGGCACACGATACCCATAAAGTTCCGTCTTTTATTTCCATATTCTCCGGAACATCTCCAACAGTAATTGTTGTTGAAACAGTATTTGAAGCTGCATCAATAACCGAAATTTTATTACCATAGTTAAACCCCCCTTTATGAGCTACGTATAATTTTCCCAAATTCGCTATAACTTTTTCAGGTCCTTCTACAACCGGAATAGCGCTTGATACTTTATTTGTGTTCAAATCGATTACGGCCACATAATCATCTGTTGCAACGCTTCCGTCACCCCAATTAGTAACATATCCTTTACCATTTGCAAAAGCAATATATCTTGGATTCTTCAATCCTGAATTGATGCTTCCAACACTCTTTAAAGTATAGCGATTTACAATTTCTATTTTGTTGCTTGCATTCAAAACGATATAAGCAAATTCATTATTGAAACCAACATCTTGTCCTGTGTCACCCAATGTTATTGAAGGATTTACTACCGAAAAAATATCATTTTGAGCAATTGAAAAATCTGAGGAAACATAAGAAACCGAAGCATCATTATGACCAAATCCTCCTTGATTCAAAATCAAGAATCCATTGTCATAACTTCCTAATGGAGTGTCTTCATTCGTGTCATCATTGGTACACGAAACAAAAAACAACGAAAAAATTAACGCTATTAAAACTAGTTTACTGAAATTCATTTTATTAAAATTTAAAGGTTAGGTTGATTGTAAAATTTCTTCCCGGCATATAATGCTGTGAAATACTTTGATAATTTTGATTAAAAAGGTTCAATGCCTGCAAACCTATTTTGCATGTATATTCCTTTCCCAAATCGTAATAGAAACCCAAATTGGAGACCCAATATTCTTTGACTAAATGATTTTTTTGGGAAGGTGTCGTAACGGCTCCGTTAAATAAAAACTGATAGGTTACAGCTATTTTTTTATACGAATAGGAAAGATTCGAATTGAATTTATGATACGGAACATAGATTAATTGTTCTCCTGTTTCTACATTTTCGGAAACAGTGTAAGCATAACTTGCATTTAGTGCAATATTATTTTTTCCATAGGTATTAGTCCAACCCAAATTCGTTTCAGAACCATAACTATTTACCCGGTCAATATTTTCGGGTGTCCAATTGCTGCCATCCAAAGGAGCCCAACGAATCAGGTCGCTTATTTTTATGAAATAAATTGTTTCGGACAAAGTGAATTTTTTATACTTAAAAACATTTCCAAGCTCAGCCTGATAGGAACTCTCCGGTTTCAAATCAGGATTACCGCCTGTTTCCCAATACAAATCATTGAAAGTCGGGATTCTGAAGTTTCTAGAAAGATTGATTTTTAAATTATAAAGTGAACAAAACTTATAGGAAGAGCCCAACGAAAATAAAAAAGGACTATCATAATCTGAACTTACTTCTTTTCTAAAGCCCAATTCGTTTTGCCATTTTTCATTGTGTTGTTCTAAAGCTTTAATCGCAAGAGCACCAATTTGTCTCGTGTTATCCCCAAAACTAGTACCAAAACCTTTGGTACGATTGTAATCTAAAATTCCATTCACTTTGATGGATTCCGTCACTTTGTAACCCAAATCCATTTTTGCGATAAATGATTCTGATTTTCCAAAACTAAAATCATCGCTGTCGATATTCTCAAAATATTGATATTGCTCTGTGAGATACGCCACTTTATAATTACTACTGAAACTATTTTTGGTCGTTGAATATTCTAAAAGGTTTCGGCTAAAAGTATTCACGTATTTTGTTTTCGAATCCGATTCGGATATCAAAGAAAGATTCCTGTCCGTGTTTGAGGATTGACTGTAAAAGGTAATGATAGAATTGGGCTTTATTTTGTAACCCACATTAGCAAACAAATTGGTCGTAGCATATTGCCCATTTTCGTTTTTTCGTTGAATGCCATCCCAAGTATATTGGTTTAGGTAAGGATAATCATTATCCGAGCTATTTCTGGAAAATCCGAGCTGAGTACTCCATTTTTTGTTCGAAAGAACCATTTTATAATTGACTCCAATAGTATTGAAGCTTCCATAATCCAATCGAAAATCATTTTCAAATTTATTTTTAAAAACCAAATCATTGCTTAAGTGAACTGTCCCTCCGATGGCACCGCTTCCGTAACTCACACTTCCTCCACCGGCTTTTATACTTATCGAATTAAAATCCGGAGCAGTGAAAGTATTAAAATCAGCACTGCCATTGAGTTGAGAATTGACATTTATTCCGTTCCAAATTACGGCCGTTTGTGAAGCTGTCGTTCCTCTAAAAGAAACCGTAGACAACATTCCGCGTCCATATTCCTTGAAATACAATACACTGTTATAATTTAATAAATTGGAAAGGGAAGACTGATTTTTATTAATAACCGAATCATTAAGAATCTGGATGGATTGTGACTTATTGCCTGAATACAACGTACGGTCAGAAACAATAACTTCTTTTAAATTGGTTATAGAGTCATTTTGCGCCGAAATCAATTGGCACATTAACAAAGAAAGGGCAAATATTAGTTTTCTTAAAGTCATAATTTCTGAACCTTTTTTCCCGAAAGTTCGATATTCGTTAAGAAAAAAGGCAGGTCTCCTGGCTTGCGTCTTGTTGTTCACCTTCCCATCTCGTTTTTAGAACGAGACAGTGGCATTGTAGATAACAACAAGCTTGATAGCTTACAGTTGCGGGAACAGCGCAAGATTTTTGAATTTTGATGTCTGATACTTGATTTCAGAAGTTAAATTCTGAAATCAAAAATCGTTAATCAGCAATCTTCAATCACTTGCTTCCCTTTTAATGTGTTTTCGTAAAAAGTAAAACACAACCTTAATTCGGGTGCAAATATTGCAAAAATGAATTTAAAAATCCTAGAGTTTTATTTTTTATATTTGTACTAAACAATTTCATTATGGAAACTTTCATCATACATCCAAAGAACAATGAGGAGAAAAAAGTGGTCAAAGCTTTTCTTGAAGCATTGAAAATAAAGTTTGAAAACCAAACGACTGATTCAGCAGAAAGTCCTTATGATCCAGATTTTGTTGCTATGGTTGAAGAAAACAGAGAAGATTATAAAGCTGGAAAAGGTATTAAGGTTGATTTAGATGATATATTGAAATAATTTTCGTTCCAAAATCTAAATCCCATTTAGACTATTTCAAAAAGACAAATAACCAAATCGTTTTAAAGAAAATCAAACAGATTTTGGTATCCATTCAGGAAACCCCATACGAAGGAATTGGAAAACCTGAACCATTAAAACATAATTTATCAGGGTTATGGAGTAGAAGAATTAATCTGGAACACAGATTAGTTTATGAAATATTCGAAGATGATTCTATTATTTTAATCCATTCTTTAAAAGGGCATTACTAAAAATCACTATCTTTTTTAAATCTCAATTTTAATCACAGCACCGTAATCCAATGACGTTTTAAAAGCTTCCTGCAGAGGGAGATTATTTATTTTGCACAAAATACTTCGAATAACTCCAGAATGCGCAACAATAATAATCGGCTTTGAATGTCCTTTCGAAATATCATTATCCAAAAATTCTCTAACCCTATAATCCAAATCCACGAATGATTCTCCATTAGGCACATTTACGGTGACAAAATCTTCCATCCAAGGATCTAAAACTTCTTGAGGGATGTCATCCCAACTTTTTAGTTCCCAATCTCCAAAATTCATTTCCATCAATCTTGAATCCTCAATAATGGAATCGATTTGAGTATTTTCTTTGATATGCTTGGCCAAAATAGCACATCGATGCAACGGACTGGAATACAAAATAGCATCTTGTGGCAATTGATTTAAAATGGATTCAAAAACGGCATCGTAAGGCTCCCGAATTCCGACATCACTCTGACCATAGCAAATCCCCTTTTCACAAACCGTTTCAGTATGACGGACTAAATAAACTTCCATATTCCAATAATTGACAGATAAAAAATAACTTCACATACTTGCTGCGTGGCCCCCAAACAATCTCCGGTATATCCGTCAATCCATTTCTGAAAATAACGGGCAAGAAAGAAACGGGCAATAAAAACGGGAATTAAAGCCAATACTAATTGCCATTGAAAAAACGACAAAACCACAAGAGGCAACAAGCCAAAAAACGCAGCTCCAATTACTTCTTTCCAAGTGAAATTCTGAGCAATTGGTTTGCTTTTGCTCGACGCATCTTCTCTTGAATATTGATGTGTAAAAACTATGGAGATTGCCGCTAATCGACTTATCGAATGAGCAGAAATAAAGAGGAGAAGATTGCAGACGGCAGATTGCAGATTAATAATTTCTGATTTGGAAACTAGACTAAAAACAGCTTCAAATTTCAATAAAAAAAGTAACACTAAACCAATAGCTCCATACGCTCCAATGGCACTATCTTTCATTATCATAAGGATCTTTTCTTTGGTCCAGCCACCTCCAAAACCGTCGCAAACATCAGCAAAACCATCTTCGTGAAATGCTCCCGTAGTCAAAATTCCAGCAATTATGGATAGTATCAAAGCTATTTCTACAGAAAACACAATCGAAGACAGATAGTAAATTCCGAAACAAATTCCGCCAACAATCCAGCCAATTAAAGGAAAATATCGGGATGCTTTGTTTAAGTATTCGGAATTGTGATCGATGTTTTTGGGACACGGAATTCGGGTATAAAACATCAAAGCCGTGAAAAATATATGTAATTGTTTTTTCATATTTAAAATTAAATTTATGAACCGCTAATTCCAGCAGATTCAAAACTGGCCATTTCATTCAAAAAACAAACAGCGGATTGAATAATTGGAAATGCAACAGCACAACCTGTTCCCTCACCTAATCGCAAATCAAGTTGCAACAACGGCTGAACATTTAGATAATCCAATATTGTTTGATGTCCTTTCTCTGCAGATGAATGACAAAATATAGCGTTTTCTTTTACTGATGGATTCATTTTGTAGGCAATTAAAAAAGCAACCGTGCAAATAAAACCATCTACCAAAATGAGCATATTGTTTTGTTTAGCCTGAAGCATTCCTCCCGCCATTTGCATAATTTCAAATCCTCCAAAATAGGCTAACTTACTTTCTAAATCATTTGACCCATTATAATTCTCAAGAGCTTTTTTCAGAATATTTTGCTTTTGAATTAGCTTTTCGTCAACAACTCCCGTTCCGTTTCCGACACAATCTTCGATAGGTAATTCCAGAAGTAGACTCATCAAAACCGAAGCTGTGGAAGTATTTCCGATACCCATTTCACCAAAACCGATGCAATTGGAACCCGTTTCAAAAATGGAATTCACTATTGCTGCCCCTTTAGCAAAACACAAATCCAATTCTGAGTGACTCATTGCCGGACAATGTAAAAATGATTGTGTTCCCTTCGCAATTTTCGCTGAAACCAAATTAGTATTTGTTGGAAAATCATAATTTACTCCTGCATCAACTATCGTTAAATCAATATTATTTTGTTTGCAAAACACATTTATTGCTGCTCCTCCATCTAGAAAATTAGTCACCATTTGTCGGGTAACATCTTGCGGATAGGCACTTACGCCGTGATTGGCAATACCGTGGTCGGCGGCAAAAACAACTATATTGGGTTTTGTTATTTTGGGTTCTAAAGTTTGAAAAACGGTTCCTATTTGTTTTGCCAAACTTTCCAAAACGCCAAGTGAACCTGTGGGTTTGGTTTTATTGTCTATTTTTTGTTGGAGAAGCCCCTTAACCCCCGAAGGGGGAACATGGATAAGTTGCGAATTGGAAATTTTAGGTAAAAAATCAGGATTTATAGTAATGTTACTTTTATTTGCAACCTTAATTTCTTCCACAAAAGGATTTTCTCGCTTTTGTTTCCAATTCAATTGTTGCAACATTGGTTGGCTGTCATAATTGGTAGCAGGTTTGCCTACGCAAAAATATCCCAAAGGCTCTATGTTTTCGGGTAATCCCAAAAGCTGTTTGAACTGATAATAATTTAGGATTGAAACCCAGCCCATCGAATAGCCTTGTTCCGTCAATGAAAGCCAAATATTTTGGGCTGCACAAACTGCACTAAATTTTATGGCTTCATTACTTCCTACTGTTCCAATCGTAAAATTATTCAAAACGGAACGGTCGTAACAAATCACTAATCCAAGAGGAGCTTCCTCAATCGCTTCCAATTTTAAAGATTTGTATTGTGCTTTTTGCAGTTCATCATCGGTTAGGTTTGATGCTTTTTTGTCATAATCCAAAAATAAATCCTTTATCGCTTTTTTAATTTCAGCCGACTTTATCAGATAATATTTGGTGGCATCCGTCAAACCCACAGATGGAGCATGATGTCCAGCCTGTAAAGCATTTTGAATCACTTCATCTGGGACTGCATCGCTTGTGAAATGACGGGTGTCACGACGGGATTTTATAATATCATCTAAATTGGACATCTTAACTGTCTTTTTAAAATTTTTCAATGGCAATGGGGTATTCAATGTCAATTGCAATATCAATGTCAATGACAATGTTTAAAAATTTATTTTTGCTATTGCTATTGCTATTGTTATTGCTATTGTTATTGTTATTGTTATTGATTTTTGCTATTGCAATTGATATTGACCTTGTTTTTTTATCACAACCGGAATTCCTGAAACCATTAATACAACGTTTTCAGCTTTTTGGGCGATGTATTGATTCATCCAACCTTGAAGTTCTGTGAATTTTCTACCAATGTGCGTATCCGCATGAACGCCCATTCCGATTTCATTGGTTACGATTATTATATTTGTGTTTTCTTGTTTTGCAATTGCATCCAATTCGGCTTTGGCTTGTTCCAAACTTAAAGCAACATCATTTTTGGTATCCACAAAAAAATTAGTCAGCCAAAGCGTCACACAATCAACAACGGCCACTTTTCCAGAGAAATCAATTTCGCTTAAATGTTTTTCCTTTTCTATGTTAATCCAACGTTCATCTCGATCTTTTTGGTGTCGGTCAACTCTTTTTTGAAAATCATCGTCCCATTTTCTAGCCGTTGCCACATACATTGGGTTTTCGGACAAACCTTTGGCTAAATTTTCGGCATAACTGCTTTTTCCGGAACGTTCTCCGCCTGTAATTAAATAGATCATTTTTGGGTATATTGTGTTTTGTAGCTATTTTTTTAATAAGGACAATGCGTGCAATCACTTTTGCAACAATATCCCCGTTTGAGATGAAACCACGGTTTGAAAACATAGTTCCCGTCTTCAAAATAATAATCAATTCCTTCAATTATGTTTGCGGTTTCGGGCAAAAGTGAAGCTTTGTTTCCTACCGCCGTTTCAGGAGTTATAGTGGCCACAAATTCGTCTATTTTATTGGAACAAGCGGTTTTAAAACAAGTGGGGCATAGACAATCCATAATATCAAAAGGATTGAAAATGGGAGGAAAATCATTGCACCAACATTCCTTTCCTTCAACTGAATCTCCACAGCCAAAAGGCATTTTACAAGCCGAACAATGTTTCACTTTTAATGTATTCATTTGGTAAAGATAGCGTTTGTCTTAATTTTTTACTTCAAAAACTAAACAGGAAATTTATAATTTAATATACCTTTGCTCTTATTGTAAAAAATATAATATGAAATTTTCGTTCTACAAAGTTATTTTATTCGTCATTCTTTTTTCATTTATTGGATGTAAAAAAAATGAAAAAAATGACACTCAAACTGATGTCAACACTCCAAATAGCATTCAGTATGCCAAAAGTTTAGCCATTCACAAACACGAAGGTTATACAGTGGTAACGGTTTCAAATCCTTGGCCGGATGCGGTTAAAGATTTCACTTATATTCTAAAAGAAAAAAACGGAATTGTTCCGGACAGCTTAAAAAAATACACTGAAATTTCAGTTCCATTGCAATCTATTGTAGTAACTTCGACCACAAATATTCCGTTTCTTGAAATGCTCGGTGTCGAAAAATCACTTGTTGGTTTCCCTCATACCGATTATATCTCATCCGAAAAAACAAGAGCCTTAATTGATGCTGGTTCAGTTAAAAATGTTGGACAAAACGAGAAACTCAATATTGAACAACTGATAGAATTGTCACCGGAACTCATCGTCACTTTTGGGATTGACAATAACAATCCCTCTATTGAAAATTTACAAAAAAGTGGCTTAAAAGTATTAATTCAAGCCGATTGGATGGAGCAATCCCCTCTTGGAAAAGCAGAATGGTTAAAACTTTACGGAGCTTTATTTGGAAAGGAAAAAGAAGCTGACGTTCTGTTTGAAAACATTGTAAAAGAATACAACAACGCTCTAGCTTTGGTTGCTGATAAAAAACCAACTTCGACTGTTTTGTATGGTTCTATGTACCAAGACCAATGGTTTGTGGCCAAAGGAAGCAGCTGGGTTGCCCAATTTATGAAAGATGCCAAAGCCGATTATCTTTGGAAAGACCTCGAAGGTACCGGAAGTCTTGGGTTGTCTTTTGAAAACATATTGGACAAAGCAAAAACTGCTAATTTTTGGATTGCAACTGGTTCGTTCAAATCATTGTCTGAACTGGAAAAAGCCAATCCTCATTACAGCCAATTTGATGCTTTTACAAATAAAACCATTTATACTTTCGAAGGAAAAATGGGAGCTACTGGAGGTACTATTTTTTATGAATTATCACCATCGAGACCTGATTTAGTATTGAAAGATTACATTAAAATTTTTCATCCTGAATTGCTTCCCGATTATGCTTTTACTTTTGCTACTAAACTGAATTAGATACAAATTGAACAATCAAAAAAGAAATACAATCTTATTCTCATTCCTTTTTTTAGGGCTCATTGTGCTGTTTTTTGTGAACATCAGTTTGGGGTCAATTACTATCCCTTTCAAGGAAATTTACACCAGTTTGACAGGAGGCCAATCCAGTAAATCGACTTGGGAATACATCATCATCAACTACCGTTTACCCAAAGCGATTACGGCAGTTTTAGTTGGGATGGGTCTATCTATCAGTGGATTATTAATGCAAACTTTATTTCGGAATCCACTCGCTGGGCCTTATGTTTTGGGACTCAGTTCGGGTGCTAGTTTGGGTGTTGCTTTTGTAATATTGGGAGCTAGTGTATTGCCTTCTTTTTTGAGTGGTCTTTTATTGTCACCTTACGGAATTGTATTGGCTTCAACGCTGGGCAGTACTTCCGTTTTATTATTGGTTTTATTGGTTTCCCAACGCTTGCGGGACACTATGGCAATTTTGATAGTTGGACTTATGTTTGGCAGTTTTACCAGTGCAGTTGTGGGCGTTTTAACGTATTTCAGTTCAGCAGAACAACTGCAAAAATTCACTTTTTGGTCGATGGGTAATCTCGGCAATTTGTCTTGGACATCCATCCTTATTTTAACGATTTGTGTCTTATTGGGATTATTCCTCAGTTTGCTTAGTATAAAGCCATTAAATGCACTATTATTAGGTGAAAATTATGCCAAAAGTATGGGTTTAAATTTCAACAAAGCTCGGCTTATAATCATATTAGCGACGAGTATTTTGGCAGGAAGTATAACAGCCTATGCAGGTCCAATCGCTTTTATTGGATTGGCAGTTCCCCATATAGCCAAATTAGTTTTTCAAACCAGTAATCATACTGTTTTATTCTGGAGCACTTTGCTTTTTGGAGCAGCTATAATGTTGGTTTGCGATGTAGTCTCCCAAATGCCAGGAATGGAAATTACTTTGCCTATAAATGCTATTACTTCGATATTGGGCGCGCCAGTAGTCATTTGGTTGTTGGTTCGAAAGAGGAATTTTAAGTAATGGTGCAGGATTCAATTATAACCACATAGATTCTGTGTTGATTTCAAAATTTAATCTATGTGGTTAAAAAAAAATAAAACTATAAATAAAACATATTATGCCACATTTTGTAATTGATTGTTCCGAAAGCATACTGAATCTAAAATCCCCCCAAGAAATTATGCAAGCTGTTTATGACACTGCAGAATCCACTGGCCTTTTTAGCCCCGGTGACATCAAAGTTCGCATCAATCCTTTTCAATATTACAATGTTGGAAATACTACCGATGATTTTATTCATATTTTTGCAAACATCATGGAAGGCCGGACAATAACTCAAAAAAGCAATCTCTCGAACAAAATAGTTAGTCAGTTGAAGCAAATGTTTCCTGAGGTCCCGATTTTATCCATAAACATTAGAGATTTTGAAAAAGCAACCTATTGTAATAAATCTATGGTTTAAATTTTCGTTTTTCAGTAAAGTAACTACCTAAGAATTTAGAACATCTCAAAAATGAGTAATATCCTAACCACAGAAAATTTAAGCATTGGATACACTTCCAAAAAAGAAACTGTGACCATTGCCATAAACCTCAACCTGAACTTGCAGGCAGGAAAACTGATTGCTTTGATTGGGGCAAACGGTATCGGAAAATCTACTTTGTTGCGCACTATTACTGGAATTCAAAAGCCTTTACAGGGAACTGTTTTTTTGAACGATAAGAAAATAACCAGCTATGAACCTTTAGCACTCGCCCAAAATTTAAGCATGGTTTTAACCGAAAAATTACCTCCTAGTAATTTAACCGTTTTTGAATTGGTTGCTTTGGGGCGTCAGCCATACACGAATTGGATAGGTACTTTATCCGATGCGGATATTCAAATTGTACAAGACGCAATTGAGCTAACTCAAATTGGCCATTTGGCACAAAAAAAACATTACGAAATAAGTGATGGCCAACTACAAAAGGTTTTGATTGCAAGAGCTTTGGCACAAGATACTCCTTTGATTATTCTAGACGAACCCACAACTCATTTGGATTTATTACACAAAGTTTCGTTGCTAAAACTCCTTAAAAAACTAACGCATGAAACAGGAAAATGTATTTTATTTTCGACTCACGATATTGATATGGCTATACAATTAAGTGACGAGATGATTATTATGACTCCCGAAAGTGTGGTACAAGACGAACCTTGCAACTTAATCAGCAAAGGAAGTTTTAATACTTTATTCAAAGACGAACATATCGTTTTTGACAGCGAAAAAGGGAAGTTTGTTATTACTTAGAAAGTTGTCGGTTGTCGGTTGTCAGTTATCCCAACGCGACTGAAAACTGATAACTGATAACTACTCTCCTTTCAATAAATTAATGCTTACTGTCGCAATTTCCGAATCTGGGAATTTTTTAAAATAATTGAAGTCTGGAAACAATCCTGCTTCGGCGGCAATTTTATGTAGAACATCAATCTCCACAATATATTGATCCGAAAAACCGTGTGTCGCATCATAAGCCGTCGCAGCTGTTTTGCCTAAATTTGCAGCTGTCAAATGAGGTGAAACAGTATGCAATTCAATAATGAGCAATCCGAATTTATGAACATAAGGTGACCATTTTTTGAAGTGTTCCAATAAATTATCCTCGACTAAATTATTGCTTATTCGAACGCCTCTATGTGCAAATACTCCTGTTGAACTGCTTTTTCTACCGTTGGTAATTTGTTTTGGCATATCCCAAATTCGGTTGTGATCCAAAAAAGTTCTCACGTTTAGCAAATCTTTCAAATCGATATTATAATTCTCTCGTAAATCTTCTGCCAGCAAATCTGGACGACCAATATCTCCCCAAATTACTTTGGCCCAAATATCGGCTTTGATTAAATTGGCTCTTGTTACTTTGAGAGCAGCTTGATTATAATCTGCACCAACCAAAAATAAAGGATGCGTATCCAACATTTTTCCTCTCAAAGTTTGACGTTCAATTACATCAAAAATATGTTCCAAGAATGCACCATTTCCACAACCCATATCCAATATCCCTTTCGGCTGCTTAGCAATAGGCAAATTGAATAATTTGATAATAATCTCGTCAACTACTTTAAAATATGTATCGTGTGCACCACCACTTCCCCAGACGTTCATTTCTCGATCCACATGAATTTCATCTTCCCCATCTCCAACGATTCTTAAAACAGAAGGATTACCAAAAATTAATTCATCCATTTTACTAAAAGTAGGCAGATACGAAACCGTTACACCATATGCAGAAGCTCTTTTGGCAAAAAACAAACCAGTTTCTGTAAACTGATAATTGCCGTTTTTCTGGGTAAACCATTCTAAATAAACCAGAAAATCAAGAATGATTTTGAAATTTTCAGGTGATTTATGAAACTCTTCAGGGCGAAAGGATATTTCCATAAAATATTTATGGAACATACCACTCATACCGAGACGCACTACAGTTGGGCCAACCAAAAAGCCTTCAATATGCTTTAAAATTTGATGCTGAATGGTATTGGTCAAAGAATCTTCAGAGAACGAAATTCCATAATTGTCTTTATACTTTTCAAAAATAGATTTTAAGCGTTCAAAGGGAGCTTCTTCAAATAATCTGGGATGAAAATCCATCGAATAATGCAATAAATCAACAGCATCTTTGTACAATGGAAACAGGGAAAAAGCGATTTCACTTTTTTCATTACCACTGATGGTAATTAGGTCAGTATTCGTATCAATCTGATAATTGAGGAAACCTTGAGAAGCCAAAACCCGCAAACCCACATTGAGATAGCCTTCATTGGCTTTAAATTTATCGGTGAGTTCAGAAAGGCTTACTTCCTTTTTGTCTAAAATATAAGCTAACACTCCTTTTTTATACAAACAAAAAGCTACCGGAGCAGTTACCAAACCGTCGAGATGTCTAAAAATAGTACTTCGTAAGGATACGTTATCTATCATAAAAAGAGATTTAAGACCTAATATTGTCCATCTCAAATATATGAAATTTCCTTTAAAAAACTGATATCCATTACAATCAATAGATTTTAAACTCCTCATCCTAAATACATAATCAAATCTATCTCGTTGTCTCTGCTAACTGAATTAGCAAGATTAAACTTGTGATTAATTACAACATTAGGTCTGGTCAATAGTTTTTGATCTCATATTCAGGGACGAAAATGAATTTTCCAAAGGGAAAAAGGAAAATTTACTTTCAAAAACCTACAATAAGTTGTTTATCTTTGTAAAAGCCATAAACACTTATAAATGAAATACTTATTTAAAATAGTCTTACTTTTTTGGATTATCGTAAGTTCGGCACAGACAAAATTGGAATTAACACCTAAAGGCTTTGCTCCTCTTGTAATAGATATACCCAATCAACCCATTCATAAGTTAATAGAACAATCTAAAGAATGGGCATCGTATTACAATGCAAAGGGTTCTGATGTTTTTGATGTGACCGAAAATTCCTTAACAATAGAGGCTCGCTACGAAAATGCATATTACTATTGGAATTTAGCTGTACAATATAATTTAGACATCAAATACAGTCTTAAAATTGTGTTTGGAGAAAATCAAAAATATACCCTTACTTTTACTGTAGAAGAAATTTATATTGATAAGGTTCCTCTGAAAACTAAAGTGGCTAATTTTTTTACTCCTGAAGGTAAACTCAAGGAAGATTTCAAAGATGCAAAACCTTCATTGGAAAGCACCGCAAATAGAATTGTAAATTCCTATATTAATTTCATTGCCCGATAGGAAGTTGGTGATTACTTAGTTTTTTTTATTGTTAAATCGCTGTCTGTGGATTTTAGTAGAAGTTAATAATTCCTGTGAGCTGAGATTAAATTCATTCTCACTGAATTGCATTGTGGTATGATTATTGGCATCATAAAAAGCAAAGTCATGCTGATAACTGTGACCATCACTTGTATCCAATACGACAGTAACGATTCTTTCGTTTTCAATTTTATCCCACGTAACTATTGGCTCATTTTTAATTTGAATTCCTTGGGAATTGATTCTCATTTGAACTACCTCCCATTCAGATGCTAACTTCTTAATTTCTTTAATAAAAGAACAGGAAAAAGCAAAAACGATAAGAGCAGAAAAATATTCCTTAACGCAAAATAAATATAAACTGAATCCAAAAGCTAGGACAAGCATAAATATCCTGAAACCAATAGTACCCCTTGAAATATAAACCCGGGTTTCTTCTGAATGTAATAAATTATCTGGATCTATTATTGGTCTCATCCTATCTAAAATTAACCTGTCTCTTTGCTTCTCCAACAACAAAAGCAACTGAATTAGCAATATTAAAACTTCTAATTAACGGAGACATAGGGATAGTCAGGTGGTTTTCGAATAAAGCTAAAACTTCGGCGCTCAAACCCACACTTTCCTTGCCAAAAACCAACCAATCCCCGTCTTGGAATTTTGCGTCATAAATTGATGTTGAAGCATGGGAACTCATCAGAAAAACTCTTGATTGATCTGCAATTTGCGACATCCATTCTGCTACATTTTGATATTCAGTGACATCAAGATGTACCCAATAATCAAGTCCGGAACGTTTTAGGTTTTTGTCATTGATGACAAATCCAAAAGGATGAATAAGGTGCAAACGGCTTTCGGTGCCAACGCACAAACGACCAATATTTCCGGTATTATTAGGTATTTCAGGTTCTACGAGAACAATGTTTAGCATATTTATTTGTTTAATCGGTAATTTTTTAATCGTTTAATTGGAAATTAGAAACCTCCAAAACCTCACCCACTTTCAAGTCATTCAAAAGTACGTTTCCTATCCTGACTCTCACCAATCTCAAGGTTGGAAAACCAACAGCTGCCGTCATTTTGCGTACTTGTCGAAACTTCCCTTCATTCACAGTTATAGAAGCCCAAGAAGTAGGACCATGGCGCTCGTCCCGGATCTTTTTTCCTCTTGCCCCAAAATTAGGAATTTCATTTACAATAAAAGCCTCACAGGGTTTGGTGATGTATTTTGTGCCATTAAAACCAATTTCGACACCACTTTTCAATTGCTCAATGGCTTCGGGAGTAATAATACCGTCAACTTGCACATAGTATTCTTTATCAACTTTTTTGCTCCGAATGATTTCACTCATTTTTCCATCGGTTGTCAATAAAAGTAGTCCTTCGGAATCTTCATCAAGCCGACCAATAGCCATTGTTCCGGCAGGAAAATCGTGTAATTCTCCCAAGAGTTTCTTCTTACGCTTCAATTCGTAAATAAATTGACTTAAATAACCATAAGGTTTGTGAAGGACGAAATGATGGTGGGACATTCTAGATTTGTTTTGTGAGCACAAAGATAGATTTGTTTTTGCAGTATTAAAAAAAGACTACTGCACATTTCATTCTTCAAACCCAATGCTATGTTAATTGATTGAATTACTGCAGATAAAAAGCGTATCATTATAGTAATTTATAGTATTAACATAAAATTCAACGATATGGAAAGTAATAATTTAGGTTCTAAAAAAACCAATAACAAGCAAAATTCGGACACTGAATCCATCGGCAAAAACTTGAATCCAGAAATATCACAACTTAAGGAAGAAATAGAAATTGATAGCCATGGAAATAAAAAAATAGTTCAAAGAGCTCGCAATATTGAAGGAACTACTCCAGATCTTCCTGAAGAAATCGATAAAGATCAACTAGAAAAAGAAGGCTTGAACCGTGGAGTTTTAACGGAAAAAGACACAGAAAAAACACTAGAAAATAGAGATCGAAATTCTGATATAACCCCCAATCGATATCCAAACTCAAATCCAGACAATCATATAGACAGAGGGAACCAAAAATTGGATGAGTGAAATTAATTTAAAATACAAAATGCTAGATTTTCGCAAGAATATCTAGCATTTTATATTAATCGTATTAAGAATTAAATAATAGTATAGAATTAATATTTCCAATTAAAAAGTAACATTTAAACCCACATTAAACATCCATTGAAATTGATTGAAGGATTGATTTTCTAAAGGATTGATGTAATAATTCATTCCTGGCTCAATGAAAAATTTGGTCTTTTTAAAGAGTTCATATTGCAGCGTACTGCTCAATAAAGTTCCGTAAACAAATTCATTTACATTTTTGTTTTCCCCTATTGAACTACCATTCAAAGCAATATCATTAGAAATTAATTTCCCGACAAAACCTCCTGTGTTCATGCTAATATTGGTTTTCTTTTTACTCAAAATAGCATACGAAACCTCCAATGGCATTTCGAAATATTTCAAGTTTTGTGTTACATCCCCTTTTTCAAAACCGTTATCAGCTTTAGAATTAGAAGCAAACATATAATCTTGATTGTTTGATATTAAAACTATCTGATAGCTGTTTTTGGCAGAACTAGGTTGATAGGTATCACTTGCTATTGGTAAACTTCCAGATACCATTCCTGAATAATTTTGCTGTTTATAATAAGAAACTCCAGCTATTTTTTGCCCTAGTTCGTTAATTTTGAAACCGGAACTTACACCCCATTTTTTGTTCAGTTTATAATTCGTCTTCACACCATAACCATTAGACTGTTTTGAAGCCACAGTATTTCCCAGCGCTTTTTCATTGTTATAATTTTGAGAACTCATAACACCCGCAAAAACTTGAAGCGACCATTTATCTATACTTTCTGAAACCGTTTTTTTCTCTGTTTTGTCTTTATCCAATTGCACTAAAGCCTTCTCTAATTGTTCAACTTCTGATTTTATTTTACTTAAAGAATCTTTTGAACTTGTTTTTTCTGTAATTCCTTTATCATTGTTTAATCCCGAAATATCATTATTTTGATTACTTACAATAGATTTGTTATTGGCATATGTTTGGTTTACTTGAACCGATTTACTAATTACAATCTCTGATTTTGAAATGGTATTTTCTGCAATTCCTTTATCCTTATTTGCTTTTGAAACGTCACTTTTTTTATTACTAACTATTGCATTTTTATTTGAATTTGAATTTTCGCCATGAGCAGATTTGGCAATTGCCAAGTCAGATTTTAGAATAGTAGAAGTTGAATTTTGATTTGAAACTATTGCATTTGATTGTGATTCATTCTTAGCAATTTGAATCTTTCCCTTCTTTCTGCACTGATTCAAATTATTAAATTTTGCAGAATCTTTTGCTTTAGAAAAAATACTCGAAACAGTTGTTGTGACAACTTGATTGTTATTTAAATCATCATTTTTAATTCCTTTATCATTGAGATTACTACTTCCCCTTTGGTTTTTATTTCCATCCTGAGCACTCTTGCTTTTCAAATTCGAATCCTTTTGCAAAACAACTTCATTCGCATTATTTTCCATATTCATTTCAAGACCATTTCCTTGACTGGCATTAAAATACAAAATAGTTGGAACAGAAAGTCCAACTACTAAACTAGCAGCAATCGACCACCAAATAATGGCGCGTTTCTTCTTTTTAGGTTCATCTAGTTGCGCTTCAATTTTATCCCATAATTCGGGAGGCGGAATACTGGAGAAGTTTTCCAATGAAGAAAAAATAGATTTTGCTTCTTTATTTTTCATGCCTTGTTTCTATTTACTTTTATGGTATTTTATCATGCTATTTTACAATTTAATACAGCCAAAATTCTTTTTTTCAAAATACTCTTGGCTCTATTCAGATTCGATTTCGACGTTCCTTCTGAAATTTCAAGCAACTTTGCAATCTCCTTGTGCTTCATTTTTTCGAAGACAAACAAATTGAAAACCATTCGGTATTGGTCGGGTAATTCTTGAATGTATTCCAATAACTTTTCTTGATCAATTGAAGCCAGTTCTAACTCTTCTTCCTCAATTACATCGGTATCAAAAACATCCAGAAAGAGTACATCTTTTTTCTTTTTCTTTAGTGTTTCCAGTAATTTATTGATGAAAATTCGTTTAATCCAACCTTCAAAACTGCCTTCAAATTTGTATTGTCCCATTTTTTGAAAAGCAATTACAAAAGCCTCCTGAAAAACATCTTTTGCATCATCTTCATTTCGCATGTATTTAAGACATAGCCCATATAAAACAGGAGAAAACAACTGATAAATTTTCAGTTGTGCTTCCCGGTCGTTTTCGACACATTTTTTTATATATAGTTCTATGTTTTCTTTCAAGAAATAAGTTTTAAACTCGTTATTATTTTCTTTTAGCTAAATTTAAATTGGCAAAAACAATTGGAGCATTGGATACTTCTTTTTGATTATTCAAAAACAAATCGTCATTGCTATAAATTCCCAAAACATCTTCTACAAAAATAGGTCTTACTTTTGTAGTATTATCAAATTTATTTTTGACCGTCTCAACAGGTGTAAATTCTCCTTCATCTGTAAAAATAAAAATTTTCCAGGCCCAACTCTCCATTATTTCTTTTTTGGAATTTGAATCAAAACCAGCATCGTCATTAGCACATGAACAAAAAGTAAGAGCAATAAAAATTATAAAAATTAATTTTTCCATTTCGCAAGTATTAAATATTGATACTGGTTTTCATCTTCAATTCCGATTTACTATCCGCAAATCATCGTTTGTCTTGATAACTAACCCTCTTTTATGATTTTGTTTTTAACTCAGTTATTTTGTCTTGAATTACTTTCTTAAAAAGGATAATGTTTTGCGTTTGATCTGCTGAATTATCGGCATCTAAATATATTTTAGTTACAGTGCCAGCTTGACTCCATTCAAAATATACACCGCCTTGATCATGGGAATCAGGTGAGCCAAATGTTTTTGTTTTCCCTTTCAAATCTTTAATTTCAGTTGGGATTTTCAAAAGAAAAGCTGCAAAATCATCTTTAAAACCTAACGTTTTGTAACTGTATTGATTAAAATCATAAGAACCATAATTCACTTTTAGATAATGAAGAACTTTTGCGTTTTCTATTCTAAAAAATTGTTGGCAATCATTCCCAGTACAGTTACCAAAATAAGTTCCCATAACTACATAATCATTAATTTGATTCGCTTTCTTAAATAAAATGGGTTTGTTTGATTTTGGAAGTATAACATAGTCTGCTGGGTAAGTTATAACAGTAGTTACAACCTCATCCTTTGTTGGTTCTTTTTCAAAATACTCAACAACTATTTGGCAATCATCTTCAACCACTGATTGAATTTTTATGGCATATCCACTTGTTGGTTTTGGTCCAGCATAAATCCCCAATATTCTTTTCTGAGTAAAATCCGGTAGCGCGACATTGACAGTTTGACAAGTTGTAAATATTTTTTGTACATCTTCACTTGAGTTTAAAATCACAAAAGAATATTGTTTTGGGTTTTCTTTCAAAACACCGCAATAACTAAAACTCTCATAAACTACATTGGTAATACTGCCGCAATTTTGCGCATTATCATCAGATATATCATTACACGAATAAAAGCTTAAGGCAACAAACAAGATTGAAATTAAATTCTTCATATTATATTTTAATTGGTTTTATAATAAAGATGGCTTTATTATAAAAAGGTTGCGTTGCAATCTTAAAAAAAAATAAAATTGTTCGTTTAGTATTAGATTTAGAATAATTCGTGAAATTTCATTTTTTAAAATTAAGTACTACGTATTAATGCGTACTTTTACTTTTTTAAAAAATGAAATTCTATGTTAACAACTCTTCCTTTATTATTGGTTTTTATTATTGCTCTTGCAATCGGTATCTTTATTGGTAAACTCATTTTTTCGGCACGATTCCAGTCGGAAAAAGTAAGCCTGGAAGAGAAATTAATCGCACTGAATTCACAATTCAACCAACAAAAAGAACAATTTTTATTGGATAAAAACACTTTCGAAAAACAACTGGAATTATCCAATTCCGAAAAGGAAAACATTCGAAACGAGAAAGACAGTCTGGCCATTCAACTTTCTAAAAAAGAAGTTGACTTTGAAAATCTTTGGGAACGCAACAAGGAACAAAAAGAGGAAGTCGAAAAACTTCAGGAAAAATTCACCAAAGAATTTGAGAATCTTGCCAATAAAATATTGGAAGAAAAATCAAATAAGTTTACCGAGCAAAACAAGGAAAACATGAAAAATATCCTGTCGCCGTTACAAGATAAAATTCAGTTATTCGAAAAGAAAGTCGAAGACACACACAAGGAAAGTATTGATTACCATGCTGCTTTACGCCAACAAATATTGGGTTTACGCGAAATGAATATTCAAATGAGCAAGGAAACCATCAACTTGACCAAAGCCTTGAAAGGTGACAGCAAAATGCAAGGTAACTGGGGCGAACTAGTGCTGGAACGCGTACTGGAAAAATCAGGATTGGAAAAAGGACGCGAATACGAAGTACAGCAAAGCCATATCACCGAAGATGGAAATCGAGTATTTCCGGATGTTGTCATCAATTTGCCTGATGGCAAAAAAATGGTTGTCGATTCTAAAGTTTCTCTGGTTGCCTATGAAAAATACATCAACGAAGATGACGATGAAACGACAAAAAATCGTTATTTAAAAGAGCATGTCAATTCGATAAAACTTCACGTAGAACAATTAGGAAATAAAAATTATCAGGATTTATACCAAATAGAAAGCCCCGATTTTGTTTTGTTATTTATCCCTATGGAACCTGCTTTTGCTATAGCCCTAAATGAAGACACCACCTTATACAACAAAGCATTCGAAAAAAACATCGTAATTGTTACACCATCTACTTTATTGGCTACTTTACGCACCATTGACAGTATGTGGACCAACCAAAAACAACAGGAAAACGCTTTCGAAATTGCAAGACAAGCGGGTGCATTATATGATAAATTTGAAGGTTTTGTCGCCGATTTGATAAAAATTGGAAAAAAGATAGACGAGAGCAAAGTAGAATACCAAGGCGCCATGAACAAACTGGTAGACGGAAAAGGAAACCTGATCACCAGCGTTGAAAAACTTAAAAAAATGGGAGCCAAAGCCAAAAAAGCACTTCCCGACAATATTTTGAAAAGAGCGGAAACAGACGAGAATTCACTTTTAAATTAAGACAAAATGAAAAAAGTCCTTGCCTTTATTATAGTTGCAATTACGGTTGGTTTTCTAAGCTATTTTGCTTTCATCTATTATGTTCCTGTCAGCGAAGGAATTCGATCCGGAGAATTGATTCGATTGAGCCACAAAGGCATTGTCATAAAAACTTGGGAAGGTGAATTGAGCCAAGGAATTTCCGGTGCACAAATTTTCAAATTTTCTGTTTTGGATAGTGACAAAGAAGTGATTGAACAAATGAAGATCTTACAAGGACATTACGTCAAACTTACTTATGTAGAAAAATACAGAACCTTTTTCTGGTGGGGAGAAACCAGATACTTTATCAAAACAATACAAAAAGAAAAATCCCCTTTTAACCAAAACTAAACCTATGGAGAAAATATACAAAACAGTTGCTTCATCGCATGTCAGCATTTCGGTATTAATGCTGCCTTCACATACCAATTTTAGCGGAAAAATTCACGGTGGTTATATATTATCTCTTCTTGATCAAATAGCCTTTGCCTGTGGATCCAAATTTTCCGGAAATTATTGTGTTACAGCCTCCGTAGATACTGTCAATTTCTTGAAACCTATTGAAGTCGGTGAACTAGTGACAATGAAAGCCTCTGTAAATTATGTTGGAAAAAGCTCTATGATTGTTGGGATTCGAGTAGAAGCCGAGAACATTCAGACTGGTTATAAAAAACATTGTAATTCTTCGTATTTCACTATGGTTGCCAAAGATAATGAAGGCAATAGTGTGGCAGTTCCGGGCTTAATACTATCGAATTTTGAAGATGTAAAACGTTTTTGCAATTCATTAAAACAAATAGCCCTAAAAAAAGAACGCGAATTGCACGAAGAAGAATTCAATTACACCTCAAAAGAAACATTGGAGGGACTAAAAAAATACAATATTCAAATCAATTTGGATTAATTTTTTCTTAAAAACAATAAGTCCCTAATTTACTAAGCTTCTGAGTAGAACACTCACTGAAAATATTTTTTTTAGACACTAAAATCTATTTAAAGAAGCCAATATCAAAAGATCGATCTTTTGATATTGGCTTCTTTTTTGGCGTAATTTTAAGAGTATTGTCACAAAAAAAAACGTAACTTTAGATTAAACCTATAATAGAAATAATTATGAAAAAATTTACTCTATTAGCCTTGTTGTTTGTCTTATACCCCCTTAGTGCCCAAAAAAAACTAAGCACCTCAAAATGCACCATTTACTTCGAAGCTTCTGTACCATTATTTGAAGCCGTTGAAGCAAAAAACGATGCAGTTGACTGTACATTGATTCCAGACAAAAGCCAAATCACCTTTACTGCTGTCATTAAAAATTTTCAATTCAAAAGAGATTTGATGAAAGAACATTTCAATAGCAATTACATGGAAAGTGACCGCTATTCGAAAGCTATTTTTAAAGGAGTTATCGAAAAATTTGATTTGAAAATTGTAACTGAAACTGAAAAAGATTTTCAGATAAAAGGAAAACTAACACTCCATGGTCAAACCAGGTTGATTACTGTAAATGCTAAAATTAAAAAAGTAGATAATGGAATCCAGATAAACTCCCATTTCACATTAAATACAGACGACTTCAATATTGAAATCCCAAGTATTGTAATTGCCAAAATTTCAAAAAGTGTAAATACTCAAATCGATTGTATTTTAAACTAATCTTATTTCAAACAATCTTTCAGTGCCTTTTTGAGGTTTTTGAATTGGAATCTAAAGCCCAGTTTCTTTATTTTATCCGAAGAGACTCTCCTTCCGGTCAAAACAATATCGGCCATTTCCCCCATTCCTATTCGGATTAAAAAAGCTGGAACTTTCGGTAACCAAATTGTCTTACCAAGAGAATTCGCCAATGCTCTGGAGAAGGATAAATTAGTAGTACTGTCGTTAATCGTGGCATTGTACGCCCCAGACATCTTATCGTTTTCAATCGCTTCGATATACATCATACATAAATCGTATATGTGAATCCAAGGCATATATTGCTTCCCTGACCCTAAAGCACTACCTAAACCTCGTTTAAAAATTGGAGTAAGTTTTTTTAATATTCCTTCATCTTTACCTAAAACCAAACCGGTTCGAATTTTTACGGTTCGAATACCCAAACCTTCCATCAAATCGGCTGATTTTTCCCATTCTTGACAAGTCACTCCAATAAAGTCATTGGCTGGCAATGTGTTTTCGGTACAAATGCCTTCCCCGTTAATGGCTCCGTAAAAACCGATTCCTGAAGCCGAAACAAAAGCTTCAATCCGTTTATTGTGTTTTTTCAAAACGTTATAAATCAATTGAGCTGATTGTGTTCTGCTGTCCCTGATTTCAGTTTTTCTCGTGGCAGTCCACTTTTTTTCGGCAATATTCTCTCCTGCCAAATGAATAATATAATTGGCATTGAGCACAGCAGCTTCTTCAATATTTTGACTAGATACATCCCAAATATAATAGGTAACTCCCTCTATATTTGGTTTACTATTTCGTGTAAGTATTGAAACAGAAAAGCCTCTTTCCAACAATATTTCGGTCAATTTTTTACCAATAAATCCAGTACCTCCAGTTATTAAAACATTTTGCTTCATTACTTTATAAATTAGGGGCAATCAATTAAAACTATACAAATATAAGTTAATGTTTTGTTTAACATTATTAATAATACGTTAAACATTACTACCTTTATACACAAATAAAACTTAAAACATGGCAACTAAAAAAATAAATTTATCCAAAGACCTCATTGTCTCAATGTATATGAACTATACTTTAGAACATAATGAAAAACCAAAGTCTGTATTTCATTTTTCAAAAGTGAATGGTTTTACAGAGGCTGAATTCTATACATTTTTTGGCACATTGGAAAGTATTGAAAAGGAAATATTCAATATCCTTTTTGACAAAACAATCGAGCTATTGCAGAAAGATGATAATTACGAAAGTTACGATATGAAAACCAAACTCTTGAGTTTTTATTTTACTTTCTTTGAATTGATAACCGCCAATAGAAGTTATATAGTCATGACTTTGAAACAACATCAAAATCAACTAAAAAACCTAATGATTTTATCCGAATTTAGAAATAAATTCAAAGATTATATCTCCGAGATAATCACTGATGATTTCCTAATCAAAATTGAAAAGCTACAGCAATACCAAGAAAAAGTATTAGCGGAATCATTTTGGATTCAATTTCTATTAACCTTAAAATTTTGGATGGAAGATTCCTCTCCTTCGTTTGAGAAAACGGATATCTACATCGAAAAATCGGTAAAAGTTTCTTTCGAATTAATAGACATTACACCAATAGACAGCTTAATAGATTTTGGAAAATTCATTTTCAAAGAAAAAATAAACAACAAATAATGAAAACGATAGACTACATACCAACTTCCAAAATAGAAAGAGCTTCAAAACTAGTGCAAACCGGTGCCAAAGTAGGCGTGAATTATTTGAAATATTACGGAGAAAAAATGGTCAATTCTGATTTGACCCGCGACAAACTCAATGAAAACAATGCCGAGGATATTTACGATGGTCTAAAGAGTCTCAAAGGCAGTGCTCTAAAAGTGGCGCAAATGCTAAGTATGGACAAAAGTTTCTTGCCACAGGCGTATGTGGAAAAATTTTCATTGTCACAATTTTCAGTACCGCCTCTGTCGGCGCCTTTGGTTTTGAAAACCTTTAAAACCAACTTAGGAAAAACGCCTTTTGAAGTTTTTGACGAATTCAATGCCAATTCGGTTAATGCGGCTAGTATTGGACAAGTACATATTGCCACGAAAAATGGTAAAAAACTGGCCGTAAAAATTCAATATCCTGGCGTTGCCAATAGCATTTCTTCTGATTTGGCTTTGGTAAAACCCATTGCTATTCGAATGTTTAATTTGCAAGGAAAAGACTCCGATAAGTATTTTAAAGAAGTCGAAGACAAATTGATTGAAGAAACCAATTATATACTCGAACTCCAACAAAGTCAAGAGGTCGTTGCCGCCTGCAAAAAAATAGAGCATTTAGTTTTCCCCGAATATTATCCTGAGTTCTCTTCTGAGAAAATCATCACGATGGACTGGATGACAGGAATTCACCTTTCTGAATTCACCGCCAAAAACAAAAATAAGGAATTAGGAAACCAGCTGGGGCAAGCGTTATGGGACTTTTATATGTATCAAATTCATATTTTGAAGAAAGTACATGCAGACCCGCATCCCGGTAATTTTTTGGTTAACGATAATAATCAATTGGTTGCTTTGGATTTTGGCTGCATGAAGAAAATTCCAAATGATTTTTACGTTCCGTATTTTGAATTGGTCGATCCAAAAATTCTCGACAACCCACAATTGTTCAAAAAGAAACTTTTTGAATTAGAAATCCTAAGAACGGATGATTCTGCGGAAGAGATTGTCTATTTCACTCAAATGTTTTATGATTTATTGTCTCTCTTCACCCAGCCTTTTCAGGGAGAAACCTTTGATTTTTCGGATCCGGAATTTTTTGGAAATATTGCACAACTCGGAGAACGATTTTCGAAAGACACCAACTTAAAAAAAATGAACGGTAATCGTGGTTCGAAGCATTTCATTTATATGAACCGAACCTTTTTTGGTTTGTACAATTTGCTGTTTGATTTGAAAGCTAATATTGTGGTGAATCAGTATAAAAAATACGAATAAAGGTTTGAAAAAATCAGGGTTGCCGTCAAAAATTTGTGTGGTATGTAAACGTCCTTTTAATTGGCGTAAAAAATGGAAACATATTTGGGATGACGTAAAATACTGTAGCGAAAAATGCAGGAGAAACAAAATCATTAGCAAAAAAAATGAGCACAAATAAAAGTCATATCAATGTAGTTTGGTTCAAAAGAGACCTTCGCTTGCAAGACAACGAAGCTCTATTCAATGCCATTCAGTCCAATAAACCTACTTTGTTATTGTATGTTTTTGAAAATTCATTACAAAATGATGGCCATTATAGCGAGAGACATTGGAACTTTATCAAACAATCCATTAAAGACATCAATCAACAGCTTGTTACTTTTAATACTAAAATTTTAAGCGTTTCGGGCGAAGTGATTTCAATTATCAATTCCATCCAGGAAATTTACAAAATTGACAGTGTTTTTTCTCATCAGGAAACAGGTATCAAAACTACTTATGAAAGAGACAAATCCTTTAAACGCTTTTGCAAAAACAATATTATCCATTGGAAAGAAAATATCAATAATGGAATCTTTAGAGGATTAGAAAACAGAAAAAAATGGGTAAGCCTTTGGGAAGAATATATGAATTCCAAGCAATTTCCTTTTGAAGCAACTTCTCAAAATTTCTTATCTCTCGAAAGTATCCAATTTTTAGAAAACAGTTTCGAAACCGTTTCGCTGGAAACCATTCCAAATGATGTTTTTCAAAAAGGAGGAACTACGATGGGCAATAAATATTTAGAAAGTTTTTTTTCTAATAGGTATTTGGATTATAATCGCAATATTTCGAAGCCTTTATTGGCCAGAAAAAGCTGCAGCCGTTTATCGCCTTACATCGCTTGGGGAAATTTATCCTCAAGACAGGTTTTACAAAAGGCCGCCAATTTTCGATTTATCAGTACTGACAAAAAACAAATTGACTCTTTTGTCTCCAGATTAACATGGCAAGCTCATTTCATACAAAAATTTGAAATGGAAGAAATCATGGAATTTGAAAGCGTAAACAAGGGATATCATACTTTAAAAAAGAAAATAAACGATTCTTATATCCAAGCTTGGCAAACAGGACAAACAGGATTTCCAATAATAGACGCTTGTATGCGATGTCTGAACGAAACGGGCTACTTGAATTTCAGAATGCGAGCTATGGTCGTTTCCTTTTTTACCCATAATCTTTGGCAACCCTGGCAAGAAGCAACCCAACATTTATCCCAAATGTTTCTGGATTTTGAGCCCGGAATTCATTTTCCGCAATTGCAAATGCAAGCGGGAGAAACCGGAATCAATATGCTGCGCATTTACAATCCTTTAAAAAACAGTTTAGAACACGATCCTAATGGAGAATTTATAAAAAAGTGGGTTCCGGAATTACAAAATCTGCCTATTCCTTTTGTACACAATCCATCAAAAATGACTTTTTTGGATCAGAAGTTTTGCAATTTTGATTTAGGAGTTGACTATCCAAAACCAATTGTTAATATAGACAGAACCAGAAAACACGCTAGCGATTTTTTGTGGGAAATGAAAAAAAATCCTCTTGTGAAAGAAGAAAACAACAGAATCTTAAAACTACACACTATGGCTGATATCGGAGATAGTGACTAATCCCAAAATTGTATAGGATGAATTTACAAATTAAACTAACACCAATAGAAATAGACCGAATCATAGAAATGGCTTGGGAAGACCGAACCACTTTTGATGCAATTCAGATACAATTTGGTTTAAAAGAACAAGAAGTAATCAACCTTATGCGTGCCGAAATGAAGCCTTCCAGTTTCAAAATGTGGCGCGAGCGAGTGCAAGGCCGAAAGACAAAACACGAAAAATTAAGAAACTTTCAAGAAGGCCGATTCAAATGTTCCAGACAAAGACAAATCAATAACAATAAAATATCAAAAAGATAATTTTTAGAAAAATATGCGAAACATAGTAATCATTGGCGGTAGCAAAGGAATTGGAAGCGCTATCCTATTGCAACAATTAGAAAACAATAAAGTATATAACATCAGCAGGACGACTCCTGACATCACACACCCTAACTTAATTCATTATCCAATTTCGATTCTTGAAGATGATTTACCCGAAATTGAAGCCGTAGATGTTCTTATATATTGTCCCGGTTCAATTACACTAAAACCCATTTTGAGTTTGAATCTTGACGATTTTAGAAATGATTTTGAAATCAACGTAATTGGCTCTGTAAAAGCGATTCAGAAATATTTGCCTGCTCTAAAAAAAGGAAATAATCCTTCGATTGTATTATTTAGTACGGTTGCGGCAAAACTAGGAATGCCTTTTCACGCCAGTATTGCTACTGCAAAAGCTGGAATTGAAGGTTTGGTAAAATCCCTCGGTGCCGAATTGGCTTCGGTGGTTCGCATAAATGCAATCGCTCCGACGATAACCGAAACTTCGCTTTCGGCAAATATTCTTAGAAACGACCGCATGAAAGAAAACATGGTGGAACGCCACCCGATGAAAAATTATCTAAAACCCAGTGAAGTTGCCGAAATGGCAAATTACCTAATTTCAGAAAATGCAAAATCCATTTCTGGACAAGTTTTTGAAATGGATTATGGAATCGTAAGTTTTAAAATTTAATAAAAAAAAGCAAAAAAAAGATGATCAAAGAAATGAGAAGTTACGAGAAAATCGAACAATACGACACCGAAATAACAGAACAACTAGCCCAAAACTACAAAAAAATTATTGGTGATTTAGGTGAAGATGTAACAAGAGAAGGACTCGAAAAAACTCCCGAAAGAGTAGCAAAAGCAATGCAGTATTTAACACACGGCTATGAATTAGATCCGTTAAACATATTAAAATCGGCATTGTTTTCTGAAGACCACAAACAAATGATTGTAGTAAAAGATATAGAAGTATATTCGATGTGCGAACATCACATGCTGCCTTTTTTTGGCAAAGCACATATTGCTTACATTCCCAACGGAAAAATTGTTGGCTTAAGTAAAATTCCCAGAATTGTCGATGCTTTTGCCAGAAGAATGCAAGTACAAGAACGATTGACTGACCAGATTAAAAACTGCATACAAGAAGCATTGAACCCTCTTGGCGTAGCTGTTGTCATCGAAGCACAACATATGTGCATGCAAATGCGTGGAATTCAAAAACAAAATTCGGTAACAACAACTTCTTCCTTTACAGGTGCGTTCGAAAAAGACAAAACCAGAAAAGAATTTATAAGTCTCGTTTCAAACAAATTGAGCTAAATCATAAAACAAAACCAATAAGAAATAATTTATCTGCCACGAATATTACTCCTAATTCGTAAAATTCGTGGCTTTTTTTTAGAAGTCATTCTTAAGAGTAAAGTTCTAATAAAATTAACATCAATATAATATGAAAATTCTTTTAACAGGCGCAACAGGATACGTAGGCAAACGACTTTTACCAATTTTGGTAGAACAAGGCCATGACGTAATTTGTTGCGTGCGGGACAAGCAGCGTTTTTTTTGTCCAAAAGAATATGAAAATAAGGTAAAAGTAATCGAAGTTGATTTCTTAAAAAAAGACTCTTTAGAAAACATACCAAAAGACATAGATGCCGCTTATTATTTAATCCATTCCATGTCAGGTTCAGCTAATAATTATGATGAATTGGAACATACTTCGGCTTTAAATTTTGTAGAACATATCAATCTGACGAATGCCAAACAAGTCATTTATTTAAGTGGAATTGTCAACGACCAATCACTTTCCAAACACCTATCCTCACGAAAAGCAGTAGAACAGGTTTTGAATACGGGAACCTTTGCTACGACCACATTGCGAGCCGGAATCATAGTAGGTTCCGGTAGTGCATCCTTTGAAATTATTCGGGATTTAGTTCAAAAATTACCCATAATGGTTACCCCGAAATGGCTCAATACCAAATGCCAACCCATAGCTATTGCAGATGTTTTGGAATTTTTGACAAAATCACTTTTAAACCCATCAACGTATAATCAAAGCTTTGATATCGGCGGCCCAGACATCCTCACTTACAAAGAAATGCTTTTAGGCTTCGCCAAAGCCATTCACCTCAAAAGATACATTTACACCATACCTGTAATGACTCCAAAATTATCTTCTTATTGGCTGTATTTTGTAACCTCGACCTCCTATAAATTAGCATCGGCATTGGTAAGCAGTATGAAAGTCGAAGTCATTTGCCGAGACAACAGCATCAATTCCATTTTGAATGTTACGCCTATGCCTTATGAACTGGCATTGTCCAAAGCCTTAGTCAAAATTGACAATGACACTATTGCTTCGAGTTGGAAAGATGCCATGATTAGCGGGCAATTTGTGGGCAACGTAAGCGACTATCTCAAAGTACCCAAGAAAGACTGTTTTATCGACCGAAGAAAAATGGAAATCCAAGATAGAGCGTTTACCATTAACCAAATTTGGTCCATTGGTGGTGAAACCGGCTGGTATTACGGAGATTGGCTTTGGGAGTTACGCGGATTTATCGATAAACTTTTTGGAGGTGTAGGTTCTCGAAGAGGACGCACCAACAAACACGACATTCATGCCGGTGATGCATTAGACTTTTGGCGGGTTTTGTATGCCAACAAAGACGAGGGCAAACTCATTCTCTATGCCGAAATGAAACTACCTGGAGAAGCCTGGCTCGAATTCAAAATCATCAACAATACTTTGTACCAATCGGCAACTTTTAGACCCGAGGGTATTTGGGGAAAATTGTACTGGTATTCCGTTTTGCCTTTTCACGGTTTTATTTTTAAGGGAATGCTCAATAAGTTGATTCAATAGTTTTCCTCTTTTTTACTCAAAAAATAATTTAAATTTTCAAAAAGAAAGGATTATAAGAGCCTTTTTTTGCCTCGTTTACTAAATATTATACAGTATTTTTCTCATTTCCCTTACTATTAATTACCTCTATAAGTCGAGTAACCATAGGCTGAAAGTGTTATTGGAACGTGGTAATGATTATTGTCTTTGATTTGGAATACAACTTCAATAAAAGGGTAAAAACTATCCGTGTTATTTTTTTTGAAATAATCGCTAGTATAGTACGTCAGTTTATAAATACCTGTATTAGATTTTTCTGAATTTAGAAAATCAGAAACCCTACCATTTGAATCAGTAGTTTTTTCATCAATAAAATTCCAAATTTTTGACTGTTGATTATATTTCTCTAGTTTAATAGTCACTCCTATAGCTGGTGTACCTTTAGATACATCTAAAATATGACTTGAAAGTTGATAGTTATTTTTTTGAGCAAAAGCTCCTGCTGATAATATGGATAAAAGGATGGTAACGATTAATTTTTTCATTTTGTCATTTATTAAGTTTAACTATTTTGTTGTTGTAATTCCGATTTCAGGTATGGAAGCAGACTTGGCTATCAAATCATCATTTTCAGGACCACCACCACCTGCCACTCCAACTCCACCGATTATCTCACCTTTGAACCAAATCGGAACTCCACCGCTCAATAACAATAACTCTGGAAGTGTATTTAAATTTTTTGTATCAATATTTACTTCTGCGCTTCTTAATAATAAAAGTGTAGATGTTTTTGTAGATAAAGCTGTATAAGCTTTTCTCCTTGCGGCCTCCGTGTTATGTGGTCCAACACCATCTCCTCGGATAATTAAAATAGTGGATCCAGAAGCGTCTATTATGGCCAAAGAAACTTTTTTGTCTAGTAAAGATGCTGCTTTTGCAACACGATTCGCCAACTCCAACGAGGCTTCAAGAGTTAAATTATTAACTGCCTTTACGTAGTAATCAACCGGCAAGAGTAACTTTTTTATGTCAGTATTATTTTGTCCAAAACATATACTTGAACTTAGCAGCAGAAATAAGAATTGTATTTTCACGTCATATTTGTTTCTGCAAAATTAATGACAGTAAAAATCAAAACTGTTGCCCTATGTCAACGTTTTTACAATTTGGATTTTATTCTACTTAACGTTGATGGAGATATTCCTAAATAAGAAGCCACCTTCTTATTTGATACCCTAAGCAACAATTGTGGCTGATTTTCAATTACCCATTTCACCCTATCTAATGCACTAAAACCCTGAAAACCATAAATTCTTTTTTGTGCTACTATAAAACCTAGCTCTAAAATCTCAGTGTATATTTTTGCAAATTCAGGTACCGTTTTAGTTAGATAATAGAAGTCCGTTCTTGAAATACAAAGCAATTCAGACTTTTCAATTGTTTGTAAAAACTCTTCGGCAGGCAGTTGGTCAATAAAACTTGGTAAAGCTGTAGCAAAACTTCCTTCAAAAGCAAAATATCTTGAATTTTCCTTACCCTCCTTAGTTGTAGTAAATAAACGAATGCAACCTTTATTTATAAAATAGTAATGTTTACAAACTTGGTCATAACTTAAAAGTATTTCATTTCGCTTTGTTATTATTAGTCTAAAACAGGATGATATTTCCTCAAGTGTTTTGTCATCAATATCGGTTTTACTTCGTATAAATTTCTCAAGAGTTGAATACATTGGTTTATGATAATCGTAGTTAAAAATAGTATATAAGGTAATGAAAATAAAGTAGGGCTGAGACTAAATTAAGTCCCGTTTCGAATATGCCACATGAATCCCAATGCAAAATCATTTTTCTCACTAAGTCAATTAGCCAAGTTAATCGCAGCAAGTGTTGTCGTTTTTTTTATTTACGATTGTAATAAAAGTTCATCTAAAACTCTTTTCACATTTTTATTTTAAGGATTAAGACCTATAAATTTTTTGTACATTATTGTTCTCTCTTCTTTTTTTACTAATTTTCAATAGAACTTCTGCACAACTGTCATAAACGTTTCCAATAATTCACGATTTTATAAATGTTTGTCGGTGGAATAAAAAATCACTTCAAAATCCCCGTTTTATAGACAGCAATCGCTCGGTCTCTCGCAAAAGCATGTTCTACCATTGGCTGTCCGTAACCTAAATCAAATTCAGGAATCCATTTGCGGATATAAATTCCTTTTTCATCAAATTTTTTCAGCTGAATGTCGGGATTAAAAACCCTAAAATAAGGTGCCGCATCACAGCCCGTTCCTGACGCCCATTGCCAGTTGCCGACATTAGCCGACAAATCATAATCCAATAATTTTTCGGCAAAATAAGCTTCGCCCCATTGCCAGTTAATCAGTAAATGTTTGCATAGAAAACTCGCCACCACCATACGTACTCTATTGTGCATATAACCTGTTGCATTGAGCTGACGCATTCCTGCATCCACCATAGGATAACCTGTAGTTCCTGTACACCAGCGCTTGAAGTCTTCCTCATTATTGCGCCATTGAATTCCATCATAAGCAGATTTGAAATTATGGCTGACTACTTTTGGGAAGCTAAACAGAATTTGCATAAAAAATTCTCTCCATATCAATTCACTCAAAAAAACATCGTTTTTATGAACCGCCCAATTCACTAATCTTCGGATACTCAATGTTCCAAAACGCAAATGGGGTGATAAATACGAAGTGCTGTCTATAGCAGGAAAATCTCTGGTTTCATGGTAATTACTTATTTGTGTGAGATTATGTGGCTGTACTTTTATGTTGCTTTCCTCGAAACCTATTTGTTGTAAAGTGGGAAAATCAAAATTGCTTTTGTGAAAATTATAGAAATAACTTTGGGTATCGTATTCTACAAGCGGCGCTATGGATTTGTATTTTTCCAACCATTTATTTTTGTATGGCGTATAAATAGTATAGGGTAATCCATCCGCTTTCGTGATTTCTTTCTCTTCAAAAATGACTTGATCTTTGAACGAAAAACAAACCGCATTATTCGCTTTTGCCAATTCTGAAATGGCTAAATCTCTTTTAATAGCATAGGGTTCATAATCTTTATTGAAGAAAACTTTCGAAATAGCAAACTCTTGAAAAAGAGATTCCCAAACTTCAGTTGTTGTTCCTTTTTTGATTAAAATTGAACTACCTATGGCTTTCAATTTCATATTTATTTTACTGAGTGACTCGTGTATAAAACCAACACGGGCATCGTTTTTTGGCAAACTATTCAGAATATCAGTGTCGAAAATAAACAGAGGAATGACAGGATAATCGGATCCCAAAGCATGATACAAAGCCACATTGTCTTCGAGACGCAAATCGCGTCGGAACCAAAAAATAGATACTTCTTGTTTTTGCATTATTTTGAATTGAAAATTTGATCAACTTTTACAAAACGGTACTCAAAGATCTCTTTCAGTTTGTTTTTGACAATTAAAGCATTCATGATTCGCCCCAAAAACCCCAAAGGCAATGCATAATGTACAACATCGGTCATTTTGACTCCATTTTCAGTTGCCTCAAAAAAATGCTTGTGGTGCCAAAAACTATAGGGTCCAAAACGTTGTTCGTCTATAAAATAGGATTTGTCTTTTACTTTGGTAATCTCGGTGACCCAATTTAATTTTAATCCCAAAAGGGGAGAAATTTTGTATTGAATAATTTGTCCAGCATACATCAATTGGTTATCAAAATCGGTGATTTCAAATCCCATAGACACTGGAGTTATTTTTTGCAAATTTCCTGGACTGGAGAAAAAAGCCCAACATTCATCCAAAGTTGCATTGACATGTTGAACACTTTCTTTTTTATATACTTTCATTTTTCTCTATCAATTATTTTCATCAAAACTAAACTCATCAACAACATTGTAAAAGCATAACCAATATCTTCAACAGGAATTGTCCCCAATCGAATACCTAAATTCTGGTTATCATTGTAAAAAACAACCGGTTCTTCTATAAAACTCCCCGTAAGAATTCCATTTACAAGTAAAAAAGGAATCAAGATTATTAAAAAAGTAATGAAATAGGTTTTTAAAATTGTAGAAAACTTAAAAACGGCTATTGTTAAAACAATTACAAACAAACTAAGATTTACAAAAGTGTACCATCTATCATAATTTAACACTGTCACTGGAACAATGAGAACCATCAAAAACCAATAAATCTTTTTTACGACAGTATCGCTCAAAGCCACATTGGGCAAGAAATACTGAAAAGAGAAATGAATAAATATACTGGCGTAAGGGATGCAAATAAAAAAAAGCCACTCCTCTATTGGCAAACCAAAAAATTCTATTCCGGAATGGTATCGTGGATTAAATCTCCAAACTCCCATTTGGGTAAAAATAATATCCCAAATAATAAAAAATAGCGCCGTTATAATCAAAGAAGGAAAAATGACTTTCCAACGCTTACTGTATTTCATTCTCTTTTCAAAACTATACAGAAACGGAATTAAGAACGAAGCAATATTCAAAAAAAGATATAATGACATATTAAATTTTATAATATTTGAAAGGCACAAACAACATTCCAAAACATTCACCATCCTGTTTCCCTAAATGTTTGTGATGCATTTTGTGGGCCTTACGCAAACCAACTAAATATTTGTTTTTAGTTTTCTTGAACCACTTAAAACGTTGGTGAATCAATACGTCGTGAATCATAAAATAGCAAAAACCGTAAGTTGTTATTCCTAGAGCAATGAAAAATAAATAATTCATTCCGCCCTGTACTCCAAAATAAAAAAGCACAATACTGGGTATGGCAAAAATCAGAAAGAATATATCATTTCGCTCGAATGTATGCTCATATTTTGGCTGATGATGATCGGCATGAAAATACCACATAAGCCCATGCATAATATACTTATGAGTGAGCCATGTAATACATTCCATAAATAAAAAAACACTCAAAAAAATAAAAAAGGAAATCATATTCTTTTTATTAAATTAAAAATTTACGCATTTTTTTTACACCAATTTCAGCTTGTAAGATACGAACGATTGTGCCAACAATCCTGCTTTGGAATAATTGGAAACTCGAATTCTTGTATTTCCAATTTCATTACAAGGCGTGTGCTCCAGTTTTTTGAGCAGTTTTTTGTAATAAACATAAGCTGTGTAAACACCAAATTTGGCTTCCAAAGGTAATTTTACGATTCCTAGGTAGGCAATTCTAAAATCTTCCTCGATTTCCTCGATAATTGCTTTTTTTGACTTTTCACTAAAGGATTTTAAATCGACTCCCGGAAAATAATTACGGTTCAATACTAAATTATCATCTTTTAAATCACGAAGGAAATTTACTTTTTGGAAAGCCGAACCCAATCGCATGGCTTGGTCTTTAAGCTGATTGTATTTGGTTTCATCACCTTTGACAAAAACTTTCAGACACATTAGCCCCACTACATCGGCAGAACCATAAATGTATTCGTTGTATTCCTCTTTGCTGTGATAATCAGATTTGATTAAATCGAGTTTCATGCTTTTGAGGAACGATTGAATCATTTCTTCCGTAATATTGTATTGCTTAACCGTCTGCTGAAAGGAATTCAAAATCGGATTCAAACTGATGCCCAATTTCATCGCTTTGTAATACTCCGCTTCAAAATCATTAATTAGATTTT
Source organism: Flavobacterium sp. 103 (assembly GCF_003096795.1). Classification (NCBI taxonomy): domain Bacteria; kingdom Pseudomonadati; phylum Bacteroidota; class Flavobacteriia; order Flavobacteriales; family Flavobacteriaceae; genus Flavobacterium; species Flavobacterium sp. 103. The sequence goes on along the minus strand of NZ_QENX01000001.1, from coordinate 3,088,728 downwards.
CTTTGTCGTAACCGTGAAAAGAATCTACAATTTCATCTGCAAAACGCACAAATCCATAGATGCTATAAATGGCATCACGAATGCTGGGCGCCAACATATAAACCGCCATAGAAAACGAAGTACTGTAATTTTTAGTAACCAATTTACTACACTTGAAAGATACATCATCAAATAATTGTTTCATATGCTTAAATTTATTGTTTTTTATAGGTCCTATGTAATTGCTTCACCTATTGGCTAAAGCTCGGGTCGCATACCATTATTGGAGTTAATAACCAATTTACGTTATGCTCACTTCATATCTAATGATTTAAAAGTTGTTTATCTATTAACTCCGACACTAATTTCCCCGAAATCAATGCGGGAGGAACTCCAGGTCCGGGAACGGTTAATTGCCCCGTAAAATATAAGTTCTTCACTTTGGAACTTTTGAGTTTTGGTCTCAAAAAAGCGGTTTGCAAAAGTGTATTGGCCATCCCATAAGCATTCCCTTTGTATGAATTGTACTCTGAAACAAAGTCATTTTTACAAAATGATTGCTTAAATATAATACTATTTTTAATTTTTTGTTGTGTTAAAAGTTCGAAACGCTCCATTATTTTATCGAAATATTCATTTCTTAAGTCCTCTGTATCAACAATTCCAGGAGCAAGTGGCACCAGAAAAAAACCGGATTCCATGCCTTCTGGAGCAGCTGTTTTATCTGTTAATGATGGAAAATTGGCATAAAACAACGGTTCTTTTGGCCATTGTGGCTCGTCATAAATAGCTGCGGCATGTTGCTCAAAATCGACATCAAAAAACAAAGCGTGATGCGAAATATTTTTTATTTTTTTATTGAACCCCACATAAAACAATAACGACGATGGAGCAAAAACCCGACTATCCCAATACTTTTCAGAATAGGCCCGGTGTTCTTTATCCAATAAAGTTTCAGTATGGTGATAATCAGCACCGCTTAAAATAATATTGGATGGAATCATTTTCCCATTGACTGTAATCGAACGGGCTACTTTACTTTCAACATTAATTTTTTCAATATTGGCATTGGTTACAAAAGTTACACCCAGTTCTCTAGCCAGACTTTCCATTGCTCGAACGACATCGAACATACCCGTTTTAGGATGCCAAGTTCCCAGACCAAAATCGGCATAATTCATGAAACTATAAAAAGAAGGAGTATCAGATGGTTTGGCGCCAAGGAACAAAACGGGAAATTCCAATATATGAATGAGTCGTTCGTTTTTGAATTTCTTTCTAATGTCTTTACTGATGTTACTGAAAAACTGACCGACTTTCTTAGCGGTTTCGACCGTTACCAATTCCAATGGAGAAACACCCGGGCGATACACCAATTCTTTTATTGCAATATCATAATTGCTTTTGGCCTCAAACATAAATTCTTTTAAGACTTGGCCACTTCCTTTTTCGATAGCTTCAAAATCAGCTATTATCTGAGGTAAATTATCTGCAATTGCAATAAAATCATCAATATCATAATAAACTCGGTACGCTGGAGAGAGTTTTATTAGTTCATAATAATCAGTTGTTTTCTTGCCAAAATCAGCAAAAAAACGTTCAAAAACATCAGGCATCCAATACCAACTGGGCCCCATGTCAAACGTAAACCCTTCAGCTTTCAATTGACGGGCCCGGCCTCCTATCGAAGCATTTTTTTCATAAACCGACACTTTATGACCACTTTTTGCTAAATAGCATGCGGCAGACATTGCCGAAAACCCAGAACCTATTATTGAGATTGATTTTTTCATTTGTTTAGCAAATATACAAAAAGATTAAACAAAAAATCAAATCTTTTCTATTAAATCCAAAATAGAACTAAAAACTTTAACATCAATAGGAATTAAATCCTGATCTATGTACTGAGTCATTTTTCCAATCAACCAGATTTGAGTGCCGTCACCTAAGAGTTCAGTACCCATATTACCTACATAATCATTGACATAATCTCGTTCGGGTTGTATCGTAAAATAAGAAAGAAAAATAATTGAACTGTAATGTTTCTTCAAATCTTTCAAATTACTTATTGGCATACTCTCACCCAAATAAACAACTTTATAACCCTTAGAAACAATTTCATAATGCAAATACATCAATCCCAATTCATGAATTTCATTAAGAGGAAGCGACAATACAAAAACTTTGCTTTTATTTATCGACTTACTGGCTTCCACTTTTTCAATATTTACCAATATTTTCTTCAATATCAAACAACTGATAAAATGCTCGTGCGCTGGTGTAATCGTATCGGTTTGCCACAATAAACCAATTTCCTCCATCAATGGAATAAATACTTGATGAAAGATTTCCTTAAAAGATTTTTCTTCTAGCAACCAATTGTACGTATTAGAAAAAAGTTCTTGGTCAAAATTCATCATAGCCATCTTGAAAGCATTGACAGCATGATTTTTAGCATTTTTATTCGAAATAACATCACGAATCATTTGCGTTATTTTTTCATCGCTAAAGGTTGAAATTTTGGAAATTTTATATCCATAATCATGCAGCAAAGTGATATTCAATAATTTTTGAAGGCTCTCCAGTGAGTACAATCGTATATTAGTATCCGTTCGCATAGGCTGTAAAACATCATATCGTTTTTCCCAAATTCGGATTGTATGCGCTTTTATACCTGAAAGATTTTCAAGATCCTTAATACTGAAAGTATTTTTTATATTGTTCATATATATTACATATTTATTAAACAAATATAGCTTTATTTTAAATTAAATTTAAAATAAAACAACTACTTAATTTTGAAATCTTTAAATTTCACTGAACAGTTCTATTTTTTATAACTAAATTCTTTGTCAAACCTTAAATTTCGTAACTCCTAATCCCTAAATTCTCTTTATATTTGTGCCTTTCGAAAAAACAACAAAAAATGACTACTCTAAACGAATTGAATGCTATATCACCAATCGACGGTCGTTATAGAAATAAGACATTATCACTAGCTCCTTTTTTCTCTGAAGAAGCTTTAATCAAATATCGCGTATTAATTGAAATCGAATATTTCATTGCTTTATGCGAAGTTCCTTTACCACAACTAAAAAACGTAAACCCTAATCTTTTCGATAGTTTACGTGCCATTTATAAAAATTTCTCTACCGAAGATGCACTTTGGATAAAAGAAACTGAAAAAGTAACCAACCACGACGTAAAAGCTGTTGAGTATTTTATCAAAGACGCTTTTGAAAAACTGGGTTTATCAGAATACAAAGAATTTATTCACTTCGGATTAACTTCTCAAGACATTAACAATACAGCGATTCCGCTTTCGACAAAAGATGCTTTTGAAAAAGTTTATATGCCATCGTTAATTACCTTGACATCCAAATTAAAAGAATTGAGCCAAGAGTGGAAAGACATTCCAATGCTTGCCCGTACACACGGACAACCTGCTTCACCTACTCGTTTGGGTAAAGAAATAGCTGTTTTTGTGGAGCGTCTGGAAGAGCAAATGCGCCTGTTGTTCAACATTCCGTTTGCAGCCAAATTTGGTGGAGCTACCGGAAACTACAATGCACATCATGTTGCGTATCCGCAAATTGACTGGAAACAGTTCGGTACCAAATTTGTTCAGGAAAACTTGGGATTACACCATTCTTTTCCAACAACACAAATCGAACATTACGATCATTTTGCAGCCTTTTTTGATGCTTTAAAAAGAATCAACACTATCATTATTGATTTGGACCGTGACATTTGGACGTATGTTTCAATGGAATATTTCAAACAAAAAATTAAAGCGGGAGAGATTGGATCATCGGCTATGCCACACAAGGTGAACCCAATTGATTTTGAAAACTCCGAAGGAAACTTAGGAATAGCCAATGCAATTTTTGAACATTTATCGGCAAAATTACCGGTTTCAAGATTACAACGCGATTTGACAGACAGTACTGTTTTAAGAAACATTGGAGTACCAATTGGACATACTCTAATCGCTTTTGAAGCTACCTTGAAAGGTTTGAATAAATTATTACTGAACGAATCTAAGTTTCACGAAGATTTAGAGAAAAACTGGGCTGTTGTAGCCGAAGCAATTCAAACTATTTTAAGACGCGAAGCCTATCCAAATCCATACGAAGCTTTAAAAGGATTGACTAGAACCAACGAAGCTATCGACAAAAAAGCTATTCATGGTTTTATCGCAACGCTTGATGTCTCTGATGTAATCAAAGCGGAACTAATGCAAATCACACCAAGTAATTTCTTGGGGATTTAATAAGCATCAAACTATTTTAAATTAAAAGCTATCTTATTTAGGGTGGCTTTTTTTTGTGGCAAAAAATAAATAACGAAAAAACCAAACCACAAAGAATTTTCTTTTTTCGTAAATTAGCCATAAATGGTTTTTACCCAAAAACTGTTTCAATAATAAACAACAATGCCGTTTTATGAGTCAATTTACAGAAGTAACAGAAACCACAAGCCATTTAAACCCTTTGATCAGTGATTTAGGACTCATCTTAATAACTGCGACTGTTGCTGTTTTGATATTTAGAAAACTAAAACAGCCCTTAGTACTTGGATATTTGATTGCCGGTTTTTTGGCGGGTAACCATTTTGATTTTTTCCCTTCTGTCAAAGAGATTAAAAGTGTGGAAGTTTGGGCTGAAATTGGAGTTATCTTTTTATTGTTTAGCCTCGGATTAGAATTTAGTTTCAAAAAATTAATGAAAGTTGGCGGAACGGCTTCTATCACTGCAGGAATTCAAATTGTAAGCATGTGTCTTTTGGGATATGCCGTTGGGCAATGGTTGGGATGGCCCAAAATGGATAGTATCTTTTTGGGGGTAATTCTCTCCATCTCATCGACCACGATTATTTTAAAATCATTTGATGAATTGGGCGTTAAAACGCAAAAATTTGCAGGAATAGTTATTGGTTCCTTAATCGTTCAGGACATACTGGCGATATTAATGATGGTTTTATTGTCCACTATTGCCGTGAGCAATCAGTTTTCTGGAGGCGACCTTTTAATGTCGGTATTAAAACTGCTCTTCTTTCTGGTGCTTTGGTTTCTGGGAGGAATTTTTATCATTCCAACAGTACTCAAAAAAACCAAACATTTACTCACCGATGAAATGTTACTCATCATTTCGCTTGCCTTGTGTCTGATGATGGTTGTTCTTGCTGCAAATGCCGGTTTTTCGCCTGCACTTGGCGCTTTTATAATGGGCTCTATCATTGCCGAAACTACTCAGGCCGAACATATCGAACATTTGGTAAAGCCCGTAAAAGACTTATTTGGCGCCGTATTTTTTGTATCGGTTGGCATGTTAATCAATCCCGATGCCTTGTACCAACACGCCATTCCTGTAATCATTCTTTCTATTGTCGTTATTTTTGGCCAATCCATCAGTTCTACAATTGGCGCCATATTTTCAGGACAACCACTTAAAGATTCGATCCGAACCGGAATGAGTTTATCCCAAATTGGTGAATTCTCCTTTATCATTGCGACTTTGGGAGTAACCTTGAAAGCAACAAATTCTTTTTTGTATCCAATAGTGGTTGCCGTTTCGGCGGTAACGGTATTTACGACTCCTTTTATGATTAAATATTCGCTTCCTTTTTCTGAATATTTGGCACATAACTTACCCCGAAAATGGACCAAACGAATTGAACGTTATTCGGCGAGTACGCAAGCTATAAAAACGGTTAGTTTGTGGCAAACGGTGATTAATGCTTTTTTGATTCAGGTGATTGTGCTTGTCGTAATTATTCTTGCAGTCATCTTGCTTTCGTCTCGTTTTATATTGCCTTTAGTCGAAGATTATCATTTGGGAAATACAATGGGAGCCTTAATCACATTGGGGATAGTAGCACCATTTTTGTGGGCGCTTGCTTTTCGAAGAGTCGCCACTAATGAAGTTGAACAATTAATGCTGGACCGCAAATCCCGTGGACCGCTAACGATGCTGTTTTTTATACGCATTCTGCTGTCCATTTTCTTTATTGGTTTATTGCTAAATATTTTCTTCTCTCCAAAAATCGCCTTGATTGCATTCATAATAGCAGTGGTAATTTATTTGATTTTTCAAAGAAAACTCCACATCCAATACCATAAAATTGAAAATCATTTTCTCGCCAATTTGAACGACCGCGAAATTGCGAGAGCCAAAAGAAGTCGCAGTGATTTAACGCCTTGGGACGGCCACATGGCAATATTTGACATTGCAGCAGAATCCAATATAGCCGGCGAATCATTGAAAAACCTTCAAATGAGGGAAAATTTAGGAATAAATATTGTTTCAATAAAGCGGGGTGATATAACTATACATATTCCGAGTAGGAACGAACGTATTTTCCCAGGTGATGAAATTTGTGTTATCGGAACCGATGCCCAAGTACAGCAATTTAAAAAATACCTGGACCAACACGAAATGGACGTTTCTCCTGAAATCGTAGAACCCGATATTGTTTTACGCCAAATCGAATTGAAAAACCACACCTTCATTGGGAAAAGTATCAAAGAATCCAAACTGCGTGAAAAAACACAAGGACTGATTGTAGGTATCGAAAAAAGAGGAAACCGAACTCTAAATCCAGAGTCTAATGTCATTCTGGAAAAAGATGATATTTTGTGGATTGTTGGGAACAAAAAACTATTGGCGGATTTGGCTCATGATTAAACCATTCAAATCAGATTAACAAAAAAGAGAAATTGAAACACTATAAAAAGTTGAAAACTACAATTATAGCAATATTTATACTTACAAGTATTTTTGTTTCTTGTCAAAAAGAAAAGGTCCATAAAAAATTTAAGGAAGGCAAAAACACAGCAGTTTTCACCACCAAATTTGTTATCGTGGATAATAAAGAAATAACAAATGTTTTTCATTACAAAGAAGATGGAACTTGGCAATTTAATAGTGATGATAATTACGAGAATTTTGAAGATGTAGCCAAAATTGTTGGACTTGGACAAATTATAAAAATAGATAAAACGATACTTGAAATCGCAGATTTACCATTAGGATATTCTGCAAGTAGGAAGTCTAAAAATGAAGATTGGACAATTCAGAAAATCAAGTAAAAAATGATAAGACAATTAAGCAATTGTAATACCCAATAAGATTAAAAATCAATAGATAAGAACCCGCAGATAACATTTACCGCAATTGATTTAGACATTTGGCATAACCTAAAAATCGTTTTGTATTTGCAAATGCTACATTTAACCAAACGTTTTGGTTTCTACAACCATGCAACATCATCTAGCTCAAAACGTTAGATACAACTATACAGAAATGTTTAGAACTCAAGATTGTAACAAAAAGTAGAAAGTTACGCCTTACAGTCTAATCATCAATCAAAATCAAATGTATAAATCAACACTTTTACTTTTATTTCTAGCAGTCAGCTTTAATATTAATTCACAAACCAAACCTTTTGAACCTGAGCAAACCAAAGACGGATGGAAGACCGAAAATCAACTTTTAGGAAATCGGACAATTAAAAAAATGGACAGTCTTATTTCTATTAATGAATTTAAAGAAATTTCAAGCGTAGTTATTGCACATAATGGAAAAATAATATTCGAAAATTATTACAACAATAACAATAAAGACACGAAACATAATACCCGTTCTGCCACAAAGACTATAACAGGAACTTTAATTGGAACTTTAATCCAAAATGGCTCTATAAAATCAGTAAGTCAAAATGCTTCAGAGTTTTCTAAAGTTAAAAATTTACAAAATCCAGATATCCGAAAAGACAAAATTACTATTGAGGATTTGCTTACAATGTCCTCCGTTTTGGAATGTGATGATTGGGAACAAAATTCACGTGGTCAAGAAGACCGAATGTATCTAATCGAGGATTGGGTGAAATTTTACTGGGATTTACCAATCAAAGGTTTTCCGGAATGGAAACCAAAACCAAAAGACTCAAAATATGGTCGTAGTTTCAGTTATTGCACAGCTGGTGTAGTAGTTTTAGGAGACATAATAAACAATGTTTCCGGTTCTTTAGAAAAATATGCAGACAAGTCCCTTTTTTCCAAATTAGGAATTACAGATTATCATTGGCAAATCACACCAACTGGAATACCAATGACTGGAAGCGGACTTGGACTAAAAAGCCGAGATTTACTAAAAATTGGTCAATTATATTTAAATAAAGGCAAATGGAATAATGAGCAAATAATTTCTGAAAAATTTGTTGAAGAATCAACAAAACCTCATGCTGAAGTAGGAATGCTCGACTATGAATATGGCTATTTATGGTGGCTATCCGAATTTGGGAAAGAAAAAAAGGAAAAATCATATTTTATGTCAGGAACAGGTGGAAATAAAATAGCAGTTTTTCCTGAATTAGACTTAGTTGTAGTGTTAACAAGTACTTTTTATAATGGTGGAATGAAATCTCATAATCAAACGGCAAAACTATTGGATGAATACATTATTCCTGAAATATTAAAACTAAAAAAATAACTGTCCCTGACTTCAGCCCGCTACGCAAAGTCTCCCGACTTTGCGCTTTTTAAAAAGCTCTTAAAACAAAAAACTGTCAAAAGTCTCCCGACTTTTTCCGTGAATATTTTTAGAACTGTTTGCATTTCAATAATTCCAAAAAACTACAAAGTAACAAAACTGTTATTTTGTAGTTTTTCGTTTTTGTTTAATGTGGAAGTGCTTCGATGTGCAAGTAAACGTTTTGAATTTACAAGATGCTTACGGGAAAAGTCGGGAAACTTCTATTAGATTTAAGACTTTTAAGTAACATTCAAAAAAAGCACAAAGTCGGCAGACTTTGAGGATCGGGGTCATCAAATTAGTAAAAACTAACTTACCTTTGATATAAAAATGTTTTAAAAGCATCAAAAATGACGAAACTTCTTAAACAAAATATCGCAGCACACATTTCACTTTCAGCTACTGAAATGGAGGAATTCTGTAATTTGTTTCAACATAAAACAATTAAGAAAAAAAGTTTTTTGTTGCGTGAAGGAGAAGTTTGCAAATTTGAAGGTTTTGTTACCAAAGGACTTTTTCGGGTTTATCATATTGATAAAAATGGTTTTGAACAAATACTCTATTTTGCTATTGAAAATTGGTGGATTACCGATATTGACAGCTTTACAACTGGAACACCTTCACAACTTTTTATTGAGGCTATTGAAGATAGTGAGGTGCTTTTGATCGATAAAAAAGATAAGGAGTTTGCCTATGCTAATTTGCCTAAAATTGAAAAGCTATTTCGGGTAATGACGCAAAAAACGCACGTTGCCCTTCAACGAAGAATGATTGATAATTTGAGTAAAACAGCAGAGTCCCGTTATATCGAATTTACAGAAAAATACCCCCAGCTTATCCAACGACTTTCTAATATTCAAGTATCAGCTTATTTGGGAATTACCAATGTTTTTTTGAGTAATATTCGAAAGAAAATTGCAGTCAAAAAATAAGATTTCCCTTTTATTTATTAAACTAGTTTAATGTTTTTAGATCGCATATCGTCTCATCTTTGCAGTGTTAATTTAAAATAGCACAACAAATGAAGAACAATATCTCAACAGTATTTATAACAATTTTAATCTTATTTAATATGGAAACACAAGCACAAAGTTTCAAAACAATCGAAACTAAAGATTTAAAACTTCAAGTTTACAACGCATCAGAAAATAGTTTTGGTGTAGCATCGGTAATCGTATCTGGAAAAACGGATACGGTTTTGATTGACACCCAATTCACCTTGGCGGATGCCGAAAAAGTAGCGCAGGAAATTAAAGCAAGCGGTAAAAAATTAACCACAATTTTTGTTTCTCACGGCGACCCTGATTTTTACTTCGGCCTGGAAGTATTCAAAAAGTATTTTCCGGAAGTTACTGTTTATGCTTCTCCTGCAACTGTAGAACACATTAAAGCAACAGCTCAAAAGAAACTGGAAGTATGGGGTGAAAGATTAGGTAAAAACATTACATCAAACGTTATTTTGCCACAGGTTTTAAAAGGAAATAGTATTGAATTGGAAGGTCATAAACTAGAGATCATTGGTTTGGAAGAATTCCCGAATAAGACTTTTGTATGGATTCCTTCAATCAAAGCAGTGGTGGGCGGAATTAACGTTTTTGGAACTACTTTTCATCTTTGGATGGCAGATGCACAAACTGCTGAAGCTCGTAAAATATGGATATCCGTTTTAGATAAAATCTCCGCTTTGAAACCTGAAATTGTAATTCCGGCTCACGCCAATTCCAATTCTCCATTTGATATCGCTTCTGTAAATCATACCAAAAGTTATATTCAATTCTATGAAGAAGCTTTGAAAACCAATAAAACATCAGAAGCTTTAATTACAGCTTTGAAAACAAAATATCCAACACTTACTTTTGAAACTGCCTTAATGATTGGTGCAAAAGTAAATACCGGAGAAATGAAATGGTAAAATCAATTCTTTACAGCCTGATAGCACTTTTTGTATTATCAGGCTGTTCTTTAAATAAAAAGACAATGACAAATCTTGAAATCATAAAAAGTACTTACGAAGGAAAGACTTCGGAAGAAAATGGTCAAAATCTGGCTAAATATGTTGCCGAAGATGTTTCGTGGACAGAAGCAAAAGGTTTTCCGTATGCAGGAACTTACATTGGTTTGGACAACATAACCAAAAATGTCTTTAGCCGATTGGGAAGCGAATGGATTGATTATAAATTTACTCCTGAAGATTATGTTGCCAGCGATAATAAAGTCATTGCTTACGGAACTTACACGGGAACTTATAAAATTACAGGTAAATCATTCACCGCCAGAGTGGCTCACGTTTGGAAATTGAAAGATAGCATAATCATCAGTTTCGAACAATTCGTAGATAGTCAACCTGTAAATGATGCTATGTGATGGCAACAATTTTAACGAACATCTCAGTAACAATAAAAATCTTTTAAAATTTACACAGCAATGCAAACCGACAATTTATTAAAACAAGTAAGTTTCATAAAAGAGATTGACAAGTTGAAATACATTCAACGTAAAACTAAATTATTCAACAGCGACAGAAACGAAAATGATGCTGAACATTGTTGGCATTTAGCAATGATGACAATTGTATTGGCGGAACATTCGGACAAACCAATTGACGTTCTCAAAGTTTTGAAAATGGTTTTAATTCACGACATCGTAGAAATTGATACTGGTGATGTTTTTCTTTACGACACTATAAAAAGTCATGTAAATACAGACGAAGAGCTTATTGCAGCAGAACGAATTTTTGGACTTTTACCGACAGAACAGGCAGAAGAATTTATTGCAATTTGGACAGAATTTGAAGAAGGTATAACTGATGAAGCAAAATTTGCAAAATCAATGGACCGATTTGAACCATTGCTACAAAACACCTCCAACAATGGAGGAACGTGGGCAGAATATAATGTGCCATATCAAACAGTTTACGATAAGAAAAAGGTAATTAAAAACGGTTCGACAACCATTTGGAACTATGCAGAAAATTTGATTAACGAAAGTGTTGAGAAAGGGATTTTAAAAAAATAATTGATTTATTTGTTCAAAGTTGCTCTGCGTGAGGGATTGCAGTGGAGCTCTTTTTTATTTATCAATTGCCTCGGGTTTAAACCCGAGGCAATTGATAAATAAAAAAAGCGGGAACGGAAAGCCCGACCCGAAGTTTTTACGGAGGGTCACGCCCAAATAAAAAAGGTGCAAGAAATAAATCTTACACCTTTTGACTTTAGGACATTCGTCTTTAAGACTATATTATCTCGAATAATTCGGAGCTTCTTTTGTAATGGTCACATTGTGTGGGTGACTTTCGTTGATACCACTAGCAGTAATACGAACAAAACGACCTGTTTCCTGTAAAGTCGCAATGTCTTTTGAACCGCAATAACCCATACCAGCTCGAAGACCACCAATGAATTGTTGCATACTTTCGTTCAACTCCCCTTTGTAAGGCACACGTCCAACTATTCCTTCCGGAACAAGTTTCTTAACATCGTCTTCCACGTCTTGGAAATAACGATCTTTTGAACCTTCTTGCATCGCCTCAACAGAACCCATTCCTCTATATGATTTGAATTTTCTTCCTTCGAAAATAATAGTCTCACCTGGAGATTCCATAGTACCGGCCAATAATGAACCTAGCATTACGCAATCTGCACCAGCGGCAATCGCTTTAGGAATGTCTCCTGTGTAACGAATTCCACCATCAGCAATTACAGGAACTCCTGTTCCTTTTATGGCAGCGGCAACTTCAAGCACTGCAGAAAATTGAGGAAAACCAACACCTGCAACGATTCTAGTTGTACAAATAGAACCAGGTCCTATTCCAACTTTTACACCATCGGCACCATTTTCAACCAAATACAAAGCAGCTTCTGGAGTGGCAATATTACCAACGATTACATCAAGATTTGGAAATTTAGCTTTAACCGCTTTCAACACATCCACCACACCTTTTGTATGTCCGTGAGCAGTATCGATAATTACGGCATCTACTCCTGCATTTACCAAAGCAGTTGCTCTTTCAACAGCATCGGCAGTAACACCCAAAGCGGCTGCTACTCTCAAACGTCCAAATTTATCTTTATTGGCATTTGGTTTTTGAGTTAATTTGGTAATATCTCTAAAAGTGATTAAACCCACTAACTCATTTTTATCATTTACTACAGGTAATTTTTCAATTTTATGACCTTGTAAAACTACCTCAGCTTGTTCTAATGAAGTTCCTTCGGCAACAGTTACCAAATTTTGACTTGTCATAACCTCAACAATAGGTCTTGAACCGTTTTTTTCAAAACGTAAATCTCTATTGGTAACAATTCCTTTTAGGATTTTATTTTCATCCACAATTGGAATACCACCAATACCATATTCTCTCATGGCACTTTTAGCATCGGCAACTGTAGCTGTCATTAATAAAGTAACAGGATCAATAATCATCCCAGACTCTGCACGTTTTACTTTACGTACTTTGGCTGCTTGTTGTTCGATTGTCATGTTTTTATGCAAAACACCAATTCCTCCTTCTTGCGCCATAGCGATTGCCATAGAACTTTCGGTTACGGTATCCATAGCTGCGGATACAATAGGAACATTTAGTGTAATATTTCTTGAAAATTTTGATTGGATACTCACTTCGCGCGGAAGAACATTCGAGTAATTGGGAACTAATAATACATCATCGTAGGTTAAACCCTCGCCGACAATCTTAGAGATATGTGCTTTCATGTTGCAATTTGTAGTTGAATTGCGTGCAAATATAGACAATCTTAAGCTAAAAAACACTTAAGTCCCCCGTTTTATTTTTAAATTGCATGGTAAAAATAAGTTAAAGTCTTATTTTATTTATAATCACACATCGCAATTATGTCAGCAACAAACGGCTCTATTTCAGGATTAAACAAAGTTGAAGTTGAACAATCCAGAATCAAAAACGGCTTAAATTCCACCGAACACCAAAAAAAAAACAACTTACTTTCTTCCATAATAGAAATGGTTAAAGAACCAATGTTTTTATTACTGTTAACTGCAACCAGTATTTATTTTATCACTGCCGATTTTGGTAACGGAATTTTTATGACAGTAGCAATTTTACTGGTTTCTACCATTTCGCTTTATCAAGAATCCAAGAGCCGGAATGCTATTGAAGCCCTGCATAAATTAACGCAACCCAAAAGCAAAGTCATTCGAGATAGTGAACTGATAGAAATACCCTCCGAAGAAATTGTTTTGGGTGATTGTATCCAATGCGAAGAAGGCACCTTTATTCCTGCAGATGGAATCATCATTCAATCGAACGATTTTTCGGTAAACGAATCGATAATTACGGGAGAATCATTAGCGGTTTTTAAAAGCGAAAAAAGTGAAAATAATCAAGTCTTCCAGGGAACAATTGTCGCCTCTGGATTGGCAATCTGCAAAGTAATCGCAATAGGAAGCCAAACAGAATTGGGTAAAATCGGAAAAAGTCTGGATGATATTACCGAAGAGAAAACACCTTTGCAAATTCAGATTGGAAATTTTGTCACCAAAATGTCTCTTGTCGGATTAGTCGTATTCCTATTGGTTTGGGGAATCAATTATTACAATTCAAAAATTATTTTAGACAGTTTATTAAAAGCATTAACCTTGGCGATGAGCATTATACCCGAAGAAATTCCGGTAGCATTTGCCACATTCATGGCTTTGGGCGCTTGGCGATTGATGAAAAGAGGAATCATTGTCAAACAAACAAAAACAGTGGAAACCCTTGGAAGCGCAACCGTGATATGCACAGACAAGACTGGAACTATCACCGAAAACAAAATGAGCCTGGCACAATGGTATTTGTTGGAAGAGGACAATTTCAATGGTAATGACAATGACAATGGCAATGACAATGGCAATTTCAATGACAATAAAAAAAATAAAATTCAATTAACTACAAACGAAGAGGAATTGTTAAGCCTATCCATGTGGGCCAGTGAACCGATTCCTTTTGATGCGATGGAAATTGCTTTGCATGACGCTTACACAAAAATGGGAATCGAAGATGAACGTCCTAATTACAAAATGGTACACGAATATCCTTTAAGCGGAAAACCTCCAATGATGACCCATCTTTTTGAAAACACAACCGGAGACCAAATCATTGCGGCCAAAGGTGCTCCCGAAGCTCTAATTTCCTGCTCAAAATTATCCGAAAAACAAACCAATCAAATTCTAAATGCAGTCCAATCTATGTCCGAAAAAGGGTATCGAGTTTTAGGAGTTGGCGTAACTCATTTTTCGGGAACTAACTATCCAAAAACACAACAAGAATTTTTATTTGATTTCAAAGGACTTATTGCTTTTTATGACCCTCCGAAAGCCAATATAAAAGAAGTCTTTGAAACTTTTTACAAAGCAGGAATTCAAGTAAAAATAGTCACGGGAGACAATGCCTTGACAACGGCAACCATCGCCAATCAAATTGGTTTTAGAAACCCTGGGAAAATATTAAATGGAGACGAGCTTATGACGATGGATGATGCTACTTTGAAAGAGAAGGTCATGGAAACTAATATTTTTACTAGAATGTTTCCCGAAGCCAAATTAAAAATCATAAAAGCTTTAAAAGACAACAACCAAATTGTAGCCATGACAGGTGATGGAGTCAATGACGGTCCGGCTTTAAAATCGGCTCATATTGGTATTGCCATGGGAAAAAAAGGAACCGAGATTGCCAAACAAGCAGCGAATTTAATTTTGATCGATGACGATTTTTCCAAAATGACAGAGGCCATAGCCATGGGAAGGAAAATATACATCAATTTAAAAAAAGCCATTCAATACATTATATCCATTCATATTCCTATAATCCTGATTGTATTTATTCCGCTGGTTTTAGGATGGATATATCCCAATATTTTTTCACCCGTTCATATTATTTTCCTAGAAATCATCATGGGACCAACTTGCTCCATAATCTACGAAAATGAACCTATGGAACCCAACCTGATGAATCAAAAGCCGCGTCCTTTTACCAATACTTTTTTCAATCTAAAAGAAATTACAATTAGCATTATTCAAGGACTTGTAATTACGCTTGGACTTCTATTCATTTACCAATACAGCACAAAAAATGGATTATCAGAAGATCTCACCCGAACTATGGTTTTCCTCACATTGATATCAGCTAATATTTTTCTGACACTTGCCAATCGGTCTTTTTATTATTCCGTCTTGACCACTTTAAAATACAAAAACAATTTGGTTATCCTTATTATTGGAACAACACTGTTGATAACTGGTTCACTATTAATCATACCAGCATTCAGAACATTTTTCAAATTTGAAAGCATTACGCTTTTACAAATTGGCTTTAGTGTTTTAATTGGATTCGTTTCTGTAGTTTGGATTGAACTTTTTAAGTTTTTCAGAAGAAGAAAAAAAAGAAATCTATTGACTGACTCCTTGTTATTTACTGCTTCCTCCTGAGATTATATTAAATCCTATTTGAAATGTGAGTGCATTCGCCTTCGAAACATCCCTGTAAGCCAGAAGATTATCAGCCATTGCATAAAAATTAACTACCCCAATCTTGGTCGTCAACCCCAAACCGAAGTTTGAATAGGAATACGAGTCGATAGTGTAAGTAGCTTTCATTTGCAATCCTTGAAGAAGCCTTCTTCTATAATAAGCCGTCAACGCCATCATAGGAGCTCTAGGGGTTGACATTGCAAAAAACTGCGCTCCAACCGCACTTCGATACCAAGAATCTTCATCAGTTTCACAATTGCATTCTGTTTGCCTTTCTTCTTCAAATGAATATTGAAATGAAGAATAAAATTTCAAAGGCCTTTGAGTCTTGAACTTATTATATATAGTATCAAAAGGAATGGCGTCTTTGAAATCCTGGTAAGCATTATCAACTGTTCCGTCTTGATTAAAATTGGTAAGAACTCCCTTAAAAGCATAATCACCTTTGAATGTGTAATCGACAACATCTTTTGTGTGACTTATAAAACCAATATCCACTAAACTTGCTGTTATCTGGATGTTTTTTTCAGGATAATAAGTAAGTCCTAAATCTAAACCCAAACCTAAATTTCCGCCCAGAAAAGCTTTTTTAGGAATATCATCCCTTAAATCAGTTGCTAAATCACCTTCATAATTTTCATCCAAATACTTGGCCCCACCTGAAGTATTAAGCTGTAAATTGGATTTTATGACTTGATTATAAATTAAATTAGAACCTTGTGCTGTATAAAAATAGCCTGAATTATGGGTTGAAGTTGCATTAAAAATACTGGAATAAATTTTCCCTCGAATTCCAAGTATGAGTTTCTCATTAAGCTGTTTATTAAACCCTACATGAAAGACAGAGAGCACTTCCGCTTTTGCACTCAAATCTCCTAGATCAAAAGACTTACCTATATAATCTTTATTACCATACAAAGACAAAATGGCCAAATCTTTTGGAATATAAATAAAGGAATCGAATTCTTGATACATTCCAAAAGAAACATACGACTTGCTTTCTTCGCCCCCTACCCTGAAACCGGCAGTAAATATTTCCAGTTGTTGATTGGCAGTCACATAATCGTTTCTGCTGGTTGAGGCTAAAACATTTTTGACTTTGGTAGTAAAATCCACTCCATCATTTGCGAATAAACTATAGGCATCAAATCCTGTTGAACCCACATTTGCAGATATTCCAGATAATAATGGGACTCCAACGAACCATTTATATTTTACATCAGCTCCCGGATTAAGTAATAAACTTTGAGGTTGAGGAGTGAAATTATATAAAACTTCTTTATTTTGGGAAAAACAATAAAAAGAAACTGTCAGACATAAAAGGATTGTTATTTTTCTCATTTTACATCAAAATAAGCAGTTATACTTGAACTCAACTCTACTCTTCCTGGGCTGCTAGCAGTTAATGGTGGTCCTGGCAGCATAGCAATTGAAAAAACCATTTTGGTTGTTCTCTTTAAAATATCCACATTTGCAGCGGTAAATGTTTCTGTTTTTTCCACTAACACTTCTTTACCGCTGTAGGCAGGAACATTCATTGTTATAGTATAAATGGGAGAATTATTTTGATCTAGAAAAGTAACATTATAAAAATAGGCTCTTGCTATTGTATTTTTAATTCTGAAATACAATTCGGTTTTTACCAAGTCCTCTTGCACAAAGGAAGTGTTCAAAAAATCAACATTAGATACATAAGAAAACAATGGCTGCTCCGACCCATTTATAATAAAATCTGGAGCTTTTGCTTCTAAATAAGCAAGATTTGTAGTAAAAACTGGCTGAGTATTAAAATTATTAGCTTGATTGAAATCTAAATCACTACTACACGAAAAAGCACATAATACTAATGCAATTAGTAAAATAACTCTATTGTAAAATCTATTTTTCATATCATTACTCTTTACAATTATTGCCAAACTTTTAATAGTCAACTAAACAAAATTAAAGAAACAACAAAAATTTTAAATTATTTAAATTTACACCTTTTTATTGCAAGACTATTTTCAATGAAATTCACCAAATAACTTAGAAGCTTCATTATAAGCACTTTCAAAACTCATTGGACTGCAATTGGTGTTTTCTTTTTGAACCGTAAAATAAGAGAGTAATTTCTCAGTAGGCATATTGCCCGTCAAATTATCTGTAGCCATGGGACATCCACCAAAACCTTGAATTGCACCATCAAAACGAAGACAGCCTCCCTTATAGGCAGCATCAATTTTCTCAAGCCATTTATCGGGTGTGGTATGGAGATGGGCGCCAAATTCAATTTGAGGATATTGAGGAATCAAATTAGAAAACAAATAATCAATTACTTCGGGCGTAGAACTACCTACAGTATCGGAAAGTGATAAAATTTTCACTCCCATTGAAGCCAATTTTTCAGTCCATTGCGCCACAATTTCGACACTCCAAGGATCTCCATAAGGATTTCCAAAACCCATAGAGAGATAGGCTACAGTTTCTTTATTAGTCTTATCGGCAAGATTTAAAATCTCATCTAAGGTCACCAAAGATTCTGCGATTGTTTTATGCGTATTTCGCATTTGAAAATTCTCGGAAATCGAAAAAGGAAACCCTAAATATTGAATAGCGGCATGCTCAGAAGCTAGTGTTGCTCCTTGCAAATTGGCAACAATAGCCAATAATTTACTTGTTGTTTTGGATAAATCAAGTTGCGCTAAAACTTCGGCAGTATCCTGCATTTGAGGTATGGCTTTCGCCGAAACAAAACTCCCAAAATCAATGGTATCAAAACCTACACGCAATAAAGATTGTAAATAAGCTACCTTTCTTTCGGTAGGAATAAAAGCTTTTATGCCTTGCATCGCGTCTCGTGGACACTCAATAATTTTTATTGCCTTCATAACGTTCAAATATATAAAAAGGTTTTGAGTTACAAAGAAAGAAAAATCGTTATCCTACTATTTTTTTGACAAAATTGCTTTGTTTATTTTCTTCACCAATGCCGGGCCTTCATAGATAAAACCCGTATATAATTGTATTAAACTGGCGCCAGCTTCTAATTTTTCTAAAGCATCCTCTGCAGTATGTATTCCTCCAACTCCTATAATCGGGAATGCCTTATTGCTTTTTTGAGACAGAAAACGAATTACTTCAGTAGAACGTGAAGTCAATGGTTTTCCGGATAACCCACCAGTTTCCGTTTGATTGCAAGATTTTAATCCACTTCGTGAAATTGTAGTATTAGTTGCGATTACACCTGCAATCTTAGTTTCTTTTACAATATCAATAATGTCGAGTAATTGCTCATCGGTAAGATCCGGAGCAATTTTCAGCAATACTGGTTTAGCTCCGCTCGATTCGGCTCCGCCTCGGGTTTGCTTTGGCTTCGCCAAATTTTTATTCTGTAAAGTTTGAAGTAATTGAGTAAGCGGTTCTTTTTCCTGTAATGCTCTAAGATTTGGCGTGTTAGGAGAACTCACATTGACTACAAAATAATCCACATAATCGTATAAGGCGTCAAAACAAATCTCATAATCTGAAGTAGCATCTTCGTTTAAAGTCACTTTATTTTTTCCGATATTTCCTCCGATAAGAACACCGCTATTCTCTTTTAACCGTTCAACCGCTTCCAGAACACCTCCATTATTAAAACCCATTCTATTAATAATTGCCGAATCTTCGACCAAACGAAATATTCTTTTTTTATCATTTCCGGGTTGTCCTTTTGGAGTAAGTGTCCCAATTTCGATAAACCCAAAACCAAAATTAGACAGTTCTTTATATAAAACAGCATTTTTATCAAAACCAGCAGCTAACCCTACAGGGTTTTTAAACTTTAAACCAAAAACTTCGGTTTCTAATCTTTTGTCATTTACTTGATATAAAAATCTAAAAAGTGAAGGAACTCCTGGAATTTTTGAGACTATTCTAATTAATGAAAAAGTAAAGTGATGCACTTTTTCAGGGTCAAAACAAAAAAGAATAGGACGTATAAAAATCTTGTACATAGTTCAAATATTGGTTGGCACAAAAGTAAAGAAATGTTTTTAGTTTTAAGGCATAGAAATGCGTTTAAAGCCTTTCATTTGTTAAATTCCCGAACAAAATTCACATTACATTAAATTCATTTAGACACAAAAAAAAATAAAAAACGACACGAAAGCATCGTTTTTTATTTTCACCAACCAATTAACAATTAAATTTTACTTTGGAAGAGCTGCATTTACAGCAGCTTTATCTATATATTGAATAACTCGATCCACCTTATCATGCGAATCAAAATGATAATCCGTATGTATCCACTGAGTCATTTCTTTTCCTTTTCTATATTTTGCCGTTGTTTTGTACCAAGCTAGCAACCAAACTCCTTTGGCCTCCACGCTTTGAGGTTTATTTACCATAATAGGCAAAAATATGGCATCACTAAATTTAATGGTTTCAATTACATTGGCTCTTCTTTGTTTCCAATAAGATGCTATTGCTGGTTTCCCTACCAAACTATCTCCACTATTCCATACGTAAACCGCACTATCGGCATATATTTCCATCCAGCTATCCATGTCTCCTTTTTCCATAGCTACTAACGTTTTCTTGCCTATTTCAGCATATTTAGGATCGGCAAATTCAGCAGGTTTTGCAACTGTGTCATCAGTCGCAACTGTCTTATCCATTCCTTTGGATTCTTCTTTTTTACAACTTACAATTAGGAAAAAACAACAAACAATCAATAGGATTTTTTTCATAGCTTAAATATTTAAAGTATCAAAATATTTAGATTAAGCTATCTCTAGAAAGGGTACGTAAATTTAACTAAAAAACTAATAGGTTTACTTAAAATTTAAAAATAAATTAACTGATTATCAATTTTTTACATTAAAAAGTTTAACACTAACAGAAACCATCATTATTCTTATTTTAAGACAAAAATTGAATCTTTTTTTTTAAAACCTCACAATTTAAACAAGAATAAATTTGATGTGTTTTTGATGGGATTTTTCAAACCTGAAGTGAAGCAGTGTTAAACTATATTTGGAATTCATAGTTTGAACCAAATAAAGAACCCTTTTATGTTTAAAATAATAACCTTTATCATTATATGGATTAGCTCCTTGTTTTACAGCTGCCTTTTTGCACAAGTAAGTCCCAAAAGAGGAGTCGCTTATGGGAACCATTCCGTTTCAGATTTGAACACCTTAAAACCAGGAATTTCTTGGTGGTATAATTGGTCTTCCGAACCCGAATCTGATGTAAATGCTAACTACGAGAGTTTGGGAGTAGAATTTGTACCAATGGCTTGGGGAAAAGTAAACAATCCCGATGCTTTTATTGCAACCATAAAACCCGGAGCCAAATATTTATTGGCTTTTAATGAACCTAACTTCAATGATGGCTCACGATTAACACCCCAAGAAGCAGTTGATGCTTGGCCAAATATTGAAAAGATTGCCGCCGCAAAAGGGTTGGAAATCGTGAGTGCTTCCCCAGCCTACAATGGCCCTTCCAACTATGGAGGCTACCAAAGTCCTATTGCTTGGCACGATGAATTCTTCCGCCTTTGCCCAACTTGCAAAGTAGACTATATTGCTTTTCATACTTACGATGCTACATCTAGTTCGGTAATTGGAGTTACTGATGGATTGAAGAAATACAACATCCCAATTTGGGTAACCGAATTTGCCAACAGAGTTATACAATCGGCTACAGAGAAAACCAATTTCATGAAAGAGATTGTGACCTCTTTTGAAAATGACCCTGACATTTATCGCTATTCTTGGTTTACCTGCAGGGTTCCCGCGGATTGGACTGATATGCTGGAAGGCCAATTGCTTGCTGCCAATAGCGGCGAAATTAGACCAATAGGAACGGCCTATCTGAATGTCCCATATACTTCCAAAAAAATGAATGTGCCTGGCAGAATTACAGCCAACAAACATTACCGCCGTAGAGGGACTGGTCTGCAAAACACCACCGATGGAGGCACAACCCAAAATGTATGTTTTACGGATGCTGGAGACTGGGGAGAATACATGATAAATGTTAGCCAAAGCAGTTCTTATAAAATGACTTTTCGGGTAGCTTCCTTGATTCAGGGGAAATTTGACATTAGTGTGAATGGCGTCATTGTAAAAACGGACGAAACTTTTGAATCTACCGGCGGATTACAAACCTACACTGACAAAATAGTTTCTGGAATTAACTTGCCACAAGGAGAAAACTACATCAAGATTCTCTATAAATCGAAATTTAATTTTAATTATATTGATGTAGTTGACGAAAACAATCTTGGAATTCATGATGAAATCTTAGAAAACAAATCGGATGTTTTTTATCCAAATCCTTTCACAAACGAAGCCACATTCCAAATTAAAAGTAAAACTACTGAACCACTTTTTCTTAAAATAATTGACATGAAAGGCACAGTTTGTTTTTCCAGCAATGATTTTCATACCAATCAAAAAATAACAATTGGTAACCATTTAGCCAGTGGTATTTACACCGTTACTGCTATTTATGGAGATGCACAGAAAACATTCAAAGTGATTAAGAATTAAAGCTTAATTCTATAATTTATAACTTTTGATTTATATCTAATCTTGTTGATCGCAGTTGCTCGCGTGAGGGATTATAGTGGAGCTCTTTTTTCTTTTCAATTGCCAGGGGTTCAAACCTCTGGCAATTGAAAAGAAAAAAAGCGGGAACGGAAAGCCCGACCCGTAGTTTTTCACGAAGGGTCACGCCCAAATAGTTCCTAACATCTTAAAGAAATAATCTATTTTGGTTCTTTTTAGTTTTACAAATTGACATAGATAGAGAACTCAAAACCCGTAATACATTTCAACTGTTTTTCTTTCAAAAACAAAATAATCGTATAAAACAGTAAGTAAAACCATATTACCTTCTTAACGGTATTTAATAGCGTACATTAGACAAAAAATAATGTCTATAGAACATAAAGTTCAATTGGTTGAAGAATTATTTGGCCGCCTAGAGAATGAAATAACTAATTTCAAATCAGAAACAAATTTACATTGCCTGACAGGTTGTGGTCAGTGCTGTTCAAAACCAAATATAGACGCTTCGCCTTTAGAATTTTTACCATGGGCCTTTTACTTATTTTTAAATGGAAAAGCCGAAACTGTTTTAGAAGAACTAAATACCAAAACCAGTACTTTTTGTCATTTATACCAATCGCTTTCAACTACAGACAACAAAAACGGCAGATGCACGGACTATAAATACCGTGGATTAATTTGTAGACTTTTTGGCTATGCCGCCAGTAGAGATAAATATGGCGAGCTACGATTAAACACCTGCAAAATCATAAAAGAGAACCAAAAGAAAAATTACAACAATACCGAAGTAGCTATTAGCAAAGGATTGTATGTTCCTATTTTTTCGGACTATTACATGCGGTTAACCCAAATTGATCAGAGACTTGGAATTACTTTACTTCCTATAAATGAAGCCTTAAAAATGGCTATTGAAGAAGTCTTGCATTATTACGCTTATAGACCTTTTCCAGGCGGACTTGAAAATATTGCCTAGAATTAAAAATTCACTTATACGCAATAATCAATATTGAAAAAACAATCGCTTTTTTTTCTAAATTAGTTGGGTCAAATAAAGAACCATGAAAAAACTAACCAAGGAAGATATCAGTCAGGAAATTTTTGATCTATATGACGACTATGCCCACAACAAAATTGAGAGAAGGCAATTCATAGAAAAACTGTCCCTGTTTGCAATAGGAAGCTTAACTGTACCGTCTCTCCTTAGTTTTATGACTCCCAATTATGTGGATTCTATCATAATCAAACCCGATGATCCAAGAATAAAATCGGAATACATAACCTATCAATCTCCAAAAGGCGGAGGAGCAATCAAAGGGCTTTTATCACAGCCAACGGAAACCAAAAAAAAATTACCCGGAATCATTGTCGTACACGAGAATCGAGGATTGAATCCCTATATTGAAGATGTAGGAAGAAGAGCGGCTGTGGAAGGTTTCATCACTTTGGCTCCCGATGCACTATCACCACTGGGCGGTTATCCCGGAAATGATGATGCAGGAAGAGAACTGCAAAAGAAACGCACCCGAGAAGAAATGCTCGAAGACTTTATTGCAGCCTACGGATATCTAAAATCCCATAAAGACTGTAATGGTTATGTAGGTGTTGTTGGATTTTGTTTTGGAGGCTGGATTGCCAACATGATGGCGGTAAAAATCCCGACTTTATCCGCAGCAATTCCGTATTACGGTGGACAACCCACAGCGGAAGAAGCCGAAAAAATAACGACTCCAATTATGCTTCACTATGCCGGTTTAGACACCCGCGTCAATGAGGGATGGCCTGCTTATGAAGCCATTCTCAAAAAGAATAAAGTCGAAAATAATGCTTATTTCTATCCAGGAGTAAACCACGGTTTTCACAACAATACCACTCCTCGATATGATGAAGCCGCTGCTACTTTATCATGGACCCGAACCATTGATTTTTTTAAGGAGAAACTCAAAAAAAAATAATTACAAAATTTCAATATCATGAACCTGATAGCTAAAGCAACAATACAAATACAAAAACCGATTGAAGAAGTTTTTGAAGGAATTGTAAATCCCGAAAAGATGACGAATTATTTCATATCTGAAAGTAGCGGACGAATGGAAACTGGAAAAGAATTGATTTGGAAATTTCCCGAATTCCCAGTTGAAGTTACCATAAAAGACATCCAAATTGAAATCAATCGTTCAGTTTCATATGTTTGGGATCCGAAAACCGTCGTGAAAATCATATTGGAAGAACAACCCGACAAAAGCACCGTTATAAAAGTAACAGAAGACGGAAAAACATACAACGAAGCCAACCTGAAATGGGCTCTAGGAAACACAGAAGGCTGGGCAAATTTTCTTGCCTGCATGAAAGCCTATCTCGAATATGGAATACAACTTCGCAAGGGAGCATTTGATTTTATGCGTGAAAATTAAAGAAAACAATTTATTTGAAATCCTGATTCCATTAAAAAGTTCCATTTGAAGAGTCTTAAAAAGTTAAATCCTATTTTGAGACTTTTTCCACAACACTACACGAAAGATTATACTTAATAATTTATTGTCTTTTATTTTGATAAGATGTTAATTTATTTATTTTTGTATCTTAACTATAAGATCATATTTAAAAATTATAAACTGACATCATTGAAAAAAGCATTAAAAATTACTCTCAAAATATTTTTGGCATTCTTTGGATTTATATTTCTATACATAATAGCTGTATTTTCCCTTTCTAAAATTACGGTAAATCAAGAGCCGGATACAAAACCTGAAGTAGAAATTTACATTTTGACAAATGGCGTCCATACTGACATTGTAGTACCTTTAAGAAACGAACAAATTGACTGGAGCAAACAAATAAAATTTGAAAATACAAAAATAGCAGATTCTACATACAAATATTTGGCAATGGGCTGGGGCGACAAAGGTTTTTATTTAGAAACTCCCGAATGGTCAGACTTAAAAACTTCGGTTGCATTTAAAGCCGCCACCGGTTTAAGTACTACTGCAATTCATGCAACCTATTACAAAAAAATGACTGAAGGTGATGATTGCAAAAGAATGATGATAAGTAAGGAGCAATACGATCGTTTAATAAAATACATCGCCGAAAGTTTTCAAAAGGATGCCTCAGGTAATTTTTTAAACATAAAAACAGATGCAAATTACGGAAAAACAGATGCCTTCTATGAAGCTAATGGAAGCTATAGCTTATTTCATACTTGCAATACCTGGGCAAATAGTGGCCTAAAGGCCAGTGGTCAAAAATGTTGTTTTTGGACAGCTTTAGATTCAGGGATTTTTTCAAAATATAAATAAAAACAAATTAAACATGGTACAAAAAACATCTAATGCCTTTATAGCGGCATCTTGGGTAGCTCTTGGAGCTGGAACAGTTGGATATATAGCTGGGCTTGCCAGAGCTGAAATGCTTTTAAATGAAAAAGGGTATTATTTTACAGTCTTAATGTTTGGCCTTTTTGCTGTGGTTTCATTGCAAAAAAGTGTTAGAGACAGACTTGAAAAACTTCCGGTAACCGATATTTATTACAGTATTTGTTGGTTCGGAACTATTCTATCAATCGTATTATTAACAGTTGGACTTTGGAATGCGACAATTTTACCAAGCGAAAAAGGCTTTTATGCTTTTGCTTTTTTATTAGCCTTGTTTGGTGCTATTTCTGTTCAGAAAAACACTAGAGACAATATGGCTTTCTCAAACGAGTAAAACTTAAAAAAAATCAACAAAAAAGCCCCAAAAAATTGGGGCTTTTTCAATATATAAACTCGAGCTTATTTACTCAAATACATTTTTCTTCTAGAGTACAATTCGTAGAATTGATCATCTTTCAAATCATCAATAAACAAGATACTTTCTCCTGTTGATTTCATCTCTGGCCCTAATGCTTTGTTCACATTTTGGAATTTACTGAAAGAGAAAACCGGTTGTTTGATAGCATACCCTTTTAATTTTGGATTAAAATCAAAATCAGTTACTTTATTGTGTCCCAACATTACTTTTGTAGCGTAGTTAACATAAGGTTCACCATAAGCTTTTGCAATAAATGGAACTGTACGAGACGCTCTAGGATTCGCTTCAATAATATAAACGGTATCGTCTTTTATCGCAAACTGTATATTGATTAAACCTACTGTTTTTAAAGCTTTGGCAATTTTATGAGTGTGATCTTTTATCTGTTGCATTACAAATTCACCCAAGTTGAAAGGTGGCAAAGTAGCATTACTGTCACCAGAGTGTACTCCACAAGGCTCGATATGCTCCATTATACCTATAATATAAACATTACCATCAGCATCACAAATCGCATCCGCTTCGGCTTCGATTGCTCCAGCCAAATAATGGTCTAAAAGCAATTTGTTTCCTGGAATTGTTTTCAATAAATTGATTACATGCTCCTCTAATTCTTGCTTGTTGATTACAATTTTCATTCCTTGACCTCCTAATACATAAGAAGGACGAATCAATAAAGGAAAGTCTAAAGTATCTGCTAATGCCGAAGCCTCGTCTGCAGTTTCTGCAATTCCAAATTGCGGGAAAGGAATTTTTAATTCGGTCAACAATTCAGAGAAACGCCCTCTATCTTCGGCTAAATCAAGAGCATCAAAACTAGTTCCGATGATTTTTACTCCGTATTTAGATAATTTTTCAGCCAATTTCAAGGCAGTTTGTCCTCCTAATTGCACAATTACTCCTTCCGGTTTTTCGTGTTGGATAATATCATAAATATGTTCCCAGAATACAGGCTCAAAATACAATTTATCGGCTGTGTCAAAATCAGTCGAAACCGTTTCTGGATTACAGTTAATCATGATAGTTTCATATCCGCATTCTTTGGCGGCAAGAACTCCGTGTACACAAGAGTAATCAAACTCGATTCCTTGCCCAATTCGGTTTGGTCCTGAACCCAAAACAACAATTTTCTTTTTGTCGGTTACAACACTTTCGTTGTCAACATAACGTTCACCATTGGCTTTTTCAATTTCAGCCTCAAAAGTAGAGTAATAATAAGGTGTTTTAGCTTGAAACTCGGCTGCGCAAGTATCAACCAATTTGAATACACGGTTGATGTCCATTGTCATACGCAAAGCATGAACTTCGCTTTCCAGACAATTCATCATGTGAGCGATTTGTCTGTCGGCAAATCCTTTTTGCTTTGCTTCAAGTAAAAGTTCTTTTGGTAAATTAGAAACCTTATAGTTTGAAATTTCTTTTTCTAAAGTATATAGTTCTTCGTATTGTTTCAAGAACCACATATCGATTTTTGTGATTTCATGAATACGGCTCAATGGAATTCCCATTGCAATAGCATCATAAATTACGAAAACACGATCCCAACTTGCAAAAGTCAATTTCTCGATAATTTGCTCGTAGTTTGTATATCCTTTTCCGTCGGCACCAAGACCGTTTCTTTTTATTTCTAATGATTGAGTGGCTTTGTGAAGAGCTTCTTGGAACGAACGTCCAATTCCCATCACCTCTCCTACCGATTTCATTTGAAGTCCCAAAGTTCTGTCAGCCCCTTCAAATTTATCAAAGTTCCAACGTGGTATTTTTACAATTACATAATCTAAAGTTGGTTCAAAAAGAGCCGAAGTAGATTTGGTAATTTGATTTTGCAATTCATCTAAGTTGTATCCTAAAGCCAGTTTAGAAGCAATTTTTGCAATTGGGTAACCTGTCGCTTTTGAAGCCAAAGCAGATGAACGAGATACACGAGGATTGATTTCAATCGCAACGATATCTTCTTTTTCATCTGGCGAAACGGCAAACTGCACGTTACAACCTCCTGCAAAGTTTCCAATACTGCGCATCATCAAGATAGCATAATCACGTAATTTTTGGAATGTCGTATCCGACAACGTCATAGCTGGCGCCACAGTAATTGAATCTCCAGTATGAATTCCCATTGGATCCATATTTTCGATAGAACAGATAATCACAACATTGTCGTTTTTATCTCTCAATAACTCTAATTCGTATTCTTTCCATCCTATCAAAGCTTTGTCAATCAAAACTTCGTGAATAGGTGACATCTCCAATCCGTAAGTCAGTTTTTCGTCAAATTCTTCTTTAGTATGTACAAATGCTGCTCCAGTTCCTCCAAGAGTAAAAGAAGGACGAATTACTAATGGAAAACCAAATTCCTGTGCAATTTCTTTTCCTTCCAGAAAAGAAGTAGCTGTTTTTGCTGGTGCAGTAGGAACATTTATTTTTTGAAGCAATTGTTTGAACTGCTCTCTATCTTCAGTAATATTGATGGCATTTACATCTACACCAATCATTCGAACTCCGAAATCTTGCCAAATTCCTTTTTCGTCTGCTTCCAAACATAAGTTCAAAGCTGTTTGTCCTCCCATAGTTGGAAGTACCGCATCAATCTGCGGGTGTGCTTTAAGAATCTCAATAATAGACTTAGTCGTCAATGGCTTCAAATAAACATGATCCGCCATAGATGGGTCGGTCATAATTGTTGCTGGATTGGAATTGATTAAGATTACTTCAATCCCTTCTTCACGAATGGAACGGGCTGACTGTGAACCTGCATAATCAAATTCACATGCTTGACCAATAACTATCGGACCTGAACCTATTATTAAAACTGATTTTATAGATGTATCTTTTGGCATTTTATTATGTGTTGTAGTTGTTGTTTTTTTATCACTTAAAATTTAAAATTTGTTAGAAAAACTCAAATTTCAAACTTAATACAGCAGTACCGCTTGGGTATAAAAAAAGGCGATACTAAAAAAAGTAACGCCTTATAGATGTTTATACAAACATTATTTTTTGTGTCTTGGTTCGCTAGAAACAGTCAACTTATGTCTTCCTTTAGCTCTTCTACGCGCTAGAACTTTTCTTCCATTAGCAGAAGCCATTCTATCCATAAATCCGTGTTTATTTCTTCTTTTTCTTTTCGATGGTTGAAACGTTCTTTTGCTCATTGCTTTGTATGTTTAAAAATCTTAATTAAGTATCTATTTATTTTTGAATAACCATTATTCTAAAACCGAGTGCAAATATACAAAGACTTTTTTTTCTGGCAAGTAGTTTTTAAAAAATATTTTTAAATCCTTTTACTATCTTTGTAACCACAAATCTTTACATATTATGTTTCATAAAAATATCAAACTTATTCTCGCTGGACTTATTATAATCACTAGCATTTGGCAATTTACAGAAAGCAATATAGGAAACGGAATTTTCCTTATTATATTGTCCGGAATCCCAGTTTTTTTATATTTCAAAAACGAACTTATTCTACTTGCCTTCTTAAAACTAAGAAAACAAGACTTTGAAGGAGCCAAAAAATGGTTAGCTTACATCAAAAATCCTGAAACAGCTTTGGTTAGAAAGCAACAAGGATATTTCAATTACCTACATGGTATTATGCTTTCGCAAACAAATATCAACCAAGCTGAAAAATATTTCAAAAAGGCAATCGAACTAGGATTATCAATGGACATGGATTTGGCAGTTGCCAAATTAAACTTAGCTGGTGTCGCAATGACTCGCAGAAGAAAATTAGAAGCTACCTCTTTATTGAATGAAGCAAAAAAATTAGACAAGCAAAACATGCTTAAAGAGCAGATTGCTATGATGAAAGAGCAAATGAAAAAAATATAAACTTCAAGTTTAAAACACTTATTCTCATTATATTATAAAAGTCATCCTTGTTTTAGGATGACTTTTTTTACATCGTAAGTATTACATCGGATTAATATGTTGTTCAACGTTATTTTTGTGTTATTAAATACAAACAAGATATTTTAGCCAACCGTTTCATACCTACTGATTTATGCGCAGATTTTTACTTACACTAATTGTATCTTTATTCTTTACGGCATCATATTGCCAAGACACAATTACATACCTAACTGATGCTATAAAAGAAAACATAAATCCTTATAAAAGAGCAAGCAATAACGCTTACGAAAAAAGAAACATTGAGGAAGGCAAAAACCTTTTTGACTCCTTAGTAAAAAACAAACTCATCGGAACAAAATTTGATGATTTTAGTTTAAAAGTTTACAAAGAAAAAAACGTAAAAATTAACCGAATCTCCAAGCCTATTTTCATCATCACTTACGCTTCTTGGTGCGTAATTCCAAAAGGAGAGATTCCCGCTTTAAATATATTAGCTAAAGAACATCGTGATGACATGCAATTTATTGTAGTGTTTTGGGATAAAAAAAGTGATCTAAAAAATATCGCCTATAAATTTAGTGACAATATTAAAGTCTGTTATGCCAATGAATACTATTCAAAAGACACTCATATTGTGGCAACCATTAAGCACACTTTAGGTTTTCCAACCTCAATTTTTGTTGATGAAAATAAATATGTTGTCAACATTAAACATTTTGAAAGTAAAACAAAAATAAAAACTCCTATTAAAGAAGCCATTATCACCAGCTATAATTACTTCAGCAAAGACATTAATGAAAATCTCATGAAAGCTTTAACCAGTAAAAAAAGCTTCACCACTAATTAATTATTTCTTTTCACTTCGTTTTATTATTATATTGTTTAACTATAATTCTTCACCACTATATTGGTCCAGAATAATTTTAGGCAAATTTGCATTCAACCATTTACATTTCATTAAAATCATGACGTGAGTACCGCCTTTAACGACTATACAATTAGTAATATTTTTAATTGGAAAAACATCGTCTGCATCTCCATGAATATGTATCACATTTTGATCAACAACAGACCTATCCCACAAAATAACTTGCTCAATAGCCCAATCCAGATATCGCTTATCTCGTACCGAAAGAAATTTTTCATATAATTTAAGCCTTTCACTTACTTTTTTGCCAAAAGAAAATTTGGCTAGACTTTCAATATTTTGAACTAAACCAACTGGAATTAATTTATAAGCTTTCGTGCTTTTTGCAATTAGCATTCTTTTGGGAAACTCCAAATTACTTTTTACACTGGAAATAATTATAACTTTACGTACCGAAATAAATCGTGCCATTTCCTGAACCAAAATACCGCCAAAAGAAACACCTATCAAAACTGGATTTTGATGTTTAATCTTTTCCGTCATTCGTTTGGCATAATCTTGCAAAGATTCTTTCTCTAATGGAATTTCCCATTCTAAAAAAAACATTTCAAATTCTGATTCAGGGAGTTTTATCCTTTCAAAAATAGAAACACTCGCCGCCAAACCAGGCATAAAATAAACCGGAACTTTATTCATAACTAATTAACCATTAATCAATATTAGTTTTTACCATACCATTTTTTAAAATTAAATATTTTATTCCCATTTACAGGTTACTTGAAGATATATTTCACATTTAAAACAAGAACCAAAAAATAATCCGCATCAACTAATGCACGCTTTTTAAAAATTCAGTTTCGTAAGTTAATCACAAAAACTTTTGCGACTGATTATCAAATCATTACCTTTGCACTTTATATAACAAATTCAGTGCACAAAAATTACTTCAACACTAATTTAAATTTATAATATAGAAGATAAAGCTTACTTAAAATGTAGTTTTAATGTTTTATGTACTACTTAAAAAACAAACAACAACTCATTATTTGCATCAATAAAACCCAAAAATGGAAACTACAACAAAATTAGAGATTAAAGACAATGCTTTTGCCCGACAATTTGAAACAAAAGTAGAAACTGGAATTGTTTCTGTTGAGTATTCTTTTCAGGAGAAAAAAATATTTTTAACCAAGATTAACGTTCCTGAAAATTACAATGACGAAGAACTAATTTCTAATTTCCTAAAGAACATCATGGAAACTGCTATTGAAAAAAAATTAAAAGTAGTGCCTATTCTTCCTAAAATTGTTGCTTTCTTTAAAAAAAACCCAATCTACAAAGAATTGCTTCCACCAGGGATACGGATATAATAAAAAAGAGCCAGTTTATTAATAAACTGGCTCTTTTTGTAAATCCTAAACTTTGCAATTCTATTTATTCCTTTGAGAAGATTGCCTTGTAGTTGAATTATGTGTAGAAGTTCGAGTATTTTCCGGTCTTGCAGACGGAGACACAGGACGTGTTGTCGAAGGTGACGTAGGTCGAGTTGATGGTGATATCGGACGAGTCGCAGGACGTGTTGTTGATGGTGACGTAGGCTTAGTTGATGGCGTTGTTGGTCGAGTCGTCGGACGTGTCGTCGATGGTGAAGTAGGGCGAGTTGCAGGCGTTGTTGGACGAGTTGACGGACGATTATTAGTTGTAGTTGACGGTCTTGTTGTTGGAATATTTGGTTTTCTATAATTATTCCCATTATACGTCCTTTTATAATTGCCGTTTCTCGTATTGTTCACCACTATAACAGATGTACTTCTTCTGGAATAATAATTATTATAATGAGATGGATAATGATAATAAGGTGGTCTATAATAATGATTGTGGTAATGGTAATGATTATGATAATAGACACTAAAATACAATGGCGCCCATGGTCTAAAATAATGGGGGTAATATCCATAATAATAAGGCGGATAATATGGCACGTAAACTGGTGAATACAAATAAACCACTACAGGACTTGTAACCACATTAACTGTTGTTGTCACAACCTTTTCTGTTCCTGTATAACCCGGATTTATCGTAGTGGTAGTGTTTTTTGAATCAAGAGGTTCTACCACATAATTTTTACCATATAAATTTTCATCTCCAACTATTTGAACTGAAATATTCTTATTTTTGTCTTTGTTTACAAAAACTACAGCTACATCTTGTATGTCATTTTTATTGGGTTCAACTTGAAGAATAAACATAAAATTGTTGCCCTCTTTTTCGGTTTTCACTTTAATAAAATCAACTTTTCCATCATTATCCAAATCCAAATTGTTGATTTTAGAGTTTTCATCATTTAATGATTCCTCAAATTTCTCAATAGTGGTTGAATTCTGAAAAACATCCAAAACGGCATATAAATTTAGATCGTCACCAGGCAAACCCAAAGCTTCCGGCTCTTCATTGGATTGCGAATATCCCGCATAACCAATAAAAATAATCAAGATTATAGATAAATAATACTTTCCTTTTTTCATAATAAAGTCTTTACGTAAAAAATTAAAATCGTTAACTTTTGTTATTTGACCAATTAAAGCAACAAAGGTTTAATCATCTTCAATACTTTATAACTTAACCCCCATAAAATTCGTTTTTACTTTTTAAAAATTTCTAATAAAGCGGTTGTTCCGAGAGTAACACCTAGTGGAATTGAGCTTAAATCTACTTCAAAGTTACTATTGTGATTAAAAAACGGAAACATCTTACCCTCTTTAGCCGCCTTTTCTGTAGCATCTTTATTAGCAACACCAACCAGCATATAGTCATAAACTGGTTTCGGATTATGAATTACTAAATGATGAAAATCTTCAGACCCCATAACGGCAGGAATATTTTTGATATTTTTTTCTGGCACAATGACCGCTTCTAACGCTTTATTTACTTTGTCTACCATAACTTCATTATTGACCAGTGGATATGCCATTCCTTTCATGGTTAATGTTGGATACAATTCTTTGGGTAAATCATAGGCAAAGGCAATACTTTCATTTATACGTTTAATTCCGTTTAGCATTAGGATACGATCTTGTTCATTAAACCAGCGCAAATTAAGTTTGAGTAGTGCCGAACCAGGGATTACATTATTATCAATTCCCGATTGAAAAGAACCTACAGTGATCACAGCAGCGTTTTGTGGGTCAATGGCCCGACTTATTATGGTTTGATATTCAATTACGGCAGCTGCTCCCATCAAAATTGGGTCTTTTGCAACGTGAGGAGAAGATCCATGACCTCCAATTCCATAAAATGTGACATCCAGCACATCCATACCTGCCATTCTTTTTCCGCTACCATTTGAAATATAACCAACTGGGAATGGAGCCGTGTGCATGCCAAATAAATAATCGGGTACAGGGACTCCTTTTTCATACATTTTATCATTAATCATAGCTTCTGCTCCTTCACCCAACTCTTCAGCTGGCTGCCCCACCATTACCAAAGTTCCACTCCAGGATTTTTTTAAAGCTACCATGGCTTTAGCAATACCTAACATCCAAATTGTATGGGCGTCATGTCCGCAGGCATGCATCGCAGGCACATCCTCACCTGCTCTGTTTTTTACTAATTTATTGTTTGCGTATGCAACTCCAGTCGTTTCTTGAACTGAATTACAATCCATATCGGCGCGATACATCACAACAGGACCATTGCCGTTTTTCAAAACACCTACTACACCTGTTTTACCAATTCCAGTTTTAACCTCAAATCCTAAAGCTTTTAATTCTTTGGCAACAATAGCGGCAGTTCGTACCTCCATGAAACCTAATTCCGGATTTGCATGTATGTCTTTAAACATCTCTACTAATCTTTTAGTATCAGTATCAACTAGTTTATTTAATTCTGGGTTTGATATATTTGATTGCGCAACTATTGCATTTTCGATGAGCAATAATAAAAGTATTGATAAAAAAAATGTCTTATTGTTTTTCATGATTTTATTATTTAATCGTTATTCTACAAACTTATTTCCCTTCATTTACTCATTAAAAGTCTTTAATTTTATAGTGATAAAAACGAATTGCAATTAAATACAAAACCAATCTAAGGTACTATTGTTGTAAATAAATAGATCGAAAATATAACCAACAAAACAACTCCTTGAATAGAAGTTGTTTTACCTGTTCGCAATGAAAGTGACAATATAAAAAGTGAAAGAATAAATAAAACTGTAGATTTCGAATCAATCCCTAAAGTAAGAGGCAAACCATAATATAAGGAAACAAAAGCAACAGCAGGAATTGTCAATCCTATACTGGCAAGAGCAGAACCTAATGCTAAATTCAAACTGGACTGCAATCGGTTTTTTCGGGCAGCATGTAAAGCAGATAACCCTTCGGGCAATAAAACTACCATTGCTATGATAATCCCAACCACAGATTTTGGAGCACCTACCGCATCTATTCCTACTTCTACACTTGGCGAAAGAGCTTTAGCAGATAGTACAACTGCCACCAAACCAATTAAGAGCAATATCGAGCTTATTATACTTACTTTTTTAGAAGGGGGAGCTTTATGTAGTTCTTGTTTAACCTCTGTATTTTCAGGTAAAAAATAATCACGATGTTTTACAGTTTGCATCAGTAAGAATGAGCAATAAAGTACTAGTGATATGATTGCTACAAAAAACAACTGATTTGAATTATACAAAGGACCAGAAATACTAGTGGTATAATTAGGCAGTATAAGTGTTAGAACAGATATTGCTGTGAATACTGTCAATGTAGCACTTACTCCATCCAATCGGTATTTTTGTTCCTTAAATTTAATTCCTCCTATCAATAAACATCCACCGACAATCCCATTTATGATAATCATTTCGGAGGCAAATATGGTATCTCTAGCCAAAACTGCTGTGTCTTTTCCACCAGCCAACATTAAAGAAACTATTAATGCAACCTCGATTGTTGTTATAGCTATAGCCAAAACTAAAGTTCCCAGCGGTTCACCAACACTTAGCGCAATAACTTCCGAATGATGAACTGCAGCTAAAATACACACTATTAGACTTACAGTTAAAAGCATTAAGTACCAACCTCCAAAGTTTAATTGCAATCCTGCATAAATAATACAAGTTAAAATTGGTGCTATAACACTCCAAAAGGGTAGATTATCAGTAAGATCTTTTTCCATACCAGCTTCATTATTTTAATAATCAACCACAATAGTAAAAAACAACAACCTTAGCTATAAAATTTTGATAACAATAATTATTTGACTAATTGTTTAATCAAGACGCTAATCAAATATAAACAACATTAATTGAATGCAAATGAGCATTTCGTTTTTTAACAAGTGTTTTTTATGTAAATGAATAAAAAAATTCAAAACATAATTTTCTTGATTCATTTAAATTTTATAGCATTTTAAAACATTATTTAATTAAAAAAAACAGACAATATTTTAAAATATTATATTTTTTTTAAATGATTTTAAAACGCAATTCTTATTCTAAAATTAAAATTTGCACACAAACTATTACAATTAAACAAAAACATTAAAATTTAACATTTGTTCAATATTAATAGCAAAACATTAATCTAACTTTATGATTACTAGTAAATTAAAAAAATAATATTATGGAAAAAATTATTCATGTGGTATCAATTTTTCTTAGCTTATTAATTTTGAACGAAGTTTTTAGACGATCCAAATGGCTTTCAATTATTGTTTTTGTAGGTCTTGCTGGTGTATTAACATTTACAATATGGCCGACAGCAGCAGATCATCCAGATGCTACCATAAACACTTGGTTCCACACAGCCAAATTGTATTCAGCAATTGCTGGAGCTCTTATTTTTATAGTTATTCGATATACAAAATGGGGCGAAAATAATAACTTACTTATTTTTCCCGCATTAATCCTTGCCATAAACATACTAGAAGCTTCTGCAAGAGATTTTGAACTTGGCGGACAAAATGGCGGAATATGGCATTATCTCAATGGTGCGGCTGGTATACTTTCTATTATAACCATATCTGGATGGTTGGGTATGAATGTTACAAAAGACAATATAAAAGACATGATTTGGCCTGACATGCTTGTATTTTGGATAATTGCTTATGACATTTGGAATTTTGCTTACATTTATTTCTGCGTACCACAACATACTTTTTACAATGTTGCCGTATTATTTTCTTGTACCGTTCCTGCTTTATTTATCAAAAAAGGTACTTGGCTTCAGGCTCGCGCCATTACCTTAAGCGCTTGGATGATGCATCTTTTCACATTCAATTACTATGTTGAGGCAATTCAAAAACCTATATAATGCCAGAATATAATGAAACTATGTTATTAATTGTAGGTTTTATTAGTTTTGGTGTCAATGCTGCGTTTGCCTATATACATTTCTCCAAAATGATTAAAGACAAACGATTTGGTTTTGGTCAAGAAGTACACGTGAATTAACAAAAAAGAATATTAAATAAAAAACAGAATAATAGTACAACAATTCTCTTTTTTACTTAAATTTATACTATTAAGCATTGTACATTTTCTAAAGTTTATAAAATTATAAAAATCAATTTTAATGAATAAGAAAATTATTTACCTATCCATTTTTTGTTTATTCCTAACAAATTTATATTCTCAGATAATAGTTTCTACAAGTCTTGAAGAAGCTATTAACAAAGCTATAGATAAAAACATTTCGCTTAAAAATTCAACAATAGAAATTGAGAAATTAAACCTTCAGGAAAAAGGGATTCGCAATAAATATATCCCAACTGTAGAAGCCTACGCACTATACTCTTATTTTGACAGCAACTTAACGCTAGACCTTCCCACATCAACTATTCCAATTGTAAATATCCCGCTGTTCAACGACAAAGCAACTTATGATAACTCGGGTAATTTTTTTATAGGCAGTGTTATGGCAAAAAGCGTATTATTTAGCGGAATGCAAATACCCAATGGAGCCAATGCAGTCAAACAAAAAGCCATAGGAACAGCTTACCTAAAAGACTCCGAGAAAGACGCCATCATCAAAGATGTAATTAACACTTTTGATCAATTGCGATTAATTAACGAAACCGAAAAACTAATTAATGATAGTGACAAAAGGTTGAATACCGAAACCAAAAGAGTTTCAAAGGCCATTGAACTGGGGCTAGCCATTCCTTATGACAGGGATAAAATAAAACTAGCACTGTTAGAATTAGAATCTAAAAGAATAGAATTAAATGGAAAACGAGCATTACTCTATAAAAAACTCGAGTACCTAACCGGTTATTCCAACACAGAAATTAATACTGTACAATACGAAATTGTACCCTATGTTCTTTTTGATACCAATTTAGCCACTGACAATAAACAAGAAATCAAAGCTTTAGAATCATTTAAATTGGCAAGTGAGTATTTATTAAAAAAAGAAAAAGGAACTTACCTACCTACCGTTGGCGCATTTGGAGGCATTACTTATTCCAGTATATTTGATTTGAAAGGAACTACTTCAACAGTTCCTATTATAAATCAACCACTAAGTCTTGGAGTAAATGAATTTTCACTAAACCCATTGTTAATGGTTGGAGCCGCTATGAAATGGGAAATTTTTGCAGGCTTTGAAAGAGAACACAAAATACACGAAGCCAAGCTAAATATCGAAAAAGTTCAAAATCAAATTGATGATACCAAACAAAAACTGCAATTACTGCTAGAAAACAACATTGTAAACTATCAGGTATTATTGAAAAAAATTGAAATTTCAAATCAGCAAGAAAAAGTAGCTAAAAACAATTTAAACTTAGCTTCCAAACAATACAAAGAAGGCCTTATCAATGTTTCGGAACTATTAGAAGCCGAAAATGATTCCTTTAAAGTATCCACCACCAAATTAAACACCTTAATAGAAGAGCGATTAGCAGCTATTGAAACTATTATAACTACTGGAGAATTGTCTAAAAAATTATCTAAATAAACATTATTTATGAAAAGAGCT
The DNA here is from genome assembly GCF_003096795.1 of Flavobacterium sp. 103. Taxonomy (NCBI): domain Bacteria; kingdom Pseudomonadati; phylum Bacteroidota; class Flavobacteriia; order Flavobacteriales; family Flavobacteriaceae; genus Flavobacterium; species Flavobacterium sp. 103. The sequence continues at coordinate 3,049,700 of NZ_QENX01000001.1, read as the reverse complement.
ATCACCATACTGTTCCTGATATTGATTGCATTAAGCTGTAATAAACCTAAAAACAATACCCTATTACAAGGAAAAGTAGAGAATGAACAACTTGCAGTAGTAAGTAAGATTCCTGGTAAAATAATTAAAATATTGGTAAAAGAAGGTGACTTTGTAAAAAAAGGCGACACCTTAGCCATCCTTGATATCCCCGAAGTAGACGCCAAAAAAAGTCAAGCCGAAGGTGCTGTAATAAGTGCAAAAGCACAATATTCGATGGCACTAAAGGGTGCTACAGACAACCAAATCAAACAACTTGAAGCCAAAAAAATGGGACTGAAAGAGCAATATGAGTTTGCCCAAAAATCAATAAACAGATTAAGCAATATGCTCAAAGATTCCTTAGTTTCCCAACAAACTTTTGATGAAACATTTGCAAAATATCAAGGAGCACAAGCTCAATATAATGCTGTATTAGCCGAAATTGACGAAGCCAAAAAAGGGGCTAGAATCGAACAACAAACAATGGCTTTGGGTCAACAAGACAGAGCATACGGCGCTTTGCAGGAAGTAGAATCTGCCAACAAAGAGCGCTTTGTAATAGCACCTCAAGATATGAGTATTGAAACCATAACACTTAACTTGGGAGAACTAGCCTTGCCAGGTTATACTTTATTTAATGGTTACATAAGTAATAGCACCTACTTCCGATTTACAGTACAGGAGAGCCAACTTTCCGGATTCAAAAAAGGACAAGAAATAACCATCAATATCCCCAATTCAGACAGAAAAATAAACGGAAAAATCACAATCATTAAACAATTGGGTTCATACGGTAACATTGCAACCGCTTATCCCGATTATGAATTGCAAGAAAGCTTGTTTGAAGTAAAAATTACCCCTGTTAATATTAGCGAAGCAAAAGATTTAATTACCAAAACAACTGTAACTGTAACTTTATCATTATAATTATGCAAAATTTCTTTTCCCTCTTAAAAAGAGAATTTCAATTATTTTGGCAAAATAAAATCTTACGAATGCTCTTTATAGGGGCACCTTTATTGTATGCCGTTTTATTAGGATATGTGTACAGCAAAGGAAAAGCAACTGATTTACCCATAATCGTGGTAGATATGGATCAATCCGAAATGAGTTCGAAAGCTATTGAAATGTTTAATGATGACGAAGTTATAACTATCAAAGCACTTTTATTCGACAAGAATAATCTTTCAAAAATTGCGATTGACAATGAAGCCAATTGTATCGTAATTATTCCAAAAGATTTTCAAAAAATGGTGCTCACCAAACGGTATCCAGAAATAATAACTATTGTCAATACTGCAAATATTCTAACGGCAAATTTTTCATCAAATGCTATACAGGTTTGTTTAGGAACCTTAAAAGTAGGCGTTCAAATGGAAACCTTAAGAAAGCAAGGCGTACCGGAAAAACTATTAGCATCACAATATGAGCCTTTCAAAACCACTTTTGTTAAAAAAAACAACCGCAGCAGCAATTACTTATATTACTTATGGCCAGGTGTTTTGGCAGCTGTTTTACAACAAGTCATATTATTGGCTCTAGCCTTATCTTTTGCCTCGGAATTTGAGAATGGAACTTTTAAAATTTTAGTTGAACAATGCCCTTCGGTTTTAAAAATGATGAGCATAAAAATCGTTCCTTACCTTATTATGAGCTTTGGGGTTTGGTTACTGTATTGGATGTTTACCTTTTATTTCCGAATACCTTTTTTCGACAATTTACTCCAACTCACATTTGTGGCAGGAATATTCGTTCTATCTGTATCTTTCATCGGAATATTAGTGAGTATATTAATTCCAAATCAGCTTAAAGCTACCGAAATTTTAATGGTTATTGCAACTCCGAGCTTTATATTAAGTGGATTCAGTTGGCCATTAAGCCAAATGCCCAATTGGGTACAAGGCGTTGCCAATGTAATTCCTTTGACACATTTTTTGAAAGCTTTCAGAATATTAATTATTGAGAATGGTACGCTCTCACAAACTTGGGATTCCATTAAAAACATGATTATCATAGGAAGTGTTTGTGCGGTTTGGGCTTACATCGCTTTGTATTTTAAGAAAAAATCAGTTCTAAAAAGTGACCTATAAAAAACAAAGGCAAGAGAAATGAAACTCTTGCCTTTTGTTATCTTATGAAAAAAATTATTTTTCGATCTCTTTCATGCTGTCCATTTTCTTGTGAGCCAAGAAACCGGTTATATCTTCAAAATGTTCTACAACACGTTTATTACCAAATTCGAAAACTTTTGTAGCCAATCCGTCAAGGAAATCACGATCGTGAGAAACTAAAATTAAAGTACCGTCAAAATCACGCAAAGCATCCTTGATAATATCTTTAGTTTTCATGTCCAAGTGATTTGAAGGCTCATCCAGAATTAATAAATTCACAGGCTCAAGCAACAATTTGATCATTGCCAAACGAGTTTTCTCTCCTCCAGAAAGTACTTTTACTTTCTTAGTAATATCATCTCCATGAAACATAAAAGCCCCAAGAATATTCTTGATTTGTGTTCTTACATCACCAACAGCAATATCATCTATAGTTTCAAAAATAGTCGCATTTTCATCCAATAAGGCCGCTTGATTTTGAGCAAAATATCCAATTTGAGAATTATGGCCAATTTCAACAGAACCGCTATCTGGACCAAACTCCTTCATTATCGCTTTAATCATTGTTGATTTACCTTCTCCATTTTTCCCTACAAAAGCTACTTTTTGCCCTCTCTCTATAACAATATTAGCATCTTTGAAAACGACATGATCTCCATACGATTTAGACATGTCTTTTACAATAACAGGATATTGTCCAGAACGGGCAGCAGGAGGAAATTTCAATCGCAAAGCCGAGGTATCCACTTCATCAACTTGCACAATAACTAACTTTTCCAACATTTTTACTCTTGACTGAACTGCATCTGTTTTAGAAAATGTCCCTTTGAAGCGATCGATAAAAGCTCTGTTATCAGCAATCATTTTTTGTTGCTCGTCATACGCTTTTTGCTGATGCAAACGACGGTCTTTTCTTAACTCCAAATAATGAGTATATTTTGCTTTGTAATCATAAATACGCCCCATCGTCACTTCGATAGTACGATTGGTAATGTTATCCACAAAAGCCCTATCGTGCGAAATAACCACAACCGCCTTAGCCGAATTAATCAAGAAATCTTCTAACCATTGAATACTTTCGATATCCATGTGATTGGTAGGCTCATCCAGCAAAATCAAATCTGGTTTTTGTAAAAGGATTTTAGCCAATTCGATTCTCATTCTCCATCCTCCAGAAAACTCCGAAGTTTGACGTGTAAAATCTTCACGAACAAAACCTAGACCTATTAAAATTTTCTCTACTTCGGCTTCATAATTCACCTCTTCAATCGCGTAGAATTTCTCACTTAAGTCCGAAACTCTTTCGATCAATTTCATATACGCATCACTCTCGTAATCGGTACGAATAGTCAATTGCTCATTGATCTCATCGATTTCGGCTTTCATACTGAAAATTTCACCAAAAGCTTTTGAAGCCTCTTCCATTACCGTAGCTCCATCAGTAGTCAATAAATGCTGTGGCAAATAAGCAACAACAGCTTCTTTTGGTACAGAAACATTCCCAGTAGAAGGTTTGCCTTGTCCTGCAATAATCTTTAATAGCGTAGATTTACCAGCACCATTTTTACCCATAAGGGCAATTTTATCATTTTCATTTATTGCAAAAGAAACATCACTAAAAAGGGTTGTACCACCAAATTGAACCGAAATATCGTTAATTGTAATCATTATTTTTGTTTAAAGTTTAATGTTCAAAAGTTTAAAGTTGTGAATATTAAACTGAACATTTTTTTGAAGGCGCAAAGATAGGTTAATTAAAGAATGTGTCAATTAGATAATTAGATAATTTTCGCTACATCCAAAAATCTATTTTTTTAAAAAAAAGCTTCGTAAAAGCACAAAACCTTTACGAAGCAATTCATTTTAATTATCTCTTTGCCAAATTGAAAAATTATCTCATTCCTTTAATCTTTTCTCCATTTTTTTGATTCCTCAAAAATATGTTCCAAAATAGCAGCTTCAGTTTCATCAAACTCAACGTTTCTGCGGCTCATCACCAACCTTGCCGTTTCAAAAGCTTTTTTGGTAATATAAGTAGTGAATCCTGCTGCTCCTCCCCAAGAAAAACTCGGCACGAAATTGCGTGGAAAACCACTTCCAAAAATATTGGCACTTACTCCTACCACAGTTCCTGTATTGAACATGGTGTTGATACCACATTTACTATGATCTCCCATCATCAGTCCACAAAACTGAAGACCTGTTTTGGCAAACCCTTCGGTTTCATAACTCCACAATTTAACTTCTTCGTAATTATTTTTGAGATTGGAATTATTACTGTCTGCTCCAATATTACACCATTCACCTAAGACTGAATCCCCAAGAAATCCGTCGTGTCCCTTATTGGAATAAGCAAAAAGCACAGAATTTTTAACCTCACCACCAATTCTTGAATATGGTCCAACTGTTGTTGCGCCATAAACTTTGGCTCCCATTTTTACTTGTGCATTTTCGCATAAAGCAAAAGGCCCGCGAATGATTGACCCTTCCATTATTTCAGAATCTTTACCTATATATATAGGACCAGTCGAAGCATTCAGGGTAACAAACTCTAATTTAGCTCCTTCTTCAATAAAAACATTTTCTGGTGCAATTACATTTACACTTTTTGGTATTGGTTGTGATTTCCTATCGGCTGTCAAAAACTCAAAATCTTCACGGATGGCAGTATCATTTTTGGAAAAAATATCCCAAGTATTTTCGATAATAATACAATTCTCATTGTATTCCAAAATCTCATAAGTATCAAAATCCACAGACTCCTGTTCGTCATTTGTATAAAAAGCGATAACATCATCTCCTTTGAAAATAGCCTGATTAGGTTCAAGATTACTAACCATTTCCGCCAAAACAGTATTTGGTAAGAAAGAAGCATTAATCATTACATTTTCCTCCAACTCTACCATTGGAAATTTCTCTGACAAATATTCCTCAGTTACGGTTGTAGTTGTAGACCCCAAATATGCCTCCCATTTTTGACGAATCGTCATAATACCAACAAGAATATCGGCAACAGGACGGGTAAAAGTAAAGGGCAACAAAGCATTTCGAGCGGGACCGTCAAAAAGTATGTAGTTCATAAATTAAATTGTAAATTGTTAAAATGTGATTTGGTTATCACCGCAAAGTTACAACTATTTTTAAATGTTTGCAGAAGTAAGGAATGCCATACGAAAAGAATATGAAACAAATTTCCATAAAAAAGCCTCGCAAATTGCGAGGCTTTTAATGTATTTGAAAAACAGTTAAAATTATTTAACGTGTTTAGCGTATTTAGTTTTGAATTTATCAATACGTCCTGCAGTATCGATAAGTTTAGATTTACCTGTGTAAAAAGGGTGAGAAGTTCTAGAAATCTCCATTTTTACAACTGGATATTCAACACCTTCGTGAATAATAGTTTCTCTAGTATCAGCAGTAGATTTAGTGATAAAAACATCCTCGTTTGACATGTCTTTAAAAGCAACTAATCTGTAATTTTCTGGGTGTACACCTTTTTTCATCTTGAATCTTTTTTATTTGTTAATTATAACTTGTCTTGAAGCTTTTCTTCTAACAGAAAAGGTATAAACACGCTATAACTTTTTGTTTTACAATATTATTTTGAGTTTGCAAATTTACACTTATTTTTCAATATACAAACCTTTGTGTTACTTTTTTTATATGGGCGTAAAAATCATTTTTTACACTCCATTATATTGGGAATTGCTATATTTGTAGATTAATTAAAACAGTCTCTATGGAAAATAATGTATCACCAGCAAAATCTGGTGTTTTGTATGGTGTTTTATTCGGTGTCATAATGGTTTTGGAATTCGTAATTATGTACCTAGTTGGAATGAAATCATTAATTAATACGAGTGTCGGAACAATTGTAAACATTTCTAATTACATGTTATTGCCAATCTTATTTATATATATAGGTTGTACAAATTACAAGAAAAACATCAACAACGGCTTTATAACACTTAGTGAAAGTCTCAAAACAGGAATTTCCATAACTTTTATCGCTGCACTTATATACGCTGTTTTTAACATTATTTTCAATTTTATTTTCCCTGAATTTATAGATGAAATGATAGCAATTACCAAAGAAGGGATGTTGGCGAAAAACCCAAATATGACAGGTGAACAAATTGAAATGGGACTTTCAATGGTAAAAAAATTCATGAATCCTTTTATTGTTTTACCTGTAACATTGGCTATGTATTCTTTCTTTGGATTGATTTACTCGCTAATTGTAGGCGTAGTATTAAAAAAAGAAAAACCACAAAGCTTCTAATTAATGAATTTATCAATACTCATACCGCTTCTTAACGAAGAGGAATCCCTACAAGAATTGTACACTTGGATTATTTCAATAATGAAATCTAACAATTATAGTTATGAAATCATTTTCTTGGATGACGGAAGTACAGATGAATCTTGGAATATTATATCAGGATTTGCAACTGAGAATCCAAATGTAAAAGGGATTCGATTTATGAAAAACTTTGGAAAATCCCAAGCATTGCACGCAGGTTTTGCCAAAGCAAAAGGCGATGTGATTATCACAATGGATGCCGATTTACAGGACAGTCCGGACGAAATTCCTGGTTTATACGAAATGATTACCAAAGAAAAATACGATTTGGTTTCGGGTTGGAAAAAGAAACGCTATGACTCTGTTGTGGCCAAAAATCTTCCTTCTAAACTATTTAATTGGGCTGCCAGAAAAACATCCGGCGTTGAATTGAATGATTTTAACTGTGGACTGAAAGCCTACAAAAATGTAGTGGTAAAAAACATTGAAGTTTCTGGTGAAATGCACCGATATATTCCTGTTTTGGCCAAAAATGCCGGTTTTGGAAAAATTGGTGAAAAAATAGTGCAGCACCAAGCTAGAAAATATGGTGAAACCAAATTTGGAATGGAACGTTTCATTAATGGTTTCCTGGATTTGATAACAATTTGGTTTCTTTCCCGATTTGGCAAAAGACCAATGCACTTATTTGGGGCAATTGGTTCCTTTATGTTTATTCTTGGATTTTTATTGGCTGGATATATAGGAGTTTCAAAACTATATCATATGTATATGGGAATGAAATATAACTTAGTTACTAGCAATCCTTGGTTTTTCATTGCATTGACAACAATGGTTTTGGGGACACAATTGTTTTTGGCAGGATTTCTGGGAGAAATTATTTTGAGAACCAAAAACAATGAGGAACGTTACAAGGTTTCGACTGAAGTAAATTTTTAATTTTTTATTGGTTCATAAAAGTAATTTACTGAACTAATAAGTTATAAGAACAAAGTTTCTCGCTTTACTGGAATAGCCCTGATAGAAGCGGCATCCTTTTTTTTGCTCGTTTTTTTCTAACGAGACAAAAAAAGATATAGCGGATAGCAGGAAAAAGCTCCTCCCTTCGACTACGCTCAGGGTGACAGAATTTATTTCTTGCTTTAACAAAATAGATTAACAACTTAAACTAAATATAAAATGCATATACCTCAAAACATTTTAGACGCAGTAAACGAATGGTTGACCCCAACATTCGACAATGAAACACAAGTGGCCATTAAAGAATTAATGACTACCTCACCAAAAGAACTGGAGGAGAGTTTTTATAAAAACTTGGAGTTTGGAACGGGCGGTATGCGTGGTGTAATGGGAGTTGGAAACAACCGCATCAACAAATATACCCTTGGAAAAAACACTCAAGGACTTTCTAATTATTTACACACTGTTTTTCCTGGACAAGCTTTGAAGGTTGTAATTGCTTATGATTGCCGTCATAACAGTCAATCTTTGGCCAAAGTGGTTGCAGATGTTTTCTCTGCAAACGGAATTCAGGTTTATTTGTTTTCGGATTTGAGACCTACGCCGGAATTATCTTTTGCACTTAAATATTTAGGTTGCCAATGTGGTATTGTACTTACTGCATCGCATAATCCACCGGAATATAATGGTTACAAAGTGTATTGGGAAGATGGTGGACAAATTGTTCCTCCACAAGATGCAGCCATTATTGATGTTATTGAAAATTTAAATTACAATGAAATCAAATTTTCGGCAGATGAAAGTTTGATTAAATATATAGACACCGAAATTGACGAAGCTTTTGTGAAATCGTCTGTTGAAAATGCAAGTTTCAACACTCCAAAAGAAGCCAAAGACAACTTGAACATTGTATTTACTTCATTGCACGGAACTTCTATTACGGCTGTACCTGCAACTTTGGAAAAAGCTGGTTATACTAATGTTAACATCGTTCCTGAACAAGCCAAACCAGATGGAAATTTCCCAACGGTTAAATCTCCAAATCCGGAAGAGCCGGAAGCATTGACAATGGCCCTTGCCTTGGCAGACAAACTAAACGCAGATATTGTTGTGGGAACTGACCCGGATTGTGATCGTTTGGGAGTTGCCGTTCGAAATAACGAAGGCAAAATGATTTTGTTGAACGGAAACCAAACCATGATTTTGATGACCGCTTTCCTATTGGAACAATGGAAAAAAGCAGGCAAAATAAACGGAAAACAATTTGTGGGTTCTACCATCGTTTCTACTCCAATGATTATGGAACTGGCAACAGCTTATGGTGTAGAATGCAAAGTGGGATTAACAGGCTTTAAATGGATTGCCAAAATGATTAAAGATTTTCCACAACTTCAATTTATTGGAGGTGGAGAAGAAAGTTTTGGATACATGGTCGGTGATGCTGTTCGTGATAAAGATGCTGTTGCTGCTACTTTATTGATTTGCGAAGTTGCGGCACAGGCCAAAGCTAAAGGTAGTTCTGTTTACAACACCTTACTACAATATTATGTAGATTTTGGTTTCTACAAAGAGCATTTGGTTTCACTTACCAAAAAAGGTATGGAAGGATTGGCAGAAATTAATCAGATGATGGTTTCATTGCGTGAAAATCCATTGAAAGAAATCAATGGTCAAAGAGTGGTAATGGTAGAAGACTACAAATCATCGATTGCCAAAAACTTATTTTCAGGCGAAGAAGAAACTATTGATATGCCAAAATCTGACGTGTTGATTTATTATACGGAAGACGGTTCTAAAATTTGCGCCAGACCAAGTGGAACTGAGCCAAAAATTAAGTTTTACATCAGCGTAAAAACCGAATTAGACAACGTTGCTAATTTTACTAAAGTAGAAGAAGTGTTAAACGAAAAGATTAAAAACATAATTACTGCAATGCAGTTGAGCTAATGAACAACTTTAAAAGAATATTTCCTTTTGTAATTCCGTATAAAAAATATGCTTATATGAACATTTTTTTCAATGTTCTATACGCCCTTTTTAGCACCCTTTCTTTCGTATCCTTGATTCCGATGATGCAAGTATTATTCGATCAAACCAAAAGAAATACGGTAATGCCAGTTTATAAAGGAATATGGGAACTCAAAAAATATGGCGAGGATTATTTAAGTTATTACATTACTCACACCACAGATACATTTGGCGTAGGACGTACCTTAACTATAATGGTCGTTATAATCATATCCATCTTTTTATTAAAAAATTTATGTGATTACCTAGCGATGTTTTTTATCACTTTTTTACGAAATGGAATTTTGAGAGACATGCGAAATGCGATGTACAAAAAAACAATTGAATTGCCATTGGCTTTCTATTCTGAGAAAAGAAAAGGCGATGTTATTTCTAGAATTTCGGGAGATGTCAATGAAGTTCAAACTTCCTTTTTGTCTATTCTGGAACTTATTGTAAAAGAGCCTCTGACTATTGTTTTTACATTAATAACAATGGTTACCATCAGTACCCAATTAACACTTTTTGTATTTATTTTCATTCCCATTTCAGGTTATGTAATTTCCCTTATTGGAAAACAATTAAAAAAGAAATCAACCAGAGCACAAGAAGAACAAGGAATCTTTTTATCGACTATTGAAGAAACAATGGGAGGATTGAAAGTTGTAAAAGGATATAATTCTGAAAATTACTTCAACCGTGTTTTTCAAGAATCAACTCAACGTTTTTTTCTTTTATCAAATAGTATTGGTAATCGTCAAAACCTAGCTTCCCCAGCCAGTGAATTCATGGGAATTATGGTTATTGCCATTTTGCTTTGGTATGGTGGACATATGGTTTTGATTGACAAAACATTAAATGGCGCTTCTTTCATCGCTTATATGGGATTGGCTTACAACATCCTGACTCCTGCAAAATCTATTTCGAAAGCATCCTATGCCATCAAAAGAGGAAATGCAGCCGCAGAGCGTGTTTTGGAAATCTTAGATCAAGAAAATCCTATCACCAGTAAAATTAATGCTGTAGAAAAATCAACTTTCGATTCTGAAATTGAGATTCAAAACATCAACTTTAAATACGAAGATGAAAATGTATTAAAGCATTTTTCACTTACCGTAAAAAAAGGGCAAACTGTTGCGCTTGTCGGGCAATCAGGAAGCGGAAAAAGTACTATTGCCAATTTGCTAACCCGCTTTTACGATGTAAATGAAGGGAGCATAGCTATCGACGGTGTTGCCATAAAAGATTTGAATTTGCAATCACTTCGTGGATTAATGGGATTGGTGACACAAGACAGCATTCTATTTAATGACACCATAAAAGCAAATATATCCTTAGGAAAACTTGATGCAACTGATGAAGAAATCATAGAAGCTCTAAAAATAGCCAATGCTTACGAATTTGTACAAGACCTACCAAAAGGAATTTACACAAACATCGGCGATAGCGGAAACAAACTTTCCGGAGGTCAAAAACAACGTTTATCTATTGCCCGTGCCGTGTTGAAAAACCCTCCAATCATGATTTTGGATGAAGCTACATCCGCTTTAGACACGGAAAGTGAAAAATTTGTACAAGTGGCTCTAGAAAATATGATGCAAAACAGAACATCCATTGTAATTGCGCATCGCCTTTCGACCATACAAAAGGCAGATGTTATTGTGGTTATGAAAAAAGGAAAAATAGTAGAGCAAGGAAAACACGAAGAACTTATCGCTTTAGATGGTACTTATAACAAATTGGTAACGATGCAAAGTTTTGAATCATAATTTAGATTAGCAATTTAGATTTCTACTGACTAACTTATATAATTCTAATTATGTATCTAAACAATCCTAACATAAAACTTCCACAAGATTCAGATACCATTGTATGGAAATATCTGGACTTGTCGAAGTTTTTGGATTTATTGCTTTCGCGAAAATTATTCATGTCTCGATCTGATAAATTTGAAGATCAATACGAAGGCACTTTTAGCGAACCAACGTTTGAGGAAATCAAAAAACTTTCCATAAACAATCCTGATTTCTTAAATTACTACAAAACACATCGGGAGAAAGTGGCTATCAGTAGTTGGCACATCAATGAATACGAATCATTTGCCATGTGGCAAATTTTTACCCAAAATAGTGAAGGATTAGCAATACAATCTACAGTAAAAAGACTTCAGGATGCTTTGGTTCCCGAAAAAAATTACAAACAATATATTGGAGAAGTCAATTATATCGATTATAAAAAAGAATACATTCCGTTTGATGATTTGTTTTTTCCTTTTTTATTCAAACGAAAAAGCTTTCAATATGAACGTGAGGTTCGTATCATTACCGATGTGACTGAGAACACTGTAAAACTAAATGATGGCCTAAAAATAAATGTAGACATTACCCAATTAATCGAAAAAATATACATTCATCCCAAATCTGAGAATTGGTACAAAAATCTAGTAATTCAATTGGTAAAACAGCTAGGATTTGATTTTGAAATAGAAAAATCCGATTTAGAAAGCGATATTTTGATTTAGGTTTTTATATTGGATTATAGCTCTCTACTTTCCAATCTTTATCTGCCAAATTGATGTAATTATAATGCACTACATCTTTACTGTCAAATTTTCCATTCTTATTTGTGTCTTCAACCGTTCTAAAATACAAACGATTTTGAGATTCGATTAAGTTCCAATCAATCAATTCTTGGAAATCTGCTGAAACTTTGGTCAATTTTTCTCCACTAATTTTACTTAAATATAATGTTGTAATATCACTTACATCGAGTTTTCCGTCTTTATTGGTATCCAAATCCATCATCGAATACACCATAATTTGATTTTTAGTTTTATCGGCAACTGTTTTTAAGTAAGTAGCAGTTTGGATCAAAACAGGTTTATCAGTTAATGCTTTTATAGAATCTGATCCTATTTTTTGAAATTTAAGATTCTGCAAAAATCCCGTAATTTCATACTCGGATGCATTTGATATAGTAAAACTCAAATCATTCACACTCGACGAACCATATCTGTTTTTGGTTCCTTTTTCATAAACACTCAAGTCACCTACTGGATGGATCAAATAATCTGTTCCTTGCATTTGAATTGGTAAATCGGCAATTTTTATTTGGGTAGAATCGGTTTTAGTGAGTTCTCTCCCAACTTTCGAAGCATCGTAAGTCACTTTCGGCTTTTCAATTTCTTCTTTACAGCTTGCTAAAAGCAAAAGCGAAATCCCAATATAGACAAAATGTGATGTTCTCATAATAATTTTAATATTAAAAAATAAACTCAAATGTAATCATTTTTAAAAATGGAAAGGAAATATACAACAGATTTATTAATTCTGGTCTTCCAAGAAACAGGCTACAATCTCATATTTAACTTCAAATTAAAAACTCGGGTGGTCATATAGTTTGGAATCGCATATTCTGTTTTGGTATATACATCACGAACCCAGGTATTGGTAATCGCATTTTGATTATTAAAAAGGTTGAAAATTTCAAAGCCTAAAGAAAGCTCTTTAAAGTCCTTGAAAAATTTCTTACTGGACATCCCTACTTTTTGATCAATAAACACTTTAGAAAAACCAACATCAACCCGGCGATAATCATTCAATCGGTTTTGGTACAAATAGGGATCAGCGTAAGCGGGCGAACCACCGGGCAATCCAGTATTATAAACCATATTAAGATACAGTTTCAAACTTGGGATTTTTGGCATATAATCTTGGAACAAAAGCCCAAATTTCAATCGTTGATCCGTTGGTCTAGCGATATATCCTTTGTTATCAATATTCTCTTCTGTTTTTAAATATCCAAAACTAATCCAAGAATCGGTTCCGGGAACAAATTCTCCGTTGAGCCTAAGGTCAAGTCCTTGTGCATAAGCAACTGCATTATTATCCGCAGCATAACGTATCCTTACATTATCAACCGTATAAGGATTTACATCCGTCATTTTTTTATAATAGGCTTCGGTGACCAACTTAAAAGGGCGCTCCCACATTTTGAAACTATAATCATTACCCAAAACAAAATTTATGGATTTCTGGGCTTTCGTATTGGACTGGACAACTCCATCATAATCACGCAGTTCCCTATAAAATGGAGGTTGACTATAAACACCAGCAGTAAACCTGAAAAGTATATCTTTTTTCCAATCTGGCTTTATCGCAAATTGTGCTCTCGGGCTAAAAATAGTCTGAAGATTACTGGCTAAATTATCACCCGATACTTCCCAACTTTGCATTCGTACACCCAAATTATACCAGATTTCGTTTGTCCCTAAATTATCTTTACGCCCCCATTGCCCATAAGCCGAAAATCTATCGATATTCGTAAAATTAGTTGCATATACATATTGATACGGAATCAACAGTCCTGAATAAGGCTGATATGGCTCATCGTTTTTTGGTAATATCTTTGGAGGTCGTATTGAAAATCCTGCTGAGTCAATAACTTCCCATTCTGAAACTCGGTCGCGAATGGACTCTCGGGTATATTTAACTCCCCATTCGATTTGATTTTGTTTCCAATTTTTAAAGCCTTTAACTTCCAAATTGGCAATTAAAGCATCCAAATCATTTCGGGCGTGATTGAGTTGGGAACCAATTCCTCTTGAAAACTGAATATCTCCATAAGTATCCGATCCTATATTTGTATCCACCTCCCCTAGACGATATTGAGCATAAATATCAAAATATTCTTGCTCTATCGTATGAAATACAGACCCGATAAATTTTAATGCAAAACTATCACTTACTTGATAAGTGCTTTTTAAAGCCCCAAAATAAGTATCGTATTTATCTTTCTCCTTGCCTTCGTAATAAACAGCAAGAGCCATTGGTGCATCTGCAGTACCAAAATTGGTTTGGCGAGTCAACGGCTGATACAAATATTTATTCTGAGAAATATTACCTAGAAAACTCCAATTCCATTTTGATGAAGCCTGATAATTGATATTGGTTTGGATATCCGCAAAAGTAGGAGTATAATTCGTTTGGGTTTCCTGGCTATTGACAAGAAGACTATTATTTCTATATCTTATTCCCGTAATTGTTGACCATTTTTTATCTTTAGAAACTGCATCAACAGCAAGGCTTCCACCTAAAAAACTCATTTCAAGAATTGCTCCAAATTGTGTCGGATTCCTATAGGTAATATCCAAAACTGAAGACATTTTATCACCGTACTTTGCCTGAAAACCTCCTGCCGAAAATTCAATATTTTGTACTAAATCAGTATTAACAAAACTCAATCCTTCCTGCTGTCCAGATCGAATCAAAAAGGGACGGTACACTTCGACTTCATTAACATAAACCAAATTTTCGTCATAATTTCCTCCGCGAACCGAATATTGGGTACTGAGTTCATTATTCGAATTGACTCCAGGCAATGTTTTCAAAACATTTTCGATACCTGCATTGGCACCAGGAATAAAACGAATGTCTTTGGCTTCAAAAGTAATAATCCCTTGAACTGTTTTCTTATTATTACTATTGATGATGACCTCACCCATTTGTTCCTGTTGATCGTTCATGTGCATATTAAACACATAAACTTCATTTGGTTTTAAAGAAACTTTTAGACTTGCTTTTTTTAAAGAAATATGGGTGAATTCTATTGTATTTTTTTGATTGGAAGGAATAGCGATTTGATAAAATCCCTTTTCGTTTGTCTGGGTATTATTATTAGGACAAGATACATTCACGCCCTCAACAGGCAGATTCTTTTCATCCAAAACGACACCTTTTACTAAAGACGTTTGAGCAAATGAATTCATTCCCATCCATAAAAAAATAAAACAACACAGGGATTTAAAAATATTCAATTGATTTTACTTTTACTGTTTTTGATTTCTTAGAAAATGAGTTTCAAAGATAGAAGAATTCCCTACATTATCAACTACAACAACTTTTAATTCATTGTCCCCATCAGCAACAATTCCATCACTAAAATCATGAGTCAATAGTCCAGTTTTGTTATCATACTCCATCAAAATCCATTTTCCGTTAAGGTACCCATTATACGATTTGACCCCCGACAAACCATCCGAAATACTTACTTGAAGTAATTTTTGATTGTCCAATTTTTTCCCCTCAATAGATTTTGCAATCTTAATTACGGGAACAATAGTATCTAAAGCCAATTTATACTGTCCTAAAGTTTTCACTCTGGTCTCATAAACATTGTTTTTTTCGCGAGTCGTATTATAACTCACTCTTCCTCCTTCTATTCGACCAATAAATACTTTATCTTTTAGATTCGCTGGATAACTACCGCTTTGCATAGTAATTGTAAAATTTGTGTGTGCAGGAACAGTATCATCATGTACCGTCAAAACATTATTTCTTACATCAAAATTCAAATTAAAGTCATTATAAAATGTGCCGGCCGGAAAGAAAACAGAACATTTATCTTTTTCAAAAAAGCAATCCTTAGATGCTTTTACAACATAATTAGCAACAATAGGTTCTTTTTCGATTATGGTTGCAAGCAAGTCATATTCTACTGGAATCGAAATTGCGGTTTTATTTCCATAAAAATCAGAAACATTCAAACTACAAACCGAAGTCAAATTGGGAAGCACTGTAATAATTCCATTTGTTTCGTCTGTTTTTATAATGCTCAAATTATAAGGCGGATTCATAAACAGTTTTTGGATTCTTTGCCCCGATTTTTTATAAAGCGAATAATCAATCAAAGCATTTACATATCTCATTTCATCAAAAGAATAGGTATTAAATTGATAACCAAAGATAGATTTTCCGTTACAGGACAAATTCACATCAAAAACTCCATTTTTATTGAAAGACACATCATCATAATCATAAGCTATAATACCAAAACCAATTTTCCCGTTGGCAATAACCTTATCAGCCATATAAGTTCCGTCCTTTTGCAAGGATAAATTAATTGGAATAGGCCGTTTTGAATGATTTACTGTTGTTTTTGAATCTAAAGGATAAGCATACAAATTCGAGACTATTGGCTTTTTGGTATCTTTCATCAAAGCATCAAATCCAAAAAACATTGGGTTAATGATTTTCTCTGTTTTAGTATCTCGAAATTCAAAATGTAAATGTGGTCCTTCCGAAGCACCAGTATTTCCGGAAACCGCAATTAATTGTCCTTTTTTGACAGGCATTTCATTGGGTTTAAAATACATTTCAATTTCAAACGACTTTTCTTTATAATGCGTTTTCTTTATGAAACTCTCAATAGAATCAGTCGCTTTTTGCAAATGTCCATACACTGAAGTAAAACCGTTGGGATGATCGATATAAATTGTCTTTCCGTTTCCAAAAGTGGAAATCTTGATTCTGGAAACATATCCATCGGCTACAGCATAGACATTTAAGCCTTCTTTTTGAAGTGTTTTCAAATCAAAACCCGCGTGAAAGTGATTCGGTCTCAATTCACCAAAATTTCCGGATAATTGCAACGGAATATCAAGTGGAGGACAAAAATAATTTTTAGGATAATCTGTTTGAGCAAAAAGTGTCGTAGTGAATACTAGCAAAAAAAAAGAAAATTTCATATGTGGATAATATTTTTTTCATTGGAATATGGAATTCGCATAACTTCATTGGTGTTTGCGACCAATTTACAATCATGCTCATTTCATGGAATACATTTTTGCTAAGATAAAAAAAGCAACTAATACCCACAAGACAAAACAAAACCAAAATACAATAAACTGATTTTTAAATAATTGATTATTTTAACGTAAAAAAATCGATAAAATATTGCAATAATAAAAAGGAATACTAACTTTGTAAGATTAAGTAATGAATAGGAATTATAATGAGTGTGATTGCAGAAATAATTGATACTCTTGAAAATAAGATTGGAAAACTTTTTTTGAAAATAAAAAGTTTAGAAAAAAACAATCAAGAATTATATCTAGAGTTAAAGAACGCTGCAGTGTTAATACAAACTCAATCCAAAGAGATTGAAGCGTTAAAAACACAATTAGAAACACTCAAAATAGCCAATGCATTATTAGGCAGTGACGATAACAAAAGAGATACAAAGCTTAAAATAAATTCAATAATTCGTGAAATTGATTACTGTATAGCCCAGCTATCAGATTAGTAAAAAATATGGACGAAAAGCTTAAAATTAAAATATCAATTGCTGACAGAGTTTACCCGCTAACGGTAGATTTCACTCAGGAAGAAGGACTTAGAAGTGCTTCAAAAAAAATTGATGCGATGATTAAGCAGTTTGAAGAAAATTATGCTGTGCGAGATAAACAAGATGTATTGGCGATGTGTGCCTTACAATTTGCTTCTCAAGCAGAACAAAAACAGATTGATAATGCTATAAATGGAGAAGAAACCATTGAAAGATTAAACAAAATCAATTTGCTTTTAGACGAATATCTCGAAAATTAAACGTTCTTTACAAAGACTAAGATACTGCCTACATTAGTTCATATTGGTAAACTCAACACTAACAATTTAGAATGAGCAAATCATCACTACTAAAGCATGCCACGCTTCGGCGAGGAAACTTGAACAGTGAGTTAGCTCAAAACTTGTCTTTTCGAGTTTATACAACTTCTAATGTAGGCTTTTTTTATATATAAATTTTTAACAAACATGGACATCATAACAATAATTATTTCAGGAATTACAGGTATTGCATTAGGATTTGGCATCGCCAAAATCATCGAAAAAAGCAATATCTCTAATTTAATTAAAAGTGCCAAAAAAGAAGCAGCCTCAATACTAAAAGACGCTAATCTTGAAGCCGAAAACATCAAAAAAGATAAAATCCTTCAAGCAAAAGAAAAATTCATTGAATTAAAATCGGAACATGAACAAGTAATTCTAGCCAGAGACAAAAAAGTTGCTGAAGTAGAAAAAAGAGTTCGTGACAAAGAATCCCAAATTTCAAATGAATTATCAAAAGCTAAAAAAGTAAATGATGATTTTGAAGCAAAAACTGCAGAATACGAGTCTAAAATTGAAAATTTAGAGAAAAAACAACTAGAGGTTGACAGACTACACAAAAGTCAATTGCAACAGCTGGAAGTTATTTCTGGACTATCTGCCGATGAAGCCAAAGAACAACTTATTGAAGGCCTTAAAGGTGAAGCGAAGAGCAAGGCAATGTCTCATATTCAAGACACTATTGAAGAAGCTAAATTAACAGCACAACAGGAAGCCAAAAAAATCATCATCAACACTATTCAACGAGTTGGTACCGAAGAAGCTGTAGAAAACTGTGTATCTGTTTTCAACATTGAATCGGATGATGTAAAAGGAAGAATCATTGGACGTGAAGGTAGAAATATTAGAGCTCTTGAAGCAGCAACTGGAGTTGAGATTATCGTTGACGATACACCGGAGGCAATTATTCTTTCTTGTTTCGACCCTGTGCGTAGAGAAATTGCCCGTTTGGCACTACACAAATTAGTTACTGACGGACGTATCCACCCAGCACGTATTGAAGAAGTAGTTGCCAAAACAACTAAACAAATTGATGATGAAATTATCGAAGTAGGTAAACGTACCGTGATTGATTTAGGAATCCACGGTTTACATCCAGAATTGATAAAAGTAGTTGGTAGAATGAAATACCGTTCTTCTTACGGACAAAACTTATTGCAACACTCCCGTGAAGTTTCTAAACTTTGTGGAATCATGGCAGCCGAATTAGGATTGAATGTTAAACTTGCCAAAAGAGCCGGTTTACTTCACGATATTGGTAAAGTGCCGGATGCGGAAAGCGATTTACCACACGCATTATTGGGTATGCAATGGGCTGAAAAATATGGTGAGAAAGAAGAAGTTTGTAATGCAATTGGAGCCCACCACGACGAAATAGAAATGAAATCGTTACTATCTCCAATTATTCAGGTTTGTGATGCTATTTCGGGTGCAAGACCAGGTGCAAGAAGACAAGTTTTGGATTCTTACATTCAACGTTTAAAAGATCTTGAAGAAGTGGCTTACGGATTTAATGGCGTTAAAAATGCTTATGCTATCCAAGCTGGTAGAGAACTTCGTGTAATTGTAGAAAGCGAAAAAGTATCTGATGAAAATGCGGCTAATTTATCATTTGAAATCTCTCAGAAAATACAAACTGAAATGACCTATCCTGGTCAAGTAAAAGTTACCGTAATCAGAGAAACCAGAGCTGTTAATATCGCAAAATAAAGCCACTATACGTTGCCAAAGCAACAGAGAGTAAAATACCAAAAAAATCCAAATCCCAATTTATCAATAATTGGAATTTGGATTTTTTTATTTTAAAGTCAGATGATGTTTCCAAAAACACACTATTGCTGGCTCTTTAGCCCTGATGGAAGCGGTATCTCCCGATTTAGAAAAACAAGGCTTTTTTGCCGTAGTTTTTGTTAATCGGGAAATATAGCGAACAGCAGGAACTATATTTCCCGATAATACCTATTGTTTCGCTCCTTATTGTTTTTTTTTAGCCTTTCTTGAAATAAATTTTAAAGGTGGATCCAAAATTGAGAGTACTTTCAACCTCAATTTTACCTCCCATGTTTTCAATTTGGTTTTTGGTAAGATATAAACCAACTCCCCTCGCATCGTTGTTTCTGTGGAATGTTTTATACAATCCAAAAATAGAGTCTTTATGCTTTTCGAGATCAATTCCCAAGCCATTGTCTTTTACGTTCAAGACAACAAAATCATCATTTGCCTCAGCTGTAAAAATGATTTTGGGTTCTTTGTTAGGATCGGAATATTTGATTGCATTGGTAACCAAGTTCAACATGATGCTTTCCAGATAGGCCGGCACGCAAAATACTTTTACTCCGCCAGGAACATAATTCATAACCTGAATTCCTTTTAGCTTAATTGACTCATTCAAAACGTCCAAAACTTTATCAATAAAACTATTGACTTTCAACAATTGCATATTGTTTTCCCGCTCGGTGTATATACTAACCAAATCGTTTAAATTTTCGATTGTAGAGAACAATTCATCCGAAACGATCTGAATATTACTAAACGTATCTTCGTTCGAGAGAAGCCCTTCCTGGTGCAAATCCAGCAGTGATTTTATATTACCGCTATGAGTTCTTAAATTGTGGGATACAATATGGGCAAAATTCAGCAACTTATTGTTTTGGGTATTTACAATTTCGAGCATTTTGGCCAGCTCAATTTCTTTTTCTTTTTGGGCAGATATGTCGGTATGTGTACCTACGATTCGCATTGGCTTGTCATCATCGTCTCTTTCTATGACTTTACCCCTGTCCAAAATCCATTTGTATTTACCATTACAGAGAACGCGGTGACAGGTCTCATAAAAAGGAATTTTATTGTCAAAATGCAGATTTATGTTACCATAATATTCATCTCTATCGTCTGGATGTACTCTTTCGTCCCATTCTTCGGGAGCGGCAACCAAATCTGATTCTGTCAATTCCAAAATTTTCATCGACTCTGAGGAATAATAGACTTTATTGGTTATCAAATCCCAGTCCCAGACTCCCCTATCCGATGCTTGTACCGCAAAATGATACCTTTCGTCCGCTACCTTTAATCTGATTTCCTGTTCTTTTACAACCGTTATGTCTGAAATCAGGCCGTAAAAAACCACCTCCTCATTATCATTTTTCTTCGGCGTGGCATCAATACGAATCCATTTATAACCGCTTTCTGGCATTAGCAGTCTGAAATCAATCTCCCACTTTTCATTGCTTGTAATAGCCTTTTCGTAAGAATCCAAAAAGACTTTTAAATCTGGTTCATAAATTTTATAATTCGATAATTTGTATGAGTCTTCCAGAAATTCATTTATGGAAAACTCATTCAAAAACTCAATAGGTTTACTCAAAAAATCAACTGAAATTTGTTTTTGGGAATTCACCCTTATCTGAAAAATAATATTCGGAAGCTGCTTAATTAAACTTTCGTATAATTTATTTAAGTCTTCTGGGTTTTTATTGGCTGTAAAAATCATAACTTATGATACTTCATTGATGTACTAACAAAAATATTGAATCCAAAACAGATATTAACATAAAATACTAGATTTAATACAAAAATTACTTCCTAGGATGATAAGCATTCATTACTTCTGTTAAAAATTTTCTATCCAAATGCACATAAATTTCTGTCGTAGTAATGGATTCGTGACCAAGCATCAATTGAATCGAGCGCAAATCGGCACCATTTTCCAACAGATGGGTGGCAAAAGAATGCCTGAAAGTATGCGGACTTATTTTTTTATTCAGATTGATTTTTACCGCCAAATCCTTGATAATAGTAAAAATCATAGCGCGAGTCAATTGTCGCCCTCTTCGGTTCAAAAACAAAGTATCTTCAAAACCTTTTTGAATATTTAAATGAACGCGCACTTCATTTCTATAAATTCCAATGTATTTTTGGGTCAAATCCCCCACTGGAACAAAACGTTGTTTATTCCCTTTTCCGGTAATTTTGATAAATCCTTCCTCAAAAAACAAATCGGATATCTTTAAGGCTACCAATTCGGAAACCCGAAGTCCGCAACCGTATAAAGTTTCCAGCAATGCCCTATTACGCTCCCCTTCATTGGAACTCAAATCGATTGCCGAAATAATGGCGTCAATTTCCTCGACTGCCAAGGTATCAGGCAGTTTGCGTCCTGTTTTCGGAGATTCGATCAATTCCAAAGGATTGTCATTTCTAAAATCTTCAAATATTAAATATGAGAAAAAGCTTTTCAAACCCGAAATTATTCGGGCCTGTGATCTAGGATTTACTTCTTTGGAAACCGCATAAATGAATTGCTGCACTGTTTCTTCATTAATGGTTATAGGCGAAACTTGAATCGAATTTTGATTCAAAAACAAACACAACCGCTCAATATCGAAAGAATAATTATCAATGGTGTTTTTTGATAAACCTCTTTCAATCTTAAGATAGGACTGATAACTCTTTAGATACGATTCCCAATTCATTTGAACAAAGTAAGAACTTTTTTAGGTAAAAAAAAACCTCTCGAGTTGAGAGGTTTTGATAAATCGAAATAATTAAACTACCATTTGTATAATAGTCCAAATTTAGGTTGAGCAAAGACATTGTTGAATAAATTCACATTAATCACTAAGTCGCTAGTACTTGAACCATTTTCAGGGTTTGCATTATTATAACTTAAAATCTCAGCTAGCGTAAATGTTGCAGCCCATTTGGGAGTGAAAAAATAATTGATTCCCAAATCAATATTGGCTTTGATACCATTATTCATATTAGTTGAACCATTAATATACTCTAATTTTGTATGGTTGTAACCCAATCCCGCTTCTCCAAATGCCTTGAAATTTCCTAAATTCAAAAAATAATATCTTGCAAATACTCCGATTCCA
Organism: Flavobacterium sp. 103; assembly: GCF_003096795.1. Lineage (NCBI taxonomy): Bacteria > Pseudomonadati > Bacteroidota > Flavobacteriia > Flavobacteriales > Flavobacteriaceae > Flavobacterium > Flavobacterium sp. 103. The sequence continues at coordinate 3,026,977 of NZ_QENX01000001.1, read as the reverse complement.
TACGAGCTTGATTTGTCAAGATTATTACTGTTAGGCAAATAAGACACTGTTGAGATATTAAAATCAGCACCTACAGCCCATTTTTCATCCAAAAAATAACCAAATTTAGGTGTTAACGCAAAATAATCGTTACTGCTGTCTCCAGTAGTTAAAGTAATTCCGCCTTCAAGCCACATATCTCCTTTTGAAAAAGTAGCCTTAGTCATTCCCGATTCTTGAGCATTTGCAAAACTAAAAGCAAAAACTGCTACCAATAATAAAATAATTTTTTTCATATTTTTTTGTTTTGTTTGTTAATACGTGAATAAATGTACGAAATACCGACTAACATTAATCAACCAAAACTTAATTTAATCTTAAAATAACTTCTTAAACTTCTATTTCTTAAAATAAAACAAAAAATTAAATAACTAAACAAAAACAGTTTAAGAAAAACTAAAAGAACAAATCACATTGTAGAATCCAAAAAGAGACTTTTATTCCTAACAAAACAACGATACTTCGTTTTATTAAAAAAAACAATGGCTTTTTGACAAAAAATACATCTTTAATCTATAGGGATTATTTATTTTTACAAAAACAAAAAAATTAAGAAATGAGCATGACTCTAAATTGGTCACTAGTACCAATTATGATATGCGAAACGTAGTTCGATGGCTCCAATAAAATAATAGCTCCCATCAATTACATATGACCTATAAAAAACAATAAATATCAACATATGAAAATAGCCATCCTTAATGGTCCAAATTTAAATTTACTGGGAAAAAGAGAACCTGAAGTTTATGGAACCCAAACTTTCGAAGATTATTTTGAACTTTTAAAAAATAAGTTTCCCAAAATAGAATTAACTTACTATCAAAGCAACATCGAAGGAGAATTAATTGGTAAAATACAGGAACTAGGCTTTAATTATGATGGTATTATCCTTAATGCTGGCGCTTATACTCATACTTCAATAGGAATTGGAGACGCCATAAAAGCAGTAACCACCCCAGTAATTGAAGTTCATATTTCAAATACTTATGCGCGTGAAAGTTTCAGACATCAATCTTATATTTCTGGAAATGCCAAAGGTGTAATTCTAGGGTTCGGTTTAAAAAGTTATGATTTGGCTATTCAGTCATTTTTATAGTATTTTTTTAACAAATCTTTACAATAAACCAGCTCTATTTACATGTAACAATCTTACAAAAAAGCGTCCAACATTAAAACTACAATTTATGAAAAATGCTTTTTTGTTCTTTTTTTTAGTTAATGGCCTTTTCAGTTTTGCCCAAATTAAAGGCAAAATAACCGACGATAAAGGAAATCCTTTGCCATCCGTTACCATTTATGAAGACAACACCTATAATGGAACAACTTCCAACGAGCAAGGCTTCTATGAATTAAGCACAAAAAAGCTCGGAAAACACACAATTGTATTTCAATTTTTAGGATTCAAAACTCAAAAACTAGATTTGGACATTACCTCTTTTCCTTATAATTTGGATGTAAAATTGGTAGAGGAAAGTTTTACTTTAAATGAAGTTGTAATTAATCCTAAAGACAATCCCGCCAATCAAATTATAAAGAATGCCATTGCCAGTAAAAAAGTAAACATTGAAAAAACAGCTAAATACAAGGCCGATTTTTATTCTCGAGGTATTTTCCGAATCAAAGACGCCCCGAAAAAGATTCTAGGGAAGAAATTAGACATGTTTGATGAAGTACTGGATTCCACCCGCAGTGGTATACTCTATTTATCGGAAACCGTTTCAAAAATCGCTTTCCAGAAGCCAGACAAAATGAAAGAGACCATTATCGCATCCAAAGTAAGCGGCAACGATAGTGGATTCAGTTTTAACAATGCTGCATCAGCCAATTTTGATTTTTATGATAATTATTTGCCATTTGATGTAAATGTAGTTTCTCCAATTGCTGACAATGCTTTTAACTACTATAAATACAAACTGGAAGGTTCCTTTTACAACGAAAACAACCAACAAATCAATAAAATAAAAGTCACTCCAAAAAGAGAATCAGAACCCGTCATGGAAGGCTACATTTATATTGTAGATGACAGTTGGGCAATATATGCAGTTGATGTTAACATTAAAGGAGAACAAATGCAAAATCCCGCGTTGAACTTATTGACTTTAAAACAAAACTTCAGTTACAATTCAGAAAGCAAAATTTGGGTAAAGAATACTCAAACTATCGATTTCATCTTCGGAATATTAAGTATTAATGTTTCGGGAAAATTCACTTATGTCTTTTCAAATTTTGAATTTGAACCAACATTCACAAAAAAAACCTTCACAAAAGAAGTTCTGACTTTTGAAGAAAATGCCAACAAAAAAGGAGACGAATATTGGAATACCATTCGTCCAATCCCTCTAACCATCGAAGAAAGTACCGATTACACCAAGAAAGATATTTTGCAGACCAAAAAGAAATCACAGGTATACCTAGATTCTATCGACAAAAAGAATAATAAATTCCACTTTTTAGATCCAATTACTGGCTATACTTATAAAAATTCCTTTCAAAAATGGTCTGCAAACTATGCTGGAATACTAACAGGTGTTAATTTCAACACGGTTCAGGGCTGGAAAATTGCTACTGGATTGTCCTATACAAAAAACGATCGTGAAAACGGGAAATACACTCGATTTGGAGCTGATTTTGATTATGGTTTCTCCGAAGACAAATTTAGGTCAACGGGAAGCTTTATCCATAAATTCAATAATACGAACAAAAGTGAAATTCAAATTTCAGGCGGAAATCGTGTAGCCCAGTTCAATGAAGAAAAGCCTATAAAAGAATTATTAAACTCCGTTACCACTTTGTTTTTCGAAGAAAATTTCATGAAGATTTATGAAAATAATTTTATCTCATTTTTATATCAACGAGAAGTAACTAATGGGATTTTCATGAAAGCCAAAGTCGATTATCTTGAAAACAAACCGTTATCAAACACCACAGACCAAACCTTTTTTCCAAAAGAAAAAAACTACACATCCAATAATCCTTGGGCACCGAAAGATTATACAATTCCTGCATTCGAAAAATACAATTTGGTAAAAGCCAAAGTGGAAGCTACAATCAATTTTGACCAAGATTATATCACACGTCCAGACGGAAAGTATAATTTTTCAAACGGAAATTATCCTATTTTGACATTGGGTTATGAAAAAGGATTTGCTGGGAGCGAAAAAAAATATGAATTTGATCATTTTAAAGCCAAGATTGAATATGATGCAAAACTTGGAAACAAAGGCATTTTATCCTTGAATGCAAAAGGAGGCAAATTCTTTAATGCCGATCAAATTTCATTCGTAGATTACAAACATTTTAATGGCAATCAAACCTATATCGGGTTCTCTGAAAGTTATTTGAACGTATTCAATTTGATGCCTTATTACACCAACAGCACCAACGACAGCTATTTTGAACTGCATACAGAACACAACGACAAAGGTTATATCATGAATAAAATTCCGTTGTTGAATCTTCTTAAATCAAACTTGGTTTTAGGTTATCACCTACTGGCTATACCCAATATGAATCCGTATGCCGAATATAGTATAGGCTTGGATAATCTCGGTTTTGGAAAATTCAAAATGTTCCGACTGGATTATGTTCGTTCTTATCAAAATGGATTTCAAAAAGACGGTGTAATTGTTGGAATAAAATTCTTGAATTAAATTTAATTCCAAATAGCAATAAAAAAACCAATACTTTTTGAACAGTATTGGTTTTGCTTTTTATAATTATTTCTAATCCGGCTCAATATGAATCAAGACATGACCCAATTCCGGTATTTTCTCCCGTAGTGTGTCTTTTAGTAAATGGGATAAATCGTGCCCTTCTTTTACCGTAATTGAACCTTTCACTCTAGCATGAAGATCAACATGGTATTTCATCCCCGCTTTTCTGATAAAACATTTTTCGGTATCAATAATTCCATCCACTTGATGAGAGACCTCCCTTATTTCTTCAACCAAATCATCGTATAAATGTTCGTCCATAATTTCGCCAAGGGCTGGTCTAAAAATCAGGTAACTATTATACAAAATAAAAACTGAGGCAAACAATGCCGCCCAATCATCGGCTGCTTCATATCCTTTCCCTAAAAACAAAGCGATCGAAATCCCTATAAATGCAGCAATTGAAGTTAAAGCGTCGCTTCTGTGATGCCATGCATCGGCTTTGAGAGAAGAACTGTTGGTTTCTTTACTTCTTTTCATCACCAATCGAAACGAATACTCTTTCCAAAGAATGATGGCGCCAAGTACATAAAGCGTCCAAGATTTTGGTAATTCATGGGGAGTTTGAATATTTATGATACTCTCATAACCAATAATCGTAGCCGATGTAATCAAAAAACCAACTACCAAAAAGGTAATCAATGGCTCGGCTCTACCGTGCCCGTAGGGATGATTGTCATCAGCTGGTCTATTGGAATATTTTATCCCAAATAAAACCAAAAGAGAAGCAAAAATATCTGTTGTAGACTCTATTGCATCAGCCACTAAAGCATAGGAATTTCCGAAAAAGCCAGCCAATCCTTTTATAAGAGCGAGGGAAGTGTTCCCAATTATACTAAAATAGGTCGCTTTTATGGCTTTTTGCTCATTAGTGTTATCCCTCATATTCCATTTTATAATGCTAAAAATCGCTTAAACAAACTAATTTCAAATGAAAATTAAATTTATTTAAGCGATTTTAAATTGTTATTTCTTATTGTTTTTCTCGAACTATTTTTGCTCCTATTGCTCTTAAACGCTCATCTATGCGCTCATATCCTCTATCAATTTGCTCAATATTTTGAATTGTGCTGGTTCCTTTTGCAGATAATGCCGCAATCAATAATGAGATTCCTGCACGAATATCAGGAGAAGACATTGTTGTTGCTTTTAGAACCGATTTAAAATCATGACCTATAACCACAGCTCTATGTGGATCACACAACATGATTTTGGCTCCCATATCAATCAATTTGTCGACAAAGAACAAACGGCTTTCGAACATTTTTTGGTGAATCAAAACATCACCTTTGGCTTGTGTCGCCACTACCAATACGATACTCAGCAAATCGGGTGTGAATCCTGGCCAAGGTGCATCGGCGATAGTAAGGATTGAACCATCGATATCGGTTTTTACTTCGTATCCATCTTTATGTTCTGGAATAAAAATATCATCTCCACGTTTCTCTAATGTAATTCCTAGTTTTCTGAATACATTTGGGATCACTCCTAGATTCTCCCAGCTTACATCTTTGATTGTAATTTCACTTCTTGTCATAGCCGCAAGACCAATCCAAGAACCAATTTCGATCATATCCGGTAAAATTCTATGAACACAACCACCTAATTTTTCAACTCCTTCAATAGTCAATAAATTAGAACCAACTCCTGTAATCTTAGCTCCCATAGAGTTCAACATTTTACAAAGTTGTTGCAAATATGGCTCACAGGCAGCATTGTAAACAGTTGTTTTTCCTTTGGCCAAAACGGCAGCCATAACAATATTGGCAGTTCCAGTTACAGATGCTTCATCCAATAACATATCGGCACCAACAAGTCCGTCTGGAGCTTCTACTCCATAAAAATGGTCTTCTCTGTTATATCTAAATTTAGCACCTAAATTGATGAATCCTTCAAAATGGGTATCCAATCTACGGCGTCCAATTTTGTCACCACCCGGTTTCGGGATATATCCTTTTCCAAAACGTGCCAAAAGCGGTCCAACAATCATAATGGAACCACGAAGAGATCCTCCTTCTTTCTTGAAAGCTTCGGTTTCCAGATATTCAACATTTACCTCATCGGATTGAAAAGTATAAGAACCATGTCCTAGTTTCTCAATTTTAACTCCCAAATTCCCTAAAAGTTTTATCAATTTGTTAATATCGATAATATCAGGAATATTGTTGATTGTTATTTTTTCTGGCGTTAAAAGTACAGCACACAAAATTTGTAACGCTTCGTTTTTCGCTCCTTGCGGTATTACTTCCCCTTTTAGATGAACTCCTCCTTCTATTTTGAAAACTTCCATGTTTTTGATTTAAGATTCTTTGACTTAAAGATTCTAAGTTTCTAAGACCCTAAGTTTCTAAGATTTCCGTGAACTTTCATTCAATATCTCAGAAACTTAGAGTCTCAGTTTCTTAGCATCTCTTTTTATTTGTTTTTTTGGAACGGTTTTGGTTTTCCCGTTTTATTATTCTTGTTGCTTTGAATTTTTGGTTGTCCAGCCGGACCAATTTTATTGGAAACCCTTTTATTGGTTCTTAGTAAATCGGTGGTGTTTAATAATTCCTCTGAACTTTGCAGCAAATTCAGTTTCCCGTCTGATAATTCATAAAGATGCTCAAAAATCACGTCATCTTTTACAGTATCTTTATTCCAACTCAAATAGGACTTTTTCATGTGATTGGCAATTACTTTGACCAATGCGCTTTTCATTTCTCCTTCTTCCCATTTGTTGGCAACATCAATCATGTATTTGATGTTATTACCATAATACCTGTATTTTGGGTAATTTTGCGGGTATTTTAAAACATCAGGTTTCAATTGTAGCACTTCCCTTGACGGAATCGGATAAGGTGAATCGGCTACTAACTTAAAATCAGACATGATGAAAAGCTGATCCCAAAGTTTGTGCTGAAAATCGGGTACGTCTCTCAAGTGAGGATTCAAACTTCCCATTACCTGAATGATATATTTTGCAGCTTTGTTGCGTTCTGCATCATCTTCTATAATAGTAGCCTGCTCAATCAATTTTTGCAAATGACGACCATATTCCGGAATGATTAAATGCTTTCTTTCGGAATTGTATTCCAAATTGAAAACAACATCGTTCGCGTTTTCTTTTTTATATTTTTCGATCATAATTATAAGGAAACTATACCTTCTATTGTGGATAATTCTTGGTACTTGTCAATTATTTCTTGCGAATCCTTAACCATTAAATCCACCGAAATACTGGTAAATTTCCCTGTTCTGGATTTTGTTGTTTTGATTACTGCCCCCATGCAATTGAATGCATCTTCTACTTTCAGGATATTTTCCTCGGTTGTGGGAACTATAAATTTAAACAAATATTCTGCAGGCCAAGAATTACTTAGATCTAACTCAGCCTTCAGTCTTTCATAAAACTCTGCAGTCTCTTTTTCTTTATCGTTGTCCATTCTTAAATTAAAAATAAAGGCAAATATACGTTTTAGATTTTAGATTTTAGATTTTAGATTTAGGAATTATAAGTATCGTTTTAAGATTTTCAAAATAAGAAGTGCCTTTCTAACATTTTTCTTTTATTTTAAGATAAATTTCAATCAAAATTATGTTTACAAAAACACACTATGCCTCTCCTTTAGCCCTGATGGAAGCGGCATCTCCCGATTTAGAAAAACAAGGCTTTTTGCCGTAGTTTTTGTTAATCGGGAAATATAGCGGACAGCAGGAACTATTTTTCCTGAAAAAGCCCCATCTTTCGCTCCAAAATATTCGGCTGCAATTAGCAATCAATAAACTTTTTAATTTCCAATAAGTTTGAGTATTTTTGCCGCTTAATTACAGAAAGTGCAGAAAGAAATTATTGTTATCATTGGCGGCCCTGGTACTGGGAAAAGCTCTATTATTAAAGGCCTCGAAACGAAAGGCTATTGCTGTTATCCCGAAATTTCTCGTGAAGTTACACTGGAAGCACAGAAAAGAGGTATTGAACAATTGTTTCTGGAAGATCCTTTATTGTTTAGCCAAATGTTGCTTGACGGCAGAATAAAACAATTTAACAACGCCCAAAATGAACCTCATAAATGGGTATTTATTGACCGTGGAATCCCTGACGTTGTTGCTTACCTAGATTATATTGGTGATGATTTTCCAGAGCATTTTGATAATGCCTGTCGCGAAAATGTATATACCAAAATTTTTATGCTTCCGCCTTGGGAGGAGATTTATGAAAGTGACAGTGAGCGTTATGAAAACTTTGAACAGGCAAAAACCATCTACAAACACCTTACTAAAACGTACACAGATTATGGATATAATCTAATTGAAGTGCCAAAAGATAGTGTAGATAACAGAATTCTTTTTATATTAGATAAAATTTAGCAATTTCTTGAAAATCAAGATTGTAAATTATTAAAAATCTAAACCAGAAATAATGCCAGAAGCATTAGCAATTCTTCAAAAATATTGGCAACATACTACCTTTAGATCGCTACAAAAAGAAATTATTGATTCTGTTTTGAGTGGCGAAGATACTTTTGCCTTAATGCCCACAGGTGGCGGGAAATCGATTTGCTTTCAAGTGCCGGGTATGATGAATGAAGGGATCTGCTTGGTTATTTCTCCGCTGGTTGCCTTGATGAAAGACCAAGTTGCCAATTTGCAAAATCGAGGAATTAAAGCCATTGCTTTAACTGGAGGTATACGATCTGAAGAAATGATTGACTTGTTGGACAATTGTCAATTTGGAAATTATAAGTTTCTGTACGTATCTCCAGAGCGTTTGCAATCAGATTGGATTTTGGAACGCATAAAGAATCTTCCAATAAACTTGATAACTATTGACGAAGCGCATTGTGTTTCACAATGGGGACATGATTTTCGACCGGCATATCTGAAGATTTCGGCGTTGAAAACCTATTTCCCAAAAGTTCCATTTTTAGCTTTGACAGCAACTGCCACGCCCAGAGTAAAAGAAGATATCATTACCGAACTAGGGATGCACAATCCCAAGCAGTTTGAAAAGTCTTTTGCCCGAAAAAATATTGCCTACATGGTTTTTGAAGTGGAAGACAAACTTTTTCGAATACAGCAAATTCTTAAAAAAAATCCCCAGCCTTCCATCATCTATGTTCGAAACCGAAAATCGTGTCTAGACATTTCTACCCAATTACAAACGTTAGGGTTTCAAGCCACTTATTATCATGGAGGACTTACATCCAGAGAAAAAGACAAAAACATGCAACTCTGGATGGAAGAAAAAGCACAGGTTATTGTTGCCACAAATGCCTTTGGAATGGGAATTGACAAGCCTAATGTCAAAACCGTTGTTCACATTCAGTTACCCGAGAATATGGAAAATTACTATCAGGAAGCGGGACGTGCCGGAAGAAATGGCGAAAAAGCGTATGCCGTTTTATTGACTAGCCCATCGGATATTATCCAAACCGAAAGTCAGTTCATAAACGTTTTGCCGGACAAAGCCTTTTTGAACACCATGTATGTAAAACTCTGCAATTATTTTCGCATAGCCTATGGAGAAGGGATAAACGAGGAATTCTCTTTTAATTTGCATCATTTTTGTTTAAAATACGGATTTCCGACACAGAAAACATTCAATGCAATGCGTTTTTTGGACGGACAGGGCGTTCTGACTTTGTCCCAAGAATTTTCCGAAAAAATCACATTACAATTTTTAATTCCATCCAAAGAAGTCATTCGTTATACGAGTTTGAATCCCAATGACGAGGAAATCATTTTGACTATACTCAGGAATTATCCTGGAGTTTATGAAATGCAAACCGCATTCAATTTACCAATGATTGCCAAGAAATCCCATCATTCCGAAGTCGAAGTACTAGCCGTATTGCACAAACTAAAAGACAAAGAAATTATAGAGTATCATTCTAAAAACAATGATGCAACTTTAATTTTCAATGAAATTCGGGAAGACGAAAGGACGATTAATAAAGTTTCCAAATATTTATCAAGACAAAACGAACTCAAAAAAGAACAATTGCAATCGGTACTTAATTATGTAAAGGAAAAGAATGTTTGCAAGAGCAAAATGATTTTGGATTATTTTGGCGAAAAAGCAACTACCAATTGCGGCATTTGTTCCTACTGCATAACACTGGTTAAACCTAAAAAAGATTACAATGCTCTTTCTAAAAAAATTATGACTTTATTGCAAGGCGAAGATTTAAATTCAAGAGAAATTCAAGAGAAGACAAAAAACACTTCAGACGATGTTACCTTTGTATTGCAACAATTACTGGAAGACGATCTTTTAATAATTCAAAAAAATAATAAATACACTTTAAAAGCCTAATGGAAAAATTAAGAATTATATTTATGGGAACTCCCGAATTTGCCGTTGGCATTCTGGACACCATAATCAAAAACAACTATGAAGTGGTAGGTGTAATCACAGCCGCTGACAAACCTGCAGGAAGAGGACAAAAACTAAAATACTCGGCGGTAAAGGAATATGCACTGGAAAATAATTTAAACTTATTGCAACCTACTAATCTAAAAGACGAGAGCTTCCTTGAAGAATTAAAATCATTAAACGCTAATCTGCAAATTGTTGTTGCTTTTAGAATGTTACCAAAAGTAGTATGGGAAATGCCATCATTGGGAACATTCAACCTGCATGCTTCATTGCTTCCTAATTATAGAGGAGCAGCGCCGATTAACTGGGCAATTATCAATGGAGAAACCAAAACTGGTGTGACTACTTTTTTTATCGATGATAAAATAGACACCGGAGCGATGATTTTAAGTTCCGAAACAGCAATCGATGACACTGAAAATGCTGGGCAATTGCACGATCGATTAATGCATTTAGGATGTGATACTGTAATAGACACATTGAAAGTAATTGAAAGCGGAAATGCAACAACTACAATTCAGAATGATTCTTCAGACATCAAAACGGCATACAAACTAAATAAAGAAAATTGCAAAATTGATTGGTCAAAATCGATTACAGAAATTTACAATTTGATTCGAGGCTTAAGTCCATACCCCGCTGCTTGGTGTTTTTTTGGCGACAAAGGCGAAGAATGGAATGTAAAAATTTACGAATCTAAAGCTATTACAGAAGAACATAATCACACTATTGGCAGCTTATTTTGCACCAAAAAAGAAATGAAAGTTGCAGTAAATAAAGGTTATATTCAAATAGTATCCCTTCAATTCCCAGGAAAAAAGAAAATGACTACTGCTGAATTATTAAACGGTATTACTTTTTCAGAAAGCGCAAAAGTCTATTAATGTCAATAAAAACAGGAGTTAAGTGCTATTTTTTTCAGAATTTTAGCCAACTTTATGAACAAAGATTGTAAGTTATTAACAAAATACACTAAAAATGTATAAAACACTTGCAAAGACCGTATTTCCTGTTAATTTTGTTCTAATTAACAATTATTTTAACCAACAATTAACATCAAATTATTATGAACAAATCAGAATTAATCGACGCTATCGCTGCTGATGCAGGAATCACAAAAGCTGCTGCAAAATTAGCATTAGAATCATTTTTAGGAAATGTAGGTGGAACTTTGAAAAAAGGTGGTAAAGTATCTTTAGTTGGATTCGGATCATGGTCAGTATCTTCAAGAGCTGCAAGAGACGGAAGAAATCCTCAAACTGGAAAAACTATTCAAATCGCTGCAAAAAATGTTGTGAAATTCAAAGCTGGAGCAGATTTAGAAGGAGCAGTAAACTAACTATAGTTTATCTTATATAATTAAACCTTCCGATTGGAAGGTTTTTTTTTGCTTTTAAACGATTAAAATCGAAAAAATTTGGTTAGTCAATTTAAATTTTCTTAAATTTAATTAAAAATATCGCCTTATGATTTCAGAAAAATTAAACAAAGGATATTTACTTATTGCTGAACCATCAATAATTGGAGACTTATCATTTAATCGATCAGTAATCCTCTTGGCAGATCATAATGCGGATGGCTCTGTAGGCTTTATCATGAACAAACCATTGAAATACACCATCAATGATTTGATTCCTGAAATTAATGCCAATTTTAAGATTTTTAATGGTGGACCTGTAGAACAGGATAATCTTTACTTCATTCATAACATCCCCGAATTAATACCGAATAGTATCGAGATTTCCAACGGAATTTATTGGGGAGGTGATTTTGAATCAACAAAAGAACTCATTAATAAAGGTCAAATAAAAAAAGAGAACATTCGTTTCTTTTTGGGATACACAGGATGGGAAGAGCACCAACTTGAAAAAGAAATGGAAGCCAATTCTTGGATTATCACCAAAAACAATTACGAGAATAAAATAATCGGAAAATCAACTGCTCATTTCTGGAAAGAACAAATCATAGAACTGGGAGGTGAATACCTTATTTGGTCCAACGCTCCCGAAAACCCTTATCTAAACTAAACCAAGTTTAAAGATTCATTCAGTTTTGCAACTAAAGTTTTAGAAACTTCAATCGAAAATTCTCTTTTTCTGTATTTTGTAATTGGTTGTACGCCTTTAATAACGTTTGTCACAAACAATTCATCCGCTTTTTGAAGATCAAAAGGCGAAATAATTCCCTCTATTACTTCAATAGCAGTCATTTTTTTTGCCAATTCTAAAATTTGTTTCCTCATAACCCCATTTAAACAACCTTCTGAAACTGGAGGAGTGATTAGCTTATTGTCTTTTAGCATAAAAATATTACCCTGTAAAGCCTCAACAACATTTTTCGCATCATTTAATAGAATACAATTATCTAATCCGTTTTCACTAGCATAAATACTTCCTGTCACGTTTATCAGACGGTTTGTCGTTTTAATTGAGGACAATAATTGCTTAGTGACGTAAAAATCTTTGTACAAATCAACTTCATATTCATTTTCATTAAACAAATATGCTGTATTTTCGAGCTGAATAGCATGTATCAAAAAAGAAACCGTATTGTTTTGTGGTAAATAATATCCTCCATCATTTCTATAAACCGTAATTCTAGCTCTTGAAGACGATTCTATATTATTATTTTTAACCAAAGTAAGAATTTGTTCTTCTAGGTATTCCATCGTAAAATTCATTGGAATTTCCATTCGAATCACACGCATTGATGACATAAGCCTGAAGTAATGATCTTCTAAAAAGAGAATTTTCCCATTTACAATTTTCACAGTCTCAAAAACTGCATCACCATACAAAAAGCCTCTATTTTGCACTAATACATTTGCATCCTCAGACACTATCGAACCATTAAAATTTATCATACTATTTTTCAAAAAAAAGTCACGCTAAAAAGCGTGACAAATATAAGTTATAATATACAATTCTACTACACCGAACCTATAACATGTTTTAGATCTGAAATTTGATTTTCCCAGAGCTGGGTCGCTTCTTCAAGTTCCTCTTTATGAGCAAAATCAACCACCATCAAAGAAACATCTTTGGTCAATTCATCGACCAAGATATTCAACTCAAAAAAATATTCGGTATCCTTATTGTTGTCATCAACCCATTTAAACTTCACTTTCTCCCCTGATTTTTTGGAAGCCAATCTTGCTTTCTCTTGGGAGTCATTCCAGATAAAAGTAAAAAACTCACCACGAGAATTTACATTATCGGCAAACCATTCAGACAAACCCGAAGGTGTCGAAATGTATTGATACAACAATTGAGGAGAAGAATTTATGGGGAATTCTATTTCGTAACGCACTTTTAAATCCATGAATCTGTCTAATTTTGTCTAATATTCTGGAAATATATAGATTATTACCTCAAAAAAAAAACGTTTTCAAAAAAAATTTTTTTTTGTTGTTTTTCGCTTGCAAACTCTAATTATTGTTTTATATTTGCACCCGCATTCAGGGATAGGATATATCCCAAATATGGCGAGGTAGCTCAGTCGGTTAGAGCGCAGGATTCATAACCCTGAGGTCACGGGTTCAACTCCCGTCTTCGCTACTTGACGGGATAAAGAAGATAAATCTTTCTTTATCCCGTTTTTATTTTCAAACAAAGCCCTGTTAATCATATAGATTAGCTCCAAAACTTCATTAACTCGAGCGGTTCGAAACGTATTTTTTACGATAGTGAAATTTTCTGGAAATATCGAACCAATTAGTTCCCTACATCCTATCCAACCCCCGTCTTTATAGCATTGATTCAATTCAAGAAGCCTTAACACGCCTTTACTAAGTAGATCCTTTACATCTTGACTACTCTCACTTATATTTGATAGCTTTTGTTCAAGTTTAATGGTTTCATTTTTGTAATTCGAATTCATTTCACTGTAATCCGATACATCAATTTGTTGTTTTGACAATAAATCTCTGATGTATGCAATTCTCTTTTTATAGTCATTAATTTCTTCAACTAGCTTTATTTTATAATCAATATTCACTTTATCGCTCTCTTTATAAGCCTCAATAATTAAATTTTTGTAGACATTTCCTATTTCAGCTATCGGTATATACATCTTGAGATTATCCATAAAAACAGTATTTGCACTATCTGCATTAATCCTAAATCTGCATCCAGCAGAACAATGATAGTAAGCATAATAATTATTTCTTCCCTTAGAAATACTTCCTGTTAGTATTTTATTACATTCAGGGCACATAAAAAATCCTCTCAAAGGAAAAGGTTCTTTCGTAACAATTTTTGGGCGAAAGTTTCTTCCTCTGCCATCTAATACCTCTTGCACTTCATTAAAAAGAGTTTCCGTAATCAAAGCCTTATGCTGTCCTGTAACATATTTTGCTTCTTCATCCTTATATTTAGGCACCGTGATTTTTCCACAGTAGACAGGATTTCTAATTAATCTCCAAAAATTATTTCTTGAACATTTTAATCCTTTCTTCTTTGCTTTAAAAAATATTTGTTCTGTATTAAATACACCTTTTGCAAGCTCTACAAACGCCCATTTAATAATAGAAGCTTCCGGCTCATCAAAGGCAATGTATTTTGCGCCATCCTCACGAATTCTGTTAATATACCCTGCTGGAGCTAAACCCATGTAACGACCTTCTTTTCTCGCTCTTCTCATTCCATGAAAAGTATTTAAAGCTCTTCTGTCATTCTCCACTTCTGGAGCGGCTAAATAAAAGGCCAGCATCATCTTATTTTCAGGAATTGATAAATCTAAAGGCTGCTCTATTCCTTGTGGCTCAACACCAAGTTTTCTAAGTATATTTATCATTTGATAGGCATCGCCAGCGTTTCTGCTAAATCGATCCCATTTTGTGAACAGAACTAGATCAGTTTTGTTTTTATTTTTTCTTAACTTTTCCAGTAGTTTATTCCATTGTGGTCTAATAAATGTTTTAGCGGAATGATCCTCATAAATCACATCCCTTATCGTGATGTCATTGATTTGGCAATATTTTCTTAAAACCTCTTCTTGATTTCTTTGAGAATATCCTCTGTCTGCTTGCTCGTCGGTACTCACCCGTACATATAAATCTGCTGTTTTTTTCATTGTTTTGTTTTTAAATAATTAGATACTGTAATACCTGCAAGCTTTCGTAAAAACTCTAAAATCAGTTTCGCCTGTTCAAGGGTAACATCCATCCCTTCTTCTTTTAGCATTTTCAATACCTGCTCGGGACTCAGCTTTCCTTTTCCATTATCATCATCATCATCACTTCTCATTTGACTTTCTCCGTTAGTAACCCAAAGACCGCTATGACGGTCTTTGATAATTTTACATTCATTTCACTTCTATTTAATATAGAAAGTAACAAATATAAAAATGCGTATTTGAAGTAATTGCAGTGTCATCACTGTCGGCACTCTTTGTCTTTTGATGTCATAATGTCCAAGACAATTTATTTTTTAGAGCTGAGAAAACCCCAGCAATCTTGAAGTTCTATTAATGAATGAACCAAACAGTAGGCTTTCATAATTGCGAAAAATCATAGGATGGAGATCTTATTGGATTAATTAAAGAGGTGCTGTGAAACATAATTGCGGAATTGCATTTTTTTATAACAAGCAATTAAAAAAAACACAATAATGTATCCTATCATTTCTTTATGTATGGTACATTGAAAATCATGTTTCATACATTTGATGTAACTCAGACGTGCTCAAAAAGAGAATTAAAGCTTTGGTTTCCTGCGTTTCCCCTTTCGCTTCATTTGATTGGCAAAATTAGTTTCCTGATAATCTTCTCCCTGCGTTTCGGGCAATAAGCTTCCAAACGCTTCAATAAGATTGTTTTCCTGCCCGCTGTAAAAGGTCTCTTCTTTGCCTAAAAAGTCAAACAGGCTGTGTGGCGGTCTGATCTCGTTCCCCACATGGGTAATTTTCTGTGAAGCTGTATTTTCTTTTTCTTGCAGATCTGTTTTATTACCGTTATTCCACCAGTCATTAAATACATTTGCCGAAAGGTTCCTTCCTAATTGTGAACCGTTCCAAACAGAACGGGATTTGTGGTCAATAAAAGTGATGCCATAAATACGCCCTTCAGCATTTCGGCGCACAACAACATTGATACCCTGTTCCAACAGCTTTTTCTTAAATTCCGATTCGTTTGATGCAGTCTGCATTATTGATTCGATCCTGTCTTTAACTGATCCCTTAGCAGGATGACCTTTTAGTTTTATTGTGTTTTGCTCATAAAGAGATTGCAGTTGTGCGAATCCAGCACTTTTGCCAAACAGCGAAGCCTTAAAGGGATTACTTGCTTTTTCTCCCTGTTCGTTCAACGCAAAATATACCATTCCCAGTTTCTGAACTCCGTTATATTCGCCCTTGACTTCTTCAGCGGTAATGTTTAAAAGGGAAAGCAAAGCATTATACGCCCCAAAAGTTTGGAACTGGTAATGCTTGGGTAAATGACGCAGTATTGATGCCATTTGGCTTTTTATATCGCCTGCCTTATAATCAACGGGTTTGAATATTTGATTCTGCGGATCTTGCTTTTTTTCCACAGCGGATATAAGGCTGTACTGTTTTTCCAATGTCCTGCATACAGCCATCGAACGCCTTTTTTCAAATTTATCGGATATTTTCCTGCCGTCTTCATCTACACAGACCGACACGATATGAATGTGGGTACGCTCAATATCAGTATGCTTGAATACTACAAAAGGCTGATTTGCGTAACCCATCTGCTTCATATAGTCCTGTGCCATATCTCTAAAATCTGCATCACTTACTTTATCTTTCGGGTCAGGATTTAGTGAAATATGAAGTATCGGTTTTTCCGTTCTTCGATTGGTCAGCAGATATAATTCAAAAGAACGGGACAGCTGTTCTACGGAATAACTCCCGTCGGGAGCTTCGATAATCTTCTGTGTAAACAAAACCTGCGCATTTTCTTTTTCAACCTTTTGATAGTTATATGTTAATGCTCCATATAAATTACTGCTTCTTGCGATTTTCGCTATCATGTTAAGACTTTTTTTTAAGGTGCTTTTCTTCAAATTCCCCTGTAAGCTGTATTATCTTTTGGCATAACACAGCTAATTCTGCTGTCTGTTTTTCCAGTTTGTACAGATACACCGAAGCTTTCTTTTCGGAAAAATTTCGGTATAAAATCTTGACTATTTGATTGTAATTTACCCCGACAGCCCTGAACTGCCCAAATAAAGAAGTCAGGCGTACATAATATTCTATTGAAGCCTTGTCAATCTTTATTGTTGTGATGCCTTTTTGGAAAATACATGCCGTAATAAAGTGCGCCATTACAGTCATGCCCGATGTTTCAAAAAGAGTCTGAAAGTGGGCATTTTCTTCAGCGGTAAGACTGATCGAATAGCGGTGAACAGCTGGATCTTTTTTGGGATGCCTGCCTCCTTTGTGCGGGTTGGTTTTACTATTGTTTTCCATGACTTTTATTGCTTGGCATTATTTAAAAACCAATATATTTTATTATCAGCATTGACGCTCAAATGTGGAAGCATTTGGAAGTAATCGGCTTCTTATTTCTTAAAGAAAAGGACTGATTTACACAGGCAAACCTTTGCATAAGTCACTGGAAATCATTAAATTTAAAGTATGGAAAAGACAAAAAAACACAAAGAAATCCCCAATCTTCATCCCAAATTCTTTTGGGAATTTATATTTGATAAAATTAATTGGGAACGCTCGTATAAAATGGTAATTGCTCGTATTATTGAGCGTGGAGGTCAGGATCAAATTGACGAAATCGTCCGTTTTTATGGTCGTGAAAAAGTGATTACGGCTGTTCGTGACGAGATTTACTTTCTGCCCAACTATGCCATTGAAGATGCCCTTAAATTCTTTCCCGAACTCAAAAAGGAAGAGATGTACTGCTACCTGAACCGTAAGGACAAACCCTATGACTGGATTTAGTGAATACCTAAATCCCTAAACGGGTTTTTCTTGGTTTATTTAATTCCTCGTCTTTACTTTGTTCCGTCTTAACACCAATATTGAGTGGCTGGTTTGTACGCTGTCTCAATGATTCTTTTTCGCTTGGAGTTAAATTGTCCCTGCTATTATTGTTTACATAACGAAAAACCGTTTTTACAGACCCCATTACATCCAAAGGCTTTTCAGGCTTCTGTGCAGGCTTCTTTTCACTTTCCTCAATTTTAATAACCAGTAGTTTATCTAACAATCTACCCAGTCCTGTTTTTGTTGGATTTTTAAACTGTTTGAGAAAATTAGAGAAGAAATTGGTAAAGATGTTTCCACCCCTGTCTACCTGCATAAATGGAATTTCCTTATTATTCTTTTTTTTAATTTCCTTCTTTTTTTCGTCCTCAGGTTTTGGCGGTTTCAACGGCTTTTCCTTTTTTTTCAGTGCTTTATTTTTGTGGTTATCTTTTTTCATGATTTTGATTTTACGGCAAAAGGTAATTATCAAACTTTTAAATTGTTCATTCCGGCACTTTAAATCTTTGATTGGCAGTACATGTCAGACTTTGAACGGGTTGGACTTTATATTTTACCCAAAGAAATAATAAAAAGAAAACCAAGGTAGGACGTGCTGGATCAGCCTGTCCAAAAGACTACGGCATAATGTTTTGCTCGTGCCTCACAAACCACCCTTCGGGACTTATTCCGTTTCCTTTTGGTCTGTCTGCATCCCGTCCTGTAAAATTGCTTTCTTTTTCTTTTTTTCGGTTTTTCTGTTTCTTTTGAAAATATATTTATGTTGTTAGATATGGATATACGTCTGTATCTGGAAACCTATTTACTTATTTAGATAAAGGAGCATTCATGTCTATGCGTAAAAGCATACTTATGTAAAAGAGTAAAATTGTAAAAACGTATGTACATAAATACAACCATACAGGCGCATTTACTTATGGGATTAAATACTTCTTTAAATCAGTGCGTCCATACAGAACTGCATTTATGCTCAAATATGCATTAGAATATGCATCTAAATATTTATACTTTAATGTACACATCTGCATATTTTCCAATTCGGCAGAGAATTGAAGTTAAGTTTCTCTGGAATTTACGGAGGTAAATGCATTAAAAGCCTGGACTGCCAATACTATCCTATTTCTGCACGGTCTCATCAAGGCTAGTTTTGATCAAACTAATCATAATACATAACATTCCTAAATATCCGCAAAACAAAAAAAAGGGCATCAAGCCCTTTCAATTAAAACCATCAGTAAGAATATTTTCGAAAGAAAATAGCAAGTTGTGTTTTGAGATGCTTGAAATACTTTCTGCATCTCAAAACCACTTGCCCTTGCAGGGGGCTGAAAAACGTCTCCAAAGTCGCCGTTTTATTAAAATTTCAAATGGATAGTCAATTAGGAAGCGTTCTTATTTTTTTCATTTAAATGTTTTCCATAAATTATGTCCAGTAATTCTGCCTCTTCCAATGGAATCAGCATTTCTATTATTCTTAAAAGACTTCCAACATATCTTTCAGTATTAATAGTACTCTCAATACTGACTTCAATTCCGTCTAAAGCAAATTTTGCTGTTTTAAGTAAATCCATTATCAGACAAAACAGGTCTCTATATCCTTGCACACTAATTTCAATAACGTGTATGTCATTTCTTGTTTCTAATGCTGGTTTTAGCAGTACAAAATAATGCTCTGGGTTCTCTATGAACTCGTTTAATTTGATTTTATCTTTTTCCATAATCTTTATTTTTATCATTAATTATTTATCCAGTGATAATGTATCATTCTTCTCAAACTCTTTCGCTTTTAAAACAAACTTATGAACTGCATCAAATGCTTCTCCTTCGTTAATAGGCAATAATTGCACTGCGATTTCCAAAAGAGTTTTAAGGTGTATTATAGGATTTTCAACCTCTGTTGCGTTTCCATTCTCATGATTATAAATAGTATTCAGACAGGTTTTTAATAAATCCTGTACCGCAATAAGCATAGAAGAGTATCTGTCAAAGCCTATCTTTGCATTAAACAGATAATTTTTTCTATCATCAGGTTTCAAAGTAGTAAAGTAACCGCATGTGGTTATTTCTTCAATGAAATCGTCTAGGTCTTTATTTTTATGTGTTTCCATATTATTTATTTTATTTTCTAAGGTTCATTTTCAACTTCATTTTGTCGGTTTATTTCATTTTGTATCAAAATTTCCGCTTGGTTTTTAAAATTTTTGCATCTCTCTTCCACTACCTGATAATATAAATAATCAACATCGTTAGCCTTACTAAAACGCAACGTGTTAGGCTGTTGCTTAAGGAGTTTAAATATGGATTTGTCTTCCCAGGTTTGTCGAGGGAAAAAGTCTGAAGTTATGGTAGTAAAGTATTCGCAGAGATTAAATAAATACTCTAATGCAAAATGATTAGGAGTATAGCCTATAAAGGCACGGATCAAAGACAAACAGATTTGCTCTACTATTTGATGAAGAGCGGACATTTTTACTTCATCTGAACTAGAAGCATCATCATCATTATACACCCAGCCCCAGATTGTAGCAATATTATTATTCCTCCATGCTATATAATGCGATGTGGATTTTAAATTTCTTTTCGGAGTTTCGCTAATATTTAAATAAGGAGGCTTGTTAATATCTTGAAATAACAGCTCTGCCTTCTGCATGATCTGCCAAAAGAAAAACTGCTGGTCTTGACAAAGGTCTTTAAGACTCTGTACGTGGTGTATAAGAACAGTAGCGGTCAAAGAACCCTGAGTCTTTGCTTTTATCTTATCACTTATATCACTACCTGCATTTTCTTTGGCTTCATATACAAAAACTAAGAGGTATAAATGACTATGTTCTTTTTGTAGTTCTTTATCAGGATAAATTTTCCTGCTCGAACTATAAGTTGTTTTCTGCCTGCCAAAACAATAAATAGCAGATGTTTTAATGTGCTCGGTAATTACTTCCTTCAACTCTTTTTGCTGTGAAAATTCAATTGCATTCATAATTTTAAATTTTTAGTTAATAATTATTTGAAAAATTGTATTTTTGTTTAACACACAGCAAGTAAGTGATTACTTGTGCAGTACAGTATCAATTTATCCCGTACCGTACAAGACTATCTCTATATCATACATAGGACTTACTTTTTTATTCTTAATTATTATCTTTGAGCTATGAGTACATTAACAAAACCAAATCACATAGGACGAAAAATCAGTCGTATTCGTGAATTAAAAGACATGAAACAGGAAGCATTAGCGCAGGCTTTGGGAACAAATCAGCAGGCTGTTTCTATTATGGAAAACAGCGAGACAATAGAAGAAGAAAAACTTATGGAAGTAGCAAAGGCACTAGGTGTGAGTGTGGAAGCAATAAAGAACTTTACAGAGGAAGGCGTGTTTAATTACTTTAATACTTTCACTGAAAATGATTTCAGTAATAGTCAAGGTGCTAATTTTGGAAACAATAACACATGTACTTTCAACCCACTTGATAAGCTAATGGAATCCGTAGACGAGAATAAAAGACTTTACGAAAGATTACTGCAGTCCGAGAAAGATAAAATCGAATATTTGGAAAAATTGCTAAAAGCGAAATAAGCTTTTATAAAAGATATATTAATTCCAAAAAGAGACTTTCGAGTCTCTTTTTTGCTGTTAAATATTTGAATTCATACATTATAAAATGAAATACCATGAATAAAACTATAAAACTGAGAGTAAGAAAAGAAATTGACAGGGAAAGTGAGCTTAAAGTATTAAAACTAAAAGGGACATTAATTACTAAGGGCTATACTGAAATTATTCATATTGAAGATGAAAATGAAGATTTCTACCTGAACACTTTTACAACTTCTACAGACTTCAAAAAAGAAGCTGAAAATTATATATTAGATTATATTTCTATTAATAATTTAGAAGACACTATTATTTTATTGAGTAAGGTAAATAAATAATTTCTAGTTTTAGCGAATGTAAACACATTTCTAAAGTTGGTAGAAAAGCATTTGTTTTCTGAAAATTTTGACTTGAATGCTGAAGCAGAATTTCAATATAAAAGTTTTGTAAAGACAGCAATTAAGCAATAGTGATTTCTAAAAACAGAAAACATATCTCACAAAATAATTAAGAGGTAAATGATTAATTAGGAATTGTTAATCTCATTTTTTATTGGTAAGTTTGATAATTACACTTAAAATAATCTATGAATACAATTCTACTTGAACCTCGCAAAGCACTTAATAAAGCGTTCCTTAAAATCAAACCGAATAGAAATCTCATAGAAAGTTTCAAAACAAATTTGATTCAAATTTTAGACTCCATAAACGAGAAAGAAAGTGAAGAGTTTCATAAAAACCTAGTGATTGATTTTTTGAAGAAAACCTATTATGACCCTAACTATTCTGTAAACACAAAAGGCCGTAATGATTTAGTTATACACAATGGGAAAGATGCAAAAACTAGCGTAGGCGTTATCATTGAAGCCAAAAGTCCCATAAACAAAACCGAAA
The DNA here is from genome assembly GCF_003096795.1 of Flavobacterium sp. 103. Lineage (NCBI taxonomy): Bacteria > Pseudomonadati > Bacteroidota > Flavobacteriia > Flavobacteriales > Flavobacteriaceae > Flavobacterium > Flavobacterium sp. 103. The sequence continues at coordinate 3,004,418 of NZ_QENX01000001.1, read as the reverse complement.
TGATTACCGTTACAAACCTTAACGGAAAAGCATTGCAGGAGTTGGTTTTGTATTATCTGCGAGAACGGATTACCCATAAAAACACAGAATTAAAACAGCTAGTAGTTACCAATATTTACGAATGGTTTGTATTTGATGCACAATTGTTCAATAAAATATTTGCCGAAAACAAATCCTTTGTAAAACAATTTATTGATTTCGAAGAAGGAAGATTATCCGGAAAAACAACCGATTATTTCTATAAAGAGATTGCGAAACCTTTTATAGATGGGATACAAAGTACTATCGAATTTGCTTATTTTGATATACGCAAGTATGACAAACCTTTGCGAAACACAAACAAAGAAGACGATAAATCTTTGGTAGCACTTTTCAAATTACTTTCACCTGAGCATTTATTAAAATTGTCTTTTGTAAATGACAGCAATTCATTAGACAAAAATTTCTATAGTGAGTTACTGCATCTTATTGGACTCGATGAAGTAAAAGAAGGTGGAAAAAAACTCATTCAACGCCATAAAGAGGGAAAAAGAAATTCAGGTTCATTATTAGAAAATGCTATCGACCAACTCGACAGTTTGGATAAAATTTCACGTTTGCAAAATGTTAAACAATACGGAGATACTCATACCGAACGATTATTTACTGTGGCACTCGAATTAACGATTACATGGGTTAATCGTATCTTATTCTTAAAATTACTCGAAGCACAACTCATAACATATCATAAAGGAGATAAAAGTTATGCTTTCTTAAATTCAGACTTGATTAATGACTATGATAGTCTGAATACTTTATTTTTTCAGGTTTTGGCCAGAAAAGCAGACGAGCGTACTGATCGAGTAAGCATTTATTCAAAAGTTCCTTACTTAAACAGTTCTCTTTTTGAGCCTACTGACTTAGAGCATCAAACACTATTTATATCCCAACTAGAAGATAATGTTACCCTACCATTAATTACGAATACCGTAATTAAGGACAATCAGGGAAAGAAAAAAACAGGGGTAAAAAACCCACTCGCCTATTTCTTATCATTTCTTGATGCTTATGATTTTGCAAGCGAAGGAAGTGAAGACATTCAAGAGGAAAATAAAACCTTAATCAATGCCTCGGTATTAGGTTTGATTTTCGAAAAAATTAACGGGTACAAAGACGGATCTTTCTTTACCCCTAGTTTCATTACCATGTATATGTGCAAGGAAACACTGCGTAGAGCTGTTGTACAAAAATTTAATGAAACCAAAAATTGGGAAGTATCTAGTTTTGAAGAACTGTACGAGAAAATCTCTGATAGAAAAGAAGCTAATGACATTATTAATACTTTAAAAATTTGTGATCCTGCAGTAGGTTCCGGACATTTCTTGGTATCAGCATTAAATGAAATTATTGCTATAAAAAATGATTTAAGAGTACTGCAAGACCATGATGGACAGCGTTTGAAAGAATACCAATTTGAAGTAGTTAATGATGAATTAATGGTAACCGATGAAGATGGTATCCCCTATCAATACAATCCTAAAACCAAAGAAAGCCAGCGCATACAGGAAACGTTGTTTCATGAGAAGCAAACCATTATTGAAAACTGTTTGTTTGGTGTAGACATTAATCCTAATTCTGTAAAAATATGCCGTTTGCGTTTATGGATTGAGTTATTAAAGAACGCCTATTACAGACCCAATACCAATGAGCTTGAAACTTTACCCAACATTGACATTAATATAAAATGTGGCAACTCGTTAATAAGCCGTTTTGCATTGAATGCAGATTTAAAAGAAGCCTTAAAGAAAAGTAAACTTTCTATAGATGCGTATAAAAAGGCAGTTAATACCTACCGTAATGCAGACAGTAAGGAACAAAAACGAGAAATGGAAGTATTAATTGGCGAAATAAAAACCAATTTTAGAAGTGAGATTAATGCCAATGACCCTAAACTTATTAAACTCTATAAACTTAAGGGAGACCATCTTGTCCTTACATCTCAAACGGGATTGTTTGAATTAAGTAAAAAAGAAGAAACGGAACGCAACAAGAAAGTAAAAGCAATTATAGAAGATATTAGAAAACTAGATACTGATATTGAAGATATAAAAAACAACAAAATATATGAAAATGCTTTTGAATGGCGTTTTGAGTTTCCTGATATTTTGAATGACAGTGGGGATTTCGTTGGTTTTGATGCTATAATCGGTAATCCTCCTTATGTACAACTGCAAAAAATGGGACAAGATAGTGGTAGCTTAGAAAAAATGAATTTTGAAACTTATGCCAAGACAGGGGATATTTATAGTCTCTTTTATGAATTAGGTTTTAATATTCTTAGCACAAAAGGAATACTAACTTTTATTACTTCAAACAAATGGATGCGGGCTGGATATGGAGAAAGTTTGCGTAACTATTTTGTAGAAAAAACAAATCCGATCCTGTTAATTGATTTTGGCGGAGTACAAGTATTTGATTCCGCTACAGTTGACACCAATATACTCATGGGAACGAAAACAAAATATGAAAAGAAAACATATGCATGCTTATTAAACAAAGATTTCAAATCAGATCTATTGGAAGATTTTGTCAAAAACAATTCCACTCCTACTTATTTCAAAAGTAATAGTTGGGTTATTCTCTCACCTATTGAAAAAAATATAAAAGAGAAAATTGAAAAGATAGGAACTCCTTTAAAAGACTGGGATATTAATATTTATAGAGGGATTTTGACAGGCTACAATGAGGCTTTTATCATTGATGGAAAAAAAAGAGACGAATTAATTAAGGAAGACCCAAAAAGTGTAGAGATTATTAGACCGATTTTACGTGGCAGGGATATAAAAAGATATGGATACGAGTTTGGCGATTTGTGGCTCATTAACACGCACAATGGCATTAAGGAAAGTGGCTTAAAATCAATAAAAATAGAAGATTATCCAGTCATTAAACAACATCTTGACAAGTATTACATGGATCTTGAAAAACGATCTGACAAAGGAGAAACTCCATATAATTTAAGGAACTGTGCTTATATGGAGGATTTTTCTAAACAAAAAATTGTGTGGGGAAATCTAAATTTGAGAGCTTCATACACAATTGCCGAACCCGGTATGTTTATTAATGCACCAAGTCCAATAATAGTTCCAGCAAACAAATACTTGTTAGCAACTCTCAACTCAAAATTAGCTGATTACTATATAAGAAATCTTGGAGTGACACGTAACGGTGGATATTTTGAATATAAGCCTATGTTTATTGAAAAACTACCAGTTCCCCTCTTGACGGAAAATTTACAATTACAATTCATCTCTTTAACTGATGCTGTAATAAATGCAATCAAACAAAATAAAAATACTTTTCAAATAGAAAAAGAGATTGACAATCTCATTTACAAACTTTATGAATTAGATGAAGAAGAGATTAATTTTATTGAAGGGTTAAGCGTATAAAGTCGATTTCTTCTATAGAAAGCTGAATTGCAGCAAATATAATAGAATCAATCTCGTCTTCGATTTCATCAATTTGTTTGCAGTTACTTTTAGTTAAAAGTTCATCAATTAATTCTAAAACCTTGGGAATTTCCTTTGGTATAGGAATTTTTTCAAGATATATCTTTTGCATTAAATATCCTCCATCATCTAAAATAGAAACATATTTTGAGCATAAATAACGCCCTAATGTGGAGTTTAAAATGGCCATTATATATTTAATGTTTTGTCCTGTTGCAAAAAAACAAGTCTTATCGGTTAACAGCTCACCTCCATTATCAATGCCAAATCGAGGAAACTTGATTGACGTGTCTTTATGAATACGCATTGTTTCTGCCCACACAATTTTTTGTTTAGAAAAATCCTCCCAATAACTTATACTATCTTGTGTTTCAAACCACTTATTACTAGTCTTTTTTCTAGCTCCTGCTTCTCCTGTTTGTTTTATTCGATCATATCCAAAACTCATAAGGTGCTGTTTCACAGACGGATATTCTTCAATGTCAATTTTTAAACTTGGAAATGTTGCAATAATGTAAAAATCCGCAAATTCATGAGAATATCGCTTAACATCACGTCCTCTCAATAACGGTCATTTAATATTAACTATTTTTACAAAAAAAATGATATACGGATACATCAGAGTTAGTACTGACAAACAAACAGTAGAAAATCAAAGATTTGAAATTAATCAATTCGCCTTGAAAAATAATTTAGTTATTGAGAAGTGGATTGAAGAAACAATTTCTGGAACAAAAGAAGTGGATAAGAGAACGCTTGGAAAGCTTCTAAAAAAAACAAAAAAAGATGACATTTTAATTTGTTCAGAATTATCAAGATTGGGGCGTTCCCTTTTTATGATAATGGAAGTTTTAAATTTTTGCATGAAAAGAGAAGTTAAAATCTGGACCATAAAAGATAATTATAGATTGGGCGAAGACATTCAATCCAAAGTTTTGGCTTTTGCTTTTGGTCTTTCAGCTGAAATTGAAAGAAATTTAATCTCTCAAAGAACAAAAGAAGCACTGGCTAGAAAAAAAGCCGAAGGGGTAATTTTAGGACGACCTATTGGTAGTAAATCTTCAAAAGTAAAATTATCAGGTAAAGAATTACAAGTTCAAAAACTTTTGAATAAAAATATCTCTTATAGTGCGATTGGAAGAATTCTAGGAGTTAATAGGATTACAGTAACGAAATTTGCCAAAGAAAGAATTTTAATAAATTGAATTACAAAAATTTATGTAGCTAGTTATATAAACATTAATGTTAAGAACTCATAGTAAATGTGCATAAGTCTGCCTTTCAATTCTAATTTATAATTACAAACTTTGTTAAATATAAAAGTGAGATTATAATGACTAATATAGCCCCAAATTTTAGAGACCTAATAAAGTGATTAGAAGAAAGGGAATGGTAATTGATTGTGATAAACAAAAAAAAATGGGGAAGAAAAAAGATGCGGAGCGAATAGAAAATGAATGGCTAGAGTTTAGTAAATCTGTCTATGAAATAAAAAGTAAAAGCCAAGACGATTTTGAAAAATACATCAATCTTATTGCTTCAGGCGGATTGGGATTGACTATAGCCTTTTTTGACAAAATTGTTCAAATTGACATTGCTATTTGCTTATGGATTATTGTTTTAGGATGGTTTTTATTGGCTTTTACTTTATTGATGAATTTATTATCACATTTTAAATCAGTTAAATTTTCAGAACTAACAATTTCGGAAATTAATAACAAAAATTATGATGCTGTTTTTATTAATGTCGAAAGAAGAAATAAAATAATTGACACTCTAAATTCTATATCATTAGCTTCATTAATTACTGGAGTTTTATCAATAATACTATTTGTAACCATTAATATTTATAATATGAACAATAATCCAAAGCCGAATTCTAATCCCAATCAACAACCTAAACCCTCAACAGAGGAAAAAAATAGAGGTAGAACAACACCAGCGCCTCCGCAAGTTAAACCCTCTAATAATCCGAAAAAATAACTCTATTATGAATGAAAAAACAAATAAGCTTTTAGATTCAATGAATATGATATTTAAGACCGAAAAAGAAGAGCCTAAAGTTACAGCAGGAAGGGTACTGCCAACATCTTGAAGCCAAAGATTATAGTTAAACCTAAGGATATAAAATAGATTTAAGATTAAAAAATTTAGGCTTTGAGCGAGGAAAAAATAAGAATGTGGAAGGGATTATGAAAATAAATAAAACATACAGAAGTCTATTGGATAAATCTATAAATTCAATGTTATCAGCAATTGAAATTTATAACAAGCCTAATTTTTCATATAGAGAAGAAACATTTGCAATTTTAGCAGTCAATTCTTGGGAGTTGTTGCTCAAAGCATATTTACTTAAATCTAGTTCTTACAAAATGGATGCATTGTATAAAATGGAATTTGTTAAAAAAAAGAATGGAGAAAACTCAACTAGGAAAAAGCCTAAATTAAATAGAACTGGTAATCCAACAACAATAGGAATTTTTGATGTAATTAATAAATTAGAAGAATTAAACATTAAGTTCAGTGAAAATTTAAAAGCTAGTATTGAATCAATAATTGAATTAAGAGATAATGCCATTCATTTTCACAATGAAAAACAGATTTCTAAAGAATTACAAGAATTAGGATTTGCATGTATAAAAAACTATATGGGAATCATCAAAATATGGAATATCGATATTAATTTAAGCAACTATAACTTTTACCTAATGCCATTGGCTTATGTTGATTCTAAAATAGAAGTAGATTCAATTATTACTGATGAAGTTAAAAAATATTTAGATTTTGTAAAAAATAAAGTTTCAAAAAGCGAAGAAACTGATGAAGATTTTACTATTGCAATTTCTATTGATATTAGTTTTAACAAGTCTAATAGTTTTGAAGGAATTGGAATGAAGTATGACCCAAATGGCGTTTCTATAAATGTAACAGAAGAAGACGTTAGAAATAAATACCCTTTGACTTATGAACAAATAACGCAAAAAATTAAGGAGAGGTATATTGATTGTAAAAGAGATAAAATCTTTAATAATCGAATGAAAAAAATTAAGGAAAATCCAAATCTTTTTCATTACAGAAAACTCGATTCCGCTAATGCAAAATCATTAGGAAAACCCTATTATAGTTCAAATATATGGAAAGAATTAGATTCATTTTACACCAAAAAAACTAAATAGATTAAAACATTTTTTAAGCGTGTGAACACTACAAGATAAAAGAAGATAGTTTTTCTACATTAATAGACAAAGCTAAATACAAATAAATAATAGCACAAGTTGATTTTAAGTAAAGATCTAACAAACCAAGACAAAGACAGAACTTTGGCTAATCCATACATTTATTGATATATTTAACTAAACTAAAAGAAAATTCTCTAATTTATCTTTGAGTTAAAATAAAAAAACAGAATGATTCTTTTAAGTGTCGTTTTGCCTAAATTTGCAAAATGTTTTACAGAAGAAAAATTATATTAGCTTTAATACAAATGCTGGGTGGAGAATTAGAAAAAATTCGTATCCAAAAATTGTTATTCCTATACAGTCAAAAAAAGAAAAATCCTGAATACGAGTTTATTCCATATAAATTCGGTTGCTATTCATTTTCGGCAAATGCAGACCTAAATACAATGGTCAAAAATAGTAGTTTATTGGAAAATGAAAACTTCTATATTAAAAACATTGCTGATGATTTTATAAAAACTTTAAAAGTCGAAGACAAAAAAATACTTAATGAAGTTGTACAACTATATGGTAAAATGAATAGTGGCAACCTCATAAAACACACCTATATTAATTTCCCTTATTACGCAATAAATAGTACAATAGTTGACACCGTTTTAGACGAGACACAACTTAAAAAGGTCAAAAATCTAAAAAAAGGAGGTACAGAAACTATCCTTTTTACTATTGGTTACGAGGGTGTTTCTTTAGAAAAATACTTAAATAAATTAGTAACTAATGATGTAAAATTATTAGTTGATGTTAGAAAAAATCCCCTAAGCATGAAATTTGGATTTAGCAAAACTTTATTAAAAAAGTATTGTGAAAGTTTAGGTATAGAGTACATTCATATTCCAGAAGTAGGTATCAATTCAGACCAACGACAAGAATTAAACACACAAGAAGATTATGATGCGCTATTCGATGTGTACACGAAAACCACACTAAAAGAAACCAATACCTATCAAGAAAATATAATAGAATTATTAGTAAAATACAAGCGTATAGCATTAACTTGTTTTGAAGCTGATATTTGTCAATGCCATAGAAAACCTTTAGCTGAATCAATTGAAAAAAATCCTATATTTGATTATCAAGTAAAACACATATAGAAATATGGCTAAAACAAGAGTACTTATCACTGTTAAAACCTATCCTACTATTTCGGGTAAATATGACGAATTAGTATGTACGGCTGGTTTTTTAGAAGATGGCTCTTGGATTAGAATTTACCCTATCCCTTTTAGAAAAAAGTCGTATGAACAACAATACAAAAAATACGATTGGATAGAAATTGATTTAGTAAAAAACAAAAGCGATATAAGACCTGAAAGTTACCGCCCATATTCTATAGACACTGATATAACTATTATCGGCCATATTGAAACCCATAACTGCTGGTCAGAAAGAAAAAAAGTTGCATTAAATAAAGTCCATACGGATTTAAAAGCATTAATTGCTGATGCTCATAATAAATCAATTTGTACATCATTAGCAGTTTTTAAACCAACAAAAATTATTGATTTTATTGCTGAACCCGTGGAAAGAGAATGGGATAAAAAGAAAATTGACCAACTGAAAGCTAATAGAGACCAAACCAATTTATTTGAACACCCTGAAGACCCATTTGAAGTAGTAAAGAAATTGCCCTATAAATTTTCTTTCAAATTCGAAGATGAAAAGGGAGTTCCAAGCACTTTAATGATTGAAGACTGGGAAACTGGTCAATTATATTGGAATTGTTTGGCAAGACACGAAGGAAATGAGGCAAAAGCAATTCAAGATGTTAAACAAAAATATTTTGAAGATTTTGCTAAAACTAAAGATTTACATTTTTATTTTGGTACTACAGCGATGCACCACTTCGCTTCAAAAAATCCTTTCATTATTATTGGAACTTTTCATCCAAAATTTGAAGGTCAGTTGAGCTTGTTTTAAACTAAATTTTCACTATTTCTTATAAAAACAATAAATCTAAAACAGTTTAAAAGACTAGTATTTCTCCTAGTTCTAAAATAAAATAGTCTATTTTATATTTTCCAAAGAGGTTGTGATTTCCAGTCTAAAAGTTTACCCGCTGCATCTGTTGGAATACCTAAGAATTCAATTCTAGTATTTGGATATTTTGCTAAAAGACATTCCAGTTTATTTTTAAAAGTATTATTGGGGTTGATAATATTTAAAAAATACTTTAAAACACTTAAATAATAAAAGGTTCGATTATTTAATTGGAATTTAGAATCCAGCCAATTGTATCGCGGATTATTTAGTATCATTGGAGTAATATGATATTCTCTATTCCAAACCCTACAATGGTGTGCAGATAGATTTCTCAAATGTGTCAATGAATGAAGCCAACTTTGAAACACTTGATAAGGAATCTTATACTCCTTTGCTATTAACTTCTTATTTTGAACATCCGATAAATTACTATACAACCTTGACAAACCACCAATAGTCAATAATTCAATTGACATCCAAGAGGGTGGTGTAACGGGCGTATGATAATTATCTAAATAGTGTTTTATAAATACTTCAGGATCTTTTGAATTGTATTCTTTATGAAGAAACTTCTGCATTTCACTAAATGGGTCGATTGTGTACCCATTTCTGTTCACAAATGGCTTAATAAACAAATTTGCATCATTATGCCAATGCGAACCATATTTATGAGCCAATTGATAAATTATTTGAGTTCTTAAACCAATTTCAATTCTTTCAACAGCATCAAACATTATCAAACGTAACTCTCTATCAAAAAGATACAAATTTAATACATCATCAAAAGTTGTATTTTCATTGAATTTATCTTTTTCAGTTTGAAAAGGAAGACAATAAGCACTAAGCCTATAATAACTAATATGAGAAAGATAACTTTGAGCACGGAGCGAATCAGGAACTTGAAGACCTCTATCAATCCAAGTCTGAACTTGTTCTTGATAAGTTAATGGCAGTTTTGAGTATATTTTTTTTGCCATAGCTACCTTTTAAAATTGAAAAGGGTCACCCAGTGTGCATTGTTAAGAGGCAGGGCAACCACGTTATGTTGAAACGTAAAAACGTTTTGAGTATCTGTTTTGTATGGTGCAAATATATATAAGTGCACTTTAATACACAAACTTTTTAACAAACAAAGTGACTTATTAACATTTACGCTCTTGTTTTTCGAAGTATATTTACTTAAGTTCCTTATATTCTTGACTTAAACAGGCATTTTTATCTTTAAATGTTCTTATTCTTTTAAATTCCAACATCAATGTTAATTTTTTTTAAATCGCCTATAAAATGGTTCGAAAATTGTCCCGTCAGGGCTACAAAAAACAAACCCTTAAACATCAATTGTTTGAGGGTTTTTTATTTGTACAATGTCTTAAAATTTCATTTGTTGTATACTCGGAGTGAGAAACTGAAGTGAGGAATTTTATAAATTGAGATGTAAATATTAAACAAAAATAAAGATATAAATGAAATCGAGCTTTTTGTCTATATCTTTAATTTCCTAAGCTGACAGAGCTTTTCGAGCTAAACAATACTCTTTTATAGAAGAATTTGTGTTTACATCAAATCAAAATAGTATTTTCGGCAAAAATATAATAGAAAGCAGAACTCGAAAAGAGAATGTCAAATCCCTAAAAAGAGCAATGGAACAATATGGATATAGTCAAATTTAAAATCACGTCAAAAACGATAAAAGTAGAAGTTCGCAATTCGAATAATTATGTTTTTAATTTCAATACTGCTTTAGAGATTGAGGCAGCCGATCGAGACGTTTTATTAAGACTGTACAATGCGTTAGATCTTCTATTCAAGAAAGAAAATACCAGCGAAGTGAAAAATTATATTTCCCCCAATCAAACGAATATACTTGACCAGATTAATGAAGTTATCGATTTAGAAAAGAAGGAATAAAAAAATTACCGGTTAAGTTATTTTTTGGACAAAACCTTTTAAACAAAAAAAAGACAGGAACTTAAAATCCCTGTCTTTTTAAACTCTAAAAGAGTACTACCAACCAAATTTATTTATTTTTATTTTGCTGCAGGAATAATGTCAATTATCACGGTACGGTTATAAAAACGTTCTTCAGGAAGTTTATTTTCAAAAGGAGACATACTTTCGTCTTCTCCAAAACCATGCACTTCGAATTTCACATCACTTCTGCCTGAATTCGACAATGCGTTTTCCATAATACCTTTTACTTCATTGGCTCTATCCAAAGATAAATTCAAATTATAAGACTCTTCACCAATGATGTCCGTGTGACCATGAATGATGACAACACCGTTTTTAGGTATTTTAGGCGTAACAACCTCTCTCAAATATTTCTCATACATGGCAATTGCTTTTGATTTATTAAATTCAAAAATTATGCTATATCTAAGACCTTCTTCTGTTTTAGACGGTGTCCAAAGCACCATATGAGTAGTGGTTACTTTTTCTTCAATTTTACCACTTTTGGTTTTCCCAATCATTTTTACTCTATAATCCCCCTCAGAACGAGTTCCCATGATACTTTTACCCGGAATGCTTACTTTTTCTTGCGTATAAGGACCAAAAGTTTTCATTTGCCCGTCTGGATCAGTAGTTTCCAAAGACCATGACGAATACGCTTGTCCTGCACCAGTTGCATCAATGGTAACATAACTGTCTATAGGTGCTTCTTGAACAGTGACAAACTCTAATGGTTTTAATACAGCATCAGGACCGCTTTGAAATTCCATCAATAATTCAGGCGAATTACTTTCGATGGAAACTCTACGGTCGCCCTCGCGAAGCAATTCCAATTCTTTTGTCCCTCCAGGTTGTTCAGATGGGATATTGGGTTTTAACTGCCCTTTCGTAGTTATTCTTGTCGAATTTATTCCGAAAACATTAACTAAATATGTTTTGATAGATTCGGCCATCACAACACCATCTTCGGATCCTTTTTCTGAAGAACCAACAAGTGTAATAGTTGTTGAAGGATTTTTTACCATTCGATTCCCCAAAATATTGATTACATTATAATAAACCGTCATTTGTCGTGCAGAACGACCCGATGGATTCACAGAAGCCGTAACTCCTCCTATCTGATCTTCATTGAAATCTTTTACGTTTTCTTTTTGCAATAATTTGTAACGACTTGGTATTTTATTTGATTCAAGATCATAAAAAACATAATTACGTAAAGGGAATACCTCTCTTACGTTACGTTCTCCCGGAATATTCTTAGGCGCATGGACCGAAAACTGAACCGAAGATTCTACCACTTCTGGAGTTTCCGCTTTACTTCCTTGTCCAAATTTAAGCGCCATACCTACCCTAAGAGTGCTTAAACTCCAAGTCTCGGTTGAACGTGGATGTTGTCCAAAATAAGGCTGAAAATTCACAAACGGAGACAAAAGAAATTGTGTTTTATGTTTTTGTGAAGATAATGGAATATCAAACCCCGCTCCAACTTGCATTGAAATAAGCGTTTCGTCAATATTGTCAAAATCACCTCTTACCTCAGGCGATGCTTCTTGATTGGGATAAGCAGGATTAATTCCTAACTGATATTTAAATGATTTATCCACATTGAAAGCCAAACGCGGACCTCCGTATATATAAAAATTAGATTTAAAAGGCGCAATACGAATGCTTGGCTCTACAGTGATATAACTTAATTCAGTAGATAAATCTGCGGGGCAATTACAAGGAGTGGCTTTCTGATCAAAAGAACCTTTTCTACTGTCATAACCTGCCTGAAACATAAATCCCAATATTGTATTCGGTTTATAAAATTCAATAAGCGGTGCCAAATAAAGCCCTGCTCCTTCTCCATTATGAAAAGTCACCGGGGGAGTTAAACTCGAATTAAGCTGATGTGTCGAACCACGGTAAAAACTATAGTTGGTGGCAGCTGCAACACCAAAGTACCAAGAAGGTTTTGTGTAACTAACCTCTTGTGCCTGAAGCTTTGTTTGAGCACTTAGGCACAACAAGGTCAATAAGAAAAGGCTGTTTAAGAGAATATTCTCTGAAATCCACGTTGTATATGATTCCGTTTTAAAACTAATTTTAGTTTTCATTTTATGTCTATTTAGATGTTATTTTTTTATTGAGAAGAATCCCGTCCGAAAACGGGATATACTGTTTAGAAATGTTATTATGGCACATTAATAGTTGTATTTACCATAGTCACAGATGAGACTAAAGATATTGCTCTACCATTGAGTACGGTTTGGCTTGCATTTCCAGCAGTAGAAAAAGTAACACCTGAATTAGCGATTATGGTTCCAACCATTGTTCCCCCACCTGCACCATTAATAGTTGCGTCACTACCTACGTACCAAAACACATTTTGGGCTAATGCACCATTTTTCATTATTATACTTTTAGCTCCTGTAGGCCCTGCAATTCCAACAGTAAGTGATGATGCAGTTTGAAAAATCCAAGTTGCATTTGGGTCACCTTGTGCGTCAAGCGTAAGGTCGCCATTACTGATTTTGAAAGTACCACTGGCTGATTTATAAACACCCGGAGCTAATGTCAATCCTCCTAATTCACCTGCATTTGGATCAGAACCACCTGGTTTTGAAGCTGGCGAAATACTTAAATAAGCTGCATTTGCATCAAGCAATGCTTTTTGTGCTGTTGCAAATGAAGTAGCATTTCCGGGCGCTGGAGGCGCAGAAAAAATACTGCCTTTCACGTTTCCGACATTAAGAGGGGTCTCTGTATAAATTGCAACACTATCGTGAAATCCTGTAATTAGAGTCGAAGCAGCAGTTGTTCCTATACTTCCATTATTGATTACTGTATTCAATCCTTGATTTGTTATTCCAGCGTTTCCACCAAAAGCACCAAATACAGAGGCTGTACCTAGATCTATTACTATAGCAGCAGGAGGAGTCGATATTGTTGTAAAATTCCAAACATAATCACTGGCCAATGCCGTTCCTGCAACATTTTTGGCACCACTTGTAATTGTAGCGGTATAAACTGTTCCTAACACAAGTGAATTGGTTGGATTAAACGATGCTGTAGTACCCGAATAAGAAACCGTACCAGGAATTGTTGTTGCTCCCTGTTTCAAAGTAAACGTAGTCCCATTGATTGTAGTAGCATCCATTATGGTACTGAAATTTGCGGTTACAGTTTGATTTAAGGCAACATTAATGGCATTATTAACTGGATCTGTTGCGGTTACTGTTGGCACAATATCTGTTGTGAAATTCCAGATATAATCTGCAACCATTGCGGTACCCAATGAATTTTTAACTCCATTCGTTATAGTTACCGTATAGATCTTATTGGCCAATAAAGGATTTGTTGGAACAAAAGACACCGTTGAACCTGTATAGGAAATTGCTCCTGCCACAACATTAACGCCTTGATTAACTTTAAAAGTTGTCCCACTGAATGTTGATGGATTCATCGCCATATTGAATGTCGCCGATATTGTTTTATCAAATTTCACAGCAATGGCATTATTAATTGGATCTGTTGTAATCACTACAGGTCTTAAAACTGTACCTGTTGAAAATACCCACACATATTCTGCCTGCAAAAAATTACCCATCACGTCTTTTGCTTTTGTGCTAATTCTAGCTGTATAAGTGGTGTTTTCTGCCAACGGAACTGCTGGTGTGAATGAAGCAGTGTTGTCTGTATAAGTAACCGTTCCCGCTATGGGTGCAGCTCCAACTACCATGAATGAAGTCGAAGTAATTGAACTTGGATCCATTTCCTCATTGAATGTTGCGGTAATGACTTGCCCCAAAGGAACATTTAATGCATTACTCAAAGGAGTAGTCGACGCGACAATAGGGCATACACCAACAACTTCTTTAAAATCGTCATTTTCGCATCCGGTAATTAATGCAATACATAGTATCGCAAAGGTGAATAGTAAAATTTTAGCTTTCATTTTATTTTGTTTTAGGAATTAAATAATTTCATTCAACAAAGGTGATTTTATTATCCTCAAAAAATATTATACAATTCACAACAAGACTTACATTATTCACACTATTTTGTTTTTTAAAACCAAATAAATGATTTATCGTCAATAATTTAAAGACAAGATCACTATCCGTAGTTCACACCAGTTACATTCAATTATATTTTTTTGGAGCAGAAAGATTTGCTTCGCCCGTTCGCTATCGCTCGGGTGGCATTTTAGAAAATATCGTCCCGCACACGAGGCTGAAAGCCGAACTGGCGAAGCAATCCATTGCAATCTTGCGAGCCGAACCCCGGCTCACAAGGATTTCCATTACTATTGGGGCTAAAGAACAATATCATTAAGTTAAGGATTCAAATAATAAAATGATTGCTGATGTTTGATTAACGATTTTTGATTTAAGATGTAACAGACTTCGTAAATCGACAATCTAATATTTAGCAACAACAAATCTGAAATCAAAAATCTGAAATCTCTTAACTTAATGACATTGGGCTAAAGGAAGAAATTTTGCTTTTTTGTTTTTATCCGTAAAAAGTTGCCTCCTTAAATTATAAAAGGTAATTTGCGACCCCATTTCAAAACATTACCCCCAAACTAATGCGATTTTATATTTTACTTTACCTACTTATGCTTTGTGGCGTTCCTACTGCACAAGCGCAACTAAAAGCAATTACAGACCAAACCGAATACCCTTTCTGGATCAATCTGCCCAATCAGGAGGTGTTGGACAAAAAAGCGCCTATCATTTTATTTCTTCACGGAAAAAGCCTGTCTGGAACCAATTTGGACCGAGTAAAACGTTACGGTGTGATTCGGGCCATCGAAAG
Source organism: Flavobacterium sp. 103 (assembly GCF_003096795.1). Taxonomy (NCBI): domain Bacteria; kingdom Pseudomonadati; phylum Bacteroidota; class Flavobacteriia; order Flavobacteriales; family Flavobacteriaceae; genus Flavobacterium; species Flavobacterium sp. 103. The sequence goes on along the minus strand of NZ_QENX01000001.1, from coordinate 2,988,952 downwards.
AGGAAAAGAAATACCGGCAATAGTTATTGCGCCTCAGGTAGCTCACGGTGCTTGGGATCCAGACAAGCTCTTAAAACTTTTGGAATATGTGCAAAACAATTACAACACCGATTTATCGAGAGTTTATGTATGCGGAATGAGTTTAGGCGGATATGGTACTTTTGATTTTGCAGGCAAATATCCCGATAAAATCACTGCAGCAGTAGCCATTTGTGGAGGCGGAAACACAAAAGACGCCTGCAATCTGGCAACAGTTCCTTTGTGGGTTATTCACGGAAACAAAGATTATATCGTACCATTATCTGAATCCAGAAAAATGGTCAAAGCCATACAGACTTGCAATCCCGATGCCAATCTTACTTTTACCATTGTTAAGGGCGGAAATCACGGTAGTGTGGAGCGCTATTTTAGAGAAGACAAAATCTACAACTGGATGTTAAGCCAAATTAAATTTATTCCATAAAAAAAGGCTATCTTATTTGATAGCCAATTAACAGTCAATTTTGAACACGAATTGCACGAATTAACACGAACCTTGAGATTGACTTAATTTGTGAAATTAATTCCACAAACTAATTCGTGCCAATTAGTGCAATTAGTGTCTAACTCTTTATTATTTTAAAATCACTTTCAGCTCTTCTAAGCTTACTTTTTTCTGTTCTCCAGAAACTAAGTCTTTTAAACTGTATTGATTATCATTCATTTCTTCTTCGCCCACGATTACCGCATAAGGAATGAATCGTTTATCGGCGTGTTGGAATTGTTTGGCTACTTTGGCATTATCAGGATACAATTCTACTTTTATTCCCGAGGCACGCAATTCTTTGATGGCTTTCATCGAATAAAAAGCTTCTTTCTCACCGTAGTTGATAAACAAAGCTCTTGAAGTAGATGTTACCGCTTCTGGAAACAATCCTAACTCTTCGACCACCAAATAAATTCGGTCCAATCCAAAAGAGATTCCTACTCCACTCATATTTTTTAATCCAAAGATACCGGTCAAATCATCATAACGACCACCACCACCGATGGAACCCATAGCAACAGTTTTTGGAGCTGCCACTTCAAAAATAGCGCCTGTATAATAATTCAGTCCTCTGGCCAATGTTACGTCCAAATCTAAACTAGCAGTTGACAATCCTAAATTGATAACATTGTCGCAAATGAAACGCAGTTCTTCAACACCTTTCATTCCTTCGGCAGATGCAGAAAGTAAAACAGATAGTTTTTCGATTTTCTCCGAGATGGTTCCCGTGAAATTGAATAACGGCTGTACTTTGGCAATCGCTTCTTCGGCAATTCCTTTTTCAATCATTTCTTTCTTTACGCCGTCCTCACCTATTTTGTCCAATTTGTCCAAGGCTACTGTAAAGTCAATCAACTTATCTGATGCACCAATCACTTCGGCAATTCCGGAAAGTATTTTTCGGTTATTGATTTTTATCGTAACACCCGCCAGACCCAAAGCAGTAAAAACAGAATCGTACAATTGTACCAACTCTACTTCTTGCCACAAAGATTTAGATCCTACAACATCTGCATCACATTGAAAAAATTCTCTGAAACGCCCTTTCTGCGGACGATCGGCACGCCAAACAGGTTGGATTTGGTATCTTTTAAACGGAAATTCGATTTCGTTTTGGTGTTGCACCACATAACGTGCAAACGGAACAGTTAAGTCATAACGCAAGGCTTTCTCCGAAATACTTGACGTTAATCGTGTACTGTCTTTGGCTTCCAAGTGAGTCTCATTGGCCTTTGCCAAAAAATCTCCCGAGTTTAATATCTTAAAAATTAATCGGTCGCCTTCTTCTCCGTATTTCCCCATTAAGGTTTCGGAGTTTTCGAATGAAGGAGTTTCTATAGGTTGGAATCCAAATTTCTCGAAATTGCTTTTTATGATTTGGATAATGTATTGTCTTTTTGCCACCTCAGCAGGTGAAAAATCTCTGGTTCCTTTTGGAATACTCGGTTTTGAAGCCATTTATTTTAGATTATTAGATTTTTGGATTTATAGATTATTAGATTCAAGTAAAACTTTTTTAATCGAAAACGGAATCCTCTATATCACTCTGCAAATATCTTACTTTTAAAATAATTCCTTTTGAAAAATTTGTGATTTAATTTAAAGCTTCTTTAATGACGAAATGCCCTGTCGTTACAAAATATACGTCATAATGGGACACGGATGACACGGATTAGACAGATCGACACTGATTCTTTGGGGGCAAACTAAAAAGTTAGAATAATAAATTAACCAATTTCAATCTGTGTAAATCCGTTAAATCTGTGTCATCCGTGTGCCATTAGGCAAAGCAGATTTAACAACGGAATGCCTTAGCCCAGATAGAAGCGGTATCCTTTTATGCCGGGGTTCGGCATAAAAGATATAGCGGATAGCTGGAAATAGCTCCTTACAACTATTTATGCTAATTTCTCAAATGGTATTTGTAACAAAAATTGTATTTTCGTGTCAAACGACTATGATGCTAAAATTATTCAAAGAAAATATCCGAATCGCTTTTGGTTCCATCCGAACTCAATTGTTGCGAACCATTTTGACGGTAATGATTATTGCCATTGGTATAACTGCCTTAGTTGGAATTCTGACCGTTGTTGCGGCGCTGGAGAATACGCTGTCCTCCGATTTTGCCTCGATGGGAGCCAATACTTTCAACATTAATCAATACGAAAACACCTCTCGAAGACGCGGTGGCGGGGAACGTGAAATCATAAATCCTATCATTTCCTATCCCGAGGCGGTGGCTTTCAAGAATAAATACAATTACCCATTGACCGAAACGTCGCTGTCATTTACCGCGACATCGACCGCCGAAGTAAAATACGAAGCCCTGAAAACGGATCCCGAAATAAATGTTTTGGGTGTTGACGAGCATTTTTTGACCAACTCGGGACTCGAAACCGATATGGGGCGAAATTTTACCAATTTTGACATTTCCAACAATACCTATACTTGCGTGGTAGGTTCCGATTTTAAAAAAGGAATTCTGAAAGACGTAAACCCAATTGGCAAAACCCTTTCGATAAGAGGCGCTAAATTTAAAGTAATCGGCGTGCTAAAAGAAAAAGGTTCCACCTTTGGAAAGAGCCAAGATTTAAGGGTATTAATCCCAATACAAGTTGCCCGTTCCTTATTTACGGCTCCCAATATCAACTATACTTTGAGTGTTATGGTAGGCAAAAAGGAATTATTGGACCAAGCTATTGACAACGCCAACAGCACGATGCGCAGAGTCCGAAAATTGAGCCCCATAAAAGACAATAATTTTGCCATAGTGCGAAGTGATGATTTGATTAACCGAATCCTGAGCATCACCCAATATCTTGGACTTGCATCGTGGCTCATCGGGATTATTACCATACTTGGGTCGTCTATCGCCTTGATGAACATTATGATTGTTTCGGTAACCGAGCGTACCCGTGAAATTGGGGTTCGAAAAGCTTTAGGAGCCAAAAAAACTACCATTGCCTTTCAGTTCTTTATAGAAACACTACTGATTGGGCAAATAGGCGGTTTGGTCGGAATTATTTTTGGAATATTAATCGGATTTGGACTTTCGACTGCAATGAACTTTGTTTTTGTAATTCCGTGGGGAGCAATGATAGCGGCGTTTATCGTAAGCTTTATCGTGGCACTCGTTTCTGGTTTGTATCCTGCTATAAAATCGGCAAATCTGGATCCTATTGAGGCGTTGCGTTATGAGTAGGTTTTTGTTTTTAGCAACAAATACTTTTTAAAATAATTATTTGGGCGTGACCACATTAAAAAAAGGGGCAACTCAGCATACGTGCCAGTCGCCCCTTTTTTTAATGCGGTCGGGTCATCCGCGTTACTTCGGTAACTTGCTCCTACCCCTCACGCGGATTTTTACAAATTTTTCTGAATGTAATTTATTTTTTCCAAAATGGTATACTATTTATTCTTTTTATAGCTTTTGTTAAATCAGCATCTGATAATTCGACTTTAAATTCATGCTTTATCCAATTTTTAAAATCTTTCAAAAAATTGATATTTTTTATTTCTATTCCACTTTGAGTTTTGAAAACATTTCCCTTCTGATTAAAAGTCAGAACTAATACTGGTAAATTTAATTCAGTAATATATTTTTCTACTTGAATATTTTCAATCTGAATCATTTGATTTTTATCTATAGAAACTGAAAACTTGGAATCAATTATAAAATTTTTAAATACAAAATCTGGCTTAATCCCTTTTCCTAATTTTTTATTATGAATAAATGAATTTGGAGTTAAATTGAGTTCATCAATTGTATTTACTTCAATTAAAAATGATTTAAAAATCTTATAAATAGCATCTTGAAAAATCAACCCTCTTTTTGAAGCAGTTGAATATGTATTAGACCAAATATCTGGATTTAACCCGTAAATTCGAAGTACATCCGACCAACTAGCATTTTTAATATTTTCTAATCTGAAGCAATCTCTAATAAATTGCGGATCAACTTTAGAAATATACTCTCTTGTTAAACGATTTTCATTGGATTCTAATGATTCTTTGACAAGCTCTCTAAATCTGTTCCAAATTTTTTCTTTTGAATTATACTTTGATTCAATTATTATTTTTAAACTTCTTAAACTTGATTGAATAATACCTACTGATTCTAAATAAGATAATGTGCTGTTTTTTTTATCATGATGAATATGTCTCATTAGCGTAGTATCCCCAAAAGCATCTCCATGTCCAAAATAACCATCAGAATAAGCTCTTAAAATACTTTCTTGAATTTCAAATTTGCTGTTTTTTCTATCTTTAATAGTTCTTGAAGAAGATGAAATTTTTTTAACAATATCTATGTTACTTTTAAAATAATTTTCAAAATTTTCAACGCAATAGTCTTCATTGCCGTTTTCTTCAATAAAAAACTTAAAGAAAAAAATACCTACTACAAATTGATTTACTTTATTCGAGTTTATTTTTATTTTTTGAGGAATTCTATGAATTAGTTTAAATAATTGAGGATTATCTTCCCTGAAATCATTTAAATTTAAATTATCTAGAAAAAAATTGAACGTAGTTAAATCTAATTCTTTATACTCTTGTATAATTTCACACCTAAGCAGCTCCAAAATTTCATCAATTCCAAATTTTGATTTTTTTCTTTCACTGAGATTATAACCTGATAAACGTAAAATTTCGTTCCAACTACAATTATCAAAAGTTCTAATTAAAGAAGCATAAATGGACTGTTTCGTGACTAATCTTAATGGAACAGAATATTTATCACTTAAATCAAATTGACCTTTTAATCGTAAAATATTAGGGATTTCAATTAACTCTTTAGAATTCATTGAATTGTCATTCAAATTTTCTCTCCCTACTATTTCAGATAAATCGTGCATTAATGATTTTAAAAACGAAGTATCTTTTGAATACCTGCCTTTTAGTGATGTAAGTACGCAATCTGGGTTAATTCCAGCCCGTGACAATAATTCCACTCTACTTATTCCAACACTTCCTTTCCATTCAGAATTATCAAAAATATCTTTTATAGTTAATAACCTAACTTTTGAATTATTTGCATAATATTCAGTAAAAATCTTTTTAACGATCTCAATTTGATTAGTTGATATTTTCATCTATAACATATATAGTACATAATTATTCTATATTTTTTGATTTAAATAAACATAAACATCCCGAATTCATAATTCATATTTTTCAATTATTCTTATTTACTATAACTCCCTCACACAAATCACTAAGAACAAGAAATAACTACAACAAACGAGTCCCCAACGTCATTCTGTCATTTTCATAAATATCCTTTCTCAATTCAACATTCTTAAAATTCAACTCTTCTAATAACGAAATCATTTCTTTCCCTAAATACTGATTGATTTCAAAATACAATTGTCCTGAATTTGATAAATTCTTCTGAGCTAATTCGGCTATTTTTCTATAAAAAATCAGGGCATCGTTATCTTCCACAAAAAGAGCCAAATGAGGTTCATTGTCCAAAACATTTTTCTTGATTTCCTCTTTTTCCAAATTCCGCACATAAGGAGGATTCGAAACAATAATGTCAAACTCTTGACCTAAATCCAGCGTTTCAAGAATATTTTGCTCAATAAAAGTAACTTCCACTTCATTGCGCTCGGCATTTTTTTTGGCGATTGACAATGCTTTTTCGGAAACATCAATTGCAAAAACTTCTGCATTCGGGAGATTCTTAGCTAGCGAAACTGCGATACATCCGCTTCCCGTCCCAATGTCGAGAATTTTTAGACTCTTAGACCTTCCGTTTTTAAGAACATTAGAAACAATCCAATCCACCAATTCCTCCGTCTCCGGCCTCGGAATTAAGACATTTTCATTAACTTCAAAATCCAATCCATAAAAACTCGTTTTGCCTAACAAATACTGAATCGGAATTTCCAATTTCAATTGTTCTAAAATCGAATTCCAAATCACAATTTCCTCCTCCGAAATTTCCAAATCGGGATGTAAAGCCAAATCAATTCTTTTCAGTTGTTGCTTTTCTTCCAATATCAAATAGAAAAAACTCTCTGCTTCGCCTTCTCCATACTGTGAAGTAAGCGCTTGAATAAATTGGGTTCTATATTCTTTTATTTTCATATTCAATGATTATTTTATTCCCCCTTCGGGGGTTAGGGGGCAAAGCATCCAAACCGGACAACTTGTATGACCAGTGCTTCCCATTGGCGAACAGATATATTCGAAACCAACTTTTTTATACAACTTTTGGGCATCCAACATAAAAGGCATTGTCTCCAGATAACAATTTTCGAAACCAAATTCACGGGCGCTTTGCAAACATTTTTCCATCATTTGGCTTCCAATTCCTTTTCCTCGAGTTTCTGGAAGAAAATACATTTTTTGTAATTCACAATAAACTTCCGCCTCGTTTGCCAATGGTGCCACTCCTGCTCCGCCAACAATTCGCCCATCACTTTCCACCACATAATAAACCGATCTTGGCTTATTGTATTCTTCAAACATCAAATCAAGATATGGATCTTCATAAGCTGTTCCTACTTTGGGGATATTCAATTCGTCAAAAACATCTCTTATCAATTGAGCAACCGCTTGATTGTCTTCTTTTTGTATTTTTCTAATAATCCAATTGTCCATATAAATGCTCTATTATTAATTTGATGCACAAAAATAGCCATTGTAAATGGGAAAACATCAAAAGCAATACACTCACTTCTAAAAAAATATTCATTAAAGACTGATAGTTATATTATTCAAAATTCCCTCTTATAAATCTGCGTAAATCTGCCAAATCTGCGTGAAAAAATTAGCATGCAGATTTGGCAGATTTACGCAGATTCTAAAAAATCCAAATATGATTAATATCTATATTTTTCAAACGAATACACTACATCTTATATGTCGAAGCAAATTCCTAATTCCAAAATTAGTATTTTTGCTAAGTGAAAATACATGAGAAATATATAAACCGTTGCATAGCCTTGGCCAAAAACGGACTGGGAACGACCTATCCCAATCCTATGGTTGGAAGCGTCATTGTTTATGAAGGCAAAATCATAGGCGAAGGTTGGCACAAAAAAGCAGGCGAACCCCACGCCGAAGTCAACGCAGTAAATTCAGTACAGGATAAATCGTTACTAAAAAAAGCCACTATCTACGTGAGCTTGGAACCGTGTAGCCATTTTGGAAAAACACCACCTTGCTGCGATTTGATCATAAAAAACAAAATCCCCAATGTCGTTGTTGGAACCGTAGATCCAAATATCAAAGTCGCCGGAAATGGCATCAAAAAATTAATGGAAGCAGGTGTTCATGTCACTATTGGAATACTCGAAGATGAATGCAACGAACTCAACAAGCGCTTTTTTACTTTTCATCAAAAGAAAAGACCTTACATAATATTGAAATGGGCCCAAAGTCAAGACGGATTTATTGCCCCGATTGAAAAATTGGAGAAAAAACCAGTTTGGATTACCAACACCTATTCCAGACAATTGGTTCACAAATGGAGAACCGAGGAACAAGCTATTCTGGTAGGAACAAAAACCGTTATTGACGACAACCCCAAACTTAATGCAAGAGATTGGCACGGAAATAATCCAGTTCGAATCGTATTGGACCAACACAATCGTATTCCAAAAGAGAATGCTGTTTTTGACAATCAAACCAAGACAATTGTCTTTAGCAATTCGAAAAACACTATTTCCAAAGAAAACACTACCTTTGAAGTAATTGATTTTAAACAAAATATAGCCCAACAAATCGTTGATTCGCTTTACAAACACAACATTCAATCGGTTATAATTGAAGGTGGACTCCAAACCTTACAGACCTTTATCGATGAGAATCTTTGGGATGAAGCTAGAATTTTTGCAGGAAAAACTTTTTTGAAAAAAGGAATCAAAGCGCCTTTTATACCAAAAACAAATTCCGAAAAACACACAATTGACACCGATGAATTTTTAATAATCAGAAACCATGATTGATGCTATTATTTTTGATTTTGGAGATGTGTTTATCAATTTAGATAAACAAGCCACTACGGATGGTTTAAAAAATCTTGGCATTTTCCAATGGAACGAAGATTTGGACCAATTGAACATACAGTTTGAATTAGGCGCTATGTCGAACGAAGATTTCTTGAAAGGAATTCAAAAACACACCAACAATGCTTCAATCGAAGACATTTCGAAAGCTTGGAATGCAATCTTACTGGACTTCCCGTTGTATCGATTGGAATTTCTTCAAATGCTTTCCAACAAGTATCGTTTATTTTTGTTGAGCAATACCGATGCCATTCATATTGACACTTTCGAACAAAAATCGGGGACTACATTTTACAGTGATTTTTATCAATGTTTTGAAAAAGTATATTTTTCATTTGAAATTGGCATGAGAAAACCCAATCCGGAAGTTTACAACTTTGTACTGGATCAAAATGGACTCCAAGCGAAACATACATTGTTCATTGATGACAAAAAAGAAAATACCGATGCTGCATTGGCACTTGGACTTATCGTTTGGAACTTACAAGTGGGCGAAGAAGATGTAGTTGATTTGTTTGATAAAAGAATAATACAATAGCAATGGCAATGACAATGGCAAAATCAATTACAATGACAATTGCAAAATTCAATGTCAATAGCAATGAAAAAAAAACAATAACCTCTTTAATATATTCAAACGCCAGTAGTTAAATTTTGATATTGAATTTTGACATTGACATTGCTATTGACATTGAATTTTGCCATTGATATTTGATATTGAACATGAAAGACACCTACAATACCATTGCATTTCCCTCTGAAGAATCCCTATTCAAGGAAAAAAGCAGCAAATTCTTCGGCTATGCTTTTCCGATAGAGTCAGAGGAAGAGGTAAAACCCATTATAGAAATCTTAAAAAAACAACATCCGCACGCTGTTCATTACTGCTACGCCTATCAAATAGGAACCGAAACCATTCAATACAGAGCCAATGATGATGGTGAACCAAGTAATACAGCAGGGACTCCTATATATGGTCAAATACAATCCTTCGGACTTACGAATGTACTTGTAGTTGTGGTTCGAATTTATGGCGGAATAAAATTAGGAGTGGGCGGATTAATTTCTGCTTATAAAACCTCGGCACAAATCACATTGGAATCTTGCGAAATTATCGAAAAAACGATTGACGTTGCTTTTCAAATTTCATTTGATTATAAAAACATGAATAAAGTAATGCGAGTGATCAAAGAAAAAAAACTGGATATTGCTTCTCAAGAAATGGAGATAGATGAAGAAACAAATTTACCAATCGGAAAAATTGTAGTAAAAACCAGAAAAAAAAATGCCGAAATGGTATTCGACACTTTTAAATCTTTGTTTGAAATTGACATAAAAAAACTATAAATTATCATTTAAAAGAACTCATTTTGACTATTATTCAAAAGTTTTTAGTAGTTCCAAAATGTAATCTGGCGGTGCTGTTGGCTTGCCAGTTTTTAAGGACACAAAAACCAACATAAATTGGGCAGTTGTTAATAACTCTTTAGCTTCATTGTATATTGCACAATCAAATTCTATCTTCACGGACGTCTGACTTTTGAAAACTGTATGCACCGTTAACAACTCATCATATCGCGCCGATTTTTTATAATTGATATTCATATTCACAATTGGCAACGCAATACCACTTTCTTCCATACTTTTATATGAAATCCCTTTGTTTCTAAGCCATTCGACTCTTCCTATCTCAAAATAGGGTATGTAATTTCCGTGATAAACAACCCCCATTTGGTCTGTTTCTGAATAACGAACACGAACTTGAATTTGATGATCTTTCATTAATTATGAATTAAAATTTTAAATTTTAAAAAGCTCCTTACAACAATATTTTCAAAAATTATAACCTAAAATATTTTTTTTTACAGATAATTGTTCACATATTTGTTATCCCGAAAAAAGAATCTATTTCACATTCTTTTTGTAAGACAATAAGTACCCAAATAAAAAAATTTAACTAGATATATGAACAAGACTGCACAATCAGTATGGGAAAACTGTTTGTCCTTCATAAAGGACAACATTCAAGATCAAGCCTATAAAACTTGGTTCGAACCAATTAAATCAGTTGAACTTACCGATAATGCATTATATATTCAAGTACCAAGTAAATTTTTCTACGAATGGCTAGAAGAACACTATGTAAAATTATTAAAAGTGGCCCTAACCAAAGAACTTGGAAAAAACGCAAAGTTACTCTATAAAATCAAAATGGAAAACACTTATGGTAACAAACAACCGTTTACGGAACAGTTGCCAAGTGCCAATAGAGCTCCAATGAAAGCTCAAGAAGTGGATGCTCCATTTAAAAACCTAAATCCAGAATTAAAAAACCCATTTGTTATTCCTGGCATTCGAAATTTAAAAATCGAATCCCAACTGAATCCAAATTATAGTTTTGACAACTTCCTGGAAGGGGATTCTAACAGATTAGCACGTTCTGCAGGTATGGCAGTTGCCAATAAGCCAGGTGGAACATCTTTCAACCCATTATTGATTTTTGGTGGTGTTGGATTGGGAAAAACACACTTAGCCCACGCTATCGGTGTTGAAATTAAAGACAAATATCCTGAAAAAACAGTTTTATATATTTCTGCTGAAATTTTTACCCAACAATATATTGATTCGGTAAAGAAAAATAACAGAAATGATTTCATTCATTTCTATCAGTTAATCGATGTTTTAATCATTGACGATGTTCAATTCCTTTCTGGTAAATCAGGAACACAAGATGTATTTTTTCATATTTTTAATTACTTGCACCAAAACGGAAAACAGGTTATCTTGACCTCAGACAAGGCTCCTGTTGACATGCAGGATATTGAACAACGCTTATTATCTCGTTTCAAATGGGGATTATCTGCCGAATTACACCAACCGGATTATGAAACTAGAATTTCTATCCTAAAAAATATCCTATATCGTGATGGTGTTGAGATGCCAGATGACATTATAGAATATGTAGCCCGCAACATTAAATCAAATGTTCGTGAACTGGAAGGCGCTATCATTTCATTGATTGCGCAATCTTCTTTCAACAAAAAAGAAGTAACCATCGAACTTGCTAAAAGTGTCGTAGAAAAATTTGTAAAAAATGTAAAGAGAGAAATTTCAATCGATTACATCCAAAAAATTGTTTCCGATTATTTCCAATTGGATTTAGAGACTCTACAATCCAAAACCAGAAAAAGGCACGTTGTACAGGCGAGGCAGCTGGCAATGTTTTTTGCCAAAAAATTCACTAAAGCCTCATTGGCCAATATCGGTTCCCAAATAGGTGATCGTGACCACGCCACAGTGTTGCATGCCTGTAAAACAGTCGATAATTTAGTAGCAACCGACAAACAATTCAAAAAGTATGTCGAGGACATTAATTCAAAATTAACGCTATAAAAAGCAATATGCCTGTTAAAATTTTAATGGTTTGTTTGGGCAATATCTGCCGTTCTCCACTGGCAGAAGGCATTTTAGCTTCCAAACTTCCCAGTGATAAATTCCATGTAGATTCCGCAGGAACAGGTTCTTGGCATATTGGTCGTGCTCCAGATAATCGTTCTATAGCCACCGCCAAAAAAAATGGTTTAAATATTGCCAATCAACAAGGAAGACAATTTCAAAGATCCGATTTCGATGCTTTTGACTACATTTTTGTAATGGACAACCACAATTACAATGATGTGATTCACCTTGCTCAAAACGAAAAACAAAAAGAAAAAGTCCAACTCATTTTGGACGCCATTTTCCCAAATGAAAATGTCGATGTTCCAGACCCATACTATGGCGTTTCAAATGGTTTTGATATGGTTTATCAAATGCTCGACGAAGCTTGTGAAGTAATTGCACAAAGGTTGATCACCAAACATTCCTAAGAAAACTAAATAAGTTTTTTATCTTTGTTAAAAATGACAACTTTTCCCTCCAATGTCATTCAAATACGGCAAAAAAAATCTTATTTCAAAAATTGAAAGCAATCAAATGAAATCAACACCTCTTCTTGGAAAATTATATTTAATCCCAACCACTATGGGCGATTGCGACCCAATGGACGTATTACCGCAAACCATAAAAAGATGCGTAGATCTAATTGATTACTATGTGGTCGAGAATGACAAAACCGCTCGAAAATCCATCAAGCTGACCAATCCAGAGAAAAAACAGTCAGAACTAAAACTTTTCATACTCAATAAACATACTGAAACTAAAGAACATCAGGAGTTTATCAAACCGCTTTTGGAAGGTAAAGACATGGGACTTATGAGCGAAGCAGGATGTCCAGGTGTAGCAGATCCTGGTGCTGTAATTGTAAAAATAGCTCACGAAAAAGGGATTCAAGTTGTTCCGCTTGTTGGTCCATCCTCAATATTATTAGCTATGATGGCATCCGGAATGAACGGTCAAAGCTTTACTTTTCATGGTTATTTACCCATTGAAAAAGACGAAAAAAGAGCTAGTTTCAAAAGTTTGGAACGAATATCTTTCGAGAAAAATCAATCTCAGATTTTCATCGAAACACCTTACCGCAACAATAAATTACTCGAAGATTTAATCCAAACCTTGCACCCTGAAACACATCTATGCATAGCTACCGATATCACCTTACCTACGGAATACATCAAAACAAAGAAAATTTCGGCATGGAAAAAAGAAACAATCGATTTACACAAACGCCCCACCATTTTCATCATTCATAAAATGTAAATACCAAAGTCCTTTTGGGCGTGCCACCATAAAAAAAATGGGCCTACTCATCACTGTTGAGTCGGCCCATTCTTTTATGCTGTCGGGTCATCCGCGTTACAAGGTAACCAGCTCTTACCCCTCACGCAACTCGCAAGAACATTCATTTTACACCAGACCATTAATTTTTCCGAACATCATTCCTTCAAAAAAGGAAAAATCGGCTTAAAAAAACTACTTTTATACTCCTAAATAAATTTATTTATTACATGAGTAAATTACCAAATGTAACAACTAGCATCTTTACCGTAATGTCCAAAATGGCAGCAGAACACAATGCAATCAATCTTTCCCAAGGATTCCCAAACTTCCCAGTTGACGAAAGATTAACCAAAATTGTTTCTCGATTGACACTTGAAGACGTCCACCAATACACGCCCATGTCGGGATATCCTCCATTGTTGGCAAAAATTGCAACATTGGTAAAATCGTCATATAATCGCACTATTTCCCCCGAAACCGAAATACTCATTACAGCAGGTGCAACTCAAGCCATTTTCACCACATTGCTGGCTTTGCTAAAACCAAATGACGAAGTAATTATTCTCGACCCAAGCTACGATTGCTACGAAGCTCCAATATTATTAAGCCAAGCAAAACCGATACGGGTATCACTCAATGATGATTACACACCAAACTGGAATACTATCGCCAGTGCCTTTTCGGAGAAAACCAAAATGATTATCATCAATAATCCGCATAATCCTACGGGGAAAATTCTAAATGAATCCGATTTAGAGAATCTGGAAACACTTTTGGAAAAACATCCTGATGTACTATTACTTTCCGATGAAGTTTACGAATACATCACTTTCGAACAAAAACACATTTCTACACATACTAGAACAAAACTACTCGACCGCTGCATTACAGTCTCTTCATTTGGAAAATCATTTCATGTGACTGGCTGGAAAATAGGCTATCTTGTAGCTCCTGACTATTTGATGAAAGAAATCAAAAAAGTGCATCAGTTTTTGGTTTTTAGCGTCAATAGCATTTGCCAAGTAGCAGTTTCAGAATATCTGGATTTAGTCGATGTAAATGAAATTAGTTCATTCTATCAGGAAAAGCGCGATTACTTCAAATCACTATTAAAAAACAGCCGATTCCAATTGATGCCCTGCGAAGGAACTTATTTTCAAGTAGTTTCGTATGCCAATATTTCCAACGAGAATGATATTGATTTTTGCAAACGCTTAATTACGGACTATGGTGTCGCTGCAATTCCCATATCCACTTTTTATGCCGATGGAAAAGATTTAAAATTAATACGTTTTTGCTTCGCTAAAGACAATCAAACTTTGGAGGAAGCAGCAAAAAGATTGCAAGCAATATAGTCGCTGAGACGCTAAGTTTCTAAGAGTCTGAGTTTTTTTTAGCACATGCACTTCATTTTCTTAGAAACTCAGCGCCTAAGTAACTTAAAAAAATTATGCATGCATACTATTTTATTTTACTACATTTACAATCCAAAAAAAAATAAATTATGAGTTATACCGATAAAATGTTGAGAGACGATGCTTTAAAAGGCAAAGTAATAGTAGTTACTGGAGGCGGAAGTGGCTTAGGAAAAGCTATGACCAAATATTTCTTAGAATTAGGAGCTCAAGTAGCTATTACTTCAAGAGATTTGGAAAAACTAAAAAACACTGCTCAAGAACTTGAAGCCGAAACAGGCGGAACATGTTTACCGCTACAATGCGATGTTCGCCATTATGAGGAAGTTGAAAATATGCTTCAGGGCGTATTAAAAGCCTTCGGTAAAGTCGATGTATTGTTGAATAATGCCGCGGGAAATTTTATCTCTCCAACGGAGCGTTTATCAGCCAACGCCTTTGACACTGTAATTGATATCGTTTTGAAAGGAACCAAAAACTGTACACTTGCCTTTGGAAAACATTGGATAGACACCAAACAAACTTCGGCAAGTATTTTAAATATTGTCACTACTTATGCTTGGACAGGTTCCGCTTATGTAGTTCCGAGTGCCACTGCAAAAGCAGGAGTTCTGGCTATGACAAGAAGTCTTGCAGTAGAATGGGCAAAATACGGTATTCGTACCAATGCAATTGCCCCCGGACCGTTTCCTACCAAAGGTGCTTGGGACCGTTTATTACCTGGAGACCTTGCCGAGAAATTTGACATGGCCAAAAAAGTGCCATTAAAAAGAGTTGGTGACCATCAAGAATTGGCCAATTTAGCCGCTTATTTAGTTTCTGACTTTTCCGCCTATGTCAATGGTGAAGTGGTTGTTATTGATGGGGGTGAATGGCTGAAAGGTGCAGGACAATTCAATCTATTGGAAGCCATACCCGAAGAACTTTGGGATCAATTGGAAATGATGATTAAAGCAAAGAAAAGGAGTTAACCACTTGCGATAATCACCGATTAACATCAATAACTATTGAAAATAATCAGAAATAACACCTAAATAATAAAACAAAAAAGAGAACTATTTATACAGTTCTCTTTTTTCAGATATAATAATTACTAAAAAAGCAGAGAATACACAGTATTGTCAAGATAAATTGGGGACAGTGAAAACTATTTGTTTTTGTTAACAAAATAGATTTTCAAAACCCATAAATAATTGTATTTTTACCGTTCAAAATTTAGAAAATAAATGGGCAAAATCATAGCGATTGCGAATCAGAAAGGCGGAGTTGGAAAGACAACTACTTCAATTAACCTAGCTGCTTCATTGGGTGTTTTAGAAAAAAAAGTATTACTAATAGACGCTGATCCTCAGGCAAATGCCACATCAGGTTTAGGAATTGATGTAGAAAGCGTTGAAATTGGAACCTATCAAATTCTAGAACATAGTCACACTCCATCGGAGGCCATCATAAAATGTTCGTCGCCAAATGTTGATATAATTCCTGCACATATTGATCTTGTTGCGATTGAAATTGAACTTGTCGACAAAGAAAATAGAGAATACATGCTTAAAAAAGCATTGGAAAGTGTAAAAGATCAATACGATTATATCTTAATTGATTGTGCGCCATCTCTTGGACTTTTGACATTAAATGCCTTAACTGCTGCGGATTCTGTAGTAATTCCGATTCAATGTGAGTATTTTGCATTAGAAGGTTTGGGTAAATTATTGAATACCATAAAAAGTATCCAAAAAATCCACAATCCTGATTTGGATATTGAAGGTCTATTATTGACAATGTTTGATTCTAGATTGCGTTTATCAAACCAAGTTGTAGAAGAAGTTCAAAAACATTTTAACGATATGGTTTTTGAAACTGTGATACAAAGAAATGTAAAATTGAGTGAGGCTCCTAGTTTTGGAGAAAGCATTATCAACTATGATGCAACCAGCAAAGGAGCGGTAAATTATATTCATTTAGCTCAAGAAATTATAAAGAAAAACAGTAAATAGTTGTATGTCAAAAGCAATAAAAAAACAAGCCTTAGGTAGAGGTTTATCTGCGTTATTAAAAGATCCTGAAAACGATATCCAATCGGTAGAAGATAAAAATGCAGATAAAGTAGTAGGAAATATTATAGAGCTTGAAATTGATGCTATAGAAATAAATCCATTTCAGCCCCGAAGTAATTTCAACGAAGAGTCATTGCGCGAATTGGCCACTTCCATCAAGGAATTAGGCGTTATTCAACCTATCACTGTTCGTAAATTAGACTTCAATAAATACCAATTAATTTCTGGGGAACGTCGTTTACGCGCTTCCACATTAATTGGACTTACAACTGTCCCTGCTTACATTCGTATTGCAAACGATAACGAGTCTCTAGTAATGGCCTTGGTTGAAAACATCCAACGTCATGACTTGGATCCAATAGAGATTGCACTTTCTTACCAACGTTTGATTGATGAAATTCAATTAACTCAAGAACAAATGAGTGAAAGAGTTGGTAAAAAACGTTCTACTATTGCCAATTATTTAAGACTTTTAAAATTAGATCCAATCATTCAAACCGGAATTCGTGATGGTTTTATCAGTATGGGTCACGGTCGTGCTATCATCAACATTGAAGATCATGATGTTCAGACTGATATTTACCAAAAAATTGTAAGTCAGAATCTTTCGGTTAGAGAGACGGAGACTTTGGTTAAAAACTACCACGAAAGTTTAAAACCGAAACCAGTTATTCCAACAAAGTCCTCTTCTTTTGAAATTAATGACGAAGATGTAAGTACTTTCAACAAGTATTTCGGAACAAAAATCGATGTAAAAGTTGCCGGAAACGGGAAAGGAAAAATCACAATTCCTTTTCATTCTGAAGAAGACTTCAACAGAATTATAAAATTAATAGAAGGGTAGTGAGCAAAATCATATCCATAGGGCTATTGCTTTTTCTTTTAGGAAACGCTTCGGTTTTTGCACAAGCAAAAACCGAAGCTGTTTTAAAGCCAAAAGACACTTTAAAACCAACAGAGATAGACCCTTTGACACCTGCAAAAGCGGCTTTCTATTCGGCTATATTACCTGGTTTAGGCCAAGCGTACAATAAAAAATACTGGAAGATTCCTTTAGTTTATGGAGCTATGGGAACCAGTTTATATTTATATGTTGACAACAAGAAAAAATACAATGAATATAGAGATGCTTACAAAAGTCGTCTAGCAGGAAATCCAGACCCTAATTACGACTATCTCTCTGACAAACAGTTAATTTCAGCTCAAGAGTTTTACCAAAGAAACGCTTCGTTATCAGGGCTTTTTGTGATTGGTTTTTATGTACTAAACATCATTGATGCCAACGTTGACGCTGCCTTAATACAATTTAATGTCAATCAGAGTTTATCTTTTCAGCCAGAAATCACCCCAGATCCTGTAACATTAAAATCAAATTTAGGACTAACACTTAATTATCGTTTTTAGATTCGAACAATATTCGTTTCTTTTTAAAAAATCAAAAATATATACAAATGAAAATTGCGCTTTTAGGATACGGAAAAATGGGGCATGTAATTGAAAGAATTGCTTTAGAAAGAGGACATGAAATTGTTTTGAGAAAAGACGAATTTAACACCTATGATGGACTTTCCTCTGCCGATGTTGCCATCGATTTCAGTGTTCCATCAGCCGCAGTAAATAACATTTCCAGTTGTTTCAATGCCAATGTTCCCGTGGTTTCCGGAACAACAGGTTGGTTGGAACATTATGATGAAATGATTGCTCTTTGTAAAGAAAAAAATGGAGGTTTTATCTCTAGTTCCAACTTTAGTCTTGGCGTGAATTTATTTTTTGAATTCAACGAATATTTAGCCAAAATCATGTCTCAATTCGACCATTACAAAGTAGAAATGGAAGAAATTCATCATGATCAAAAACTAGATGCACCAAGCGGAACTGCTATTTCATTAGCCAAAGGTGTAATTGAAAACAGCAATTACACTAATTGGACATTAGACACTCCAAAAGAAAAAGAGATTCATATTGAAGCTGTAAGAGTAGGAACAGTTCCAGGAACCCACACTGTAACCTATAACTCTGAGGTGGATTCCATCGAAATAAAACACACCGCTCATAATCGTGAGGGTTTTGCTCTTGGCGCTGTAATTGCTGCCGAATGGCTTGCCGGAAAACACGGTATTTATACTATGAAAGACGTATTGAATTTAAATTCTAAATAGAAAAGAATTAAGTTCCAAACAATAAAATCCCAAAATTCTAATAGAAATTTGATCTAAAAATCTAAAGTTTAAAATCTAAAATTATGACACTATATCTCTGGTTTGTATTCTTTTTGGCCGTTCAGGTTATTCATTTCTTAGGAACTTGGAAAATATATGAAAGCGCAGGAAGAAAACGTTGGGAAGCAGCAATTCCAGTTTACAATGCAATTGTTTTAATGAAAATAATCGGTCGACCAACTTGGTGGACACTTTTACTTTTTATTCCAATCATTAACCTGATTATGTTTCCCGTTATTTGGGTAGAGACTATTCGTAGTTTTGGAAAAAAATCTTTTTTAGACACAGTACTTGTAATTGGAACTTTAGGATTTTACATCTATTACCTTAATTACACTCAGACTTTAAATTACGAAGCAGATAGAAATTTAAGTCCAGACCATAAAGCCGCTGACACTATTAGCTCATTACTTTTTGCCGTAATTGTGGCCACTATTGTTCACACCTATTTTATCCAGCCTTATACTATTCCCACTTCTTCATTAGAGAAATCATTATTGGTTGGTGACTTTTTGTTTGTGAGTAAAATGAATTATGGGGCGAGAGTTCCAATGACTACAGTAGCCATGCCAATGGTACATGATACTATTCCATTGACCAAAAGAAAATCTTATTTGACTTGGCCTCAATTACCTTATTTTAGACTTCCTGGCTTTCAAACTATCAATCGTACAGATATAGTTGTTTTTAACTGGCCAGCAGATACCGTATACAAATTCAGGGATCGATCTGGACTAAGAGTAGACAAACCAATCGACAAAAAATCAAATTATGTAAAACGTTGTGTTGGTATTCCTGGCGATAGCTTATCCATAAAAGATGGATTAGTTTACATCAATGGAAAAGAATTGATTTTACCAGAACGTGCTAAACCACAGTTCTCTTACAATGTCGTTTTGGATGGTAAAACACCTATTGACTTTGAATATCTTTTCAAAGACATGGACATCACCGATGGAGCTGGTTTCTTAAACCAACAAACAAGAGACACTTTATTCATCAGTGCTTTAACTGCTGCCAATGCAGAGAGATTCAAAAATATCCCAGGAATCAAAGCTGTAAACAGAATTATTTCCAAAAATGTTGAAGATGGTATTTTTCCACACATCAACAAATGGAACCGAGATAATTTTGGTCCAATCTATATCCCACAAAAAGGAAAAACTGTTGCCTTAAACC
Source organism: Flavobacterium sp. 103 (assembly GCF_003096795.1). Taxonomy (NCBI): domain Bacteria; kingdom Pseudomonadati; phylum Bacteroidota; class Flavobacteriia; order Flavobacteriales; family Flavobacteriaceae; genus Flavobacterium; species Flavobacterium sp. 103. The sequence continues at coordinate 2,968,822 of NZ_QENX01000001.1, read as the reverse complement.
TAGAAACTTTGCCTTTCTACAAAACTATCATAAGCGATTATGAGAAAAAGGACTTGAAAGTAAATGGCAATGAAATTAGAATTGATGGAAAAGTGGCCACGACCTACACTTTTGACCAAAATTATTACTGGATGATGGGAGATAACCGTCATAACTCTGAAGACAGTCGTTACTGGGGTTATGTTCCTGAAAATCATATCGTAGGAAAGCCAATTTTTATTTGGATGAGTATCGATGGTATTAATGGGCCTAAGAGTAATTGGAAAGTTCGTTGGGACAGGGTATTCACAACTGTTAGCGGTGAAGGACAACCTCAATCTTATTTTAAATACTTCCTGATTGCCCTAGCTGCCTTTTTTGTTGGTGAGTATTTCTGGAAAAAAAGAAAAGTAAAAAAAGAATTATAAAACAAGGCTAGTATGTCAATATACCAATGGTTTCTTTTTTTTCTGTTCATACAAATAGTCCATTTTTTAGGAACATGGAAACTATATGAAATTGCAGGAAGAAAACGCTGGGAGGCTTTAATTCCAGTTTACAATGCAATCATTTTGATGAAAATCATTGGCAGACCTACTTGGTGGACTCTTCTCCTATTTATTCCAATCATCAATCTTATCATGTTTCCCGTTATTTGGGTCGAAACAATAAGAAGCTTCGGAAAAAATTCAAGTTTAGACACCTTTTTGGTCATTATCACTTTAGGTTTTTATATTTATTACCTCAATTACACACAAAAATTAAATTACAAAGCAGATCGAAACTTAAAGCCCGAAAATAAAACATCCGATACAGTTAGTTCTCTACTTTTTGCTGTTATTGTTGCCACTTTGGTTCACACTTATATTATACAGCCATTTACGATTCCGTCTTCTTCATTAGAAAAGACATTATACATTGGTGATTTTTTATTTGTAAGCAAATTAAATTTTGGAGCACGGGCTCCTATGACAGCAATTGCATTGCCTATGGTGCATGATTCAATCCCACTTTTAGGCGTTAAATCGTACCTGTTCAATGATGATATTACAAAAAAAGAAACTTCGATTTTGAACAAGTTTCAATTACCCTATTTTAGGTTCCCTGCTATTGAAACGATTAAACGCAATGAAATTGTAGTGTTTAATCAGCCCGCGGATACTTTATTGGATATGGATAATTTTAAACCTGCAAGAAATTATTACAAACCAATTGATAAAAAGACAAATTTAGTAAAACGCTGTGTTGCTATACCCGGAGATTCTTTACAGATTCGTGAAGGAGACGTTTACATCAATGGAAAACTAAGCAAATTACCAGAAAGTGCAAAACTCCAATATAACTTTTTTGTAAATACTCAAGGGACAAGTATGGATCAAAACTCTCTAGTAAAAATGTATGGAGCTAGAGATGGTTTGAAGGATGGGAATGGAAATTTTGGATTGACCAATAATGGAGAATATGTATTGACTTTAACCGATAACGAAGCACTCAGAATAGCGAACAATCCAGTAGTTAAAAGTGTCAAAAAGTATTTACTCCCAAAAGGAGAAGATGGCGATGTATTTCCACACATTCATTCGTTAAGATGGAACATAGACAATTTTGGACCTATTTATATTCCTAAAAAAGGAGTGACAATTAAATTAGACAAAACAACACTTCCATTTTACAAACGCATTATTCAGGAATACGAAAAAAATACATTGCAGATTGACGGTGATAAAATTATAATAAACGGAAAACCAGTTAACAGCTATACTTTTAAACAAGATTATTATTGGATGATGGGAGATAATCGCCAAAACTCTTTAGATGCAAGATTTTGGGGATATGTTCCTTTTGATCATGTAGTTGGCAAACCTGTCTTCATTTGGTTTAGCTGGGATAAAGATGGAAAAGGAATTCAGAAAGTAAGATGGAATCGAGTTTTCTCTTTTCTAAATAATGGGGAACCTAAATCTTATTTAATTCATTTCTTAATCGCTCTAGCAGCCTTTTTCGTTGGTGAGTATTTTTGGAAGAAAAGAAAAGAAAAAAAAGTTTAGAAGTATATATTATTTAGGAGCCTTAGATTACATCACTAAACCTTCTAAACTCCTAATCTCAAAACCTTAAAAGCAATGAATATTCTAATACATCCCTCCTATTTTCCGTCGGTAAGCCATTTTGTTGCTATGGCTCAATCGGAAAGTATTACGTTCGAAATGGAGGATAATTTTCAGAAACAAACCAATCGCAACAGAGCTTACATTTATAGTCCAAATGGGATTCAGTTATTAAATATCCCCATAAAGCATTCTAATCTAGCACATCAAAAGACAAAAGACATTAAAATAGAACCAGAATTTGACTGGCAAAAACAACATTTCAAATCGTTGGAAGCTGCTTACAGAAGTTCTCCTTTTTTTGAGTATTTTGAAGATGATTTACTTCCTATTTTTCAAAAGAAACATACGTTTTTGATGGATCTGAATTTTGAAGCATTAGAAATAACATGCAAGTGTTTGCGAATGAAATTAGAGTTTGAAACCACTACCGAATATTTCCACGAAATAGATAACACTCGAACGAGCGATTTTCGCTATTTGGTAAACGGGAAAAAAGACCATTCCGTTTTTGAGAACTACACTCAAGTATTCGATGACAAATTCGGATTTATGAACAATCTAAGCGTGCTTGATTTATTATTTAATGAGGGGAAATTTGCAATGGATTATTTAAAAAATCAAGTAATCATCAAATAAAATTTAATACTCATTAACTAGTTTAAAATTACAAACCCTTCCTAAATATGTTTTAATTTAGGAAGGGTTTATAATTTTTCTAAAAGGAAATTAAAACTATTTCATAGATAACTTTGCCATAATGGGATAGTGATCTGAGTTTTGAAATTCGGGGAAGCTCTCAAATTGTTTTACTTCCATAGTTTCGTCGGCAAAAATATAATCTATTCGAGCCGGATAATATTTGAACTTATAGGTAGCACCAAAACCTACTCCAGCTTCTTCAAAACTATCTTTAAGCTTTCCTTTTATATTCCGATACACATAGGAAAAAGCGCTGTTATTCATATCACCACAAATAATAATTGGGTATTGGCAATTCTTTTCATGCTCCTTAAAAATAGCGGCCTGCTCTTGTTGTTGCTTAAACGCTTTACTAATTCGAATAAAAAGAAACTTGGATTTTTGTTGGTCAATTACATCTATATTTTCGGAAATTTCATTGACATCCGGAGAAATTTTTATGGACTGCAAATGCATATTATAAACTCGTATAATATCTTTTCCCTTTTTAATATCGGCATAAACCACATTATTATTGGAATTCGGAAATACAATATTCCCATGTTCAATGATAGGGAATTTAGAAAATATTGCCTGGCCCGTTTTAATTTGTTTTCCTTCCATCAAAACAAATTTATAGGGATATACTTTTAGATCAATATTTGCGGAATTAGAAAACTCCTGAATGCACAATATGTCTGGGTTTTCTGTGTTGATAAATTCTAAAATCACGTCCGGAATATCGTCACGATCCAACCATTTAAAAACATTAAACAATCTTACGTTATAACTCATAACCGTAAAATCTTTATCGCTTTCCTCAAATTCTTTGGCAGAAAATTTATAAAACTTATTAAAAAAAGTAATCCCAACCAAAAGGACAAGGCCGGATAAAATCATGCGTTTTTTAAATTGAATTCCCCAATACAAGAAGAACAATCCATTTGCTAAAAAAAACAAAGGCATAAATAAAGTGAAAACCGACAAAAGGGGAAAAATTTTTGGCGCCAAAAACGGGAGTAAATAGGCGATGAATGTTAGCACAATAAGTACTAAATTCAAAAAAAACATTCCTTTATTAAACCATGAAAGGTTCTTCATTTTTAATGCGTTTTAAACTTTAAGATCAAAAAGCTCACGATTTACAATTCTATAATTAGATAAAAATAGGTTATTTTCCGGCTTGAAACAAGAATTCTTTTTCTTCTTGACTCAAACTTTCATAACCAGACTGACTAATTTTATCCAAAATCTCGTCTATTTGCTGTTGCTTTTTATCTTTTACGACTATTTTTGAAATTGGTTTTTCTATTGGTTTTCTATAATTTTTATGTACTTTTTTGAAAGGTGTAGAAGGCTTTTTGAACAAATTGGTAAAGAAATCCAAAACAGTACTCACAACCTTACTCAAATCAGTTCCGTTTTGAAGCAATTTAATATATACAAACCCAAAAAAAGCGCCCGCCAAATGAGAAATATGACCACCCGAATTTTCCAATCGGAATTGCATTAAATCCAAAATAATAATTACCGCTGTAATATGCCATAATTTCACATTTCCTATGAGTAACAATCGCACATTCATCAAAGGACTATAAGTTGTTACGGCCACCAAAACAGCCATTATTGCCGCCGATGCCCCAATTATGGCTCCACTGTAATGCATCAGATTAAAACCCAGAGCAAAAATCAACCCCGAAAAAATGGCGCTTAAAAAATATAATCCCAGATACTGTTTTGAGGAAAAAAAAGTCAAAAATAAATAGCTCGAAAAATTCAGTACCAACATATTAAAAAGCAAATGAAAAAAACCATCATGAAAAAAAGCATAGGACAGAAAAGTCCATGGTTTTAATATAAAAATGGTTGGCTCTGATGACAAAGCAATCCAATTGGGAAAATCAAAAGCCCCAATCTTAAATTGATAGAAAAAAACTAGGGATACCAAAAAGCAACCTATATTCCAATAGATCATTTTTAAGGCGATACCACCTAATTTATATTGCATTTTCAAATCGTCTAAGATATTCATATTTGATAGAATCAGTTATGGGTTATCATTTCCTCTTTTAGTTTATCTTTTTTGGCTTAAGAGCATTAATTCCAACGATGGCTATCGAACTGATTTTTCTTCCAATACCACATCATCAAATAACCAACCAATGCGCCTCCAAGGTGTGCAAAATGGGCAATTCCACTAGATCCACCAAATAAGGAGCCTCCAGAAACACCCAAATATAAATCAATTAATAACAATCCTGGAACAAAATATTTTGCTTTGATTGGAATTGGAATAAACATCAGGGCCAATTCAGCATTAGGAAACATAAAAGCAAAAGCTACCAATAGACCATAAATAGCACCAGAAGCTCCTACCACATTACCTAAATAAGCGCCCATGAATGCCTGAAAATCGGAAGGAGTTAATAATTCCTGCCATTTGGTATCAAATTTCCCTTCACTTAAGATTTTTAATATTTCAACTTTTTGGTAACCATTCTCCACTAAAAGAGTGATTCCATTTTCAAAAAAATAATAATTCACGGCAGTGTGCAATAAAGCAGCTCCTAAACCGCAGGAAATGTAAAAGAATATAATTTTTTTACCACCCCAAAAATGTTCTAACGCAGAACCAAAAGAATACAAAGCAAACATATTAAAAGCAATATGCATGATATTTGGCAATGGTGCATGCATAAACATATGCGTGAAGAGTTGCCAAAAATGAAAATCGGGACTCTCGAAAAAATACATCGAAAGTAATTTATAGGCAGGCTCCCCAACAATCATCGAGCCTATATAAAACAATATATTTATAATTAACAACTGTTTTACTGTAGGTGTAATATTCATCATAATGCAAATTTTTTATCTAAGTCTTCCACACGCATGGTGATGAAAGTCGGTTTTTGAAATGGGGAAACATTAGGATCCTTACATGCGAAAAGTCCATTTACTAAATTCTCTTGTTCTTTTTCGGTTAAGTATGCACCCGTTTTGACAGCCAAACTTTTGGCCATCGATTTGGCAATAGTATCATTCTGACTGAAACTATTCTCCGGAATTCCGTTATGCAAATCACTTAATAACTGATCTAAAACTGCTGCAACTTCACTCTCTGTAATATTTACAGGAATTCCAGAAATCACAACATGGTCAGAGTTAGACTCCTCAAAAACAAAACCCGTATTGACTAACGACTGTTGAAGTTCCGCAATAAGTTCCATTTCGGTTGCTGAATAAAACAAATTAATAGGAAATAACAATTGCTGACTTGATGCATGCTGAACTGTCATATTCACTAGAAATTGTTCGTACAAAACACGCTGATGAGCTCTACTTTGATCCACAATCACCATTCCGGATTTTATAGGAGAAACTATGTATTTCTTATGTATTTGATACGTTTTATGGACCGTTTGTTCCACTTCCTCATCATCGAATAACGATGAAGTTACCTCTTCGTTTTCAAAAGTAAATTCATTGTTCTCAAAAGAATAATCGTTGTTGCTGGAAGCAAATTCGCTACCGCCTGAAACAACAGCTGTATCGTGTTTCACTCCCACATACAAACTCTCCCAACTGGCTGTTGGTTCCGCTTTTTTATATGTCGAAAAAAGCTTATTGGGTTTATCTTCTGCAAAAGGATTAAAATTTGTGTCTATTTGGATAGTTGGCACCTCCGCGTCTAGATTTTTATAATGGTAAGGCGTGTCCAAATTAGCATCCCTTTCAAAATCCAAAACAGGAGCCACATTGAACTGCCCCAAACTATGTTTTATCGAAGCTCTTAGAATAGCATACATTGCACTTTCATTATCAAACTTGATTTCGGTTTTTGTTGGATGTATATTGATATCGATTGTATTTGGCGGAACCGTTAAATACAAATAATAACTGGGTTGTGAACCATCTTTCAAAATCCCTTCATAAGCAGCCATAACAGCATGATGCAAATAGGGACTTTTTATGAAACGGTCATTGACAAAGAAAAACTGCTCTCCCCTATTCTTTTTGGCAAATTCAGGTTTACTTACAAAACCTTGAATATTCATCATCTCTGTATCTTCTACAACAGGAACTAATTTTTCATTGGTTTTTCCACCAAAAAAGTTAACAATTCGCTGCCTTAAACTCGAGGGAGGCAAATTGTACATATCACTACCATTGTGGTAAAAAGTAAAATGAATCTTGGGATGCGCCAAAGCAACGCGTTGAAATTCATCAATGATATGGCGATATTCTACCGTATCAGATTTAAGGAAATTACGGCGTGCGGGTATATTGAAAAATAAGTTTTTAACAGCAAATGAAGTCCCTTTGGGTAGAACCGCCACATCTTGGGACATGAATTTACTCCCTTCAATAACGATGTGAGTTCCTAATTCTTCCTGCTCCAATTTGGTTTTCATTTCCATATGGGCAATCGCCGCAATAGAGGCCAATGCTTCTCCACGAAACCCTTTGGTATGCAATGAAAATAAATCTTCGGCTTGGCGAATCTTGGAAGTAGCATGACGCTCAAAGCACATACGTGCATCAGTAACATTCATCCCCGAGCCATTATCAATAACTTGTACCAATGACTTCCCGGCATCTTTAATAATCAACTTAATGTCTGTTGCTTTTGCATCCACTGCATTTTCCAATAGTTCTTTTACTACTGAAGCAGGTCTTTGCACCACTTCACCAGCGGCAATTTGGTTGGCAACATGATCAGGAAGCAATTGAATTATACTCGACATTGAAAAATTTTAGATTTAGGATTGTAAATTTCAGATTTTAAATAATAATTAAAATCAAGGAGGACAAATTTAATGAATTTCTGTTGGGTTTTAGCTCTTTGACACTCATAAAAAAAAGCAAATTTAAATCGAAAGCTAACCCTTTTAAAACCAACAATAATGCTATTATTCTTTTATTGTTAATTGCTTTATTTCAGCAAGTGTATAGCGTTTATATTCTACTCCCATGCTTTTTGCATACTCTTCAACAGTGTTGGTAAACCCCGCTTCTTTCCTTAATTCATTTACGGATTCCGCGTTTAAAATAGGCCAAACACAATACCAAAACTCCTTCTTCCCTGTTGCTGCGTTTAGAATATACTGTCCCGACACTTGCGTTCCATAAAGCTGTTCCTTCCCTTCCTGCATCAGCATTCTGTCGTGCATCATGGCCACTTTGGTAAAAGGTATTTCGTTGCTTGCTCCCGCTTCCTGAATCATTGGGAAATAATCTGCTATTTTTTTACTGTGCTGAATTACATACCAAGCCGCTTCATTTGTTGGTTCTCCAACCAATGTTTTTCCAGGATAACCATACTTTGCAATAATTTCCTCAATCCGAATAAGATTAATGGAATCTCGCTTATTCAGTATCATATATACCTTGCCATTTGTCAAATCGTCATTGGAGTAACCAGTTTCGTTAAGAATCTGCAACTTTCTGCTATCGGTAGTTTCTGAATCGATATATTCTCGAAGAATTTGGTCCGATTTGTAAATCCCGTCCAACTCTTTTTTCAAGCCTTCATCAATAATTCCTTGTGCATGACAGAATCCAAATACAAACAACAAAAGAACCAGTGAATATCTATTTACAATCGAAATTATCATTTTCAGTTTTAAAACGTTTAGCATCAAATATAACAATTAAGAAGATTCCGTAAAATTTCGGAAATCACAAAAAAAGCATAAAAAAAATGGCTCCTCATCACTCAAAAAATATGTTTTAATATTGCGATATTCTTTGCGTCTCTGCGTCTTTGCGAGCCCAATTTCACGCAAAGACGCAGAGACGCAAAGAACGGTAAGGATACAATTTATAAAAAAATCAGTAGCAGATGTGACAGTCGCATATAGTCATAAAAAAAACCTATACAATTCAACGAAAAGTATAGGTCATTAGAAATTTTATTTTATTTTTTATTCTTCTATCTGCAAAGGTTGATTTTCAATTCGCAAAGCACCTGCAGATAATAAATGTTGATTATCAATTTGGTGAGACAACGAAGCTTGCTGACGAATATAAGCCATTTTAATGGCCGCTATTGCTGCTTCTGTTCCTTTGTTTCCGTGAATACCACCACTTCTGTCAATAGATTGTTGCATAGTATCATCTGTCAATACACAGAAAATAACAGGAACATCGGTTTGAACATTCAAATCTTTAATCCCTTGGGTTACTCCTTCGCATACAAAATCAAAATGTTTGGTTTGCCCTTGAATCACACATCCAATGGCAATTACAGCATCTACATTTTGAGTTTGCAACATTTTTTTAGAACCATATATCAACTCAAAACTCCCAGGAACATTCCAACGGATAATGTGATGCGGAGGCACTTCATTTTCCAACAAAGCAGTAAGCGCTCCATTATAAAGCCCTTCTGTGATAGTATCATTCCATTCTGAAACAACAATCCCAAAGCGAAAGTCTTTCGCGTTTGGGACTGTGTTTTTATCGTAATCCGATAAATTTTTATTTACGGTTGCCATTTAATTTTAGAATTTAGATTTCAGATATTAAAGATAGAGTTTTGTAATCAAAAATCAAACAATCTTAAATCTTTCTATTATTGTGCTAAACCTATCAAACCATCCACTGTTGCAGCTTCAGGTGCGTTTTCGTAGTTTTCTTTAATATCAGTGAAGTATTTCAAAGCATCCGCTTTATTTCCTAATGCCAAAGCAACTTTACCTGCTTTCATCAAGAAACGTGGAGTAGTGAAGTCATTTTTGCTAGCTTCAACTGCTTTAATATAGTTTTCCAAAGCTTCTTTTGGTTGATTTTTTTGAGAGTAAGCATCTCCGATTGCTCCTTTTGCCAAAGCACTCAACATCAAATCATTTGAACTGAATTTACCTAAATAAGTAATCGCTTCATCATATTTACCTGTATTCAAGTAAGCAATTCCAGCATAATAGTTAGCCAAGTTTCCAGCAGCTGTTCCAGAATATTCATCAGCGATTTTTACAAATCCAAATTTACCTTCAGACCCGTTCAATGCCAATTTGTACAATGAATCACTTGCAACACCGTTAGTCGCTTTTTCAAAGTTAGATTGAGCAACAAACATTTCGTTAGCAGCATCATCTTCTTTAGGATTAGCGATAAATTTTTGATAAGCAAAATATCCAACAGTTACCAATGTAATAGCACCAACAACCCCAATTATAATTTTTTGATTCTTAGCAACCCAGTCTTCTGTTTTAGAAGCTGTTTCGTCTAATTTCGAAAAAACCTCAGCCGTAGCGCTGTCTTTTTCGTCAATCAATACATTTTCAACTGCATCGTCTTTTACTTCCTTTTCTTTTGGTGTTTTATATCCTCTTTTACTGTAAGTAGCCATTTAAAATTTAATTTAGTGAACGGCAAAAATAAAATTTTTATTCTAATGCACGTAAAAAAAATGAATTTTATATTAAAATTTAGAAAAATATTTTTAATCCCTTATTTTTACTGAAAAAACACCCCCTAATATCCGAATAATTAGGGCGTGCCACCAACTAGAAAAAAGGGCTATTCACTTTGTCGTCAGCGCCCTTTTTCCTAGCTGCTGTCGGGCCATCCGCGCTACTTCGGTAGCTTGCTCCTGTCCCTCACGCAAGCGAACGGTCGTAATAAAAAAATGAAAACACAATTTCCCATCCTTTATATCGATATTTTTCAATAATTTGCACCCTCTTAGAAACCGCCCAAAAAAGGCTTCAAAGTCAACAATTCCAGCAAGAACTTCAGATGTATTTAAAAAAAATATCGTTATTCAATTACAAAAACTTTTCCGAAGCCAATTTCGAATTTGACAGCAAAATAAATTGTTTTGTTGGCAAAAACGGCATCGGAAAAACCAATGTACTGGATGCCATCTATCATTTGTCGTATGGAAAAAGTTATTTCAATCCTTTAGCAGTTCAAAACATCAAACACGGCGAAGAGTTTTTTGTAATTGACGCCGAATTTGAAAAGAACGAAAGAACCGAACAAATTGTCTGCAGTCTCAAAAAAGGCCAAAAAAAAATACTCAAACGCAACGGAAAAGCCTACGATAAATTCTCAGACCACATCGGGTTCATTCCGTTGGTCATTATTTCGCCAGCCGACAGAGATTTAATTGTAGAAGGAAGCGAAACTCGAAGAAAGTTCATGGACAGCGTGATTTCCCAATTGGATCCGCACTATCTGCAGCAACTCATCCAATATCAAAAAGTAATGAGCCAGCGCAATGCTTTATTAAAGTATTTTGCACTGAACCATACTTATGACAACGACACCTTATCAATATATAATGAACAGCTAACCGAATTTGGCCAATCCATTTTCGAAAAAAGAAAAGCTTTCATCGCTGAGTTCATTCCTATTTTCAACTTTCATCATCACAACATAACAGGTTCGCAGGAATCGGTACAATTGATTTATGAAAGCCATTTATTCGAAAATGATTTACTGACGCTCTTGCAGCAAAGCATCAACAAAGATAGAATACTGCAATACACCAGTGTGGGTATTCATAAAGACGATCTCTCTTTTGAAATCGACAATTATCCAATCAAGAAATTTGGTTCACAAGGACAGCAAAAATCATTTTTGATTGCCTTAAAACTTGCACAATTTGAATTCCTAAAAAAACAAAGTGGCGTAAAGCCCATTCTGCTTTTTGACGACATCTTCGATAAATTAGACGAAAATCGTGTATCCAAAATCATCGAAATGGTCAACAACGACACCTTTGGACAACTTTTTATATCAGACACACATCCCGAACGCACAGAAGTAATCGTAAAATCGACGCTTCAGAGTTATACTATTTTCAATTTGTAACTTTTATTTAAGATTACTTAAAGATTCAAAAAAGCAAAAAATGCTTAATTTTACACAAATATTAATACTTACACCCCGATGAAAATTAATCCCCTATATTTATTCGTTATCTGTTTTCTGGTATTTTCCTGCAACGCACAAACCTCACCAGCTGTAAAAACCGTTGATGTTGCAACATATTCAGAGAAAATAAAAACAACACCAAATGCCCAAATCCTAGATGTTCGCACACCTGAGGAATATGCAACAGGGCATATCGAAAACTCAGACAATGTGAATTGGCTAAGCGATAGTTTTGTTTTAAGAACAGACAAATACGACAAAACAAAACCCGTTTTTGTATATTGCAAAAGTGGAGGAAGAAGCATCAAAGCTTCCGAAAAATTAGCTGAATTAGGCTTTACAACTGTTTACAACCTTGACGGCGGAATGCTAAAATGGGAAGCAGCGGGTTTAGCAAAACCCGATACTAAAATCATTGGCGTTTGCCCTCAGGAATATGCGGAATTATTAAAATCCGACAAGAAAGTGTTAGTGAATTTTTACGCACCTTGGTGTGCTCCCTGCAAAAAAATGGAGCCTTATATCCTAAAAATGCAAAAAGAAATGGCAGACAAAGTTGTTGTCATCCGACTAAATGCCGACGAAAATAAAACTATTATGCAGGAATTGAAAATCAGTGAACTTCCTACGTTAGTATTGTATGAAAATAAAGTAATCAAATGGCAAAAATCAGGATTCGTTAGTGAAGAAGATTTAAAAAACCAATTGCAATAATCCGGCCTATGCTCTCAAAAGACACTTTACAATTTCTCGAAGATTTAAAAGCCAACAACAATCGTGATTGGTTTCTTGAAAACAAAAAACGCTATGACTCCGTAAAGAAAGATTACCATCAATTGGTCGCTTCTTTTCTTGACAGACTAAAACCACTTGATCCTTCATTGGAAATGTTGGAAGTCAAAAACTGCACCTTTAGAATCAACAGGGACGTCAGGTTTGCCAAAGACAAATCTCCCTACAAAACGAATTTAGGTGTTTGGATATCCGCAGGAGCCAAAAATGCAGAAGCCTCAGGATATTATCTACATATAGAAAATGGAAAATGCTTTGTAGGCGGTGGATTGTATTGCCCACAGCCTGACCAACTCCAAAAAATCAGAAAAGAAATTCACTTTTTCTATGATGATTTACAGGAAATTTTAAGTGACAAAAAGTTTAAATCCATTTATCAAAATCTGAACAGGGACGAGAATTCGACTTTAAAAAATCCGCCAAAAGGCTACGATAAAGAAGATCCAGCCATTGAATTTTTGAAATTGAAAAGCTTTACAGCCACTCAACCTTTCGATACAAAACTGGTTACTCAAAAAGATTTCGTGTCCATAATGACAGAAAAAATGCTAGTATTGAAACCTTTCAATAATTTTATCGACAGAGCTTTATATTCGGAATAAATCCAAAGATAAACACTACTTAATTACAATTCTTTATGGAGATTTTAAATAATTTTTCTTTAAAAAACTACAATACATTTGGCATTGAAGCCAAAGCCGAACAATTTGTTGCCGTTCACAGCGTATCTGAATTGAAAAGCATTTTGGAACAAAACAAAAACCAAAAGAAATTCGTTCTTGGAGGAGGAAGCAATATGCTTTTGACAAAAAATATCGAAGCTCTAGTGATCCATATTGACTTAAAAGGAAAAAAAATACTGAAAGAAGATGCCGATTATGTTTGGGTAGAAAGTCAAGCAGGTGAAAATTGGCATCAATTTGTGCTTTGGGCAATAGATCAAAACTTTGGCGGGCTCGAAAACATGTCACTTATTCCAGGGAATGTTGGCACAACACCAGTACAAAACATTGGTGCTTATGGCACTGAAATCAAAGATACTTTTGTTTCCTGCGACGCGATAAATATCGAAAATCAGGAAATAAGAACTTTCACTAAGGAAGAATGTAATTTTGGATACAGAGAAAGTGTTTTCAAAAACGAGGTAAAAGACCAATACATCATTACTTCTGTAGTTTTCAAACTCACGAAACAAAATCATAAAATAAATACTTCGTACGGAGATATCACCGCCGAATTAGCAAAAAACAATATTACAACTCCTGGCTTAAAAGACGTGAGCAATGCGGTAATAGCCATTAGAAAAAGTAAATTACCTGATCCTGCCGAATTAGGAAACAGTGGCAGTTTTTTCAAAAACCCAATACTTTTAAAATCAGATTTTAAAGCCATTCATCAAAAATTTCCGGAAATGAGATTCTTTGATATTTCAGAAACCGAAGTCAAAGTTCCAGCTGGTTGGCTAATTGAGCAAGCTGGCTTGAAAGGAAAACGTTTTGGAGATGCCGGAGTCCATAAAAATCAAGCATTAGTTTTAGTGAATTACGGAGGAGCAACAGGACAAGAAATTTTGGATGTTTCGAAAACTGTCCAAGACACAGTTTTCAATACATTTGGCATACACATTGAAGCCGAAGTGAATATAATATAGATTGCAGAATTCAGATTGCAGAAAACAGAAAATAGAAAACAGAAGACACAGCTAGCAACACTCAATTAACTATTATCTACTTTCTATCTAAAATCAAAAATCGTTAATCCTCAATCTAAAATTACAAATATGCACATTCCAGATTTATATAAAAACGAAGATAAAGAAGCTATCAGAACCTTTCTAAAAGCAAATGCTTTTGGTATTCTAATCAATCAAACCAATGGAAAATTATGGGCAACACACATTCCATTGGAACTGGAAATCAATATAGCAGGAGAAGAAGTTTTAATGGGACATATATCAAAAGAGAACCCGCAGTGGACAGCATTTGAATCGAATAACCAAGTTTTGGCTGTATTTACAGGACCTCACTCCTATATTTCTCCATCTTGGTACGATCATGAGAATGTTCCCACTTGGAATTACACAGCAGTTCATGTTTATGGAAAGATAAAAATCATTGAAGGAGATGCCGTTATTAATTCATTGACCAAATTAGTGGACAAATACGAACAAAACTCCAAATGTCCCGTTCGAGTCGCTGATTTATCAAAGAAAACGATGATGCAGACCCGTGGAATTGTAGCTTTTGAAATTAAAATAGAAGAAATACAAGCGCAAAATAAAATGTCACAAAACCGAGATGACAAAAATTATTCGAATATTATTTCCGAATTAGAAAAAACAGAAAACCCTCAATCTATGGCTGTAGCAAAAGAAATGGCTAAATATAGAAAGTAATTACTGATTTTATATTGATAATTGACAATTGCTATTTACATTTGCAATCGTTTTTAAAAGCCAAAAAAATACAATGATGCTAACCTTTACTTTATATTTTTTTATTGCAATAGTTGTCATTCAACTTTTTTACTATCTAATTGTTTTTGGTAAATTTTCTTTTGCCAGAGCACAGGAAATTGAAGCCAAAAACATTCCAATTTCTGTAATTGTTTGTGCCAAAAACGAAGAAGAAAACGTTATTAAATACGTCCCTTTATTGGCTGAACAAAATTATCCAGATTTTGAAATCGTTTTGATTGATGATGCTTCCAGAGATAATACTTTAGAGATTTTTGAAGAATTTGAGAAACAATACCCTAATATTCGCTTGGTTAAAGTAAAAAATAACGAGGCTTTTTGGGGAAATAAAAAATATGCTTTAACGCTAGGTATCAAAGCCGCAAAAAAAGAATATCTGTTATTTACTGATGCTGATTGTTACCCTACTTCCAAAGATTGGATAACAGCTATGAGCTCCCAGTTTACAAAACAAAGAACCATTGTTTTAGGTTATGGAGGTTATGAAAAAATAGCCAATTCTTTTTTGAACAAAATAATCCGATACGAAACTTTACTTACCGCCACGCAATATTTTTCTTGGGCAAAAATGGGTAAGCCTTATATGGGCGTGGGTCGTAATTTAGCCTACAAAAAAGAAGAATTTTTCAATGTAAACGGCTTTATCGATCATATCCAAGTACGCTCTGGAGATGATGATTTATTCATCAATCAAGCAGCAGATTCAGACAATACAACAATTGCTTATTCTCCCGAAAGCTTCACGTATTCAGCTCCAAAAACCACTTTTAAAGATTGGTTTACTCAAAAAAGGAGACATGTTGCCACTGCCAAACATTACAAAGCATTTGACAAAATACAACTAGGTCTTTTCTTTAGTTCCCAACTGTTGTTTCTGTTATTACCGATAGTCTTGTTAGCTTTTCAGTTTCAATGGATATTGGTATTAAGCCTTATTGGTTCTCGATATTTAATTACTTGGATTGTTATTGGATTTGCCGCAGGAAAATTAAAAGAAAAAGATGTGATGTATTGGTATCCTATTATAGAAATTATACTTATATTCACTCAAATTAATATCTTTATAACCAATATCTTCTCAAAACCTGCGAATTGGAAATAAGCAAACAAATAGAAAAAGCGAAAAAAGGAAATCAAGTTGCCTTTACTTTTCTATTGGATTACTATTGGAATGAGGTGTACGGTTTCATGCTAAAACGCACTGAAAACGAAACCACGGCGGAAGATATTACCATTGAAACTTTTTCTAAGGCATTTGACAAAATAGCCACATACAACTCGGAATTTCAATTCAATACTTGGTTGATTTCGATTGCCAAGAATGTTCATATCGATTTAATCCGCAAAAAAAAATCAAGCCTTTTTATTGAAATTACAGATGAGCAAGACCAAACGGCCTATAATGTAGCCGACACTACTCCATCAGCTGAAGACGTTTTAATTACCGAACAAAATCTTTCGCAACTATTACAATTCATCAAAGAATTGAAACCTCATTATCAGGAAGTGATTCAGCTACGTTATTTTCAGGAAATGAGTTACCAGGAAATCGCCAATAAAATAGACGAGCCACTAAGCAATGTAAAGATCAAATTACTTCGTGCCAAAAAATTACTTTCTGAAATTATCCAAAACAGACGATAATTTCATCAAAAGATCTTATTAAACAATACTCGGAAAAACACACTCCCCAACTGCATTAGAATCTTTAAAAGCCACTTGCATTAACAGAACTTAATTTGTTAAATAATCATAGTTATATTCAATAAATATTTTTATATTTACCTTTAACAATATCTATTTAACAATTCTGTTAAAAAATAACCACATTCATACATAATAAATTTCCTGTTATTTGCGTTAGAAACTAAAACCACTTTAGCTTATGATTTAATTATTACTTAACCATTAAATCCATGAATTATGTCTAAATCAAACATCTTCGAAACTAGCTGGATTAACCTTGTATTCGAAAACAGAAACAAAGAGTATGGCGCGTATCATTTACGCCAAGAAAACACCAAGACATCCTTTTTTGCGCTCTTTATGGGAGTATCACTTTTGACTGCGGCCATTAGTATACCAATGGTTTATAATTATCTAAATCCGGAACATCGGATTCCATCATTAGTCCCAGACTTACCTCCAGTTGTAGTCGCGGATTTCACCCCTTATGTACCGCCTCAAGCAAAAGTTGAAGAACCTATGCCTCAAGCTAAAAAACCAATTACACAGAACACCAACACCGATGCACAACTTATAAATCCACAAATCGTTCATCCTGATGCAGCAACCCCAAAGGATATTGCATCCAACATCGATCTAAAAACCAATCCTAGCGATAACACATCGGGAGTAGCTGGTTCAGGAGTAGGAACAACCCCTTCAACAGGCACAGCTGTTGCAAGCAGCCCCGGCATTACTGAGAACACGATCCTAACAAGCAATATGGTTGATAAAATGCCCGAATTTCCGGGCGGAATCAAAAAGTTCTACACTTATGTGGGTAATAATTTTGAAAAACCCGAAATAGACAGCGAAAACGCAATCCGAGTAAGTGTTTCTTTTGTTATTGAAAAAGACGGAAGCATGACAGACATAAAAGTTTTAAAAGACCCCGGTTATGGGCTTGGAGCTGAAGCCATTCGTGTTTTAAAATCTTTAAAAACCAAATGGTCACCAGGCATGTTTGAAGGCAAAGCAGTTAGAACTTCTTATAATTTACCTATCACAATTCAACCAAATTAATTTCACTTATTATAAAAAAAAAGAGAAAGCTGAACTTTTGAGGTTCAGCTTTCTCTTTTTTATAGACTCGATAATAAAGAAAATTTATTATTTCTTTTTAGTTGTGGTCTTCTTTTTTGTCGTTGTAGTTTTCTTTACAGGAGTTGTCACTGTTGGCTTTTTCACATAAGGCTTATACAAACCATCCTTTTCAGCCCTAGCTTTGGCTTCATCCGCTCTTAAATTGGAATCAGGATGTGAGCTCATCATTTGATCTATAAACGAACTTTGAGCACCTTCACTCATTTTTGCTAATATTCTAAAAGCAGATTCCTCAGCATTTACATCGTACCCATTTTTTTTCATAAATTCATACGCAAACAAATCGGCTTCAGATTCTTGCTTACGGCTGTATTTACTATCAATCATTGCACTACCAATTTTAGCCAGTTGGCTATCTGTAACAGCAGCAACTTTAGTAGATTGAGAAGCTGCAGCATCAATCAAAGCTTCTTTTTGATACA
Organism: Flavobacterium sp. 103; assembly: GCF_003096795.1. Classification (NCBI taxonomy): domain Bacteria; kingdom Pseudomonadati; phylum Bacteroidota; class Flavobacteriia; order Flavobacteriales; family Flavobacteriaceae; genus Flavobacterium; species Flavobacterium sp. 103. The sequence continues at coordinate 2,950,652 of NZ_QENX01000001.1, read as the reverse complement.
AAGCTTTCATAGCATCTCTGGAATCATGGTTATTAACATGTCCGATTTCATGACCAATTACCGCTATTAATTCGTTGTCATCCATTACATCCATCAAACCTGAAAAAACACGTACACTGCCATCAGCCGTTGCAAAAGCATTGACGTCCTTAGTAAGGTACACTTTATAATTCAACGTATAAAACTCCCCTTTTGTATATTTTCCAAAAACTTTAGCCAAACGGATAGCATAAGGATCTGTCGGTCCTGCCACTTTGTTTTCGGCATCCATTTTGTCAACGGCCGGTTTTGACAATGCGGCAGCATCCGCATCGGTAAAAGTAAATCCTGTCATTCCTTTTTGAACAGCACTCAATGCTCTCTCTCCAAAATTAATTTGTGCTTGGGCTGCAGACAACCCAAACAATATTGAAAAAGCACCCAATAATAATGATTTTCTATTCATCTTTTATTTTATTTTTTTTAAAGCGCAAATATAGTACAACTTTAAAAATTACAGAATCCTGTTTTATTTAATATTCAAAATTTAACACTATAAACCCCTAAATTATATTTCTCTAAAAAAACTCTTTTAATGCGAAAATCGAAAAATTGACTTGATTACCAAACAAGTTTTATCAAAATTCGCAAATAGTGAGTTCGAATTCTAAAACTACATTGCTTATCTTTGTACTCTGAAAATTGAAATATGGAAACTGTTTTAGATAATACATTACCCGTTGGAACCCGAGGCGGAGCCGAATCGAGCGTAGCTAAACCAAAATGGCTGAAGGTAAAACTTCCAATAGGACAAAAATACACTGAGCTTCGCGGTTTGGTAGATAAATATAGCCTAAATACAATTTGCACTTCTGGAAGCTGCCCAAATATGGGAGAATGCTGGGGAGAAGGAACTGCAACATTTATGATTTTAGGAAATGTATGTACGCGTTCTTGTGGTTTTTGCGGTGTAAAAACCGGAAGACCGGAAACCGTAGATTGGGATGAACCTGAAAAAGTTGCTCGTTCTATAAAAATCATGAACATCAAACATGCAGTAATTACCAGTGTTGACCGAGATGATTTGAAAGATGGTGGTTCAATCATATGGATTGAGACTGTAAAAGCCATTCGCAGAATGAATCCAAACACTACCCTAGAAACTTTAATTCCTGATTTCCAAGGCATAGAAAGAAACATCGACCGTATCGTAGAAGCCAATCCTGAAGTGGTTTCACATAACGTGGAAACCGTTAGAAGACTAACTCGCGAAGTACGTATACAGGCCAAATACGACCGAAGTCTCGAAGTTTTGAGATACCTAAAAGAAAAAGGAATCAATCGAACTAAGTCTGGAATTATGCTGGGTCTTGGCGAACAAGAAGAAGAAGTTTTTCAAACTATGCGTGATTTACGTGCAGCCAATGTTGACATTGTTACTATTGGTCAATATTTACAACCTAGTAAAAAACATCTTCCCGTAAAAGAATTCATAACACCGGATCAATTCGAGAAATATGAAAAATACGGTTTGGAGTTAGGATTCCGCCATGTAGAAAGTGGTCCATTGGTTAGATCTTCTTACAAGGCACAAAAACATATTTTATAAAAAAGTTTAATCGTTTAATTGTCAAACCGGTTAAACGATTAAACGGTTAAACAAATCAACGAGAAATTGAAAACAAGAATCGCGATTAATGGATTTGGAAGAATTGGGCGAAATTTATTCCGCTTGCTTTTAAACCATCCCACTATAGAAGTAGTTGCCATAAATGACATTGCAGATAAAAAAACAATGGCTCATTTAGTAAAATACGATAGCATTCACGGAGTTTTGCCCGTTGCAGTAAGCCATGATGAAAAAGGAATTGTGGTTGACGGGAAACACTTTTTATTTTTCCACGAGAAAAGCATCCCAAATCTTGATTGGAAAAGCATTAACATTGATTTTGTTGTAGAGTCTACCGGTAAATACAAAACTTTTGAAGAGATAAATGCCCATGTTTTGGCTGGTGCCAAAAGAGTAATTCTTTCAGCTCCATCAGAAGTGGACAATATAAAAACTGTGGTCTTAGGAGTTAATGAATCCATTCTTGACGGGACAGAAACCATTATATCCAATGCCAGTTGCACCACCAATAATGCAGCTCCAATGATTAAAGTGATTGAAGAGCTTTGCGGAATTGAACAAGCCTACATTACTACTATTCACTCTTTCACTACCGATCAAAGTTTACATGATCAACCTCATAAAGATTTACGCAGGGCAAGAGGGGCAAGTCAATCCATTGTCCCAACAACAACTGGAGCAGCAAAAGCGTTAACTAAAATTTTCACATCTCTGGATGGCAAAATGGGCGGCTGCGGAATTCGAGTACCTGTTCCCGATGGCTCATTGACTGATATTACTTTTAATGTAAAACAACCGGTTACCATACAAGAGATAAACAACGCTTTTAAGTTGGCCTCACAAACCAATTTGAAAGGAATTCTAGAATATACAGATGACCCTATTGTATCAGTAGATGTAATTGGTAATAAAAATTCATGTATATTTGATTCACAACTTACATCCGTAATCGATAAAATGGTAAAAGTAGTTGGTTGGTATGATAATGAAATTGGGTATTCCTCCAGAATCATTGATTTGATTTTATTGTTAAATAATAATAAAAATTTCCATCAAACATGAAACACTTTTTATTATTTACTGTTTTTTTTCATTCACTGCTCTATTCTCAAATAGAGAATAAAGTAGACAGCGTTACTTATTACTCTAAATTAGCGAGCGAGAATATTAAAAACAATAATTATAAAGAGGGTTTATCATACACTCAAAAATCAATCGATTATTGCAAAAAAAATAAAAATATTGAGGCACAAGCTTCGCAAACATTCAACTTAGGTAAAATATATTTTGACCTAAACCTCCATAATGATGCTATCGAATTATTAAGCAAAAGTATTGTATTATTTAACAGTATTTCCAAAAAGCCCAACGATAAAGTCGCTCTTGCCTATTACTATATAAGCTTGTCCTGCGTAGAGAGAAAAAACTACATCCTTGCTGAAAGTTCTATTCTCAAAACCGAAGAAATTCAAAAAAAATTAAAAATAAAGGATAAGGCGGATCTGATCAGACTACAAAAAGGAGTACTTTCAAAATTAAGGGGCGACACTGCATTGGCCTCAATCCTTTTTAACGATATTATTGCAAAACCAGACAGTCCTGACTTAACAAATTCAAAAGCCGAAGCCTTTTATCAAATGGGAACGATTGAAGTCGCCAACAATAGATACAACCTGGCTTTGAATTACTTCAACCGAGCTTTAGAATTAAATAAGGAAACTAAAAACCTAAATCAAAAGTCTAATATTTTATTGGCCTTAAGCTTGGTTTATGACAAATTACTGGACAAATCTACCGCCTATACCTACTTAAAAAAACACCTGAATCTAAAGGAAAGCATAGTACTTGCAAATGAAGAAAAACTTGGCACTAACGACTATGAAACTTTTAAAGAATCTCAACGAAAAAAAGAAGAATTATTAATTGAAAAAGAAAATAGAGAAAAGGAAAAAGCAGATAAATTTTCCAAGCTCATCAGTATTTTGGCTATTGCAATTATTTCAATTTTATCACTTTTGAGTTTATCACTTTATAAGAACAACATCATTCGTAATCAAACCAATTCATTATTGAAAGAAAAAAACAATGAATTAATTGCGGCCAAGAACAAAGCCGAAGAGGCTTCAAAAGCAAGATCTGAATTTCTATCTACAGTGAGTCACGAGCTCCGAACACCATTAAATGCAATCAATGGAATTACGCACCTACTATTGGAAGAACATCCAAAAAAATCACAGATGCATTATTTGTCTTCATTAAAATTTTCAGGCAACTACTTAACTAACTTTATCAATGATATCTTAGAAATAAATAAAATTGAATCCAATAAATTAGAAATAGAATACATTAATTTTAATCTCAAACAATTATTGGGAGATATCCAAAACTCTCTCAAAGAAATTGCCACCATAAACAACAATAAATTCATTCTCAAAATAGATTCTGCCATACCTGAAAATTTAATAGGCGACCCCACAAAACTGTCTCAAATTTTCATGAATTTAATCAATAATGCACTGAAATTTACCAATAATGGAACAGTCAGTGTTTTTGCCCGGTTAAGAAATTATCAAAATGAAAATGCTACTATCTTTTTCCAAATCATTGATACGGGTATTGGAATTCCGGAAGATAAATTAAAAACAGTCTTTGAAAGTTTCTCACAGGGATCCGTAGAAATCAATAGAAAATTTGGAGGTACGGGATTAGGATTAACCATTGTGAAAAAATTGGTTCGTATCTTAGGAGGTCGAATAAGGCTGAAAAGCATTGTTGGTGAAGGCTCTACTTTCTCCTTTGAATTAAATTTCAAAGTAGACAGCAAACCTTTGCTAAATAAAGTTGTAATCAAAAATTACAATCCAGAAATCTTCAAAGACAAAAAAATATTGGTGGTTGAAGACAACAAAATCAACCAAATGATTACCAAAAAAATGTTGACAAATAAAGCGATGAAATGTACCATTTTAGACAATGGTGAAGAGGCTATTCAAATGCTAAAAAGCAAAGCATTCGACATGGTCTTAATGGATGTTCATTTGTTGGGAATCAACGGTACAATCGCAACACAACAAATTAGGGAGTTTGACACCAAAACCCCTATACTTGCCCTTACAGCTATTTCATTAAATGAAAACAGGGAAATGTTACTTTCTTTTGGCATGACAGATGTAATCACAAAACCATTTGTAGCCGAAGATTTTTACTCCATTATTGCCCAAAACATAACCAATTCCTAATCCCTTACAATCAATTCTTTGATAAGCTTACGCAAATGGGGTTCTGCATTTTTCGCTGCCGCCAAAACCTCATCATGCGAAATGGTCAGTATACTTTCGGCATCTCCCATATCAGTGATAATAGAAACACCAAACGTTTCCAATTCCATATGACGAGCCACAATTACCTCCGGAACCGTTGACATTCCTACACAATCGGCACCCATAATCTTAACCATTCTATATTCAGATAAGGTTTCAAATGTTGGTCCTTGCAGTCCAAAATAAATCCCATCATGAACTTCAATACTTAATTCTTGTGCTATTTCTTTTGCCTTAGCAATCATTTCAACAGAATACGGTTGGCTCATATTCACAAACCTTGGCCCAAAACGTTCATCGTTTTTTCCCCGCAAAGGATGTTCTGGCATAAAATTGATATGATCTTTGATAATCACAATAGAACCCACTTTGTAGTTCGGATTTACACCTCCAGAGGCATTGGAAACTATTAACTTTTCAATACCCAAATACTTCATCACACGAACCGGAAAAGTCACCTCTTTCATGGAATATCCTTCGTAAAAATGAAAACGCCCTTGCATGGCCACCACTTTTTTACCACCAATAGTTCCAAAAACTAAAGCCCCTTTATGTCCTTGAACAGTCGAAATGGGAAAATTTGGAATTTCCTCATACGGCAATGTATATTCAATTATAATGTCATCCGTAAATCCGCCCAATCCAGACCCCAAAATCACACCAAATTCAGGCGTGAAATTTATTTTAGCTTTTATATAACTAACGGTTTCTTGTACTTTCTCCCACATACTTCAAAATATTTTTATCAAAATTATCACCATCTGAAAGAAACGAACTTTTTATAGGTAAAAAATATAGCTGTTTACTTAAAATACTTCCTTTCAAACGCACATAATCTTTTTCGGTTGTTACAATAATCTTATCTCCTGCTTTTTTCTTAATTTCCTGCAATTCGCTTTCGCTAAAATGATGATGATCTGCAAAAGTCAAACATTCGTCATTTTCTTTTTTCAAATGGGCAAAAAACGATTCGGGCTTCGCTATTCCCGCCAAAAGTATTTTATCCATACTTTTTAATTCTGCAACTTTTATCGTTTTTTCGCAGGAATAAACTACATCATCATAGTCAATAAAGGTAAAGAACAAACTTTGATTTGAAGAGAGATTCAGTTGTTTTTTTATTGCTTTTTGATCTTTCAAAGAAAGATTTGATGGGCATTTTGTGACAATAACAATATTGGCTCTTTGCACTCCACTTCTACTCTCTCTTAAATTTCCGGTTGGCAACATAAAATCATTGCAGTACAAATCACCATAAGAAGTAAGCATGATATAAAACCCTGCTTTCACCTTTCTGTGCTGAAAAGCATCATCCAATAAAATAACCTCTGGAGAATTCGAATTGGAAAGCAAATGCTCGATTCCATTCTTTCTGTTGGCATCAACTGCTACCTGAATGTTTTTGAATTTTTGATAAAACTGAAACGGTTCATCACCCAATTCTAAAGCATTTGAATTTGAATTAGCCAAAACAAATCCTTCAGATTGTCTTTTATAACCCCTGCTTAATGTTGCCACTTTATACTTATCCGAGAGCAACCGTATCAAGTATTCAATTTGAGGAGTCTTTCCCGTTCCACCCACACTTAGATTTCCCACTGCTATAACGGGCAAATCAAAAGAATAGGATTTTAAAATTCCTGTATCAAAAAGAAAATTCCGAATACTGGTAATAAAGCCATACAAAATGGCAAATGGAAACAATATTTTTCGCAGTAAATTCATTTTACGAAAGTAAAACATTTTATGATAATGCAGAAAGTAATTACAAGTCTAAAATATTCAAAAAATAGGAATATTCATTTTGTAAGAATTTAAAACTACATTAAAGAACACACAAAAAAAGCTTTTTTTTCATATTCGTTTTTAATAAAAAATGATACCCGAGATTAAGATAAACACAAATTAGCATACCATTTTTTAACTAATTATGAAATCGATTTTACTACACTATTTTTTTTCTAAAAAAGAGCTATCAATTAAATTTTAATTGTATTTTTGTTAAAAATCAAACAATTACACATTATTTACACTAAAAACATAGATATAATCAAAATTTAAAATGTAATAAAAGTCTCAAATTTGCCTAACCTACAATCTTCACAACATGAAAAAAAACTACATTATTGGTATTACATTGTTATTGTTTGCAGGAACTATTCAAGCTCAAAAAGATAAAATAAAAGCAGCTGAAAAAGAAATGAATAGTGGGAATCTTCAGAATGCCGTTATTATCCTTAAAAGTATCGAATATCAAATCTATAATTCGAATGATGAAGACAAAACCTTATTTTATTTTGTTCAAGGAAGTTCTTATTTAGGATTGGCCGATAAAAATATTGAAGAGGGAAAAAATTTAGCTTTGGCTGCAAAATCTTTCCAAGAATTAATCAAAGCCGAATCCGAATCAGGAAAAATAAAATATTCCAGTCAGGTGCAAGTTTCCTTTAAAAGTATTAAAGGACGATTAGTAAATAGTGCAATAAAAGATTCCAAAGCAGACAAGTTTATTGAATGTGGCTCAAAACTCTACGAAGCCTATTTAATGGACAAGAAAGACACAATTAACTTATATTATGCAGCATCGGCCTTTGTAAGTGGAAAAGATTTTACTTCCGCACTTAAACACTACGAAACACTTAAAACCATCAATTATTCTGGAATTGGAACAAATTATTATGCATATAACAAAACAACACAAGTAGACGATAGCTTCCCGACAGCTAATGAAAGAGACATTTTTGTTAAAGCTGGCACCCATGAAAAACCAAGAACCGAAAAAGGATTATCAAAAAGAGGCGAAATTTATAAAAACATTGCCTTGATTTATGTTCAAAACGGGGAAACAGAAAAGGCTAAAAAAGCAATTTCGGATGCACGGAAAAAAAATCCAGAGGACTATTCATTGGCTTTAACAGAAGCAGACTTATATTTAGAATCAAAAGACTATGATTTGTACAAAAAAATGGTAGCTGCTATTTTGGAAAAGAACCCAAATGATGTGAATTTAGTTTTCAATCTAGGAGTACTAAGCGCAAAAGCAAATAATCCAACCGAAGCCGAAACTTTTTACTTGAAAGCAATTTCTATTGACCCGCAATACATTAAAGCTTACATTAATTTATCTGTTTTAAAACTGGAAGGACTAAAAACAATAAATGATGAAATGGATAAATTAGGAGCTTCTGCAAAAGACATGAAAAAATACAATGTCTTAAAAACAAAAAAAGAAGAAATTTATAAAGGCGTAATTCCTTACCTCAAAAAAGCAGTCGAAATAGACCCGAAAGACAAAGAGATTTTACAAAGTCTTTTGAGCGTGTACAATGCTTTGGATATGACAGCCGAATATAAAGACTTAAAAGCTAAAGCTGTTTATTAATACATCAATTCTTCTAATCAAAATAACATCGTTTGATTAGAAGATTTTTTTTTACAACTAACTAATCCCTACCAACAAATTACAAGCTTATTAATACGTTTTGGACAGATGTTCCAATGCAGATGTTTTTCCATATATCGAACTCTAAATTAACCCATAATATAGCAAATTTAGCTCTACAAAAAACGTTATACAAAATAAAAAACAGAAGCAATATTTTTCGAAATAAATTCATTTTTCGAAAATATAATATTTTATCTTTGAGCGGAAATTATTAAAAACAAACTAATAGTAACTTCTACAAATTAATTTCAAATAATTTGCGTTATTAATTTATAAAATACAGATTAATAAATACCCCGAAAAGATTAAACAAATGATTACAATAAAAGAAATTCTTTCTGTTCTTGAAGAAATGGCTCCATTGGCTTATGCCGAAGATTTTGACAATGTAGGTTTAATAATAGGAAATGAAAATACCGAAGCAACAGGCGTTTTAGTTTGCCATGATGCTTTAGAAAATGTAATTGACGAGGCAGTTGCCAAAAAATGCAATTTGATTGTTTGTTTTCATCCTATTTTATTCAATGGTATAAAGAAAATAACCGGAAAAAATTATGTAGAACGCGCGATTCTCAAAGCTATAAAAAATGATATTGCCATTTATGCTGTCCATACCGCATTAGACAACCATCCAGAAGGCGTAAACAAAATATTTTGTGACACTTTAGAACTTATAAACACTCAAATCTTAATCCCAAAACAAAATCACATCCGAAAATTAGTTACCTATACCATTCGAGACAATGCCGAAAAAGTTCGAAATGCATTATTTGAAGCTGGAGCGGGAAGCATCGGAAATTATGACAAATGTAGTTTCAACTCTGAAGGGACTTTCACCTACCAAGGAAATGAAAAAAGCGAGCCTACCATTGGCGAAAGAGGTGTAATGTCTAGAGGTACCGAGGTTAAAATCGAAGTTGTTTATGCCAAGCATTTAGAAGCAAAAATCATAAAAGCATTAAGGGAAAACCATATTTACGAAGAAGTTGCCACTGAAATCTACAATATGAAAAACACTTTTAATCATATTGGTTTGGGAATGATTGGCGAACTAGAAGAGCCAATGGATGAAAAGGATTTTCTGCAGTATGCAAAAGACAAAATGGGAGCCAACGGAATTCGTCATTCGGCCTTTACAGGAAAAAAAATAAAAAAAGTGGCAGTCTTGGGCGGATCAGGAAGTTTTGCGATAAAAAATGCCATTCAAGCCGGTGCTGATGTATTTTTGACAGCCGATTTGAAATATCACCAATATTATGAAGCCGAAAATCAACTTTTATTAGCCGATATTGGACATTTTGAAAGTGAACGCTATACAAAAGAGTATATTGTTGATTATCTTAGAAAAAAAATCCTTAATTTTGCAATCATTTTATCGGAAGAAAATACAAATCCAGTTAAGTACTTATAGAATATGGCGAATACGAAAGAATTAAGTGTTGAGGACAAGTTAAGAGCAATTTACGATTTACAGCTAATTGACTCTAGAATTGACGAAATCAGAAACGTTAGAGGAGAACTTCCTTTAGAGGTTGAGGATTTAGAAGATGAAGTTGCAGGTTTAAGCACTCGTTCAGAGAAATTGAAAGGGGAATTAGAAGTTATCGAAAACCTTATCAAAGAAAAAAAGAATGCAATTGACGAACACAAAGAAGCTGTCAAAAAATACACTAAACAACAAGAAAGCGTTCGTAATAACCGCGAATTCAACTCTTTGACTAAAGAAATCGAATTTCAAGAATTAGAAATTCAATTGGCTGAAAAGCAAATCAAAGAAATGAAAGCTTCTATCGAGCATAAAAAAGAAGTGATTTCTTCTTCAAAAGAGAGATTGGAGTCTAAATCATCTCACTTGAAACATAAAAAATCAGAATTGGATGCTATCATGGCCGAAACTCAAAAAGAAGAAATCTTCTTGACTGAGAAATCTGCAGAATATGAAGCATTAATTGAAGAACGTTTATTGGTAGCCTACAAAAGAATCAGAAGCAGTGTTCGTAACGGACTTGCAGTTGTTTCTATCGAAAGAGGCGCATCAGCAGGATCATTCTTCACGATTCCACCACAAACACAAGTAGAAATTGCTTCAAGAAAGAAAATCTTAATCGATGAGCACTCCGGAAGAATCTTAGTCGACAGTGTTTTGGCTGAAGAAGAAAGAGAGAAAATGGAACAATTGTTTTGTAAATTCTAAAAAAATCTAAGCCTCGAATTTCGAGGCTTTTTTTATACCCCTACATTTTGAGTCTAAAAAAAAGCATCCGATTTCTAACAGTCAAATCCGTTGGTCTTTACATCAACCTACTTAGTTTGATTCAACCAAAAAAGGCGTTGCATTTATCCTATACACTGTTTACAAATCCCAGAATTGGAAAAATAGCCAATGACCAACTTCCAAAAATCCTGCAAAACACAATCAAAGAAACCTTCCTGTACAACGAACACCAGTTTCAAACCTATACGTGGGAAGGAAATAACACCAGAATCCTTTTAGTTCATGGCTGGGAAAGCAATTCGGCCCGTTGGGAGAAAACGCTACCCTATCTACAAAAATCCGGAAGCACCATCATTGCTATAGACGCTCCCGCTCACGGACAAAGCAGTGGTAAGGAATTCAACGTACCCCGTTATGCCGAGTTCATTAACAAAGCGGTCGAAAAATACAACCCAAGCATCATCATTGGTCACTCCATAGGTGGCGCGGCCTGTATCTATCATCAATATTTACACCCCGAAACTAGCATTGAAAAAATGGTGATTCTCGGTGCTCCCTCCGATTTAAAAACGTTGATCGACAATTATATCCAAATGTTGAGTCTCAATCGCAAAATGTTCAGCCTTTTAGAAAAACGCTATTTAGAAAATTTTAATTTTAAATTAGAAGATTTCTCCGGTGGCGCATTTGCAAAACATATTAAAATCGCAGGAATCATTGCCCACGACACCACCGACACAGTGGTCGCATTTGAAGAAGGCCAAAAAATCGCAAGTGGCTGGAAAAAAGGAAAATTCATCACAACCCAAGATTTAGGCCATTCGATGCACGACGATGATTTGTACCAAGAAATATATCGCTTTTTATTTGAAGCCGAAGAATAGGCTTTTTTGTAATTATGGGTTCCCGCTATCCGTTACAATCTTATGTGCCGAACCCCGGCACATAAGGATTTTCACTTCTATCGGGGCTAAAGGGTTTTATTTTTTTGTCTCAGGAAACATACCCACATTTTCTAATAATCTAAAAATTCAAGGAGTCTAAAAAAAGACTATTTTTGCAGTATGGAAGAAAATCTAAAACGCCTCAATAAATTCATAGGAGAAACGGGCTATTGTTCCCGTCGCGAGGCCGATAAATTTATCGAAGAAGGCCGAGTAACCATCAATGGGGTGGTGCCAGAACTGGGAACCAAAGTTTCACCGGATGATGAAGTACGCATAGACGGAAAACTAATCCGTGAGAAAAACGAAAAACCAGTTTATCTGGCTTTCTACAAACCCGTAGGAATAGAATGCACCACCAATCTGGAGGTTCGCAATAACATTGTAGATTACATCAATTATCCAAAACGTATTTTCCCAATTGGCCGATTGGACAAAGCCAGTGAAGGTTTGATTTTTATGACCAATGACGGAGATATCGTCAATAAAATATTGCGTGCCAGAAACAATCACGAAAAAGAATATACCGTAACTGTAAACAAACCCATAACCGACCGTTTTATAGAGCGAATGGGCAATGGCGTACCTATTTTGGATACTGTTACCCGTAAATGTAAAGTAGAGCAGATCAGTAAATACATTTTCAAAATCATTCTGACTCAAGGACTGAATCGCCAAATCCGCAGAATGTGTGAATATTTAGGCTACGAAGTTACAGCCTTAAAACGTATCCGAATTATCAATATTTCACTAGACGTCCCAGTAGGTCGCTACCGCGATTTAACCGATGCTGAAATAAAAGAACTCAATGCTCTTATTGAGCCTTCTAGTAAAACCGAAGAAGCCAGTTTACCTAAAACAGAAGCTCCAAAACGAAGAACCGAATTCATCAAAAGAGATGACCCTCGATTTAAGAAAAGAGGAGATTATTAAATACTAAAAAGCCGTTTCAATTAAATGAAACGGCTTTTCGTTTATATCAAAACCATCGTTTTCTTTTGAATAAGAAAACACCAAACATAGATAGTAAAACAGAGACAAGTATAACAATAGGCATACCATATTTATTGTCTTCAAGGTTATTTGGCACATTCATTCCATACAAACTAGCCATTACCGTAGGAATCATCAAAATGATCGAAATAGAAGTCATTTGCTTCATAATGGCATTCAAATTATTGGAAATAACTGAGGCATAAGCATCCATCATACCCGTTAGGATGTCACTGTAAATATTTGTTGTTTCCTGTGCTTGGCGCAACTCAATCTCAACATCTTCCAACAAATCAGGGTCATAATAATCCCTTTGTGATTTGACATTCTTGATTCTATGAAGCAATATATCATTACCTTTCAAGGAAGTCATAAAGAACACCAAACATTTTTCTATTTGGAGTAAAGCCTGTAATTCTTCATTCTTAATAGACTCTTCCAGATTATCCTCGGCTAATTTTATCTTTTGATTGACCTGTTTCAAATATTTTAAATACCAAACACTTGATGATAAGAGTAACTTTAAAACCAAATCAAAATAATCTTTGATATCTTTATTTTTACGTTGAGTATAGATAACAAAATCCGTTAGCATTTCTGTTTTATAAAAACTAATGGTAACGCAAATTTCTCCTTTAAAAACGACTCCAACCGGAATCGTATTAAAAGGCAATTTCACATTATCTGTACTTACCGGGATTCTAATAATTATCAATGTCCAACCGTTCTCAACTTCTATACGGGGTCTTTCATCAATATCCTCAATATCATTGTAGAATTCTTCAGGAATTTGCAATTCTTCCAGGAGGTATTTTTTCTCTATTGGAGATGGGCATTCAATATTGATCCAGCAGTTTGGAGTCCATTCATTAGACTCGATTAATCCGTTATTGTTTTTGTAAAAAGCTTTCATTTCAAAATTCTATAGGTTAAGTTATAGCATCTTGAATGTTTTTCAAGTGCTTTATTCTTTCAATTTTTCCGAATAATAATCGTCCATTGGGGTTGTTTATTTTAAGTTTTGCAAAAGTATTCTTTATATTTTTAAAAAATCAGGAAGTAATGATAATTATGGTAGTCTTAAGACAAAAAAACCTCAAACTTTCGCTTGAGGTCTAATTTATTACAGTTTAAATATTATTCTATTTTCTACTTCTGATTTCTCTTGCCAAAAGCGTATTTTTCAACAACATTGCGATAGTCATTGGCCCTACTCCTCCTGGAACTGGAGTTATAAAAGAAGATTTTTTACTTACTCCATCAAAATCAACATCACCTGTTATTACGTATCCTTTTGGATGTGAAGCGTCTTCTACTCTAGTAATACCAACATCGATTACTACAACTCCATCTTTCACCATATCGGCTTTCAAGTAATTTGGAACACCAAGAGCTGTGATGATGATATCGGCACTTTTAGTATATTCTTCAATATTTTTAGTTCTACTGTGAGTAAGTGTTACTGTAGAATCCCCAGGATAACCTTTGCGACTCATCAAGATACTCATAGGTCTTCCCACAATGTGGCTACGACCAATAACTACGGTATGTTTACCTGCAGTTTCTACTTTATATCGCTCTAACAATTCCATTATTCCAAACGGTGTTGCAGGCAAAAATGTTTCCATATCCAAAGCCATTTTTCCAAAATTAGCAGGATGAAAACCATCCACATCTTTTTCAGGATCAATTGCCATAAGTATTTTTTGCTCGTCGATGTGTTTTGGCAATGGCAATTGAACAATATAACCATCCAAATTATCGTCTTCGTTTAATTCTTTAATCTTGGCAAGTAATGCATCTTCGGTAATATCGGCAGGTAGACTTACCAATGTAGATTCGAAGCCAATCTGTTCACAAGAACGTACTTTGCTTCCCACATAAGTTAAACTTGCTCCATCAGTTCCAACAATTACAGCAGCCAAATGAGGTACTTTTTCCCCATTGTCTTTCATTGTTTTTACTTTAGCAGCAATTTCATTTTTAATATCCTGCGATGTTTTTTTTCCGTCTAGTATTTGCATTTTTTAAAAAGTTAAATGTTTGAGGTTTAAAGTTTCAAGTTTAAAAGGCGAAACTCAAATTATATAATTATTCTCTGTTCAATTTAAAAAATTTAAGGTCTAAAATTTCAATCTTTTTGAAACTTTAAACCTTAAACATTCTTATTTTATCTCGGCATTCCACCTGGCATTCCTTTCATTCCGCCCATCATCTTCATCAGGTTTTTTCCTCCTGGGCCTTGCATCATCTTCATCATTTTGCTCATTTGCTCAAACTGTTTCATTAATTGGTTCACTTGCTCCACTTTTGTCCCAGATCCTTTTGCAATTCTAGCTTTTCTTTTTACATCAATTATTGCAGGCTTACTTCTTTCAATTGGAGTCATTGAGTGTATAATTGCTTCAATATGTTTGAAAGCATCGTCTTCAATTTCGATATCTTTCATCGCTTTGGAAGCACCTGGTATCATCCCTACCAAGTCTTTCATATTACCCATTTTCTTCACTTGTTGAATTTGAGACAAGAAATCATCAAAACCAAATTCGTTTTTAGCGATTTTCTTTTGGATTTTTCTGGCTTCATCTTCGTCATATTGCTCTTGTGCTCTTTCCACCAACGACACAACATCCCCCATACCAAGGATACGTTCTGCCATACGATTTGGATAGAAAACATCAATTGCGTCCATTTTCTCACCTGTACCCACAAACTTAATTGGTTTGTTCACTACCGATTTAATAGAAATTGCAGCTCCACCACGAGTATCTCCATCTAATTTGGTTAAAATAACCCCGTCAAAATTCAAGATATCGTTGAAAGCTTTTGCTGTATTCACAGCGTCCTGACCTGTCATGGCATCCACAACAAATAAGGTTTCCTGTGGCTGAATGGCTTTATGCACTTTGGCAATTTCATCCATCATTTCCTTGTCAACAGCAAGACGACCGGCAGTATCGACAATCACCACATTGAATCCATTTGCTTTTGCATGCTTAATTGCATTTTGTGCAATCTCAACCGGATTTTTATTTTCTGGTTCAGAGTAAACCTCAACAGCTATAGAATCTCCTACAACATACAATTGCTGAATAGCCGCTGGACGGTAAATATCACAGGCAACCAAAAGCACTTTTTTATTCTTTTTTGTTTGAAGATAATTCGCCAATTTACCAGAAAAAGTAGTTTTTCCAGATCCTTGCAATCCTGACATTAATATAACAGATGGTGTACCTGAAAGATTGATTCCTGCAACATCTCCACCCATCAATTCAGTAAGCTCATCTTTGACTAACTTTACCAATAATTGTCCAGGTTGCAATGTCGTTAATACATCTTGACCTATTGCTTTCTCTTTTACTTTGGTAGTAAAATCTTTGGCAATTTTAAAATTGACATCGGCATCGAGTAAAGCACGACGTACTTCTTTCAAAGTTTCGGCTACGTTTACTTCAGTGATTTTTCCGTGTCCTTTTAATATATGAAAGGCTTTGTCTAGTTTATCGCTTAAATTATCGAACATAATTGTATTTCTCTTTAATTAAGGCGCAAATTTAATGATTTGATATTGAAGTTTAAATAGTATTAGAAATAAAAAAGCAATTGTTTTAAAATAAAATTCAAAACAATAAAAAGAGGCCAGATAAATCCAGCCTCCTTTCTCCAAAAACAGTAAAACCAACTAAAAATGATTATACATATTATTTGCTGTCAATTCCTTTTTTACAAACAAATATTTTATTTTTAATTAAATAATGCTACGATAACATTCAATGACTTTTTTTCAATTGAAAATTGACTAATGAAACCAACAAAAATCAGATTTCTTTACTCATAAAATAATTAAGAATTTCGCTTATGTGCAATCTAAAAGTATTAAACCGAACCTCTAATGGAATTCTCTTGTATTGCCAACATAGAAACATGTATCAATTGCTGTTTAACAATTTGACATTTGATTTGAGCAGTATAGAAATGACGAGTTTTGCCAATTATTTGGACCAAATAGATGTTGATTATTGGGAAAGGCAATATAAAAATTCAATTTATGAAAAGAAGATTCCGATTCCAACTTTACAGTCTAATTTTATTATTCTGCTTAACAGAAAAGAACTGGAGGAATTACGCTTTTTGGTAGATTGTGTCAGCGAAGACAGAATACTGAAACCGGTAGAAATCAATTATCTTATTGTTTCAAATTGATAAACAGACATAGAGACAGCACATAAAAAAATCCGTCCCGCTTATAGACTGCCCCCAAAAAGTTAGACACTATTTGGGGGCATTTTTTATGGAAAGAAAGGTTAAATATGATTATGCATTCAAACTTGAATGTGTAAATTTAGTTTTAAAAAAGCATCATTTTTTTATACAATTTAAGACTAGTTTTTCATGTCTTCTGATTGATAATTAAGTCGGATTTTACGCTTTTAGCATTAATTTCTATCAAACGTTTTCATTTGTTTTACAGTTTGCCAAAAGAAGCTTTTTAAATAATGTCTTAGTGTTAAAAAATAAAGAATAATTAAATTTAAAATTAAAATAAACACATAAGATTGTTGTATTTGCAAAAAAATATTTGTTTTTTTGAAAAATTAATAAAAAAATATTTTTACTATTTCAAAAATAAATGTACTTTTATACTATAAAAAAACATAAAAATCATTAAAAAAACAATATAAAAAAAATACAAGATCATGAGAACAATTATCACCTTTGCCCTTTGCTTAAGCTTCTTTTCTGCGACGTATTCGCAAGACCAAAAAACAGCTGATAGAAAAGCAGAAACTTTAAAAATGGAAGTATTACCAGAAGTATTAGTTTCACACACTAAAAATGTTTCAAAATACATTCCAGACAACAATCCTGATGCAGTTATCAGAAACACTCAAAACGAATTCATTTCGTACAATGTAGATAATGAAGAGTGCAGAAATTTCGACGAGTATTTAGTGACTTTAGAAAATGAAAAAGGCTTCTTGGTGGCAACTTACAATCAACACGGAGTATTAGTAAGGGTTAACGAAAAATATGCAAATGCAGAATTACCAAGAGAAATAATGCGTTTTGTCTTTATGTGGTATCCTGAATGGACAATTACAAAAAGTAAGTTTGAATATTCTCAACAAAAAGGAGCAATATTAAAAAAAACATACCATTTGAAACTTAAAAAAGATAATCAAACTCAAAATATACAAATTAGTTCAACAGGCGAAATTGTTAAAACAAACAATGAATTAGCAATGAATTAAAATTGCAATGATTCTCAATTAAACCAAAATTCCCCCGTCCCTAACAACTAAAAAAGAGGCTGTCTAAAAACATAGACAGCCTCTCCTTAAATTTTATTTATAAAATTACATTCTTTCTGGAACATTAATCCCTAATAAACTAAAGGAATCTGCAATAACATCTGCCACTTTTTTGGACAATTGCACTCTGAATGTTTTTTTAGCCAAATCAGTTTCTCCAAGAATGGAAACGGCTTGATAAAAAGAATTGTATTCACGAACCAAATCATATGTATAATTAGCAATCAAAGCAGGGCTATGATTATGGGCCGCATTCTGAATCACCTCTGGGAACAATTCTAATTGTTTTACCAATTCTTTTTCTTTTTCGTGAAGTTCTTCAATTCCTGCATTGGATGCAAAATCAAAATCGGCTTTACGGATAATTGATTGAATTCTGGCGTAAGTATATTGAATGAAAGGCCCTGTGTTACCAGCAAAATCAACAGATTCCTCTGGATTAAACAGAATTCGTTTTTTTGGATCTACTTTCAAAATATAATATTTAAGCGCTCCAAGACCTATTGTATTGTATAATTTTGACTTTTCTTCAGCAGAATAACCTTCTAGTTTCCCTAAATCTTCGGCAATTTTTTGAGCTGTATCAGTCATCTCCTGCATCAAATCATCGGCATCCACTACAGTACCTTCACGGCTTTTCATTTTTCCAGAAGGCAAATCTACCATTCCGTACGATAAATGAAATAAACTTGAGGCCCAGTCAAATCCTAATTTTTTCAGAATTAAAAACAATACTTTAAAGTGATAATCCTGTTCGTTACCAACAGTGTATACCATTCCTCCAACATCTGGCATGTCTTTTACACGTTGAATCGCAGTACCAATATCTTGAGTCATATAAACTGCAGTCCCATCTGAACGCAATACAATTTTACGATCTAATCCTTCATCGGTTAAATCAATCCAAACAGAACCGTCAGGATCTTTTTCAAAAATTCCTTTGTCCAATCCTACTTGAACTACATCTTTCCCCAATAAATAGGTATTGCTTTCGTAGTAATAGCTGTCAAAATTTACACCTAGATTTTTATAGGTAGTGGCAAAACCATTATAAACCCATTGGTTCATAGTTTTCCAAAGTTCGATAACTTCTGGTTTTCCATTCTCCCAATCCAAAAGCATTTGTTGCGCTTCGAGAATAATTGGAGCTGTTTTTTTTGCTTCCTCCTCAGTTTTTCCGGTTTCCATCAATTCGGTAATTTCTGCTTTGTAAGCTTTATCAAAAGCCACATAATAGTTACCAACCAATTTATCGCCTTTCAATCCAGTAGATTCAGGAGTTTCTCCATTTCCAAACTTTTGCCAAGCCAACATTGACTTGCAAATATGGATTCCTCTATCGTTGATGATTTGTGTTTTATATACTTTTTTCCCAGAAGCTTTTATAATCTCAGCTACCGAATAACCCAATAAATTATTACGAACGTGTCCTAAGTGCAAAGGCTTGTTAGTGTTTGGCGAAGAATATTCTACCATTACCGCTTTGTCATTTGCCGAAGGCGTCACAAATCCAAATTTTTCAGCACTTCTTATTTCGTTGAAGAAATTCAAATAATATTGATCTGCAATCACAATATTCAAAAACCCGGAAACCACGTTAAAACGAGCGACTTCCGGAACATTTTCTACAAGATAATTTCCAATTTTATTTCCCAATTCAATAGGATTGCTTTTTACCAATTTAAGTAATGGAAAAATAACCATCGTAATATCGCCTTCAAACTCTTTTCTTGTGGTTTGAAACTCTATTTTATCAATTGTTACATCAAACAAAGTTTGGATAGCTTTCTCTATAGATGGGGTAAGAATATTGGATAATGACATGTATACTTGATTTTTTTAAGTGTGCAAATATAAGGCTTATTCGCCAAATATAGAAAGTGAAAAATAACATTCTAGTTGGTAGTTCTTATAAAAAGAAAGTGTCCTAAAATATTACTTCCATTCAATAGGAATATTAACTCTCGACATAATCTAATTTATATAGAATACTACTCCTAAAAAATAAAAAAAAAGCATTTTAAAACTACTTAAGCCCAAAAAATATCAAAAAAAAATTTAGTTACAAAATGCTAAAAATCAAAGTTTCCCAATATTTTTTGGAAAGATCTATCAATTTTTTCATGAAATAGTGTTACAAAAAGAAGACAAAACAGTCTTACTTGCAATCATCAATCAAAACAATCAATCAAAAAACAAATTATGAAAATTAAACTATTAGTGTTTTTCCTATTGAGTTTTATAGGAATTGCACAAGCCGAAAACCCTGGAATTATTTCGGGAAAAGTAACAAATAAAGCAACAAACCAACCCGTACAGTATGCTTCAATAGTAATAAAAGATGCCGGAAAAGTAATTACCGGAATTGTTGCTGACGAAAATGGCTCTTTTTTGATAAAAAACTTAGAACTGAAAAAATTCACTTTAGAAGTAGAGTTCATTGGGTACAAAAAATACACTACTTCGTTTGAATTGAGTTCTTCAAAAAAAAGTTCCACTATAGAAATCCTTTTGGAAGAAGAAGCTACAGAACTCCAATCAGTTGATATTATCAAAGAGCATTCCTTAATCGAACAAAAAACAGATCGAAAAATCATCAACGTCGGGAAAGATTTACTGAGCGCAGGAGCAACTGCCGCCGAAATCATGAACAACATTCCTTCGGTAAGTGTCGATCCACAAACCAACGCAGTGAGCCTTAGAGGAAATTCGAACGTTAGGGTATTTGTAGACGGTAAACCAAGTACTGTTGATGCGGCTCAGTTATTGCAGCAAATTCCATCCACTTCAATCAAACAAATTGAATTAATTACCAACCCTTCTGCTAAATACAATCCCGAAGGAATGAGTGGAATTATCAATATCGTTTTAAACAAAAATGCTAAAATAGGTTTTAACGGAAGCATAAACAGCGGAGTAACTTTTGGTGAAACCCCAAAAACAAACTCTTCTTTTGACATGAATTACCGTAATGGTAAAGTGAACATGTATGCCAATTATGGCTTAACGACAGGTAAACATCATAATCATGGACAAGTAGAAACATTTGATGACAATGGAGCTATTGAAAATACTCAAAAATTTGATTTTTCAAATGAGAACACCTCTCACTTAGCCAAAGTGGGACTAGACTTTTATTTGAATGACACCAATACTATTTCTGTTTACACAACCCAAAACATTAATGACGAAAATGGAAAATCTAAAGTAAATGTAGATTTTTCAGACCCTACAGAACCAAGTATCAATCAATTATTAGACACTAAAAACGACAATTATACGCAAACCTATAATCTAGATTATAAGAAAAAATTCAAAAAAGAAGGACATACTCTTGAGTTTGAAGGTAATTACAGTAACAACGACAATACCGAAAACAGTGTATTCAACACTCCTAAAACGAATGACATTACCAATAAAGGGGAAAATGTTTTACTCAATTTGGATTACACCAATCCTTTGACGGAAACCATCAAGCTTGAAGCTGGATTAGAAACGAGAATTGAAAACACCAAAAACAACTTCCTTTTGGATGGTGCCTATAACTCAAATTTCAATTACGAAAGAAAAATTTATTCAGCCTATACCACTTTTTCAAAACAGTGGAATAAATGGAATGCACAAGTTGGAGCCCGTTTTGAAAAATACAACGCTGATGCTTTATTCAAAAAAGTAAATGAAGCCGATGGTGCTTTTAATGATGATCTATTCACGGTGTACCCATCAGGGTTTTTAAATTATGCTCCAAATGATAATGATTCCTTTAATCTTAGTGTTTCAAAACGTGTAGACAGACCGAGTATCGACCAAGTAAATCCAATACGCGAATGGAGTACTCCTTTGATAGACTCAGAAGGTAATCCAGAATTACGTCCCCAATTCACCAATTCGGTTGAATTAAATTATACTCGAAAAACCAAAATAGGTTCCCTAACATCAGGAGTGTTTTACCGCCAAATCAATGACGAGATTTCACGAACCATTTTTGAGAATCCAAATGACCCAGAAAGACAAATTTTATCTTATGCCAATTTGGGCGACAACAATGCTTTTGGAGTGGAACTTTCAGGAAATCTTGATTTTACAAAATGGTATACTGCAAATATTAGTTTTGATGTTTATAACAAAAAAACAAAAGGTTACGTAGAAACGGATTACGTGGAAGTGGATGTCACTACTTTTAACTCTCGCATAAGCAACACTTTTAAAGCCAGTAAAAATTTACGCTTTCAATTGACAGGAATGTACCGTGGTGAAGATTTAGGATTGCAATTCCTAAGAAAACCAATGTGGAGAGTCGATTTAGGTTCAAGCCTTACAGTCCTTAAAGGTAGCGGAACCATAACTGCCAGAGTAAGCGATTTATTTGATAGTATGCATTTTGCTTTTGATGCCACAAAACCCAAAGTACAAACTGGTGAATTCCATTGGGAAAGTCAAACTGCCTATGTAGGATTCAATTATCGTTTTGGAACTGGAAAAAACAAAGCGATTCAAAGAAAAGAAAGAGATAAAAATGAAACCCAAGGAAGTGGCGGGTTCTAAAGATTAGTTTTAATAATTAGGTTGCAAAAAAGAAACCCCAGAGAATGCCAACTCTGGGGTTTCTTATGTTTAAAAAGAATGTTATTGTGAGTTTTTATTTCGACAGTTATAGAATTCTTTAATCAATAACAGAATATATTACCATTTTATAATAGCGCTTGCCCAAGTAAATCCACTACCAAAAGCAGCTAAAACCACAGTATCTCCTGATTTTATTTTTCCTTGTTCCCAAGCTTCGGTCAAAGCAATTGGAATAGAAGCTGCAGTTGTGTTTCCGTACTTTTGTATATTGTTGAATACCTGATCATCATTCAATCCAAATTTCTTTTGTATGTATTGTGAAATTCTCAGATTGGCCTGATGAGGAATCAACATATCAATATCCGAAACCTGCAAATTATTAGCTTCCAAACCTTCGTTGATTACTTCTGCAAAACGAACCACAGCATTTTTAAATACAAATTGTCCGTTCATATGAGGATAATAACTTTCGTCATCCGGATTATTGTCAGCCAAAATATCTGTTACCCAACGACCTCCCATACCCGGAGCTGTCACAACCAATTCTTCGGCGTGAACTCCTTCGGAATGCAAATGTGTCGATAAAATTCCTTTAGTCAAATCTTCTTCTCTACTCAAAATAGCCGCTCCCGCTCCATCTCCAAAAATCACAGAAACGCCTCTTCCACGTGTTGTCATATCCAATCCTGTTGATTGAACTTCGGAACCTATCACAAGAATATTTTTATACATTCCTGTCTTAATATATTGATCCGCCACAGAAAGAGCATACACAAAACCAGAACATTGATTACGTACATCTAATGCCCCAACGGTTCTCAAACCTAAATCACGTTGCACCAAAACCCCAGGTCCTGGAAAATAATAATCGGGACTTAGTGTTGCAAAAACAACAAAATCAATAGCTGAAGCAGCAACACCCGAGCGCTCCATAGCAATTTTTGCGGCTTTTACACCCATTGAAGTCGTCGTATCCTCTCCACGAATGATATGTCTTCTTTCCTGAATCCCTGTTCTTTCTTGAATCCATTCGTCATTAGTATCGATGATTTTAGACAAATCATCATTAGTCACTACATTTTCTGGGACATAATATCCCAATCCCGTTATTTTTGAATGGTACATATTTTTATTATTTTATTAAAACCAAGGGTACAAATTTAAATATCTTTTAAAAAACAAGAGCACAATATAGTGTTTTTTTAGACATTAGTAGTTTTGCCTTATTATTTATAAATCTAAGAGTAATTTAATATCTCACTATTTAGATAATTTTCAGCAACACTTCTTGATTGAATTCTAGGGCAGTTTCATGTTCAAAGAAAATAGCTTTCCTGTCAAAAGCAGCTTTTATTAGATAGCGACTTCCCTTAAAAAAAGATTGTTTTACCACTGCTTGCAAAGTACCGCTTGGATCAACTTTTAACTGATGTGGATACAATAATATAATTTCATCTTCTCCTTCTATTGGCATCAATTGGGATAATCTCAATTCGTTTACTTCTCCAAAAAGAGAGGCAACATACTTATTCAAAGGATAATTATAGACATCTGCAGACGGCCCTTTTTCCATAATTCTTCCCTGATGCAAAACTATCGTTTCGTCAGAAAAAGAAAGAGCATCAACACTGTCATGGGTTGCAATAAAACAGGTGATTCCTTTTTTCTTCAGATAGGCAAATAGATTTCTGCGTAATGCATTTTTTCTAAAATTATCGATATGGCTAAAAGGTTCATCCAGCAGCAACACTTCGGGTTCCAACGCCAAAACTCTCGCTAATGCAACACGTTGCTGTTGTCCTCCACTCAATAATTTGGCTTTCACATTGGAAAATTCGGTCATTTCA
This sequence comes from Flavobacterium sp. 103, assembly GCF_003096795.1. Classification (NCBI taxonomy): domain Bacteria; kingdom Pseudomonadati; phylum Bacteroidota; class Flavobacteriia; order Flavobacteriales; family Flavobacteriaceae; genus Flavobacterium; species Flavobacterium sp. 103. Next base: position 2,926,401 of record NZ_QENX01000001.1, on the reverse strand, counting down.
ACCATTTCCAGTAATTCTTGAATGCGCAGTTTTTTTAAGGGCAAAAAACCATTGGAAAGAAACTTACCTACATTTTCGGCAACCGTTTCATAGGGCATCAAATCAAAATCCTGAGCCAAATATTTCATAAATGGCATCCCCGGAATCAAATTATATTTAGGTCCTCGAATCTCCGTTTCATTATAAAAAATGTGTCCTTCATTTAGGTCATACATGCCATAAATAAGTTTTAAAAGGGTGCTTTTTCCACAACCACTTTCTCCAAGAATAGCTATATTCTGTCCTTTGGCGACGGTGAAATCCACATTTTGAATAATGATTTTTTCGGTATATCCGAATGAAATATTTTGAACTTGAAGCATTCTATAACATTAAAATTTGAGAGAACAAATATAGTTTCTTTATGAAAAATAATTTGTTCATATTTGATTTAAATCCAAAAAAAAACTGCTTCATAATAAAGCAGTTTTTTTTCAACATTCTAAGATGTTACTATTGTTTACTTTTGGCTTCTTCAACCATTTTTTGGTTGGCAGTAATTGCAAATTCTACACGACGGTTTTGACTTTGACCTTCTTTAGTATCATTTGAAGCAATTGGATCTGCAATACCAAATCCTGATGTTTTGAAACGGCTAGCCACCAATCCTTTTGAAACTAAATACAATTTTACTGATTCAGCTCTTTTTTGAGAAAGCGTTAAGTTATAATCTGCTTTTCCTGTATTGTCAGTATAACCAAAAATTTCAATATTAGTATCTGCATAAGAATTAAACACAGGAACTAATTTATCCAAATTAGCTTTAGCCTGAGGTGTCAAAGATGATTTGTTCACATCAAAACGAACTGCATTTTCATTCAAAACCAAATGAATTCCCTCTCCTACACGTTCAACATCGGCACCTGGCAAAGCTTGATCAATCTCTCTTGCCTGTTTGTCCATGCTGTTTCCAATCAAAGCTCCGGTTCCACCACCAACAACTGCTCCAATAGCAGCTCCTAATGCAGCGTTTCCACCTTTTCCAATATTATTTCCTAACACAGCACCCAGAACTCCTCCTGCAACTGCTCCAATTCCTGCTCCTTTTTGTGTGTTATTAGCATTCTTTACAGAATCACAACCTGTAAAAAGAAAACTCAACACCAATAAACTACTTAATCCTAAAATCGTTATTTTTTTCATCTTATTTTTTATATTATAAATTAGTTAACTTTTTGAAATTGGTAAACAACAGCAGTTGGATTATTCCCTACGTTTATTTTGTCAATCAATTCAAATGAAGTTTCTGTTTGATTTCTAACCCCAAGAACGAAACCAGTTTTTACTTTTTTAGACTTCAGTCCTTCGTCTAAAATCTTTAGAACAAACTGTCCTTCTTTATTCACATACCAAGTGATATCAGATGTAAAAGCAGCACAACTAGGGCTGTTCAAAGTCATATTCCCTTTATTGTTGTTTGAAATAAACTTCCATGTACTTCCCACAAAACATTTTGAATCAGCAAGATTAAAAGAGTTTACTTTAATATAATCCGAACCTGGATAACTAACATTCGTAATCTGCCAATTTCCTTTTATTGCGACCTGAGAAGTCTTGTCTAATTTTGTTATAGGAGCGTTAGAAACTGGCTCCGGTGTTGCAGGCGCAGTAGACGCAGATTTACATGCAAAAACCAAAATGGCCATAGTGCATATTAAAAGAATTTTCCTCATTTTTTTTTCAATTTTAAATTAATGTAAGCACAAAGGTACATATGAAAATTATTAAAATTTATTTTTTTGTTTATATAATTTACTTACGACAATTTGTCACTTTCAAAGTAATTGGTACTCTATTTGAAAGTTACTTTTACCAATTGTAAAACCATTAATACATATAAAAACATGACAACAGGTAAAATTAATGTTTCGGTTGAAAACATCTTTCCCTTAATCAAGAAGTTTCTTTATAGTGATCACGAAATTTTCTTGCGTGAATTGATTTCAAACGGAACCGATGCAACTTTAAAACTAAAACACCTTACCAGTATTGGTGAAGCTAAAGTTGAATATGGTTCTCCGATTATTGAAATTAAAATTGACAAAGAAGGCAAAAAACTCCACATCATTGATCAAGGGTTGGGAATGACTGCCGATGAAGTAGAAAAATACATCAATCAGGTTGCTTTTTCTGGAGCTGAAGAGTTCTTGGACAAATACAAAGATTCTGCCAAAGATTCAGGAATCATTGGTCATTTTGGTCTTGGCTTTTACTCTGCTTTTATGGTAGCGGAAAAAGTGGAAATCATTACCAAATCATACAAAGACGAACCAGCTGCACACTGGACCTGTGACGGAAGTCCAGAGTTCACATTGGAACCAGCTGACAAAACGACTAGAGGTACTGAAATTATTTTGCACATCGCAGAAGATTCTCTTGAATTCTTGGAAGAATTTAAAATCTCTGGATTGTTAAACAAGTACAATAAGTTCATGCCTATTCCAATTAAATTTGGAACAAAAAAAGAAAAAATAGAACAAAAGAAAGGCGAGTTTGTTGAATCTGAAGACAAAGAAAATACTTTTACAGAAGTAGAAGTTGACAATATCATCAACAATCCTAATCCAGCTTGGACAAAACAACCAACTGATTTATCGGATGCTGATTACAAAGATTTCTACCGTGAAATGTACCCGATGCAATTTGAGGAGCCATTATTCCATATTCATTTGAATGTAGATTATCCTTTTAATTTAACTGGTATTTTATATTTCCCAAAATTAGGTTCTGACTTACAAATTCAGAAAGACAAAATTCAATTGTACCAAAATCAAGTGTACGTAACGGATAATGTAGAAGGAATTGTACCTGAATTTTTGATGATGCTTCGCGGTGTTGTTGATTCCCCAGATATTCCTTTGAATGTTTCCCGTTCAGGATTACAAGCTGATGGCGCTGTTAAGAAAATATCAAACTATATCACTCGTAAAGTTGCCGATAAATTGAAATCTTTATTCAATGAAAACAGAGCAGATTTTGAGCAAAAATGGAATGACATCAAAATTGTTCTGGAATATGGAATGCTATCTGAGGATAAATTCTACGAAAAAGCTGGAGCTTTTGTTTTATACCCAACAGTAGATGACAAATACTTCACTCTTGAAGAATTAAAAGAAAACCTAAAAGAAAAACAAACCGACAAAGACGGAAAATTGGTTGTTTTATATGCAGGAAACAAAGAAGCGCAACACTCTTATATCGAAATTGCAAAAGATAAAGGATATGAAGTATTGCTTTTGGACTCTCCAATTATCTCACATTTAATTCAAAAAATTGAAGGTGATAATAGTGGATTGCATTTTGTTCGTGTCGATTCTGACCATATTGATAACTTAATCAAGAAAGAAGACGCTGCAATTTCTAAATTATCTGAAGAAGAAAAAGAAAGTTTAAAAACTTCATTAGAAACTTATATTCCAAAAGCATATACCGTACAATTGGAAGCGTTAGACAGCAATGCAGCTCCATTTATCATTACGCAACCTGAATTTATGCGTAGAATGAAGGAAATGAGCCAGTCTGGTGGTGGTGGAATGTTTGGAATGAGTAATATGCCGGAAATGTATAATTTGGTTGTAAATACCAATTCAGATTTGGCTACAAGCATTTTGAATAACAAAGACAAATCGGCTCAGGAAAGTTTGGTAAAACAAGCTTTGGATTTGGCTAAATTATCTCAAAACCTTTTGAAAGGCGAAGAACTTACGGCTTTCGTGAAGAGAAGTTTTGATTTGATCAAATAATTTTACTTTGCTTTTTAAAAGGGAAAATCCACACCTGCAAGCTCAAACTTGCAGGTTTTTTTATGCCCCAAGATCATTGCTTTTTTTGCTTAATTTTTTCAAAAACCAAAGCTAATTTATTTAAAATAAGCACTTATGCTTCCATTTTGTTATTTTTTTGCTTAATTTTAAGAATTGAAAGAAATAAACGAATCGTTTATTTGGCTTCTTAGAATCTAGCAGTCTTCATTTCTTTCTTTAAAAAACATCCCTCCTTTCGGGAAAATGAGTTCATTTCTTTATTTAAAATTAAGCTTCACAAACCAATTAAAAACTAATTTGATTTAGAACCTAATTAAAATCTACGCTTATGACGAATCACGAAACCAAAAGTCAAAATGAAACGGAATTAGAGAAAGAAAAAAATACAGGTAAAGAAGCTGAAACTTCGGTTTTACTCACATTATATATGGGTCTTTTTTTGGGAATGATTCCTCTTATTGGTTTTCCCATCACAATTCCAGAAATGGGCGGAAAAATTCTTTTTATAGGTTTAACACTAGGAATAGCAGCTTTTATTAGTTCATTTTTTTTGGGCACTTTATTTGGAATGCCTAGGCGAGGCAATAAAACAGGAAAAGATTATGCACTCAACAATGGCTTAATCGGAATCTCAGACTGGTTAACTAAAATAATTGTCGGTTTTATTTTAATCAATTTAAAAGAAATTCCTGGATATATCAATTCCTTTGCAGAATATATAAGAATAGCTGCAAAATATAATGACCAATTATTGAATATCTACACAATTGGCATCCTTTTCTATTTCAGCTTTTTAGGTTTATTTATCGGATACAATTATATGAGATTGGTTTTATCCAACAAATACAAATATGCTGACGACAATTTGATCCGCAGAGAACTGGAAATTACAAAGGAAAAGCTGCTTGAAGCAAAAGAAGAGAATAAACAAAAAGATAAAAAGATTATCGAGTTTCAAAGTTTGGTTCATGAAAAAGAGCAATTGGTCAAAGCGTTAATCGACAAGGTAAACGCACCAACTATGTCTAATTCCAACATTAAAGCTGTTGTTAAAAAACTAGTCGATTCTGACGAATTCAAAAAAGGGAACGGAAATATAGAGTTGCATGTGGATAAAATGATTAATGAAGCCAAAATGAAACTGCATAAAGGCCTTATCACCCATCATGATGATCCTCAAAAAGGACAATGGAAATCAAGTGCCATAAATAATGAGCGAGAATTAAAAGCAACTGTTATTGAAGAAACCAAAGGATTGTATAAAATAAACCTCCAGATAGTTTCTACAAATCCCAAAAATAATCCATTAACAAACGGCGACCTAGTTTTATTCGCTTTGCATAATACGTTTGACGACCCACCTTTCAAGCTCGTAAAAGTAGACAAACAATCAGCCGAACTTAATTTTTATGCTTATGGTTCCTTTACTGTAGGAGCATTTGTTGATGATGGTACTACTGAACTGGAACTTGATTTGGCTGAATTACCAAATGTTTCCAGTCATTTCAAATTCCATTAATTGATTGTTTTTACTACAAAAAAACAAAATATTAACATTTAATTCAATATTTAACAGTCACAACCATTGATACTTCACATAAAATAATAAATTTGCTTACCCAAATTAAATAAACCTAACCTAAAAATTATTTTTTATGAAGAAAAACTTTTATTTATCAGCAGCATTTACCCTTACTTGTTTTCTATTTATTTCATGTACAAAAGAAGATTCTTTGAGTGCTACCGACAATAGTTCAGTAGTAGCATCAGCTTCTATTGATGCGGTAAATGAAATGGATATTCAAACAGGAACTCAAGTATCATTCGACAAATTAACTGCTAAAAAAACAGGAAAATCTTTGACCAGTTCATGTGGAACCGTGACAATGGATCCAATAACATCAACTTTTCCTAAAACATTCTATGTAGATTTTGGAACAACAGGATGCGTAACTAATGGCATCACCAGAAAAGGAAAATTGAAAATCACTTTTTCTAATTATATTACGGAGACAGGCAGCACCATGACTGTTGAAAGGGTAGACTACTCTGTAAATGGCAATAAAGTAGCAGGAAAAATTGTGTACAAAAACACAACTACAACTGTACCTCAATGGACAAGAACAGTTACCGATGGTATATTTACAGATACTAAAGGGGATGTATATCAAAACGCAGGCTCTTATACAATAAAACAAACTGTTGGAGCAACAACACCTACATTAACAGACAACACGTACGAAATGATTGAAGGAACTCATACTGTTACCAAACAGAATGGTGCCAAAATCACTTTAACGGTTTTAGAACCTTTAGTTAAAAATTTCTCTTGTGATTATGTATCCAAAGGAAAACTAAAAGTAGAAAGTACTATTTTAAACGGAACAATTAATTATGGCAATGGAGATTGTGACAATAAAGGCACTTATACTCAAAACGGAATTGAATTTCCTATTACAATGTAATTCCAATTTTATTTAAAAATATATTATGAGGTTGTCTGAAAAGGCAGCCTCTATTTTTTTGGTTAAATCATAAATATACACTGCTAGATAAATTTCGGGACACTAATTACACGAAACGAATAGTAAAGTTTTGTACAAAAATAAGTTGTAGAAACACTTTTTAAGTCATTAAAGAAAATACAATTAAAAATTAAATACTAAATTTGCTACATTAGCTTTCTGAATTTCAATAGAGTAAAAAAAATCCATTAATTATGTACAAGTTAGATGCAAACGATTATTACACGCCTTTTTTTTTAAAATCTTCAACATTTAAAATTATTTTGGTTGCATTTATCTTCAATGTACTTGCTTTTTTGAGCTTCAGAATAACTGTCTCCCCAGACAATCTATCTCCAATTTTCCCCGACGTAGGATTTGCACTTGCTGCTGTATTAATTATAGGACGCAAAGCAATAGTTGGAGTTTGGATAGGATCATTTGTCGCAAATATGTTTTCTTTTTGGGATGTTTGCAAAATGCTGGACAAATCATTACTCGAAACCATACTCTCTTCAGCATCAGTAGCTACAGGAGTCGCAATCGCAGTAATAATAAGTACTTACTTAATTAATTCAATCAACAAAGGCGAATATCCATTAAAATCAGGATCTTCAGTTATATCCTTTTTAGGAATAAGCGTTTTATATTGTGGTATTTGTTCTTTGTTATGCGTTTCAGCTATTTCGTTTTGGGGTCTAAGTGTACCAAACCACTTTATTTCCAATTGGACAACTCTATGGAAAGGTGATTTAATTGGTACAATACTTATAACTCCTTTTCTAATATCTTGGTTCTATCGTCATCACATAAAAATTATCTCCACTTCACTTCTAGAAGCTATTTTCTTAGGATTAGCAACAGTATTAGTATGTTTACTAATTGCTTATGATCATCCAAATGATCAATATCTATTTATTATAATATTATTATGGGCCACGTTTCGTTTTAGAATTAGAGGTGTATCTATCTTGGCCTCCATGTTCGCCCTTTTATCATCAATATACGGATATCTCGGCTACGGTTCATTTGTAGTAGTCAATTCTGAAGATTCACTGATTAATATTAATCCCTTTTTTGGATTAACCACAGTCATTGCCTTAATATTGTCAGGATACTATTCTGATTACCTACATAGAAAACTAGAAGCGTAAAACATAATGATGATAAACTTTTAATACCACAAAAACCCTAGTTAAATTCTCGATTTCTTTTATGGCATGTCCCTACGGGTCGGGCTGTGCATTGTATTCCCGATTAACAAAAACTACGGCAGAAAAGCCTTGTTTTTCTAAATCGGGAGATGCCATTCCCATCCCTCATGCAATCACGTTTCCATAACCGTATTTAGTATTTAATGATTAAATTTAGTATTGTCCTATAAACAAAAAAAAAGCCCCAAAGAGGAGGTGTTTTTTGTGATTTCGAAGTAAGCACTTTTTTTAAAATAACCCAATTAATTCACCGTGGCCACATTTTGGTTCTTCATTTTCAGATCCCCTTTGTACACCTCGGCCACTGATTTTCTCGATAGTGTAGAAACCTCATTGGTGATCACAATCTCGTGCGTCACTTTCTTCAGATTGGTTTCCACTTCCAGGAAATAAACCCCGTCAGGAAACTCCTCAAGGCTGTAGGTTTTCAAAATCCCCCCTTTTCCCGTGGCAGTCTCAGAATAGATTACATTGTGGAATTTATCGTAAATCGTTACATTGGCCTTCTGAATCTCATTTACCGAAAAACTAATTTCTTTACCCGTTCCTTTTTTTACATTAAGTAAAAAATCACCATCGATTGCATAAGTACTCATCGTGGTCATTGCCACCAATACTACCAGACTAAGTTTTAAAATCGCTTTCATAATACTGTTGTTTTAAATTAGTAATAATTTCTATTGCTAAAGTAGTATCATAATTCTGTTTAAAACACAACTGCATTTTCCGATACAAATGCTATTTTAACCTTACGAAAACGATATATTACATATTAAGACAATTTAGTATCTATCTAGGGTAATTTTGAATAGTTTTTAAAATTGCTATTGGATCAAGAACAAAACCTGGGGAGGAAATGTCAAAATAAAATTAGAAATTTGTAATCTAAGAATTAGAGATGACTCCTATAGACCTTTTAAAATTTATGCTACCTGATTTTTTAGTAGATCACTTTGAAGTGATTTCCGCTACTAACACAGAAGAAATAGTACACCTATATTTTGAAGAGAATGCCAAGCCACCAAAAGAGTTTGACGCACTTGAATTAGTCTCAAAGGGCTTTCAGGATCAGATTACTATTCAGGACTTTCCTCTGCGGGGTAAGTATGTGTATCTGCACATCAAAAGACGTCGCTGGACCAATAAAACCACAGGAGAAATTATTAAAAGAGATTGGCAGTTAGCAGCCAAGGGAACCCGCATGACTCAAGAGTTTGCGGCTTTTTTAAAAGAAATTAATAGATAGCAGCGCTACTGATTGCCATACCATTGGAGGCTTCTTCGGTGTCAATGGTAAAAAACTTCAAAGACAATATAAAAAGCACCTGAGTGCCTTTAACACCTGGGCTCCACGCGAACATGCACACCAATGGATTGTTT